>CAVSLI010000021.1:0-13608 GCA_963728755.1 uncultured Solirubrobacterales bacterium | reverse complement strand
ACGCGAGAAGGTCTGGGACTTCTTTCTGGCCGCCGAGGAGCCGTGGGAGCCGGGCACCTATGAGCTGGACGAGGTGACTGATGGCGGCGACCGGGTCGCTGCTCGCATGCGTCGAGAACTGCGGGGCAAGTCGAGCGGCGTCGAGGTGGAATACGACTACTGGGTCGTCTTCACCTTCCGAGACGGAATGTTCGCTCGGGCTGAGTGGTTCGAAGATGGTCAAGAAGCCCTCGAAGCCGCCGGGCTGTCGGAGTAGTGCTTTGGACGATAAGCAGCTATCCGCTTAGCATGGAAAGCAGCGGCTTGAGCAGGCGCTCGCTCCTCGCGCCAAGCGAAAGCGAGGTCTGCGCCTCTACGTCAGCCGCGCGCCACTGGAAGGCGTTCGATCTCGTAGTCCCGCGTTCGCAGAGGTCTGGCTCAAACGAAAGGCGATGCTTGCAGGTCTTTTAGTGACACCAAGGGCCCTCTTTCGAGGGCCCTTGGCTAGTAGCGGGGGCGGGATTCGAACCCGCGACCTTCGGGTTATGAGGCCGACGAGCTACCAGACTGCTCCATCCCGCGTCGGTCCGACGATTTAGCTCGCCTCCGAAGGAATCCGCAAGGGGGAGAACCATGCGCGATGCCTCTCTCGGAGCTAGGATGGCTCGCCGTGACCGGGGATCGGAGGGAATGGATGCCGCCGTGCGGGTCGCCGTAGTCGACATCGGCACCAACTCAACCAGGCTGCTGATCGGCGACGTCGAGGGAACCCGCGTCACCGAGGTCGAGCGACGCACCACCGTCACCAACATGGGCCGCGGCGTCGACCACAGCGGGCTGATCTGCGGCGACGCCATCGATGACGTCTGCACCGTGGTCGCCGACTACAAGTCACGCTACGAGGAGATGGGGGCGGAGCGGATCATGGTGATCGCCACCAGCGCCGTCCGCGACGCCGTCAACGGTGAGGCGTTCGTCGCGGAGCTTCGTGAGCGTTTCGGGCTCGACGCCCGGCTGCTCACCGGCGAGGAGGAGGCCAATCTGACCTACCTCGGCGCCACCGCACAACGGCCCGCGCAGGGCTCGACGCTCGTCTTCGACATTGGCGGCGGCTCCACCGAGCTGATCGTCGGCTCCGGCACCCGGGTCGGCTCCCACACCTCCCTCCAGGCGGGCACGATCCGCCAGTCGGAGCGCCACCTGTCCTCGGACCCGCCCGACCCGCATGAGCTCGAGGACCTCGCCGACGAGATCCGCAGCCTGATCGACGGGGCGATCGCCGCCGACCCCAGGCTGAGGGCGAGCCGGGCGATCGCAGTCGCCGGCACCCCCACCTCGCTCGCCGCGATCGACCAGGAGCTCGAGCCCTACGACCCGGGCCGGGTGCACGGTTACCGCCTCGGCATGCAGAAGATCCAGCGGATGCTGAGCCGGCTCTCCGCGCTGCCGCTCGCCGAGCGGCTGCGGGTGCCCGGCCTGCATCCCGGCCGAGCCCCGACGATCGTCGCCGGCACCGTGATCCTCGTTCAGGTCATGCGGGCATTCAAGATCAAGGAGATCGAGGTCTCGGAGCTCGACATCCTGCACGGCTCGGCGCTCTCGGCCGCAATGGCGCCCGCGTGATCCGGCCCTGGGCCATCCGGTAGCAATAGGTCCAATCACCCAAGTTTTCGGTATTGCCTAAAAACGATGGGGGATCGATACTCACTCGGTCGGGAGAATCGGTGCTGGGCCGGACGCCCAACACTTCCTCTCGGCTCATAGGAATCCAGGCGTTTGCCGCAAGGCGCCTCCCGTCGCCTGGTTCCACTACATACCCCCCAAGTAAGGCCCCCGAGACGTACCCCTGCCCGTCCTGACGGGGCCTATTTGTAAAGACCGGCCGCCATGGATGGCGGTCGGTCTTCGTCTAGGGTCCATTTGGTGCCGACTCCCTCGTCAGCTCTTCTGTTCGACGAGTGGGAGATCGAGCTGCACGGCCACCGGGTGATCTACCGGATCGCCGGCGACGGGCCGCCGGTCGTCCTGATCCACGGGATGGTCAACTCCTCCAAGCACTGGGAGGAGGTGGCGCTGCGCCTCGCCGACCGCTACACGGTGGTCGCGCCCGATCTGCTCGGCCACGGCGACTCGGCGGCGGTCCGCGGCGACTACTCCCTCGGCGCCCACGCCTGCAGCATCCGCGACCTGCTGACGACCATCGGGATCGATCGCGCCACCGTCGTCGGCCACTCGCTCGGCGGCGGCATCGCGATGCAGTTCTTCTACCAGTTCCCCCAGCGGGTCGAGCGCCTTGCCCTGATCTCGAGCGGGGGACTCGGCCACGATGTCAGCCCGCTGCTCCGCGGCGCCGCCCTGCCGGGCGCCGCCGCCGGGATCTGGCTGGTCGCCAACCGGCGCGTACGCGAGGGTCTCGACCGCGCGGGCGAGCGGATGAGGGCCCGCGGCAGCCGCAAGGGCGTCTACCTCCAGGCCGTGGCGCGGGCGATGAAGCCGCTCGAGGAGGCGGCGGCGCGGCGGGCGTTCATCCACACCCTGCGCGCGGTGATCGACGTCCGCGGCCAGCACGTCAGCGCGATCGACCGCCTCTATCTGCTCGGCGAGCTGCCCACGCTGATCGTCTGGGGCGAGCGCGACAACACGATTCCGATGGCCCACGGCCTCGCGGCCCACGAGCTGATCCCCAACAGCCGTTTCGTCACGCTGCCCAGGGCGGCTCACTTCCCGAACCTGGAGGATCCGCAGGGTCTCGCCGACGCGCTGCTGGACTGGCTCGACACCACCGAGCCGGGCCTGATCGAGGACTCCGAGTGGGGGCAGATCGTCGGGGCGCGCTCGCCGCGCCGACAGAGGTTCGCCCCGGAAGGGACTACGCCGTAGCCAGCGCGACCGCGTGGTTCGCCCGGATGATCTCGTCCGGGTCCCAGCTGCGCTTCACATGCGCAAGGCGCTGGCAGGTCTTCGCCGGCAGGATCGCATCGACGTCACAGGGCCGCTCCGCGTAGTTGAAGTAGCCGCCCTCCGCGGTCCAGGGCTTCAACGCGTCGGCGAGCTTGTCGAGTTGTCCCTCGATCGGGTCCTTCATCGCCGGGTCCATCAACATCCCGATCCCGAACATCACGAACTCGCCGTCGAGCTTGTCGAGAGCGCCGCCGTTGTCGGCAGGCCGCGCGAGCGCGCCGCCCAGGTGGCGCAGTTCCGCGAGCAGGAGCGGTGAGTCCGACTCGGGGCCGGCTGCCTCGTAGAACGCATCGATCGCCTCGTCGGTGAGCTCGCTGAGCACGGAGTGGTGACCGAGGCCCGGCACGGGCGGCTCGGGATCCATCGCGATCCGGGTGAGGCCGGTGGCCGGAATCTGGTCGAAGGTGTCCATCAACGGCTCGCCGATCTTCCGCAGCGGCCCGATCGCGGTCTCCCCCTCCTCCCTGCTTCCGATGCAGGTCGCCGCGATCTGCAGGAACTTCTTGCCGCGGATCACCTCGGGGACGTCGGGAATCGGCGGCAGGTTCATCATCCGCACGATGCTGCCCACCTCCTCCGGAACGCGGGCGGCCCATTCGCGATAGACGTGCAGGGCCTCGTGCGTCAGCTCGGCCGGCAGCAGCAGTGATCCCGCATAGGCCTCGGCGATCGGCAGCAGCTCGACGTGCAGCGCGGTGACGATCGCGTACCCGCCGCCCCCGCCGCGCAGCGCCCAGAAGAGTTCGGGGTCACTCGCCGAGTCCACCGTGCGCGGCTCGCCGTCGGCGCTGACCAGCTCGATCGCGCTCACCCTGTTGCAGGCCCAGCCGTGCTTGCGGCCGAACCAGCTCGAGACCGCCGCCGAGCGTGTAGCCCGCCACCCCGACGTTGGGCGAGGTCCCCGGCATCGAGCTCATGCCCCGCGCGCTCGCCGCCCCGGCGACGTCCTCCGCGCGCGCGCCGGCCTCGGCTCGCGCCTTGTCGCTCTCGATGGCCACGTCGCGCATGCGCTCGGTCTTGATCAGGATCACGCCGTCGAGCGACCCGAGTGACATCGCCCCGTGGCCGGTCCCCTGCCCTGTCACCTTGAGGCCGTTCTCGCCGGCGAAGCGGATCACCTTGGAGACGTCGTCGGCGCTCTCCACCAGGGCGACGGCCTCCGGGCGCTGGTCCGCGGCCAGGTTCCAGGCCTGGCGGGCCTCGTCCCAGTCGGAGTCGCTCGAGGTCGCGATCCGGCCGCGGATGGAGAGCTCGGAGAAGTCCGCCACGGCGGCGGACTCTAGTCCTCGACGCGCGCCTCTGGCATCCGTAATTTTCCGCGCGGTGCTGTTGGCCGCCTGGGACGGTCCGGCTATGCCGGCTCGGGCGTCGCGTCAGCCGGGATGCGGGCCACCCGGTCGAATGCGACCCTGGCGAGCAGCCCGCCGACGATCGCCGCGATGCCCGCCATCACCAGCGCCGCGCGCGGGTCGACCGCCTGCGAGAGCCAGCCCGAGAGCGGCCCGCCGATCGGCGTCGAGCCGAGGAAGACGATCGAGTAGAGCGCCATCACCCGGCCGCGCATGCTCGGCTCCGAGGCGAGCTGGAGCGAGGAGTTGACGCTCGCCGCGAGGGTCACCGTCGCGGCACCGAGCGGCGCCAGAGCGGCGACCTCGAGCGCCAGCGTCGGTGCGCCGGCGGCGAGCAGCGAGAGCAGCCCGAAGACGATCGCGGCGCCGACCAGCAGCGCCGGGGTCACGGACTCGCGGGCGCCGTTGATCAGCGCGCCGACGATCGCCCCGAGGCCCATCGCGGCGACCAGCGCAGCGTAGGTCGAGGGGCCGCCGTGGAAGGTGAAGTCGGCGAGCAGCGGCAGGACGGCCTGGAAGTTGTAGCCCAGGGTCCCCACGATCGCCATCAGCCCCAGCGGGATCCAGAGCTCCGGGCTGCGCCGGACGTAGCGCAGGCCGGCGCGCACCGCCCCCCGCTCACGCGTCGCCATCTCGGCCGGCCGCAGCAGCTCGGTGTCCAGGCCGGCGAGCACCCAGATCATGAAGGCGAAGCTGGCGGCGTTGAGCGCGAAGCAGGGCTCTACGCCGATCGTCGCGATCAGCACGCCGGCGAACGCCGGGCCGATCACCCGGGCGCTGTGGACGAGGACGCTGTTCAGGCTGACCGCGTTCACGATCCGGTCGCCGCCGACCATCTCCATCACGAACGCCTGCCTGGTCGGGTAGTCGACGGCGTTGACACAGCCGCGCAGGAAGACGAGGGCGAAGACCATCCACGGCACGAGCACCCCGTCGAGGGCGAGGGTGAGCATGGCGAGCGGGGCGATCATGTGGAGCCCCTGGGTGAGCAGGAGCAGGCGCCGCTTCGGCACCCGGTCGGCGATCAGGCCGCCCCAGGCGCCGAAGATCAGCATCGGCAGGAACTGGAGCGCGGTGGTGCGCTCCGACCGCCAGGCCGCTGCCGGTGAGCGAGAGGATCAGCCACATCTCGGCGATCATCTGCATCCAGTTGCCGGACAGCGAGACGAGCTGTCCGGTGAAGTAGCGGCGGAAGTTCGGGATGGAAAGGCTCGCGAAGGAGCGTCCGAGGGCCTCGGTCACTCGAGCATCCCCTCCAGCAGCTCGGCGGCACGCTCCAGAGTGCGGCGGTCCTCGGCGTCCAGCTTGCCGAGCCGCGACGCCAGGTAGGCGGTCTTGCGCGCACGGAGGCGGCGCAGGTGGGTCCGGCCGGCGGCCGTGACGCTCAGGATCGAGGCGCGTCCGTCAGCCGGGTCCTTGACCCGCTCGACCAGGCCGCCCTCCTCCAGGTGGCGGACGATCCGGGTGGCGGTGGGGCGCTTGATCCGCTCCAGCTCGGCGAGCTCGCTGGGCGAGAGCGGGCCGTGGCGCTCCATCGTCGCGAGGGCCGCGACCTGCGAAGGACCAAGGTCGGTGCCCGCCTCCTGGCGTAGACGGCGGGCCATGCGGGTAATCGCCCAGCGCAGGCGCGGGGCGAGCTCCTCTGTGATCTCGGGTATCGAAGTAGTTTGCACCGCTAATTAGCATAGCGCATCATCAGGTTAGGGAGCCCTAAGTCAATCTGTGTTAGGTTGCCCTAACGCGTGCAGTCCAAGAGCGACAGCGGCGCCCATACCCGCCTCGCCTGGTGGCTGAGCGGCCTCGCCCTCCTCAGCGGGCTGGTCTACCTGATGGCCACCGCCGACACCGGCCCCGCCGACCCGACCGAGCAGCCGATGAACCACGGGACGGCCGTCTTCAACTCGGGCATGATCGTTTTCCGCGAGGGACTCGAGGCGATCCTGATCTTCGCCGCGGTCACTGCCAGCTTCCTCGGCGCGGATAGGTCGAAGCGTCGCCCGGTCGTGGCCGGGGCGGCGATCTCGTTCGCTGCCACGATCGTCACCTGGTTCGTGGTGCAGGCGGTGCTGGACGCCGCCTCGCCACTCGGGCCCAAGCTTGAGGCGATCACCGGCTTCATCGCGATCGTCGTCCTGCTGGTGGTCCTCAACTGGTTCGTCCACCGGGTCTACTGGACGGACTGGATCGGCCATCATCACCGGCGCCGCCAGAAGCTCCTCGGCCAAACGGGGCTCGCCGCGGTGATCGGGCTGGTCGCGCTCGGCTTCACGACCGTCTATCGCGAAGGATTCGAGGTCGTTCTCTTCCTCCAGAACCTGCAGCTGCAGAACGGGACATCGACCGTGCTCGAGGGCGTCGCGATCGGGCTCGCCGGCACCGCGGTGGTCGGCGTCCTCACCTTCTGGCTTCACCGCAAGCTGCCCTACCGCAGGATGCTGATCCTGACCGGCGCGATGGTCGCCGTCGTCTTGATGGTGATGATCGGCGGCACCGCGCTCTCCTTCATGGACCTCGGCTGGATCCCGAGCCACCCGACGCCGTTCAGCGTGCCGGCCTGGCTGGGCACCTGGTTCGAGGTCTACCCGTACTGGGAGACGATCGGGGCGCAGATCCTCGCCGGCGTCCTGGTGGTCGGCTCCTACGTACTGGCTGAGCACGTCAAGGTGCGCCGCCGGGTGCGCCGCGGGGAGCAGCCGGCGGTTCGCGCCGACGCGCCTCCGCCCCTCCCGCAGGCGCAGACCGAAGCCGCCTGAGGGATTTCGCTTGCGTCAGCCGCCGCGGGCGGCGCTGACCTGCTGCGGCGCCGGGACCAGCGTCTTGGCGAGCGCGAAGGTCTCGGCGGCCCGCTGGATGCTGATCGGTGGATGGGCCGGGTCGCCGCTGGGGGTGATCGCGAAGCTGCCCGTGATCCCGTCCTCGATCCGGGTCTGGAAGAGCTCGGCGATGGTCCCGCTGCGGGTCTCGCCGCGCTCGATCGCCCCGACCAGGACCTCGGCGGCCTCACCCGCGTAGGGGGCGAAGAACTCGAGGGGCTTGTCCCCGATCTGCGCCTTGACCTGGTCGACGAAATCCGCTCCGGCGCCGGTCAGGCTGTCCGGGGACTTGCCGGGCAGGCTGGCGTACATCCCGGCGCTCGCGGGGCCCGCCTGGTCGATCGTCGACTGCTGGGCGAAGCCGTCGAAGGCGAACAGCTTGACCGGGCCGTCGTTCGGCCCGAGCGCCGCGACCTTGTCCTTGATCAGCTGCGCCCCGTTCTCCTCCAGGATCGCGCCGAGGACCACGGCGTCGGCTCCGGAGGACTTCACCTTCTGCATCAGCTCCGAGTAGCCGCTCGCCTTCTGGTCGTAGTGCTCGACGCCGGCTACGGTCATGCCGAGGGACCTCGCCGCCCCGAGGAAGGTCCGGCCCTGTCCCTCGCTGGTGGGGTCGTCGCTCGCGATCAGGACGAAGGGCTTCTTGATCCCGCGCTCGTTGGCGAAGCTCGCCAGGCCGGCGCCCTGAACCGCGTCGTTCGGGACCACTCGCGCGTAGTTGCGCTGGCCGCCCGGGTAGTAGACGTCGGGCTCGTCCTTCTTGCAGAGCGTCGGGCTCGGCTCGGTCAGGCAGACGAAGGTGTTGCCGGGTGAGACCATCGGCACGCCGCCCCCCGGGGCCCGGTTCAGGATCGGGATCTCGATCGCGGCGCAGCCGGAGTTGTAGGTGCCGATCACCCCGATCACGTCGGTGTTGCCGGCGTAGGCCTGGGCGTTCGAGCGGCAGGTCGCCTCGTCCCACTCGCCGGTCGAGGCGATCGAGTCGTCGCAGGCCTGGAAGGCGAGCTGGGTCTTCGGGCCGGCCTGCCAGCCCTTGCGCGCCAGCTCCTGGACGATCGCGTCGTTCATCTGCTTGGAGCGCTCGGCGGAGTCGCCCTGCAGCGGCAGGTCCGAGACGACCAGCTTCGACGCCTCACCGCTGCCCGAGTACTGGACGTCGCCGCAGTTCGCGTCGACCGCCTGCACGTTGCCGACCTTGTCGTTGTCGTCCCCTCCCCCGCAGGCGACGAGCGCGAACGCCACGATCACGGAGGCGCAGGCAGCCAGGAGGAGAGGTGCCGGACGCCGAGACACGGCGCGCACCCTATTCGCCCAGGCGGCTGTGTTCGCTCAGGCGGCTGCCTTGGCGGCCTGGCGCTCCGGCGCGATCCGCACCACGTCCCAGGCGAGGCCGAGCTTCTCCAGCGACCAGATCACCGCGGCGGAGGGATCGAGCTGGGTGCGCTTCAGCCCGTGGACCGCCGAGGTCGGGAACGCGTGGTGTGAGTTGTGCCAGGCCTCGCCGAGCGTCGGCAGGGCGAGCCAGGCGAGGTTGCGCGACTCGTCGGTCGTCTCGAAGTCGCGCTTGCCGAACATGTGGCAGAGCGAGTTGATCGAGTAGGTGACGTGGTGCAGGACCATCATTCGCACGGCGCCTCCCCAGAGCAACCCGGTGACGCCGGCCATGACCGTGCCGCCGATCGCCCAGCCGATGAAGAAGGCGGCGAGAAACCCCGCCACCGCCCAGAGCAGGAAGGTCCGGTCGACGTAGCTGACGATCGGGTCCTTCAGTAGGTCCGGCGCGAAGCGTTTCTTGGAGCCGCGCTGGGTGTGGATGAAGAGCCAGCCGAGGTGGGCGTGGAAGAAGCCCTTGAACTGGGCGAGGACCCCCTCGCCGTGGCCGACGTGGGGGCTGTGCGGATCGCCTTCCTCGTCGGAGAAGGCGTGGTGCTTCCGGTGGTCTGCGACCCAGGAGATGATCGGGCCCTCAACAGCGGCTGAGCCGAGCACGGCGAGGACCGCGCGAGTTCGCGGCCCGGTCTTGAAGGCCCGGTGGGTGAAAAGTCGATGAAAGCCGACCGTGATCCCCAGGCCCGTCGGGATGTAGAGAAGGGCGAAGACCACCAGATCGCTCCAGCGCAGCCAGCTGCCCGCCAGCTGCCAGGCGACGAAGCCCAGCATCAGGAAGGGGATGACCGTGAGCGCGCCGGTGATGATCCGGTCGCGGGTCTCGTGCTCGACCGGCTGAATCGCGTCCGCGAGGGGGTTGCGAGGCTTCGAGGCCTTCGGGGGCGCCGTGGTGGTCGACGGAGCGGTTGGTGTGGCCGTCGCTCCAGCAACGTCCGACATCTCTTCTCCTTTGATTGGTCCTGACCGAGTCCGCTCCGGACTTGTCCGTTTCGTCTCGAGTCCCGGGGTGAGGGACCCTAGCGGGAATTCCTAACTCTGTGGTGAGGAATTCGGCACCCCTAACACCACCTGAATCTCCAGCCTCGCTAGGGTCGAAACATGTCAACTGAGCCATTGGTCGACGAGATCGAGCGCGCCTTCCCGGAGCGGCCGTTCACGATCGAGCTCTGGGACGGATCGAAGCTCCCCTCCACCAACGGCGGCGGGCCGACATTCCGGGCTCGCTCCAAGGACGCGGTGGCCTACGCGGTCGCGGCACCCGGGCCAGCTCGGCCTCGGGCGCGCCTACGTCTCCGGCGAGATCGAGGTCGACGACATGGACGCCGTGATCGGGGTCCTCAACGAGTGGAAGCCGCCGCCCGTCGGCGCGGCCACCAAGGCCCGGCTGATCACTGCCGCGCTCCGCGCCGCGGGGGTGCGACGGCCCCCGCCCCCACCCAAGGCCGAGCTCCACCTGCGCGGCCGCAAGCACACCTCGGAACGCGACCGCGAGGCCGTCCGCCACCACTACGACGTCGGCAACGAGTTCTTCTCGCTCTTCCTCGACAGGACGATGACCTACTCCTGCGCCTTCTTCTCGCGCGTGCCCTCGCCGAAGGGACTTTTCTCCGGAGGTGATCGTCCGCCCACCCTCGAGCAGGCCCAGGAGGCGAAGCTCGACCTGGTCTGCACCAAGCTCGGCCTGCGGCAGGGCGAGCGCGTGCTCGACGTCGGCTGCGGCTGGGGCAGCTTCGTGATCCACGCCGCACAGCGCTACGGAGTCGAGGCCGTCGGGATCACCCTGTCGGAGCCGCAGGCGGAGCTCGCTCGGCGGCGGGTCGCCGACGCGGGCCTCGCCGACCGCGTCGAGATCCGGGTCCAGGACTATCGCGAGCTCGCCGGCGAGAGCTTCGACGCGGTCGCCTCGATCGGGATGGTGGAGCACGTCGGCGAGGCGCAGATCGATCGCTACGCCGAGCAGCTCGCCTCGATGCTCAGCCCCGGTGGCCGCCTTCTCAACCACGGCATCTCCCGGCTCAAGCACGGCAACGTCGAGGGCGGCCCCTTCTCGGAGCGCTACGTCTTCCCCGACGGCGAGACGCTGCAGGTCTCCCGCGTCATCCTCGCCCTGGAGCGGGCGGGGTTCATCGCCCGCCACGTCGAGGAGTTCGGCGCCGACTACGCCGAGACGCTCCGGCACTGGATCCGGAACCTCGATGCGAACCTCGAGCGGGCCGAGCAGATCGCCGGCCCCGAGCGCCTGCGCGTCTGGCGCCTCTACCTGCGGGCGGCCCGCAACGGATTCGAGATCGACTTCACCTCGGTCTACCAGGTGCTCTGCCGCCTCGGCTCGAGTTAGCAGATCGCGACCGGCGGCGCCACCGCGGCCGCCCGCGACTGAATGCCGGTTCCGTCCGCCGTCCTGCTACCGTCCCGCGCGTTAGGCCGGTGATACCGGCAAAGGTGTGCGTAGCGCTCGCGTTGTCAGCAGTCTCTTGCTTCCTCGCGTTCGCAGCACAGGTAAGAGGAGGCGAGATGCCTACCGGAACCGTCAAGTGGTTCAGCAACGACAAGGGCTACGGGTTCATCACACCCGACGATGGCTCCAACGACGTGTTCGTCCATTTCAGCTCGATCGAGGGCGACGGCTACCGTTCGCTCGAGGAGGGCGCGAAGGTCGAGTACGAGACCGAGGCCGGCCCCAAGGGCCCGGCTGCGACCGGCGTGAAGCCCGTCGCCTAGGGAGCCCCAAAGCTTCTGAACCGTTTGGAGAGCGGCCCCGCAAAGGGGCCGCTCTTCTTTTGCCACCGGACGCCGGGCCGAGGGCGTGGTAGACCTGCCCCCAGGTGGCGACCTTCTGCTTGATCCACGGCGCCTGGCACGGGCCCTCGTGCTGGGATCAGCTGGTGCCGCGCCTGGCCGAGCGCGGCCACGACGTCGTGGCGCCGGATCTGCCGCTGCACGACCCCCAGGCGGGATACGCGGAGCGAATCCGCCCCGCCCTTGAGGCGCTCGATGGCGTCGACGGCCCGGTGGTGATCGTCGGCCACTCACAGGCGACCACGTACTCGTCACTGGTCGCGGCGGCCGAGCCCGACGCCGTGCTCGTTCACCTCTGCCCCAGGCTGGGCGGGTTCGAGCCGCCGCCGGGAGCGCCGGACACCTTCCGGAAGGGCTTTCCATTCCCGGCGAACCGGCCGGACGGCACCAGCGTCTGGGACGAGGACGCCGCGATCGGCGGCGATGTACTCGCCGCCTGCCGCCGGAGGCGGCCCGCGCGCTGGCGAAGGGTTTGCGCCCGATGGCGATGCCGAAGGAGCCGTATCCGCTCCGCGCCCCTCCGGACAACCCGACCGTGCTGATCTACGCGGCCGAGGACGAGTTCTTCGAGCCCGCCTGGCAGAGGTTCATGGCCCGCGAGCTGCTCGGCATCGAGCCGATCGAGATCCCCGGCGGCCACTTCCCGATGGTCGAGGACCCCGGCGCGCTCGCCGAGCTGCTCGATCGGATCGCCGCACCGGACTAGCGGTGCGTCACGCCCTCCTTCACGAAGTTCGCGAGCCGCGGCTCGGTAACGGCGACGTCGGCGAGGGCCTCGTCGATCGCGTCGAGGGTGAGCTGATCGAGCTTCACGCCGGCCGCTTCGGCGTTGTGATGCACCTGCTCGGGGCGTGAGGCGCCGATGATCACCGAGGCGAGATTGTCCTGGCGCAGGCACCAGGCGAGGGCCATGGTCGCCATCGATAGACCGGCGTCCTCGGCGATCGGGACGAGGCGCTGGACCGCCTCGAGCAGCTCGTCGGAGCGGTAGCGGTCCATCATCGCGCCCATCTCCTCCGAAGCCGCGCGCGAGTCCTCGGGCGGCGGCTCGCCCGGGCTGTACTTGCCGGTGAGCACCCCCTGCGCCAGCGGCGACCAGACGATCTGCGAGATGCCGTGCTCTTCGCAGAACGGGATCAGCTCGGCCTCGGGGGCACGCCAGATCATGTTGTACTGCGGCTGGGAGGAGACGAATTTCTTCGTGTTCGGCACCTCGAGCGAGGACTCGATCTGCTCGACGGTCCACTCGGAGAAGCCGATCTCGCGAGCCTTGCCGGCCTCGACGACCTCGGTGAGAGCCTCCATTGTCTCCTCGATCGGGGTGTCGGGGTCGGGGCGGTGGCACTGGTAGAGGTCGACGTAGTCGGTCTGCAGCCGCTCGAGCGACGCGTCGATCTGCTTGTGGACCTGCTCGCGGGAGAGGCCGCCGCTGTCCTCGTCCATCGGGAAGAAGAGCTTGGTGGCGAGGATGAACTCCTCGCGCCTGAAGTTCTTGAGGATCTCGCCCCAGGCCGTCTCTGCCGCGCCGACACCGTAGATGTTGGCGGTATCGAAGAAGTTGATGCCGACCTCGAAGGCGGCGCGTGGTGCAGGCCTCGGTCTGCTCGCGCTCCACCCCACCCGAGTAGGTGAGCCAGGAGCCGAGCGAGATCTCCGAGACCTCGAGGTCCGAGTCGCCGAGCCTGCGGAACTCCATCGCCGCCACCCTACCCAACCGGGTTGATCGGCAATCGGCGGCTAAGCAGCCACGCGACCGCATAAATGGCCGCTGAGTGGGCAAAAGGAGACGGCGTACCTCAACGGGATCCATGGACGGGCTCCCGAGACCAGCACGGATGCGCTACGCGTTCTTGCTTTTGAGGCACGCAGCAGGGGAGGTGGCCCGGCAACTAGGTATGCCGGCCCCTCTCCTCTGCTTGCGTTTGGTCTAGCTCCAGGCGGCCGTCCAGGCCTCCTGGTCGACCTTGTTCTCCAGGCTGGCGATCTTGCCGTCCTTCATCACCTAGACGTGCTCGAAGGCGGCGTCGAGCTCCGCGCCGCTCTTGGCCTTGCCCTTGAACTGACCGGTGACGACGATCGTGTCGCCCTGGTCGTCGAAGTTCTCCGGCTCGGCCCTGAACTCGTCGAAGTACTCGCCGACGGCCGGGAACACCTCGTCGCCGACGCTCTGCGGGCCGCGGAAGGTCCCGGATGGGGCGTTGCCGCCGCCCGGCTCGGTCCACTCGACCTCTTCGTCGAGGCGCTCCAGCACACCCTGCGGGTTGCCGCTGTTGAAGGCGTCATAGCCGCCGCGGACCGTCTCCACATCCTGTTCCGAC
>CAVSLI010000020.1:0-69896 GCA_963728755.1 uncultured Solirubrobacterales bacterium | reverse complement strand
GAAGCTCGGCCTGCCCCTGAACCAGCGCGCTCGGCGAGGCGAAGGGCAGTGCGACGATCCGCTCGAGCGCCCGCTCGAGGACCGGGCTCGCCGCCGACTCCAGGAGGAGCGCGTGGAAGGCCCGGTTGCACTCGACGTACTGCCAGAACGAGTCGACGTCCGAGCGATGGACGAGCGGATCCATCTCGGCGCAGAGGGCTCGCATCCGATCCAGCTGGTCCCCGGTCGCCCCTCGTTCCGCCGCGAAGCGCGCCGCGGTTCCCTCCAGGACTCCGCGGAGCTCGATCGCGTCGCGGATCTCATCCATCGTGAACTCGCGGACGGCGTAGCCGCCCCCCTTCAGGTTCTCGAGCAGGCCTTCGTGCTCCAGGGTCGCGAGGGCGAGGCGAAGCGGCGTCCGGGAGACGCCGAGGCGCTCCACCAGCGGCAGCTCCGACATCCGGGTGCCGGGCGGGAACTCGCCGCTCAAGAGCAGGTCGCGGAGGCTGAGCAGCGCGAGGGTCGTCTGCGAGGTGGGCTCGCCGTCGGCGCTCTCGACGGCCCTGCGCGTCTCGTCGCTAGCGGCCACCGGCGCATCTTTTGTATGCAGAAACGCGGTTCACGACCCTCTCAACCCAACACATCTCGCCTCCACCGGCGTCCTCTCCTCTTGTATTGCATACAGACTCCGGGTGAGGCAAGATACACCGCGCAACGCCGGTTACGGAAGACGGGCATGAGAGGAGGAGCAGATGGAGGTTGCAACCCAGACGGGCGGCCGCACGGGAACCCTGATCACCGAGGAGGTTCTTGACGGCAAGATCTTCAGCGGCGGCTGGCAGCAGACGAGCGAGCGGGTCGAGGTCCACAATCCGGCGACGGGCGAGCACCTGGCCTCGGTCGGCAGCGCCGGCAGAGATGACGTCCTCCGGGCCTCGAAGCTCGCCGCCGAGGCGCAGTCCGGCTGGGCCGCCACGCCCGGCCCCCAGCGGGCTGCTCTCCTCCAGGCCGCCGCGGACGCGCTCGAGAACGCGCGCGAGGAATGCGAGTGGTGGCTCGTCCACGAGGGCGGTGGCGTTCCCCAGAAGGCGGCCTTTGAGGTCGGGGAGGCTGAGAAGGAGCTGCGCGCGGCTGCGGCGCTGACCTCCATGCCGGTCGGCGAGGTGCTCCCGAACGAGCAGGGCCGAATCAGCATGGCGAAGCGGCTTCCGGTGGTGTGGTCGGCGTGATCGCGCCGTGGAACTTCCCGATGATCCTCTCGATGCGCTCCGTGGCGCCGGCGCTGGCGCTCGGCAACACCGTCCTCCTCAAGTGCGATCCGCACACCCCGGTCTGCGGCGGGCTCGTTTTCGCCCGCGCCCTCGAGGAGGCCGGCTTCCCGGAGAACGTCTTCCAGGTTCTCCCCGGCGGCGTCGAGCCGGGCGAGGCGATTTGCGAGGCACCGGAGGTGCGGATGGTCTCCTTCACCGGATCCACCCGCGCGGGCCGCGCCGTCGGCGCGCTCGCGGGCGGAAACCTGAAGCGAGTCGCCCTCGAGCTCGGCGGCAAGAGCTCGTTCATCGTCCTCGACGACGCCGACATCGAGAAGGCGACGTCCTGCGGCGCGTTCGGGACCTTCTTCCACCAGGGCCAGATCTGCATGGCCTCGGGTCGGCACCTGGTCCACGAGTCGATCGCGGCCCAGTACATCTCGACCCTGGCCGAGCGCGCGGCCCGGCTCCCCGTCGGCGACCCGGGCTCCGAGGAGGTCGCGCTGGGCCCGATCATCAGCCGGCGCCAGATCGACCGCGTTCAGGAGATCGTCGACGAGGCCGTCAAGGCGGGGGCCGACCTGAAGGTCGGCGGCAAGGGCGATCCGCCCTACTTCCCCCCAACGGTGCTCGCCAAGGTCACCCGTGACATGCGCGCCTGGAACGAGGAGATCTTCGGGCCGGTCGCTCCGGTGATGACCTTCTCGTCCGAGGACGAGGCGGTCGAGATCGCCAACGACACCGAGTACGGGCTCTCCGGCGCGGTCTACACGTCCTCGCACGACCGCGGCCGTGAGCTGGCGGACAAGCTCGACACCGGACTGGTCCACATCATGGACTCCACGGTCTACGACGACCCTCTGGCGCCGTTCGGCGGCCGGGGCGCCTCCGGCAACGGGGGCCGTTTCGGCGGCCACTTCAGCGTCGAGGAGTTCACGGAGGTGCGCTGGATCACCGAACAGCCGGAGCCGGCGAGCTACCCGTTCTAGGTCCCCAGCCACACCTTCCCCCTATATAAGGAGAGCCGTGCAGTTCAAGCTGGATGTGCTGGGGCAGTGGGCTCCGGGCCGCGCGATGTCGGTGAGCAAGGACGCGCTCAGCGCCTATGCCATGGCCACGGACGAGACTGCGCCGCTCGCGCTGGAGGGCAGGATCGCCACCCCCGTCTTCTCGATCGTCCCGGTCTGGGACGTGCTTCAGGAGGCGGCGAGAGCGGTCGCGCCCGAGGAGGCGCGGCCGCGTGTGGTGCACGGCGACCAGGACATCAGGATCTCGACCCCGATCCAGGCCGGGATGACGGTGCGCTCGCGCGCGACGGCCGTCGGGGTCCACGTGAAGGAATCGGGCACCACAGTGGTGCTGAAGACGGAGAGCCGCGACGCCGACGACCGGCTGCTGAACGAGCAGTACGTGACCGAGTTCTATCGCGGCATCACGGGCGGCACCGGCGGCGGTGAGGAGGCGCCTCAGCACCGGATGCCCGATGAGCTCGCCGGCGTCGAGCCGATCGCCAGCCCCACGTTTCCGACCACCGAGGACCAGACGCGGCGCTATGCCGAGGCGTCGGGCGACCACAATGCATTCCACCTGGACGACGAGGTCGCCCGGGCGGCGGGCCTGCCGGGAATCATCGTCCACGGCCTCTGCCTGATGGCCTTCGCGGGACGGGCCGTGCTCGACTCGCAGGAAATCGACGATCCCGCCGCGGTCCGGCGCCTGGCGGTGCGGTTCTCCAGGCCGATGGCCCCCGGCGACGCGCTCACCACTCGCGTCCGGCCGCCGCGGGACGGCGCCATCCGCTTCGACGCCACCGATGGCGCCGGCGATGTGGTTCTCAAGGACGGCCTCGCCGAACTGGCCTCGGCCGGCGGAGGAACGTGATCGATCTCGACAAGGTCAAGGCGATCGACGTGCACACGCACGTCGAGGTCTCGGCCGACGGGCACGACCCGATTCCGCCGAAGCTGCGCGAGGCGTCTCAGAAGTACTTCCGCGACGGCGGGGGCACCCCCACCATTGATGATGTCGGCACGTACTACCGCGAGCGGGAGATGGCCGCAGTGGTGTTCACGGTGGACTGGGAGTCCCAGTCGGGCCGGCCGCCGGTGCCTAACGAGGAGGTGCTTGAGGGGGCGGCCAGGTATTCCGACGTCCTCATCCCCTTCGCGAGCGTCGATCCGGCCCGGCCCGACGCCGTCGAAAGGGCCCGCCGGCTGATCGACGAGCACGACGTCCGAGGGTTCAAGTTCCACCCGAACCTGCAGGCGTTCTTCCCGAACGACCGCGCCGCCTATCCGCTGTACGAGGTGATCGCGGAGGCCGGGCTGCCGGCCCTCTTTCACACGGGGCACAGCGGCATCGGCTCTGGCCTGCCCGGCGGCGGCGGGGTGCGCCTCAAGTACTCGAATCCCATCCACGTGGACGACGTCGCCGCCGACTTCCCCGCTCTCTCGATCGTGCTCGCCCACCCCTCCTTCCCCTGGCAGGACGAAGCGATCTCGATCGCGATGCACAAGCCCGAGGTCTACATCGACCTCTCGGGCTGGTCCCCCAAGTACTTCCCGCCCCAGCTCATCCGCTACGCGAACACCCTGCTCAAGCGACAGGTTCTGTTCGGCTCGGACTACCCGATGATCAAGCCCGAGCGCTGGCTGGCGGACTTCGAGCGGCTCGAGATAGACGACGAGGTGAAGCCTCTGATCCTCAAGGAGAACGCCGCCCGCCTGCTCGGATTGGGCGCGGACAGCTAATAGAAAACAAACCAAACGCAATGACTTTCTTGTTATAGGATCCCGCGACGGCCGCCGGAACCGACCGATGGCCGCTACCAGAGGAGGAGAGATCGGTGAAGAGGTTCTTCGGCTCGAAGAGAGGGCGATCCGTCACCACGCTGATCGTGGTCGCGGCCGGGCTCTCGCTGTTCGTCGCCGCCTGCGGCGGCAGCGGCAACAAGGAAAGCAACGCTGGATCCGTCGTTGACAACCCGAAGTGCGGCAACGGCAACGGCCAGAAGGCGACGGGCAGTCCGATCAAGATCGGTGCGCATCGCCACCAAGCAGCCCGGTACGGACTTCACCGATGGGGTCTTGGCCGCGAAGGCGTATTTCGACTGCGTCAACGCCAACGGCGGCGTCAACGGCCATCCGATCCAGTACATCTATGAGACGGAGCAGACCGATCCGGCCCAGGACGCCGCGCTTGCGCGCAAGCTGGTCGAGACGGATGGCGTCCTCGGCATGACCGGCGGCTTCAGCCTGATCGAGTGCGACGTCAACCACAGCTACTACGAGTCGAAGGGCATCGCCGTCATGAACGCGGGTATCGCGCCCGTCGTGCTGGTCGACGCCGAACAGCGCCCCGGTGAACATGGGCCCGCGCTACAGCTCGGACGGCGCCACACAGGCCGTGATCCGGCAGGACGTCGACAAGATCGCGTTCGCCCAGTCGAACGTGCCGGGCACGGGCTACATCGCGGCCGGCCCGAAGATCGTCGCCGAGGCGGCCGGGATCCCGATCCAGTAGAACACCGAGAACGTCCCGATTCAGGACGCGAACTCGGTCGCGGTCAAGCTGACCCAGCAGGCCGGCTCGAACGGCGGAGTGATCCTCAACTTCACGCCGCCCGAGGCGCTGAAGATCCTGCAGGCCGCGCAGCAGCAGGGCCTTGCGGACAGAGTCAAGGCGTGGGGCTGCTCGACGCCGTGCAACACCGATTTCGTCGCGCAGGCGCTGGGGACGGAGTGGGACGACAAGCTGCTCGTCAACGCCGAGCTCAACGTGACCGACTTCGACGGTCCCGACTCGGAGCTCTACCGGTCGGTGATTGCCAAGTACGGCCAGGACGTGACCGGCGGCCTGGGCAGCTTCAGCCAGATGGGTTACCTGATGGGCGAGTTCATGACCAACGCGCTGGAGACGGTCAAGGGCGACTACACGCTGCAAAGCGTGAGTCAAGCCGTGTTCAACCTGAAGAACCAGAAGACCGACATCCTCTGCCGGCCCTGGTACACCGGGCATGCGCCGCTGCACATCCCGAACAATGTCGACTGGACCAGCACGCCCAAGCAGGGCAAAATGGTGATCAAGGAGGATTGCTTCGAGATCAGCGAGGACGAGCCGGACATCGCGAAGGTCCGCCAGATCGAGGAGGCGGATCCGAGCCTGACCGGCGGAGCAGGTTGATCAGGGGGCTGAGTCACTAATGCCTAGTTGGACACGACTTCCAGCCCTTCATCGTCACCGGCCTGGCCCTCGGCGGGGTGTACGCCCTGTCGGGGGCCGGGATGGTGGTTCTCTACCGGACCACGGGAGTGTTGAACCTGGCCTTCGGCGCGGTCGGGGCGATGTCCGCCCTGATCGCCTGGGACCTGATCAACAACTCCCTGTGGCCCGAATGGCCGTCATACGGGGTGGCCGTTCTCTTCGCCGCCGGCGTGACGCTGCTCTACGGGGTTCTTCTGGGCCCGGCGCTGGCCCGCCGAGATGCCCTGGTGAAGGCGACCGCGACTCTGGGCCTGGCGCTGATCCTGCTCGGGACCATGTCGTGGATCTGGAGCGACAAGGCCCGCTCGCAGGTTCTGCCGACCTCGACCCACGCCTTCGACGTCGGCCAGGTTGCCGTCACCTGGACGCAGGTGGTCGCCTTCGGGCTGGGGGTGGTGGTCGTCTTCGGTACGGCTGCCTTCCTTCAGTACACGAAGCTCGGCACGGCGATGCGGGGACTTGCAAACGATCGCGAGATCACCGCGACGCTCGGCGTCCCCGTGCGCTGGGTCGAAGCGCAGGCCTGGCTCGTCTCCGGGATCCTCTCGGGGGTCTCGGGGCTGCTGCTCTCGGACCTGGTCGGTCTCGACGCGGTCAGCCTGACCTTCCTGGTGATCTCATCCCTGGCGGCCGCCCTGATCGCGCGGCTGAGATCGCTGGTCGTCACCTTCTTCGCGGCACTCGTCGTGGGGCTGGTCAGCGCGCTGGCTACGCCGATCACCTCGATCTCGGAGTACCGCAACATGGCGCCCTTCGTGCTGGCGACCATCGCGCTGCTGGTGATCTCTCGCAAGCGCGAGATCTCGTTCACCGGGACCGGACTTGGCAATGGCCGAGGCTGAGGCGACCAAGACGGCGGACGCCGCCGAAGCGGCCAAGCCGAGCCTGGTCGATCGCGGGCTCGGGCCGATACTTCGCCTCGAGACAGGTGAGCGGATTCGCGTCGCGGTGATCGCCGCCCTGTTCGCCTTCGTCTTCCTGGTCCTGCCCGGAATGCTGAGCGCCTACTGGACGGACGTGGCGACCTCGGTCGTGATCTACACGATCGTCGCCCTCGGCCTCGGCCTGCTGATGGGCCGCGTCGGCCTCGTCTCGCTCGGCCAGGTGGCCGTCCTGGCACTGGGCGCCTGGGTCGGGGCGCGGCTGCTGTTCGCCACCGGCCTGCCCTTCCCGGTCGTGACGATCATGACCGGGCTGATCACGATGGTCCTCGGCTCGCTGATCGGGCTGCCCGCGCTGCGCGTCAGTGGCCTCTACCTGGCGCTGATCACCCTGATGCTGGCGGGCGCGATCACGGTCGTCCTGGCGGCGACCGACTTCCCCAACGGCGGCGGCGGCTTCCTCGGCCACACCGACGCGACGACCGGCGCTCACGAGATCCGGCGCCCGAGCATCGCCACGGGCGAGCACGCTTACTTCCGCTACACGTTGATCTGGGCGGCGCTGATGTTCGCTCTTGCCCTCTGGCACGTGCGCGGCAAGCCGGGCCGAGCCTGGGCGACGATCCGCCAGTCAGAGCCGGCCGCGCTCGCCGCCGGAGTCAACATCAGCTTCTACAAGATGTGGGCCTTCGCGCTCGCCTCGTTCATGACCGGGATCGCGGGCGCGCTGCTGGCCAGCAGCTCGGGCACCCTCTACAACCTCACCTTCCCGACCCAGGACTCGATCATCCTGCTCGCGGTCGTCCTGATGGGCGGGATCTACAGCCTCTGGGGCGCGGTCGTCGCCGGCATCCTGATCAAGCTGCTGCCCGCGCTGCTCGACAACTGGGGGCTGCCAGCCGATCTTCTGACGATCATCTTCGGCCTCGGCGTGATCCAGGTGCTGACCACGGCGCCGGCCGGCCTGGTCGACCAGTTCCCGAAGGACATGGCGAGGCTCGGACGCTTCCTCTGGAGACTTGTCGGCAGCCCGGGGGCGCGGCCGGCCGGGACGGCGGGGTCGGAGTGATCAAGGTCGAGAACCTCGAGGTCCGGTTCGGCGGCGTCAAGCCGATCGACCAGATGACCGTCACGTTCCCCGGCGGGACCTGCGGCCTGATCGGCCCGAACGGCGCAGGCAAGACCACCTTCTTCAACGTCCTCAGCGGGTTCGTCAAGCCCTCGGGCGGCGCCGTCACGGCCTTCGACGAGAACCTGCTCGCGATGCCGGACTACCGCCGGGCGCGCTGGGGCCTGCGGCGGACCTTCCAGACCGAGCAGGCGATCGAGGAGCTCTCCCTCTACGACAACGTCGCCATGGTCGAGGAGCACTCGACCCGCAACGGCGGCTCGTCCCGGCGCGAGGATGTGCTCGGAGCGCTGCAGTTCGTCGGGCTCGGGGGCTTGGACCCGAACACGAAGGTGGGCACGCTCGGAGCACGTGAGCGGCGACTCGTCGAGATCGCCCGCGCGGTGGTCGGCAAACCGCGCGCCGTGCTCCTCGATGAGCCAGCTGCCGGGCTCCCCGACGAGGAGACCGAGCACATGGGCAGCGTGATCCGCAGGATCCCGGAGGAGATCGGCGCCCTGGTGATCCTGGTGGACCACGACATGAACCTGGTCTCCTCGTGCTGCGAGCTCACCTCGGTGCTCGACTTCGGCAAGCTCATCGCCAGCGGGCCGACGGACGAAGTGCTGGGCAACGAGCACGTGATCCGCGCCTACCTGGGGGCGGAGGACGTATGAGCACCGCCGCCGAGAAGCCGACCGAGAAGCAGGCCACCGCCGCGAGCTCCAAGAAGGGGGACGTGCTCACTCTCGAAAACCTGACCGTCGCCCGGGGTGGTCGCCCGGTGGTGCGAGATGTCTCGCTGCGGATCGACCCCGGCGAGGTCACGGCGCTGCTGGGGCCGAACGGCGCCGGCAAGTCCAGCCTGGTGCTCGCGGTCAGCGGCGTCCTGCGACCCGAAAAGGGATCGGTGAAGCTGAACGGGACCGACCTGAGCCATCGGCGGCCGGAGAAGATCCGCGCAGCGGGGGTTGCCGTCGTCCCGGAGGGCCGCCGGCTGCTCTCCGATCTCAGCCTCAAGGACAACCTCCGGGTGGCGACCTATGCGCTGCCCCGCGGTGAAGCGGACGCCGGCGTCGAGTACGCGCTGGAGACGTTCCCCGAGCTCAAGCAGCGGCTCGACCTCCAGGCGCGCTCGCTCTCCGGCGGCGAGCAGCAGATGCTCGTGCTCGCCCAGGCGCTCGTCTCCAAGCCGAAGTTCGTGCTGATCGACGAGCTCTCGCTGGGGCTCGCCCCCGTGGTCGTCAAGCGGCTGATCCCGAGGATCCAGAAGCTGGCCGAGGAGGGCATCGGCGTGCTGCTGATCGAGCAGTTCGCGACGATCGCCCTCGGCCTGGCGCGGGGGGCCTACGTGATGGGCCACGGCACGATCGAGTTCTCGGGAGAGGCGAGCGAGTTGAAGGAGAAGCCTGAGCTGCTCCAGTCGGCCTACCTGTCGCGGGCCAGCACCAACGGAGGTGAGCGGGAGAGGTGACGGAGAGCTGGGAGGTGGACCGCCGCCTGAGCGCCCTGGAGCGGATGATGCTGATCCGCCGGTTCGAGGAAGCGGTCGACAGGCTGTTCCACGAGGACCAAGCCTTCATGACGCATTACCACCTCTACATCGGCCAGGAGTCGACCGGGGTGGGCCTGATGGAGGCACTCGGGCCGGACGACAAACTCGCCACCCACCACCGCAACCACGGCCACCTGATCGCCCGCGGGTCCGATCCGAAGAAGGCGCTCGCCGAGATCCTCGGCCGCGAGACCGGGCTGAACAGAGGCGCGGGCGGCACCCTCCACCTGAGCGATCCCGGGCTCGGCTTCATCTCGACCTCGTCGATCGTCGGCGGCAGCATCTCGCTCGCCAACGGCGCGGCCTTCGCGCTCAAGCAGGAGGGCGGCGACGCGATCGCGGTCGGCCTCTTCGGCGACGGCGCCCTCGAGGAGGGGATCGCCTACGAGGCTCTCAACCTCGCGGCGCTCTACGAGCTGCCAGTGCTGTTCGTCTGCGAGAACAACAGCCCCGGAGCGCTGGGTTCGGCCGGTGGTGGCTTCCCCACCTCGGTGTCGGCGGTCGAGGACCTGACCACGATCCCGAAGACGTTCGGGATTCCGGTCGAGACCGTCGACGGCCGCGACCTCGAGGCAGTCAACGAGGTCGCGGCCAAGGCGGTCGAGCATTGCCGGGGGCGGAAGGGTCCCTTCTTCCTGCACGCGGTGACCGACCGCTGGGCGGGCAGCCAACCCCTCTGGCCCGAGGTCGTCACCGGCGAGCTCGACATCTCGATGGCCTGGGACGACGCAAACATCAAGGGCGAGCACGCGGACTGGTACCGCGATCACGACCCGGTTCTGATCTACGCGCGCAACCTGCTGGGCTCGGATGAGATCAGCCAGGACGAGCTGACCGAGATGGACGAGGCGCAGAAGGCGCGCATCGCCGAGGCGCGCGACTTCGCGCTCGAGAGCCCCCGCCCCAGTCCCGAGTCCGCGCTCGAACACGTCTTCGCTTAAGGAGAATCCATGCCAACCAAGAACTACGCGGACGCGATGCTCGATGTCCTGAGCAACTTCATGGAGTCGGACCCGAACTTCGTCGTCATGGGCAATGAGGTCCTTGGAATCGGCCCGGAGGGCATGCAATTCGAGCCGTTCCAGAAGCGCTACGGCGACCGGATCCTGTTCCCTCCGTGCTCGGAGGCCTCCTACACGGCGATGGCCGCGGGAGCCGCGATGGTCGGGCACCGGATGTTCGCCCACCTGGGGCTCGCCTCGTTCACCTATCCCGCGATCTCCTCGATCGCCAACGAGATCTCGACTGCCCGGACTTCCTCGGGCGGCACCATCAGCTGCCCGGTCACGCTGCACATCAGCCACGGCCTGCTGCACGGTGGCGGCGCGCAGCACTCGGAGAGCCCGTTCGGGATGTACTGGAATCTGCCTGGGATCGAGATCGCCGCGCCCTCCGGGGCCAAGGAGGTCAAGGGACTGCTGACCACGGCGATCAAGTCGGACAATCCCACGATCGTGCTCACCCACGCGTTCGGCTACGGGGCCGAGGATGACGTTCCGGACGGCGACTTCGAGATCCCCTTCGGTCAGGCGAACGTCGCGCGCGAGGGCCCGGACGTGACCATCGTCGCCTGCTCGATGATGACCTCGATCGCGCTGGGCGCGGCGGAGGAGCTTGCGGGGGAGGGCATCAACGCCGAGGTGGTCGACCTGCGAACGCTGGTCCCGCTCGACGAGAAAACGATCCTCGACTCGGTCGCCAAGACGGGGCGGCTGATCGTCGCTGACGAGGGCCGCATGCACTGCGGCGTCGCCTCGGAGATCGCGGCGATGGTGAGCGAGAAGGGGCTCGATTCGCTGAAGGCTTCCGTCGCGCGGGTGGCCCGAACGGATGCGCCGGTGGCCGCCAACCAGATCCAGGAGGAGTACATCTCCCCCACCGCGGAGAAGATCGTCTCCGCCGCGCGGCAGGTCGTCGGCGAAGTCCCCGCCGCGGCCGCCTAACGCGAGGCTCGGCGGTGATCCCGAGATGCCGCTGAGGAAGATGGAGCACGTCCTCGTGCTGACCGAGGACATCGAGGCTACGCGCGATTTCTACCGCGACGCCGTCGGCCTCGAGGTGGGCGCCCGCCCGCCGCTGGAGTTCCCGGGCTACTGGCTCTATGTCGAGGGGGTGGCCTGCGTCCACGTCGCCGACCGCGCCGCCTATACGGCGCACTCTGAGAACACCGGGATTCCCGCCTCGCCCCCCGCCGAGGGCACCGGCGCTTTGGACCATCTCGCCTTCGCCGGCGACGACCACGAGGAGGCCGTGGCGCGGCTCGAGCGCACCGGGATCGAGCCGAGGCACAACACGGTCCCTGGAATCGGGATGCGCCAGCTGTTCTTCGAAGACCCGAACGGGGTCAAGATCGAGATCAACGTGATGCCCGCCGAGGGCGACAAGGAGGAGTGAGGATGGCAATCGACAACGGGGTCGAGCTGATGGGGGCCTACTGGACGACCGCCGGCCCGACCCAGCCGCACCAGGGTCAGGAGTGGAGCAACTTCGACTTCGCCGATCGCTGCTCGGAGGCCGCCAAGGCCGGGATGAAGGGGATCGGCATCTGGCACGCCGACCTCGCCCATCAGCTCGAGACGCGAAGCCACGCGGACATCGAGAAGCAAATGGACGACAACGGCTTGAAGTACCTCGAGCTCGAGTTCATCTGGGGGTTCTTCGAGGACGAGGGGACGGAGGGCCGCAAGGAGTCGGACGAACTCCGCGATCTCCTGCTCGAGGCGGCCGGAGCCCTCGGTGCCCACCACGTCAAGGTCGGCAACATCCCCGGCGTGCCCTGCGAGCTCGACAAGCTCACCGAGCGCTACGCCGAGCTCTGCGCCCACGCGGCTGAGCGGACCGATGCGGTGATCGCCTACGAGTTCATGCCCTTCGACGTCAACGTCGACAGCCTGGACGCCGCCCTGAAGGTGGTCGAGGGCGCCGGCGCGAAGAACGGCGGCCTGGTGATCGACACCTGGCACATGGCGAAGCTCGGAATCGCCCCGGACGACCTGAAGCGAATCTCGCTCCCCTACCTGACCTGGGTCGAGCTCAGCGACGGGAAGCTCGAGTGGATGGAGGACCACATCGAGGAGACCACCAGGTTCCGGAAGCTGCCGGGCGAGGGCGAGTTCGACATCCGAGGCTACATCCGGGCGGCGCAGGACGCCGGCTACGACGACGCCTGGGGCATCGAGGTGCTCTCCGACGAGCTCCGGGCCGAGCCGATCGATGAGATGTACCGGCACGCGTTCGAGGCGACGATGTCCCAGTTTCAGGCCGTCGCCGCGTAGCTTGGCCCGCGCCGCCGCCAAGCAGGACACCGCGCTCGGGGGCGAGGTCGCGCTCGGGCTGCTGCGAACCATGTGGCGGATCCGGGTCTTCGAGGAGCGGGTCGGCCAGCTGAAACGGGCCGACGAGGTCCATGGCCTGATCCACCTGAGCCTCGGCCAGGAGTCGGTGGCCGCCGGCGTCTGCGGCCAGCTCCGCGCCGACGACATCGTCTACTCGGGGCACCGAGCCCACGGCCATGCGATCGCGAAGGGCGCCCCCCTCGACCGGGTGATGGCCGAGCTGATGGGTCGCATCGACGGCCTCTGCCACGGCCTCGGCGGCTCGATGCACCTCGTGGACACAGGCCATGGCCTGCTCGGCGCGACCGGCGTGGTCGGCGGCAACATCCCGATCGCCCTCGGGAGCGCGCTGGCGACCCACCTCGACGGCGGCGACCAGGCGACGGTCGTCTTCTTCGGCGACGGCGCCGTCCAGGCCGGCCACTTCAACGAGACGGTCAATCTCGCCACGCTCTGGGGCCTGCCCCTGATCCTGGTCTGCGAGAACAACGGCTTCGCCGAGTTCACGCCGCGCTCCGCGCACACGAACGTCGAGCGGGTGAGCGACGTCGTCGCTCCCTATGAGCTCACCCGCGAGACCGTCGACGGCAACGACGTGGCCGCGGTGTGGAGCGCCTTCGGGCGCTTTCTCGAGACGGTGCGAAAGGGAGAGGGGCCGCTGCTGCTCGAATGCCTCACCCACAGGCTGAGCGGCCACTACGTCGGCGACCCGGCCCAGTACCGCGAGGCGCTCGCCGACGAGGAGTGGCAGCAGAAGGACCCGATCATGCGGCTGCAGCGCCGCGCCGCCGAGGCCGGGTGGTTCGACGAGGACGAGGCCGCGGCGGCCGAGGCCGACGCGCGCGAGGCGGTGGAGGCGGCAGTCGAGTTCGGCCGCGCCAGCTCATTCCCCTCTCCCGAGCTCGCCGCCGAGCACGTCTACGCCGAGGGCGAGGCTTCCTGATGGCCCAGACCACCTTCGTCAAGGCGGTGAACGCGACCCTCGCGGAGGCGATGCGAGCCGACGACGACGTGATCGTGATCGGCGAGGACGTCGCCGAGGGAGGCCCGTATACGGCCACGGCGGGGCTGGCCGAGGAGTTCGGCACCGAGCGGGTCCTGAACACGCCGATCAGCGAGGCCGCGATCTGCGGCGTCTCGATCGGCGCGGCGCAGTCGGGCAAGCGGCCGGTGCTGGAGATCATGTTCATCGACTTCCTCACCCTCGCCCTCGACCAGCTCGTCAACGCCGCGGCCAAGGCGCACTTCATGTCAGGCGGCCAACTCCGCGTCCCGCTGGTGCTGCGCACCCAGGGCGGCGCCGGCTCTCGCGGGGCGGCACAGCACTCGCAGAGCCTGGAGGCCTGGCTCACCCACATCCCCGGGCTCAAGGTCGTGATGCCGAGCCGCGCCGAGGATGCGGCCGGGCTGCTGCAGAGCTCCATCGCCGATCCAAATCCGGTCGTCTTCATCGAGCACAAGAACCTCTACTTCCGCAAGGAGGAGGTTCCGGACAAGCCGGAGCCGGTCCCCATCGGAAGCGCCCGCGTAGCACGCGAGGGAGGGGACGTGACGATCGTCGCCCTCTCGCGAATGGTGGGCGAGGCGCTGGCGACCGCCGACCGCCTCGCCGCCGACGGAATCGAGGCCGAGGTGATCGACCCGCGAACCCTCGTCCCCTTCGACCTCGACGCGGTGCTGGAGTCGGTGCGGAAGACCAACCGCCTCGTCGTCGCCCACGAGGCAGTAGAGCATGGCGGCTTCGGCGCGGAGATCGCGGCCGAGGTCCAGTCGGCTGCGTTCGACTTCCTCGACGCGCCCATCGAGCGGGTCGGCGCCCCCTTCGAGCCAATCCCGCTCAGCCCCCCGCTAGAGGACGCCTACCTGCCGGGCGCGGACGAGATTCGCGCCGCTGCGCAGACGACGCTCGGCGACTCACGCGATCAACCCATGGAGGGAAATTGAGATGAGCGAGACGATCACTGCGGCGGTGACTGGAAGCGCCGGCGCAGACTTTGCCCTGGAGCAACTGGAGCTCGAAGACCCGCGACCTGACGAGGTCGTGGTCAAGATCGAGGCCACCGGGATCTGCCACACCGACCTGACCGTCGCCAAGGGCCTTCTGCCGACGCCCCTGCCCGCTGTCCTCGGGCACGAGGGCGCGGGGGTCGTTGAGAGCGTCGGCTCAGCGGTCAAGGGAATCGCGGAGGGGGATCGGGTGGGTCTGAGCTTCAACTCCTGCGGTTCCTGCGCCAACTGCCTGGGTGGCCGGCCAGCGTACTGCCTCGACTTCTGGGCGCGCAACTTCGACGCAGTTCGTCCCGACGGCACCACCGCGCTCGCCAGGGACGATGAGGAGGTTCACTCGCACTTCTTCGGTCAGTCCTCGTTCTCCACGCACGCCGTGGTCCCGCAGCGCAGCGTGATCAATGCGCCCGGCGACATTCCATTCGAGGTGCTCGCCCCCTTCGGCTGCGGCATCCAGACCGGGGCCGGCGCGGTGATAAACGTGATGCGGCCCACCCCGGGCGACGGCCTCGTCGTGTTCGGGCTGGGTGGGGTCGGCATGTCGGCCGTGATGGCCGCCAAGGTGGTCGGCTGCCAGACGATCATCGGCGTCGACATTAAGCCCGAGCGCCTCAAGCTCGGCGAGGAGCTCGGCCTGACCCACGCCCTCGATGCGGGCAAGGTCGATGCGGTCGAGGAGGTGATGACGATCACCGGCCACGGAGCGGAGTTCACGCTCGAGATGAGCGGAAACACCGCGGCGCTCGCCCAGGCGATCCAGTGCCTCGCTCCCGCTGGCGTCTGCGGAGTGATCGGCGCCCCTCCGGGCGGCACCGAGGGCGCCTTCGACGTCAATGACCTGGTCAGCAGGGGCCGGACGATTCGCGGCATCGTCGAGGGCGACAGCGTGCCCAGCGTCTTTATCCCTCAGCTGGTCACGCTGTGGGGGAAGGGGCTCTTCCCCGTGGATCGGCTGATCGAGTCCTTCGACTTCGATCAGATCAACGAGGCGGCGGCCAAGGCGGAATCGGGCGCGGTGATCAAGCCGGTGCTCAAGGTCGGCTGAAGGGTCGGCTAGAGCTCGAGAGCGGGAGTTGAAGCTGCCCCGCTGAGCCGCTGCCGGTATCTGTCAAATAGCTTGTTTTATTGCCTCCACACCTATAGGGTGCGGGGGGTGGCGGAGCGGAGCTGGCTGACCATGGACGAGGGCGGCGCCTCCGCGCTGGCGGCTCTCTGCGAAGTGATCGTGCCCGGGTCGTCTCGGTGCGAGCCCGCGGTCTATGTAGACGCCAAGCTGGCCATGGTCGACGAGGGGACCCGGGCGGCCGCGCTTGGGGCGATCGACGCTCTGTCCGACGTCGCCGGCGGAGGGACCGACGCGCTCGCCGAGCGAGCGGCGACACCGGAATTCCTGATGGTTCGCGCCCTCGCGATCGAGGCCTTCTACAGCGACTTCGTCGCTCCCGGCGCCGCGGGGCCGGGCGCCTGGGAGGAGATCGACTTCCGCTTCCCGCTCGCCAGCCAGATCGTCCACGACTGGTCCTACCTGGGCCAGCCTGAAACGGGTCGCTCCTCGGCTTCGCCTACGGAGCGCCCTCGCACATGAGCGAGCGCTGCGACGTCGTGGTGGTCGGGTCCGGCGCCGGCGGCGGAGTGGTCGCCGGCGAGCTCGCGGAGCGGGGCCGGAGCGTCGTCCTGCTGGAGGCCGGGCCGCACCTGACCGCCGCGGACTTCGTCCGCTGGGAGGTGAAGGCCGCCCACGACTTCTGGTGGCCGCTGCGGATGGCGATGGTCGACGGTGGCGCCGGCGGTGCGGTGCCGATGTTCGGCGGGCGCTGCGTGGGCGGCACTACCACGATGAACACCAAGGTCTCCTTCCGCGCCCACGACTTCGAGTTCGCGAAGTGGCACGAGGCGAGCGGCCTGTTGGGCGACGACGGCAAGCAATTCGGCGTCGAGACACTCGGTCCGCATTACGAGCGGGTCGAGAGGAGGCTGGGCGTTCGCGAGCGGGCCGACTGGCCCGACTGCGTGAGGACGATCGACGCCGGCTTCCGCGCGCTCGGTCACGAGCTCGAGCCGGTCGACTCCTACACCGACGTCAACTGCATGAAGTGCGGGTCCTGCCTGCAGGGCTGCCCGACCAACGCGGGCAAGAGCACGATGAACACGTACATCCACGACGCGACGGCGGTCGGCAAGCTCGACCTGCGCGCGGAGTGCCCGGTCGAACGGGTGATCCTCGAGGAACGAAACGGCGGGCTCGAGGCCACGGGCGTCGAGTACGCCGACGCCGGGGGCGAGCTCCACACGATCGAGGCCGGCGCCGTGGTCATCGCGGCCGGCGCCCTCAACACGCCGCAGATCCTGATCCGCTCGGGGCTGCCCGAGGCGGCGGGCCACTCACCGAGCAGCGAATGGATCGGGCGCAACCTGGGGCTCCATCCCGCAGCCTTCGTCTTCGGCCTCTTCGACGAGGTCCAGGACGCCCACCGCGTCTACCCGATCACCTCTCACTGCATGGAATTCATGCGCGATGAGGATGGGGGCTTCGTCCTCGAGGCCTCCACGATCCAGGACCCGATCGGGTTCGCGACCAGCATCTCGGACGGAGACGGGCCCATGTGGGGAGAGCGGCTGGTGGAGGCGGTGCGCCAATACCGCCACTGGAACGGGATCCTCGTGCTCGCCAACGACGAGAACAACGGGCGCGTGATCGTCGGCGAGGACGGCGGCGAGAGCTTCGAGGCCCACTTCGAGCAGGTCGAGCTGGAGCGGATGGAGAGGGGCATCGACCTCGGCAGCAGGGTGATGGAGGCCGCCGGCGCGAAGCGGGTCGCCTGGACTGGTCCCGCCAGCACCCACGTTCAGGGGACCTGCCGGATGGGGTCCGATCCCGCCCGATCGGTGGTCGATGCCCACTGCGAGTTGCACGACGCCAAGCGCCTCTTCGTCGGCGACGCCTCGCTGTTCCCGAAGACGCTGTCGGTCAACCCCTCGCTGACGATCATGGCCCTCGCCGACCGCTTGGCGCAGCACCTCGACGAGGACCCGAACGGATACCTGAGCGCGCGGGGGACGAAGGTCGCCGTCGGCCGCTAGACGCGCGCAGAGCTTCGACCCCAAGGAGAGAAACGTGAAAGCTGCGGTGCTGAACGAGTACAACCAACCCCTCGAGCTGGAGGACCGGCCGGAGCCCGAGATCACCCGCCCCAACCAGGTGCGGGTGAAGATCGAGGCCGCCGGGGTCTGCTCGACGGACCTGCACGCGATCGACGGCGAGATGGGTCCGGCGGGGATGGACGTCCCCCGGGTGCTGGGGCATGAGAACGGCGGCCGGGTGGACGCCGTCGGAGACCTCGTCACCACCGTCAAGGTCGGCGATCCGGTGCTGATCTATCCGCCGCACAGCTGCGGCGTCTGCGTCAACTGCCGGCGGGGCCGCGACATGCACTGCGAGCACCACCAGTTCACCGGGCTGACCCTCGACGGCGGCTTCACCGAGTACCTCGTCGTCGGGGAGCGCGAGATCGTTCCGCTGCCCCCGGGCGTCGAGCCGGTCGACGTGGCCCCGCACTCCGACGCCGGGATTACGGCCTACCACGCAATCAAGAAGGTCGCCCACCTCATGACGCCCGGCAGCACCACGGCGGTGCTCGGCGCCGGCGGCGTCGGCCACATCGGGCTTCAGCTGGCGCGCGAGATGGGCAACGGCACCGTGATCGTGGTCGACCCGCACCCGGGCAGGCGCGAGCTCGCCGAGGAGCTTGGGGCCGACTGGGCGGTCCACTCGGACGGCGTGGTGGACGCCGTGTGGGAGCTGAGCCAGGGACGCGGCGCCGACCTCGTCCTCGACTTCGTCGGCACCGACCAGACCCACGCCGACGGGCTCGGCATGCTCGCGCTCCAGGGCACCTACTCGATGATCGGCTTCGGCGGGACGATCACCGTGCCCTCGGTCGCCGTGGTGAGCCAGGAGCAGGCCCTGGTGGCGAACCTGGTCGGCAGCTGGACAGACCTCTGGGAGGTGGTCCAGCTGCACGCGGCCGGGCGGATCACGCTGAAGACGGAGACGCACCCGCTGGACGACGTGAACGAGGTGCTCGGCCGGCTGCGCGAGGGCGACATCACCGGTCGCGCGGTCCTCCTCCCCCATTCCAACGGAACGGCCTAGAGCGGGAGGCGGATGCGAGTCGTCGAGGTGACGGAGCTGGGCGAGCCCGAGGTGCTCCAGGTCGCTGAACGCCCCGATCCCGAGCCGGGGCCCGGCCAGGTGGTTGTCCGGGTGAGGGCGGCCAACGTCAACCCGACCGACCTCGGCGCGCGCCAGGGCCTCGGCCGCCACACGCCGCCCGATCCGCCCTTCGTCCTGGGTTGGGACCTGGCCGGGAAGGTGACCTCGGTCGGCGAGGGCGTCACGGATCTCTCAGAGGGCGAGCGCGTCGTGGGCATGGTCCAGTGGTACGACCAAGGCGGCTCCGTCGGCACCTACGCCGAGGCGGTTGCCTTCGACGCGGACTGGCTGGTGCCCCTGCCCGACGGGCTCGACTACGGGACGGCCGCGACGATCCCCCTCAACGCGGTGACCGCGCACCAGGGGCTTGAGCTGCTCGATCCGCCCGAGGGATGCGACCTGCTGGTGACGGGAGCGAGCGGCGGCGTCGGCAGCTTCGCGGTGCAGCTGGCGAAGGCGGCCGGACACCGCGTGATCGCGCAGGCGGGGCGGGACGACGAGGACTGGCCGCGCGAGCTGGGCGCGGAGGAGGTGCTGCCTCGAGACGCGGAGATTGCCGGGATCGACTCGGTCCCGGCGATCTTCGACGCCGTTCCGCTCGGGGAGGCGGTCTTCTCCGGCGTCGAGGATGGGGGTGCGATCGTCAGCACCCGCAGGCCCCCCGAGGCGCCACCGGAGCGGAGGATCCGCCAGGAGTCCTTCCTCATCCACCCCGATCGCGAGACGCTGGGGAACCTGGTCGGCGAGGTCGTGGCGGGGAAGCTCCGCACCAGGATCGACCGCACCCTGCCGCTCGCCGAGGCGGCCGAGGCACACAGGCTGGTCGAGGCGGGCGGGCTGCACGGCAAGGTCGTACTGACCCCATGAGCTGAGGAGGAGAGATGGCGAGGATCGTTCTGGTTCACGGCGCCTGGGGCGGCGCCTGGATCTGGGAGAAGGTGGTCGAGCCCCTGGAGGCCAGGGGGCATACCGTGGAAACGCTGGATCTGCCCGGCGCCGGAGACGACCACACGCCGCTCGAGGAGATCAACCTCGATCTCTACGCGGAGAGGATCTGCGAGGTTCTCGGCAAGAGCCCCGAACAGGCCGTCCTGGTCGGGCACAGCATGGGCGGGATGGCCGTCACGCAGGCCGCGTCCCAATGCCCGAGACGGGTCGCGTCCCTGATCTACCTCGCCGCCTTCCTCCCTGGGGAGGGCCAGAGCTTGGTCGGGCTGACGGAGCTCCCCGAGGGAGAGGGCGATCACGTCCAGAAGACGATGGTCGTCTCCGGTGAGCCACCGCTCGCCGAGCTCTCGGAGGAGAACACGATCATCGCTTTCTACAACCTGGCGCCACCAGAGGTCGCGAAATGGGCAGCGCGGATGAGGAGGCCGCAGCCGGCGGTCCCAATGCTGGACCCCGCCAAGCTGAGCGAGGGGTACGAGAGCATCCCCCGCAGCTACATCCACTGCACCCAGGACCAGGCCAACATGCCCGCGCTCCAGCGGCGGATGATCAGTGAGCGCGGCGTCAGCCCGGTGATCGAGATCGAGACCGATCACACCCCGCAGCTCTCCGCCCACGACGAGCTTGTCGACGCGCTCGACCAGCTCGCCAGCCAGGAGGTGCCCGCATGAGGTTCGTGTTGGTTCATGGCGCCTTCGTCGGCAGCTGGATCTGGGAGCCGCTCCGCGAGCGCCTTGAGGAGCTCGGCCACGCGGTCCAGGCCCCGGACCTGCCCGGCTCCGGCGAGGACACCACCCCGGTCGAGGAGGTGACGCTCGAGGCCTACGCGGATCGAATCTGCGACTCACTCGACCGCGGCGGCGAGCCGGCGATCCTGGTCGCCAACAGCATGGGAGGCATGGTCATCTCCCAGGCGGCCGCCCGCCGCCCGGAGCGTGTCAGGCGCCTCGTCTACGTCGCCGCCTTCCTGCCGGCCGACGGCCAGAGCCTGATCGATCTCACCGGGCTGCCCGAGGGGGCGGACGACTTGGTGCAGGAGACGGTGATGGTCTCCGGCGAGCCGCCCGTCGGGGAACTGCCGGAGTCGACCGTGCGTGAGGCTAACCGGGCCTGCCCCGAAGAGGTGATCGAGTGGGCCCTCGAGCGGAACGGGCGCCAGCCGATCCTGCCCTTCACGCAGCCGGTCTCCCTCGCCGGGCGGTTCGGCGAGATCCCGCGGACCTACGTGATCTGCACGATGGATCGCTCCATCCCGCCCCCGCTGCAGCGCCGGATGGCGAAGGATGACGGCGTGGACGACGTCGTCGAGCTCCACACGGACCACCACCCGCAGCTCTCCCGGCGCGACGAGCTGGCGAAGCTGCTCGACCGGCGTGCCCGGATCGAGGTGGCGGCATGAGTCCCGGCACGGTCAGGCACGCCTCCGAGCTGTTCGCCGATCCCCGGCCGATCGAGGAGCTCGGCGACCTCTTCGCCAACATCTGGCAGGTCTGTTACGTGACGCCCAAGCTCGAGCGGGGCATGCAGGAGCTGCGCGAGGTCTTCGGCGTCGAGAACGCCACGGAGCTGCCGGTGGAGGGCGCGACCTTCAAGCGGGGGGATGAGGAGCTGGAATGGGTGCCGCGCGTGGCGATGGGTGCCCGCGGCGGGCTGATCATCGAGCTGATCGAGCCGGTAGCCGGCGAGGTCGAGTTCTACCGCCGCTTCCTCCCGAAGGATGGCGGGGTGCTCGGCCTCCATCACCTGGCGACGCTCGTTCCCCTCGGGGATGAGCCGTGGCGCGACGTCGAGAGGCTGCTGGGCGAGCGCGGCCTGGGCTTCGAGTACACGATCCTGATCCCCGAGCGGGCCCGCCTCGCCTACGTCGACACGACGGCGATGCTCGGGCACTACCTCGAGCTCTGCCAGCTGCAGCCGGCCGACACCGACTTCTTCAGCGGCCTGATCGCGGAGAGCGGCTGAGCGAGGGGGTCCTAGCGGGTGATGTAGCGCTTGCGCTCGGGCGCGGCCTCGCCCTGCGGCTCGTTTGCTTGCTCTGACGCGAACTCGACGAACGCGTCGAGCGCATGCGGGTCGGCGAGCGCGTCCCGGCTCGCCACCTTATCGGGAGGGTCCCCGAGGAGGATTCGCTTCACCGGCAGCTCGAGCTTCTTCATCGTCAAGGTCTTCGGAATCGCCGGCACGGCGGCGATCGTGTCCGGCACGTGCCGCGGCGAGAGAGTCGAGCGCAGCTCTGTCGCGATCCGCCGGCGCAAGTCGTCGTCGAGGTCGAGGTCGTCGGCGAGGGCGACGAACAGGATCAGCTCCCCCGCCCCGCCCTCCGGGTCCTCGATGTGGACCACCAGGCTCTCCAGCACCTCGTCGATTCCCTCCACCACCGAGTAGACCTCGCCCGTTCCGAGGCGCACTCCGCCCCGGTTGAGCGTCGCGTCCGAGCGCCCGGTGATCACGCAGCTGCCGCGCTCGGTGAACATGATCCAGTCGCCTTGGCGCCAGACGGCCGGGAAGTGCTCGAAGTAGGCGGCGCGGTAGCGCTCGTCGCCCGGGTCGTTCCAGAAGCCAACCGGCATCGACGGCATCGGCGAGCGGATCACCAGCTCGCCAAGCTCGCCCACGACCGGCCGCGCGTCCTCGTCGTACGCGGCGACGTCGACGGCCAGGCAGCAGCCCGCGATCTCCCCGCGGTAGACGGGCTGCAGCGGTGAGCCCTGCACCATGCCCGTGCAGACGTCGGTCCCGCCGCTGCCGACGTTGAGCAGCACGTCCGGCCCGAGCTGCTCGTACACCCAGTCGAAGCCCTCGGCGGGCAGGGGCGAGCCCGCCGCGCAGAGCTGGCGGATGCTGGAGAGATCGAACTGCCGGGGTTCGACCCCCGCCTTCCGGCAGCCCATCAGGAACGCCGGCACGGCTCCCATCAGCGTCGGCCGCAGCTCCTCCGCCAGCCGCCATTGATGGGAGAGGTCCGGGTACATCGGGTTTCCGTCGAGCATCACGATCGACGCCCGCAGCAGGAGCGTCGAGACCAGCGCGTTCCACATCATCCAGGCGGTCGTCGTGAACCACATCAGCCGGTCCCCCGGCTGCAGGTCCCAGCTCAGGCCGTGGTTCTTGTAGGCCTCGATCAGGATCCCGCCGTGACGGTGGACGATCGCCTTCGGCAGGCTGGTCGTCCCGGATGAGAAGAGGACGCAAAGAGGATGGTCGAAGTCGACCGGGTCGAACTCGAGGGGCCCGCTCTCCGCGAGCAGCTGGTCCCACTCCAGCGCGTCCGGGAGGGCGTCGCCGGCCCCGCCGCCGTAGGGGACGTGGACGACGCGCTCGACGCTCGGCAGGGCGGCGCGGACCTCTGCTACCTCCCCCCGGCGATCGATGGGCTTCTCGCCGTAGGTGTAGCCGGCGATCGCGAGCAGCAGCTTCGGCTCGAGCTGGCCGAAGCGGTCGATCACGCTGCGCGGCCCGAACTCCGGCGCGCAGGTGGCCCAGATCGCACCGAGGCTCGCGGTCGCGAGGAAGGCGACCAGGGTCTCCGGGATGTTCGGCAGGTAGGCGACCACGCGGTCGCCCGGACCGATGCCGAGGCGCTGCAGACCGGCACGCGCCCGCGCCACCTGCTCGCGGAGATCGCCAAAGGTGAGGTCGATCGGCCCTCGGGTCTGGGAGCGGGCGAGGACCGCGACTTGGCCGATGTCGTCCTCGCGGCCGAGCATGTGCTCGGCGTAATTGAGGCGCGAGCCGGTGAACCACTCGGCGCCGGGCATCTCGCGCGAGCCGAGCACGCGCTCGTACGGCGTGTGGGCGTGGATCTCGAAGAAGTCCCAGAGCGACCCCCAGAAGCCCTCGAGGTCCTCGACCGACCAGCGCCAGAGCTCGTCGTAGCCGGCGTGGTCGACCCCGCGGGTCTCGCTGAGCCAGGTGAGGTAGCGGCCGATCTGAGTCGTCGCGCGCGCATCGGCGGGCGGCGTCCACAGCACGGATCCGATCTCGTCCACCCGACTCACGCTCCCCTGGGATATTGTCAGGTTTTCTGACACTTAGTTCCGAGACGAGCGAATGGACGGACGAGCGGCGCGAGGAGTTCCTCCGCGCCAACGTCGAGGAGATCTACGAGGAGCTCACCGACGGGATGTCGAGGGCGCTCCGCGACCAGGAGCTGCTCGTGGCGGCCGCCGAGCGCTTCCCGGGCCTGGTCCCGAGCCCGGCCGAGATGGCTGCGGAGGCGGAGCGCAAGCTGGCCGACAAGCGGGGGTTCGAGATCGCCCAGGGGCTCTTCCTCTCCCACGTCCTCGCGTCTCCCCGCGCCGGCGCGCACCTCGTCTGGGCGATGCTCCGCCCCACCACCGAGGCGCTGGAGAAGATCGATGACTTCCGCGCCACCGGCAACGCCGACCTCGGCACGGTCCACGTCTCTCGCCGCGGCCGCGCCGGCGTGCTCGAGCTGCGCAACCCCCGCCATCTGAACGCCGAGGACGACACGACGCTCGGGGCGTCCGAGTGCGCTGTGGACCTGATCCTGCTTGACCCCGAGATCGAGGTCGGGGTGCTGCGCGGCGGCGTGGTCGATCACCCTCGCTACGAAGGATCGAGGATTTTCGGGGCGGGGCTCAACCTGACCCGGATGTACCAGGGGCTGCTGCCGTTCGTCTTCTTCATCACCCGCGACTTGGGCTACGTCAACAAGATCTACCGCGGGCTCTCCGGAGCCGAGTTCCGCCCGGGTGCGCTGGAGGAGACGACCGAGAAGCTCTGGGTCGCCGCCGCCGAGATCTACGCGATCGGCGGCGCCTGCCAACTGCTCCACGTCGTCGACCACGTGATCGCGGGGCGCGGCTGCAAGCTCTTCCTCCCGGCCCGCAAGGAAGGGATCATCCCCGGCGCCTCGCCGCTCCGGCTGCCGCGCTCGGTCGGCGACCGCCTCGCCCGCCAGGCGATCCTCTCCGGACGCGAGTTCGAGGCAGGCGTCCCGCCGGCGGAGCTGCTCTGCGACGAGGTCGTCGAGCCCGACGCGGTCGACGAGGCGCTCGAAGCTCGCATCGACGCCCTGACCAGTTCCGGACTGGTCAACGCCGCGGCCAATCGCCGGGCGCTGCGCGTCGGCGAAGAGCCCCTCGATGTCTTCCGGCAGTACATGGCGACCTTCTCCAGAGAGCAGGCCTACTGCCATCTGAGCCCGGCACTGGTCCGCAATCTCGAGGAGCACTGGAATGCCCACGAGCGCCAGGTCTGAGGCGATCTGGGACCCGGTCGAGACGGGCGCCCGCGAGCGGCTCCGGGAGCTCCAGCTCAAGCGGCTGCGCTCCACGGTCACGCGCACGCTCGACCATCAGCCCCCGTTCGCGTCACGGCTCGCCGAGGCCGGTATCGGCGACGCCCGGGAGATCGCCTCGCTTGACGATCTCGCCCGCCTGCCCTTCAGCCGCAAGTCCGACCTGCGCGACAACTACCCGTTCGGCCTGCTCGCAGTGCCGAGGAAGGACGTCGTGCGGCTGCACGCCTCCAGCGGCTCGCACGGCAAGCCGACGGTGGTGGGCTACACCCGCGCCGACCTGGACGCCTGGACCGAGGTGATGGCGCGCTGCATGACGATGGCCGGCGTTAGGCCCGGGATGGTCCTCCACAACGCGAACGGCTATGGCCTCTTCACCGGAGGCCACGGCTTCCACTACGGCGGCGAGCGGATCGGCGCGACCGTGATCCCGGTATCGGGCGGCTTCACCGCCCGGCAGGCAATGCTGCTCGCGGACCTCGGGGGCCAGGCGCTCAGCGCCACCCCCTCGTACGCATTGGTCATCGCCCAGGCCGTCCGCGAGGCGGGCCTCGAACCGGACGACCTCGCCCTGGAGATCGGCCTGTTCGGCGGGGAGCCGTGGACCGAGGAAATGCGGACCGAGCTCGATCGCGAGCTCGGGATCAAGGCCGTCAACACCTACGGGCTCTCGGAGATGTGCGGGCCGGGGGTGGCGGCGGAGTGCCTCGAGATGCGCTCCGGTCTGCACATCCAGGAGGACCACTTCCTGACGGAGGTCGTGGATCCCGAGACCGGCGAGCCGCTCGCCGAGGGTGAGGAGGGGGAGCTCGTCTTCACCACGCTGCTCAAGGAGGCCCAGCCCCTGATCCGGTACCGAACGGGCGACATCGCCTCGGTGACCACCGAGCCGTGCGCTTGCGGCCGCACCATGGCCCGCATCACGGCCCTGCGCGGGAGGCTCGACGACATGCTGATCATCCGCGGGGTCAATCTCTTTCCGTCCACGGTGGAGACGCTGCTCCTCGGCGTCGAGGAGGTCGCGCCCCATTACCGCCTGATCGTCGAGCGCCCGGCGGAGATGGACGAGATCGGCGTCGAGTGCGAGCCGGCCTCCGCCGAGACCGACCGCGCCGCACTCACCGAGCGCCTCGAGGTCCTCCTCCACGACCACACGGGTATCCGCATCCCGGTCTCGATCGTGGAGCCCGGCGGCGTGCCGCGGAGCGAGGGCAAGGCCGTGCGGGTCGTGGACCGCCGGTAGTCGGACGCGCTATTCAGCCAGCTCAGCCGCCAGCTCGCGGACCCGCTGGAGCGTCGGCAGCGAGTCCCCGCTGCGCCAGGCGAGGGCTATGCCCATGGTCGGCTCCGGAGGGGCGAAGCGACGGTAGATCGCGCCGGGGATCCTAAGGCTGCGCGAGCGCTCGAGCATGATGAAGGAGATGCCGGCACCCTCGGCGACCGCTGAGACGATCCGCTCCTCCTCCGGCTCGATGCGATCGATCGGCGGCCAGGGCGGATCTCCATAGACCTCGCGCCTGACCTCCCGCCAAGCGCCGGGCCCGTGGTGCTCAGGCCACCAGACGAGCGGCTCGTCGCGCAGGTCGGCAGACCGCACCCGGCCGCGCTTCGCCAGGGGGTGGCCCTTGGGCAGCACGCAGACCATCGGCTCACGGCCGAGGACCAGCTCGTCCAGCCCGGGCTGCTCGAGCGGCGGCCGGACGAAGCCCACGTCGATGTCCCCCTCCAGCAGCTGCTCGACGTGGAGCATCGTGTTGCCGACGCTCAGCTCCAGCTCCACCTCCGGATAGCGCTGGCGGTAGGCGGCGACGATCGCGCCGGCGATCCCCCCGGTGAGCGAGCGGGTGAGGCTGAGCCGGAGCCGGCCCCGCTCGCCGATGCCGGTCGAGCGCGCGATGGCGGCGGCCCCCTCGGCGCGGGCGAGAAGATCGCGCGCCTCCGGCAGCAGGGCATCGCCGGCGGCGGTCAGGGCGGCGCCGCGGCGGTTGCGCTCGAAGAGGCGCACGCCGAGCTCGGCCTCCAGCCCCCGAATGTGCTGGCTGACGCTGGGCTGGGCCAAGTGGAGTCGCTCCGCGGCGCGCCGGAAGTGGAGCTCCTCGGCGACGGCGACGAAGGACGTGAGCTGTCGCAACTCCACGGGCTCATGATAGGCGTTGCCTCTCACAGGCACAGGGATCGGGACTTGATCGGCTCCTCGCCGGAGGCGTAACGTGACCGGACGGAGAGCACGGAGGAGGAGGTCACGAGATGTCCGCTACCGGGACCGGCGTCCGGGGCTTTCTGAGCCCCTTCGAGGTCCCCGCGCCGCAGGGCTGCGAGGGCTGGGAGTCGATGTACCCGTACTACTCGCTGTTCAGCGAGGAGCGCAGGGAAAGCGAGGAGGTGCGGGGCTGGTTCCGCGACGGCATGCACTTCCCGGAGCCGATGTTCCCGTTCGACTTCGTCACTGCCGACTCCCCCTACCTCTCGCTCGGCCAAGCGAACTCGCGCATCTTCCTGGTCCCGCCCGCCCTCGGCATCGACCATCGGGTGCTCTACGGCTGGGTCTACATGAGCGCGAACCCGGTCACCGACGAGGAGGAGATCGGCCGTCGGGCGCAGGAGTTCCAGAAGCGCGCCGGCCACTACTTTCAGAACTGGGACGAGCTCTATGGCCGCTGGCAGGAGAAGGTCGAGAAGGAAATCCGCGGGATCGAGTCCCTCGAGGTCCCCGATCTGCCCGAGGTCGAGGACGAGGCGGTCGTCACCGAGGGCCGCGGCGTCGGATCGAGCCACACCCTGCTGCTCGCCTACGACCGGCTGCTCGAGAGCGTGGACCGCATCTGGCAGTACCACTTCGAATTCCTGAACCTCGGCTACGCGGCCTACCTCGTCTTCTACCAGCTGTGCAAGGAGGCCTTCCCCGACATCTCCGACCAGATCATCGCCGGGATGGTCTCGGGCGTCGACGTGATCCTGTTCCGCCCGGACGAGGAGCTCAAGCGCCTGGCGCGGAAGGCCGTAGAGACCGGCCTGGCCGACGCGGTCCGGTCGGCGGACGACGAGGATTCGCTTCGCAAGGCGCTCTCGGCAAGCGCCGAGGGGGAGGCATGGCTCGCCGACTGGGAGGAGACCAAGCAGCCGTGGTTCAACTATTCGAACGGCAACGGCTTCTACCACCACCACCGCTCGTGGATCGACGACCCGGCGATCCCGATCGCCGGCGTCCGCGACTACGTCGAGAAGATCGAGGCCGGGGAGGAGATTTCCCGGCCGCTCGACAAGGTGGTCGCCGAGCGCGACCGGGTGACGTCCGAGTACCGCGAGCTGCTCCCCGACGACGAGGCGCGACAGGCCTTCGATGAAGCACTCGGGCTCTCACGCGTCGTCTTCCCCTATGTCGAGAGCCACAACTTCTACGTCGAGCACTGGTACCACACGCTCTTCTGGAACAAGGTGCGGGAGTTCGGGGAACTGCTGGCGCGAAACGACTTCCTCGACGGTCCCGAGGACGTCTTCTACCTCCAGCGGCACGAGGTCTCAGACGCGCTGGTCGACTTGCGGCTCGCGTGGGCGGCCGGATCGGTCGGCCGCGGGCCCGGCTACTGGCCGCCGATCGTCGCCGAGCGCAAGCGGATCATGAAGGCGATGCGCGCGTGGTCGCCGCCTCCGGCCCTCGGCGCCGTGCCCGAAGCGATCACCGAGCCCCTGACGATCATGCTCTGGGGCATCACCACGGAGCGGGTGAACGAGTGGGCGGGCGAGGGGGACGGGAACGGAGATCTGACCGGCTTCGCCGGTTCCCCCGGCGTGGTCGAGGGCACGGCTCGAGTGATCCTCGACGTCCGCGACATCGGAAAGCTCGAGGAGGGCGAGATCCTGGTCGCGCCGGTGACCTCGCCCAGCTGGACCCCGGTGTTCGGCAAGGTGGCCGCGGCCGTCTCCGACATCGGCGGGATCATGTCCCACGCCGCGATCGTGGCCCGCGAATACGGCATGCCCGCCGTCGTCGGCACCGGCAGCGCGACCGCGCGGATCAAGACGGGCGATCGCGTCCGCGTCGACGGCGACTCCGGCGTCGTCACCGTCCTCCCTTGAGCGACGCCCGCTATGACGCCGTCGTCATCGGCGGCGGCCATCACGGCACGATCATGGCGTGCTACCTGGCTCGGGCGGGGATGAGCGTTTGCGTCCTCGAGCGGACGGAGCACTTCGGCGGGGGCGCTTGCTCCAGCGAGGGGCCCGCGCCCGGATACCTGATGAACCACTGCAGCCACTGGACCCGGTTCTACGGCCACCCCGCATACCGGGACTTCGACCTGGCCTCCGAGGGACTCCGCTACGTCTTCCCCGAGCAGAACGAGGGGATGATCTTCGACGATGGCTCGTCGCTGATCGGCTACTCGGCCTCGCGGGTGGTCGATCCGGGCACGGGCCACCAGGAGCGCTCCGACGAAAACGTGCAGCGCACCTTCGAGCAGCTCGCCCTGGTCTCGGCCCGAGACGCCGACACGTACCTCTCGCTGCTGGACGCCTACGAGACTCACTGGAAGCGCGCCTTCCGCCGCCACCGCTTCAGCCCGCCGCCGCCGTGGGGCACCCCGGATCCGCTCGAGGATCTGGTCGATGTGCCCGGCAGCATGATCGAGCCGGTCCACCAGTACATGACCCTGCGGCAGCTCGCGTACGACTTCTTCGAGAGCACTGAGCTGCGGATCCTGTTCATGCGAGCCGCCACCACCTCGACCGGGTGCTATCCCGACGACGTGCCCGGCCTCCAGGGCCTGCTTCACGTCCTGCCGCTCACCCTGTCCTTCGAGCCGGCGGCGATCGCGGTCGGGGGCAGCCAGGCGATCACCGACGCGCTGATGTCCGCCGGCCGGAAGATGGGCGTGAGCTATGAGAACTCCGCCGAGGTCGACCGAATCGTGACCGAGGGCGGCAGAGCGACGGCGGTCGAGCTGGCCGACGGCTCGCGACTCGAGGCTGGTCTCGTGGTCAGCGGGCTCGGGCTGCCCCAGACGGTGCTGCGCCTGCTCCGTGACACCGACGTCGACGAGAGCCTCTCCCGGCGGATCCGGAACATCCACTACGACCGCGGTCAGCTGCTCTGGGCGAACCTCGCGATCGCCGAGCCGCCACGGTACGTGGCCGAGGAGGCCAATCCCGGTGTGGCGGAGCAGCCGCGCCTGTATTGGGGTCCCAAGGACCTCGACTACCTGACCCTCAGCTATCAGCCCGAGATCTTCACCCATGGGTTCGCGCGGCGGCCCTACGTCCTCTGCTCGGTCGACAGCTTCTGGGACGAAACGCGGGCCCCGCCGGGGGGCCACATCGTCGGGGTCGAGGAGTTCTCGGCGCCACGGCGCATGTTCTCGCGGCCCGAGTGGCGCCAGATCAAGGAGCGGTTCATGGAGAACCTGCTGCGGGAGTGGCAGCGCTACGCCCCCAACATGACCCGCGAGAACGTGATCGCCGAGCGCGTCTACTGCCCCGACGACATCGAGCGCCAGCGCCCGGACATGGCGGAGGGCGGCTACTCGGCGGGCAGCACGATCTCCTCGCAGCTCGGCCGCTTTCGACCGATTGCCGGGATCGACGGCTACCGGCTGCTGTTCGACAACCTCTACAACTGCTCGTCGAACCTCCACTCGGGACCCGGGATCGGCCGCGGCTCCAGTTGGAACTGCTTCCAGGAGATCGCCCGCGACCTCGCCCTGGAGGCGCCCGTCCTCGCGGCGTGATGGAGGTCGAGGGCAAGCGCGTGCTCGTCACCGGCGCGGCCCGCGGCATCGGGCTCGCGCTGGCGCTCCACCTTGCCGATCTCGGGGCGACGGTCCTCGGCGCCGACCTGACGCCCGAGTCCGCCGAACTGGAGGACGCGCGAGTCCGGCTCATCCGCGCGGACGTCAGCTCCGAGGAGGACACCGCCGCGATGGCGGCCGCCGCGCGAGACTCGCTCGGCGGGCTCGACGCCCTGGTCAACAACGCCGGGTTGGTGGACCTCGAGCGGCGGCCCTTCTGGGAGATCCCGGCCCGGGAATGGGACAGCGTCCTCGCCGTCAACGTGGTCGGCCCGTGGCTCTGCGCGAAGGCGGCGCTGCCCCTGCTTCGGGAGGCGGGCGGCGGGGCGATCGTCAACTTGGCCTCCGAGGTGGCGTTCACCGGCTCTCCCGGCCTTGCCCACTATGTCTCCTCGAAGGGCGCCCTGGTCTCCCTCACGCGGCTGATGGCGCGCGAGCTCGGCCCCGACGGCATCCGGGTGAACGCGGTGGCGCCCGGGTACATCCCAACCGAGGGCGCGCGCGACCTGGCGTCTGAAGGGAGCTATGACGCGAGCGCCATCCCGCTCGGCAGGGTCGGGGAGCCAGAGGACCTGATGGGTGGCCTCACCTTCCTGCTCTCCGACGACAGCGCCTTCGTCACCGGCCAGACGCTGCTGGTCAACGGTGGCCGTTTGATGCGCTGATCGGTCCAGCCGGCCGGCGCTAGGACGGCGGAGGTAGGACTGGAACACCGAGCTCGGACTGCAGCGCGATGCCGAGGCCGAGCACGTCCCAATCGCTCCCTGGGGGGCCGATCAAGGACACCCCCACCGGCAGGCCGCTGCGCGAGCCCAACCCCGCCGGCAGGGCGACCGCCGGGAAGCCGGTCCAATCCCAGTAGTGGGTGAGCGCGATCAGCTCGGCGTCCGATCCAGCCCGCTCGTAGCCGTCGCCGCGCTGCCAGGCGACCACGGGAACGGTGGGCTCGAGCACGGCCGCGATCCGGTTCTCCGCAAGCCAATCGCTCCAGGCCGCGATCGACTCCGCGCGTCGGTAGTGAGCCGCCGCGAGGTCGATGGCGGAGTCCTCGCGCCCCTCCCCCTGCTCGACCCATTCCCGGAGGGCCGGCCGGTAGAGGTCGCGGCGGTGGGCAAAGCGGTCGTGCCAGGCGGCCAGCTCGGCGTAGAGGATGCGGAGGAAGTCTTCGCCGACATCGAGCTCCGTCAAAGGGGGAGGGACATCAACGAACTTCGCCCCGAGCGTCCTGCATCCCTCCAGCGCCCGATCGAGGCCGTCCGCAACGTCCGGATCGAGCTCGACCGACGACAGCCGCGGCGAGACGGCCAGGCGTACGCCGTCCAGGTCGGAGCGAGACCGGCTCTCGATCGGATCCGGTAATCACGGCGAGCAGCGCGGCGCAGTCCTCGAGCGTCCGCGCCATCGGCCCAGCGTGGTCGAAGCTCGGGGCGAGCGGAACCACGCCGCGAAAGGAGGTGGTGCCATAGGTCGGCTTGATGGTCGAGGTGCCGCAGAGCGCCGAGGGGATGCGCAGGGAGCCGGCGGTGTCGCTGCCGGTCGCGGCAGGCGTCATTCGCGCGGCGAGGGCGGCCGCTGAGCCGCCACTCGATCCGCCCGCCGTCCGGTCGAGCGACCAGGGGTTGCCGACCTGGTCGGTCGTGCCGCCGACGGCGAACTCGTGGGTGTGGAGGTGACCGAGCAGGATCATCCCTGCCTCGCGCAGGCGAACCCAGACGTCGCTGTCCCGCTCGGGCACGTCTTCCAGGACGCGGCTCGAAGCGGTAAGCGGCTTGCCGGCCACGGCATAGAGGTCCTTGAGCCCGATCGGAACGCCGTGGAGCGGCGGGCGCCGCTCGCCGTCGCGGCCCTCGTCAGCACGCTGCGCGGCCTCGATGGCCTCCTCCTCGTAGACCCGGACCCAGGCGTTGATCGATGCCGGGTCGCCGTCGTGGCTATGCGTTCCGTCGCGCTCGGCGATCCTGCGCAGGCAGGCCTCAACGAACTCGAGCGAAGAGAGCGACCCATCACGGAGCAGGGCGACGGCTTCGGTGACACCCAGATCGGCGGGGTCGGTCTCTGTCACGGCCATCGCTACCGGCCCGCTTGGGTGATGGGAGCGGCCGCTGTCCCTCGATCTTCGGTCACGAACTCGGCGACCCGCTCGCCGATCAGGACCGAGGGGGCGTTCGTGTTGCCCGAGGTCACCACGGGCATGATCGACGCATCGGCAACCCGCAGGCCCTCGACGCCGTGAACGCTGAGGCGGGGATCGACTACGGCCTCGTCGTCGACGCCCATCTTGCAGGTCCCGACCTGATGGTGGTAGGTGATGGCCGAACGGCGGATCCAGTCCCGGATTGCGTCCTCGGACGTCACCTCGGGACCGGGATACAGCTCTCGAGCCCCCCAATCCTCGAGCGCGGGGGCCGCGCCCATCCGCCTGCAGAGCACAACCGCGGCCGCGAGGCTCTCGAGATCAGCCGGGACCGAGAGGATCTGCGGGTCGATCGCGAGCTCGTCATCCAGCTCCGGCCCCGTGAGCCGAATCGACCCCCGGCTCTCGGGCCGGATCATCCCCGCCATCAGCGAGAAGGCGTTCTCGGGACCCTCCATCCACTCCTCGTAAAGGGGAACCATGAAGTGGATCGGCTGGATGTCCGGGCCGGGCAGCTCCGGCCGGCTGCGGGCCCAGAGGTGACTCTGGGCTGCGAACAGCCCGGGGGTCGGCGGGCCGATCTCACGCTCGGCGCTGAAGATCACCGGTGAGAGGAGATGGTCGTGGAGGTTCCTGCCGACACCCGGCAGATCGACCGCGACGTCGATGCCGATCTCGCGCAGATGGTCCGCCGGGCCGATTCCCGATCGCAGCAGCAGCGGGGGCGACTCGATCGTGCCACAGGCGAGGATCACCTCCGAGGCGAAACCTGTTTCGATCTGGCCGCCCCGCACCCATTCGACTCCGGCGCATCGGGTGCCGTCGAGCACCACCCTTCGCGCGTGCGCGTCGGTGAGGACACGCAGGTTCGGGTTGTCGGCGAGCGGCTTCAGGTAGGAGGTCGCGGTGCTCTGCCGGACTCCGTCCCTGATGGAGAGCTGCATGTAGGAGACCCCCTCGATCTCGGGACCGTTGTGATCCGGGTTGAACGGGATCTCGACCTCCTGTGCCGCCGCCACGATCGCCTGCTGGATGGGAGCGGGCTCGTAGTCGGAGATCACATGCACCGGGCCGCCCTCGCCGTGCAGCTCCGAGGCGCCACGGTCGAAGTCCTCGATGCGCCGGAAGATCGGCAGGACGTCGTCCCAGGACCAGCCCTCGCTTCCCAGCTCGGCCCACCCGTCCCAGTCCGCCCGGGTCCCCCGCACCCAGATCATCCCGTTCAGGCTGCTCGACCCGCCGAGGACCTTCCCCCGGGGCCAGTGCAGGCGCCGGTCGGCCGCATGCGGCTGGGGCGTGGTTCGGTAGGCCCAGTCCTCGTCCGCGAACCAGAGCTCATGCGCGCGGGTGGGATCGTGGATCGCGGGGTTGGTGTCCGCTCCACCCGCCTCGAGCAGAAGGACCTTCGTGTCGCGATCCACCAGACGCCTTGCCGCGGCGGCGCCGGCGGAGCCCCCTCCGACGACGATCACATCCGGCTCGAATCCGTCGCTCACAGCCAGGGCAGCATCTCCTCGACCCCGTCGATAACCGCATCCGGGCGGCGCTCCTCGAGGATCCCGTCCAGATCGAGCGAGCCGCTCATGCCACTCCGGACGAGGATCGTGCGAGACCCACCCAGGTGGCCGAGTGCGATGTCCATGTTGATGTCGTCCCCGATCACCGCGTGCTGCTCCGACGGCACGCCCAGCCGCTCGCTCGTCGCCTCAACCGCGACCTCCGAGGGCTTGCCGACCACGATCGGCTCGACCTCGGTGACCTTGGCGATCGCCGCCGCAGTCATCGCTCCGCGACTGAAAATCAGGCCGTTGGCTCCCCAGTAGCCCGGGCCGTAGTTGGCCGTCAGCAGCGGCGCGCCGTTCATCACCGCGCGGGCGGCGGTCTCGAGCTCGTCCATGTCGACCTGGGGAACGTGGGCGACGAAGACCGCCCCGGCGTCGTCGGACTCGGTCAGCGTGACGCCCTCGTTCTCCATCCGACGCTTGATCTGATCCGAGCCGAAGACCATCGCCGAGGCGCCCGGCAGATGCTGGCGCAGGTAGGAGGTCGCGCTCACCACCGGCGTCAGCAGCTCCTCGTCCCGCACCGGCAGTCCGTCCTCCCGCAGGGCGGCGGCGAAGGTCTCGGGGTCGAGGTGGCTCCCGTTGGTGAAGAGGACCAGCGGGCGGCCGGAGGCGCGGATTGCCTCGATCACCTGAACGGCGCCCGGCAGGGGCTCCGATCGAAAGTCGGCGCCGCGGTGGACGAGGGACCCGTCGACGTCGAAGACGAAGCCCCTGACCTCGTCCAGCCTCATCGGTGCGCGGCGACCTCGGCGACCATCGCGTCGACCTGCTCTGCGGGCATCGTCAGGCGGAGGAGAAGCTCCTCGTCTGAGATGCCCTCGCCGAAGCGGTCTCGTGCGCCCTCCAGGCTGAGCGGCTCGAGCCCGCCGAGCTTCTCCGCCCTGGCGCCCGAGAGGACCTTTTCGGCGACCTCGGGGTCGACGGGCGCGGCGGGCTCGAAGAAGTGGCCGTGGAAGTACCGGACCATCTCGTTCGAGACCCGGCTCCAGCGCTCCTTCGAAATCACATTCATCACCGCCTGGGTGGCGACGAACTGAGAGACCGGCGTGACCATGATCGGATAGCCCATCTCGGCCCGGACGCGCGTCACCTCCTCGAGGGTCGCGTCGAAGAGCTCGGGCTTGCCGATCTCCGCCAGGTGCCGCTTGGTGGTGGTGACCATCCCCCCCGGCATCTGATGGTGGTAGTAGGCGGCGTCGTACTCGACGGGCGCTCCGAGCGGCAGGTCCTTCCTCTCGGCCAGCTCCCGGAAGTGATTCGAGACCTCCGCCAGGGCGTCGGTGTCGAGGCCGTGCGAGAAGCCCTCAGCCTCGAGATTGCGCAGCGTGTTCTCGCATGACGGGTTCGAGGTCCCGTTGGCGACCGGGGCGACGGCGGTGTGGAGCGTGCGGGTACCGGCCTTCAGACCCTCCACGTAGGCCAGCGGACCCAGGCTGATCGTGCAATGGCTGTGCAGCTCGACGGGGCGCGGGGCAACGGCCTCGATGAACCCCGGGATCAGCTCGTGGACAGCCTCCGCGGTGAGCAGCCCACCGGGGTCCTTGAGGTAGAGGCGGTCGATGTGCTCAGAAGCGGCCACGGCCCGGGCGCGCTCGAGGTAGTACTGATGCGTGTGGACCGGGCTGATCGAGTAGGTGAGGCCGACAACGACCTCCTCGACCCCCTCTTCCCTCGCCATTCGCGCCAGCCGGATCAGCGCCTCCGGGTCGTTGGAGGGCTCGGCGATCTGGAAGCGGCGAATCCCGTTGCGCACGGTGCAGCGAAAGACGAGCCGGATCACATCCTCGCCCGCCGGCACCCAGGAGATGAAGCGCATCCCGGTCGTGATCAGGTTGAGCGACGTGTCGGGCATCGCTTCGCTGACCAGCCGGATCCGCTCCCATGGGTCCTCGTGGTGGAAGCGGACCGAGACGGCCATGTGAGTGCTGGACGTGAAGTCGAGAGCGTGGAAGCCGACGCGGTCCATCGTCGGCGCGATCTCCAGGACATCGGGCGTGGTGAGCCCGGTCGCGCTCCAGAGGCTCTGGTTGCCGTCGCGGGTGGTCGTGTCAACGATCTCGACCCGCTCGCCCGTGCCCGCCGGCGAGCTCACTCGCTCGGGGTCCCGGTCGCGCCGAAGGTGCTCCAGATGCGCTCCATCGCCGAGCCGGGGCTCACCGCGGCCTCCGGCTTGGACGGCTTTGTCGTCACCGGGCGCGACTGCAACATGAAGAGCTCACCGAGCGCCTCCGCTCCCTGCCCCCGCGCGATCGCCCATTCGATGTCCTGGTGGCCGCCGAAATGCTGCTCAACCCGCCGCGATACCTCGACCAGGGCGCCGAGCCGGTCCTCATCGAGGCAGGCGGCATCCCGCCTATCGGCGGGCACATCGACCTTCAGCGCTCCGGACCCGTCGGGGTCGGGGACGTACTCGACCTCCTTCGGCCCCACGCTTCGGTGGAGGATCTCGCGGGTCACCTTGCTGACTCGGTATTCGTCGGGAGTGACCTCTCCACCCACCACCGCCAGCCCCAGGCCCCAGCTCGCGTTGACCGCGACGATGCTCGGATCGCCGCTCACCGGGTTGCAGGTGAACATCACCCCGGAGACGGCGGCGTCCACCATCAGCTGCACGGTCACCCCCATCGCCGGCGCCGCGTGCTCGGCGGCCATCTCGGCGCGATAGCTGACCGCCTCGGGGCTGTACAGACTCGCCCAGCAGTTGCGCACCGCCTCGCAGATACCATCGACGCCGCGGACCCAGAGAAACGTCTCCTGCTGCCCGGCGAAGGTCGCCTCCTCGGAGTCCTCGCCGATCGCGCTCGAGCGGACCGCCACCGGTGGCCGCGGATCGCCTGACTCGGCGGCGAGCTCCTCGTAGCGCTCGGCGATCTCGGTCCGGAGCGGATCCGGGACGGCGGTGGACCTGACGGCATGGGCACACTGCACCGCGGTGCCGCCGAGGTCGACTCCCTCGACCGCCGCCAGATAGGACTCGGCCGAGAGGGCGAACCCGGCTGGCACTGGGACGTCCGCCCCGATCAGCTCGCCGAGACTGGCGCTCTTGGCGCCGAAGCGGTCCTCATCCGATCGCCGGAGCTCGCCGAGCGTCCTGGTCGCGATCATCGAGCCGGGCTACTCCCCCGCGCCGTCGAGGATCTGGACCGTGCCGCTCGAGCCGTCCACCCGGATGCGCTGGCCCGTCTTGATCCGCGAGGTCGCCGTCCCGGTCCCGACCACCGCCGGCAGGCCGTACTCGCGGGAGACGATCGCGGCGTGCGACATGATCCCGCCGATGTCGGTGACGGTCGCGGCGATCTTGCTGAAGATCGGCGCCCAGGCGGGAGAGGTGATCGTGCAGACGAGGATCTCGCCGGCCTCGACCTCATCGAGCTGGTCCAGCGAGCCGCACCACCCTCGCTGCGCCCTCGACCTCGCCCGGCGAGGCCGCGTAGCCCGGCAGCTCCGAGCCGTCGCCGTCGCCCGAGCCGGCCCAGGCCTGCAGCCGCTCCTTGGTGACGCCCCAGAGCATCACGACCATCGGGTCGTTGACCGCCTCAGGCATCGCCCCGAGCGCGGGCGGCGGCGTCCACTCCTCGAGCTTGGTCAACAGCTCCTTGCGCCGGGCGACGATCGGCGGCCAGCGGTCCGGGCCGAGCGGCTGGCCGCCCGTGGCCCAGGTCAGCGCCAGCTCCTCCAGCACCTCGAGGACCTCGCGCCGATCGAGCTGGAAGATGTCCTCCGCGTCCTCGAGGAAGGAGTGCTCCGCCAGTACGGCGCCGAACTCCCGGACCTTGTTGAAGAACCGGGACTGGAACCAGTAGTCGCAGTAGAACTTGTGCTCCTCGACGTAAGGGAAGACCTTGCGGGAGAGCCCGAGTAGCTCATCGAAGGTCGGGCGGCCCTCCTCGTCGAGCAGACCCGCGTACTCGGCCGCAATCCGGTCGCGCTCCGCGATCACGTCCTCGGTCGGGCGGTCGATCTCCTTGCCCTCCTGGAGCGCCGCGATGTGCCCGGTCAGCGACTGGTACGGGATCCGAGGGTCGTCGTTCCAGCTGCCGTAGTAGTGGTAGAGCCCGTCGCCGGTCCCCATGTTGAACCAGGGGTCCTTGATCGCCTCGAGCTCCTCCAGCCACTTCTTGCCGGCGTCGCTCTTCGAGAGCTCGGCGTTGATCTCATCCGGCGAGCGGTCCTCCTGGAAGGCGCCCGCGACGTCGGTCTCGATCGCCAGCCGGGCCAGCCGCCGCAGCTCCTCGTCGGCCCGGAAGAGGTCGACGTCGACGCCGGCGACCATCTGCGAGATGTGCTGGTCGGGGATGTCCGGGAGCGCCTCCCGGCAGAACTCGGCGAAGGTCAGATAGGCGCCATAGCCGAGCAGGAGGAACTCGAAGTGGTGCTGCCACATCAGCTCCAGGCAGTGGATCGTGTGGCGATAGGCCTCCACGCAGCTCCACGTTGCTGAGCTTGCGGTCCGTGAACAGAACCTCGTCGGGCTCGTACTGCGCGAGCGCAGGGACCTCGATCGCCTCGACCTCGCGGTTGAGCGACTCCATCTTCTTCCGCCACTTGACGTAGAGCTCGTCCCAGTTCTCGAAGTAGTAGCCCGCCCGCTTCTGGAAGTACTCGGCGCGCTCGCCGATCAGCTCGGGGTCTGTGACCGGGTTCGGCGAGATGTAGACGTAGCCGTTGACCACCCGGTAGTCGACCCCCATCGCGGGAGGCACGGCGAAGGCCCGGTTCTGCCAGCCGGCGAAGGTCAAGTAGGGGACGTCCACCTCGCACATGTCGAACGCCGGCATCGGCAGCGGGAAGTGCATCGAGTTCCAGAACCAGAGGCGGTTCTCGTCCGCTTCCTTGCGCCGCTCGTCGAACAGGGCCCAGTAGGGGTACATCTTCTCCCAGCCCTCGCATCCCTGCGGGGTCTCGATCGAGAATGGGCTCGGGAACGCGCCCACCTCGGACGTCGCGGTTGCCATCAGTCTCTCCTCCTCCGTCGCCTGAGACCCGGAAAAGTCAAGTCTATTGGCTTGTTCCCGGATCGGGCCGGAACCCCGTGTCGATCGTGATCGCGCCACCGACCGCGCGCGAGACGCAGGTGACAATCGCCCCGCCTTCCTCCTTCTCCTCCTCGCTGAGGAAGACGTCGCGGTGGTCGAGCTCGCCCTCGACGTCGATCACGGTGGCGGTGCAGAGGCCGCACTCGCCCCGCAGGCAGTCCCACATCATGTCCACGCCGTCGTCGCGGAGCGCGTCGAGCAGGGTGCGGTTGCGCCGCACGCGAACATCGCAGCCGGCATCGCGAACGCGGACCAGGAAGTCCTCTGGCGCGAAGGCGCCACCCGATGCGAACGTCTCGAACTGCAGGCGATCCGCCCGGCGGTCCCGCTCTCGCCACTCCCTCAGCGCCGCGTCACGCAGGCGCAGCGGCCCGCACAGATACAGCTCTCCGTCGGGGTGCAGACGCTCGATCTCGGCTCCGAGGTCGAGGCGGTTCCTCTCCGCCGAGACGAACAGCTCGAGCCGGTCCCCGAGCAGCTCCGAGAGCTCGTCCAGGAAGGCCATCTGCTCGCGCGTGTGCGCCGCGAAGAGCAGGCGGAACGGCCGGCCGTGGCGCTCCAGCGCGTGGGCCATGCCGAAGATCGGCGTGATCCCGATCCCACCGGCGATCAGCAGGTACTCGGAGCGGCCGTACTGGAGCTCGAAGTTGCTCTTCGGCTCCGAGATCTGGACGACCTTGCCCGGCTCCAGCGCACGCACCCAGACGGAGCCGCCTCGGCTGTCCGGGATCTCCTTGACCGCGATCCGGTAGGCGCCATCGACGGGCCTCTCGCCGATCAGTGAGTAGGACCGGAGGTCGGGGAGCCCGTCAACCTCGACCGCGATATCGAGATGGCTTCCGGTGGCGTATGGGCGCACTCCTGTCGAACGGCTCGATCTCGATCATCCGCACATCGCTGGCGACATCCCGTACGGAACGGATCGTCGCGTCGCCCCAGTGGGAGCCGGCTGCTGGGGCGAGCTCGGGCGTCACAGTCGTGGCCACCCGCGGGCTCCCCGCTTACTTCACCCCGAGGCGCTCGGCATCGGCTTCGGTCGCCTCGACCAGGGTGGAGGATCCCTCCTGCGGCCTGGCCTCCTCGGCGGATGCCCGGTAACGCTCGTCGTCGGTCTCCTCGGCGATCATCTTGTCGATAAGGCGCCTGGCCCACATCGCGCCGCCGTCGATGTTGAGGTTGTAGAACTGCTTCTCCGGGTGGTCGTCGACGCCGCGCTGTTGCGCCGCGAGCACGACCTCGTCCTCGCCGAAGACGCCGGTCACGCCCTCCCGGATGATCGTCGTGTAGCGCTGGTCCTCGAGCTTGTAGTTCCGGACGAAGGCCCAGAAGTAGTGACAGGTCTTCTCGGTCTCGGGGGTCATCGTGTTGAGCACGTAGCCGTTGACTCCCTCCGAACGATCACCCTCGGGTGCGCCCGTGCCGTGGGGCGCCACGCCGACATCGATGGCGATGGTGCTGGGCGCCTCGAAGTGGATGATCTGCCAGCGGTCGACCCTGGGGACGTCGGCGGGTGCCTTCTCGAGCTTCCAGCCGAGCTGCATCCGCCAGAAGGGCGGCGGCTCGACATCGAGCATCCACCGGGTGACGGTGGCCGAGTTCGGCCCGTGGGTGATCTCGAACGGGACCTCGGCGATCGAGCGCTGGCCGATGCTGGCGCCGTGAACGAACGTCTCGTGGGTGAGGTCCATGAGGTTGTCGACGATCAGCTTGTAGCCGCACTCGAGGTGAATGAGCTTGCCGTCGCCGGCCCACTCCGGGTCGTCGTTCCAGTGGAGGTCCGGAATCAGGTCGGGGTCGGCGAGCGCCGGATCGCCCGTCCAGACCCAGACGAAGCGGTGTTTCTCGGCTACCGGATACCGGCGGACCCGCGCGGCCGGGTTGATCGTCTTCTGCGATGGCATGAAGACGCAGCGTCCCTCCGGGTTGTAGACCAGCCCGTGGTACCCGCAGGCGACGTTGTCGCCCTCGATCTTGCCCTCGGTGAGGGGCATCAGCCGGTGCCAGCAGGCGTTCTCGAGCGCCACCGGCTGGCCGTCCTCGCGCCGGTACATGACGAGGCTGTGGTCGCCAATCCGGCGGCCCAGCAGCTCACGCCGAAGCTCTACGTCGTAAGCGGCCGCGTACCAGCAGTTCTTCGGCCAGTCCGCGAGCTTGAAGGTCTCAGGAACCTCGCGGATGTCGCCGTCCGGGCTCCCGTTCGTTCGATTGGTCGTCGTCTGCATCTCATCCTCCTTCATGAACCCCTACCCGCCGATGACGCCGCCCGGCTCCGCCAGCACGCCAGCACCAGCTCGTCGTGCTCATCAGGCTTGACCTCCGGGAACACGTACTCAGGGCCGCCAGCTCGGATCATCGCCCGTACCCGCCACCGTGCGGCCTGTATACACATCGCGTCTAGATCGTACCCTCAAAAGGGGTCAGCCACGCCTGTGATCTCGACGCAGACCTCGTTTCTGTATACAGGTCGGTCGGCCAGGCGGTGGCGTCTAACGGGACGCCAGTTCCACCGCGGTGCGGGCGGCGACGCGGCGGACGACTTGGGGCTCGCGGAAGCCCTTCAACTCGAGCTCTTCCTCGGTCGCCTCCATCCCGTGATCGCCAAGCCAGTCCGCCACGCGGCGGTGAGCCTCGGCGCTGAGCAGGATCTCTCCGGGACCGGCCTGGGCCTGCAGCCGGGCGGCGAGGTTGGTGGCCTCGCCGGTGACCGCGATGTTGTCGTCGGAGACGCCACGGCCGACGACGCCGGGGCCGACGGAGATGCCGATCCCCAAGGGCAGCTCGATCATGGCCGCCCGGTCGCGCAGGGCCAGGGCGGCCTCGAGCGCGTCCAGGGTGTGACCCGTGCTCGTCCCCGACACGTTGAACGTGGCCATCACCGCATCACCGGCGAACTTGTCGATGATCCCCTGCCGGCGCTCGATAGCGACGCGGGCCAAGCGGTAGAGCATCGCCAGGCGCTCGGCGAGCGCGCCCGGCGGGAGGCTGGCGCCGAGCTCCGAGTAGCCACGGACGTCGGCGAAGACCGAGGTGACGAGCCGTTCCCCCTGCGGCATCACGGTTCGCCCGGGGGGCTGCGAGATCGGCTCCTCGGACACGGCCGGTGGCTCCAGGCCGAACTGCTCCGCCACCATCCTCACCTCGCGGATGATCAGGCGCGCATGGAACTGATCGGCGGTCTCGGTAACGGCGCGAAGCTCATCGCCCGCTTCATCCATCGCTCCACCGGCCGCGCGCGCGCGAGCGAGGAGGGTTCGGCCGCGCAGCTCGACCAGGGGGTAACCCGCGTCCGCCGCAGCCTCGATCAGCACGCCGAAACTAGCCGCGGCGTCCTCGGCCTGCCCGCCCGCGAGAGCCAGCAGACCCTCCATCTGATCTAGATAGGCGGCGCCTGCCTCGGTGGGACGGGCGCGCGCTGTCGCAGCGAGGTGCTCCACCTGATCCCGCCGGCCGACCGCCGCGAATACCTCGGCGGCGAGAGCGAGGGGCTCGCGATAGGTCGCGAGCGTCTCCGCGTTCGCATGGATCTCCTCCGCGAACTCAAGGGCCTCGTCCATCCGCCCGAGCCCGGTCGCGGTCCTGATGCGGGCCGCCGCGTCGTAGACGATGTCCTGCAGCTCGGTCCTCGTCGATTTGGGAGGCAAGGCGTCGGCCGCCTCCTCGACCCGCCCCAGCTCGGCCAGGATCTGGGCGATCTGGATTCGGGCTCGCCATTCCATCTTCCCGAAGCCCAGTCGCCCGTGGCGCTCCGCCGCCGCCCTCGCGTCCGCCAGCGCATTCTCGAGACGGCCTCGAACGCCCGCGATATAGCTGCGGCAGATCAGATCTCCGGAGCGCTCGCCGAACCGGGAGTAGAACGGCAGGGACTCGAGTCGCTCGAGCCAGTCCTCGAGGCCCGAAAGCATCATGTGGGTTCGGGTCCAGATGTTGTTCCAGGCGATATTGCTGGCGATCTGCGAGTAGCTCTTCGCCCGCGCCTCCTCAAAGCACTCGTCCATCAGGGTCAGACCGCGCTCCTGCTGGGCGCCATCGATGTACCCCAGCGCGACGAACCCGAGTGCCCAGACCCTCTCCAGATCCGCCCCCACCTGCTTGGCGATGTCCACCGCCCGCTGTGCCGACTCCAGACAACCCCGATAGTCCAACTCGAAGGCGCTCATCCCGGCGAGCCGCTGGTGTGCCATCGCGAGGTCGGCCGAGGGACCGGCGGGCTCGAGGACCTCGAGGGCGCGCTCGTACTGGGCGCGGGCGGCGTCCGGACGCTCGGACTCCCAGTGACAGCGGCCCAGGACAAGCCGGTTGCGGGCCGCCTCCAACGCCTGGCCATGCTCCTCCAGCGTCTCGACTCCTTCGCTCAGATAACCGATCGCGGTCGCCGGCTCCCCGTTGCGGCCGTGGTCCCGCCCGATCCGGCAGAGCAGCCTCGCTCGCTCGAGCGGGTCTCGGACGTGCGGCAGCACGCGCTCGAGAAGCGAGATCGCCCCGCCGAAGGCGAGGGCGTGCTCGGCCTCGTTCGCGCTTTGCAGGCAGACGGGTACTGCCTCCGTGAAGCGCGCCGCGCCGAGCAGGTGGTTCGCCAGTTCGACCGCCCCGGCGTCTTCGTCAGCGGCGAGCACGTCGGCCGCCCGCGAGTGGATCGCCTGACGACGAGGCGTGACGGTCTCGGCATAGATCGCCTCCTGCGTCAGGGCGTGGCGCCACGAATACCGCCCAGGCCGGCCCGGGTCCTCCTCGATCAGCTGCTGGGCGGTGGCGGCCTCGAGAGCGTCGTGCACGGTCGACTCCGGTCGCTCCGAGACCTTTAGCAAGATCGTGTGATCGAAGCTGCGCCCGAGCGCGGCCGCAGCTTCGAGCACGGAGGCCTGCTCGTCTCCCAGCCGCTGGACGCGCAGCAGGATCGCGTGGCGAACCGACTCCGGGAGCCGGGTCCGGCCCACGGAATCGCGATCGACGCCGTTGCCCGATGCCGAGCTCTCCACCACCTCGCGCAGCATCTCCTCGAGCACGAACGGGTTGCCCTCCGTGCGCTCCAGCATCAGCTCGTGCAGCTCGCGGTCGACTGCGTCTGTGCCGAGGATCGCCGCGAGCATCTCGCCGATGCCGTCCGCGGAGAGCGGCTCGAGCTCGAGGACGTCCGCCACGCTCGAGCGTCGCCAGCCCTGTAGCACCGGCAGGAAAGGGTGGCGGCGGTGCAGCTCGTCCGTCCTGTAGGTGACGACGATCAGGGACGGCAGGTCGGTTAGACGGCGTGCGAGGTAGTCGAGCAGCTCACGCGTCGAGGCGTCCGCCCAGTGCACGTCCTCAATGACGAGCAGCAGCGTGTGGTCGCGTGCGGGCAGCGCGAGCAGCGAGACGATCGCCTCGAAGAGGCGGAGCTTCGCCTGCCCGGGGTCGGGTGAAGGCTCGGGCTGCCGGTCGCCCGCAAGCGCCGGGAACAGCTGCCCCAGCTCTCCAAGCGCCGGGCCGAGCGCCTCTCGCAGCCGGTCGAGGTCCTGGGCGTCCAGGTAGTTGCCGATCGCCTCGACGAAGGGCAGGTAGGGCAGCGAGATCTCCACATCGCTCGCGCCCCCGGACAGCACCGCGCATCCGAGGTCCCGCGCCTCGCGGACGAGCTCCCTCGAGAGCCGCGTCTTGCCGATGCCGGCCTCACCCGCGAGCACGACGAAGCGGCTCTCTCCGCGCCGCGCCGCCAGCAGGGCGTCTTCGAGGACGCCCAGCTCGTCGTCACGCCGGATCAGGACCGGGCAGAGAGCGGTTCGCGCCATCATTTGATTCTCCCGCAGCGGGGGGTCGGCGGATGGCCTGTGGGTGCGCTAGGCGGAAATGCGATCCGCGCCGCGATTCCGGGAGCGCGGCTGCTCCGAGAGGTGCACCGGGGAGGCCGACAGAGCGCGCAGGCGCATGTCCGACCAGGTGACGCCCTCGCGTACGAGCGCGGGAACGCCGAGCGCGACGGCGGTGGCGATCTCGACCGCTTGCAGGATCACGCCGTAGGCGAGTGCGTCCGACGCCGGGATCCCGAAGCCCTTGTTGAGCACACTGATGATCGCCAGCTGAAAGATCCCGATATTGGACGGGGTGGCGGGCACGACGGCCGTGACATTGACCGCGAAGAGGCAGGCAGCTGCCGCGCCGATCGCGACCTTGTGATCGAGGCCGAGGGCGGCGAACAGCGCCCAGCAGGCGAGCAGCTGCAGGAACCAGGCGAAGAGCTGAGCGAACGCCGCGAATGACCCACGGCGAGGATCGCGGAAGACGGTGAGGCCCCTGCGCGCCTGCTTGATCGCGCCACGCACGGCCTGGATCGCTCGCGCTACGCGTCCCTTGCCGTTCACCTTGACCAGCGACGGGGCCATCAGGACAGCGAGCAGGACCAAGAGCGGCGCGGTCGAGACCAGGAAGAGCTTCTGGGTGCTCGCCTGGAAGAGGTCGGTGGTCGAGACGATGATCCCGCCGAGAAGGACCAGGGCGAAGATGTTGAGGGCGGTCTGCGAGACCAGGGTCCCGATCAGCACCGGGAACGTCTCGCGCATCCGGCCGACACGCCGGGAGAGGACCATCGCCCTGGCGGGCTCTCCCAGCCGGGCCGGCAGCGTCGCCGACATGAGGACGCCGATCATCGTCGCCGAGGTGACGTCGCGACGCCTCACGACCCTGCCCGGGAGCGCGGCGCGGGCGATCGCGACCCAGGATGCGGCGCGAGCGAACATCGCGGCGACCATCAGCGCACAGGCGATCAGCACCCACTTCAGGTCGGAGTCGATGATGTTGGTGGCCACGCGGTCCACCCCGATCCGTCGCGCCGCGAGCGCTGTCAGTAGAAGCCCGAGCGCTCCGGCGACGGCCACTCCGGCCTTGCGCGCGGCGCGGCGCCCGCGACCACCCTCGGTGGCCAGAGCCGGCTCGAGGGAGGGCAGCCGCTTCGCCGGGCGGCGCTGTCCGCCGTCGATGCGAATCAGCCCGGTCCGCCTGGCGGCGGACTCGACCCAGCCTGAAGCGGGTCGCGCTGAGGCATGCCCCCGCATCTGAGCGGGAGCTGTCTCCGTCACCCATTCGTAGACCTGCTTGACGTCGTCGGCGATGCGCGGCCAGGCGTAGCGCTCGGCGCTGCGGCGGCCCGCCTCGCCCATCGCGGTCAGTCGCTCGGGCTCGTGCGCGAGCAGCTGCAGCTCCTCGGCCAGCGCCTGAGGATCGGCGGGCGGGACGAGAACGCCGTCGACGCCGTCCGTCACCACGTCGCTGTACCCGGCGATACCCGAAGCGATCACCGGAGTGCCGGCGGCCATCGCCTCGATCAGCACCATGCCGAAGCTCTCGCCGGCCAGGGAGGGCGCGCAGAGGACGTCGGCGTCACCGAGGTGACGCCAGAGCACCGAGTCGGACACCTTGCCCAGCACGTCTATGTGGGAGAGAACATCGGGGTCGGCGACGAGGCGCGAGACGTCCTCGGGGTCAGCCCCGATCACCGTCAGCCGGGACGGCACGTGCTCGACCAGGGCCTGGAAGGCGGAGAGCAGGACGGGGAGGCCCTTGCGCTCCTCGGCGCGCCCGACGAACAGCAGGCGCAGCTCCTCGCTGAGAGCCTTGGGGCCCTCGGGCGCGGCCTCGACGTCGACGCCGTTGGGAACGATCATGTAGTCGCCGCCGAACCAGCGCTTGCCGGTCCAGGCGGCCGCCTCGGACACGGCGATCCTTGCCGAGAGCTGATTGAACCGGCGCCGCGCGCCGAGCAGCGTGGCGACGTGGTTCGGAAACGCCTTGGCCGAGTAGGCGTGGAAGGTGCCGACCACGGGCGCGCCGCGGAAGGTCGTGGCGTCCCAGCCGACGAGTGGCGCCATGGGCTCGTGCACGTGCACCACGTCGTAGTCGCCGGCGCGCAGCTCGCGTCGCAGCGAGACCGGCCCCTCCGGGAACGAGGAGAGGTTGGATACAGCGCCGTTCGCCCCGTACCCGATGGTCCGCCCGAGCGGAACGAGGTAGTCCGGGGCCTCCCGCCGTTCGGGTTCTGAGCGATGCAGGCGTCGGCTGACGAAACCCGGCGGGTCCCACGGAGCCAGCACGCGAACGTGATCGCCACGGGATATGAACTGCTCCGCCAGCGCCTCGACATGCCTGTTTACGCCTCCCTGGTAGGTCCAGGAATAGGGCGAGACAAGCGCAATGCGCATGGGGTCAGGGTACCGAGAAGCCTGGTTGTCCTTGGTGGCGTAAGTCACACCTCGACCACGTACCGCCTCCCGCACGCTCAGTTACGCGGCGAACTACTGAATCCGCCCCGCCTGCGCCCAGGCGTAGGCGAGAAACGCGCCCAGGGCGATCGCGCCGAGCGTGAGAAAGGTCGCCCCCGAGTCATTCACGAGCACCCCCACGGCGACGGCCGCGCAGGCACCGATCAGGCCTGCACGGGCGATCGGGACCGGCCTGAGCGAGGCGTCGATGCGGCGCCGTTGGCTCACGGCCACGCCGATTCCCACCACGACGATCCAGAAGAGGGGGTTTCCCGCGGCCTGGCCGAAGTCGTGGGCGGAGAGCCGCAGCCGCCGCTCGGCGACGTCCGCCAGGTCACCCGCCCCGCCCGTGTCGAGGACGGATCGGGTGAAGTGAGAGTTGCCTCCGGAAACCAAGTCGATGAAAGCGAGCAGAGCGAGGGCGGCGATTGGTGCGGCAATCACGGCGACCGCAAGTCGGCCGCGACCGAGTCTCGAGGACTTTCCCCGCGTGGAGCCGGGAAAACGCTCGAGATCCTGTCGGCAGGAAAGGGCCGCGACCGCTGCCCCGAATGGGAGGACGATCGCCGTCCCCACGTCCGCACCGAAGCGGCCAGCCGCGAAAACCAGCGCGGTGAGCAGACCGACGCCCAGGAAGGTGACACCCGCGGCCGACGCCGTGATGGGCCGCTTTTCCGCAGCCGCTGTTAGTCCCGCCGCCACCCCCACAGGAACCATCACTGCCAGCAACGCCTCGAGCTCGTTCCCGATCCCGTAAAAGCGCACCCCGACGATCGGGTTCGGGCCGAGCAACGACAGCCTTGTCAGGCCCGATCCCGCGATGACGTCGACCGCATACGCCATCACCGTGAGCGCACAGGTGATGGTCAGCGCCCACCAGCCCCGGACCAGACGCAGGGTCAGCGCCGCCAGCGCACCGGACCCGATTCCGACGAGCAGCCCCTCGACGAGTCCGCGCGGCTCGATCGCCGCCGCGGCGAGCAGCGTCAGCGGCAGATACGCGAAGGCCAGCGCGAGCCAGGCGGCCGACACCCGCCGAGCCCCGGGCGCGAACGCCGCCACCCCCGCCGCGACCGCAATCCAGGAGGCGAGGCAGGCGGCCAGCACTGGCAGCCGACGGCTCGGGATCACTGCCATCCGGGCGGCCAGATCGTCGACCGCAGCCGGATCGATGGTTCCCTCCGCCCGAATCGGCTCCCCCTCCATCTCGTCCGGACTCCGAAGCCCGAACCGACTCAGGATCGTGGGAGCGATGTCAGTAGAGAGGACATAGGCGCTTGTCCGCGTCGAATTCGAGGTCAGGTTTCCCCGGAAGCCGCGGCCGACGATCCCGATCGGCAAGGCCCGGTTCGACCCTGCGGGCGGCATCGCCATCGCGATCAGGAGGTCGTCGCCGCGCAGCCGACGAGCCATTGCGGCGAGCTCCGCGAGGTTCGCGCTGATGACCGCCAGGCATCGATCCCGGCACACCCCGGGGCGAAGGGGCTGCACAACTCCTCGCTCGTTCGCGGCTATGAGCGCGGATGCCGTCATCGGCTGTTGCGCGTATGCCGGGATCGCGGCGGACTCCAGCTGTCGGCCGAACAGCCCCGGGACGAGATCGGCGGGGGCTCCGTCGGCGCGGGCAACGACATCTGACCACTCGGGCACCTCGCGCGCAAAGGAAAATAGGCCGAGCAGGTCCCGGTCATAGAGGGCGTCATCGATCCGGTTTCCCTGAGAGACGTCGAGGAAGGTCTGCTCCGACGGAACCGTGCCGATTCCGGCGCTCATCACCCCGGGCGCGACACCGTGCACCCCGGCGAGCTCCGTCACCGTGGTCGCCCGCGGAACGATCGCCACCGTGACCCTGGTGGACGCGGCGGCTCTCGCGGGGCCGCAGACCAGCGCCCCGATAGCGAGCGCGACGGCAACTAACCTTCGTCCCGTGACCGACCGCACGTTCGTGAAGTTCACGTTCTTCAAGCTCGATCCCGCCTGGCGCAGGCGCACCGCCGAGGACCGGGCGCGCGACAAGGCCGAGTTCCAGGCGGCCTGCGAGGACTTCGCGGAGGACCGCTCGCTGCGAGCCTATTCGACGGTGGGCACGCGGGGCGATGTGGACCTTCTGCTGCTCAGCCAGAGCCCGATCCTGGAGGACATCCACACCTTCCAGGTGGTGCTCGGCCAGAGCGGGCTTGCCCGCTGGGCCGACACGCCGTTCTCCTACCTGGCGATGACCAAGCCCTCCCCCTACTCGGACTCCGAGTCTCGCCCCGAGATCTGCACCTCCCAGCGGAAGTACCTGTTCGTCTACCCCTTCGACAAGAAGCGGGAGTGGTACCGGCTGCCCTTGGAAGAGCGGCAGCGGATCATGGCCAACCACATCGACATCGGCCGCCGCTATCCCGAGATCTCGATCAACACCGCCTACTCATTCGGACTCGACGACCAGGAGTTTGTCGTCTCCTTCGAGGGCGACGACCCCGGCGAGTTCCTCGATCTCGTCCAGGAGCTACGCGGCACCGAGTCGAGCTCCTACACGCTCCGCGACACTCCTATCTTCACCTGCGTGGCGATGTCCCTCGGCCGTGCCCTCGACGCGCTGGACGGCACCGCGGCCACCGCCGCGACGCCTGCGTAGTGCAGCTGATCGATCTCTCCGCGCCGATCCGACCGGATCCGCCGGAGTACCCGGCGCCGCTCCGCACGGAGATCGTCTTCGAGGACCATGCCCAGGGCGCCGAGACGATCGAGACCATCTTCGGAGTGGATCGCGAGCTCCTTCGCGAGGCAGAGGGCTGGACGACCGAGACGTTTCTGCGCTTCGGGACGCACAACTCGACCCATGTCGATGCGCCCTGGCACTACAACTCGCAGGTAGAGGGACAGCCGGCGCAGACGATCGATCAGCTCCCCCTCGAGTGGTTCTACGCGCCAGGCGTGGTAGTCGATGCGACCGATCGCGAGGACGGACAGTCGCTGTCGGCCGAGGACGTGCGGGAGCGGCTCCCGCGCGAGCTGAACGACCTCGACATCGTCCTCGTCCGTACCGGCCGGGACGAGTTCTATGAACAGCCCGACTACATCGCGCGCGGCCCCGGCGTCAGCGCCGAAGCGACGCGGTGGCTCTACGAGCATGGCGTGCGGGTGATGGGCATCGACGCCTGGGGCTGGGATGAGCCGCTCCATCTGCAGGCGGAGCGGGCCAAGGCCGAGGGCAAGCCGGGGATCTTCTGGGCGGCCCACCAGGTCGACCTCGCGTACTCGCAGATCGAGCGCCTGTTCAACCTCACTGCCCTCCCCGAGGAGGGCTTTCAGGTGGCCTGTTTCCCGCTGCGAATAGAGGGCGCAAGCGCGGCCCCGGCACGGGTGGTCGCGATCCTTCCCGACTGAAGCCGTGCCGGACCGCTCGGGAAGGTCACCGACTACCCTTTCCCGCTCGCTGTGATCGGCACAGAGGAAAACCCGCTGCGCGTCGCCATCGTCGGCTCGGGGCCAGCCGGCTTCTACACGGCCGAGCACATCCTCAAGCACGAAGGAACGCACGCCGAGGTTGACATGTTCGACCGCCTGCCCACCCCCTACGGGCTGGTGCGGTTCGGCGTCGCACCGGACCACCCCAAGATCAAGTCGGTGATCCGCGTCTACGAGAAGACCGCGGCTCGCCCGGAGTTCCGCTTCTTCGGCAACGTCGAGGTCGGCGCCGACGTCTCCGTCGGCGAGTTGCGGGACCGTTACCACGCCCTCGTTTTCGCCTACGGCACTGCCACCGACCGCCACCTCAGCATCCCCGGCGAGGATCTCCCGGGCAGCCATCCCGCCACCGAGTTCGTCAACTGGTACAACGCCCACCCCGATTTCGCCAACCGAGAGTTCGACCTCTCCTGTGAACGGGTGGTCGTGATCGGCAACGGCAACGTCGCCGCCGACGTCGCCCGGATGCTCGCCCTTACCCCCGACGAGCTGGGCGAGACCGACACCGCCGACCACGCGATCGAGGCTTTCAACGGCGCCGCGGTCAAGGAGATCCTCGTGCTCGGGCGCCGCGGCCCCGCCCAGGCATCCTTCACCAACCCCGAGGTGCGTGAGCTTGGCGAGATGGTCGACGCCGACATCGACGTCGACGCCGGCGAGATGGAGCTCGACGAGCTCAGCCGCGAGTGGCTCGACTCGGACGACGCCGACCCGACCAACCGCCGCAACGTCGACATCTTCACCGAGTTCTCGCAGCGCGAGCCGGAGGGCAAGAACAAGAGGATCGTCATGCGCTTCCTCCGCTCCCCCGTCGAGATCCAGGGCGACGGCACGGTCGAGCGGATCGTGGTCGGCCGCAACGAGCTGCAGCGCGACGACTCGGGGCGGCTTCGCGCCGTCGACACGGGAGAGCGCGAGACGATCGAATGCGGTCTCGTCCTGCGCTCGATCGGCTACAAGGGCATCCCGATCGAGGGCATCCCCTTCGACCAGGGGCGCGGCCTGATCCACAACGATGGCGGTCGTGTCCACGACGGCGAGGGCGGGCAGGCGCCCGGCCTCTATGCCGTCGGGTGGATCAAGCGCGGTCCCTCGGGGGTGATCGGCACGAACAAGAAGGACGCCCAGGAGACCGTCGACAACCTGTTCGCCGATCTGGAGGCGGGGGTGATCCCTGAGGCCGAGCTGGCCGGCGACCGTGGCGCGATCGAGTCGCTGCTCGAGGAGCGCAAGCCCGATCACGTCACCTTCGAGGGCTGGCAGGCGATCGACGCCGCCGAGGTCGAGGCGGGCAAGCCGCACGGCCGCCCGCGGGTGAAGCTCTGCAGGTTCGAGGAGCTGATCGAGGCGTCGAAGGCCGCGAAGACGGCCGCCTGAGCCGTGGCGATCTCCATCGACGAGGTGCGCCTGATGATCGAGGCCTCGTTGCCCGGCTCGACGGTCGAGGTGATCGACGAGACAGGCACACAGGACCACCTGCGGGCGACCGTGAGCGCGCCTCAGTTCGAGGGCCTCTCGCGGATCGAGCAGCACAAGCTGGTAAAGAGGGCGGTGCAGAGCCGCTTCGACGACGGCTCCATCCACGCACTCTCCGTCAAGACGTCGGTCCCGGAGTAGAGCCCGCGTATAGTGAGTCTCGATGACTGAACCCACTCTCAAGGACAAGGTCGAGGAGCTGATCCGGGACAACCGGGTCCTGCTCTTCATGAAGGGCACGCCGGATCAGCCGCGGTGCGGCTTCTCCATGCGGGTCGTCAACGTGCTCGAGTCATATGGGGTCGAGTACGCGGCGCTCGACGTGCTGCCCGCGCTGCAGCCGCTGCGTGAGGTGACCGCCGAGCTCTCCGACTGGCAGACCTTCCCCCAGCTCTACGTCAACGGCGAGCTCGTCGGCGGCGCCGACATCGTCGAGGAGATGGACGAGTCGGGCGAGCTGGCCGGCGTTCTCGGCGTCGAGCAGCCGGAGCGCCCGGCCCCGTCCGCCAAGCAGGAGCTCCAGGCGGACGACCCGCAGCAGAGCCCGCCGATGCAGATCGAGAACTCCTAGCCGCACCGCCGAGATCCCAAGGGCCCACCCCCCACTCGGGGGGAGCGTGACTACGTCCTCGATGTGATCGAGCGCTGGCTCGGCCGCAAGCTCGAGGACTCCGAGACGACGGGCTAGACGGCGGCCTGTTCGGCCGTGTCTTCCTTCACCTGGAAGGAAGAGCCGCAGCCGCAGGCGGCGACGACGTTCGGGTTGTTGACCGAGAAACCGGCGCCCTGGAGGCCGTCGACCCAGTCGACTTCGGAGCCGAAGACGAACTGCATGCTGGTTTTGTCGACGACGACAGCCACGCCCTGGTTCTCGAAGCGGTGGTCGTCCTCCTTGGGGGCATCGAAGGCGAGCGCATACTGGAACCCGGAGCAGCCGCCGCCGCGTACCGCGACGCGAAGCGCCTGCTCGGCCCCGTTCTCCTGCTCGCCGAGCAGCTCCTTGATCTTGGTCGCCGCCTTGTCGGTCAGCTTGATCGGCTCAGGACTCTCACTCATCGCTGCCCATTGTAGAGGGCGATCTCACGGACTTGGAGATACTGCGTGAGTGAGCCGAGCCGATCTCGAGCGACCGGGGCAAGGAGGCGGTCACGGAGGCGTTTGGCGGAGGCCCTGGCCGCGGCTGGCGTCGGCTAGTCGGCAGCCGGCTCGGCGGCGGGCTCGGGCTCGGGGGCGACGAACTCGGTCAGTCCGGCCGCTTCCCTGAGCGCCTCGTCGAGCCGGCGCGCAAGCATCGGCCAGGAGAAGCGGTGCAGGGCCGCCTCCCGGGCGTAGGCGCCTCGCCGGCGGCGCTCGGTGGGCTCGTTGACGGCCTCGCAGAGCGCACGGGCGAGCCCCTCCCGGTCATCCGGGTCGAACAGCCAGCCCGTCTCGCCCCCGACCAGGATGCGGCTCGGCCCGAGAGCGTTCGCGGCGATCCCGGGACGGCCGCAGGCCATCCCCTCGACCAGGGTCTGCCCGAACTGCTCGCGAGCAGACGGCAGGACCACAGCGTCCGCCGCGTTTAAGAACGCGGGCAGCGCGTGCTGGCGCTGCCAGCCGGCGAGGAAGACGTTCCGGAGCCCGAGTCTGCGGACGGTCTCGGCCGGGTGCTCCCCCTCCCACTCGCCCGGATGTCCGCCGACGATTGCGAGAGCGGCCGGCCCCTCGAACCCGGGCTGCGCGGCCGCGAAGGCCTCGAGCAGGAAGGGAAGGCGCTTCACCTCCGTGAAGCGCCCGACGTAGAGCAGCACCGTCCCCTCGCCGAGCGCCCCGATCTCGCTCTCGGTGTAGGAGATCGTCGAACCGTCAGGCGAGTGCGCGTCGGGGCGCTCGACCAGGTGACGGCGCCAGTGGGCGAAACGGTCGACCTCGAGCGGGCGAAAGACCTCAGGATCGAAGCCGTTGGCGAGCGGGACCAGCTTCTCGCGCTCGATTCCGAGCAGGCCCTGGGCGCGCTCCAGGCCGGCGGGCGAGACAACCAACCTCTCGCACGAGGCCGCCCAGCGCCGCATCCGCGCCGCCCATTGCTCCGCGTAGTCCCAGCCGGCTGGAGGCCCCTGCTCGATCTGCTCCAGCATGAGCAGCTCGGTGCCGTGCAGGTGGCCGACCACCGGGACCTCCGGCGCGAGGTGCGCAGCCGCCTCGTTCAGCGGCGTCAGGTGATGGAGGTAGAGGACGTCGGCGTCCTCCGCGTCGGCTCGGTCGAGCTCCGCGCTCCATGCACGGACCTGCCTCTGGAACTCGAGATCGTCAAGCGAGGCAAAGACCCGGTCCGGCGCACCTGGTCGCTGCTCGAAGGATGGATGCATCGGAAAGATCTCCCGGTCCGCCGGGTTGACGGGGTCGGGCTCCGTCACCCCCCGCGAGAAGTCAACCGGCAACAGGTCGAGGCCGTCGTAGAAGAGCCGAGAATCAGCTTCGCCGCCCAGGTCGCTGCGGGAGCCGGCGACCAGCCTGATGCTCCACCCACGCGACCCCAACTGCCCGAGCAGAGCGCGCGTCACGTGGGCCGACCCTCCCCGCGGCGAAAACATGACCCCGGCGAGCAGGCGCCTCACCGGGCGGACATCCATGTCAGGCCGCTCTTCCATGCGACCTCTTTTTACAGCAGCATTACCGGCCGGCTAGGCGAGGTGGCGCGGCTCGAAGGCGAGCGCCGTGGCGACGGGCCGCCCTCCGGCGATCCGCACGCCATGCTCCTCCCGCGGGAAGTTCCGCAGAGCACCGTCGAAGACCAGCGAGGTCGAGCCGCCGCCGTCGAGGTTGATCGCATGGCGGGACCCGAGCGCGGCCATCGTCTCGGCCAGCTCGGCAAGGGTGAGCCCCGCCTGGTCGGAGGCTCGGCCGTCGCAGGCCACGGCGATCAGCTCCTCGTCGGAGATGCCGAGCGCCGCACGCGGATAGCGGCCTCGCGTGATGTCGGAGTCGAACTGCTCCGAGGCGGACGAGAACCCCTCCGGATCCCCGACCCCGTCGATCACGCTCAGGCCATCCCTCACCAGCATCGGGCCCGCCTCGACCAGATCGCCTGCGGGCGAGCGCGAAAACGCGCGACGCGAGTCGATCTGCACCGCCCCGTTCCTGATCCGGACGCAGGCCCGGCGGCCTCCCCAGGGGGCCGCGAACGGCTCGTGATCCCTCGCGGCGCCGTCGATCCAGAGCTCGCCGAGCGGTGTTCCCTCGGGGCGCACGAAGAATCCGGCGACGATCGCGTGGCGGATTCCGGTCTCGGCGCACCAGCCGACCAGCCTGCGCGGCTGCGGGAAGGCGACGACCGAGGTCTTGGTGTCCGCGCGAGGAAACCGAGCCACGTGGAGCGTGGCCGCGCCGCCGTCATCGAGCCCGAGCCGCACGCGCTCGAAGCGCAATGCGGGGGGCGACCAGGTGTAGCGGCGAGTCTCGGTAGCGGGTGTCATCTGGCGATGACGCTGGGGACAGGGCGGAGTACACCCGACGTCCCGGATGGTTGCGTGAAAACACTGTGAAGCCGCTAATCCCGGTCACCGTAGGACGAATCCAGGTACTGCAGGATGCGCCGGGAGTCGTTCACCACCTCGTCGCCGTCGGCCAGCACGGGCACGTGGGGAAGCTTGGTCAGCTCGACGATCTCCGGACGGCGGGAGCGACGCCGGCGGACGCGCTCGGTCCTGTACTCGAGGCCCAGCTTGTTCAGCCTGCGCGCCACCGCTCCGCAGGGACAGAGGAAGTTCGTCGGCGTCCCGCAGCGGTAAAGAACCCGTCGAGGCTCGGTCATCGGCCGAATGGAAGCAGTCCGAGGGCGCGACCCGTGACGCGCAGGGCGAGGTCTGTCAGCTGGTGGCCCTCAGCGCGCCTGCCGAGCTCCTCGAGCTGCCAGCGCACCGTGTCCTCGAGCGTCTCCTCGTGGGGCCGCGGCTCCCAGCCGAGCTGCTCACGCGCCTTGTCATTGCGGTACGTGAACCACTGCGTCCCGGAGCGGACCTCGTCGGGGGACGTGGGCAGCGGCGCGCCGATCAGCTCCATCGTCTCCACGCCGGCGACGACGAGCCGGCCGTGCATCCGGAGAGGCGGGGTCGGCACTCCCGCGATCCGGCTGAGGTCGGCGAACAGTCGCTGCAGGGTGAAGTTCCTGCCGGTGAGCAGGTAGCGCTCCGCGTCCTCACCGCGCTCATCGGCGAGCAGATGCCCCCTGGCGACGTCGCGGACGTCCACGATGTTGATCGCTCCGTCGACGTAGCCGGGAATCCTGCGAAGCAGGAGGCGGCGAACGAGCGCGTTGGAGGTCCCACTCGGGCTGGGGTCGTCGGGGCCGAGCACGAACGACGGGTTGACGATTACGACGGGTAGCCCCTTCGCGGCGGTCCGCATCGCGGCCAACTCGGCATCGTGCTTCGAGTTGATGTAGGCGATGCCGAGGCGGCCGACCGTGAAGGGGTGGTCCTCGTCGATCGTCTCCCCCGGCTTGGCGGCGCCGACCGCACTCGAGCTCGAGGTGAGCACGGCCCGCTCGGCGCCAGCGCGCAGCGCTTCCTCGAAGACGTTCCTCGTCCCATCCACATTCACCCGGAAGACGCGGATCCGGTCCCTGCTGCGCATCGAGGTCGTTCCGGCGACGTGGAAGACGCGATCAACTCCGAGCATCGCCCTGCGCACCGAATCGCGGTCGGTGACGTCGCCTCTCGCCCGCTCCCACTCGATTCGCTCGAGCGGCGCGGTGTTGCTTCCCTCGCGAACCAGCAGGCGCAGCTCGTCTCCTCGGCGCGCCAGCTCCCGGACCAGATGGAGGCCGACAAAGCCCGTCCCGCCCGTGACGAGCGTCTTCGCCATATGCCGCGCATGTTAGAAACCCCGAGATGCCCTCTACCGCGGTCGTCGCCGACACGACCTCCTACCTCCCGCGCGAGCAGCTCGAACAGCACGACGTCCACCTCGTCAGCCTCTACGTCGGCATCGAGGGGGAGCAGGAGCGAGAGGCGGATATCGACGACCTGGAGGGTTTCTACGAGCGTCTGCGGAGCTCAGATCAGGCGGTGACCACCTCCCAGCCGTCGGTCGGCGACTTCATCGCCGTCTACGAGCCGCTCCTGGCGGAGGGAAGGGAAATCGTCTCGATCCACCTCTCCTCGAACATCTCAGGCACGTACGAGTCGGCGATGCAGGCCCGCGAGAGGCTGATCGCCGAGGGCGAGGGCGGCGAGCGCATCGTTGTCTGCGATTCACGGACCGGCTGCGGTGGAATGGGGCTGATGATCCTGGCCGCCGCCAACGCCGTGGAGAGCGGGGCGAGCGCCGCCGAGGCCAGCGAGCGCGCCGAGGCGGCCCGCGAGGAGCTCAAGATCTGGTTCGCCGTGGACACACTCGACTACCTCCGCCGCGGCGGCAGAATCGGCGCGGCGCGGGCCTGGATCGGCACGACGCTGAAGATCAAGCCGATCCTCACCCTCGAGGAGGAGATCACCCCGGTCGAGCGGGTACGGACCCGGAGCAGGGCCTTCGAGCGGCTGGTCGACTATGCCCGCGAGCGCGAGGAGGCGGGGGCGGACGCCTGGGTCGTCCAGCACGTCCAGGACCCAGAGAGCGCCGCCCGCCTGGTCGAGGCCTCCAGGCCGATCTTCGGCAAGGACCCGGTCTTCACCTCGGAAATCGGCCCGGTGATCGGCGCCCACGTGGGACCCGGACTGCTCGGCGTGGGCGGTGTCTCCTGGAAGGCGCTCGAGGGCTGACTCAGCGGCGTCGCCTGCGCGCGATCAGGCCGCCGACGAGAAGGCCGACCACCGCGGCGCCCACCGCGAGCGGCGTCTGGTGCTCGCGGATCTGCCGCTTGATGTCCGTCGCCCGCACCCAGCGATGACGCAGCGCGTCGACCGAGCGCGAGAGTTCCTGGCGCTGCTGGACGATGTCGCGGCGAATCTGCTCCGCCGAGCGCGTTCCCGGCGGCGGAGGCGCCCAGCGTCCATTGCCTCGGGTTTGGAGGGTCCGGCCCGTTGGAGTGCTCACGATTCCTCCTCTTCTCCGTTGCGAAAGGCTGCCTTGATCTCCTTGGCCTCCTCGATCGCCATTTCCGGGGTCGGCGGCGCGGCGCGCTTGAACGCGCGCCAGGCGAACAGCCCCGCGGCGGCACCGATCAGCAGGAAGACCGCGGCCTCCACGAAGAAGCCGGCCCAGAAGTTGTCGAAGACGAGGTCGTTGAGGAGCCAGGCGACTCCGAGCATGAGCAGGAAGAGCGCCAGGAGGACGAAGATCCCCGCGGCCAGTCCCGCGACCGAGCCCCGCAGCAGGCGATTGACCTTCTCCGTGACCTCGGTCTTGGCGAGCTCGATCTCCTCGCGGATCAGGACCGAGGCGCGGTCGGAGACCTCGAAGACGAGCTCGCCGACACTCATCTCCTCCGGGACCTTGGCGCCGTCGCCGGCGGCGTCCGCCCGCTGTTGCGCCGTCTCGGCCGACGGGCCGGAGCTCGCGGCTTGGCTGGGCTCGCCGTCGGTCACTTGGCTGGGCTCGCCGTCGGTCATTCGGGTGGATCCTCGTTGAAGACTCGTCGCCAGATCACCTCGGAGAGCCGGTGGGCGGCGACCGTCGCCAGGGCGCCGGTGCCCGCCAGCATGCCCGCCCAGATCAGTCGCCTCATGATTTCGCTCTGCATCGCTTGCCCTCCTCGCCGGTGGTCTCGCGCTACCCGGGCTCCGGTGCGGAGTAAACCAACTCAGCGCCTTCCCCGTTCGGCTGCTCCACCGGTCGCTCCGCGTAGGCGGCCCAGCGCTCGAAGAACTTTCGATAGACGGCGTGCGTCCAGCGCGGGTCCGCCGCCTCGAGCAGACCGTGCGACCCGGCGGGGAGGATCCAGACGCGCACCAGATCGTTGTCCTTCGCCGCCTCCGCGAGCTGGCGACCCTGCTCGATCTTGACGATGTAGTCATCCTCAGGATGGAGGATCAGTAGTGGGACCTTGGCGTTCCGGACCCGGTCAACCCCCCGGGCGCGCGTCCAGATCTCGTCCGCGCTGACGCCGTAGTACGGCGCCGAGACGTACTCCATCACTCGATCCATGTTCTCGGCCTCCGGAGGCCAGCGGCCCGAGCGGACCCGCGAGACCAGCGCCGCTTCGAAGGCGCGATGGAGCAGGTAACGGGGATGATCGCGCGGCACGTCCTCGGAGAGGCGCGCCCAGGCGTCCTTCGGCACCGCCGGGGGCGAGACCGCCAGGATCCCGCCGTCGAGGTCGGTCGTGGTGGCCTCCTGGTCGCAGGCGCTCAGCACGGCGCTGCCGCCGAGCGAGATGCCGAGGGTGCCGACGGTGGTCGAGCCCAGTTCCTTCATGTACTCGGCGAGGGCGAGGATGTCGAGGCCCTCCTTCCATCCCGCGGTGGAGGGCGCCGGGCTGGTCAGCTCGGTCATGCCGAAGCTGCGCAGATCGAGCGCAGCGACGTTGAAGCCCCACTCGTAGAAGGCGCGCACGGCGATCTGGCGAACGTAGTCGAAACGGCTCGAGGTGAAGAGGCCATGCACCACGACCAGGCCGGGGCGGGCGGCCTCCTGGAGCGCGATCGACGCCGCGATGCGCTCCCCGTCGGATCCCTCGACGATGTGATCCTTGAACTGCCCCGGATAGCGGTAGCCGATCACGGCACCCTCGCGGTGCTGGGCGACGACGAAGTTCGAGATGTCCGCGAAGCCGCGGCGAAGCTCGGCGAAGTTCGAGTGGCGAAGGTGACTGGGAATCGCATGGAGGTCCGCCATCAGCGCCTCCATCGTCCGCTGGCGCTCCGGCGGTACCGGCAGCGGCCGCCTGCCGCGGCGCTCGAAGCCCCGCAGAAGGTCACGGACCCGCCCACCGATCAGTTGGCCGAAGAGCCAGAGCGGCAGCAGGACGATTCCCATCAGCACGTTGGCGAGCTTCGCGGCCCCGTGCAGGACACGGTCCTGCCGCTCGGTCCTGGCGAGGCCCTCCCACATCCGGCTTAGCCCGCCACCGCGTCGCTGACCCTCGGCTCGAGGCCGTCGCAGATCGTCCCGATCACGAGCTGCTCGGCGCGCTCGTAATCCGCGTCGGTGCCCGGGATCGAGCCGAAGATCCAGCCGGTCAGCAGCTGCTCGATCGCCCCGTAGAAGACCATCGCCGCGAAGTTCGAGTCGACGTCGTCGCGGAACTCGCCCTTCCGCTGCGCGTCCGAGACGATCTCGGCGACGAGGTCATAGGCGCGCCGGATCTCGGGCAGGTGAGTCCGTCCGAACGAGTTGGCGGCCCGGGTCACCTCGACGATGATGACCTTCATCAGCTCGGGCTCGTGCCGGTAGGACTCGATTATGAAGTTCGCGACGCCGGCGAGCTTTTCGCGCGGCGGAGCGTCGCTGCGGCGGATCTCCTGGCTCGCCTCGAGCGAGCAGGGCCCAGCGCTCCGAGAAGAGCTCGTTGAGCATCTGATCCTTGGAGTTGAAGTAGTGGTAGACGAGCCCATAGGCCACGCCGGCCTCGGCGGCGACGTCGGAGACCCGCGCGGAATGGAACCCCTGGCGGGCGAAGACCGTGATCGCGGCGTCGAGGATGGCGCGGCGCTTGTCGGGACCGGGAGCCTGGCTCATCACGACGCTCCGTCTGCGCCGGCAGGCGCGGCAGCGGAGGCCCGCTCACGGTCGATCCCGCCGCGCTCCGGCCAGCGGTAGGCCTCGGGGCGGCGGTGGCGCAGCGACGGCAGCCTTTCGCGCACACGGTCCTGGATCGCGAAGTCGAGATCGGCCGCGACGAAACACTCGGTGTCGGCGGCCTGCGCCAGCACCACGCCCCAGGGGTCAACGATCATCGAGCGGCCGTAGCTGCGGTAGTGCGGCGGGGCGAAGCCGATCTGCCCGGCAGCAACCATGAATACCTGGTCCTCGATCGCGCGGGCCCGGATCAGCACCTCCCAGTGGTCGCGCCCGGTGCGCTCCGTGAATGCCGATGGGACAGTGATCACGCGGGCGCCATGCAGGGCGAGGATCCGGTAGAGCTCGGGAAAGCGCAGGTCGTAACAGATCGTCAGCCCGACCATGGTCCCGTTCGCATCGCCGAGCTGCGATCCGTCGCCGGCCTGCTCGATCTCGGACTCGCGGTAGGAGACGTCCTCGACCTCGACGTCGAACATGTGGATCTTCCGGTAGATCGCGCGTCGCTCCCCGTCGGGCCCGAACATGACGGAGGTGTTGGCGAGCTTCTCCTGACCCGGGACGACCTCCGGCACGCTGCCGGCCACCAGGGAGATGCCGAGCTCCCGCGCCCAGCCGGCCGCGGCGCTCAGGGCGGGGCCGTCGATCGGCTCGGCGGAGTCCCGAATCGCCTCCGGCGAGCCCAGGACGGTCCACTTCTCGGGCAGGACGACGAGGTCCGCACCATCGGCGGCAGCCTCGCGGACCAGCCGCTCTGCAACCTCCAGGTTGCGGTCGTGGTCGTCGGTGGAGTTGAGCTGTACGGCGGCGGCACGCATGTCTGTCATCTCACCGAACGCCGCTCGGATGCGCATCAGGGTTCGGCTGACTGACCAGTCAATCTAGAGGGTAAGGGCCCGAACAGCGGGTAAGCGGGGGCGCAGGCCGAGGTCTGGCGCGAGGTCGGGCTGGGATCCGAGGGCGACAGGCCCGCATAGGATGAGCCGATGCGGGTCCTGGTGACCGGCGCCACGGGGAAGGTCGGCCACGCGATCGCCTTCGCCCTGCTCGAGCGGGGCGACCAGGTGCGCGCTGCTCGTCCGCGATCCCGAGGCGGGCGGCGAGCATCCTGCCGGCGGGAGTCGAGCCGCTTCAAGGCGATGTCACCGATGCCGAGAGCCTCGCCGCCGCGGTCGAGGGCTGCGAGCTCGTCTTCAACGCGATGGGGATGCCCGAGCAGTGGGTCCGCGACGAGGCGATCTTCGATCGGGTCAACGCGCTCGGCAGCGGCGCGCTCGCCGCGCGCCGCGAGGCGGGCGGGAGTGCGGCGCTTCATCCACACCTCGACCCACGACGTCTTCCACGCGGACAGCGGCGCAGCGCTTCGACGAGACGATGCTCGCCGACTACCCGAAGGGGACCGCGTACGAGCGCTCCAAGCAGCACGCCGAGGAGCTGGTGCTCGCCGAGCGCGACGGGATGGAGGTCGTGATCCTCAATCCCGTCGGGCGTCTACGGCCCGGCGCCCTCACCGACGCCGTCGTTCGAGAACGGCATCTTCGAGCCGGTGGTCCGCAAGCGGCTCCCGGCGCGTGCCGCCCGGCGGCACCGGCTACGCCTTCGTCGAGGGGGTCGCCGCAGGTCACCTGCTCGCCGCCGAGAAGGGCGCGCGACGGCGAGCGCTACATCCTGGCCGACGGCTACGCCGAGCTTCAGGGAGATCGCGGAGACGGTGCGCGAGGTCGCCGGCCGCGGCCGCGTGCCGCCGGTGATGCCGGTTCCGGTCGCGAGGGCCATCGCCGGCGTCGGCGAGGGCGTCTCGCGGGTGATCCGCCGCCCGCCGTTGCTCCCGCGCGGGCAGCTCACCTACTTCCTCTGGCAGGCCCACCCGGACTCCTCCAAGGCCCAGCGCGAGCTCGGCTGGAAGCCGACCCCGCTCGAGGAGGGCATCCGCAAGACGCTCCACGCGATGGGCCTGCTCGACGCTCCTATCGGGCGTAAGCTGGGTTGCGGGCGCAGACTCGCCCAGATGAGACCTGACAGCGGTACGAGCGTCAGCGCCGGGGACGGAGTCTGCCGAGCCTGCGGCGCGGCGAATCCCGAGCGGCTCGCGCTTCTGCGGCAGCTGCGGCGCCAGCCTCGAGCCCGTAGCCACCTGCCCGAGCTGCGGCGCCGAGAATCCCGCCCGGCCAGGCCTTCTGCAACGCCTGCGGCACCCGCCTGGCGTGCCGAGCCCGAGATCGCGGCGAGCCGCGCCGGCACCGCCACGCCGAGGTCGACGGCGAGCGCAAGCAGGTGACCGTCCTGTTCGCCGACGTCAAGGGCTCGATGGACATGGCGGAGCAGGTCGACCCGGACGAGTGGCGCCAGATCATGCAGCGCTTCTTCTCGCTGCTCTCCGACGGCGTGCGCCGCTTCGAGGGCACGGTGGACAAGTTCACCGGCGACGGGATCATGGCCCTGTTCGGAGCGCCGATCGCGCACGAGGATCATGCCGCCCGCGCCTGCTTCGCGGCGCTGCACATCGGCGAGCTGGTCACCGAGTACGCGACCGAGCTGCGCCGAGGCCAGGGGACTGAACTTCTCGGTCAGGATCGGCATCAACTCGGGCGAGGTCGTCGCCGGGGCGATCGGCGCCGACAGCAAGCTCGAGTACACGGCGGTCGGCCATACGGTCGGGCTCGCCCAGCGGATGGAGGCGCTCGCCGAGCCCGGCAAGGCCTACCTGACCGAGCACGCCGCGAAGCTGGCCGAGGGCTACCTGGAGCTGAAGGACCTGGGCGAGTTCGAGGTGAAGGGGGCGAGCCGCCCGATCGGCGTGTTCGAGCTGGTCGGCGCAGGCTCGGCACGCTCGCGGTTCGACCTCTCCAGGGAGCGGGGCCTCTCCCGCTTCGTCGGCAGGGCCGAGGAGATGAAGCTGCTCGACGATGCGCTCGAGCAGGCCAAGCAGGGACGCGGGGGCGTGATCGGCGTCGTCGCCGAGCCCGGCGTCGGCAAGAGCAGGCTCTGCCAGGAGTTCGCGGACCGCTGCAGGGCCGCGGGGATCGACGTCTACGAGACGCAGGCACAGGCGCACGGGACCGCGATCCCGTTCCTCCCGATCCTGCAGATGATGCGCGGCTACTTCGGGATCGACGACCGGGACTCCGAGCGCGTGGCGAGGGAGAAGATCGCGGGGCGGCTGCTCCTGCTCGACCCAGACTTCTCCGACGACCTGCCCCTCGTCTTCGACTTCCTGGGCGTGCCGGATCCGGAGCGCCCCGCGCCCCAGGTGAGCGGCGAGGCGAGGCAGCGGCTGCTGCGCGGGGTGATCCGGCGGCTGTACCGCGTTCCGGTGCGCACCGACGTTCGTCAGCGTGATGGAGGACCTGCACTGGATGGACGAGGGCAGTGAGCAGCTCGTCGCCGAGGCGGTCTCGGCCGTGGAGGGAACCACCACACTTGCTGCTGGTGAACTTCAGGCCGGAATACCAGGCCGAATGGGACGACTCGCCGGTCTATCGGCGGCTGTCGCTCGTTCCGCTCGGGCCCCGAGTCGACCAAGGAGCTGCTCGCGGACCTCGCAGGCAACGATCCCTCGCTCGACGGGCTCGCCGAGCTCGTCCACGAGCGCACTGGCGGCAACCCCTTCTTCATCGAGGAGGTTGTCCGTGAGCTGGTCGAGGCCGGCTACCTGGTCGGGGACCGCGGCGCATACCGGCTGACCAAGCCGGTCGGAGACACGGGCGTTCCGGCGACCGTGCAGGCGATCCTCGCGGCGCGCATCGACCGCCTCGAGACCGCCAAGGCGCTGCTGCAGGCCGCATCGGTGATCGGCAAGGAGGTCCCGGAGCCAGCGCTGAAAATCGTCGCCGGCGTCGACGACGCTCGCGCTCGCGGAGGGGCTGAAGGAGCTGATCGGGGCTGGGTTCCTCTACGAGGACGAGATCTACCCGGAGCGCATTCTCGCGTTCAGCCATCCGCTCACGCAGGAGGTCGCTTACGGCTCCCAGCTCGGCGAGCAGCGCGCCAGGGCACACGCCGCGGCGGCGCAGGCTTTGATCGAGCTCAACCCCGAGCGCCACGAAGAGCTGGCCGCACTGATCGCCCAGCATCTCGAGCAGGGTCGCGAGACGCTGGAGGCAGCGCGGTGGTACGCCCGAGCCGCCCACCGGGCCGGCTATGCCCACCCACGGGACGCCATGCGCCTCTGGGCGAAAGTCTCGGAGCTGGCCGACCAGCTGCCGGAGGACGAGGAGACTTCGGCGCTCGGGGTCTTCTCGCGCCTGCTGCAGCTCGATTACGCCTGGCGGCTGGGAATGGAGAAGGAGCGCGTCGACGCGCTTGGTCGAAGAGATCCGCGAGATCGCCACGAGAACGGGCGACCTACGTTCGCTCACCATGCTGAAGATGCTCGAATCCGCTCGGCCGGGACTCGACGTCACCGCGGCCGAGTGGACGGGTGCTGTCGAGGAGGCGGTCGCGCTTGCGGATCAGTCGGGTGATGACGCACTCCGAATGGCGATTCGGACCGCGGGGTCGTACTCGTACCTGGTGCGCCGGCGACTTCGGGGCCTGCGAGCGCCTGATCGATGAGGCTCTCGGGCTGGCGGCCGAGGACCACGGAGCGGGCGCCGGGATCGTAATCGGCTGCCCGTATGCGTGGTGCCTGATGGCGAAGGCGGTGATCCAGCGGGACGGCGGCGACCTCGAGGCCGCCCAGAAGCTCTCCGAGAGAGCGATCCGGATCGCAAGCGAGCACGGAGACCCCGAGACGGAGGGCTGGACACGGGGCAACCTGGCGGTCGTCATGGTCTACCGCGGCGACCTGGACGGCGCGCTCGCCTTGGCGCAGAGGAACTATGAGCTCACCGAGCGGCTGGGGGACGTGTTCTCGCGCCACTGGGCGCTCGTCTACCTGGGGTACGTCCATCTGGAGCGAGGCGACGCCGAGACCGCGCTCGAATACGTCGAGCGCGCCGACCAGCTCTATCTGGAAGCGATGGGTAGCGGAGGCGAGGCGGAGGGCTGGCGGAACGCCATGATCGCGGAGGCTCTCCTCGGTGTCGGCAGGGTTCCGGAGGCCCTGGAGCGTGCCGAGCACGCGGCCGACGTGATCCGGGAACGCGGCCTCAACTGGGGCGCTCCGCGCGCGCTACGAGCCCTTGCGCTCGCGCGCAGCGCCGCCGGAGCAGCCCGGCGCAGACGAGCTGTTCGATGAGTCGGAGCGCATCGCGACCGCCAACGGGCAGCTGATGGAGGCGGAGACCACGCACGCGGCGCGCGACAGGGCGGCTGCCGCCTCGCGCTAGGACATCCGCCCGATCCCGGGCAGGAAGCGGCCGACCCGGGAGGCATAGGCGCGGTACTCGTCCCCGTGGGTTCGCATCAGATAGGGCTCCTCCACGAAGCGCACCTGGATCTCCAGCCCAAGCGCGATCACGACGGCGGCCGCGAACCCGAGCCAGGTGGGCACCAACAGGGCGATACCCAGCCAGCCGACGATCATCGACGTGTAGATCGGGTTGCGGCAGAGGGAGAACCAGCCCCGGTGACGAGGTCGGTGCGCTCCTCGTCGCTGACGCCGATCCGCCAGGACTCCCCCATGCCGAGCTGGGCGCGCGAAGACGGCAAGGCCGCCGGCCGCCGCGAGGACGATGCCGATGACGTGGAGCCGCGTCGACGTCGAGCGCGTCGATCGGATCGAGGGTGATCGCTCGAGCACGAGGACCGGCGAGGCGACGCCCATCGCCATCCCGCCGACGAAGAGGACCCCGCTCGAGCCAGTCCACGGCCCCGGCGCCCTCGCGCAGGCCGATCAGCCCGGTCTTCCCGGTCGCGGCGCAGCTGGATCGCGATCCGCACGCCGAAGGCGAGCACGCCGAACGCGACCAGCAGCCAGATCGCGAGCTCGCGCCACCGCCCGCTAGTCGCCGCTGCTGAATGCGCCGCCGTCTTCGGCCCGGAGCCGCGGCGGCGCTCGAGCTCGGCGACCAGAGCCTTGGTGTGCATCGCGGCGATCAGGTCGTTGAGCGGCTGGGTCGCCGGCCTCGATCAGCGCCATCGCCTCATCGGGGTCCATCTCGCCGGCGAGCCGCTCCATCAGCACGTCGACCTCCTGCCTGACCAGGTCGGCCATCGACTGCTTGTAGCGGAGCGTGTCGTAGACCGTGAAGCCGATCCGCTCCTCGTAGCCGCCGGCTCGGAAGCGGCTGATCGCCTCGACGATGCGGACGTCGCTCGGCGAGTAGCCGTTCTCGTCCGGGGTGAGGACCTCGAGCTCGGCGAGGCGGTCGAGCACGTCCTGAGGGACGTCGTAGCGGTCGCAGCACCTCGGCGGCGCTGATCCGCTCGCTCTCGCCGGCGAGGGCGTGCTCGAGCAGCCGGTCGCCGAGCTCGATCAGCGCCCTGGCGCGGTCGGGATCCTCCTCGAGCAGGTCCTTGATCACCCGCAGCGGCATGTAGCGCTCCTCCTGGAGCTGCTTGATCATCCGGATCCGCTCGACGAAGTCGGCCGGGTAGTAGGCCATGTTGCGGGAGGTCTTGACCGGCTCCGGGCAGCAGGCCCTCGCGCAGGTAGTGCTTGATCGTCGCGGCGGAGACACCGGAGGCGCGCGCCAGCTCGCCCATCCGGAGCATCTCCTCGTTCGCGGGTCTTCGCCTTCGCCGCGCTCATGCCAGGAACTGCTCCTCGCGCTGCGCGGTGTCGGGGCCCTTCGCCGCGCCGGAATCCTCCAGCGCCTGGATCTCCTCGGCCGAGTAGCCGCTCTCGGCCAGCAGCTCGGCGGTGTGCTCGCCCAGGGCCGGAGCCGGGCGCTCGACGCTCGCCGGCGTCCGCGAGAGCTTGATCGGGAAGCCGAGCTGCCTGATCTCGCCGAGCTCCGGCTGCTCGTAGGAGATCACCATCTCCCGCTCGCGGACCAGCTCCGACTCGAGCGCCTCGTCGAGGTCGAGGATCGGCTCGATCATCGCGTCATGCTCGTCGTTGAAGGCGCGCCACCCCTCGCGCGTCTTCGTCCTGAAGATCTTCGTCGACCTCGCGGTGGGGGTCTGACCCGGGCTTCGCGAACTGATGCTCGATCAGGTCCTCGCGCCCGACGCCGCGGCAGAAGGCCGACCAGAACTTCGGCTCCAGCGCCCCGCAGGTGACCCAGCCGTCGGCTGCCTCGTAGGGGCGGTAACAGATGATTCCGCCCGAGAGCATCACCTCGCCGCGCTTCGGCACCTCGCCGGAGCCGAAGTAGCGCCCCGCCTCCATCACCAGCCAGGCGAGGGAGCCGTCGGTCATCGAGATGTCGACGATCTGCCCCTCGCCGCTGCGCCGCGCCTGCTGCAGCGCGGCGAGGATGCCGACCGCGGCCATCAGCCCGCCGCCGCCGAGGTCCGCGATCTGGGCTCCCGACTGGATCGGTGGGCCACCCGCCTGGCCGGTGAGCCCGAGGACCCCGTTCAGGCCGAGGTAGTTCATGTCGTGGCCCGCCCGGTCCCGGTTCGGTCCGTCCTGGCCGTAGCCGGTGATCGGGCAGTAGACGAGGGCCGGGTTTGCCTGCCGCAGGGCGTCGTAGCCGACGCCGAGCTTGTCCAGGACCCCGGGACGGAAGCTCTCCACCAGGACGTCTGCGGATTCGGCCAGCCGTAGCAGTGCCTGCCGCCCCTGGTCCTGCTTCAGGTCGAGGCGGATCGAGCGCTTGTTGCGATTGAGTGCCAGGTAGATGGCCGAGCGCGTACCCCGCGGCGTCTGCTCCTCGGAGCCGTAGTAGGGCGGGGCCCAGCGCACGTAATCCCCCTGGCCGGTGTCCTCGACCTTGATCACGTCGGCACCGAGGTCGGCGAGCAGCAGCGTGCAGAAGCCACCGGGGAGCAGCCGCGTGAGGTCGAGGATCCTGACGTCGGAGAGCGGCCTCTCGCTCATGCCTTCGCCTCCTCACGCCTGGGGACCCCGAGCATCTCCCTCGCCTCCGCGACGGTTGCGGCTCGGCGGCCGACGTCCTCCGCCATCTGGCGAGCCTTGGCGATCAGCTCGCCGTTCGACTTCGCCATCTCGCCGTCCGGCAGATAAAGGTTGTCCTCGAGTCCGGCCCGGACGTTGCCGCCGAGATTGAGCGAGGCCGCGAGCAGCTTCCACTGATCGCGTGAGACCCCGATCAGCTGCCAGTTGTTGGGCCCCTCCGGCCCGCCGGGAATCTGCTCCGACATGAACGCGACGTTCCGCGCGTTCGGCCTGATGCCGCCGTTGACGCCCATCACCAGGGAGATCTGCAGCGGCGGCTCGAGGAGGCCCATATCCAGGAACGGATCGAGGTTGGCGACGTGGCCCGCGTCGAAGCACTCGTGCTCCGGCTGGATTCCGAGTACGTTCATCTCGGTCAGAAACTCGGTGATCGTGTCGAAGCTGTTCTCGAAGACCGCCTTGAAGACGAAGTCCTTGCGTCTGCGGGAGTACTTCGCGTAGTTCATGGAGCTCATGTTCAGGGCCGCCACATCGGGCCGGAGCGCGCGGAGATACTCGAGTCGCTTCTCGATCGGGACGCCGATCGCCCCGGTCGAGTAGTTGATGATCACGTCGTCGACCTCGGCCCTGATCGCCTCGGTGATCGCTCGGAAGTCCTCGATCTCGTACGAGGGGGTGCCGTCGGGGGTGCGGGCGTGGATGTGGATCTGCGAGGCGCCCTCGTCGACCGCGCGCCGCGCCTCGGCCGCGTACTCGTCGGGGGTGTAGGGGATCGCCGGGCACTGGTCCCGGTTGGCGATCGCGCCCGAGATCGAGTTGCTGATGATCACCGGGTCCTCGAAGCGGCTCACA
>CAVSLI010000019.1:0-336807 GCA_963728755.1 uncultured Solirubrobacterales bacterium | reverse complement strand
CCCCTAGCTGCACAGCTCTCGGCCCTCTGGGTCGACGCGCGGGCGCACGACTAAGCCGATGACCGCCGTAGTGCACGCTTTGCACGAAAAGAGGCGTCTTTACAACGGCTAGGGTGCACCCACGGGCTAACGACCGGAAGGGAGAGCACCAATGCCCGAACGCGCCGAATACATGCCAGGCCTATTGCCCGAGCGCGACGGATACATCCCCGGCGTGCCCTGCTGGGTCGACACGAGCCAGCCCGATCCCGATGCCGCGGTCGACTTCTACAGCGGCCTCTTCGGCTGGGAGTTCGAGGACGTGATGCCGCCGGAGTCGGAGGCCAAGTACTTCATCGGCCGGCTCCGTGGACTGCGACGCTGCCGCCGTCGGCTCGATCCCCGAGGCGGCGCCGCCGAGGCGATGTGGAACACCTACATCTGGGTCGACAGCGCCGACGAGACTGCGTCCACGATTCGCGACGCCGGCGGAAGCGTCGTGATGGAGCCTTTCGACGTCATGGACGCCGGCCGGATGGCGGTTTTCACCGATCCCGAGGGCGCGGCGTTCTGCGTCTGGGAGGCGAAGGAGAACAAGGGCGCGCAAATCGTCAACGAGCCGGGCTCGCTGAACTTCAACGGCCTCAACACCCGCGACGTCGAAGGCGCGAAGTCGTTCTACGGCTCGGTGTTCGGCTGGAGGACGCTCGCCCTCGCCAGCGGGGCTGAGATGTGGACGCTGCCCGGCTACGGCGACTTTCTCGAGCGCGACAACCCCGGCCTCCGCAAGCGGATGGCCGAGGTGGACGCGCCAGAGGGGTTCGAGGACGTCGTCGCCAGCATCAATCCGATCGCGGACGACCAGCCCGACACGCCGGCGCATTGGAGCGTGACCTTCGCGGTCGACGACGCGGACGCCACGGCCGCGAAGGCCACCGAGCTCGGCGGAAAGGTGATCGTCCCGCCGTTCGACGCCCCCTGGGTCCGGATGACGGTGATCGGCGACCCGCAGGGCGCGACGTTCATCGCGAGCAAGTTCGTGCCGGAGAACAAGGACCTCGGCAGCGGGGCGGCCGGGGCCGGCTAGGGATTGGACTCGGCGAGGGCCCAAGCCGCCGCCAGCCGAGAACCGCCGCTTTGCATGGAAAGCAGCAGTGTTGGGCTAGGCACTACTGGATCTGCTTGTCCCTGCCAGCGCCGCCCTTCAGCTTGTCCTTGCCGGGACCGCCCTTGAGGGTGTCCTTGCCCGCCTTGCCGCTGAGCTTGTCGTTGCCCTTCTGACCGTAGAGCTTGTCATTGCCCTTTTGGCCGCCGAGAAAGTCGTTCCCGGCGCCCCCCTTAAGAGTGTCCTTGCCCGAGCCGCCGCAGATCGTGTCGTTCCCCGCCAGGCCGAAGACCTTGTCGTTGCCTCCAAGCGCCGCGATCACGTCCGCCGCTGGGGTGCCAGAGAGGGTGTCGGGGCCGTCGTCGCCGACGATGGTTGCCGTCTTGCCCTTGCAGGCAGGCGGAGTAGTCCCCGAGGTGGGCGGTCCGGGAACGAACTCGTCGGCCCCGATGTCGGGCGCTGCGCCGAGGGTGCGCGCGTCCCCGTCGATGTCGGCGCTGCCCATCAGGTCCGCGGCGACGCCGGCGTCGATCGTCGGCGAGCCTGTGGCCTGGTGGAAGTCGCCTGTGCCGGCGTTGACGAAGAGAGGGGCGGCGGTCTGCTGGTTCGTCTGTGTGATCTGTGCACCCGTCCCCGACTGGAAGGGGTGCAGATAGTTGGAGTGATCGATGGCGAGCGTGGCACGGGCGGGGAGGGTTGCCTCGATGTCAAGGTCCCGCGTGCCGGCGCCGTGCACGATCACGTTGGTCGCGCTTGCCGCCAGGGTGCCGCTGCCCCCCGCCCTGATGGAGAGCCCTGTGCCGTCCGCGCCGGTCGCCTCCAGGGTCACGTTGCGCATCGTCGGGGTGAAGCTGAGGTTGGCGACCGCTTCGAGGGCGGGGAAACCGGGGGCGGAGGTCCAGCAGACGCTGTCGATCAGCCTGCCGAACAAGATGCAGGCTCCGTTGCCGCTCGCCTGCGAGAGGACCTGATCCGCCACCGCGTCGGGTTGGTCGACCTGAAGTGGGGCCGGGGTCACCCCGTCGACCTGCAGATAGCTCGCCCGAGATGCAGGCGTAAGCAAGAGGTAGCTGCCAGAAGCGAAGTGGATCCGCGGCGCCGGCTGGCCCTGGACCCCGTGAGCGCTGCCGTTGCTCGGGAGCGACAGAATCGAGGAGACCGGGCCATACTCACCGGTGCTGAGGATGATCTCGTCACCGTCGATCGCGCCACTGAACGCGGTCTCGATGCTGCACGGGGTCGGGGATGTGCAGGCCGCGCCGCTCCCCGTTGGCGCCGCGAAGCGCTGAGCGGCGGCGGCGGATGAGACGGTGACGAGTAACGCGACCGGGAATACTGCCGCCAAGGCGAGTCCCCTTGGAGCTCGCTTGGGCATGCCCGCAGTCTAACTCTGGGGTGCGATGAGTGTGTGCCTATCGGGTAGTCCAATGGTCCCTGCGCTTCCACCTGGATGCGCCTGCTCAAGGCAGGAGATCGCGCCGCCGGGATAGCCGCTTTGGACGAGAAGCAGCACCCTGATTCGTGCGCCTCCGAAAGATCGGATAGGCGGCCGGCATCGTCTCTCGCTCGTTGCTCATCGCCCGCATCGACCCAGGCCTTCCGCCATTCGCCAAAGCTATCGCCATAGAGTCGCCGAATGGACGCGGGGCTCGCGATTGCGGTCTTCCTCGCTCTGGGCTTCGCGGTGACCAATGGGCTCCACGACGCCTCGAACGCAATCGCGACGCTGGTGGCTACCCGCGCCGCCCGGCCCTCGCAGGCAATCGTCCTGGCCGCGTTCTTCAATCTCCTGGGCCCGTTGCTGCTCGGTGCGGCTGTCGCCGACACGATTGGCGGGATCGTGACGGTCTCGCCGTCGGAGGCGATCGCGGTGATCGGCTCGGGCCTGGCGGCGGCCACCGCCTGGAACCTCACGACCTGGCGCCTCGGATTACCCTCGAGTTCAGGCCATGCCCTGGTCGGCGGTCTCGTCGGTGCGGCCGTCATCGAAGGAGGCGTTCATGCCGTCAACTGGGGCGGGATGGACGGACTGCACCCGGTCGGTGTCTTTGGAACGCTGATCGCACTGGCGGTTTCGCCGGTACTGGGAGGCCTCGCCGCGCTTGCAGTCATCCGGGGCCTCCGAGGGGCCGCGAGGCGTGCAACTCACCGCTGGCGCGGCGGCGCACAGGCTGGCCAGTGGGTCACTTCTGCGGCGCTCTCCTTCAGCCATGGGGCCAATGACGCCCAGAAAACGGTCGGCGTGGTCGCGGCCCTGTTGTTGGCGGACGGACGAATCGACTCGCTCTCGGCGCCCACGTGGGTGATCGTCGCCTGCTCTGTTTCGCTTACGGCAGGCACGGCGTTCGGTGGTTGGCCCATTATTCGCACCGTGGGCCGGCGGATCTACCGCATTCACCCTCTCGAGGGTCTCTCATCCCAGACCTCCTCGGCGGGCGTAATCCTCGGCGCCTCGTTCCTCGGTGCGCCCGTCTCCACCAGTCAGGTCGTCGCGTCGTCGGTGGTCGGAATTGGTGCCGGGCGCCAGCGCCTGCGACACGTCAACTGGGACCTGGTTCGCCAGATCGGGCTGGCCTGGGTGATCACGCTCCCCGCCTCAGCGGCGATCGCTGCGGCGTTCTTCGGCCTCTTGAGCGCTGCTGAGTGACAGCTCGCAGAAACAGCCGCTGGTTTCTTCCGGAGACGCCTGACGCCATCGGGCTACTTCGCCGGCAGACGGCAGTGACCATCGAGGCGCTTGAAGGGCTGAAAGCATGGGCCCACGGCGACGCCGCTGCCGCTGAGATCGTTCGCGACGCTGAGCCCCGTGGCGACGCGGCGAAGCGGGATCTCCTGAATGCACTGCGCGAGGCATTCATCCTCCAGATGGAGCCCGAGGACCTCTTCACCCTTTCGCGCGGAATCGACTGGATTCTCGACCACGCGCGCGACCTGATCGAGGAAGCGCAGGCAATGGACGTTTCCCCCGATGCGGGGCTGGCCGCGATGGCGAACCTGCTCCTGGCGGCGACCCGGCAGATCGACGACGCCATCGCCGGGCTCGGGTCGGACGACGAGGCCGCCACCGCTGCCGCCGACGCCGCGATCAAGACTGCGCGACGCCTCGAGCACGTCTACTACGCCGAGACCGCCAAGCTGCTCGAGGTTGATGACACCCGCAAGCGGATCTCGCTTCGGGAGCTATACCGGCGCTGTGATCTGCTCAGCCATATCGTTGTCGACGTGGCCGAGCGTGTGGTCTATGCCGTCGTCAAGGAGAGTTGAGCGGTACGCCCGCTGGCGCTCCCAAGGAGTGATCGGCGCCTCGCCGCACTTCCCTTGCGGCGCTCCCTACTGGACCTGCGTGTCCTTCCCGGGACCGCCGTTGAGCTTGTCCTTGCCGGGGCCACCCTTCAAGCCGTCCTTGCCCTTCTCGCCGTAGAGCTTGTCATTGCCCTTGCCGCCCTTCAGGGTGTCGTCGCCGGGACCGCCCTTCAGGGTGTCATCGCCGGACTGGCCGTAGAGCTTGTCATTGCCCTTGCGGCCCTTGAGGGTGTCCTTGCCCTTGCCGCCCTTCAGGGCGTCGTTGCCGGCGCCGCTGCAGATCACGTCGTTCCCGGCTAGGCCAGAGACCTCGTCGTTGCCGTCGAGGGCCGCGATCACGTCGGCGGCAGGGGTGCCTCCGAGCTGGTCGTTTCCGCTGAGCTCGTCGTTGAGGCCACCGAGCGGGGAGTGATCATTGCCGTTCGTGCCAATGATCGTCGCTGGCTTGCCCTTGCAGCTCGGTCTGATGATGGACTCGAGGCCGTGGAAATGCTGCGTCAGTCCACCGTATTGGTACAGCTCCAGGTCATAGGAGAAGTGACCATCGGCGCCGTGATCGCTGATCAATCCCAGAGGCATAGAGAAGGTCAGCACGTTTCCAGTGAGCTGGTAGGGAACCACCCCTCGGACCGTGCCCCATCCCCCCGAGACGGATGACGGGACTGTTGGGTCCGTTGGGCGCGAGTTCCTCACCCGGAGTAGAGGTGAGCTGCTATTGAGTTCTTCGCCCCGGATGATCGCGTCGTAGTTGTTTGGATAGGGCAAGCTTGGATCGCCGATGATGAAGTACTGGAAGGAGTCCGCCTGGCGCCCCAGTGAGTCGACCGTCTGGAAGTCCGGTGGCCTGTTGAAGGTCAGGGTGAACGCCACCTGTCCTGTGGCTGGGTCGAAGACTGCCGATTGAGAGCGCGCCAGCAACTCACCTGGCGTGGCTGCATCGGCCCGCCCGATTGCGGGGCGCTGGGTGACCACCTGGCCCGCCGCGATCAGCGCCACCGCAAGCAGCGAGCCAACAGCAGCAATCAGCAGGCGTCTCATCGTCCCTCTGAACACTGGAAATCGCCACACGGAGCGTTTCAGGCGCGCAGTCCGTGCCATCCCCAGGTCGCGTTCAGACGTTTCGATCGACTCGCGAGGCCCTCGCCTGCGGGAGTAGGCGCCCGCTGATCACTCGATTCGAGCAGGTCTGGATCTGGATCTGCCTGCCTCTTGCTATGGCTTCTTGCGCTTGCCTTCCGCTTGCGATCCGAAATCACAGCGGATACCGGCGCGGCGCTCGAGATCGGACTGTGCCTTGAGCTGCTCCGCGAGCTCGGGCTTGACCCAGCTCTGGATGATTACGTCGGTCTGAGTCGCCTTCACGACCGCGGACGCCCGAAGCGCTGTTAGCCGTGCCCGGATCCTGCGATGATCGCCCACCATGAGCGAGACGCCGACCCAGCCGCCCCACAACCCGCTGAAACGGGAGTCGGACATGTTCCGCGTCCTGGTCATGTTCGCCGTGGCCGCCGCGGTCGTGATCGCAGTGGCGCTGCTCCTCGGCTCCCTGGCAGGGGTGATCGCCGGCGTCGTCCTGATTGCGATCGGCGTGTGGCGTACCTGGAACCTGATCCAGGACTGGCGCCGCTACGGGTCGGATCCCGCCGAGCGCTAGCTACTTCTTGCCACCGCCGCCACCGCCTCCGCCTCCGCCTCCGGCGGCAGCTCCCCCGCCGCCGCCACCCGTGGCGCTCTGCAGATAGGCGACGAGCTGCTGAAGTTGGTCGGGCGTCAGCGTCTGGCCGAAGTTCTGGGGCATCACGTTCGGCTGGTAGCCCGGTGTGATCTGCGCGTTCGGGTCGCTGATCGACTGGGAGATCTGCTGGGCGCTCATGCCCTTCAACGCCTCGTCGAGGTTGGGCCCGGTGGTCCCCGTCGTGCCGGCCTGAGCGAGGGTGTGACAGCCACCGCAGTTGGTGGCGAAGAACTGCGGTGGGGCGAATACCGGCGGCTTGATGCCCGGAACCCCCGCCACGCTCGCCACGTAGGCCGCGACGTCGCTCAGGTCATCGCCCGTGACCAGGTCGGCAGGCATGTAGACCTCGACCTGCTGCGGTGTGGCGGGACGTGGGTTCTCCACCTGCGCCTTGATCACTCCCTCAAACGTGTCGGAGTCCTGACCATTGGCACGCGCCTCCTTGAAGGCGTAATCGAGGTTGGGCCCGACCGCGCCGTTGGTTCCGGCGCCGGTCAGGGTGTGGCAGCTCCCGCACTTCTGCGTGAACAGTTGCTGGCCCTTGGCCAGATCCGGCTTTGGGCCGAGGTCGCATCCGGTCAGGCCGATCGTGGCCGCGGCCGCGGCGATCGTGGCGACGACCCAGATCGCCCGCCCGCCGATGCGGCGGCGATTTTTGTGGCCGCCGTTTAGAAGGTCGCTCATCGGGGGCGGAATCCTATATGTCGCCCTTGCGCGCTCGGCGCGTGGTCAGGCGTCGGATAAGCTTGCGCCGAACGGCACTTGGGGCCGCCTGGCGGCGACTGCGGGTGCGTCGCCGACGGCGGAAAGGAGCGGTCGAGTGGAGGTTCGCAAGGGCATGTCGAGCGTGGTTCTGGCTGTGGGGCCGGGTCACACCCTGCGAGAGACCGCGACCAAGATGACCGAGAAGGGAACCGGGGCCGCTCTCGTCTTCGACGACGAGTCGCCGGCGCCACGGATCATCACCGAGCGCGACATCCTGCATGCCGTCGGTACCGGCAAGGACCCGGAGACCGAGAAGGTCGCCGATCACATGAGCGAGAGCGTCATCTCCGCGGCCCCGGACTGGAGCCTCGAGCAGGCCGCCGAGGAGATGGTTCGGCGCGGCATCCGCCACCTGGTCATCGTCGAGCGCGGTGAGCTCGTCGGCGTGCTCTCGATGCGGGACATCGTCCGCTGCTGGACGGAGGTCGGCGCGACCTCGTCCATGTCGCCGCCCTGATTACTCCGGGGGCGGAGAAACAGTCAGCGGCACCGGCGCCGTGTCGGTGCGCTGGCGGCGCGGCATGCGCGCGATCTCGTCCCGGTTGGCGCGCAGCCAGCCGGCCAGACAGCCCAGCGCGATGAAGGCGCCGATCACCGAGTAGGGCCACCAGGCGAAGAGCCCCACGATGACCGCGGCGAGGCCGAGCGCGAGGAGCGCCGGGAAGACCGTCGGCCGGGGCAGATAGATCGACTCGGTCGGCTTTGGGGGCTGGCTCATCGCAGATAGAGGATCGAGACGTAGAAGGCCAGCGCGAAGACGAGCAGCGCGAGGGAGGCAGCCACCATCCCCGCCTTGATCGTCGCCCTCGCGCGCTCGCGATCCACGGCGGGAACCCTATAACGCTCGGTCGAGGGCCATCGCCACGAATAGCAGCGCCAGGTAGGCGAGCGAGCTCAGGTAGAGCCGACGCGCCGCCTGCCGCGTGGGGCGCGCGAGCAGCACCAGGGCGAGCCCGATGAAGCCGGCGCCGAGCGCGAGCGCCGCGATCAGGTAGGCCACCCCGAACAGGCCGGTCAGAACTGGCCCGACCGTCACTGCGACCAGCAGCACGGCGTAGGCCACGATCTGGTGGCGGGTGGTCGTCTCGCCCCGGACGACCGGCAGCATCGGCACGCCGGTGCGCGCGTAGTCATCCGAGATCAGCAGGGAGAGCGCCCAGAAGTGGGGCGGCGTCCAGAAGAAGACGATCGCGAACGGCCAGAGCGCCTGCGCGGAGAGGCCGCCGGTCGCCGCCGCCCAGCCGACCAGCGGCGGCATCGCGCCCGCGGCGCCGCCCAGGACGATGTTCTGCGGCGTCCGCGGCTTCAGCCAGAGCGTGTAGACGAAGACGTAGCCGAGCAGCCCGGCGGCGGCGAGTGCCGCGGTGAGGACGTTCACGGTGATGGCCAGCTGAGCGACCGCGATCACGCCGAGGGCCGACCCGAAGAGCAGGCCGCGCCGCGGCTCGATCCGCCCGCTCGCCAGCGGCCGCCCGCGCGTCCGGGCCATGCGCGCGTCGGGCTCCCGCTCGATGTAGTGGTTAATCGCGCCGGCACCCCCGGCCGCGAGGTAGCCGCCCAGGCAGGTCCAGAGGATGGTCGAGAGCGCGGGACCGCCCGGGTCCGCGACGAACATCGTCGCGACGCAGGTCAGGAGGAGCAGCGAGATGATCCGCGGCTTGGTCAGGGTTACGTAGTCGTTCGCCACACCGATGGCCGCGCGCATGGTGCGCGCACGCGCGTCGGTCGGCGTGACCGATACGTGGTCGCCCCCGGGTCGCCGCCTTCGCCGCTCGACGCGGTCCTGCCCGGTTCCGAGGTGAACGCTCATGCCGGTGCCGCCGATGCCTCGGCTCTCGGGGCCCGAGCATCCGGTCGCGCCGGGCTGGGCAGCCAGGCGAGCCGGCAGCCGATCGAGACCACCGCGGCCCAGAGGAGCGTCGCAACGGTCAGGTGGGCGACGATCAGGCTGGCGTGCTCGCCGAGCCAGACGTTCATGCCTCCGAGCAGGACCTGAGCGAGCAGGAGCAGCGCGGCGAGAACGAGCAGCCGGTCGCGCGAGCCGCGAGCGAAGGCCACGCTGAGCAGCACGATGATCGCGAGGGTCGCCGCGTAGACGAAGGCGCGGTGAGTGAGATGGATGTCGGTCAGGCGGTTGTTGCCGAAGGGCAGGAACTTGCCGTCACCGCAGGTCGGAAACTGGTGGCCGCAGGCCAGGTGGGCGCCCGCGATGTTCGGGCCGACCTCGTTGACACCCTTCTCCTCTGTTCCGGCCATGTAGCCGCCCGCGACGATCGCGCAGAGCAGCAGGACCGCAGCCGTCGCCACATAGGGCTTCAGCCCTCGAACCGGCTCGCGGACCGGCTGGTCGTCCTCAAGTGCCGCCGCGGAGCGCGCCTTGAAGCTGAGCCAGAGGAGAAGGCCGAAGAGGATCATCGCGGTGCCGAGGTGCGCCGCCACCAGGACGTCCTTGAGGCTGTGCTCGACCGTCAATCCGCCGAGCCCCGCCTGGATCAGGACGAGCAGTCCGGCGGCGACGCTGCCATGGAACGCCCAGCCGTTGCGGTTCCTTTGATCCGGCGGCCGTGTTTGTGGCCGCCGAATGCTGAAGGGCCCGCCAGCAGAGCAGCGCGATCAGGACCACCACGATCGCCGCCAGCAGCCGGTGCGAGAACTCGATCAGCGTGTTCTCATCGCCCACCAGCGGGATCACGTCGCCGCCGCAGAGCGGCCAGCCCTTGGTTCCGCTGCCGCCGGGGCCGCACCCCAGCCCGGAGTCGCTCACGCGAACGACCCCGCCGACGATTATCAGGAGGAAGGTGACAAAAGCGGTGAGGTCCGCCAGGCGGCGAAACCGGCGGAGCCCTGCACCGCCGCCGCCGGCACCGGGTCCGGCCATGCCGTCAGGCTACCGGCTCGCGCGTCTCGGACGGTGCGGCGCGGGAGCTGTCTCTGCGGCGTACCGCCTCCCGAATGTCGCGCAGCGGCTCGTCGCTGCGGACGTCTGGAACCACGTCGAAATTGTGCGGCGGCGGCGGCGAGGTGGCGAACCACTCGAGCGTCTCGCCACCCCAGGGATCCGGGCCTGTGCGGACGCCGCGCTTGACCGAGACGTAGGCGTTTGCGATCGTGAGCACCACGCCGAGAGAGAGCACGAACGCGCCGATCGTGACGATCAGGTTGTACGCGTTGAGGTTCATCGCGTTGATGGCGTCGCTCGCCTCGAAGAACTTGAAGATGTCGACCTGCTGGCCCTCCACCCCCGCGAGGAATAGCGGGATGAAGGTGACCTGGGCGCCCAGCACGATCAGTGCCGCCGATGCCCTCCCCAGGCCCTCGCCCATCACCCGTCCGGTGATCTTCGGGAACCAGTAGTGGAGGGCCGCGAAGCCGGCAAGCACGGGGCCGCCGACCAGGACGTAGCCGCTGGCCGCGGTCGACGGCGGTGGTGTCCGCCAGCAGCCAGTTCACCGGGATCACGCTCTGGATCAGCTCCAGGATCAGCCCGAAGCTCAGCGTCGAGATCGCCGCCAGCGCGAACACGAGCGGCGCGCGCATCCGGAGGACCCCTCCGGCCAGCGTGCCGAGCCAATTGACGAACACGGCGCCGATCGGGATCACCAGGAGCAGCGACATCAGCATCGCGCCGTACAGCCAGCCGATCGGGATCGAGGCGCTCATCATGTTCTGCATCCAGGCGAGCAGGCCGAGCGGCATGATCGCCGCCATCGAGACCGCCAGCGCCCGGCGCGAGAGCAACGGTTTGCCTGAGAAGACGGGCAGGATCTCCGAGATCGCGCCGATCGGGCCCAGCAGGAAGACGAGGTAGGTGCCGGTGAAGAAGATCCAGCTCAGGTGCTGGTAGTAGAGCGGCGCGCCCCCCTCACCGGGGTCGAAGAAGACACCGCCGAAATGGCGGTCGATCTCCAGCATCACCAGCGCTGCCACCATCGCCGTGCCGGCGATGATCATGGTCCAGCTCGAGACGGCCGCCGAGAAGCTGAAGGCCGGGAGTCGCCGCCAGGCGAGACCGGGCGCGCGGAGCTTGGCGACCGTCACGGCGAGGTTGATCGAGAGCAACACCAGGCCCAGCACGGTCAGGCCCGACGGCGGTGATCCAGACGTCGATCCCGTTGTTCGAGATGAAGACGGTGTCGGACAGCGGCGGCCAGGAGTTGAAGCCCCCTCCGGCGGCGTGTAGACGAAGCTCACGTAAAGGAGGGCGCCGCCGAAGACATAGAGCCAGAGCGACAGCGAGGCGAGGCGAGGGAAGGCCAGGGACCGCGTCCCGACCTGCAGCGGGCACGACATAGGTGAAGAGGCCGAAGGCGAAGGGGAGGGCGAAGAGGACGATCAGCGTCGGCTGCCGACCGAGAGCAGGCGGTTGAAGGTCACCGGCTCGATCAGAGTGTTCTCGGGCACGGCCAACTGCAGCCGCATCGAGCAGGAAGCAGACGATCCCGAGCACCAGGAAGGAGAGCGAGGCGCCGATGTAGACGCGCGCCGACGTCCTTGTGGTCGGAGCTCATCACCATCTCGAGCCAGCGCGGCCGCCTCGGCGCCGGGCCGTCGGTGACGAGCTCGGGGCGGTGGGGCGCGAGTGTCCGTCCGTCTGCCATCAGCTCTCGCCGTTCGCCTGCTGCACGAAGGCCTGCGCCTCCTGGATCCCCGCCGCCTGCTGCTCGAGCCAGGCCTGGTAGGTGGGCACGTCGACGACTCGTGCACCCGCGTGCGCATCACGGCGTAGGACGCACCCGAGAAGGCGTAGCTGGCGCCGTCGAAGTCACCGGTCTCATCCGCTTTGAACCAGGTCTGGTTGCTCTCGCCGGGAGTCGCGTCGAACTTGCCGGTCAGGCCCGGCACCCACCAGCGATGAACGACGTCGGTCGAGCAGAGCTTGAGCACGATGGCGGTGTCCACCGGGACGACGAGCTCGTAGTACGAGTAAGTCCCGTCCGGATACTCGTAGCGCCAGATCCACTGCTGGCCGCAGGCCTTGATCTCGAGCGGCGCCGTGTTGGTGCCGGTCGGAACGCTGAGGCCACGCTGGGCGGTGATCAGCGAGGAGGCCTGCAGCCCGTCCGGGCCGGACGCCTCCACCTTCTTCGCGTTGTGGGTCTCGATCAGTCCGAGGACGAAGGCGACCAGCGCCAGGATCGCGAACGCGCCTGCTGTCCCGAGCTGCGCGGGCCGGCGCACTACGAGGCGCCGCGGCTCACGCCCCCGCTCGGAGCGGAACCGCATGGCGAGCGCGAGCAGCGCGCCGTTGATCGCGATCAGCAGGAGTACGCCGATGACGAGCATCACCCAGTAGAGGAGGTTGAGGTCGTCGGCGTTCGGCGAGTGGCCGCCGGGAGGGCTCAGGAGGGCTAGCAAGGCGGCGTGAGTCTATTAATTCGCTCCCCCGGTCCGCCGCGCCCGGCGTAACTGGCTGGCTGGCCAAATCCCGCCGCCGTCTGGCAGAATCGCCTCACCAGGCGGCGATTTCGTGGCCGCCGAACGCTCGTCGAGGAGGAGTGGATGGCCGCAAACGGCAATGGCTCTGACGGGACGGCCCAGCGGGCTCTTCGCCGGATGGCGGAGTCCGACTCCGAACTGGCGGCCCGGCTCATCGTCCAGTCGCTTCCCGCCGCCGCGGCCAAGCTGCCCGACGGGATGAGCTATCGCCTCGAGCTCGACGGCCTCGGCGCCTGGACCGTCAGCTCCCTCGGCGGCCGCGTGAAGGTGGCCGAGGTGCTCGCGGGCGCGGATCTCAACGGCGAGACCTTCGCAATCTCCACCGACGCGGAGACGCTCGCCCGGGTCGCCTCAGGCCACAATCCGTTCGGCCCCCTGGTGAACGGCCGGCTGAAGCTCCGGGGACGGCGCCGCAAGGCGCTCGCTCTCCGCAAGCTAGATCCCGATGCAGGGCCTCGGGAGCTCGCCCGCCTCGGCCACCCAGTGGACGCCGATCTGGTCTTCCGCTCGCTCGCCTATGCGATCGAGCCCGAATGGACGCGCGGACACCGCTTCACCGTTGCCTACTCGCTGGTCGGAGAGGGGGGAGGCACCTGGTGCGTCGAGGTCGACGACGGCAGCGTTCGCGTCGAGCGCGGACTGGGCGAGGATCCGGACGCCATCGTCAGGATCCGCTACTCGGACTGGCTCGCGCTCCTCTCCGGCGAGCTGACTCCCCCCGACGCGATGCGGCTCGGCAAGACCGAGGTCGAGGGCAGGATCCCGCCGGTCACCCAGCTCGGCCGCTGGATCGACCGCGCCGAGGGGATCGACGGCCCGGAGCTGGAGCGCGAGGAGCGGCAGCGCCGCCGCCAGGCCGAGAACGCGGGCAGCTGGGGGAGCAAGGTGACGAGCAACGGCGCCTCGGGCGACGCCGGCGACCCGGCCGAGTCGAATCGCCCGAGGGGCGGGCTGATGAGCTACGAGCAGCTCTACGCCCTTTGGGAGCGCCAGAACTGGCGCGCCCACGAGCTCGACTTCTCGGTCGACCGCGAGTACTGGCTGGTCACCCCTGCCGAGGCTCAGCGTCATACCGCCTTCAGCATCGGCAGCTTCTATGTCGGCGAGGAGCGGGTCACAGCCGACCTGGCGCCTTTCCTGCTGGCCGCGCCGAGCGGTGAGGTCGAGGCCTTCCTGGCCACCCAGTTGGTGGACGAGATGCGCCACGCCGTCTTCTTCGACCGCTGGGCCAGCGAGGTGATGGGCCTCGAGTCCGGCAGCTTCCGTGAGCGTCTCCACGAGATCGAGGACCGGATGCTCGGCCCATGGCACTTCCTCTTCGACGACTCGCTGCGCGAGATCGCCAACCGGATCAAGGACCGTCCCGATGACCTCGAGCTGTTCGTCGAGGGAATCGTCACCTACCACATGGTCACGGAGGGAGTGCTGGCGATGCCGGGCCAGCGGATCATGATCGAGTACACCGCCGAACACGACCTCTACCCTGGCTTCAACGAGGGCTTCCGGCTCGTGGAGCGGGACGAGCACCGGCACATCGCCTTCGGCGTCCGCTTCCTGAAGGAAGTCTGCGATGAGCGCCCGGAGATGAAGGAAGTGATCGTCCGGCGGCTCGAGGAGCTGCTTCCCAAGGCGGCAGAGGTCTTCTGTCCGCCGGAGGCCGACGATCCCTCCGACTTCTTCTCCTACGGCCACCACTCCTCGCAGATCTACGGCTTCGCCTACCAGGCGCTGAAGCGACGCATGGCGGCGATCGGGATCGAGATCCCGCCGCCCGAGCGCCTCATGCCGGGGCGGGTCGACTTCGGCGGGCTGGCCGAGCAGCGCGTGCTGGCGGCCGAGGCGGAGGCCGGCTAGTCAGGAACGGTTGCGCGTTCCGCGGACCGATGCGAACATACGTTCGTGTCCGGGTCGATCCTCCACGCTGACGCCGATGCGTTCTTCGCCTCGGTGGAGCAGCGGGACGATCCGAGCCTGCGCGGCAGGCCGACGATCGTGGGGTCCGGCGTGGTCATGGCCGCGAGCTATGAGGCGCGCGCCTATGGGATCGAGGGCGGGATGAGCGGCTGGCGGGCACGCCGGCTCTGTCCTCATGCCGCCGTCGTTCCGCCGCGTTTCTCCGCCTACACCGAGGCGAGCCGGGCCCTGTTCGACATCTTCGAGGAGACGGCGCCGCTGGTCGAAGGCCTTTCCCTGGAGGAGGCGTTCCTCGACGTCCGCGGGCTGGAGCGGATCTCGGGGACAGCAAGGGAGATCGCCGAGCGGTTGCGCCGGCTGGCGAGGCGGCGCGTCGGGTTGGCGGTCACCGTGGGGATCGCGAGGACGAAGGTCCTAGCCAAGATGGCCAGCCGGGCGGCCAAGCCCGACGGCCTGCTCGTCATCGAGGCCGAACGCGAGGCTGAGTTCCTCAGGCCGCTGCCGGTGGAGGCGCTCTGGGGCGTCGGCTTCGCCACCGCCGAGAAGCTGCGTGGTCATGGGATCAGCACGATCGGCGATCTCGAGCGGCGGGACGAGTCGGAGCTCGCGATGTTCCTCGGAGGCCACGCGGCGCGACACCTCCACTCGATCGCGAACCGCCGGGACCCGCGCCGGGTTCGCCGGGGTCGCCCGCGGCGCTCGATCGGCACCCAGTCGGCCTTCGCGGGCGGCGGGAAGTCCGGATCGGACCTCGACGCCCTGCTGGTCACCCTGGTCGATCGCGTCACACGGCGGGCCCGCACCGCCAACCGCGCCGGTCGCACCGTGACACTGCGCTTCCGCTTCGCCGACTTCTCCCGAGCCACCCGCTCGCGGACGCTGCCTCACCCGTCAGCGGGCACGGGCACGATCCTGGCGACCGCGAGGACGCTCCTCTCGGTGTCGAGGCCGTTGATCGAGCGGCGCGGCATCACGCTGCTCGGCATCACGGTGGCCAACCTGAGTACGGAGGCGCAGCTCGAGCTCCCGTTGGAGCCTCAGGTGAACCCGGCGCTCGATCTCGCGATCGACGAGATCCGGGAGCGGTTCGGGACGGACGCAATCAGGCGCGGTTCCACCGGGCGCTCGGCGCCCCGGCACTTCACTCAGGTCTGAGACCGACCGCTTGCCGACCGGCGCTCCGAGCTTTAGAGCGCGGGACCCCGGAATGGCCTGCCTGGACGGACGAACGAGCACCGCCGTCTGCGACCCGAACCACATAGGGTCCGGTCCGTGAGCACAGTCCGTGAAGTCGCGTTCGAGCTCTTCCGGGAGCACGGGATGACGACGGTCTTCGGCAATCCGGGCTCGACCGAGCTGCCCATGCTCGCCGAGTTCCCCGACGACTTCCGCTATGTCCTCGGGCTCCAGGAGGCGGTGGCCGTCGGCATGGCGGACGGCTTCGCGCAGGCGTCAAACCGGCCCGCTCACGTCAACCTCCACACCGCGCCGGGCGTCGGCAACGGCATGGGGGCGATCTTCAACGCGCAGGCCAACCACACTCCGCTGGTGGTGACGGCGGGTCAGCAGGTTCGGGCGCACATCACCATGCAGGCGAACCTGACCAACCGGGACGCGGCCCGGGTCGTCCACCCGTTCGTCAAGTGGAGCTTCGAACCTCCGCGGGCTCGGGACGTCCCGCACGCGCTCGCGCGGGCGATTCACACCGCGACGCTCGCTCCGAAGGGGCCAACCTTCGTCTCCGTGCCGATGGACGACTGGGCCGAGGAGGCTGACTCCGAGTCCGGTCACGTGGTGGAGCGGATCGCCGAGACGCGAATGGGGCCCGATCCGGCGGCGATCGAGTCGCTGGCGCAGAGGCTCAACGCCGCGAGCAGCCCCGTCCTCGTGGCCGGCCCCGATATCGATGCCTCGGGGGCGTGGGACGTCGCGGTCGCGCTCGCGGAGCGCCAGAAGCTGCCGGTGTTCGCCTCCCCGGCCACCGGCGGCGGACGGCTCGGCTTCCCGGAGGGCCACCCGCTCTTCCAGGGCGTGCTCCCGCCGGCGATCGGACCCGTCACCGAGACGCTCAAGGGTCGCGACCTGATCCTGGTCGTTGGGTCGTCGGTCTTCCCCTATTACCCCTACATCCCCGGCCCGCTGCTGCCCGAGGGCGCATCGCTCGTCGCGGTCACCAGCGATCCCGACGAGGCGGCCCGTGCTCCGATGGGCGATGTGATCCTCGCCGACCCCGGCCTCGCGCTGCGGGCGCTGCTCGATCAGGTCGGCGAGGCGAACCGCCCCGAGCCCGATCCGCTCCCCGAGCCGACTGGCGGCGACGAGACCCACCCGCTCAGCTCGACGATGGTCCACAACACTCTCGCCCAGGTCGTTCCCCGACGACGGCATCGTCGTCCTCGAGTCACCGTCAAGCACGCTCTCGCTACGCAACCAGCTGCGGATCTCGAAGCCCGGCAGCTATTACTTCGGCGCGGGCGGAGGGCTCGGCTTCGGTCTTGCGGCCGCGCTCGGCGTTCAGCTCGCCCAGCCGGACCGGCCCGTCGTCTGCGTGCTCGGCGAGGGCTCCGCGCAGTACGCGATCACCGGATTCTGGACGGCGGCCGCCTATGACCTGCCCGTCACCTTCCTCGTCCTGCGCAACGAGGAGTACTCGATCCTCAAGTGGTTCGCGGACATCGAGGAGGTCCAGGGTGCGCCGGGCCTGGACCTGCCGGCGCTCGAGGTCGCGCAGGTCGCCCAGGCCTACGGCGTCTCGTCGAAGCAAGTCTCCGGCCGTGACGAGCTGCACGCCGCGCTCGAGGGCGCCATCGGGTCGTCGCAGCCAGAGCTCGTCGAGGTCCCGGTGGCGCCCGGTATGGCGCTGTTCTGACCATGGAGCTGCTTGCGCCTGACGTGCATCGGATCGCGCCGGAGGGAAACGAGCCGGCCGCCGACCGGGCGCCGGACGAGTTCGCGGCTGGGACCCCCGAGCCGCTGCGCAGCGAGTTGATCGGTCTGCTCGGGGAGGACCGCGTCCTCACCCGCGTCATCGACCTGATCCGCTACGCATCCGATGCGAGCCCGTATCGGCTGCTGCCCAAGTCGGTGGTGATGGCCCGCGACGCCGGCGACATCTCGAAGGTCCTCGACTATGCGCGGGCCGCCAAGGTCCCGATCACCTTCCGGGCCGGCGGAACCAGCCTGAACGGCCAATCCCAGACCGACGGCATCCTGGTCGACGTCCGCCGCCATTGGAGCGGCGTGGAGGTGCTCGACGACGGCGCTCGGGCTCGCGTCAAGCCGGGGACGGTGCTCGGCCATGCCAACAGGGTGCTGGCGCCGCACGGGCGAAAGCTCGGGCCTGACCCGGCAAGCACCGACATCGCCTGCGTCGGCGGAGTCCTCGCCAACAACTCGGGCGGGATGCGCTGCGGCATCACCGCGGACTCCTACAGCACGGTCCGCTCGCTCACCTTCGTCCTGCCGTCGGGGACCGTGATCGACACCGCCGCGCCTGACGCCGCCGAGCGCTTCGCCGAGGCCGAGCCTGAGCTCGCCAGGGGCCTCGCCGAGATCCGCGACGAGATCCGGGGTGACGAGAGCCTCGCCACCCGCATTCGTGACAAGTTCCGCATCAAGAACACCACCGGCTACAGGCTCTGCGCCTTCCTCGACGAGGACGAGCCCGTCCAGATCTTCCGCCGCCTCCTGATCGGCTCGGAGGGGACACTCGCGTTCATCGCCGAGGCGGTCTTCGAGACCGTGCCCCAGCCGCCGAGGACCACGGTCTCGTGGCTGCACTTCGACGGCATCGAGTCGGCGACGGAGCCCGTGCCCGCCCTGGTCCGGTCTGGTGCGACCGCCGTCGAGTTGATGGTGGCCCCCGCCCTGATGGTCGCGGCCCAGAACATCGCCGGCGCCCCGCAGGATTGGCTCGAGCTTCCCCCCACCTCGGCGGCGCTGCTCGTCGAGTTCGGGGCGGAAACCGACGGCGAGCTCGACCAGCTGGTGGCGGGAGCGGAGGAGATGCTCAAGGACCAGGAGCTGATCCGGCCGCCCGACTTCACCTGCGACGAGGAGCGCATCGAGGTCTCCTGGACCGTCCGCGAGGGCCTGCACGGGCTGATCGGCCGGTTCCGCCCGCCGGGGAGCTCGCTGATCATCGAGGACGTCTGCGTGGCGCCGCGAGCGGATCGCCGAGTCGGCCCGCGACATCCAGGGACTGCTCGCCGAGCACGGGTTCCTCCCCGGTGTGGCGGGTCACACCTCGGCAGGGAACCTCCACTTCATGCTGACGCCCGACTTCGCCAAGCCGGAGGACATGGAGCGCTACGAGGCGTTCATGGGCAAGCTCGTCGAGCTCGTCCTGGACAAGTACGACGGCTCGCTCAAGGCCGAGCACGGGACCGGCCTCAATATGGCGCCGTACGTCGAGCGCGAGTGGGGCCCGAAGGCGACGGAGCTGATGTGGCGGGTGAAGGCGCTCGCCGATCCGTATGGCGTGCTCTCCCCGGGCGTGCTGCTCAACCGCGACCCCGGTGTCCACCTGCGCAACCTGAAGACGACCCCCGAGATCGAGGAGGTGGCGACCACCTGCGTCGAGTGCGGCTTCTGCGAGCCGGTTTGCCCGAGCCGCCACCTGACCACGACCCCCCGGCAGCGGATCGTGATCCGCCGCGAGATGGCGCGCCAGCCTGCCGGCTCGCCGGTGCAGCGGGCGCTGCTCGAGCAGTACGAGTACGACGGGATCCAGACCTGCGCGGCGGACGGGACCTGCCAGATCGCCTGTCCCCTCGGCATCGATACCGGGAAGCTGGTCAAGGGGTTCCGCGAGCGGGAGCACACCCCGCGTGCCCAGCACCAGGCGACCAAGGTGGCCGAACGCTTCAAGCAGTTGGAGCGGCTGGCACGTGGCGGGCTGCGCACCGGGATGGCCGCCGGGCCGCTGATGCGGGCCTGGGCGGGCGCGACGCGTGCGGTGCTCAGCGACGAGCTCATCCCCACCTGGCCTCGCAACATGCCGCCGCCCGCGCCGGCGAAGCTGCCCGCCACGACCCCCGAGGGCGCGGCTGCCGTCTACATGCCGGCCTGCGTCAACCGGATCTTCGGCCCTCCGCGCGGGAACGGATCAGGCCTGCACCTGCCCGAGGCGATGGTCGCGCTCTCGACCCGTGCCGGGCTGCCGGTGTGGATCCCCGACGACGCGGCAGGGCATTGCTGCTCGGTCCCCTGGACCTCGAAGGGTTACTCCGAGGGCGCCGCCCTGATGGCGAACCGGACCGTCGAGGCGCTGTGGCACTGGAGCGGCGAGGGGGAGCTGCCCATCATCATCGATGCGAGCTCGTGCGCGCTCGGCCTGGCCAGCGAGGTGGCCGCCAACCTCACGGAGGAGAACCGCGAGCGCCACGGCAAGCTCGAGATCCTCGACTCGGTCTCCTGGGCCAAGCGTCTGCTGCCGCAGCTTCGGATCCGCGAGAAGCTCCGCTCGGTCGCCGTGCACCCGACCTGTTCGACGAGGCACATGGGGCTGGAGCCCGAGCTCCGGCAGATCGCCGGGGAGATGGCGAGCGAGGTGGTCCAGCCGATCCGCGCGACCTGCTGCGGGATGGCCGGCGACCGCGGCCTGCTTCATCCGGAGCTCACCGCATCGGCCACCGCGGAGGAGGCGGCGGAGCTCGCGGGTGCCCGGCACGACGCCTACCTCTGCAGCAACCGCACCTGCGAGATCGGGCTGCAGCAGGGGACCGGCGCGGCCTACGAGTCCTTCCTCATCCCGCTGGAGCGGCTCACCCGTGCGTAGTGTGGTGAAGGGCGTGGCCGTGGCCGGGCTGACCGCCACGATCGCTGTTCCGATACTCCGCAGGAGGCTCAAGATCCCGGCGGCGGTCACGGCCACGGCCCTCGCCGCCGGGCCGCCGTCGCTTGCGGTCGTCGGCAGGCGGACGCGCCTTCGCGACGCCGGGATGTACGCCCTCCAGATGTGGATGTTCACGATGCTCCACGAGCTGCCCTATGACGATCCCGAGGCGGCCAGGAGCCGGCTGCGGGTCCTCTATCCGATCCGCGCCGACACCTTTCTCGGGGGCGGCGAGCTGCCGAACGTCGCCCTGCAGAGGACGCTCGCCGGTCTCGGCAGGCGGAACGTCGCCGACCGCTTCCTCTCCTGGGTCCACTGGTCCTGGTTCCTCGAGCCCCACGGGGCGCTCACCTGGATCCTCGCTCGGCACCCGGAGCACTTCGCGCGTTCGGCCAGGCAGATGTCCGCCGTCTTCGACCTCGGCTGCGCCATCTACATGGCGGTGCCGACGGCGCCGCCGTGGTGGGCCTCGGAGGAGGGCTACACCGATGCCAAGGTGCGGCGCATCATGCAGGAGGTGGGGGAGGAGGAGTGGGGCCGGGCCTGGCCGGTTCTCTACGACACGCTGGGCGGAAACCCGTGGGCGGCGATGCCCTCCCTGCACTTCGCCACGTCGCTGACGGCCGCGCTGTTGCTCGCCGAGACCGGGCACACCGAGGCAGTGCTCGGCTGGACGTACGCGGGGGTCCTGGGCTTCGCCCTGGTCTACCTCGGCGAGCACTACGTGGTCGACCTGCTCGCCGGGGCAGCGATCGTGATCGCGGTCCGGCGCGGGGAGCGCTACGTCGAGCCGGTCGCCCAGGCGGTCAGCCGCGCGCTGCAGCGCCTCGAGCGCATCGCGAATCCCGAGACCTGAATCGCTCCGTTGCTCCGGCAGCACTCTTTGCGAACATCCCAGGGGTGAGGGAGGAGCGCCCGCAAAGCGCTTCCGAGCAGCATGAGACGCCCCGCGAGATGGTCGCGGAGGCTGAGCCGAGCTTCTTCGCGAACCCAAAGCGGCTGATCCAGACGATGGTCGCGGTCGTCCTGCTGTTCGTCGCGATCTACGTTCTCGTGCCCAGGCTGTTCGACCTGCAGGATGCGTTCGACAAGATCGGGGAGGGGGATCCGGTCTGGATCGCCGTCGGCATCGTCTGCTGCATCGCCATGTTCGCTGCGTACGTCGCGCTGTTCCGCGGCGTCGTCGGCGAGAACGTGGTCCATCTCGAATGGAGGGAGAGCTACCAGATCACGATGGCCGGTCTGGCGGCCACCAGGCTGTTCTCGGCAGGCGGGGCCGGTGGGATCCTGCTCACCTACTGGGCCCTGCGGAAGGCCGGCATGGAGCGACGCCTGTCGGTCTGCCGGATGGTGGCCTTTCTGGTCGTGCTCTACTCCGTGTACCTCGCGGCGCTGGTCATCTTCGGCGTGCTCCTCAGGACGCATGTGGTGTCGGGCGAGGCGCCGCTGTCAGGCACCCTGATTCCCGCCGCGCTCGCCGCGGTGGCGATCCTGATCGGGCTGCTGCTGGCGCTCATCCCGGATGACATCGAGAGGCGGATGGAGGGCCACACCTCGGGGCGCTTCGGCCGGATCGTCCAGCGTCTGGCGACCGCGCCGGCGACCTTCGCGCAGGCGACCCGCACGGCGATCGCCTTCGTCCGTGACCCGAGCTCCGGAGCGATGGCCTTCGGCGGGGCGATCGGCTTCTGGGGCGCCAACATCGCGATCCTCTGGGCGAGCTTTCACGCCTTCAACGTGTCCGTTCCGCTCGCGGTCGTTATCCAGGGGTTCTTCCTGGGCATGCTGGCCAACCTGATCCCGTTTGCGCCCGGTGGGGTCGGGGCGGTGGATGCGGGGATGATCGGCGCCTTCGTCCTCTTCGGCCTGCCGAGCGCCGAGGTCTTCGCCGCGGTCCTGACCTATCGAGTGATCGGCTTCTGGCTGCCGATCCCTCCGGGGATCATCGCCTTCTTCCAGCTCCGCAAAACGGTCAACCGCTGGGAGGAGGAGGGCCGCGACCGGCCCGAGCGGATGGGGGTGGGAGAGCCGGAGACGGCGGCCGCTGGGTCGTAACGCCCGCCGACCTGGCGCTACTATAAAAAGTGAAGTAAGGGCTCTTCCAGCGAAGCGCTGGGTAGGCTCCGAAAGGACCGAAATGAACGAGAAGGCGACGGACACCGAGCGGGTTGAGAACCTGATCATCATCGGCGGCGGCCCCGCCGGCTACACCGCCGCGCTCTACGCCGCGCGGGCGGAGCTCGAGCCGCTCGTAATCGAGGGTTTCCAGTGGGGCGGCCAGCTCCAGAACACGACGGACGTCGAGAACTATCCCGGCTACCAGGAGGGCGTGATGGGGCCGGAGATGATGAATGACTTCCGCGCCCAGGCCGAGCGCTTCGGTACCCGCTTCATCACCGACGACGCCACCGAGCTCGAACTCAGCGACGGCGGCGTCCACACCATCAAGGTCGGCAACGACACCCACAGGGCCAAGGCCGTGATCCTCTCGATGGGGGCGGAGCCGAAGCGGCTCGGCATCCCGGGCGAGATCGAGCTCGGCGGACGCGGCGTCTCGACCTGCGGAGTCTGCGACGGCGCTTTTTTCAAGGGCGAGGAGGTGGTCGTGATCGGCGGCGGCGACTCGGCGATGGAGGATTCGATCTTCGTGTCGAAGTTCGCCAAGAACCTGAAGATCGTGCACCGTCGTGACGAGTTCCGCGCCTCGAAGATCATGCAGGAGCGGGCGCGCAACAAGGAGAACATCGAGTTCCTCACGCCGTATGTCCCGGTCGAGTTCGTTGCCGGCGATGACGGCAAGATCGCCAAGATCCGCGTCCAGCACGCCGAGACCGGCGAGGAGAAGGAGATCGACGCCGGCGGAGCCTTCGTCGCGATCGGGCACCGGCCTCGCTCGGAGCTGGTCAAGGGCAAGCTCGAACTCGATGAGGCGGGGTACGTGATCGTCGATGAGCCGTCGACCAAGACCAACCTCGCGGGTGTCTTCGCGGTCGGCGACCTCGTCGACCACACCTACCGCCAGGCCGTCACCGCGGCCGGCAGCGGGACCAAGGGCGCACTCGACGCGGAGTGGTATCTCCGCGACATGCCGCCGGACCCCGAGGAGCACTGGGGCACCAACACCGGGGCGATCATCGAAGCGGTCGAAGCCTCGTAGCGCTTCGTTTTAACCGCTACGCCGAACCCGAAGCGGCCTCAAACGGCCTCGACCTCACTGAGGAAAGCCGGCAGGACCTCCTCATGGGTTGGGTTCGGCCCCATACGCACGTTGATATCCCGTGGCTACGGAGTAAATGTCCGGCACGGCTCGCCCCGGAGCGCAGGGCAGGGCGGCAGCGGCGTCGGCGCCGTCACTCCCGGCACCAGCGGCAGGATCAGCCGGGACTGGCGCTTGTGGGAGAGCGCGATCGTCACCCGCGTGTTGCGCTGCGGCTTGGTTTCCGCGAAGGCCCAGAGGGGCTGGTCGCCGACCGGGGCGCTGATCGTGAGGCGGATCCGCGAGCCCGCCCGGTACATGTGACCCTGGTAGTAGAGCGGGATGACCAGCTTCGCGAAGCGGCCCTTGGGCAGCTTCGCCGCGTCCTCCTTCCGGAGGCTGAGCACCGGCTCGAGGAGGGTGCTCTTCCGGCGATCCAGCTTGCGGAGGCTGGCGCGCAGATAGCCGCTCTGGACGTAGGTCTCCTTGCCGTCGGGCCTGACCTCGGAGACCGTCACCTGCAGGTCCACGTCCGAGGCCTTCGCCCTGACCCAGGCCTGCACCGCACCGGCGCCGACGATCGCAGCGTCCGACCGCAGCGGAGGAGTGACGAATGAGGCGGCGGTGCCGGCAGGAGGCTGGCGCCAGTCGTAGCTTGGGTGGGCGGTCCAGAGGTCACCGGTCGAGGTGTTCGTTCCGGCGAAGTCGGTCGGCGGACGCGCCGACTTGTTCCAGGTGAAGCTGGCGCGGGCGCCCTTCCTGCCCTGCTTGGCGGGCTTGCGTGTCATCAGGCCGTTCGGCCGGAAGAACCACGAGTGCGGCTTCGTTCCCGGGATCGGGAAGCGGCTGAAGGAGCGCTCGAAGCCTGGATACGGGGTGTTGGGGGCACCGCCGGCCCCGTTGTCGAACAGGACCCGGACCGACGGCTGCGCGTCGAAGGCTCTCTTTGCGGCTGCGTAGGTCGGCTGCCCCTGGATCGGGTCGGGCGGGAGCGTGATGCCCGGTACCCCCATCGCCGACTGGTAGATCACCGGCGCTGCGGCGAGCGCCGCCGGGGGTAACTGGGGTCTTCGCCCGGCCACGTAGAGCTCGAGGAAGTCGAACCAGCGGTTGAAGGTCTCGGGGTCGAGCGAATCGACGTGCAGGCCGTTGGTCAAGGTGACCCACTTGCGCTTCGTCCCGGTGAAACGGTCGGCGAGGTTCGCGCAGTGGCCGCCGGTCTGCTCGTCCTCGAACTGGCAGGCCATAAAGACCGGCACCCGGATACTGCGTACGAAGGCTGCGGGCGAGAGCGGGTTTGCGACCCTTGGCCGGAAGAATCGGTTCCGGTGGATCTTGCTGATCAGGTCGGTCGCCGCGGTGTGCAGTGTCTGGTTTGCCCTGCAGATCTGATCGCCGTCCTGGATCCGCTTCCAGGCCCAGCCCTGGCCCTCGGTTGGGGAGGCGGGCTTGGCGTCGTGGACGCGGTCCTCGGCCCATCGCAGGGCGAAGCCGGTGTTGAGAAAGCCACCTGGGTAAAGCGTCGTCGCGGTGTTGTCGATCACCGACAGCGGCGTGATCGCGGCGAGGTGGGGCGGCGCGGTTGTGCCGACGAACAGCTGACTGATGCCGCCGTAGGAGATCCCCGCCATCCCGACCCGGTTGTGCAGGACCCAGGGCTGGCGGGCGGTGGTCTCCACGATGTCGTAGCCGTCGAGGCTCTGCAGCCGCTCGAAGTAGTCGAACGCGCCGCCTGAGCAGCCGGTGCCGCGCATGTTCACGTCGACGACGGCGTAGCCGAGCAGGTTGAGAATCTGGCTGATGCCGCTTTCGGGCCCGGCGGGGTTGGCGTAGCCGTAGCCGGAGTACTCGACCAGCGTGGGGTAGGGGCCGTTTTGCGGCGAGCCCGGCAGTCGCACGTCAACAGCGAGACTGGTCCCGTCGCGCGTGTATATGTAGCCATACCCGCCCGCGGGCAGGGTCTGGTTGTAGATCGAGGTGTTCTTCGGCGCCGGCCGGTCCGACCTCACCCCGACGCGGACCGAACGCGAGCCGTCAGCGGCGAGGAGCCGGTAGCCCTTGCCCGCCGGGACCCTCCGGAAGACGACCCCCCCCAGCGTCCCGACTGGCTTCTTGGAAACGACCTTGCCCTTCCGGACCAGCCGCAAGCTCGTGCCCGGTTGCGCGCCGGTGACGTAGACCTGGTTGACGCTGCCGTGCACGCTGAGTGAGTTGGCGGCGGAAGCCCCCGAGGGTGAGATGGCGGCGATCGCCAGCGCCACCGGCAACAGCAGTCCTATCGCCCTCTTTCGGTACCTCGCGGTCCCCGCGCAGCCCATCCCGCCGCCTTTCCTTGGCCCCGTAGTCCTCGCGGTAGGCCGGCAAGCATAATCCGAACCGTGGGCGTTGCGACCTCCGACAAGCCGACCGCCCCCCCGGCCGCGAGACCGGAACTTCCGCCCGGCCCCGATTGGTCGCTGGCGCGGACGATGTGGCACTGGTGGAGGCGCCCCCTTCCGACGCTGGAGGAGTGCCGGGCCCGGTACGGCGACATGTTCACGATCAGGCTCCCGCACGAGGGGACCTGGGTGTTCGTCTCCGAGCCCGAGGCGGTCAAGCAGGTCTTCACGGGCGATCCGCGCCTGCTTCACGCCGGGGCCGCCAACATCGTCCTGCTCCCGATCCTCGGCGAGCACTCCGTCCTGCTGCTCGACGAGCCCGAGCACATGGCGCAGCGCAAGCTGATGCTGCCGCCCTTCCACGGCAAGCGCATGCAGGCCTATGGCGACGTGATGGCGCGGGCGGCCGCCGAGGAGATCGATCGCTGGCCCACCGATGCGCCGGTTCGAATGCGTCCCCGAATGCAGGCCGTGACGCTCGAGGTGATCCTGCGGGCCGTTTTCGGGGTCGGCGAGGGCGAGCGACTGACACGCCTACGCGACGAGCTTCGCGGCACCTTGAACCTGCTCTCCAGTCCGCGCCGGGCGATCTTCATGGTGATGCTGGGGCCCGAGCGGCTGCGCCGCTTCCCGCCCTTCCGGCGGAACGTCGAGCGAATCGACCGGCTGCTGTTCGAGGAGATCACCTCCCGGCGCGGCGCCCCGGACCTGGGCGAGCGGGACGACATCCTCTCGCTCCTCCTCCAGGCGGCCCATGAGGACGGCCGGCCGATGAGCGACCGGGAGCTCCGCGACGAGCTGATGACGCTGCTGGTCGCGGGCCACGAGACGACGGCCACCGCGCTCTCCTGGGCGATCGAGCTGCTGGCGCGTCATCCGGCCGAGCTCGCGCGGCTCGAGGCAGACGTGGCCGGCGGCGAAGGGGCCTACCTCGACGCGGTGATCAAGGAGACGCTGCGTCTCCGCCCGGTGATCGCCCTGGTGCTCCGGAAGCTGGTCGAGCCCATGGAGATCGGTGGCCGGCTGCTTCCCGCCGGGGTCTCGGTGGCGCCGTCGATCCATCTGGTCCACCGCCGGCCTCAGATCTACCCGGAGCCGGAGCGATTCCGGCCCGAGCGGTTTCTCGAGCGGCCGGCCGGCACCTACACCTGGATCCCGTTCGGCGGTGGAGTCCGCCGCTGTCTGGGCGGCGCGTTCGCCGAGTTCGAGATGGCGGTCGTGCTCCGTGAGCTGGTCTCCCGGCGCCGCCTGCGGCCGGCCGCCCGCGAGCCCGAGCATCCGGTGAGGAGGACGATCACCAACGTCCCGAGCCGGGGCGCCGAGGTCTGGGCGGCCTCACGGGCGACCACTGCCGCCGGCGAGGTCCCGCAGTAGCGGCGCCGGCCGATAGGCCTCGCCCTGCAGCTCCCTGAGCTCCTCGAGGACGCCGAGAGCGCGGCTCCAGCCGAGCCGCTCGCCCCATTCGAGCGGCCCGATCGGCCAGTTGTAGCCGAGGCGCATGGCAGTGTTGATGTCATCCACCGACGCCACGCGCTCGCCGAGGGCGAAGCAGGCCTCGTTGGCGATCGTCGAGCCGAGTCGGGTCAGAACCGCGGGGGCGTTCGGGCCGGCGACTGACTCGAGCTCGTCCTCCTCGAAGATCGGGCGCTCGCCCTCCGTGTCCGGGTCGGGCGGCCGGTGCGCCACGCCCTGCTCGTAGGCGTAGAAGCCTCGGCCGGTCTTTCGGCCCAGCCGCCCCGAGGCCACCATCCTCTCGTGGATCGGGCTGGGCCGCCAGCGCGGCTCGCCGAAGGACTGCTCCCAGAAGGAGCGCGCGACCGCGAAGTTGACGTCGATGCCGATCAGGTCCATCAGCTCGAACGGGCCCATGCGCAGCCCGGCGCCGAGCCGGACGATCCGGTCGAGCTCGTCGTGCGGTGCCACCCCCTCGGCCAGCATCCGCAGCGAGTCGAGGAAGAAGGGGCGGACGCAACGGTTGGCGACGAAGCCCAGCGAGTCACGGGCGCGGATCGGAGTGCGGCCCATCCCGCGCGCCAACTCTGCGGCGAGCTCGAGCGCCGGCTCGCCGCTCTCGTCGCCGGTCACCACCTCGACGAGCTCCATCAGTGCGGGCGGGTTGAAGAAGTGCATGCCGACGATTCGCTCTGGCTCCGGCACCGCCGAGGCGATCGCCGTGACCGAGAGGGAGGAGGTGTTGGTGGCCAGAACGGTCTCGGGACCGCAGACCGAGGCCAGCCGGTCGAAGAGGTTTCGCTTCAGGTCGAGGTCCTCGGGCGCGGCCTCGATCACCAGCTCGCAGTCGATCAAGAGCTCGATCAGCGTGTCGGTCCGCAGCCGCCCGAGAGCTTCGGCCCCCTCCGACTCGCTCCAGCGCCCGCGCTCCGCGCCGCGGCGCATGCCGTTGCGGATCATCTCCAGCCCGCGCTCGAGCTGCTTCTCGTCGATCTCGTAGAGGAAGGTCTCGAAGCCGCCCAGCGCCGCGATCTGCGCGATGCCCGCACCCATCGTCCCGGCGCCGACGACCCCGACGCGCTCGACCGAGCCTGGGGTCACGAATCGTCGGCGGGCGGCGGGACCATCGCGTTGATCCCGGTCGCGTCCCGGCCGATGATCAGCTTGTGGATCTGTGAGGTGCCCTCGTAGAGGGTCGTGACCCGCGCGTCGCGAAGGTAGCGCTCGACCGGATAGTCGTCGACGTAGCCCGATCCGCCGTGCACCTGGATCGCCGCATTGGCGCAGTCGACGGCCGCTTCGGTCGCGTAGTACTTCGCGATCGAGGTCTCGACCGTGTTGCGGACGCCGCGGTCCTTGAGCCCGCCGGCGCGATAGACGAGGAGCCTGGCGGCGTCCCTTCTCACGATCATGTCGGCAATCAGCTCCTGGACGAGCTGGAAGCTCGCGATCGGCACGCCGAACTGCTGGCGCTCCCTCGCGTAGGCCACCGACGCATCGACGCAGCCGTCGCAGATCCCGACGCAGCCGGCGGCCACGCTGTAGCGGCCGTTGTCCAGGGCGCTCATCGCGACCTTGAAGCCGTCGCCGATCTCGCCGAGCATCGCGTCCTCTCCGACCTCGACTTCGTCGAGCGAGATCTCCGCGGTGTCGGATGAGCGCAACCCGAGCTTGCCGTGGATCTCCTGCGAGCTGAAGCCGTCGTTCGCCGTCGGCACCAGGAAGCAGGCCAGGCCCTTGTGCCTCATCCCGGGATCGGTCTGGGCGAAAACCATGGCCACCTCGGCGACGTTGCCCATCGAGATCCACATCTTGTTGCCGGTGATCGACCAGCCCGCGTCCGTCTTGGTGGCGCGGGTGCGGAGGCCCGCCGGGTCGGAGCCGGCGTCCGGCTCCGTGAGGGCGAAGCAACCGAGCGCCTCTCCGGAGCAGAGCTGCGGCAGCCACTCGCGCTTCTGCTCCTCGGTTCCCCAGCGCTCGATCGATCCGGCCACCAGCGAGGTCTGCACGGAGACCACGGTGCGCGCCGACGAGTCGACCCGCCCCACCTGCTCGACGATCAGCGCGTAGCTCAGGTAGTCGAGGCTCCGGCCGCCGTACTCCTCGGACACCGGCGCGCCGAGGTAGCCCATCTCGCCGAGCTTCGAGGCGAGCTCCCGGTCGAAGCGGCCGGCGCGGTCGTTCTCGCGGACGCGGGGGCCAATGAAGTCATCGGCGAACTCGCGCGCGGTTTCGGCGATCAGGCGCTGTTCGTCTGTCAGCTGGAAATCCAACTCGGGTTCAGCTCGAGGCAGAGGCGGCGAGCTCGCGATCGAGGATCGCGGAGAACGTCTCGGCGGCTGACTGGGTCCGCCGGCCGGGACATTCTGCCAACTCTGTCTCGTTTACCGCCGAGATGGCCTGGACCTCCCGCACCGTCGAGGCCAGGAACGCCTCGCTCGCGCGCTCCAGGTCGTCCAGGGGGAAGCTGCCCTCCTCGACCTCGAGCTCGCTGAGGAGCCGGTCGCGGGTGATCGAGGCGAGGATGCCGACGTCGAGGCTCGGCGTGCGAAGCCGGCCGTCGGCGGTCACCCAGAAGATCGTCGAGGTGGGAGCCTCGAGGACGATCCCGTCGGGACGCACGAAAACCGCCTCGTCGGCGCCCCGCGCCAGGGCCAACCGGGACGCCTGCATGTTGGCTGCGTAGGAGAGCGACTTGACGCCGTTGAGGATCTCGGACGGGGAATAGGTGACGGTCGCGACGGCGATCGACTCGCGGTCCGCGTACGGCGGCAGGTTCTCGGTGAACGCGAGGCGCCGGCCACCGCGGGTGACCACCAGCCGCAGCTGGGCCTCGTGCTCGCCGAACTCCGCGAGCAGGGCCGAGATCTCGTCCTCGAAAGCGGACCGCTCGATCGGGAGCTCGATCGCCGCCGCCGAGCGCTCCAGACGATCGAAATGCTCGCCCAGCGCGTATGGCCTTCCGCGGTAGAGGCGGATCACCTCGAAGACGCCGTCGCCGCGGAGCACCCCGTCATCCGCGGCGGGGATCCGGGCCTCCGCCCTTTCAACTATTCGTCCATCGACGCTGGCCAACTCCGGCGCACTCATGCCCAATCGAGGCTATCGGAGGCTGCAACGGCGCGATCACTCGGCTGACGGCTGATTGCACGTCTGTAACCGCTCGGGGCTTCGCCCTTGGTGCGAGGGTGCTCCGCAGGCGAAGCCAAGGAGCAACCCGTTCAGTTCTGCGGAGCGGCCTGGTGGCCGCTAGAGCGCCTCGATCACCGTCGCGACACCCTGGCCCACCCCGACGCAGAGGGTGGCGATCCCGTAGCGCGCGCCGCGGCGCCGCAGCTCCCAGACCAGGGTGGTCATCAGGCGCGCGCCGGAGCAGCCCAGCGGATGCCCGAGTGCGATCGCGCCGCCGTTCACGTTGAGGCGCTCCTCGTCGATGCCCAGCCCCCGAGTGCAGGCGAGGACCTGGGATGCGAAGGCTTCGTTCAGCTCGATCAGGTCGATCTGGTCGAGCTCGAGCCCCGCCCGCTCGAGCGCCTTCGGGATCGCGACCATCGGCCCGATTCCCATGTAGGCGGGGTCGACGCCAGCGACTCCGATGGAGAGGACACGGGCCATCGGCTCCCTGCCGAGCTCTCGCGCCGTCTCCGCCGTTCCCAGCACAAGGCAGGCTGCGCCGTCGTTGAGCGTCGAGGAGTTGCCCGGGGTGACCGTGCCGCCCTCCCGGAATGCGGGCTTGAGCCTGGCCAGCTTCTCCATCGAGGTGTCCTCGCGCGGCCCCTCGTCGGCCTCCAGCCTGCGCGCCTCCTCCCGCTTGCTTCGAGGAGGGACCTCGACTGGCACGATCTGCTCCGAGAAGCGACCGTCGCGCTGCGCGGCGACGGCCCGCTGGTGGCTTTGCAGCGCGAAGCGGTCCTGCTCCTCTCGTGAGATGCCGTACTTCTCGGCGACGTTCTCGCCGGTCTCGCCCATCGACTCGGTCGAGTGACGCTCGGTCATGCGAGGATTGATCATCCGCCAGCCCAGCGTCGTGTCGTAGAGCGTCTGCTCGCCGCGCGGCAGGCCGTTCTCGGGTTTCGGCAGCACCCACGGGGCGCGGCTCATCGACTCGACGCCGCCGGCCAGGTAGAGGCCTCCCTCGCCGAGCCGAAGCGCCCGCGAGGCCTGGTTCACCGCCTCGAGGCCGGAGGCGCAGAGTCGGTTCACCGTCACCCCTGGGACGTCGACCGGAAGTCCCGCGAGCAGGACAGCCATCCGTGCGACGTCGCGGTTGTCCTCGCCGGACTGGTTTGCGGCGCCCATGTAAACGTCGTCGATCCGCGAGGGATCGATCCCATTGCGCTCGATCGCCGCGGAGACCAGGTGGGCCGCCAGGTCATCCGGCCTGATGGCGGCGAGGGAGCCGCGATAGCCCCCCATCGGCGTCCTCAGCGCGTCGATGATCACTGCGTCAGGCACGTCCGATGAGAGTAGCCTCAGAGCAGGGAGATGGTCCTCGTCCTGTCCACGATCGGGTTGCTCGTGCTGCTCTTCCTGATCATGTTCGTGCTCGTCCGCGCGTTCGACGCGAACAGCGTGGCGGACATCATCGACTGGAAGCCCACGCGCTCTCCCGAGGTCGAGGCCCAGAACGAGGTCGACGACGTCCGTCAGATGATCGAAGCGCAGAACGCGCTGCGGCGGAAGCGGGGCGCCGCCGAGATCACCCAGGATGACGTCGAGCGCCAGGCCCGTGAGGACCAGGCGTTCAGGGCGCGGGGGCGCGGCCCGTTCGGCGAGGGTGCGAGCACTGAGGACGACGATCCTCACTAATGCGAGCCGGCAGCGGAGGCGAAGCTGAGCAGCCAGGCGTTTGGGGTTGGCGCGCGCGCTGATCGTCGGCTGCGGCTGTCGCGGTCGCGAGCTCGGTCGAGAGCTCGCCGGGCTGGGCTGGCAGGTCCGCGGCACCAGTCGAGGGCAAAGGGGACTGGAGGCGATTGAGGCGGCGGGGATCGAAGCGGCGCGAGCGGATCCGGACCGCGCCGGAACGATCTTCGAGCTCTGCCGGGACGTCGCCGTGATCGTCTGGCTGCTGGGCTCGGCGACCGGCGAGCGGGAGGCCGTCTCGGCCATCCACGACGCTCGACTGCAGAGCCTGCTGGAGAAGCTGGTGGAGAGCCCGATACGGGGATTCGCCTATGAGGCGGTCGGGTCGGTGGAGGAGAGGACGCGGGCAGACGGGGCCCGGATCGCCGAGCGGGCGGGGGAGAGGTGGCGAATCCCCGTTGCGCTCCTCACCGAGGATCGCGGCGAGGAGGGGTGGGCGCACCGCACGGCCCGGGCGGTCGCGGGGCTACTTGCCCGATGAGCCGCCCTGGAAGGCATTCGCCTTCGAGGGCGGGGCGCAGGGGCTCTGCGTGGGGATCGGATAGGGGTTGCCGGGCTCCCCGCACGGATCGGCCGGTGAGACTGGCTTGGCGTTCTGCTCGGCGGCCAGCGAGGAATCGGTCGGCGTCGTCGACCACGGCGCGCTGTCCTTGAAGTGGGTCGGCGGCTTGTCGAAGAGCGCGACCAGACCCAGCCAGCCGCCGACGATGACGACGACCACCGCTCCGACGGCGACGAAGAACATGATCTGCCTGCCCGCGGAGGGCCCGTAGGAGTGGCCGACCACCTGCCGGCGCTTGTCCTGCCCCATTGCGTCGACCGTCGAGGGCTCGTGGCGCTTCGCCTCCTCCGAAGGCTCGAACTTGTCGAGTTTCTCGATGTCCGCCGCGCTCGGAGCGGTGCCTCTGGTCGTCTCGGACTCGGAGCTCCGCGAGGCAGTCGCTTTGGGGCTCTTCGACTTCGAGCTGCCCGAGGCAGTCGCCGTGGAGCTCTTGGACTTCGAGCTCCGCGAGGCAGTCGCTTTGGAGGTCTTGGACTTCGAGCTCCGCGAGGCAGATGAAGGGGATCGACTCCCGGACTTCCGCGATCTGGGCGAATTTGCCGTCGCTTCGGGCACGGCCCGGAGCCCCCAGGTCTCCCTCACTTGCTCGGCCGGGTCGACTTTCGATCGACCCCCGGATTTCCTCCACTTCGGCATCCCCGCGGCAACCATAGCGCCGGTCTCCCGGGGCCGCGCCACCTCGTCAGGGCCGAATTCCCGGCTTGCGGGTCGCAATTGGATAAAGTCTGATCAGGATTACAGAGTTAACTTCACAGCCACGAGAGAGAGGCGAAGCGATGGCGGATTACGCGAACGACGTGCTGGTGGAGACCGACTGGGTGGCCGACCACCTGGATGACGACGACATCCGGATCGTCGAGGTCGACGAGAATCCGGCGCTCTACGCCGAGGCCCACATCCCGGGGGCCATCGGCTTTGACTGGAAGACGGATCTCCAGGACCAGGTGAAGCGGGACTTCCTCAGCCCGGAGGAGTTCGGGAAGCTGATGGGGAGCCGCGGGATCTCCAACGACCACACGGTCCTCCTCTATGGCGACCGCAACAACTGGTTCGCCGCCTATACCTACTGGTACTTCCTCTACTACGGCCACGACCAGGTCAAGCTGATCAACGGCCCCCGCGAGAAGTGGATCGCGGAGGACCTTCCGACTAGCACCGACGTCCCCTCGCATCCGAAGACGACCTTCGAGGCGAGGGAAGGCGATGAGGCAATTCGAGCGAAGCGCGACGAGGTCCGGGAGGCGCTCGGCTCCGACACGAAGCTGGTGGACGTCCGCAGCCCGCAGGAGTACTCCGGCGAGCTGATCGCGATGGCCGGCTACGAGCAGGAGGGTGCGCAGCGCGCCGGTCACATCCCGGGGGCGGCGTCGGTCCCGTGGGCCCAGGCCGTCAACGAGGACGGCACCTTCAAGTCGGCGGACGAGCTGCGTGAGCTGTACCAGGGCAAGGGGGTGCTCGAAGACGGCAAGCCGGTCATCGCCTATTGCCGGATCGGCGAGCGCTCAGCACACACCTGGTTCGTCCTCCACGAGCTGCTCGGGGAGGGCAACGTCAAGAACTACGACGGCTCCTGGACCGAGTGGGGGAACCTGGTCGACGTCCCGATCGAGAAGGACCAGAACTAGACGGGTCGCGCCGGCGCGCCCTCGGAGAAGGCTGGTGATGGAGCGGCCGGCCGACGTCGGTCGGCCGGCCGCCCCGGTCACCTCACGACGCGGTACTTGAGGTGCGTTACCCCGGGTGCCTCGACCGCGCGGAGCTGTTCAAGCTTCAGGTCCGGTCCGACGCCTTCGAAGAGACGTGAGCCGGACCCGAGAAGGATCGGAGCGACGTGCAGCTCGATCTCGTCGACCAGTCCGGCCGCCAGATACTGGTTGATGGAGTCGGCGCCGCCGCCCAGCTGAACGTCCTTGTCACCGGCCGCTTCCTTTGCCTGAGCGAGGGCCGACTCGATCCCGTCAGTGACGAAGGTGAAGGTGGTGTCGGAGAGAGTCAGCGCCTCGCGCTCATGGTGAGTCAGGACGAAGACCGGCTTGTGGAAGGGCGGCTGATCGCCCCACCATCCCCGCCAGGGATCGTCGCCCCACGGCCCGCCGTCGGGAGGGCCGAACTTGCCTCGTCCCATGATCTCGGCGCCGACGTTCGCCAGCGCCTCCTCGGCAATCGGAGTGCTGGCGTCGTCCTCGCCGCCCTCCATGCCGTGGGCCTCGCGCCACGCCTTGAGCTTGACTAACCAGTCGTGTAGCTCCTCGCCGCCCTCGCCGAGAGGGTTCTTCTGGCTCTCGTTGGGCCCGGCGGCGTAGCCGTCCGCCGAAACCGCGATATGGACTCTCACCTTGCTCATGTCCCTACAGACCTCCTCTGTTCCTGAAACTCATCGGTCGTCGAGGCGCTCGAACAGCATCGCCAGGATCCGGGCCGTCGCGCCCCAGATCAGCTTGTCGGCGATCAGGTAGGTGTCGGTCTTGATCGGGACGCCGCGCCGCACCAGCCGCCGCTTCTCGTAGCCGGCGGCGAGGTCGTCAAGCGACGCCACCAGGACGCTCTCGACCTCGGCCGGATTCGGCTCGAAGCGCATGCCCTCCTCGATCAGCCCGACGAAGGGGTGAACCTTGTAATTGGTGACGAAGGTCCCGATCGGGGGCAGCGCGCCCGCGACCGCGACGTTGTCGCGGGAGAGGCCGATCTCCTCCTCGGCCTCCCGCAGTGCGGTCTCGATCAACTGCTCGCCCTCGTCCCGCCTGCCGCCGGGGAAGGAGATCTCCCCTGCGTGGCGCTTCAGGTCGGAGCGGCGCTCGGTGAAGACCAGGCCCGGGTTGTCGGGCCAGCCGTGCATCGGCACCAACACGGCAGCCTCGGTACGACCGTGGGCCTCGAGCTCCGCGGCCTCGGCCGGGCCCAGCAGCAGCGACCGCAGATCAGATGATGACCTGGACCGTTCCGCCATCGACGCTCCAGGCTGCCCCGGACGTGTAGGAGGCGTGCTCCGAGCAGAGGAAGACGATGGCGCCCGCGATCTCGTCGGGCTCGGCCAGCCGGCCGATCGGGCGCTTCGATCCGGCGCTCTCGAGCGCCTCCTCCCGGCTCTCGTATCCGCCCTGCTCCTTCGACTGATCGAGCAGACCTCCCTCGTTCATCCAGAGCTTGGACTTGACCGGGCCGGGACAGATCGCGTTGATCAACACACCATCGGAGGCGTAGCGGTCGGCGAAGAGGCGCGAGAGGGAGAGCTCCGCCGCCTTCGCCACCGAGTACTCGGGCATCGAAGCCGACGGCCGCTTGCCGGCCGTGCTCGAGACATTCACGATCCGGCCCCAACCCCGCTCCCGCATCGCGGGAGCGGCGGCTCGCATCAGCCGCATCGGGGCCATCACGTTCAGCTCCCAGGCCGCGTACCAATCCTCGTCGGGCACGTCGTCGAGGTCCCGCCACCTCGCCGTGCCGGCGTTGTTGACGAGGACGTCGAGCTGGCCGAGGCGGCCGTCGGCCTCGCCCATGATCAGCTCGGCGGCATCGGGGTGCGCGACGTCGGCGACCAGGGACTCCGCCCGGCCCCCGGCCGCCTCGCCCGCCGCCGCGCACTCGTCCGCCGCCTCGATCAGCGCTCGCTCGGAGCGGGCGACGAGGAGGACGTCGGCGCCCTCGGCGCAGAGCATCCGGGCGGTGGCGCGTCCGATGCCGCGGCTTGCGCCGGTCACCACGCAGGCGCGACCGCTGAGCCCAAGATCCACTGCTCAGTCCTCGTCCTCGAACTGCTCGATCAGCTCCACTGAGTCGTGGACCACCACGTCCTGGGATTTGAGCGTCCGGTGCACCGGGCACTTGCCGGCGATGATGCGGATCTTGTCGCGGTTCTCCCCGCTGAGCTCTGCCCCCAGGGTGATCGTCACCTCGAAGGTCGGGGGGCGGTCGGTCGTGGCCTCGGTGTAGTCGACGCCCACCTCGACCGTCCCGAGGCCCCACTCCTTGCGGCCGGCGTACATCTCGATCGTGATCGCCGTGCAGGTGGCGAGCGATGCGGCGAGCAGCTCGGCCGGTGTCGGACCCCGGTCGGTGCCGCCCCTCTCCTCGGGCTCGTCGACGATCAGACGGTGCTGGCGAACCTCGACTTCGTGCTCATAGCCCTGGCGCCGGCGGGCGACGGCGCGTCTCATCAGGTCCCGCTCCTGCCCTCGAAGATCTCGGGATTCTCCTCGTCGGCGAACCGCGCCAGAGCGAAGGCCAGGTCGGAGGCGCGGTTGATGTAGTGCAGGACGGCCTCGGAGGCCAGGCCGTCGGAGTCACGCAGCTCGACCACCCGCCGTTCCGCGCGCCGGATTGCGGAGCGGGCAACGTCCAGGGCCGCCGAGAGCTCGGTCCCTCCCGGGATGACGAAGTGGGGCGGCAGATCGACCTGGCCCATGTAGCGGTCGATCTCGGCCTCGACCGACTCGACCATCTCGTCCGTGATCCGGCTGATGCCGCCCTCGAGCCGCTCGGCCGCCTCCGGAGAGGTCGCAAGCTCCGCTCCGGCGACGAACAGGTTCCGCTGGAGGGTCAGGATCGTGTCATGAAGGTCGGCCTGGTTGTCCCGCTTGCAGAGCGATCGCGCGACGCCGAGCGCGGAGTTGGCCTCGTCGACCGACCCGTAGGCCTCGGTGCGCACGTCGGTCTTGGGGACGCGGCCGCCGTACCAGAGGCCGGTCGTGCCATCGTCACCCTTGCGCGTGTAGATCTTGACCACGAACCGACCTTATCCAACGGGCGAAGGAGGCTGAATTGGCGATAGATGTGGTCTTTGCGGGCCTGCCCGTGGCGGAGCTGGAGCCCGCGCTCGACTGGTACGGGCGCTTCCTGGGCCGCCCTCCGGACATGGCTCCGAACGAGACAGAGCGAGCCTGGCAGCTCACCGATGACGGTTGGATCTATGTCGTCGAGGAGGGCGAGCGGGCCGGCAAGGGACTCGCCACCCTGCTGGTGGACGACCTCGATGCGCGTATCGGCCAGCTGAATGAGCGGGGGATCGAGACCGGCGAGGTCGAGCGCCTCAGCGAGACGACGCGGAAACTCGTGGTGACCGATCCCGACGGCAACCGCATCACCCTCGGCGAGGCGGTCAGCGCAAGGGGTTGAAGACCAGGCCGGTGAGGAGCTTGGGGAAGAAGTAGGTCGACTTCGGCGGCATCGTCTCACCCGCGGCCGCGACCTCGCGGACCTGATCTAGGGGGGTGGGACGCAGTAGGAAGGCGGCCTGGTAGCCACCGGCGTCGAGCTTGGACAGGGCCTCTTCGATCCTCGGCGTGTAGCCAATGCCGCGCTTGGCGGCGACGTCATCTGAGGTCATCCCGAGGATGCCCTTCAGGACGAGCTCCTCGAGGATGGCCGCGTCGAGTCGCCGGTAGGCCGGGGAATGGTCGGCGAGCGCCTCCTCGAGGCGCCCGGTCTCCCGCAGGCGGAGCCGGAAGCCGCGCTTGAAGTGGGAGTCGATGTAGCCGAAGACGCCGACTCCTTCGGCTCCCGCCGGGTCGAGCTCGCCGTCGGGCACCTCTTCGATGTCGAAGAGCTCCTTGAGGCCGGTCCCGAGGGCCTCCTGCCTCGCGGGGTCGTCGGCCAGCCCCGAGATCAGGCGGTGCGTCGGGAAGACGGTGAGGCCTGGATCCTCGAGGGAGACGAGCGCCATCAGGACGTAATCGGCTGCGCCGTCCTCGCCCACCTCGCGCCGGTAGGCGAGCGAAGTTTCGTACCGATGGTGGCCGTCGGCGATCAGCAGCTCGCCGGGTGCGAGCTCGGCGGTGAGCGCCTCATGGACGGCCGCGTCGCCGATCCGCCAGACCCGGTGGGTCGTCCCGTCGTCGTCGGTGACCTCTCCCCACGGGTCGCCGGCGAGGGCGGGCTCGAGGTGCCGCCAGGCATCGCCGGGATGGAGAGCGAAGATGGGGGAGAGGTTGTGACGGGTGGCGCGGGTGAGGCGCAGGCGGTCCTCCTTGGGCCCGGGCTGGGTGCGCTCGTGCGGCCGGATGCCCTCCCCGTAGGGGGTGAGCCGGACGCGGGCGAGGAATCCGCAGCGGGTGAGGCGTGAGCCGTCCGGCGCGCTGTAGCGCTGCTCCAGGGCCCAGATGGTCGGCTCCGAATCGCGAGTCAGAACGCCCTCGCCGGTCCACTGCTCGGAGCAGTTCGGCGGCGTGTTCGTAGGGATCGCCGCCGCCGGGGTCGCGCGGCAGGTCGAGCTCGACAACGTTGTAGGGCGAGCGCGCGGTGAGCTCAGCCCCGCTGCTCCGCGTCGATCACGTCATAGGGAGGCGCCACAACGTCGGCCAGCGACCCTACCCTGCCCAGGTCGTAGTGAACTGCATGAAGCGGAAGGACCTCTGCCACGGGGGCGACACCCTAGACTCGCTCGCATCGGGGCGTGGCGCAGCCTGGTAGCGCGCTGCCTTTGGGTGGCAGAGGTCCCCGGTTCAAATCCGGGCGCCCCGATGTAGATTGCGTCTCAAGAAGGGGGAGGAGAGAGATGAAGCGCGCAGTCCGTGCAGGGAGCTATGGGTATCTGCTGGCGGCGGTGGCGATTGCCTCGGCCGGCATCGCGCTGCTCCTTTACGCCACAGGGCTCTCGCACGACACCGAGCTGGCGAGCATCGACACGCGGTTCTCCATCCGAGGCGACGAGAAGCCGCGGGACGACATCGTTCTGGTCCTGATCGACGACACGACGTCGCGCGAGCTCCCGGTCCGCTTCCCGTTCCCGCGCTCCTTGCACGCGCGCGTCGTCGACGCGGTCGACCGCGACGGCGCGAAGACGATCGCCTACGACGTCGAGTTCCTCCAGCCCACGAAGCCGAAGGAGGACAATGCGCTGATCGGCTCTGTGGCCCGCGCCGGGCCGAACAAGGTCGTGCTCGCCGACAGCCAACCCGACCCGCAGGGCCGCAGCGGAGTGTTCGGTGGGCAGAAGCTCCTTGACCAGATCAAGGCGCGCGCCGGGAACACGCAGATCGGCGAGGATTCCGACGGCGTCCGGCGCCGGATCCCCTTCGAGGTGGGGAACATGGAGACGTTCCCACTGGTCGCCGCGGAGCTCGCCTCGGGCGAGACGATTACGGAGAAGCAGATGGGGGGCCCGTCCGCCTGGATCGACTACGCGGGCGGTCCCGGCACCTATCCGTCCATTCCGTTCTCGCGCGTCCTGAACGGCCAGTTCACACCGGGATTCTTCAGGGACAAGGTGGTCGTCGTCGGCGCCTCGGATCCCTCGCTCAAGGATGTCGCGGAGACGTCGATCAGCCAGAGCGACCTGACGTCGGGTGCCGAGATCAATGCCAACGCGATCGCCACCGCGCTCGACGACTTCCCGCTCAAATCCACGCCGCTCGGCATCGACCTCTTCCTGATCGCGCTGATGGGAGTCCTTGCGCCATTGGCGAGCTACCGCCTCTCGCCGATCAGGGCGCTCGCGCTTGGCCTGCTCGCCGCCGCCCTCTACCTCGTCTGCGCCCAGCTCGCGTTCAACTCCGGCCGGATCGTCCCGGTCCTCTACCCGATGGTCGCCCTGGGTCTCTCCCTGGTCGGCTCCCTGCTCGTCTACTACGTACGCGAGGCCTTCATCCGGCGGCGCGTGCGCGACACCTTCGCCCGCTTCGTCCCCGAGTCAGTCGTCGGTCAGGTCCTCGCTCGCACCGACGACGACCTCCGCCTGGAGGGCCGCCGCATGGACGTCACGGTCCTCTTCAGCGACATCCGCGGATTCACGACCTTCTCCGAGGGCCGCGACCCGGGCCAGGTCCTCGAGGTGCTCAACGCGTACCACGAGGAGATGACCGCAGCGGTCATGGATCACCGCGGCACCCTGATCTCCTTCATGGGCGACGGCATCATGGCCACCTTCGGCGCCCCGATCGACATGAACGACCACGCCGACCGCGCCTTTGCCGCTGCGAAGGAGATGCTCGAGATCAGGCTGCCCACCGTGAACGAGTGGATGCGGGAGAACGACGTGGGCGCCGAGTTCCAGATCGGGATCGGATTGAACAGCGGCCCGGTGATGGCCGGCAACATCGGCTCGCAGCAGCGGCTCGAGTTCACGACGATCGGCGATACCGTCAACACTGCCGCCCGCCTCGAGGGCATGACCAAAGGCACCGGGCACAGCCTCTTCGTCGCCGACTCGACCCGGGAGCGGCTCTCCGGGGGCGACGGCGAGCTCAGCTACGTCGACTCGCTGCCCGTGCGCGGCAGGGCCGAGGAGATCCAGGTCTGGGCGCTGGGCTGACGCCGCGGCGGTCAGCGGTTAGGCGAAGTAGCTCCGGCCCAGGTCGAAGGTCTTTCCCGGTCGAAGTGGAAAACGGAGAGGACCGACCCGAGGAGCCTCTCCCGTTCGGCTCCGCGCGCCGATCCCTTCCGATCCCGCGGTGTACCCCTGAGTACGACTAAAACCTGCGGCCAGTATACCTAATTTTGCGCTCCCTGAAACTGATGAGTCTGCGCTCACGAATTTTAGGGGCCACGAGCGCTGTCGTCATCCCTGGCGCGGGCGTTCGTTGGCCTCGACCCTCGGCGCTACGCTGCGCCTGCCCGCCCCCGTAGCTCAGCTGGATAGAGCGCCGGCCTTCTAAGTCGGTGGTCGGAGGTTCGAGTCCTCCCGGGGGCGCTGCCCAGCTGATCGCCGCCGGGAACCAGCTGACCTATCGGACCTACGCGGGTGTCAACCACGTCGCCGTGGTCACCGCGGGGAGCCGGATGCGCTGGCGTTCTTCCAGGAGATGCTCCCTCCGCGCCGCTGACTCGGTAGAACCCGGTCGTCAGCGCCCTGACCTCACGCTAGATTTGAGGAGCGCGGTGGGCGTAGCTCAGCTGGTAGAGCTCCTGGTTGTGGTCCAGGCGGTCGCCGGTTCGAATCCGGTCGCTCACCTCTCTAAACCGCCCGCATAGGGGCGGCTTCGCAGTTCACCCGCTTCCCGATGACCCCCTGACCGGGGTCCAATTGGGGTCCATTCCCCCCGGCGAAGGGGGCGCCATCCGCTGATCCCGGACAACGCCTCCCGGCGCAGGTCGGAAACGACCGCGATCTTCCGCCCCGGTGACGGCTGCATAGACCAGAACGTGAAAGCGATCAGGAGCGGAAGGCAATCCCAGATTCCTATTGGCCCCGTCGCAGGCTTCATTTAAAGCGGGCAGACGGATCGAACGGCCGCAAGGCCATGCGCGGTAAAGCTGCACCTGGGCGCGCTTGAGATCCGGGCCTCGTCCAAACGGATTCCTCAGTCCCGGTCGATGGTCGTGCTGTCCCCCTCCGCCGGGGGCAGTACGCCGAGCCAGCCGTTGTCCTCGAACCCAATCGATGGCCGGGCAGGCACCGGCTTGTCGAGCGGCAACAACGCAGGGCCGGACGAAAGCTGCACAACATCCTTCTGGGCGCCGCGTTCTGGCCAAGTTCCGACCGCTGGCCAAAATAGCCCCTTCCTTCGTCCAAAGCAGCGGTCTTGGCTACTCCGACAGCCCGGCGGCTTCGAGGGCGTCGGCGGGATCGTCGAGGAAAGTCTCCACGCCAAACAGCTGGCCGTCTCGGATCTCAAACAGCCAGCCAACTGGTTGATCAAATGTGATCCCGCTCTCCCTGCCATGTATATGGAGTTGGCCCAGCGCGACGACGTAATCTCCCGCGTCGCGCCACTCCTGCATAAGGAGTGTCCACTCGTCGAACTGCTCGTCGACCTCGCACCACCATTGGCGGATTCCATCGCGGCCACGCAGCAGACGGCCCTCCATAAGTCCCCGACTCAGGATCTCTGCGTTGGGGTGGATCTCTTCCACCGGACGCTCCCCGGCGTTCCACCGACTGACAAGGCTCTTGAGGAGTTCGACGTTCTCCTCCGACATCGCCCCACGCAGTATCCCGCGGTTGCGATGACGATTCCTGCAGCTACGTCCCTCAAGTAGAGGGGGGCCCGCCAGGAGTGTCGGGAACCCGACGGCGCTCGCTGCTGGAGACGCGGCGCCGCATCACCCAGCCCGCGATGAGGAGAACGATGACAACGCCGATCACCGCGCTCAGGATGCCGCCCCAGTCGAACACGTCTTCGTCGCCGATCCCAAGGCCAGCCGTGAAGATCAGCCAACCGAGTGCAGCGCCGACCAGGCCCAGAACTATCGACACAAGCCATGACTTCGGGCCTTCCATGCCCGCGAATACGTCGTTCGGGACGAGCGCCCGGCCAATGAACCCGGCAACCAATCCTAGAAGTAGTGCTCCGACCACCTCTCACCTCCTGTCATGCACCCACAGGATGCACTCGTTACTCGGTTACCAAATCTACGAGCTTGATGATGCCGTTGATCTCGCGCGCCACCGCTGGTTTCCATGCAAAGCAGAACGGCTGCTTTTCGTCCAAAGCGGCTATTCAAAGAAGCACCCATCGCAGCGCTTGAAGACCGCGGAACGTCGCCGTGATAATCCGACGGCGGGTTCGTCTGTGGGACGAGTCGCTCCCGCCCCGCTCGAGAATCAGCTGCCAGAGTTGTCGACGAACTCCAATATGTCGAGGTATTCGATCTTGGGCGCGACGCCGTAAATCCCCGTCACCGTATCGACGAGCTCCTTCGTGAAGAAGGCACGGGCTTTCTCCTCGTCGTCCCACACGTAGAAGTTCCTTGCATGAAGGCCGTCATCGTCGAGCGTGAAGCTCTTGAAGCGAAGGCCGGGCATGCCTTCGAACGTTCCTCGCTCTTCGCCGGCAATCTTCGCGACACTTGAGCGGTCGAACTTGTCGGTCTGCGTGAAGGTCACGAGCACGCCGATCATCGGGTCTCCTATCGATTGGGTGAGCAACGGTCGATCGAGTGATAGTGGTGGCGGATCCTAGTCGCTGGGCTGTGCGTGAAACCCAGTCGCCGCCCCTGCGTCGACGGCTCTCGCATTGCGCGAGAAGCGAGTGCCCGCTCCTTTCCATGCAAAGCAGCACTCCTGGAGTGCGCGCTTCCGACCACCGCGCTCCCTGCGGCCCGCGATGCCGACCAGTATCGCCAGTCGAGGCGTCCCAGCACCGACTGATCCCTCGCCTACTCCCGCAGCCCGGCGGCTTCGAGGGCTTCCTCGCGATGCGGGTACTCGTAGACCGAGACGACCCTTCCTTTCTGGATCAGAAAGACGTTCCACTCGCGCATCTCGACCTCGGCGGAACTTCCCCTTCCGCGTCCCCGGTGCACCAATCCCGCCACGACGCGGTCGCCGGCGTCAAGAAACTCGAACGGCTCGGTACGGAAATCCTCCAATTGCTCCTGGACCTCCGCGATCAGTTTCTTCACTCCCTCGACGCCGTGAAAGACCTCCAACCCGGGATCTTCGGCGGCGCTATGCCATTCGATCTCCGGCGCGTAGGCGGACACGTCAGGCTCCCCCGTGCGCGCAAAGTGCTCGTAGGCCCGTCGAACCAGATCGACGTTCTCTTCCGACACGCCTTAGGCCGACCCCCCCGCGGCTTCCAGGGCTTCGCTCTTGGATTTGAAGCCGAGGGTCGCGTTGACGACCTGTCCTTTTCGAAACTCGTAGAGATCGAACTGGCGCACGTCGATAGACATACCGCTCCCCGTGCCCTTCCCGTGCCACCGGACAGCGCAGATCACAGCGTCACCCGCCTCCGTGTATTCCTCGATGTCGAGCGCGGAACTCATCGAAGGCCGCAGTCCAAAGGTCCCAGGCCTCTCGGATCGCATCCCGGCCCGTGATGACGCTCGCCTGATCGGGAGCATTTGCGAGGTCACGAAGCTCGGCATCGGGTGCATACGCACTCAGTGCGGCATCGATCTCGCCACTGTTTAAGGCCGCATTCGCCTTCCGCACGATCTCGACGTTCTCCTCCGACATCGCCCACGCAGTATCTCGCAACGGCGGGGCGCTGCTAGCCCAGATCGACTTCTCGACCTCACACTTGGAGGCCGTGTCCTTGCCCTTGCCGCCCTTGCAGAGGTCCGCGCCGCCGCCGCCCTTGAGCTTGTCCTTGCCCTTCTGGCCGAGCAGCGTGTCCTGGCCGCCGCCGCCCTTGACAGTGTCCTTGCCGGACCCGTCGCAGATCACGTCGTTGTCGGCGAGACACAAGGCTCCGACGAAGAGCGCACACCAACCGACGCCGCCGACCACATCGGAAAGCACTTACCGATCGAGAACGACCTGCGAGCACTCCGAGGACTTCGACGGTGCCGAACTGTAAGGCGGTACGGGCGGAGCCATTGGCTCCGCCCGTACCGATCGATCAGCCGAACTCCGCTGCGGTCAGCGAATCAGCAGGATCTTGTAGGGGCCGCCCCCTCCGTCGGGGTCAGCGGCGCCACCGCCTGTGAAGGTGTTGCAGAACTGGACAACGACCTGACCGTTCGCCGGGTCCGGATCGCCGACCAGCGTGAACGTATCCGTCCATCCGGGCGGCGGCGTCACGAGGACATGATCGGTCGCCTGGATGCCGGGCGTGGAGATCGGCAAGGTGGAGCATGCGCTACCAGGGACGTTGCCGACGTTTTGATTCGAGACGACGCTGAGGAAGAACTTGCCGCTAGTCACCGCCTTGTCAGCGATCTTCCCGCTGGTCACCGCCGAGTTGGCGATCTTGTTGCTATTGACCGCTCCATTAACGATCTTGCCGGTCTTCACAGCGTTCTTCTTTAGCTGCTTCGACCCGACGCTGTTCTTGGGCACTGCGGCGGCGTACGCCCCTCCCGCCATCGCCACGATCAAAGCCAGAATCGCCACGATCATGGCGGGCGAGGGCTTGCGTCTAATTCTGCTCATGCTATTTCCTCTTTCAGTTGGGCCTCCCGTGACAGACTCGTTGCAGGGGGCGTTGACGACGACAGTGGAATGGACAAGTAGTGTCTGCGAGTGGCTCCGAGATCCGGGGAGAGCCGTTGCAAGACAGGCTGGGTGTGCGTCCTGCGAGCCTTCCGTGGGCCCATTCGTGGCCCAAAGTGAGCGCAACTGAGAACAACCCAGAGCAACTGCTCACGCCTGAGGACGCCTGAGCGAAACCCCGCGAACCCGTTCCGGCTAGTTGTGGTCCAGGCGGTCGCCGGTTCGAATCCCGTCGCTCACCCCTCATTCTTCGGTGCGTAATCCGCTCGGCGGGTTGCGCGGGCGGAGTACATTTGAGGTTTCTGCCGCCCGACTCGCCCGCCGACAGCTCACCTCCGCCGAAGACCCATCCGTCGGGCTGGCGCGTGGATCCGGCCCCCGACGGGCGCGGAGCCCCGCCGCAGGAGAAGCCGCCGATGATCCCGCGGAGCAGGGCGTTCATCTTCTTCCTGCTGGGGCTGCTCGCGGTGAACCTCCTGCTCTCCTTTCTGACAAGCGGCCCGGCAAGCCGTCCGCGGGTCCCCTACCAGCCGTTCTTCGTCAACCAGGTGACCGCGAACAACGTCCAGGAGATCAGCTCGACCGGCGACTCGATCGAGGGGACGCTCAAGAACGAGGCAACATATGACCCACCCGGCGACGCCAAGCCGGTGACTGTGAGCAAGGACTTCAAGACCGAGGTTCCGTCCTTCATCGACCACGCCTCCGTGACCCGGCTGCTCGCCGAGCACAGCGTCGTCATCAACGCCGAGGCGCCGGACAGCGGGCGCTCGCTCCTGGGAACCTTGATCCTCGGCTTTCTCCCGACGATCCTGCTGATCGGCTTCTTCATCTGGCTGATCCGGCGCCAGATGGGCGGGGGAGGGGGTGGCATCCTCGGGGGCTTCGGCCGCTCCACCGCGCGGCGGGTACAGGGCGGCGAGCAGGAGCGGGTCACCTTCGACGACGTGGCCGGCATCGACGAGGCCGAGGACGAGCTCGTAGAGATCGTCGACTTCCTGAAGAACCCGCAGCGATACACGAAGCTTGGGGCGCGCATCCCGCACGGTGTGCTCCTCTACGGCCCGCCCGGGACCGGCAAGACGCTGCTCGCCCGAGCCGTCGCCGGCGAGGCGCACGCCGCGTTCTTCTCGATCTCGGCATCCGAGTTCGTCGAGGCGATTGTCGGGGTGGGGGCGTCGCGCGTCCGGGACCTCTTCAAGCAGGCCAAGGAAGCCGCGCCCGCGATCGTCTTCATCGACGAGCTCGACGCGATCGGCCGCTCACGCTCGGGCAACGTGGCGGGACTGAGCGGCGGCAACGACGAGCGAGAGCAGACTCTCAACCAGGTCCTCACCGAGATGGACGGCTTCGAGCCCGGCACGAACGTGATCGTCCTCGGCGCCACCAACCGGCCCGAGATCCTCGACCCCGCGCTTCTGCGGCCCGGGAGGTTCGACCGGCGCATCGCCGTCAATTCCCCGGACCGCAAGGGCCGGGTCGAGATCCTCAAGATCCACACCCGGGACGTGCCCCTTGGGGAAGACGTGGATTTGGAGCGCCTCGCTGCGTCGATCCCAGGATCCACCGGCGCCGACATAGCGTTGCTCGTCAACGAAGCCGCGCTCTTCGCCGCCCGCCGCAACCACCCCAAGGTCGAGCAGCGGGACTTCACCGACGCGATCGAGAAGATCATCCTCGGCGCAGAGCGACAGGTCGTAATGACGGATGAGGATCGGAGGCGAACCGCCTACCACGAGTCGGGCCACGCGCTTGTCGGCATGCTCACCCCCGGTGCTGATCCGGTGCGGAAGATCTCGATCATCCCCCGTGGCCAGTCTCTCGGTGTCACGCTCTCCACGCCGGAGAGCGACCGCTACAACTACCGCCGGGAGGAGCTACTAGCCCAGATCAAGGTCGCGCTGGGCGGACGCGGAGCTGAGAGAGTCGTCTTTGACGACCTCTCAACGGGCGCGGAGTCGGACATCCAGAACCTCACGCAGGTCGCACGCGGCATGGTGGGCCGCTGGGGGATGAGCGACGCGGTCGGCCCGATCGCGGTGACCGACGGGCGCCAGGACGGGCCGCTCCTGCCTGGGGCGATGCCGGCTTCGGAGCCGACCCAGGAGCTCGTCGACCAGGAGGTCCGGCGGATTGTGGAGGAGGCCGAGCGCGACGTGATCAACCTGCTCGAGGAGCATCGCGAGCGGCTCGATGCGCTCGTCGATGCGCTGCTGGAGCGCGAGACTCTCGACCAGCCCGACGCCTACGAGGTCGCCGGCGTCACGCTACCGGACGCCGAGCCGGCCGAGGAGGTGAAGGCCGCGGTCGCCCCCGGCTGAGCCGGACCCGCTCAGTCGAGCGGGACCTCGAGCGCGGCGTCCTGCTTCGGGTAGTACTCCGCCACGCGGTCGGCCCCGTACTTCGCGCCGAACTTCTCGACGATGTCGGCCACGTCGTCGGGGTCCTCGATCGGCGTCGCGTGCGCGCGAAGCTCCGCTCGGTCGGCGGCGAGCCGGATCCCCGGTGTCTTCACCGCGTTGCGGTACCAGTTGCTGTCCGAGCCGCTGACCGGGAGCAGCAGGAGCCTGTCGCGGTCCTCGACGAACCAGATCGGGCGGGAGCTCTCGCGGCCCGACTTGCGACCGGTGACGGTGAGCTCGACCTCACTTGCGTCCCGCAGGGCGTCCTTGAGCTCTTCGGAGGCCATCGGGTCACCCGATCGCGTTCAACACCGCCGCGCAGGCTTCTTCACAGCGCCTGCACTGCATCCGCGCAGATGCGGCAGTGTTCGTGGTGGTCGGCGTGGCGCTCGCACTCCTCGGCGCAAAGGCCGCACAGCTCCCTGCATGAAGAGACCTGCGCTCTCGCCGCCACCGCGACGTACTCCGTCTGTCGCGTGAGCAGGCGGCCGGTGGCATCACATACGTCGGCACAGTCGAGGCAGAGGCGGATGGATCTGCGGAGATCGTCGACCTCCTCCTCGGCCACACTCGCATCGGCGCACGCGGTACAAGACTGTTGGCATGCGAGACACTCATCGATGCAGCGGGCCAGGAGGTCACGGTCTAGCTGACTGGGCCACGGGTGTGCTTCCAGCATCTCCTTCGACACGGTGGCGGTGGCCATGGGCCCTCCTTTCGAACTGCCGATCGAGGTGACTGCCCGGCCGACACTACTACCCGCGGGCGCAGCGATCGAGCCGGTCAGCAGGCGCCGGGACGATCGATCAGCAGCCGGACGGTGGAGCCCGGGCGGACGGCCGAGTCCGCCGCCGGTGATGTCGCGCAGACCTCCCAGTCGGAGGGGATCAGCACCCCGAACAGCCCGCCGCCCTCCTGGGTCGACTGCAATCCAAGATCGTCGAGCCGCTGCTCGGCGACGTCCAGCGGCTGACCGACCAGCGATGGGACCGCGACCCGGTTCGGCTTGGGAGTCGGGCTCTCGGTATCGGTCAACCTGGGGACGAAGACCAATCCGCCGACGGTGAGTCCGGCGGCCACGAGGAGCACGATCAGCGGTATGACGATGCGCCCCAGGCGACGGCGCAGCCTGCTACGGCGCCGGGGGAGGCGATCGGTCGGCGCCGTCGCCCCGCGGAGGGGCATCGTCTCGGCCGTGGGCGCGGCCTCCCCGACACCCACGGGATGCTCGGGTTCCGTGACCGCTTCCCCGCGGGCCGCGGCCGCAGCCGCCCGCCCGAGGTCGCCCGCGGAGGGAAACCGGTCGGCCGGGTCCTTGGCCATCGCCCGTCGGATGACGGGGTCGAGCGGCGCGCGTCCGCCGCTCCGGGATCCGACGGCAGGGGGTGCCTCGTTCAGATGGGCCCACATCTTCGACGAGCTCTCGCGCTCTGGGAAGGGGACCTCGCCGGTGACCGCGTGGAAGAGCACGCAGCCCAGCGCGTAGACGTCGGTACGGGCGTCGACCCGGCGCCCTTCGATCTGCTCCGGCGCCATGTAGTCGACCGTGCCGATCACCTCACCGGTGGCGGTCAGGCCACTGGTGGAGGCTGCGACCTTGGCGAGCCCGAAGTCCGTCAGGTACGCGGTCGAGCCGTCGTCACCCGGCCCCGGCTCGCTGACGAGCACATTCGCGGGCTTGACGTCCCGGTGCACGAGGCCCGCGGCATGGACCGCATCCAGTCCGTCGGCCACCTGCGCGACCAGCGAGGCGGCATCGCCGGCCGGCAGCGCGCCACGGGCCGAGATCAGCCGCCCGAGGTCGCGACCAGGCACGTATCGCATAGCCACGTAAAGAAGGCCGTCGCGCTCGCCGGCTCCAAAGACCGTGACCACGCGGGAGTGCTCGATCGAGGCCGCGGTGCGCGACTCGTCCCGGAAGCGGGTTCTGAACCGATCGTCCTCGGCGAGCTCGGAGCGGATCACCTTGAGCGCGACGTCGCGGTCAAGCCGTACCTCCCGAGCCAGGTAGACGATCCCCATGCCGCCGTGCCCGAGGACCCGCTGGATTCTGAAACCGGCGAACACGGAGCCGGCGGGCAAGCGTGCGGGGCCGCTGCCGCTGATCGTTCCCTCGACCGACATCTGACCTCCAAGTATCGCTAGCTTGAGGGCGGGTCCTTCGTTTCGCGGGGGAACGTCACGGATGACCGATTCGGTGGATGAACAGAGAGACACGCGCGCGGCCGGCACGGTCGAGGCGGGCTACGGCCGCATCGTGCAGGCGATCGACGTCAGCCGGCGCTACGGCGAGGGGGATGCTGCGGTCGACGCGCTGCGCGACGTCAGCGTCGAGTTCGAACGCGACCGCTTCACGGCGATCATGGGGCCGTCGGGCTCCGGGAAGTCCACGCTCCTCCACGTGCTCGCGGGGCTCGACCGCCCTACCGGCGGCCGGGTGCTGATCGACGGCATCGACATCACGCAGCTGGACGACGCCGACCTGACCAAGCTTCGCCGCGACAAGCTCGGCTTCATCTTCCAGTTCTTCAATCTGCTTCCGGTGCTCACTGCCGAGGAGAACCTGGTGCTGCCGCTCTCGATCGCCGGCCGCAAGCCCGACAAGGGATGGCTCGAGCAGCTGCTCGACACGGTCGGCCTGCAGGACCGCCGTACGCATCTCCCCTCGGAGCTCTCCGGAGGTCAGCAGCAGCGGGTCGCGGTGGCCCGGGCGCTGATCTCGAGACCTGCGGTCGTTTTCGCCGACGAGCCGACCGGCAACCTCGACTCCAAGGCCTCCGAGGACGTCCTGCGCCTCCTGCGGCAGGCCGTCGACGAGTTCGACCAGACGGTGGTGATGGTCACCCATGCGCCGGAGGCCGCGGTCTACGCGGACCGCCTGCTCACCCTACGCGACGGCGAGATCGTCTCCGACGATGCTCCCGGCTCGGCGGACGACGTCATCGAGCTGATGAAGCAGCTTGGTTAGCGTCGCGGTCAAGAGCCTCTGGGCGCGCAAGCTGCGGGCGCTCGGCACCACGGTCGCAGTGTTCGTCGGCGTTTCGCTGATCGCCGGCACGTATGTGATCACCGACACCATCAACGAGGCCTTCGACGAGATCTTCAGCGACTCGTTGAAGGGCACCTCGGTGGTGATCACCAACAAGCAGCCGGTCACCCAGCAGACCAACACCTCCACCAGTTTCCCCGCAGGGATCCTCGAGAGGGTGAAGGCGGTGCCCGGGGTGAAGCTCGCCGCCGGGACGATCTTCACGGGAGGCGGCATCTTCAAGGGCGATCAGGAGGTCGGCTCGCAGTTCGCCCCCAAGTTCATCTCAGCAGTGCTGCCGCCGCAGATCGAGACCCTGAAGACGGTCGAGGGGCACCGGCCTACCAACGCCCACGAAGCGACCCTCGATAAGGCGGCGGCCGACGACGCCGGCCTGTCCGTCGGAGATCCGATCCGGATCGCGGGCGAGCGGCGTGTCCGGACCTACCGGTTGGTCGGCCTCACGGAGCTCGGCGGCACCTCGTTCGGGGGCGCCAGCATCGCGCAGCTCACTCTCCCGGAGGCGCAGTTCATCACCGGCAATATCGGCCGCTTCAACCAGATCTCGGTCGGAATCAACCCCGATGTGTCATCGGACGAGCTCAAGGCGCGGATCGAAGGGGTGGTGCCGCCGACGCTCAGGGTGGAGACCGCCGAGCAGAACGCAAACCGCTCCTCCAACGAGATCCACGACGCGCTCAGCTTCCTGCCGATCTTCCTGGGCGTGTTCGCCGCCGTGGCCCTGATCGTCGGGGCATTCGTCATCTTCAACACCTTTTCGATCACCGTCTCGCAGAGGATCCGCGAGTACGGCCTGCTCCGGACCCTCGGTGCCTCCCGCAGGCAGGTTCTCGCCTCGGTGTTCGTAGAGGCGGCCCTGATCGGCCTCCTCGGAGCGCTGGCGGGGGTTCTCGGCGGGCTCCTGTTTGCGAAGGGCATCGAGTCGCTGTTCAATGCGCTGGGAATCGGCCTGCCGACCACCGCGCTGGTGGTCGCGACTCGCACCGTGGTCGTCTCCGTGGTGATCGGGATCGCCGTGACCCTGATCGCGGTGCTCAACCCGGCCCTGCGCTCGACCCGCGTGCCGCCGATCGCGGCGATGCAGAACCTCGAGCTCACTGCCAGCCGCCGCCGCTCCATCGTCACGGTGGCGATCGCCTGGCTGCTGATGCTCGGCGGGCTGGCCCTGGTGCTGGTCGGGCTGTTCGGCAACCAGAAGACCGGCGACGCGGCGCTGATGCTCGGCGGCGGGGCGGCCCTGGTCCTGTTCGGGGTCTCGCTCTACAGCCCGCGTCTGGTGCGGCCGCTGGCCGGGACGATCGGGGCGCCGCTCGAGAGATTGCGCGGGCTGACCGGCCGGCTGGCGCGCGAGAACTCGCAGCGGAACCCGTCGCGGACAGCGGCGACCGCTGCGGCATTGATGATCGGGTTGGCGCTGGTCGCGTTCGTCACCGTGTTCGCGGCCGGGCTCAAGGCGTCGATCGCCGACGCGATCGACAACAGCTTTCAGGGCGAGCTCGAGATCCAGAACACGAACGGCTACGACCCGATCCCGAAGGCGGCCGCGGCGACGGTCCGCAGGGTGCCCGGCGTGCAGACGGTCTCGACGCTGCAGGCGACTCAGATCAAGATCGACGGGGTTGGGGGCAAGCCGCGCGCCACGGGACTCGACCCGGCCACCGCCTCCACGGTGCTGAAGCTCGACTTCCAGGGCGACACAACCGAGCTGACGCTCCGGAACATGACGGACTCGGAGACGATCGTCGACAAGTCGTTCGCCGACTCCAACAACTTCGAGGTGGGGGACACGATCCACACGCTCGGCCAGACCGGCAACCGGGCGAGCTTCCGCATCGTCGGCGAGGTGAAGGACAACGCCGACCTGCTCGGCAGCATGGTCGTGACCCAGGGGGCGATGGCGCGCGAGTTCGCCGTCACCCAGGACACATTCGACTTCATCAAGCTGGCGCCCGGGGCGGATTCGTCGACGGTCCAGGACCGGATCGACGGGATCCTCACCCGACAGTTCCCGACCGCCGAGGTGATGAACCAGCAGGAGCTCAAGCAGAGCCAGGAGAACCAGATCAACCCGCTGCTCGGGCTCGTCTACGCGCTGCTTTCACTGGCGATCGTGGTCAGCTTGTTCGGGATCGCCAACACCCTCGCGCTCTCGATCTACGAGCGGACGCGGGAGCTCGGCATGCTGCGTGCGGTTGGCATGTCACGTCGCCAGGTGCGCACGATGATCCGCTACGAGTCCGTGATCACCGCGCTGATCGGCGCAGTGCTCGGCATGATCCTCGGGCTGATCTTCGCCGCCCTGATGTCCGTGCCGCTCCAGGACCAAGGCTTCGTGCTGAGCTACCCGGTTGGCCAGCTCGTCTTCATCCTGGTCATCGCCGCCCTCGCCGGCGTCGTCGCGGCGATCGCCCCAGCCCGCCGCGCGGCGCGGCTCGACGTACTGCAGGCGCTGGCGTACGAGTAGCAACTAGGGCTGCGCCATCGGGGCGGGCACCTCCCCGGCCGCCTCCGGAGTGACCAGGATCGCTCCCTCGCCGCTCGGGTAGGCCTCCTCGCCGTGGTAGATGGAGTCCATGCCCAGCGACTCGTACTGCTCGGGTCCGCGCAGGGGCATCACGGCGCCGATGGCCTTGAGCAGGACGAAGGTCATGCCGAAGGCGTAGAGCGGCGTCACCAGGGCGGCGAGCGCCTGGTCCCCGAGCTGACTGAGGTTGCCGTAGAACCAGCCATCGGAGACGCCGTTCCACGATTGCTGCGCGACGAATCCGATGAAGAGGATTCCGAGGAACCCCGCAGTGCCGTGTGCCGCGAGCACGTCGAGGGTCTCGTCGACCCGGGTCCGCGGCCTGTAGACGATCACGAAATAGACCGGAAACGCCCCGAGCACGCCGAGGACCAGGGACCAGGCGGGGCTGATGAAGCCGCCCGCCGGTGTGATCAGCACGCAGCCCGCGATGATCGCCGTCGCGGCGCCAACCGCCGTCACCTTCCTGTCTCGGATGAGGTCGAGCATCATCCAGGTGAACAGGGTGGCGGCGGGACAGAGCAGTGTGTTCGCGAAGGCCAGAACGCTCGGATCGCCGGTTCCGAAGCCGCTGCCGCCGTTGAATCCGAACCAGCCGAACCACAGCAGCCCGCCGCCGAGCAGCACGAGCACGGAGTTGTGCGGCAGCAGGCCGATGCGGCCATAGTCCTTCCGGGCGCCGACGACGATCGCCGCGGCGACCGCGGAGAAGCCCGAGGCCATCTCGACCGCGATGCCGCCGGCGAAGTCGAGCGTCCCGCCCTCCTGCAGCCAGCCGCCTCCGAAGCCCCAGTGGGCGAGCACGGAGTAGACCAGCACCGACCAGAGCGCGGCGAACACCATCCAGGTACCGAATCGCATCCGTTCCACGACGGCGCCGGAGATCAGCGCCACGGTGATGATGCAGAAGGTCGCCTGGAAGGCGAAGAACACGAGATGAGGGATCGCGGTCCCGTCCCTGGGGGCGAACGTGACGTCGTGCAGTCCGACGTAGTTGAGCCCACCGATCAGATCGCCTGTGCCGTCGAAGGCCAGCGAATAGCCGACCAGCGCCCACACGACACCCGCGATCGCGATGGCGCTCACCGACATCATGAAGGTGTTCAACGCGTTCTTCGCTCGGACCAAGCCGGCGTAGAAGAGGCCCAGCGCCACTGTCATCATCAGGACCAGCGCCGTGGCGGCGAGCATCCAAGCGGTGTCGCCGGTGTCTATCTGGGTGGCCTGCGCCAGGATCGGAGCATCCATCAGGCACCCACCGGGGTCACGGCGGCGTTGTCCTCCTCGCCGGTGCGGATCCGGACCGCCCGGTCCAGCGAGACGACGAAGATCTTCCCGTCACCGACCTCACCGGTTCGCGCGCCCTCGCAGATCGCGTCGATGGTCGGCTGCACGAAGGGGTCGGTGACGGCGATCTCGAAGCGGACCTTGTCGGAGAGCTCCACCTTCACGGTCGTGCCGCGGTAGGTCTCGACCCGGTCGAGCTCCCCGCCATGGCCCTGGACCCGGCTCATCGAGACGCCGCGCACCTCGGCGCGGTAGAGCGCCTCGAGCACGTTGTTTGCCCGCTCGGGCCGGACGATGCCGATCACCAACTTCACGATGTAACCCCTCTCTCCCTTCGAAACACGGCGCCAGCTGCTCTTCGGCCGGACGCTACCTGCGCCATCCGACGGATCCCCCGGTCGCGAGAGCCACTATCGCGTAGGCTCGGCCGGTGACGGTCCGGCGAACGCGAGCGAGCTCCGCGAGCTGAAGGCTCCGATCAAGGTGCGCTACCGAGAGCAGCCCGAGTCCGCGCTGCGCTCATGAGCGAAGCGGTTCTTCATGCTCCGGACGTCCGGGGCTGGTCGCTCGCCTCGGCCGGCGGGAGGGTCGCGATCGGGATCGGAATGCTGGCGAGGCCCGAGTTGGCCCTGAGAGCGCTCGGCTTCAACGAGGCGAGCCCAGCGACAGTGGCGCTCGGCCGGATCGCCGGGGTTCGGGATTTGGTGCTCGGCATCGTCACGCTGGCGGCGTTGGAGGATCGCGACAGGCTGCGAACCGCGACCCTTGCGAACGCCGTCGCTGATTCCGGTGACACGCTGGCGTTTGGTTTGGCGCTCGGCACCTCGGAGCGCATCGCCGGAGCTCGGGGGATCGCGGCGGCTCTTCCCGCGGCCGTCGTCGGAGCCTGGGCGGCATGGCGGCTGACCTAAGCGCGCGCCAGCGCGAGATTCTCGATCGCATCCGCAGGGTGCCCGAGGGGCATGTCACGACCTATGCGGACCTCTGCCCGGAGGCGCCGCGATTCGCCGGCCAGGTGCTGTCGCACACCAACGACCCGAGTGTGCCCTGGCAGCGGATCGTCCGGGCCGACGGATCGCTCGCCAAGGGCCTCGAGCAGCGCCGGCTGCTCGAGGCGGAGGGGGTCCGGTTCAGAGGTTCCCGCGTCGACATGGAGACGTTCGCGATCCCACGCGACGCGCTGAGCTGAGTTGCGAGACACTTCATCCAGATGACCGCGAGGGCCGACTTCACAGAGGAGGAGTGGAAGACGGTTCTGGAGGCGCCGCCGAGCGCCGGCCTGCTGGTGATCCTCTCCGACCGCGGCGGCTCGATCCGCGAGACGTTCTCGATGGCGTCGAGCTATACGGAGGCGCGCAAGCAGCACGGTGAGAGCGAGCTGCTCGATGAGATCGTCTCCGCCAAGCCCGAGACGGATCACACGCGCTCAGGCTCCAAGGAGGAGCTCAAGCAGCACAACCTGGACAACATCAGGCAGGCGATCGCGGTGCTGAAGACAAAGGCGAGCGACGAGGAGATCGAGGAGTACAGGAAGTTCATCAGTGGGCTCGCCGAGCACGTCGCCGAAGCCCGCAAGGAGGGCTTCCTGGGTCTCAGCGGAGAGCGCGTGAGCGACGCCGAGCGCGCCGCAATCAGCGAGATCGAAGCGGCGCTGGCCGACTAGGGGCTGGCTGACATGGTGGCCTCGACTCAGACACTCACCGCGAGCGAGAGCGAGGCAACCGGCAAGGACGCGCGTCGGCGGGCGCCGAGGTCGATTCAGGCGCGTTGGGAGCCGGGTTCAGATCGCCCGGATCCGGTCGAGATCCTCGAGGAGCAGGACCGGACACGCGTTCCGGAGCTGATCTCGATCCGCCACGGGCGGATGCTCGTCTCACCCTTCACCTTCTATCGCGGGGCCGCGGGGATCATGGCGGCGGACCTCGGCGTGACCCCCCGCTCCGGGCTCGACGTTCAGCTCTGCGGTGACGCCCACCTCTCCAACTTCGGAGTCTTCGCGGCTCCCGACCGGCGGCTGATCTTCGACATCAACGACTTCGACGAGACCTTCCCGGGGCCGTTCGAGTGGGATGTGAAGCGGCTCGCCGCGAGCTTCGCCGTCGCCGGGCGCGACCGCGGGTTCAAGAAGAGCGAACGCCGCGAGGTGGTGGCCAAGGTGGCGAGCGCGTACCGGGAGGAGATGCGCCGGCTAGCAGCGGAGAGGAGCGTGGACGTCTGGTACGAGCGGGTCGACCTCGAGGTGCTCGAGCAATACCGCTCCCAGGTCAAGAAGAAGGTCGCAAAGGGCTTCGACAAGGCGAGGGCCAAGGCTGAGAGCAAGAACAGCCTGCGTGCGCTGGCCAAGCTGACGCGAGAGGAGGACGGCGAGCTGCGGATCATCAGCGACCCGCCGCTGATCGTTCCCGATCGAGGAGCTCGTGCCGAAGGAAAGGCTCAAGGAGGTCAAGGCCGCGTTGGAGGCGCTGGTGGACCAATATCGGGACACTCTCTCGCCCGATATCCGCAATCTGGCGGACCGCTACCGCTACGTCCACGTCGCCCACAAGGTGGTGGGCGTCGGCAGCGTCGGGACCCGTTGCTGGATCGTCCTGATGCTCGGGAGCGACTCGAACGATCCACTGTTCCTGCAGGTCAAGGAGGCGGGGCCGTCGGTGCTTGCGCCCTTCGCGAGCGGCGGCCGCTACAAGCACCAGGGCCGGCGAGTCGTCGAGGGACAGCGGTTGATGCAGGCCGCCAGTGACATCTTCCTCGGCTGGCTGACGGCGGAGCAGGGAATCGATGGGCGGCGGCGCGACTTCTACGTCAGGCAGCTCTGGGACGGCAAGGGCTCTGCCCAGATCGAGACGATGACTCCGTACACGATGGGGCTCTACGCGCCGCTCTGCGGTGGGACGCTCGCGCGGGCGCATGCGCGGTCCGGTGACCGCATCGCGATCGCCTCCTATCTCGGTGGCGGCGACAAGTTCGATCAGGCCATGGCCGACTTCGCCGAGTCGTACGCGGACCAGAACGAGCGGGACTACGAGGCATTCTCCGCCGCCGCCGACTCAGGCCAGGTGGAAGTCACCAGAGACATCTGAGATACGGCGTTCGCTGCAAGCGCTCTGGCAGGAAGCCGTGTGCGCGCCCGGAACAGGGACCCGGAGCCGCACGATGATCGTCGACAGCGCCCACTACAAGGACGGCGCGCGCCAGCACGAGGAGGCGCTGACGCCCGAGCAGGCGGCGGAGCTCAGAGGAGCAGCCGGCACCGGCGAGTTCGTCTGGATCGGCATCCACGAGCCCGAGCCCGGGGACCTCGAGCGGCTGCAGGAGCTGTTCGGCCTGCACGAGCTCGCGGTCGAGGACGCCCAGAATCCCCACCAGCGGCCGAAGATCGAGGACTACGACGAGGACGTCTTCATCGTCCTGAAGACCGCCCACTACCACGAGGACCGCGAGATCGTCCACTTCGGCGAGATCCATCTCTTCGCCGGCCCCGGCTACGTGATCACCGTCCGCCACGGTCCCGGGCAGCGAGCTCGCCTCGGCCCGGCACAGGCTCGAGGCCCGGCCCGACCTGCTGCAGCTGGGGGCCTCGTCGGCCGTCTGGGCGATCCTCGACAAGGTCGTCGACGACTACCTCCCGGTCGTCGACGCGATCGAGGACGACATCGAGGAGGTCGAGAAGGACGTCTTCGACGACGACATCCCGGCCCCGACCGCGCGCATCTACAACCTGAAGCGCGAGGTGATCGAGTTCCACCGGGCGGTCTGGCCGCTGCTCAACCCGCTGGAGACGCTGGAGCAGGGCGGCTTCGAGCGCGTGCCCGAGGAGCTGCGCAGCTACTTCCGCGACGTCGCCGATCACGCGAAGCGCGTCGACGAGCAGGTCAGCGCCCAGCGGGAGCTGCTCACCAGCGTGCTGCAGGCCAACCTCTCGCTGGTCAGCGTCAACCAGAACGAGATCGTCAAGAAGATCTCCGGCGATCTTCGGGATCATCGCGCGTGCCGACCTTCATCGCCTCCGTCTACGGCATGAACTTCGACAACATGCCCGAGCTGCACTGGCACTACGGCTACGCCTTGCGCTGGGGCTGATGGCGGTCTGCGTCGTGGCGCTGGCCGCCTTCTTCAGGCGCATCGACTGGCTCTAGGCCGGCAGTCCTACGATGGGGGTGTGTTCCCGCTCGCCCACGTCGGCGGCCCGGTCTTCGAGCCGCTCCAGCTCGCCGCGCTGACGCTCGTCGCGACCGCCTACGCGTTCCGCGCGCTGACGCTGGCGCGCGAGGGCCGGCCCGTGCCGACCTGGCGGACGCTCTGCTTCGCCTCCGGCCTGCTGCTGATCGCGATCGCCTTCCTCTCCCCGCTCGGGCACCTGGACAGCGAGCTGGTGCTCGCCCACATGGCCCAGCACCTGCTGATGGGAGACCTGGGGGCGCTGCTGATCGTGCTCGGGCTGACCGGTCCGCTGCTCCAGCCGCTGCTTCGCGATCCGCTGGCTCGGCTGGCTGCGGCACCTGGCGCATCCGCTGGTCGCGCTGCCGCTCTGGGCGGTCGACCTCTACGTCTGGCACGCCCCGGCCCTCTACCAGGCGGCGACCGAGCACAGCGCGATCCACGCCCTCCAGCACGCCTGCTTCATCGGCTTCGGGGTGCTGATGTGGATGCCGCTGGTCGGGCCGCTGCCGCAGCCGAAGTGGTTCGGGCATCCCGGCCAAGATCGGCTACCTGATCGGCGTCCGCTTCGCCGGCATCGTGCTCGGCAACGTCTTCATGTGGTCGAACTCGGTCTTCTATCCCGACTACGCCGCCGGGGAGGCGAAGTGGCACCTCTCGGCGGTGACCGACCAGAGCATCGCCGGCGTGATCATGATGGTCGAGGGCGGCTTCGTCACCCTCGGCGTGCTCGCCTGGCTCTTCCTGGAGTGGGCGAAGCAGGACACCGAGCGCCAGCGCCTCCTCGATCTCGCCGAGCAGCGAGGGGTGCCGCTGAGCGAGGCCCGCGCCGCGCGCGCGGCGGCCGCCGGCCAGGGGGCGCGGCTCGAGGAGCGGATCAAGGGGTCGACTTGAGCCGCGAGCAGCGGTTCCTCTACGTGCTCGTCTTCGTGGTCGGGATGGCGAGCCTCGGGCGCCGAGATCGCCGCGGCCCGCCTGATGTCGCCCTACTTCGGCGCCTCGACGATCGTCTGGGCGAACACGATCGCGGTGGTCCTGGTCTCCCTCTCGGTCGGCTACTGGCTCGGCGGGCGGCTCGGCGATGACCATCCGCACCTGCGCGGCCTCTGCCTGCTCGTCGCCGGGGCGGCGATCCTGCTCGCCGCTCGTCCCGTTCGCCGCGCGACCGTTCCTCGTCGGTCTCGGTCGACGCGCTCGACGAGATCTCGGCCGGCGCCTTCGTCGGCTCGCTGGTCGGCGTGCTCGCCCTGGTCGCGGTCCCGGTCGTCCTGCTCGGCGCCTGCTCGCCCTGGGCCATCCGGCTCGCGACGCCCGACGTCGACCACTCCGGCCGCACGGCGGGCCGCCTCTACGCGATCTCGACCGCCGGCTCGCTGGTCGGGACGATGTCGGCGGCGCTCCTGTCTCATCCCGTTCATCGGCACCCAGCGCACCTTCCTCGTCTTCGCCCTGACGCTGGCTCTGGTCGCCGCCGCCGGACTCGGCTGGCGCTACCTCGCCGTCCCGGCCGCGGTCGGGGCGGTGATCGCGATCCCGGTCGGGACGGTCAAGGCGAAGACCGACCGGGCGAGCGGGTGATCTACGAGACCGAGACCCGGCATCAGTACGCGCGCGTGGTGGAGGAGCCCGACGGGACGCGCAAGCTCGAGCTGAACGAGGGCGTGGCCGAGCACTCCCTCTACCGCCCGGGCAGCTACCTGACCGGCAACTACTGGGACGGCCTCGTCGTCGTCCCGTTTGCGAGCCTCACCCACGCCCCGTCGCGGGTCGCGATCCTCGGCAACGCGGCCGGCACGGTGGCGCGCGCCTACGGCCACTACTTCCCGGCGGCCCGGATCGACGCGGTCGAGATCGACCCCGAGCTCGCCGAGATCGGGCGGCGCTACTTCGACATGCGGGCCCCGCACCTGACGGTCCACGACGAGGACGCCCGGCCCTGGCTGCGGGACGCAGATGGCGGCTACGACGTGATCGTCGTCGACGCCTACCGCCAGCCCTACATCCCGTTCTACCTGGCGACGCGCGAGTTCTTCGAGCTCGCCCGCGATCGGCTCGCGCCGGGCGGGCTGGTGATCGTCAACGTCGGCCACCCCGAGGGCTCGACGAGCTCGAGAAGGTCGTCGGGCGCACGATGGCCGAGGCCTTCCCGATCGTGCTCCGCGACCCGATCGAGGACGAGAACACGCTGCTGATCGGCGGCGAGCGAGGCTTCGGCCGCGCACCTGCGGAAGATGGCGGCGGGGCTTGCGCCGGAGCTGCAAACGATCGCCGGGCCGAGGCGGCGCGGCTCGAGCCCGCCTTGGCCGGCGGCGAGGTCTACACCGACGACCGGGCCCCGGTCGAGTGGCTGATCGACCGCTCGATCCTCGGCTACGCGGCCGGCGACTGATCGTCCCGCAGCCGCCACCAGATCCGGCGCGTTGACCAGATCCCGAGCGCCGCGATGGTGAGGGCCAGGTCGATCGAGAAGGAGGCCAGCCGGCCCGGTGCGCCCGTGTAGAGCCAGGCGCCGAACCGGTCTCCGGCACTGATCTCGAGCCGCCCGGGCCTGCCGGTGTCTAAGGTGGTCTCCCTCATGGAGACGACGGTAAAGGAGCTTCCCGACTCGCGGGTCCGCGTCGACGTCGACGTCGACGCGCAGGATGTCGAGGGCAGCATCGCCAAGACCGCCGAGCAGCTCGGCAAGGACATGAAGCTGCCAGGCTTCCGCAAGGGCAAGGTGCCGCCGGCGATGGTGCTGCAGCGCCTCGGCCGCCAGACCGTGCTCACCCAGGCGCTCGAGTCATCGCTCGGCGACTGGTACGAGCGCGCGATGCTCGAGTCGGGTGTCAACCCGGTCGGCGATCCGAAGCTGGACCTCTCCGATCTGCCCGAGGAGGGCAAGCCGCTGCGCTTCTCGATCGAGGTCGCCGTGCGGCCGGGCGCCGAGCTCGGCGAGTACAAGGGGCTCGAGGTCGGCCGCGCGGAGCCGGAGGTGCCCGAGGAGGCGGTCGAGGCCGAGCTCGACCGGCTGCGCGAGGGCTTCGCCAGGCTGAACCCCGTCGAGCGCGCGGCGAAGCCGGGCGACGTGGTGCTGATCGATTACGAGGGCAAGATCGACGGCGAGCCCTTCGAGGGCGGCGCGGCCCAGGACTACCTGCTGGAGCTGGGCGAGGGCCGCGTCCTGCCCGAGCTCGAGCAGGGCCTCGAGGGCGCGAAGCCCGGCGACGAGCGCCAAGTGAGCGTCACCTTCCCGGACGACTACCCGGCCGAGGAGGTCGCCGGCAAGACCGCCGAGTTCGACGTCAAGGTCGAGAGGTCCGCGAGAAGGAGCTGCCGGACCTCGACGACGACTTCGCCGCCGAGGCCTCGGAGTTCGAGACGCTCGACGAGCTGCGCGGCGACATCGCTCTGAAGATCAGGCAGATCCTCGACCAGCAGATCGCCGAGCGCTTCCGCGAGGACGCCCTCGACGCCGCGGTCGCCAAGGCGAAGGTCGAGCTCCCCGACTCCGTCATCGAGGCGCGCGCGGAGGAGATGTGGCGGCGGGTCGAGCGCTCGCTGCGCCGGCAGGGCATGGAGCCGGAGAACTACCTCCAGATGCAGGGCAAGACCCGCGAGGAGATGATCGAGCAGGCGCGCCCGGACGCCGAGCAGGCGCTCAGGCGCGAGGCCGTGCTCGAGGCGGTCGCCGAGGCCGAGGGGATCGAGATCACAGAGGAGGACAAGCTCGAGGCGCTGCAGATCCCGCCGGGCCACGAGGACCACGGGCACCCCGAGCCCGCGGATGCGCTCAAGGAGATCCGCGAGTCAGGGCGCGAGGAGCTCCTCAAGGAGGACCTGCGGATGCGCCGGGCGCTCGAGACGATCGCCGAGAAGGCGAAGCCGATCCCGCTCGAGCAGGCCCAGGCCCGCGAGGAGATCTGGACGCCCGAGAAGGAGCGCGAGGAGAAGGGCGGCCTCTGGACGCCCGGCTGGAGAGCCCGAGCCTAGGGCTCAGACGTCGAGCGAGGTCTGGCAGCTCCGGGTAGGTGATGAGCCGTCGCTCGTCGACGACGGCGAGTCGTCAGCTCGTGCTCGTCGAGCGCGCCGTCGGGGCCGAGGTGGAGGACGCGCCAGCCGCGGACCGTGAGCGCGTCGGCGATCAGGCGGCGGTGGCAGCGGCGCCCAGTCGGCCTCGGCGCACATCATCGCGACGCGGCGCTCGCGCGCCAGCTGCTCGAGCTCGGCCAGGCCGGCGGCGAACTCGTCGCTCGCCATGTGGTCGGCGTAGCCGCGGAACGGGCTCGTCTCCCAGGCCCCGTTCGGCGAGTCCGGCAGCGGCTCGCGCCGGCCGCCGAGCTCCGCGCCGAGCCGCGCATAGCCGATCCCGGCCGCCTGCAGCGATCGCCGGCGAGGGCGGAGCGGTTGAAGTGCGGGTAGCGCGGAGCGCGGGTTGGCGCGGACGTCGGCGATCAGCTCGACGCCCGCGCCGCGGAGCAGCTCGATGAACTCGCCCTCCTCGTGGTTCGAGTGGCCGACCGTGAGGATCTCCCCTGCGGACGCCATCGGAGGATTCTCCCGCTCGCGGCCCGGGCGAGGGCGGTCGCTATGCTCGCGCACCCAATGAGTCCCCTTGTCCCAATGGTGGTCGAGCAGACCTCGCGCGGCGAGCGCGCGTTCGACATCTACTCGCGCCTGCTCAACGAGCGGATCATCTTCCTCGGCACCCCGGTGACCGAGGACATCGCGAACCTGATCGTCGCCCAGCTGATCCACCTCGAGTCCGAGGACCCGGACAAGGACGTCTCGCATCTACATCAACTCGCCCGGCGGCTCGGTCTACGCGGGCCTCGCGATCTACGACGCGATGCAGTTCATCAAGCCGGACGTCCAGACGATCTGCGTCGGCGTCGCGATGAGCATGGGCGCGCTGCTGCTCGCCGGCGGCGCCGAGGGCAAGCGCATGGCGCTGCCCAACTCGAAGATCCTGATCCACCAGGTCTCGGGCGGCTTCTCGGGCCAGGCGACCGACATCGAGATCCACGCCAAGGAGATCATCGACGTCCGCCGCCGCCTCGACGAGATCATCGCCAAGCACACCGGGCAGCCGCTGGACAAGGTCGCGAAGGACACCGAGCGCGACTACTTCATGAGCGCGGAGGAGGCGAAGGAGTACAACATCGTCGACCGCGTCATCGAGCACCGCTAGCACTCGCGCGCGCCGCTTGAGGCGCCTCGCCCCTCTTCTGTCTCGCTCTGCTGCTGACGCTGGCCGCGGCTCGGGCGGCGGCCGAGCACCGTCTCCGGAGGCCTCGGTCTCGCCCGACGCGCGGCTTCACCGATTCCGTGGGCGGCGTGCGGATCGAGTTCCGGATCGGCGGGTCGGCGCCGGCCGACGTGACGATCAGGATCGCGGGCTCGGGAAGGAGGTGCGGCGGATCGAGCTGCCGGACGTGCAGCCGGGCGCCGACCAGGTCGAGAAGTGGGACGGGCTGAACAACGGCGGCAGGCCGGTGGCCGACGGCACCTATCGCGTGATCGTCGCCGTCGCCGGCGGCAACGAGAGGGAGGCGGGAAAGGTTGAGCTCCACCGGCACTTCTTCCCGGTCCGAGGCCCGCACGGGACCCGCGGGCCGGTCGGCGACTTCGGCGCGCCGCGCAACGGCGGCCGCGTGCCACAAGGGCTTCGACGTCGTCGCGCGCTGCGGGACGCCGCTGGCCGCGGCCGTCACCGGCACCGTCGTGAAGCGCGCCTACGACGCCCGCCTCGACGGCAACTACGTCGTGATCCGAGGGCTGGCGGAGAGGCGGAAGTACTGGTACGCGCACATGATCCATCCGTCGACGCTTCCAGAAGGGCGACCTGGTGCACGTCGGCCAGATCGTCGGCTACGTCGGCAAGACCGGCAACGCGCGGACCGTCGGCTGCCACCTCCACTTCGAGATCCACGTCGGCGGCCGCCCGTCGACCCCGAGCCGTATCTGCGGGCCTGGGACCGCTACAGCTGATCACACCTCGAGCGCAGGAGCGACGATGTCCGAGGAAGCGATGGAGCACGCGGTGCAGCAGGCCCTGGCTCGCGAGGGGATCGACGACGAGGTCATCGCCGCCGGGCAGTTCAACCCCAGCGGCCACACCGGCTCGATGTTCGGCGGCGGCCTGGCCGGCGGCTCGATCGGCGAGGTAGGGTGGCTCGGTGGGAGAGGCCGTCGGCGATGCGGCCGGTGCGATCGCCGGCATGAGAGCGAACGCGGCGGCGAGCGGCATGCCGCAGTGGATGCTGGTCGGCGTCACCGCCGATTCGGTCTACGGCTTCGATGGCCGCTCACGCAGCAAGGAGCCGGGTGCGATGGTCTTCAAGGCCGAACGAGCTGGACTCGAGGTGAAGGTCCATCAGCGGGTCAACGTCCGCGTGCTCGAGCTGATCCACCCCGAGAGCGGCTCGCGAATCGAGCTCGAGGGGAACCGGGTCCCACTCGCCCATTCGAAGGACGTGATCGCAGCGCTCGCCGACGGCTAGCCCGCTCTGCATCCTGAGTAGATGGGTGGCGGCGACCAGCGCCGCCGCCGATGTAACGGCGGAAGGAAACAGCCCACGCGCGGCGTAGTTCGTTCACGCGTCAGGCCGAGGCCGGCGGGCGTCTAAGCTTCGAGAGCGAGGAAGGAGCCGGCCGGGCGAAGCGAGACCGAGGGAGTAATTCCGCTGGCACGTCCCACCGAATCCAACGAGCAGCTCCTCTGCAGCTTCTGCGGCAAGTCGCAGCGCCAGGTCAAGAAGCTGATCGCCGGCCCCGGCGTCTACATCTGTGACGAGTGCATCGATCTCTGCAACGAGATCATCGACGAGGAGCTCACCGCTCCGCCCGACCTTCGAGCTCGAGAACCTCCCCAAGCCGAGGGAGATCTACGACGTCCTGAACGAGTACGTGGTCGGCCAGGAGGGCGCCAAGCGCGCGCTCTCGGTCGCGGTCTACAACCACTACAAGCGCGTGCAGATGGCGTCCTCCGACGAGCGAGGGCGACGAGGCGATCGAGCTGCAGAAGTCGAACATCCTGCTGCTCGGCCCCACCGGCTGCGGCAAGACGCTGCTCGCCCAGACCCTCGCCAAGATCCTCAACGTCCCCTTCGCGATCGCCGACGCCACGGCGCTCACCGAGGCCGGCTACGTCGGCGAGGACGTCGAGAACATCCTCCTCAAGCTGATCCAGGCCGCCGACTTCGATGTGAAGAAGGCCGAGACGGGGATCATCTACATCGACGAGATCGACAAGATCGCCCGCAAGGCCGACAACCCGTCGATCACGCGCGACGTCTCCGGCGAGGGCGTGCAGCAGGCGCTCCTCAAGATCCTCGAGGGCACCACCGCCTCGGTGCCGCCCCAGGGCGGCCGCAAGCACCCGCACCAGGAGTTCCTGACGATCGATACCTCGAACGTGCTCTTCGTCTGCGGCGGCTCCTTCGGCCAGCTCGACGAGGTGATCGAGCGGCGGATCGGCAACCACGGAGTCGGCTTCGGCGCCGAGGTCACCTCCAACGCCGACAAGGACACCGGCGAGGACTTCGAGAAGGTTCTTCCCGAGGACCTCATGGAGTACGGCCTGATCCCCGAGTTCATCGGCCGCCTGCCCGTCGTCGCCGCGATCCATCAGCTCACCCGCGACGACCTGATCACGATCCTGACCGAGCCGCGCAACGCGCTCACCCGCCAGTTCCACCGCTTCTTCCAGTTCGACGACATCGAGCTGGTCTTCGCTCCCGGAGTCGCTCGGCGCTATCGCCGACAAGGCGCTGGAGCGCGAGACCGGCGCCCGCGGGCTGCGCTCGATCCTCGAGGAGACGCTGCTCGACGTCCAGTTCGAGCTTCCCTCCCGCGGCGACGTGCAGAAGTGCGTCGTCACCAAGGAGACGATCGAGAAGGGCCAGCGCCCGATGCTGGTCACCGACGCCACCGGCGAGCACGAGATCGTGCTCGAGGACCCGGCGCTCGGCGAGCAGACGGCCTAGCGGCCGTGCCGGAGGAGAGGGCCGCTCCCCTGCTGAGCGCGATCCACGCCTTCAACGACGATGGCGTCGAGGCGGCTCTCGAGTTTTTCGACCCGGACCTCGAATGGGTCGCCCCGCCAGAGTGGCTGGAGGATCGGGTCTACAAGGGACACGATGGGCTGCGTCGCCTCTCCGCGCACTGGACGCAGCTTTTCGACGACTACCACCTCGAGCTCGAGCGCTCGGTGGACGTCGGGGAGGACGAGGTGGTTCTCCTCCTTCATCAGCGCGGGCAAATCAAGGGGAGTGGCGATCCGGTCGACGGGCCCATCGGCTATCTGGCGCAGATCCGTGACGGGCTGGTCACGCGAGTGAACATCTACTTCTCCTGGGACGCGACGCTGGACGCCGCCGGGCTCTCGGAGTAGGCCACCTCTTATCCTCTGACCCATGAGTGCGCGATCGTCCCGCGAGCCCGTCGAGGCGGTGAGGCATCAGCTTCGGCCCCTGTTCGACCAGGTGGTCGTCAAGGAGCTCGACCAGGACCGCATGCGCCGGTCCGGCCTCGTCGTGCCGCAGGGCATCGACGAGCCGCCGCCCCAGCAGGGGATCGTGTTGGCCGTCGGGCCGGGACTCGACTGGTGGGAGTCCGCCGGCGTCGACATGCCCGTGCAGCCCGGGGACCACGTCGTCTTCCCATCGGCGGCCGGTGTCTGGGTGGAGATCGACGAGGAGCGCCTGCTCGTCTGCCGGGTCGGCGAGATCCTGGGCGTGCTCGAGTCGCTCGAGGGCGGACCGCCCGACTCCTAGCCTCGCAGCGGGGCGCGATTAACATCGCCGCGCGTGGACGCGGAGCGCCGAAAGACACTCGAGGAGACGACCCGCTGGGACCCCGGCGCGGTCGAGCAGCGCGTCTTCGAGCGCTGGATGGAGGGCGGCTGGTTCCACCCGCCGGCGGAGGGCTCGCCGGAGGAGAACTTCTCGATCGCGATCCCGCCGCCGAACGTCACCGGCGCCCTCCACATGGGGCATGCCCTGAACGGGTCCGTCCAGGATGCGCTGATCCGCATCAACCGGATGCGCGGCCGCAACACGCTCTGGATCCTGGGCACGGACCACGCCGGGATCGCGACCCAAGCGGTGGTCGAGAAGGAGCTCGCCACGGAGGGCAGGTCGCGCGAGGAGCTCGGACGCGAGGCGTTCACCGAGCGGGTTTGGGACCTGGAAGGAGCAGTACGGCTCGACGATCATCGAGCAGTACCAGCGACTCGGCGCCTCGTGTGACTACGAGCGAGAGCGGTTCACCCTCGATGAGGGGTATGTGAGGGCGGTCTACCGCGTCTTCGCCGAGCTCTACCGCAAGGGCTGGATCTATCGCGACGACTACATGGTCAACTGGGACCCGGGGACGCAGTCGGCGATCTCGGACCTCGAGGTGGAGAACCGCGAGGTCACCGACACGCTCTACGAGATCGCCTATCCGCTCGAGGACGGCGCGAGCTGATCGTCGCGACGGTGCGGCCCGAGACGATGCTCGCCGACACCGCTGTCGCAGTGAACCCCGCTGACGAGCGCTACAAGGACGTGGTCGGCAAGCACGCGATCCTGCCGCTCGTCGGGAGGCGGCTGCCGGTGATCGCCGACCAGCACGTCGACCCGGAGTTCGGCACCGGCGCGCTCAAGATCACCCCGGGCCACGACCCGAACGACTTCGAGATCGGGCGCGCCAACAACCTGCCCGAGATCAGCGTGATCGGCGAGGACGGCCGGATCACGGACGAGGCGCCGGAGCGCTTCCGCGGGATGACCGCCGAGAAGGCGCGGGAGGCCGTGGTGGCGGAGCTGCGCGAGCAGGGGCTGATTCGCGGCGAGGAGCCCTACACGCACTCGGTGCCGTTCTCCCACCGCTCGGGCAAGCGGATCGAGCCGCTGATCTCGCTGCAGTGGTTCTGCCGGATGGACGAGATGGCGAAGCCGGCGATCGAGGCGGTCAACGAGGGGCGAGTGCGCTTCATCCCCGCCGAGCCGCACACCAGGGTCTACCTCGACTGGATGGAGCGGATCCGGCCCTGGTGCATCTCCCGCCAGCTCTGGTGGGGGCACCGGCTGCCGGTCTGGTACCGGGGCGACGAGACCTATGTCGGCGAGCAGCCGCCCGAGGGCGAGGGCTGGGAGCAGGAGTCCGATGTGCTCGACACCTGGTTCAGTTCGGCGCTCTGGCCGTTCGCGACGCTCGGCTGGCCGGACACCGACGCGCCGGAGTACGAGGCCTTCTTCCCGACGGACACGATGGTGACGGCGCGCGACATCATCTTCCTCTGGGTCGCGCGGATGATCATGACCTCGCTCGAGTTCACCGGCGAGCCCCCGTTCTCCGACGTCTACGTCCACTCGATCATCCAGGCGCCGGACGGGCGACGGATGTCGAAGAGCCTCGGCACCGGCATCGACCCGCTCGAGGAGATGGAGCGGCACGGCGCGGACGCGCTCCGCTTCGGGCTGCTCGCGATGTCCTCGGCCCAGGACGTCCGCTTCTCCGAGGCGCGCGTTCAGCAGGGACGCGACCTCGCGAACAAGATGTGGAACGCCTCGCGGCTGGTGCTGATGGAGGCCCGCGACGACGTCGAGCCCGGTCCGCGCTCAGACGCGGGTCGAGGACCGCTGGATCGCCTCGCGGCTGCAGCGGGCGGTGCGCTCGGTGAGCGAGTCGATCGAGGCCTACGACTTCTCGCACGCCGCGCTCGACCTCTACGAGTTCTTCTGGTCGGAGCTCTGCGACTGGTACCTCGAGATCGTCAAGCCGCGGCTCTACGACGGCGACGAGGACGCGTCCGCGACGCTGCTCTGGGCGCTCGAGCAGGTGCTCGCCCTGGCCCATCCGATGATGCCGTTCGTCACCGAGGAGATCTACTCGTACCTGCCCAAGCCGGCCGCGGAGGCGCTCGTCATCCATCCGTTCCCCGAGGCCGACGACGCGCTGGTCGATGAGGCCGCCGAGGCCGAGATCGGACAGGCGATCGCGCTGACCCGCGCGCTGCGGCGTTGGCGGCGACCTCGCCGGGGTGCCGCGTGAAGCAGGTGCTGGCCGCGCGGACCGATGACGACCGGCCGCACGAGCTGGTCTCGCGGCTCGCCCGGATCGAGTTCTCCGAGGACGGCGGCGAGCCGATCGCGAGCTGTCGCCGGCGTCGAGCTGCTCGAGACCGAGGGCGTCGATCCCGATGCCGTGGCCGCCGGATCGAGGAGCGGCGCGAGAAGCTCCGCGCGGAGGTGAAGAGGGGCGAGAGCAAGCTCTCGAATGAGGGCTTCGTCGCCAAGGCGCCCGCGGACGTCGTCGAGGCGGAGCGGGAGAAGCTCGCCGCCTACCGGGCCGAGCTCGAGGAACTGGGCGGATAACCCGCCGCGCGGAAGAGATCCTCCACCGCCGCGAGGTCCTGGGTTGGAAGTTCGGGCTCGAGCGGATGCGGCGGCTCTGCCTGCTGCTCGGGATTCCGCAGAACCGCTTCGCCTCGATCCACGTGGTCGGGACCAACGGCAAGACCTCGGTGACGCGGATGACCGCGGCGCTGCTCGAGGCGAACGGCGTCTCGACCGGCGCCTACGTCTCCCCGCACATCATCTCGTGGCGCGAGCGTGTTCTGATCCGGGGCGAGCCGATCTCGGAGGGTGGCTTCACGCACGCCCTTGAGCGCGCCGAGCAGGCCGCTCAGGTGGCCGACCGGGCTGCGGGCGACGAGGGCCCCGTCACCCAGTTCGAGTTGGTCACCGCGGCCGCCTTCGTGGCCTTCGCCGCGGCTCGCGTCCGGTACGCGGTGATCGAGGCCGGCCTTGGTGGGCGCCTCGACGCCACCAACGTGATTCCGTCGATGCTCACGGTCCTCACCTCCGTCGCCTTCGACCACACCGAGTGGCTGGGGGAGACCCTCGAGGAGATCGCGGCGGAGAAGGTGGCGGTGCTTCGCAACCACACGGCCCTGCTGGTGGGTGAGTTCCCGGAAGCGGTCGGTCCGGTGATCGACCGAGAGGTTTCAGAGAAGCACGCGAAGAAGGTCTGGGCGACGAACGTCGCCAACAACCTGGTCCTGGGCTATCAGGGCAAGAACTTGGCCCTCGCGCAGGCCGCCGCCCAGCTCGTACTAGAGGAGTTGCGCCCTGACGTTCAGGCCCAATTCGTGAAACGGCTCGCCAGCCGAGAGTTCTCGATCCGCGGACGGGCGCAGCTGGTCCCAGGCGATCCGCCGGAGATCTTCGATGCCGCCCACAACCCGGACGGCGCCCGCGCCCTGGCCGAGGCGCTGCCCGAGCTCGCCGGGGACCGCGCTGTGGTCTGCTGCCTCGCGATCCTCGAGGGCAAGGACGCCGCCGGGATCGTCAGCGGGCTGGCTCCGGCCGTCTCCCGGTTCGTCTGCACGGAGATCCCGCCGGAGCGGATCGAGGGCTCGGGACGGCCCGGCGGGCGCTCGAGGCCGGCCCTCGAGATGGCCGCCCTCTGCCGGAAGGCGGGCGTCGAAGCCGAGGCGGTTGCCGCTCCGCTCGAAGCCTGGGAGCGGGCACGAGAACTCGCCCGGGAGCGGAAGGGGGTCGCGCTGGCCGCCGGCAGCCACTACCTTCTGTCGTCGATATGGACAGAGAAGCCCGCTCAGAGCTCCTGACGATGATGGGACTCGTCGCCGTGGTCGTCGCGGTCGTGATCCTGGTCTTCTTCGCCTTCGGCTACGTGTTCGGGCTGCTCTTCCTCTAAGCCAGATCGCCAAAATCCCCGATACAGGCAGGGTTACACGCCCCTGTAAGGAAGTACGTACACTCGCGGCTCTCCATTCCCATGCCCCTCGCACTCTTCGGAACCGATGGCGGGCTTGGCCTCGTCGTCAACCTGCTGGTCCTCTTCCTGATCGTCGTCTACCTGGCGCTGATCTATTGGACCTACCTCGACGCCCGGCGGCGGATCGAGGACCCGGTGCTGATCGCGTGCGCGACGGCGGCATCGATCTTCCCGTACCTGGGGACGATCGTCTACACGATCCTGCGCCCGCCTGAATTCCTCGAGGACAGGGATGAGCGGGAGCTGGAGCTGCGTGCGGCCGAGCTCGAGCTGCGGCAGCGGATCGAGAACTCGTGTCCGCACTGCGAGTATCCGATCGAGCGCAGCTACCTGCGCTGCCCCAACTGCGAGCGGCGCCTGCGTAATCCGTGCCGGAAGTGCAACAAGCCGCTCGACCCGAAGTGGGGGGTCTGCCCATATTGCGAGACCGAGGTGCGCAAGGAGCGCCCCGCGCGCGAGACGCGCCGCACCGATCGGCAGCGGACGGCCCGGGCCGCTGCTCAGCGGCAGGCCAGAACTGACGGAAGCGACCGAAGTGACGTGCCGGCTCGCCGCCAGCCTCGCCCGGTCGCGGCGAGCGAGGGGCAGCGCCCGAGCCGCTCCAGCCGTTCCAGCCGCTAGGCGGCCCCCCGCCCTTCCCTGCCCGGTGTTCGTCCCTGCACCGCCCCGAATCGCAATTGCGTGTACGTTCCCGCGCCGATGGCGACCGAACGCACACTGATCCTCGTCAAGCCTGACGCATTCGAGAGACGGCTGACCGGCGAGATCATCGCGCGGTTCGAGCGTAAGGGGCTGAAGCCCGTCGCGATGAAGCTCATGCAGGCCAACGAGGAGCTCGCGAACACCCACTACGAGGAGCACACCGACAAGCCGTTCTTCGGCGAGCTGGTCTCCTTCATCATCCGTGGCCCGCTCGTCGCGATGGTGCTAGAGGGGGAGAGCGCGGTCGCGGCGGCGCGCCAGGTGATCGGCGAGACCAATCCGCTCGAAGCCGACGCCGGCTCGATCCGCGGCGAGTTCGCCACCGAGGTCACCTTCAACCTCGTTCACGGCTCGGACTCGCCCGAGTCCGCCGAGCGCGAGATCGCGCTCTGGTTCCCTGAGCTCTGAACCGACGCCGTAGGCTCGGCGGCATGTCCAAGCTGGTCCTCGCGTCGGGATCCCCCCAGCGGCGGGCGCTGCTCGAAGCCCTTGGGCTCGACTTCGAGGTCCACGCTCCTGAGATCGAGGAGGAGATGGACGGTGAGCCGCGGGACCTCGTCGTCCGCAACGCCACCCGGAAAGCCGAGACCGTCGCGACCGATCACCCGGACGCCCTGGTGATCGCCGGCGACACCGAGGTCGTGGTCGACGGCGAGGTTCTGGGCCAGCCGGTCGACGAGGCGCAGGCCCGCGCGCACCTCGAGCGGCTCTCCGGCTCGGAGCACCACGTCCTCGGCGGGCTTGCGCTCCTCGGCCCCGGCGATGAGGAGCCACGCACCGGCGTGGACGTCTCCACCGTGGCGTTCCGCGAGCTCGACGAGCCGCTTCTCACCGCCTACCTGGCGTCCGGCGAGTGGCGCGGGCGCGCCGGCTCCTACGCGATCCAGGGACTCGGCTCGGCGCTGGTGGACATCGTCCGCGGTGACGTCTCCAATGTCATCGGTCTTCCGGTGGGGCTTCTGCTCCGGCTCGCTCCCCAGCTGGTCGCCGACTGCTAGTCGGCAAGGCCCGAACCCAGCAGCCGCCGGTGTCGCGCCGAATCGCCGCAACCTACGGCCTGCAATTTCGCTGGTAGACGCAACTTGCGGACATTGGGCATTTTTAGGTGAGCCGCTAGGCTCCGACGAGCTTCGCTATTCGTCCCCACTCGTGAGCATTCTCAGCACAATCAGCCCAGCCCGGGACATGGCCGTCGACCTCGGCACGGCCAATACGCTCGTGTACGTCCGCGGCCGCGGCATCGTCCTCTCCGAGCCCTCGGTCGTCGCGGTCGACACCGCGACCGGTGAGGTCCACGCCGTCGGCGCCGAGGCGAAGCAGATGCTCGGCCGCACGCCATCGACGATCAACGCGATGCGGCCGCTCAAGGACGGCGTGATCGCCGACTTCGAGGTCACCGAGTCGATGCTCCGCTACTTCATCAAGCGGGCCAATCACAGCCGGTTCACACATCCGCGCGTCGTGGTGTGCGTTCCTTCGGGAGTGACCGGCGTCGAGAAGCGCGCGGTGGAGGAGGCCTGTCTCGGGGCCGGCGCGCGCGAGGCGTACCTGATCGAGGAGCCGATGGCCGCCGCGATCGGCTCCGGCCTGCCGGTCAGCGAGCCCACCGGGAGCCTGGTCGTCGACATCGGCGGCGGAACGACCGAGGTCGCGGTCATCTCGCTCGGCGACATCGTTGTGTCCCAGTCGGTCCGTGTCGGAGGCGATGAGATGGACGAGGGGATCATGAACTTCTGCAAGCGGGAGTACCAGCTCCTGATCGGCCATCAGACGGCGGAGGACATCAAGCACGAGGCGGGCTCCGCGACGCCCCTCGCGCACGAGATCGAGATCGAGATCCGCGGACGTGACCTCGGGTCCGGACTTCCCCGCGCGGTGAAGCTCAACTCCGAGGACATGCGTCAGGCGCTGGACGACCCGATCCAGCAGATCATCGCCGCGGTCAGGGACACCCTCGACCGCACGCCCCCGGAGCTCGCGGGTGACCTGATGGAGCGCGGCATGATCCTCGCCGGGGGCGGAGCCCTACTCCAGGGATTCGCAGACCGGATGAGCGACGAGTGCCAGATGCCCGCCCGGCTCGCGGAGTCACCGCTCACGTGTGTCGCGACGGGATCTGGTCAAGCCCTGGAGGAGTTCGAGGCGATCAAGAGGGCGCTGAAGAACTCCCGTGTCCGGAGGCGCTACTGAGCGCCGGCTGAGAGGAAGGCGCGGCCATGTATCTCCTGGACCGTTCTGAGGACATCCCGCCGCGGCTGACCAATCGGCTCAACCTGCGCATCGCGATTCTGGGGGCGGTCGTCGTCGCGGCGGTCGCGACCGTCCTGCTCCGACTCTGGTCGCTCCAGATCCTCGACGGACAGCACTACCGGGCCCTCGCCCAGGACCACGGTGTCCTCGACGTACGCGTCCATCCTCCACGCGGCGAGATCCTGGACCGGAACGGCAACGTCCTGGTCGACAACCGCACCGTCATGACACTCCAGCTGCGTCCGTCGGACTTGCCCACGGACAAGGCGGTGCGGCGGCGCGAGCTTGGGAAGCTGGGCGACCTGCTCGGCCTCTCCCAGCGTGAGATCCGCCAGCGGGTCCGCGCGACCCCGCAGTACGCGGGCTACCCGGTGGTCCTGAAGCAGGGACTCGACCGCCGGCTGCTCTTCTACCTCCTCGAGAACAAGGAGAGCTTCCCCGGGGTGAGCGTCGAACGGACCTACGCCCGTAAGTATCCGGACGGCACGCTCGCGGCGCACGTCCTGGGGCTGGTGGGTCAGATCAGCCCGCGGCAGCTGAAGCAACAGAAGTACAAGGGACTCCAGCCCGGCGACATCATCGGGCAGGCGGGCGTGGAGTACAGCTACGACAAGCTCCTGCGCGGCACCGCCGGCAGCCAGCGGATCCAGGTCGACGCCCTGGGCCGACCGCGCGGGACGCTCGGCAACCGACCCGCCCAGGCCGGGGACAACCTGCGCCTGACCCTCGATTCAGGTCTGCAGGCGGTCGGCGAGTCGGCGCTCCGCGCCAAGGGCCTGCCGGGCGCCTTCGTAGCGATGAACGTCCACTCGGGCGCCGTGCTGGCCATTGGGTCCTACCCGACCTACGACCCGTCCTTCTACACGGAGCCCCACACGAAGGCTCAGTACGACGCATTCGGGAACCGGCCGGGCGACCCGCTGGTCGACCGTGCCGCCCAGGGCGGCTATCCGACGGGATCGGCGTTCAAGCCGATCACCGCCACCGCCGCGCTCGAGGACGGCCTGATCACCCCCAGCACGATCTTCGACGACACCGGGTCGCTGGACATCGGGGGCCTGGTCGTGCACAACGCGGGCGGCGCCGCCAACGGGCCGATCGACATGACCACGGCCCTCCAGGTGTCGTCCGACGTCTACTTCTTCAATCTCGGCCTCCACGCCAGTGCGAGCGGCAACGGCGGCCAGATCCAGGATTGGGCCTTCAAGTACGGCCTGGGCCGCAACCCCGACATCGACATCCCGAACGCGAGCGCAGGCCTGATTCCGACACCGGCGTGGCGCAACCGCGTCTACCGCAGCCACAAGAACCCCTACATCGACCGGCCTTGGAACCAGGGCGACAACGTCAACCTCGCGGTCGGCCAGGGGGACGTGATGGTCACGCCGCTGCAGCTGGCGCGCGCGTACGCCGCGCTCGCCAACGGGGGAACCCTGGTGACTCCCCACCTCGGCGCCCGGGTGGTCGGCGTGAACGGCAAGACCGTCGAGAGGATCAAGCCGCCGCCTACGCGGCACTTGCGCATCTCCCAGGAGACCCGCAGTGTGATCCTCGGGGGACTGGAGCGCGCGGCCATGGAGCCGGGCGGCACCTCGTACCCGGTGATGGGCGGCTTCCCCTTCGCGGTTGCCGGCAAGACCGGCACGGCGGAGCGTGGGACCGGCCAGGAGGACCAGTCCTGGTACAGCGTGATCGCGCCGTACAACGACCCGCAGATCGTCGTGACCGTGACGGTTGAGCACGGCGGCTTCGGCGTCGAGTCTGCGGCGCCGATCGCCCGGTCGATTCTCGAGCATTACTTCCACCTGAACGCCGGCGGCGCGAGTGGAGCGGCAGCGGCATCGGCGGGAGGCGTCGAGTGATGGAAGCGGCAAAACCCTCACTCACGTTCGCGCCGCAGCGCTCGCGGCTCGTCGAGCTGCTCAACCTCCGCAACCTCGACGGCGTCATGCTCGCCGCCTCCGTCGGCCTGATCGCCTTCAGCGTCTTCACCCTGGAGTCCGCCAGCCGGCACGAGGTCGCGGCGGACCCCCTCTACTTCGTCGTGCGGCAGTCGATCTACGGGGTCCTGGGAATCGCCCTGATGATCGTGGTGAGCCACCTCGACTACACGCGGCTGCAGGAGCTGAGGGTGAGCATCTACGCGTTGATGGTCGGCTCGATCGCTTTCGTGCTCCTGGTCGGAACCGCGATCCGTGGATCGAACCGGTGGATCGAGCTGCCGTTCTTCCAGTTCCAGCCCTCCGAGCTCGCCAAGGTCCTGCTCTGCGTGTCGCTGTCGGCCTTCGTCTACGAGCGGATCAGGCGCCCGTTCCCATTCCGGACGACGCTCGCTCTGCTCGGCCTCGGGCTGTTACCGGCCGGGCTCGTGTTCCTGCAGCCCGACCTGGGGACCGGGATCGTCCTCGTGGCGATCACCCTGACGATCCTGTTCGTCGCGGGGATCCCCTGGCAGCACTTCGCGGCACTCGCCGCCGCGATCGGGCTGATCGCGGGCGCGGCCTACGTGGGCGGGTCGGCTGTCGGCGTCCAGTTCCTGCAGGGCTACCAGCAGGACCGCCTCACCTCCTTCCTGCATCCGAGCAACGACCCGAGCGACGGGAGCTACCAGGTGAACCAGGCGATCATCGCCGTCGGCTCGGGCGAGAGGTCCGGGCGCGGCGACGACGCGACGCAGACCGAGCTCCTCTTCCTGCCCGAGCGGCACACTGACTTCATCTTCGCCGTGATCGGCGAGCGCTTCGGCTTCCTCGGCGCCGCCTTCGTCGTCTTTCTCTACGCCCTGCTCTTCTGGCGCGCGATCAGGGTGATGCGAATAGCCACGAGCTACTACGGGGTGATCATCGCCGGCGGGATCGTGGCGATGCTCGCGTTCCAGGCGATCATCAACGTGGGCATGAACCTCGGCCTGATGCCGGTCACGGGCATCACGCTGCCCCTGATCAGCTACGGCGGCTCATCGGTGCTCGGCACGTTCCTGGCGCTCGGCCTGCTCCAGGCGATCCACGCCCAGTCACGCGCGCAGAGTTTCAAGTCTCATTGAGGCTAGGCGCTACTCTCGGGCGCGCGCTGGGGCCGGGGCCAACCGACCGTGAGCTGAACCGACCGTGAGCTGAATCGACCGTGAGCTGTGAGGGCTAGCCAGACATGTACCGCAAGCAAGTGCGCCGTCGACGGGCGGTGCTGTTGCTGCTCGTCGCCGCCTCGCTGACACTCCTCAGCCTCTATTACCGAGAGGGCAACGGGGGGCCGCTTCACGGCGTCCAGGACGTCGTCGCCACGGTCTTCAGCCCGATCGAATCCGGCGCCGACCGCGCGCTGAAGCCCGTCCGCGACCTGGTCAACTGGTTCGGCGAGACCTTCGACGCGCGCGGCGACCGCGCGAAGCTCCAGGACCAGGTCGCGACCCTCCGCGACCAGCTGTCGCGGGCGCAGACCCAGCAGCAGGAGGCGAAGGAGCTCTCGGCGCTCAACGAGATCACCAGCGGCGGGATCGTCCCGGACGGGACAGACCCGGTGACGGCGCGGGTCATTGGCCGCTCGCCGACCGTCTGGTACTCGACGGTCACGATCGACAAGGGCTCGAGCGATGGCGTTCGGATCAACGATCCGGTGGTCGCGGCCCAGGGCCTAGCCGGCAAGATCACGCAGACCACTCCGAACACGGCTCAGGTCACCCTGATCACCGACGCCGACAGCGCGGTGACGGCGCGAGTCTCCCCGAGCGGCGCGACGGGCGTCGTCCAGCCCGACGTCGGCAACCCCAACGACCTTCAGCTCGACTACCTCGAGCGCGGGACTCGGATCGCGGAGGGGCAGATGGTGGTGACCGCCGGCTTCTCGACCGGCGATCTGGGATCCATCTTCCCTCCCGGCATCCCGATCGGGAAGATCACCCAGGCGAGCGTTGAGGAGCAGCAGGCGTATCAGCGGGTCCACCTCGAGCCGTTCGCGGACCTGCGAGACATGGACTTCATCAAGGTTCTGACGACCCACACCGGGAGCAGCAAGCGATGATCCTGACGCGCGGAATCATCGCCAGGCTCGCCCTGCTCGGGGCGTTGGTGGCGGTCGCTCAGGTGGTCTGCTTCTCGAAGATGGACATCTTCGGGACCAGTCCCGACGTGGCGCTGCTCGTCGTGATCGCGGTCGGGATGCTCGGCGGCAGCCTGACCGGCGCCGTGACCGGCTTCTCGATCGGGCTGCTGATCGACTGTCTCCTGCTCGAGACCATGGGCGCCTTCGCCCTCACCATGCTCTCCGTTGGCTACGTCGCGGGCCGCTATCGCGAGACCCTCGGCCGTCCCACCCGGGCGGCCGTCGTGCTGCTCGGCGGCTCGCTGACCCTGCTCGGCGCCCTCGTGATCGCGGCGATCCAGATCGGCACGGGCGTGGACGCCAACGTCAGCTTCCTGGTCGTGCGCGATGCGCTGGTCAAGAGCCTGCTCGGCGCCCTGCTTGCGATTCCCGTTCTCTGGATCGTCAGACTGGTGGTGCGCTCGGCGCTGGTGGACGAGCGCAGAGCGGCGCGGCGCACGTCGGCGCCGCGACCAGTGGAGAGTGGCTGAATCATGTATCTGCGTCGAGATCAAGTCGAGCCGGAGAGGCGAACCTCGCCCCTGGCGCTCCGGATCTCGATCATCACCGCTCTCGCGATCGCGGTCTTCTCCGTGCTCTTCCTGCGGCTCTGGTACGTGCAGGTGCTCTCCGGCGACAAGTACCGCAACCAGGCCAACGACAACCGGATCCGTGAGATCCGCGTCCAGGCGCCGCGCGGCGACATCCTCGACCGAAACGGCAAGGTGCTCGTCGCGAACCGCACCGAGCTCGCGATCCAGGTCACGCCGCAGGACCTGCCTCCGCCCGGCCCCGAGCGCTCGCGCGAGCTGAAACAGCTCGCGACGATCGCCGGCATGACCATCAAGGAGATGCGCAAGGAGTTGCAGGGCGGGAGCCGCGCGGCGCCGGGCGGTCCGGTGATCCTCAAGAAGGGCCTCGGCGTCGACAAGGTCTATTACCTGCGCGAGAACCAGTCGAGCTTTCCCGGCGTGAGCGTGGAGCGCGTATTCACCCGCGAGTACCGCCAGGGCAGCATCGCCGCCCACCTCTTCGGCAACGTGGGAGAGGTGACGGCCGAGCAGCTCAAGCAGCCTCGCTACTCGGGCCTGCATCCAGGCGATCAGGTGGGCCAGTCGGGGGTCGAGTACGAGTACGACCGCTACCTTCACGGCAGCCCCGGGACCGACCGCGTTCAGGTCGACGCCCTCGGCAGGCCGACGGGCCAGCTGCGCAGCATCCCCGCAGAGCCAGGCGATGACGTCCGCCTCACGATCGACTCGGGGCTCCAGGCCTACGGTGAGAGCGCGCTGGACTCATTCGGGCTGCCGGGCGCCTTCGTCGCCATGAACGCCCAGAACGGCGACGTCCTGGCGATGGGTTCGGCGCCCAGCTTCGACCCCTCGATCTTCACCCACCCGATCAGCCAGAGCGAGTACCGCCGCCTCACCTCGAGGAAGACCGACGCCCCGTTGGCGGACCGGGCGATCCAGGGCCTCTATCCCACGGGCTCGACCTTCAAGCCGATCACGGCGACAGCGGCTCTCCAGGACCACCTGATCGGGGCGAACACGATCTTCAACGACACCGGCTCGCTCAAGATCGACGCGAACCTGACCCTGCACAACGCGGGCAGGGCGATCTACGGGCCGCTCGACATGAGCGACGCGCTCAAGGTCTCCTCCGACATCTACTTCTACAACCTCGGTCTCAAGTCCAAGGCCAGCAAGGGCCACGGGCAGATCCAGGACTGGGCGCGTGACTACGGGCTCGGGGAGAAGACCGGAATCGATCTGCCGGCCGAGGTCGACGGGCTGATCCCGACCCCCGCCTGGCGCAACCGGCTCTATGCCGAGAAGCAGACCGACCGGCCCTGGAGCGCGGGCGACAACGTCAACCTGGCGGTGGGCCAGGGCGACCTCGAGGCGGATCCGCTGCAGATGGCGGTCGCCTACGCGGCGCTGGGCAACGGCGGCACGGTTCTCACACCCCACATCGCCGACGACGTCGAGAGCGTCACCGGGCGGGTCCTCGAGGAGATCCGCCCCGCGCCCCGGCGTCACATCGACATCGCACCGAGCATTCGGGACACGATCATGACCGGGCTCACCCGCGCGGCGACGGAGTCTGGCGGCACTTCGTATCCGGTCTTCGGCAACTTCCCCTTCGCCGTGGCCGGCAAGACCGGTACCGCCCAGCGCCCCAACCAGCCGGACCAGTCCTGGTACATCGTCCTCGCGCCCGCCAAGAACCCCCAGATCGTGGTGGCCGTGACGATCGAGCGGGGTGGCTTCGGCGTCGACACGGCCGCGCCGGTGGCCGCCCGGATGCTGGAGCACTACTTCCACCTGCCGATCACGCCCACGGCCTCCTCGAGCAGCGCGGCCAACGGCAAGGTGCCAGAGTGATGGCGGCGGAATCCCACGGGACCACTACCCTGGTTGGAGAGCGCCTCCTCGCGGGGCGCCTCGTCTAATCACATGGAGGCAGCACCCCTCACGCTCACACCCAGGCGTACTCGCGTAGTCGAGCGCCTTGGCGTGGCCTACTTCGACGGCTGGCTGCTCGCGGCCGCAGGCGGGCTGGTCGCGTTCAGCGTCTTCACGCTCGCCGTGGCGACCCCGGACGCCGTCCAGGGCCAGCCCCTCTACTTCGCGATCCGGCAGACCCTCTACGCGGTCGTCGGGGTTGCCCTGATGCTGGCCTTGGCGAAGGTGGACTACTCGCGCTTCCGTGAGATCCGGGTCGGCATCTACTCACTGATGATCGCCTCCATCTGCCTCGTCCTGATGTTCGGGGCCGCCGCGCGCGGCTCCCGCCGCTGGATTGAGCTCCCCTACTTCCGCTTCCAGCCGTCGGAGCTCGCCAAGCTGCTGCTCATCGTCGCCCTGGCGGCGTTCGTCATCGAGCGCAGCCGCCGCGGCACCCCGCTGAGCCAGACGTTCCGCATCCTGGCTCTCGGCCTGGTCCCGGCCGGACTCGTCTTCCTGCAACCCGACCTCGGCACGGGCATCGTGCTGCTGGTCGTCACCATCGCAATTCTTTTCCTCGCCGGGGTGCCGTGGAGGCACTTCGCGGTGATCGGCGGACTGGCGGCTGCGGCCGTCAGCTTCGTGCTCGTCATCGCCCCGGCCGCCGGCCTGCCGAGCCCGCTGCACGGCTACCAGCAGGACCGGCTCACAGCATTCCTGCATCCCTCCAACGATCCAAGCGACGCGAGCTATCAGGTCAACCAGAGTGTCACCGCAATCGGGTCCGGCGAGAAGACCGGACGCGGCGACAACTCGACCCAGACCAAGCTCCTCTTCCTCCCCGAGCGGCATACGGACTTCGTCTTCGCCGTGATCGGGGAGCGCTTCGGATTCATGGGAGCAGCGTTCGTACTGTCCCTATACGCCCTGCTTATCTGGAGAATTCTGCGCATCCTGACGCTCTCCAAGAACTTGTTCGGGACCCTGATCGCGGGCGGCATCGCCGCCATGCTCATGTTCCAGATCCTGGTCAACGTGGGCATGACCCTCGGCATCATGCCCGTCACAGGCGTCACCCTGCCCCTGATGTCATACGGGGGCTCTTCGGTGATCGCCACGTTCCTCGCGATCGGGCTCCTGCAGAGCATCTACACCCAGGCGCGGCTCACGAACTCCACACGCAGCAGGGCGCCAACACCACTGTTGCGCTGAGCCACCGAGAACACACCCACACGACAACCATCACCGGTTGCCCCGCAGAGAGCGGCGGCCCGGTGCTGATGCGCGGGTGCGCCGCCAGGCGCAACCCGTTTCATGGTGGGCTCAGCCAGAAAGGAAACTCATGAAGAAGAACATCCTCGTCAGCGTCGACCGGGGTGAGACCCGGGTCGCGACGCTCGAGGCCAAGGCGTCGCCCTCGAAGAAGCGCAGGAAGGCGGCCCCAAGCGACGAGTGGAAGGTGGCGGAGCTCTACGTCGAGCGCCGCGGCCGCCGCTCGATCGTCGGCAATATCTACAAGGGCAAGGTCGACAACGTCCTGCCCGGCATGGAGGCTGCGTTCGTCGACATCGGCCTGGAGCGAAACGGCTTCTTGCACGTCGACGAGATCGTGCTGCCCGGAGGCCAGGCCGTCCCCAAGCGGGGGCGCGGCCGCGGCCGCCGCATCGACGAGCTGATCAAGCCCGGTCAGGAGATCATCGTCCAGGTCGTCAAGGACCCTCTGAAGACGAAGGGCGCGAGGCTCTCGATGCAGCTCTCGATCGCCGGGCGTTATCTCGTCTACATGCCCCAGGGCGGCGGCATCGGCGTCTCGAAGCGGCTGCCGGACAAGGAGCGCCAACGGCTGCGCAAGCTGATCGAGCAGGTCGACATCGGCGATGGCGGCGTGATCGTCCGCACCGCCGCGCAGGGCGCCAAGAAGGAGGACTTCGTCCGCGAGATCGCCTATCTGCACCGCCTCAACGAGGTCGTCACCGAACGTGCCGCGAAGTCCGGGGCGGGAGAGATGGTCTTCCAGGAGGCGGACCTCTCGATCCGCGTCGTCCGAGACGTGCTGGTCGAGGAATTCGAGGGCGCGATCATCGACGACGACAAGCAGTACGAGCGCGTCACCAAGTTCCTCCAGCGCACCGCACCCGAGCTCGCCGAGCGCGTCGAGCTTTACAAGGAGAAGCAGCCGCTGTTCGAGAAGTGGGGCGTGGAGGAGGCGTTCCAGTCGGTGCTCTCGCGCCGTGTGGACCTGCCCTCGGGCGGCTACCTGATGATCGACTACGCGGAAGCGTTGACCGTGATCGACATCAACACGGGCAGCTTCACGGGCAAGGGCAGGGGCCGGCTCGAGGACACGATCACCAGGGTGAACGTCGAGGCCGCCGAGGAGGTCGTGCGCCAGCTGCGGATGCGAGACATCGGCGGGATCATCGTCATCGACTTCATCGACATGGCGCGGTCGAGGAATCGCGACATGGTGCTGAAGACGCTGCGCTCGGCGCTCGACGAGGACCGGACGAAGACCTATGTGGTCGAGGTCTCGCCGCTCGGCCTTGTGGAGATGACGCGGCAGAACGTCACCGACGGGGTCCGCGAGATCCTCACCAAGACCTGCCCCACCTGCGGCGGGGAGGGCGTTGTCGCCTCCGAGGAGACGATGGCGATCGAGATCGTCCGCAAGCTCCAGGAGGTGGTCGAGGAGGACCCGAAGCCCGAGGCCTATCTGATCCGGGTCAACCCACGGGTTGCGGCGGAGCTGCTGCGCCCGGACTCCGGGCTCACCGATCTCGAGGAGGAGACCGGAAAGCGCTTCCACTTCGAGGGCGGCGACGCATTGTCGCTCGACACCTTTCACGTCGTCGAGACCGGCAGCCGAGAGGAGATCGAGGAGCGGGCGCTCCCCTTCCAGGTCGGTGAAGAGGTCCTGGTCTCGATCGAGGAGCCGCACATGTACAACGTCGACGACGCGGTGGCGCGAGTCGACTCCTACATCGTCAGCGTGGCCGGGGCCGGCCCGCACGTCGGCGAGCAGAGGATGGTGCGGATCGAGAGCGTTGGGCGCTCGGCCGCCACAGCCCTGCTGCTCGACAGCGAGGGGAACATCGTGCAGGCGGGCGCCAATGGCGACGGCGGCGAGAAGCTAGAATCCTCGACCTCCGGCGGGCGCCGGCGTCGCGGCTCCAGAGGCGGCAGGCGACGCTCAAGCGCCAGCAAGAACTGACAGGAATCAGCATGGCCAGCTACGCGGTGATCGAGACAGGCGGCAAGCAGTACCGAGTCGAGAAGGGATCGACCCTGCTCGTCGATCGGCTCTCCGCGAAGGAGGGGGACAAGGTCGATCTCCGTCCCGTCGCGTTCCGGGACAAGGAAATGGTGCTCGGCAAGGATCTCGAGAAGGTCAAGGTCGAGGCCAAGGTCGCCGGCCACGAGCGCGGCCCGAAGCTGCGCGTCTTCAAGTACCGGCCCAAGAAGGGCTACCGAAAGCGCGCCGGGCATCGCTCCGAGCTCACCCGCCTCGAGATCACCGACGTGAAGATGCTCTCGAGGAAGCCCGCCGCCAGGACGAAGTCGTCGGCCACGAAAACCGCCGACGGATCTGCCACGAAGAAGGAGCAGAGCGATGGCTCATAAGAAGGGACTGGGCTCCAGCCGCAACGGGCGCGACTCCAACCCGAAGTTCCTCGGCGTCAAGGTGTTCGCGGGCGAGTCGGTGAACGGGGGCGAGATCATCGTCCGCCAGCGCGGCACGCGCTTCCGCCCCGGCGACGGCGTCGGGCTCGGACGCGACCACACGATCTTCGCCACGCGGCGCGGCGTCGTCCAGTTCTCGAGCGGGCGCCGCGGTCGCACCATCTCGGTCGTCGAGAGCAACTAGCCTCGCCGGCGAACCCCGTATCCCGCGGGCAATCCTGCCCCGAAGCCGGGTAGCCGGCAGCGGCCGGTCCGCGGGGGCGCGGGGGAGCCCCTAAGTTCGGGGCATGCTCTTCGATCAAGCCAAGGTCTACGTCGAGGGCGGCCGCGGTGGCAACGGCGTGGTCAGCTTCCGGCGTGAGGCCCATGTGCCGCGCGGCGGGCCCGATGGCGGCGATGGGGGCCGCGGCGGTGACGTGGTGCTCGTCTCGGACCCGCAGCGCCGCGATCTCTCCTCACTGGGGCGCAGCCGCCACCTTCGCGCCGGCCGAGGCGAGCATGGCAAGGGCAAGCGCCGGCACGGGGAGCGGGGGGAGGACCGGGTGATCCCCGTGCCCCAGGGAACCGTGGTGCGCGGGCTCGACGGTTCGGAGAGCGAGCTACTCGAGGACGGTCAGCGGGTCGTCGTGGCCCGCGGCGGATCCGGCGGGCACGGAAACAAACGCTTCGCGACTTCTACTCGGCAGGCGCCGCGCTTCGCCGAGCGGGGGCTGGAGGGTGAGTCGGGCGAGATCGTCCTCCGGCTCAAGCTGCTCGCGGACGTCGGCCTGGTCGGCCTGCCGAACGCGGGCAAGTCCTCGCTCTTGGCTCGGCTCACCCGGGCGGACCCGAAGGTGGCCGACTACCCCTTCACCACCGTCGAACCGAATCTCGGGACGATCGAGCTCGATGACCGGCAGCTGGTGATCGCCGACATCCCCGGTCTGATCGAGGGGGCGGCGGAGGGCGCCGGACTCGGGCACGACTTCCTGGCCCACCTGGAGCGCTGCCGGCTCCTGGTCCACCTGGTCGAGGTGGCACCGGCGGAGGGCGACCCGGAGTCGAACTACCGGGCGGTGCGAAGCGAGCTCGCCGGCTATGGAGCGGGCCTTGACGACCTGCCGGAGATCATCGCGCTCTCGAAGATCGACCTGGTCCCGGACGAGGAGGCGGAAAGGCTCGTCTCGGAATGGCGCGAGCGGCATCGGCCGGACGCCGTCGCGGTGCTCGGGATCTCGGCCGCGACCGGCACTGGGCTCGACCAGCTCGCTAGCGGAGTCTTTGCCGCGCTCCCCGAGGAGGCCGCGCCCGCACGCCGCGAGGAATTCGAGGCCGAGCACCGGGTCTACCGCCCCGGTGAGGACGAGGGCTTCGACGTGGTCGAGGAGGGCGACGGCAGGTTCAGGGTGGCGGGCCGGGGCATCGAGCTGCTGATCGCCCGTCACGACCTCGAGAACCCTGAGGCTCTGGATTATCTCGAGGGTCGGCTGCGCGAGATCGGCGTGATCGCCGAGCTTCAGCGCCTGGGCTTCGAGGCGGGCGACGAGGTGGTCGTCGGCGACCTGGAGTTCGAGCTCGACCCGTCCTGAGGGCCCGCGTCGGGCGGCACGGATTCGGGACCGGGCGGCTGCTTCAGCTCGCGGAGCAGCACGTCCTCGCGGCTGTAGTGGCCGACCGAGTCGAACCAGCGCTTCGCGTGCAGGCCGGTGCGGAGGTCACAGTCGGCCATCACGATTCCCTCCCGGTCGTAGAGCGGCCCCGCGATCACGTCGCCCTCGGCGGGCTCGATGATCGCCGCTCCGCCTCTGCCGAAGACCTCCTTGTCGGGCAGATCCGCGGGGAAGTCATCCGGGAACGCCGTGCGCGGGATGTACTGGGGCACCGAGACGACGTGCGCGCCCGACTCGATCGCGATGTGGCGCATGCTCGCCAGCCAGCCGTCCGAGTCGTCGGCGGTGGGCGCGACCCAAATCTGGGGGCCCGAGCGATAGACCGCGTAGCGGGCGAGCGGCATCCGGTTCTCCCAGCAGATCAATCCGCCGATGCGCCCGAGCGGCGTCGGGGTCGCCTGTAGGTCTCCGCCGGCGCCGATCCCGTGGAAGAGCTTTTCGTGATGGGTCGGCATCAGCTTCCGGTGCTTTGCGAGAAGCCCGTCGGGCCCGAGCAGGAGGAGGGCGTTGTAGATCGTGCCCGGACGATCGAGCTCCCGCTCGTTTACGCCGATCGCGCAGTGCACGTCGTGCTCTCGACAGGCGGCCACGAGCTCATCGACGAGCGGCCCCGGGACCTCGACGGCGTTGGACCACAGTCGCTCCCAGAGCTCGTCGAAGCCGTCGAAGTCGGCGGCTTCCTTGGCCCAGCTGCCCGAGGGGTACAGCGGGACGAAGGTCTCCGGCAGGACGATCAGCTCGGCGCCATCTCCCGCAGCCTCCTCGATCAGGTCAACCGCCTTGCTGACCGATGCCGGGGCATCCAGGATCACGGGAGTCGCCTGCACGGCGGCGACGCGCACCGTCCGGAGCTCGGTCATGCGGCGAGCATACGCCCGCGAGCAGGACATTTCCGTACCTACACTTGCCGCGCGATGACCGTGGTGGCGAAACTCGGCTCCTCCATCGTCGCCGGGGAGGACGGACTGCTCCGGACCGATGTGCTCGACCGCGTCTGCTCAGCAGGTCGCGGAGCTCCACGCCGGGGGCGAGAACGTGGTGCTGGTCACCTCGGGCGCGATCGCGCGCGGGATCCGGATGCTCGAGCTCGGCCGGCGCCCCTCGGCGATCGACGAGCTGCAGGCGGCCTCGGCGGTCGGGCAGGGCAACCTCTTCCGGGCCTATGAGGAGCGGCTGGCGAAGGGCGAGGTGCGCGCCGCGCAGGTCCTGCTGACCGCCTCGGACCTCCAGCTGCGGACCCACTACCTGAATGCCCGCCGGACGCTCAGGCGGCTGCTCGCCTGGCGTGCGGTCCCCGTGGTGAACGAGAACGACACGACAGCCACCGACGAGATCACCTTCGGGGACAACGACTTCCTCGCGGCCCAGGTCGCGATCATGCTCGAGGCGAGGCTGTTGGTGCTGCTCACCGACCAGGCCGGCCTCTATACCAAGGACCCCCGCCGCAGCTCAGACGCGGAGCTGGTGAGCGAGGTGCGGGACGAGTCCGACCTCGCCGCCTACGAGATCGGGGAGCACACATCGCCCTTCGGGCTGGGCGGCATGCGAAGCAAGGTGGCGGCCGCGGGGATGGCTGGGGCGTCCGGGATCGCCGCCGTGATCTGCGACGGCACCGCGGACGGAACGCTGCTCGCGGCGGCCGCAGGTGAGCGGACCGGCACCCGGTTCGCCCCGCATCGCGAGCGGGCCTCGAGCTTCAAGCTCTGGCTCCGCTACGCGAAGCCCAGCCACGGCACCTTGCGCGTGGACGACGGCGCCGCGCGGGTCCTGCGGGAGAGCGGCAGCAGCCTGCTCCCGGTTGGCATCACCGAGGTGGATGGCGACTTCGAGGCGGGGGACGCCGTCGAGGTCACCGCCGACGGCCGCACGATCGGCAAGGGAATCGTCAACTACTCGGCCGGCGAACTCCGCCGGATCAAGGGACTGCGCACCGACAAGGTCCGCGAGCTGATCCCGCACGCCTCCGAGGAGGCGGTGCACCGGGACTATTTCGTGTTGACGTAGCAGCTGAGCGGCTCGCCTACCGAGCGGGAAGTAGCGTGCTAGTCCCTGCTTGCCGGACTTCGCCCGCTATAGACCGCTGCTCGCCGCCTCGCGATTCAGGGCCCAGGCGCTGGGGGGCTTTCTCGCGCAGCTGACCCAGGGCGGCACTGTGCTGGCGCTCATCCTGCTGATCCAGCAGGCTCGGGACTCGCTGGGACTTGCGGGGGCGGCCGCTGCCGGATTCGTCATCGGGGCGGCGATCGCCCGGCCGATTCAGGGGCGCCTGATCGATACCCAGGGCCCGCGAAGAGTCTTGTTGGTGGTGGCGGTGGCGCACACCGCCGCGCTGGTCGCGCTCGTGCCGATCACCCGGTCCGACCTGCCGGGGTTCACCGTGGTCGCAATGTCACTGGTCGCGGGTCTGGGTCTGCCGCCCGTTTCGCAGACACAGCGACTGGTCTGGGCGCACCTCGCCGGAGAGGATCGCACCAGCGTCTACAGCGTCATCGGAATGATCCAGGAGGGCTCGATACTCGCCGGCCCCCTGCTGGTCGGTGTGATCGCGGGAGTTGCCTCGCCCTCGGCGGCGCTGCTCGTCGTGGCGCTGTTCTCCGGCGCGGGCCTGGTCTGGCTTGGGCTTTCGGTTTCCGGCGCCCCGAGCCGCTCGCCGGAGGATCGGCGCCCCGGACCGCTCCGAGCACACGGTGTGCGCCTCGTGCTGTTGCTCGAGCTCCTCTTCGGCATCGCCCTCGGCGGAATCGAGATCGGTGTGCCGGCCCTGGCCAGTTCTGAGGGTCACCCCTCGGCCGCCGGCTTTCTGCTGGCTCTGACTTCCGTCGGCGGCATCGCCGGCGCGCTCGTCTACGGCGCTGCCCGCTGGCCCTCGTCCCCCCGCACCCGCCTGGTCGTACTGCTCGCCCTGAGCGCGATCGGATTCGCGCTGCTCGTTCCGGTCGAGGGCCTCGTCTTGGCAGGCGCGGTCCTGCTCGTGCTCGGAACGGTTCTCACCCCCGTGCTGACCACGCTCATCGTGCTGCTCGATCTCGCCTCGCCGCGTTTTCTCGCCGAGGCCTTCGGCTGGTCCTCGACCTCGAGCGCGATCGGCAGCGGCGTCGGTGCGGCCGCGACCGGCGCGCTCGCCCAGCATCACGGCGCGGCCCCGGCCTTCGTCGCGGCGGCAGCGGGCTGCGTGCTCGCGCTGCTGGTTGCCGCTGCAGCCTCTGGACTACCCGGAACTGGCCAGCCGGCCAGGCCCGGGTAAAGTCTCATCTCGATGGGTTCCGGAGAGGAAACGGGGATCTTGCTCAGCGATTCCCAGCGCGCGATCCTGACGACTGTCTGCGACACGGTGGTTCCCGCGTTGCCACGCGACCGCGATCCGGACGGCCTATGGGGGCGGAAGGCGAGCGAGCTCGGGGTGGATCTGGGTGCCGCGATGCTGATTTCGGAGATCCCGGATCCCGAGCTGCGTGGCGGCCTGCTCCAGCTGATCGACGCGCTCGGCGTTCAGGGAATCACTCGCGCCCCCTCCCAGGAGTCGCGCGAACAGATCCTGCGCAACACGGCGCTGTCCGACCCACGAGCGGCCGCCGGCGTCGCGGCGCTGATCGGGATGACGCTCTTCCTCCACTACGGAGCTCCCGACCCCCAGACGGGCAAGAACGAGAATTGGAAGGCCTTCGGATACCCGGGTCCGATCGCGCCCCCGCCGCAGGTCGAGAAGCCGTTGAGCATCCATCAGCCCCAGGGCTCGGAGGAGACGATCGAGGCGGACGTGTGCATCGTCGGCTCCGGCTCCGGCGGCGCGGTGGTGGCCGCGGTCTTGGCGGAGCGCGGATTGGACGTGGTCGTGCTCGAAGCGGCCGGTTACTACAACGAATCGGACTTCACCCAGCTCGAGCTGTCGGCCTATCAGCGGATGTTCTGGCGCGGCGGCCCGACTCCCACCGCCGACGGCAACGTCAGCCTGGTCGCGGGGACGACGCTGGGCGGCGGGACGACGATCAACTGGACCAACTGCCTGCGCACCCGGCCCTGGGTGCGGGAGCAATGGGCCGAGCATGGGCTCGAGCGGGTGGACGGGCCGGATTACGACCGCCACCTCGATGAGGTGCTGCGGAGGATCAGCGCGAACGATCGCTGTAGCGACCTGAACGGGACCCAGCAGAGGCTGCGGGAGGGGACGGAGGCGCTCGGCTGGAGCTTCGAGACGATCGTGCGCAACACGGATCCGGATAGCTACTCGGCGGAGATGGCGGGATACCTCGGCTTTGGCGACCAGTCCGGCAGCAAGCAGAGCGCCGACCGCACCTGGCTCGCGAGCGCCCAGGAGCACGGCGCCCGCTTCCTGACCTTCACCCGCGCGACGCGGGTCCTGACCGAGGCCGGCCGCGCGGCCGGCGTCGAGGCGGTCTGGCAGACGCCCGACGGCCGGGGGGCCCAGGTCACCGTGCGCGCTCCGCGAGTGGTCGTTGCCTGTGGCTCGCTCGAGTCGCCCGCGCTGCTGCTGCGGTCGGGGATCGGCGGCCCGGCGGTCGGGCACAACCTGAGACTTCATCCCTCGAGCGTCGTCGGTGCCGCCTACGGCACCGATCAGCGAGCCTGGTGGGGCGCGCCGCAGGCCGGCCTCTGCGACGAGTTCGCGGATAACGACGGGGGCTACGGCTTCCTGATCGAGACCGCGCAGTACGCGCCCGGGCTGATCGGCTCGGCCACCCCGTGGATCTCCGGCGCGGATCACAAGCAGCGCATGGAGGACTTCCGGTTCACGGGCACCTTCATCTCCCTGACCCGGGATCGCGGTGCCGGCCAGGTGAGCGTCGACGCGAACGGCGAGTCCGTTCCGATGTACGCGGTGACCGACCCGCTCGATCTCGACAACCTGAAGAGGGGAATCGACGCCCAGATCAGGCTGCACGAGGCCGCGGGCGCCCACCAGATCGGCCCGCTGGCCGAGGGAGCTCCGACCTGGCGGCGAGGGGACGACCTGGAGGCGTTCATTGCGACGGTCAAGGGGATCCCGTTCCGCGCCGGCGGCTACAAGCTGTTCAGCGCCCATCAGATGGGCACCTGCCGGATGGGCGAGGACCCCCAGACCTCCGTAGCCGGCCCGTGGGGCGAGCTGCACGACACGAAGGGCGTCTGGATAGGGGACGGCAGCGCGTTCCCGACCTCGTCCGGGACCAACCCGATGGTCTCGATCATGGCGCTCGCCCACCGGACGGCCGCGGCGATCGCGGAGGACGCCGGCGAGCTGGCGCGTGCGGCGGCCGCCGAATCGGCCGAAGTTCAGCCGGCGTAAGACAACTTCGAAGAGAGGAGCCCGACTTGGCTACCGAGACCCAGGCACCCGTCCAACCCGGACATCCGAGCGAGGAGATCGTCCGCGATCGCCTCTACATCGGCGGCGAGTGGGTCGAGCCGGCCGCCTCCGGCACGATCGAGGTGGTCGACTCGACGACCGAGCAGGTCATCGGCCGCATCCCGGAAGGGACGGGCGGGGACGTGGACCGGGCCGTGTCGGCGGCTCGGACAGGCTTCGAGGCGTGGCGGGAGGTGCCGGTAGAGCAGAGGGTCGAGGCTTGCAACGCGATCAGCGCGGCGCTCGCAGAGCGCGCCGATGAGATCGCGGTCCTGATCGCCGCGGAGGTCGGTATGCCCTTTGCGCAAGCGCGGACCATCCAGGCGGGGCTGCCTGCGATGGACTTCGGCTCAATGGCCCAGGTCGTCTCGGAGTTCCCGTGGGAGGAGCAGATCGGCAACTCGCTCGTGGTGCGCGAGCCGGTCGGCGTGGTCGGCTGCATCACGCCGTGGAATTACCCGCTGCACCAGATCTGCGCGAAGGCCGCGCCGGCGCTCACCGCCGGATGCGCGGTGATCGTGAAGCCGAGCGAGGTCACCCCGCTCACCTCCTTCGTCCTGGCCGAGATCGTCGATTCGCTGGATCTGCCCGCCGGCGTCTTCAACCTGATCACCGGCTACGGCCCGGTGGTGGGCGAGGCGATCGCGGTGCACCAGGACGTCGACATGGTCTCGTTCACCGGCTCGACGCGTGCCGGGCGGCGGGTGGCCGAGGTCGCGGCCGATAGCGTGAAGAGGGTCGCGCTCGAGTTGGGCGGCAAGTCCGCAAACGTGATCCTCGACGACGCCGATCTGCAGAGGGCTGTGGGGTACGGAGTGGCCAACTGCTACCTGAATGCAGGTCAGACCTGCAGCGCGCACACGCGGATGCTGGTGCCGCGCGAGAAGCTCGCGGAGGCCGAGGCCGCCGCGCGGGCCGCCGCCGAGAAGGCGAGGCCCGGCGATCCGTTCGAGGACGGGACGCGGCTTGGGCCGCTCGTCTCCGAGGCGCAGCGGGAGCGAGTCCGGGGCTACATCGAGAAGGGCCAGGAGGAGGGCGCGAAGCTGGTCACGGGGGGCACGGAGCCGCCCGAGGGGCTGGAGAGCGGCTACTTCGTTCGCCCGACGGTCTTCTCCGAGGTGAGGCCCCAGATGACCATCGCGCAGGAGGAGATCTTCGGGCCGGTACTGTCGATCATTCCTTACGACTCAGAGGACGAGGCGGCCGAGATCGCAAACTCGACGATCTATGGGCTGGACGGCGGCGTCTGGTCGGCTGACACCGAGCGGGCGAAGGCGTTCGCGAGACGGATGCGCACCGGGCAGGTGCAGATAAATGGGGCGACCTTCAACCCCCTGGCTCCCTTCGGCGGGTTCAAGCAGTCTGGGCGCGGCCGGGAATACGGCCGATTCGGCCTCGAGGAGTTCCTCGAGGTCAAGTCGATCCAGCTCTGACCGTTTTGCCCGGCCGACGTGCCGGGTAGTGACTCCATGAGAGTTTTCGGAAAGGAGTCGATTGAGATGGCTAGTGAGCTGGAGGGCAAGCGAATCGCCTTTTTGATGGCGAATGAGGGTGTTGAGCAGGTGGAGCTCACCGAGCCGCGTAAGGCGGTCGAGGAGGCCGGCGCGGAGGTCGACGTGATCGCGCCCGAGTCCGAACAGATTCAGGCGTTCAACCACCTCGACAAGGCCGACAGCTTCGACGTGGACAAGAGCGTCTCGGATGCCAGGGTGGATGACTATGACGGCATCGTGCTGCCGGGCGGCGTCTCCAACCCCGATGCGCTGCGGATGGACAAGGACGCGGTCCGCTTTCTGCGTGAGTTCTTCGCGGCCGGCAAGCCGGCGGGTGTGATCTGCCACGCGCCCTGGATGCTGGTCGAGGCCGATCTGGTGGACGGCCGCCAGCTGACCTCGTGGCCGAGCCTGCAGACGGACATCCGCAACGCGGGTGGCAACTGGGTCGATGAGGAAGTGGTCGTTGACTCGGGCCTCGTCACCTCGCGCAAGCCGGACGACCTGCCGGCGTTCTGCTCGAAGATCGTGGAGGAGTTCGCCGAGGGCGTGCACGAGGAGCAGCGCGCGAAGGCGCAGGCGGCCTCATAGCGCGCCGTTTGCGATAGCGATCCGATGATCACCAGGGAGATCCGAAGGGGGGAGAGGTTCGCGGACCGCTATCGCGTCATCCGGCGGCTCGGGGCCGGCGGGATGGCGACGGTCTGGCTGGCGGAAGACGAGCGGCTGGGCCGGGAGGTCGCGATCAAGCGGCTCAACACGGATGCGCCCGAGGAGAGCCTGACCCGCTTCAGGCGGGAGGCGCGCCTGGGCGCGACACTCAACCATCCGAATTTCGTCTCCGTGTACGACACGATCGCAACCGACGAGGGCGCGCTGATCGTGATGGAGTACGTGCCGGGCCAATCGCTGGAGGATCTGGCGAAGCGGGGGCCGATGGACCCCGAGGACGCCGTGTCGATCCTGGGGGCGGCGGCGGCCGCCCTCGACCATGCTCACCGGCAGGGCGTCGTCCACCGGGACATCAAGCCGGCGAACATCCTGGTCCGCGAGGATGACACGGTGAAGCTCGCGGATCTCGGCATCGCGCGGGCCGTGGGCGCCACGCAGATCACCGCCGAGGGGAAGGTGATCGGGACCATGCCCTACATGGCGCCCGAGCGGATGGAGGCGGCTGGTTCCGGCGGACCCGCGAGTGATGTCTACGCGCTCGCCGCGGTTGCGTACGAGCTCCTCTCCGGGACGACCCTGGACGGCCGCGGGCACCCGCCCGACCGCCTGGTGCTCGCGGCGCAATGGCCGGATGCACCGCCCGCCGTCTTTTCCGTGATCTGGCGAGGGCTCTCCCGGGATCCGGAGCGACGCCCCGGCTCTGCGGGCGAGCTCGTGACGGAGCTCGATGAAGCGCTGCGCCATGGCGACCCCGACACCCGCCCCCTGACCGCGACCATGCCCGCGGGCCGGACCGGACCGCTGCCGCCGCGCGACATGCCCGCGCGCCGGACCGGACCGCTGCCGCCGCGCGCGCCATGGTCCAGTCGCGCCCGTCGCTCACGGACTGGGACCGTCATGGCGCTGACATTGGTTGCGCTGGCCGGCCTGACGGCGGCGGGGATTGCGCTTGGTCGGCGGCGACTCGGGCGGCGGGAAGAACCCGAAGGCAAAGAAGCAGGCCAAAGCCGGGAAGAACGCCGGCGCCCCCGACGCCGACGCCGACGCCGGCGCCGCGTCCCAGGGGGCAGCGAGCGACGCAACGGCTGTCTCAGCGCCGGCCGACGAAGGTCAGGCGACGCCAACGCCCTCGTCGTCTGACGGTGCCAGCCTGAACGCGGAAGGGTTTTCGCTGATCCAACAGGGACGGGCCGAGGAGGCGGTGCCGATCCTGCGCCAGGCCGTCGAGGCCTTCCCCGACGGGTCCACCGACATCAACTACGCCTATGCGCTCTACAACCTCGGGAACGCCTTGCGGCTCTCGGGTCATCCCGAGGAGGCGATCCCGGTGCTCGAGCGCCGGTTGCAGATCCCGGACCAGCGTTCCACCGTGGCGGCCGAGCTGGCGCGTGCCCAGGCCGAGGCCGGCACGGATTGAGCGACGCGTCAGCGACCGCCTAGAGGGCGCTCGCCGCACATGTTCGGGCAACCGCCGTCAGGCGGAGGATGCCGAGGTCGCCGATGGCGGTCGTGAAGTTGCCGATGTGGCTGCTGACGAAGCCAAAGGAGACGCCGGTATCCGGATCGCCCCAGCCGCCGTTTCCGCCGAAGCCGTAGTGACCAACAGCGCGAGGAGCCGGCCTGCCCAGCGCGAAGGCGTGGTGGAAGCCCAGCCGCCAGCGCATGCGCACGCCGAGGACCCGGTCGATACCGCGGGTCTGGATCCTGCCTAGACGCTCCACGGTCTGCGGTGAGAGAAAGGGCTCGCCGTCCGGCGCCAGCCCGCCGGTGGCCAGCGGGACATAGAGACGGGCGAGCCCGTCCGCGCTGAGAGCACCGTTGACGGCGGGCATCTCGGTGCGCCAGACCGCCGGATCGGGGCCCCGGCTGAGCTGCTCGAAGCCCGGGGCGTGGAGGGCCCGGAATCCGGCCCTGGTGATCGGGAGCCAGCCGAGCAGTGGCGTGGCCGCGATGCCGAAGGTGCTGTAGATGCGCAGTGAGCGGCCGACCATCTCCGCGGGCCGCCGATGGGAGTCCGGCGATCCGATCTCCAGGCCGGAGGTACCGAGTGGCTCTGCGAGCTCGGTCCGGACGAGCTCTCCCATGCCCTTGCCGGTCACCGCCCGGGCGAGGCCGGAGGCGAGCCAGCCGAAGGTGAAGGCGTGGTAAGCGGGGCGGCCGGGCGTCTGGGGGGTCGCGGCGGCGAGGCGGCGCTCCATGCCGAGGTGGTCGAGAAGGTCGGCGGTGCTCTCGGCGACCGCCTGTACGTCGTAGAGGCCAGCGCGGTGGCTGAGCAGTTCGCGAACCGTGATCCGTTCCTTGCCTGCGGCGGCAAACTCGGGCCAGTGGGTCGCTACCGGCACGTCGTAGTCGATCAGGCCGCGGTCGGCGAGCCGGTGGATCACCACTGAGGCGAGCCCCTTCGTGGCGGAGAAGCCGAGGGCCTGGGTTTCCGGCCGCCAGGGGCGCCTCCGAGCGCGGTCCTCCCAGCCGATGCGCAGGTCCGCGAGCACGCGGTCGCCGGCGCGGAGCACCAGTGCCCCGCCGCGAGGCCCGCGCGCCATCAGCCTTCTGAACTCCTCGGCGAGCGGCTCGAATCCCTCCTCGACCGTGCCGCCCCAGCGAGTCGAGGCTTGATCGGCTGTCTGCGTCTGGGTCCCTGCCATCAGCTGCGGTGTAGCGCCGTAGTTACCCTTATTGCGTGGCGACGGCAGCCAAGACCGTAGAGCAGACCTGCCGCGAGGCGAAGGATGCCTCGCACCTGCTCGCGCGCGCGACGCAGGGAAGAGAAGGACGCGTGTCTGCGCGACCTGGCGGATCGGATCGATCGAAGTGTCGAGCCGCTGCTGGAGGCCAACCGGGAGGACGTGGAGACCGGCCGCGAACAGGGTCTGATCGAGGCCCTGATCGACCGGCTGACGCTGACCGAGGCGCGGATCGCCGAGATGGCGAAGGGCGTGCGGGAGATCGCCGACCTGGAGGATCCGGTGGGCGAGGTGGTGGAGGGCTGGACCTTGGAGAACGGCCTCGAGGTCGCGAAGAAGCGGGTGCCGATCGGGGTGGTTGCGGTCGTCTATGAGGCACGGCCGAACGTGACGATCGATGCCGCGGCGCTCTGCCTGAAGAGCGGCAATGCGGCGGTGCTGCGGGGCTCGAGCAGCGCGGAGAGCTCCAATGCCTTCCTGGCCGGGTTGATCGCGGAGGCGCTGGCTGCGGCCGAGCTGCCGACCGCGTCCGCCTCGCTGGTTTCCGGCGGCGGCCACGAGCAGCTGGAGGAGCTGGCGACGGCCGAGGGGCTGGTCGATCTGATCATTCCGCGTGGCGGCGAGGGGCTGAAGGACGCTCTGAAGCGGGTGGCCAAGGTGCCGGTGATGTACGCCGCGGCGGGGAACTGCCATGTCTATGTGCACCGGGACGCGGACCTCGAGATGGCCGAACGGGTCACCTACAACGCGAAGGTGCAGCGGCCAGGGGTGTGCAACGCGGCGGAGACCCTGCTCGTCCATACGGATGTCGCTGGAGCCCTGCTGCCGAGCCTGCTGGCGAAGTTGAGCGATGCCGGGGTTGACCTGGTCGGTGACGAACGGACGCGCGATGCGGCTGGGTCGGTGCAGGTCGGTGAGGCCACCGAGGCGGACTGGGACACCGAGTACCACGGGTTGAAGATGGCGGTGGGCGTCGTGGATTCGCTGGGGGAGGCGATCGACCACGTCAACCGGCACGGCACGGGACATTCGGACGCGATCCTGACCGGCTCTCAGGAGGTTGGGGATGAGTTCACCGACGCGGTCGACTCCGCGGCGGTCTACGTCAACGCCTCGACGCGGTTCACGGACGGTTATGAGTTCGGGATGGGCGCGGAGATCGGTAACTCGACGCAGAAGCTGCATGCGCGCGGGCCGATCGGGTTGCGGGAGCTGACCACGACCAAGTACGTCGTCCACGGCAACGGGCAGATCAGGGAGTAGGGCTGTCGCTCGGATCGGGGTCCTGGGTGGGGCCTTCAACCCGCCCCACGTCGGTCATCTACTCCTCGCGCAGGAGGCCCGTTGGCAGCTCGGGCTGGATGGGGTGCTCCTGATGGTCACCAATCGGGCCCCGCACAAGGAGATCGCGGACGATCCGGGCGCCGAGGTGCGGATCGAGATGGCTCGCCTGGCGGCGGAGGGTGAGGAGGGGGTGCAGGCCTCGGACCTCGAGGTGCGCCGGGACGAGGTTTCCTACAGCTACAGGACGCTCGAGCTGCTGTTCGAGGAGGAGCCGGGGCGCGAGTTGTACTTCCTGCTCGGAGCCGATGTTGCAGCGGGGCTGGGGAGTTGGAGGGAGCCGGCGCGGGTGGTCGAGCTGGCCAGGTTGGGAGTGGTGCCACGGCCGGGTGTCGGCATGGGCGCTGTGCGCTCGGCGCTGGAGCGGCTCGGTGCCGCCGATCGGGCAGAGATAATCGAGATGCCACTTTGCGGAGCGTCCTCGACCACAATCAGGCAGCGGGCTCGGGAGGGAACCCCGCTGCGGCATCTGGTGCCGGACGCGGTGATCGGGCTGATCGGGACACGGGGGCTGTACCGGTGAGCCGGGGTAAGGAGATGAGGCCTGACGAGCTGGCACTGCGGCTGGCCGCGATCGCGGACGACAAGAAGGCGACGGACCTGATCGCGTTGGACGTGCGGTCGCTGGTCTCCTACACGGACTTTCTGGTGATCTGCACTGCCCGCAACGAGCGCCAGGCGAAGGCGATTCATGACGAGATCTATCACCAGCTGAAGCGGGATGAGTGGTTGCCCGCGCGGGTTGAGGGGGAGCGGGAGGCGGAGTGGATCCTGATGGACTATCTCGACGCCGTGCTGCACGTCTTCACGCCCGAGTTGCGGGAGCGGTACCGGCTCGAGGTGCTCTGGGGCGAGGCCGACAGGCTCGAACTGGACCTGGCCGGCGCCCGCGGCGCCGCGTAGCGGGCGCCCGCGACCGGCCGGCGAAGCCGTCCGACAGCCGCCATAGGCTGCCGATCGTGCCTAGGGAGCGTTTCCGGCGCGCCTTGCGGGGCTACGACCCAGAGGCGGTTGATGCGGCAATCGACGCGCGCGATGCGCGACTCGCCCGGCTCGAGCGGGAGGCCCAGCGGCTCGCCGAGCGGGTGGTCGAGCGGGAGAGAAAGCTGCAGGCGGCGCTGAAGAAGCCGGTGGCCGCGGCCGCTGACACTAATCGGGTCGCGCTGTCGCGCGCCCTCGCATCAGTCGAGGAGATCTACGGGCAGGCGCGCCGGCAGGCGACCCGGATGCGGATGAAGGCGCTTGAGGACGCGGTGCAGATGGCCGACCGGGTGACCGAGTTGACCAGCTTGCGCGATGAGCTGGGGGCGCGGATCGCGGAATTGGCCGAGGTCGCGCGTGCGCGCCTCGGGATCGAGGCGGATGGGCCGCGTCCCACCCTTGTGGCCGGGGCCCCGGCCGACGGGCTGTACGCCGGCACGGTCGACGTGGAGATCGGGCCGCTGAACGACTTCGCGCAGCTCACGGGATTCGAGGACGCGGCGGCGGGGATTCGGGGCGCGTCGGGGATCCATGTGAAGCGGTTCTCGCGCGGCCGGGCGACGGTCTCGATGAACCTCGCGGATCCGGTCGAGCTGCTGCGCGAGCTCGAGGAGCGGGCTCCGTTCGACTTGGCGGTGCGGGACATGCGTAGCGACGGCCTGATCCTCGACGTGGACGAGGACGGCCGGCAGGACCGCGCGGCGTAGCAGCTTCGGTGCGCACTCGGCGCACAGTTCTCACCTTTGGAGCAGCACGCTTGGCCTGACCCGCGCGAGGATCGCCAGGTGCTCACCTCGAACGAGAAGGGCAATATCGCTGAATTGGCTGTCGCCCTCGAAGCGACGAAGCTCGGCGTCGAAGTGCTGAAGCCGCTGGCCGAGCACGGCCGCTACGACCTGGCCTTCGACCTTGGCCACCGCATCCTCCGGGTTCAGTGCAAGACCGCTCAAACGGCGAGGAGACGTTCTTGTCATCAGTCTGGTGAGCAGCTGGCACTCCCCCACTGGCTACGTCCGCAACAAGTACGACCCCAGCGAGATTGACCTGATTGCGGCGTATGACCACGACACGGGCTCGAGCTACCTCATCCCCTTCGAGCTGGCGTCGGGCCTCAGTGCCTTCCAGCTACGCCTGCGCCGGCCCAAGAACGGCCAGAGGGCGTCGATACACTTTGCGGCAGATCACACCCTCGCTGGGGCCATAGCTCAGCTGGGAGAGCGCGTGCATGGCATGCACGAGGTCGCGGGTTCGAGCCCCGCTGGCTCCACTCCTCTAGACGACGGTGAGGCAACGATCGCCGTTGGGGCCCATCCGTTCCGCAACCACTTCGGCTACTGGATGGAGCGCGCCGCGGCCGGCGAGCGAGATCCTGATCACGCGCCGCGGCCGCCGCTACGCCCGCCTCGGCCCTCCGGATCCGCAGCTCGCCACCACAGATACCGCTCCGGCCGGAGAGCCAGCAGGGGACCCGGAGGCGCCTGGTCCCGATACGGCTCGTACTTCGCCCTGAGGGCCTCGATCCCGACGCCGCCCTCGGTCGCGTCGACGATCTCCACCCGCCCCAGCACCTGCACCCACGCCAGCTCCTCCCACTCATCCGAATACCGATCGACCGTCAGCGCAGCGCGCGGTTCTCGCCGCAGAAAGCGCAGCCGTGCCGGCTCCCCGGCCCGCTTCGGCTTCTGATCGATCGCGCTCCAGATCTGCTCCCTCCGCCACCGCGAACGTCACCGGCAGCACCCGCGGCGCCCCCTCCAGATCGACCATCCCCAGTCGCGCCACTCGCGCGCTCTCGAGCAGCTCGTTTGCCCACGCAACAAGCTCGGTAGGTTGCTGGTCGGGCACGAGTCCACTCTAGGCAGAACGAAAGGACCTGAATGCAGATCGGGATCGGACTTCCCAACGCGGTGGCAGGCACCACCCGCGACCAGCTCACCGACTGGGCTCGGGCCGCCGAGGAAGCCGGATTCAGCACCCTCGGCACGATCGACCGCATCGTCTTTGACAGCCACGAGCCGATCGTCGCCCTCTCCGCGGCGGCAGCCGTGACCGACCGCATCCGCCTCGCCACCGACGTCATGCTCGGGCCCCTACGACAGAACCCGGCCGTGATCGCGAAGCAGGTCCTCTCCCTCGACGCCCTCGCAGGCGGCGGCCGCGCCGTCCTCGGCATCGCCCTCGGCGGACGCGAGGACGACTACGAGATCAGCGGCATCGACATGTCCACCCGCGGGCGCTGGTTGGACGCGGCCCTGCCGAGGATCCGCGCGATCTTCGACGGCGATGGCGAGCTCGAGTCGAAGCTGGGCCCCCGCCCCAGGGGCGGCGGCCCCACCCTTCTGGTCGGCGGCAGCGTCCAGGCCTCCTTTCAGCGGGCGGCCAAGTATCGCGGACGGCTGGACACAGGGAGGCTCCGGCCCGGATCAGTTCGAGGAGGATGTCGCGAACCTCGAGGAGGCGTGGAAGCAGGCCGGCCGCGAGGGAAGCCCTTTCAAGATGGCCCTGGTCTACTTCTCCCTCGGCCCCGACGCCAGAAGAATGCGGAGCACGACCTGGGTGACTACTACGCGTGGCTGGGCGACGAGGTCGAGCAGATGATCGTCGGCTCGGCGGCCAAGGACGCCGACATGGTCAAGCAGTACACCGCCGCGTTCGAGACCAACGGCTGCGACGAGCTCATCTTCTTCCCCTCTTCCTCAGATCCCTCCCAGGTTGGTCTGCTGGCCGAGGCCGTCCCTCTCTAGGCGATACGAGTCCGGATCCCGAGTTTGTGTGTTAGCAAATGCACACGTGAGGGTAGGGCGGCACGTAGAGCAGCTCACTAGGTAGCCGCCGAGCCGCGGCGCCCCTAAGTGGAGCGCAGCCTGGTCTTCGGCCGGCATCAGAGAGGAGAGCACATGGAATCGTCAAGACCTGTCGGATCTTGGCTCCCTGCCGATCCTGGGCCCCTTGGCCTGGCGGGGTTCGCCATGACTACGTTTGTCCTCAGCATGTTCAACGCAGATCTCGTCAACAAGGCGGGCGAGCCGGTGGTTCTCGGCCTCGCGCTGGCTTACGGCGGCATCGCGCAGCTGCTGGCTGGAATGTGGGAGTTCCGTACCGGCAACACCTTCGGTGCGACCGCGTTCACATCGTTCGGCGCCTTCTGGATCTCGTACTGGCTGCTGGTGACGTTGAACGTGGCCGACATTCCCGAGGCACAGGCCGGCGACGCGATCGGCCTTTACCTCTGGGGGTGGGCGATCTTCACTGCCTACATGTTCATCGCCTCGCTGAGGACCACCGGGGCGGTTGCGCTGGTGTTCTTCCTGCTGACGGCCACATTCATCCTGCTGGCCGTCGGCGACTCGGGCGCCCACGAAAACGTGACCAAGTGGGGAGGCTACGTCGGCCTGGCGACGGCTGTCGCGGCCTGGTATGCGTCATTCGCGGCGGTGATCAATTCGACCTTTGGTCGAACCATCGCACCGGTCTTCCACCTCAAGGTGGCATCGGGCGACCGCACGACGGCCCCCAACTATTGACCATGGCCTCGTCTCCCTGAACGGAAGGAGGGGCGGGCCGTCGCTGGCGCCGCCCCTCCGCAAACCTTCGAAACACTGGATACAGCCGAGAGAACAGAGACTTAGGAGGAATGATGGCAACGAAGGTCAGCACGGAGGATCTCGAGAAGCAACTCGAGTCGATGCTCGACATAGAGAAGTTCCCGCCCCCGGACGAGTTCCGCAAGCAGGCGCTCGTCAGCGACGAGTCGATGTACGAGGAGGCCGCCAAGGACCTCGAGGGCTTCTGGTCCAAGCAGGCCGATGAGCTGATCGACTGGTTCGAGAAGCCGTCCCAGACCCTGGACGAGTCGAACGCCCCGTTTTACAAGTGGTTCGCCGACGGCAAGCTCAACGTCTCCTACAACTGCCTGGACCGCCACGTCGAGGCGGGTAACGGCGAGCGCGTCGCCTACCACTGGCGCGGCGAAGAGGGCGAGGAGCGCGACCTCACCTACGCCGAGCTGCACCGCGACGTGCAGCGCTTCGCCAACGCCCTCAAGGCCCACGGCATCGGCAAGGGCGACGTGGTGGGCATCTACCTGCCGATGATCCCCGAGGTCCTGATCTCGATGCTCGCCTGCGCCCGCATCGGCGCCCCGCACAACGTCGTCTTCGGCGGCTTCTCGCCGGAGGCGGTTCGCGAGCGCATGGAGTTCTCCGAGGCGAAGGCCCTGATCACCGTGGACGGCGCCCGCCGCAAGGGCAAGGCCGCCCCGATCAAGAGCGAGGTGGACAAGGAGATCGGGGACGTCGACTCGATCGAGACGATTTTCGTCGTCAAGGCGACCGGCACCGATTGCGAGATGCAGGAAGGCCGCGACGTCTGGTTCGGCGAGGAGATGGAGAAGGCCGATGACGAGTGCCCGCCGGAGCCGCTGGATGCGGAGCACCCGCTGTACGTCCTCTACACCTCCGGCTCGACGGCGAAGCCGAAGGGCGTCCTGCACACCACCGGCGGCTATCTGGTCGGGGTGACGTGGACGCACCGCTACGTCTTCGACCTGAAGCCCGAATCCGACGTCTACTGGTGCGCGGCCGACGTCGGCTGGGTCACCGGCCACTCCTACATCGTCTACGGGCCGCTTGCGAACGGCGCGACCAGCATCATGTACGAGGGCGCCCCGGACTATCCCGACAAGGACGTCTGGTGGGAGATCGCCGAGCGCTACAAGGCCACGATCCTCTACACGGCGCCGACCGCGATCCGCGCCTGCCTGAAGTGGGGCGCGGAGTACCCGGCGAAGCACGACCTCTCGTCGCTGCGGTTGCTGGGCACCGTCGGTGAGCCGATCAACCCGAAGGCCTGGCTCTGGTACTACGAGGTGATCGGTGGCGAGCGCTGCCCGGTCGTCGACACCTGGTGGCAGACCGAGACCGGCCACATCCTGATCAGCCCGCTGCCCGGCGTGATCGAGGCGAAGCCTGGATCCGCGACCAAGCCCCTGCCCGGCGTCGACGCCGCCGTCCTGGATGACGACGGCAACGAGAAGACCGATGGCGAACAGGGCTATCTCGCTCTTCGCCGACCCTGGCCCGGGATGCTCCGCACCCTCTACAAGGAGGAGGATCGCTTCAAAGAGACCTACTACGGCAAGTGGGACGAAACGACGTACCTGGTCGGCGACGCCGCCCGCAAGGACGAGGACGGCTACTTCTGGATCCTCGGTCGCATCGACGATGTGGTCAACGTCTCCGGCCACCGGCTCTCGACCGCAGAGGTCGAGTCGGCGGTCGTCTCGCACGCGAAGGTTGCGGAGTGCGCCGTGATCGGGATTCAGGACGAGGACACCGGCCAGGCGATCTGCGCCTTCGTCACCCTCGAGGGCGATCTCGAGGGATCCGATGAAATCGAGCAGGAGATCCGCGACCACGTCGCACGCCGGATTTCCAAGATCGCGCGGCCGAAGCGAATCATCTGGGCCGGCGACCTCCCGAAGACCCGCTCCGGCAAGATCATGCGGCGGCTCCTCCGCGACATCGGGGAGGGGCGCGAGCTGGGCGACGTCACCACTCTCCGCGATCCCGCGGTGATGGAGCAGCTCGAGGACAAGGTCCAGGAGATTCAGGCGAAGGAGAGCTAACCGGCCTCCTCGACGGAAACGGCTCGCGCTAGGCGGCCGAGCGAGCGCGCCGCCTGGCGCGGCCCAGCGCGGGCCGCGCCCGGTCGGGCAGCTGCCAGCGGATCCGCCAGCACGCACCCGAGAAGTTCCGGTTCGCGACGGTGGCGAATCCCTCCTCGTCCTCGCGCAGTGCCAGCAGCAGGTGCGCCACCCGGTCACCCGGCGGCAGGTCACCAGCCTCTCCGACCCGCACGCAGAAGCAATGCACGCGGTGCCCGCCCGGCCGCACGAGGATGGCTCCCTCCTGACCCACCAGCCAGGCCCCAAGCCGGCCCCGCTGCAGCGCCAGTCCGGTTCCCTCGAGCAGTTTCCGGGCCTCATGCCCCAGCAGATCGCCGAGCAGACCGAGCGCGGTCCGCTCGGCGTCCGTCCCCGCGCCCCCGAGCGGCTTGACCGCACGGGCGCCGCGGCGCGCCTGCAGGTGAAGGACCGCGATGCCATGGCCGAGAAAGATCGCCGACACCGGCGCGGCCAGCGGCTCGATCCAGACCAGCAGCGCGGCGGGCAGGCCGAAGGTGAGGAGCACGCCGAAGCTCCACAGCGTCCAGATCCGGCCCTCCCGGCTGAGGCTCCGATCGCTCGCGCGTCGCCGCCACGGCATCGCCGCGGCTTCGGCCAGGACGGCCTCCATCTAGCTCTAGCCCCCTGCGATGGGGCGCCGCATCACGACCAGCTCTGCATCGAGCGGCAGCTCCCGCACCACCTCGGCGGATCCATCCGGCAGCGTCGCGCTCGCGAGCATTCCCTGATCGAGCTCTCGCCGAAAGGCCTCGATCGCGGCCTCCCGGGAGGCGACGTCGTCGTCGGTCCAGCTCGCCAGCTCGGTGTGTCCCGTCCGGTCCAGCCTGATCAACCTCGACATTGCGCTTCCTCCTTCCGTCTCGCTCGAATATACGCCGCTGCACCGCTCGTAAACTGGCCGCGGTGCCTGAGAACGAGACAACGGACCGCTACGACCCCCAGGCGATCGAGCGCAAGTGGCAGCTCGTCTGGGAGGCCGAGAACACCTGGGTCGTGGCCAACCCCGGCTCACCGGAATTCGATGCGTCGAAGCCGAAGAGCTACGTCCTCGAGATGCTGCCCTACCCATCGGGCGAGCCCCACGTCGGCCACCTGAAGACCTACTCGGTCGGCGACGCGATCGCCCACTTCCGCCGCCGGCGCGGCTACAGCGTCCTGCACCCGATGGGCTACGACGCCTTCGGGCTACCGGCCGAGAACAACGCGATCCAGACCGGCGAGCACCCTCGTGACGCGACCGAGGAGTCAATCGCGTCCTTCCGCGAACAGTTCATGCGCTGGGGCATCTCGATCGACTGGACACGTGAGCTCGGGACCCATCAGCCGAGCTACTACCGCTGGACCCAGTGGATCTTCCTGAAGCTCTACGAGCGTGGCCTCGCGGAGCGCCGCGAGGCTCCGGTCCACTGGTGCCCGAAGGACCAGACCGTGCTCGCCAACGAGCAGGTGATCGACGGGCATTGCGAGCGCTGCGGCACGCTCGTCGAGCTGCGCCAGCTCGAGCAGTGGTTCTTCCGGATCACCGAGTACGCGCAACAGCTCCTCGACGACTTCGACCTGCTCGAGTCGTGGCCGGAGAACGTGATCACCATGCAACGCAACTGGATCGGCCGCTCGGAGGGCGCCGAGGTGATCTTCCGCTGCGAGGAGCTCGACCTCGACTTCCCCGTCTTCACCACCCGCCCGGACACCCTCTTCGGCGCGACCTTCTTCGTCCTGGCGCCCGAGCACCCGGAGGTGGAGCGGCTCGCGGCGGGCATCGCGCACGAGGGGGCCGTTCGCGAATACGTCAACGAGACGGCCCGTGCCACCGCGGAGGAGCGCGCCTCCGAGGAGCACCAGAAGACCGGTGTCCCACTGGGGCGCGAGGTCACCAACCCTGTGAACGGCGAGCGCATCCCGATGTTCGTCGCCGACTACGTCGTCATGGAGTACGGGACGGGCGCCCTGATGGCCGTTCCGGCCCACGACGAACGCGACTACGAGTTCGCCAAGGCTTTCGGACTCCCGATCAGGAGAGTGATCGAGGGCTCCGACCCGGACGAGGCACGCGACGACGAGGGCCTCCCGTACTCCGGCGACGGCGTCATGGTCAAATCCGGTCCCTTCGACGGCAAGCACAACCGCGAGGCCTACGACGAGATCGTCACCTGGCTCCAGTCCGAGGGTCGCGGCAAGCCGGCGGTCAACTACCGCCTGCGCGACTGGCTCGTCTCCCGTCAGCGCTATTGGGGCGCTCCGATCCCGATCGTCTACTGCGACCGTTGCGGGATCGTCCCGGTGCCCGAGGACCAGCTCCCGGTCCTGCTCCCCGACATCGAGGAGTACGCGCCGAAGGGGAAGAGCCCGCTGGCCGCAGCGCAGGACTGGGTGCGGACCGAGTGCCCGTCCTGCGGGGCTGAGGCCCATCGCGAGACCGACACGATGGACACCTTCGTCGACTCCTCCTGGTACTTCCTGCGCTACCTCGACCCCCACAACGACGAGCAGTGCTGGGCCCGGGAGGTCGCGGACTACTGGATGCCGGTAGATCAGTACATCGGCGGCGTGGAGCACGCGATCCTGCACCTGATGTACGCGCGTTTCTTCGTCAAGGCGCTGCACGACATGGACCTGCTCGAGGTGCGCGAGCCGTTCGCCAACCTCTTCACGCAGGGAATGATCACCCGCGACGGGGCGAAGATGTCCAAGTCGCGCGGCAACACGGTCAGCCCGGCCGACTATCTCGAGCGGTTCGGGGCGGACGCCCTCCGCACCTACATCTGCTTCATGGCACCGCCGATCAAGGGCGGGGACTGGTCGGACGAGGGGGTCGAGGGGATCTTCCGCTTCCTCGCCCGGCTCTGGCGCCTGGGACGGGAGGTCGCGGAGCGAACAGGCGGGGTCGCGACCGCCGACGGTGCCGACGGAGAGGCCCGGGCACTTCTCGCCAAGGCCCACTGGGCGATCGACAAGGCAACCCACGACATCGATCCGCGCTTCCACTTCAACACTGCGATCTCCGCCGTGATGGAGCTCGTCAACGAGGTCTACCGGCTCAAGGACGCGCTCTACCCGGACAAGACCGGCGCGGCGGCCGTCCGCTTCGCCACCTCCAGCGCGGCCTCGCTCCTCTTCCCGTTTGCGCCCCACCTGAGCGCCGAGCTCTACGAGTGGCTCGAGGGGAAGCGCGTCTGGGAGCAGCCCTGGCCGGAGGCCGACCCCGAGCTGCTCGAACACGAGACCTACATGCTGGTCGTGCAGGTGAACGGCAAGCTGCGCGACCGGATCGAGGTGTCATCCGACACCGCCGAGAGCGACCTGGTCGAGCTCGCCAAGGCGAGCGACAACGTTCAGCGCCAGCTCGACGGCAAGGCCATCGTCAAGGAGATCGTCGTTCCGGGCCGGCTCGTCAATCTCGTCGTTCGCTAGGTCCCAGGTCTGCTAGAACACGCGCGTGCTGGTCAGGCGGCTCGCGGAGGCACCGACAGAGGAGTGGCACAGAGTTCGCAATCGCATCCTCATGGATGCCGGGGAACTCGGCTCGCGCAATATGTCCGTGACCTGGCTCGAGGTGCCCGAGGGGATCGACCAGGGGCTCCACTCTCACGAGGAGGCCGAGCAGGTCTACATCGTCGTCAGCGGTCGCGGCACGATGACCGTGGCAGGAGACACCCAGGAGGTGGCGCAGGGCGACCTGGTCCTGGTGCCGCCCGCCACCGATCACTCGATCTCCAACACGAACGCGGCCGACCTCTGCTGCGTTTCGGTCCAGTCGCCGCCCGTCACCTCGTCGGAGGTCTTCGGGCGCTCGGGCGTCGGCGTCGCCTCCGAGTACGACTACGACGAGGAGTAGCTCGCGCTGACCCGCAAGCGGGTCGTCGTCAGCGGCCGGGTCCAGGGAGTCTTCTTCCGGGACACCGCGCGGAGGAGGGCCGAGGGGGCCGGCGTGGCCGGCTGGGTGCGCAACCGGCCCGACGGAGCCCTGGAGGCCGTCTTCGAGGGGGATCCCGAGGCCGTCGACCAGCTGGTCGAGTTCAGCCGGCACGGGCCGGCACGGGCTGAGGTCAGCTCCGTGGACCTGTTCGAGGAGGAGCCCGAGGGGCTCTCCGGGTTCGAGGTTCGCTGATCTAGCGCGACCGCGTTTCCGATCCTGCACGAAGCCGGAGGCTCTCGCGAGCACTGGGCCGAGAGATTCGCCTCATGCCCGAGCTGAGCCGCTCGCAGCTCCTGGTCTATGCGGTCATCGCCGTGGCCGTGATCGTGATCGGCGCCCGCTGGATTCGCTCAAGCGGCACCGGATCCGGCAGCGGCGCGGGACTCAGCTTCGCCGCGGACTCCGCGCACGAGGCCGAGGGGACCCGGGACGTCGTCGTGCACGTCGCCGGGGCGGTCGAGCGCCCGGGCGTCTACCGCCTACCGGCGGGCTCACGGGTCACCGACGCCGTCAGGCGCGGGGGCGGCTTCGCGCCTGGCGCGAACCGGGACGCGATCAACCTGGCGGCCCGTCTCAGCGACGGCCAGCAGGTTGTCGTCCCGAGCCCTGGCACGGCCTCGGCGTCGCCCTCGGCGGGGGGAGGGCAAGCTGGCCCGATCAGCCTGGGCGGCGCGACGGTTGAGCAACTCGATCAGGTCGAGGGCATCGGGCCTGTCACTGCGCAGAAGATCGTCGAGTTCCGCGACCAGCACGGGGGGCTCTCCTCGATCGACCAGCTGGACGAGGTGGACGGGATCGGGCCGGCCACGATGGAGACGCTCAGATCAGCCCTCCAGCCCTAGCTCTCAGTGGCCGAGCACGCGATCCCACTCGTAGCGTCGCTGGCCGAGAGGCTCGTACTCAGGCTCCTGGTTGCCGCGCGGAATGCTGCCGGCGTGACCCTCCGCGGCGTGCATCTCGGCACGCCGCCGCTCGAGCTGTGCCTGATCGTGTTGGGCGGGTGCGCGTTGAATCGGCCCGCGCCCTGGCCTTGTCGCGGTTCGAGCTCATCGCTCCTCCTTCGGTCGAAGCACGCGTTCATTCCCGCGTACCACCTGACCACTGGGTGAAACACGCACTCGCAGGGCGAGGCTGGTCGCGAGAGTGGCGGTTCGCGGCTCTGGCCGGCGCGACGTCCGGCCTGGCGATCGCGCCGCTGTCCCCGCCCGATCCCGCGCTTGCCGCGCTCGGAGCAGCGCCCATCGCGGTGATCACGCTGGCCGCCCTGCGCCCGAGTGAGGGCTCGAGCACCTGGCCGACGCTCGCCTGGCTCGCTCTCGCAACACTCGTTGCCGCTCTCGCGGGCCTGCTGGCCGGCGGAGCGCGGCTCCACGCGATCGACGCGGGCGCTCTTCGCGCCCGACCCGGTAGCCATGCCTCCGTGAGCGGATTCGTCGCCGGAGTGCCTCGCCGAGACCACGGCGAGGTGGACGTGCGGGTGCACTCGCCCGCGGGTCGCGTCCTCGTGATCGCGCCGGAGCCGGTCGGCGAGCTCCCCGTCGGATCGGAGGTGCGCGCTGATGGCGTCCTACAGGAGCCCGAGCCGTGGCGAGCCGCCTACCTGCGACGCCAGGGCGTCGCGATGACGCTCAGGGCCGAGCGAATCGACCCCGGCTCCGGAAAGCGCGGCGGGCTCACCGGCTGGATCGACGGGGTTCGCCTGCGGGCCGAGACCGCCTTGGCTCGGGGGATGCCAGAGAGGGAGGCGGCACTGGCCCGCGGCTTCGTCCTCGGTGAGGACGACCGGATCGACGGCCGGACCCGCGACGACTTCCGGCGGTCGAACCTCGCCCACCTGCTCGCGGTCAGTGGAGAGAACGTGATCCTCCTCGGCGTCCTCGCCTGGCCGCTGCTGGCCCTGCTCGGGCTGCCTCTGCGGGCACGCCTGATTGGAACGCTCTGCCTGATCGCGATCTACGTGCCGGTCACCGGAGCCGGGGCCTCGATCCAGCGAGCGGGCGTGATGGGCGCGGCGGGCCTGGTCGCGGCCCTTGCGGACCGCCCCCGCTCGCGCTGGTACGCCGTGCTGCTCGCCGCGGGAGCCACACTCGCCGTCAACCCGAGGGCCGACGGGGACGTGGGCTGGCAGCTCAGCTTCGCCGCCGTCATCGGGATCATGCTCTGGGCGAAGCGGCTGGCCGCCGCCCTGACCGGGGACGCGGAGCGCCGCTCGGCGCGCAACGCGCTGGCGGAGGCCGTCGCCGTGACCACCTCGGCGACGGTCGCGACGGCCCCGCTGATGGCCGCGGCATTCGACCAGTTCTCACCGGCCGCCCTGCCAGCGAACGTCCTGGCTGCCCCGGCGGTGGCGCCCGCGATGTGGCTCGGAATGCTGGCCGGGATCGCCGGCCAGCTGCCGCTGCTTCCGGTGGAACCTCTCAACTGGCTCGATTCGCTCTGCCTCGCCTACATCGCCCAGATCGCGAACTGGCTCGCGGCGCCCGACTGGGCCCTGCTCGCGGTCCGCCTCGGCTCCCTCTGGTCGGTCGCCGCGGCATACGTCGTGCTGCTCATCGCGATGGAGTCGCTCCTCCGCCGGCTGGACCGGATGAAGGGGCTCCGACGAGCCAGGCGACCATTCGCCTCGGAGACGGCGAAGATCGCGTGTGTCGCCGCGATTGTGGCCACCGCGGCCATTCTCGCCGGCGGGACGTGGCCACTCGGAGGCAGTGACGCCCGGTCGCCGACGCAGACGAACCTGGTCGTCCGGGTGCTGGACGTAGGCCAGGGAGACTCGATTTTGCTCGATCCCCCCGACGGCGACCCGGTTCTGGTCGACACGGGTCCGGCTCGGGATGGCGTCGAGGACCGGCTCCGGGAGTTGGGGATTCGCCGGCTCGCGGCGATCGTGATCACGCACGACCAATCCGACCATGCCGGCGATCTCGAGAGACTGCTCGACTCGGTAGGCGTCGACCGGCTCGTCTATGGCCGCGCTGATCCCCGGCTCCGTGGAGCTGCACTGGCGGCCGGGGCCGAGCCGTACCGGCTCGCGCAGGGCGGCGAGCTCGATTCCGGCCGGCTCCAGCTCAGCGCGCTCTGGCCGCCAAGAGAGCTGCTCGGCGACAGGAGCGAGGATCCGAACCTCCTCTGCCTGGTCTTGGTGGCCCACTGGCACCACTTCTCGATGCTGCTCACGGGCGACGCCGAGGCGGAGTCGGTGCCGATCGATCCTGGCCCCGTGGATGTGCTCAAGGTCGCTCACCACGGTTCCGAGGACGCGAAACTCGACGAGCTGCTCGCGCGCTCGGTTCCGAAGCTGGCCGTGATCTCGGTTGGCGCCGGCAACCCCTACGGCCACCCCGCTGACCGCACGGTCACAGCGCTTCGCGAGCAGGCAGTGCCCACGCTGCGCACGGACCGGCAGGGCGAGATCGACATCGCTGCCGACGGTTCCCATTGGACAGCAGCCCCAGGCGCGGGTTAGCGTTGCCTCGATGGTGGTGCTGCGGCGGGCAGGGAGAGGATCCGGGCGATGAAGGCGCCGCAGACCTGCAAGGCCGCGGACAGCCGGATCTTCGGCATCTAGCCCGGCGAGGCGGGAACGTGGCTCGCTTCGCCGGCGGGATCGGCCCTTAGACTCGGCGGACGTGGCAGAGATGAAGCCCGCCTATCTGATCGCCGGCGACGACGAGGCGAAGATCGCCCGTGTGCTTGGCCGGCTCCGGGGCCGGGCCGAGCGTGAGGGCGGATCCGGCGCGCTGGAGGCGTTCGAGGCCGGTGACGGCCGCCGCTCGCCGGACGTCGACGCCGTGGTGGGGTCGCTCGCCACCATCTCGCTGATCTCCTCACGCCGGTACCTGCTGGTGGACGGGGTCGAGGGCTGGGGCAAGGCTGATGCGGAAAAGGCCGTCGAGACGCTCAGCCGGATCCCGCCGGAGACCACGATCGCTCTAATCGCCCACGGCAAGCCGCCCGCCGGGCTCGCCAAGGCGGTCGAGAAGGCCGGGGGAGAGGTTCTCTCCTTCGCGCTGCCCCGCGAGCGGGACCTGCCGAAGCAGCTGGTCGCCGATGCGCGAGAGCTAGGGTTCGAGCTCGAGGCCGCGGCCGCCCGCCTGCTCGTGGCGCGACTTGGGCCCAGGCCGATGCGTCTTCGCTCCGAGCTGGAGCGGCTCGCGGTCTGGGCGGGCGAGGGTGGCCGGGTCGAGGTCGACGACCTCGAGGCGATGATCTCCGACACTTCCGAGGAAGCGATTTGGACCCTGGCGGACGCGGTCGTCGCCGGCGACGAGGCCGAGACGATGCGCGTCGCGGAACAGCTGGTCTCGCAGGGAGAGGCGCTTCCCCGAATCGTCTACTCGCTCGCGCCGCGGCTTCGCCAGGCGCTCAAAGCGGCGAGCGAGCTGGAGGCGGGCAGGCCGGTCGGCGAGGTGGCCAAGGGGCTCTCGATGCATCCATATGCAGCCAAGATGCTCGTCTCGAAGGTCAAGGGACGCTCCCCGGAGGACCTCGACGCTTCGATCCGCGCCCTCGCCGATCTCGAGCTCTGGTCCCGGGGTGGCTCGGACTATCCCGAGGGGGTCGCGTTCACGGTCACGCTGCGCCGGGCAATCGGCCTGGAGGCCGACGACACCGAGCCTCTCGCTTGGGCCCTGCGCTAGCCCTGGCTAGGCGAGACGGCGCCGGCGATGCTCGCGGCGCGGGACTTCTTGCGGGCGCCGGTATTGCGGTGCAACGCGCCCTTCTGGACCGCCTTGTCGATGCGCGAAACGAGCGCCCCGTGCTCGGCAGCGATCGCGTCTGCGTCGCCGGACTGCACGGCGGCCTCGAGCCGCCGGAAGTACGTCTTCACGGAGCTGCGAAAGCGCAGGTTCTCCTGACGCTCCCGCTCGGAGCGCGCAATCCGCTTCTTCTGTGACGCGATGTTGGCCATGAAAAGACCCCCGTCGGGGGCGGCGAAGAGAATAGAGCAATGACCGAGAGGGGCGAAAGGGGGCAGAGGCTGCCGGGCGAACCGCCCGTTCCGGGCGAGCCGTTCGACCCCTCGACCCGCGATTTCCCAGCCGTCGACCCCGGCGACAGGCCCGAGGCCGCCGGCGAGCGCGAGGCCGAGGGCATCGAGCGTCGCCACGAGGCCGTCTCGATGGACACCTCGACCTTCATGGCGATCCCGGCGCCCACCCCGAGCACCCCGTTCGTCCCGCCGGACTTCGATGAGCGTCAGGGCCGGCTCGGGCGCTCCACCGCGTTCTTCTCGATCGCGACAGCTTTCTCCCGGGTCGCGGGCCTTGTTCGGGAGATCGTCGCCGCCAGCTATTTCGGAATCACGGGGCCGATGTCGGCCTTCACCATCGCCTTCCAGGTTCCCAACCTGGTCCGTTCGCTGTTCGCCGACGCCGCCATCCAGGCCGCCTTCGTTCCTGTCTTCACCGAGGAGCTCGAGAAGGGCAACAAGCGTGAGGCCTTCCGGCTCGCCTCGACCCTGATCTATCTAGTCACGCTGGTGCTCGGCGCGGTGACCGCGCTCTTCGTGATCGCCGCTCCTCTGATCGTCCCGATTTTTGCCCCGGGCTTCAGCGGGGAAATCCTCGACCTCACCGTCACCCTCTCCCAGATCCTCTTCCCGATTCTGATCTTGCTCGGGGCGACGGGGATGGTGGTCGGGGTCCTGAACAGCTACGACCGCTTCGCCGCGTATGCGATCTCCCCGTTCTTCTGGAACGTGGTGATCATCCTCGTCCTCGTCCTGCTCGAGCCGGCGTTCAGCGGAAATGACCGGATCTACGCCTACGCGATCGGAGTGCTCGTCGGGACCGTGGTGCAGCTGGCCATCCCGGCGTTCGATCTGCGCAACACGCCCTTCCGGCCGATCTTCAAGGTCGACTGGCACATCCCCGGAGTGCGGCGGGTATTGCTCCTGATGCTGCCGGTGACGCTGAGCCTCGGGCTGATCAACTTCGACCTGCTCCTCAACAGCATCGTCGGGACGCTCATCTCGGACCAGGCGCCTGCTGCGATCGATAAGGCCTTCCGCATCTACATGCTGCCCCAGGGCATCTTCTCGGTGGCCGTCGCAACGGTGGCCTTCCCGACCCTGGCGCGCTTCGCCGCCCGCCGGGAGTGGGACAACCTCCGGGCGACGATGTCCAATGGGATGCGGCAGATCCTCCTGCTGCTGATCCCGGCCGCGGCCGCGGTCCTCGTCCTCTCGGTGCCGATGACGAGGCTCATCTACCAGCGCGGCGAGTTCGACGCGGCCCAGACCCACCTGGTCGCGCAGGCACTCTTCTGGTTCGCCTTCTCCCTGCCGTTCAACGGCCTCTACCTGCTGCTCACGCGCACCTTTTTCAGCCTGCAGCAGCCCTGGGTTCCCACCGCCGTCGCCGGGTCGAACCTGGTCGTGGACGTGATCTTCTCGTTCGCCTTCTACTCGCCCTTCGGGATCGGCGGAGTGGTGGCGGCCACTGTGATCGCCACGATCTCCAGCGTGGTCGCGCAGGCGGTGATCCTGCGAAGAGAGCTGGGCGGGCTCGACCTGCCGCGTCTCGTCGACACGGCGATGCGGGTGATCGTCGCGGCCGCGCTGCTGGCCGGGGTGAGCTACCTGGTCTGGTACGGGCTCGACCAAGCGTTGGGCCGCGGCCTGATCGCCCAGATCGTCTCGCTCGGCGTGGCCTTGGCCGCGGGCTTTGCGACCTACGTCGCGGCGACGCTCGTCCTGCGCGTCCCGGAGGCCAACCAGATTGTGCGCCTACTGCGGCGGATCTGAGGCAGCATCGAGGGTCGTCGGAGACGAGGCTCCTAGGCGGGCCTCGGGTCGCCCACCCAGTAGCGCGGCCCCGGGCCGGAGCGGCCGGCGCGGTCGCCCGGGTTGGCGAGCTGGCAGCGGTCCAGCGAGAGGCAGCCGCAGCCGATGCACTCGGTCAGCCCGGCGCGCAGCCGCTGTAGCTCGGCGATCCGCTCGTCGACGCGCGACGTCCAGCCGGCGGAGAGACGCGACCAGTCCCGGCGATTGGGCGCGTGATCGCCGGGCAGCTTGTCGAGCTCCGACTTGATCTCCTCGAGCGTGAGGCCGATCCGCTGAGCAAAGACGATGAAGGCGATCCGTCGTAGTACGGCCCGCTGGTAGCGGCGATGGCCCGAGCCGGCCCGTTCGGAGCTGATCAGCCCCTTGTCCTCGTAGAAGCGGAGGGCGGAAGCCGCGACGCCGCTTCGCTTGGCGACCTCGCCGATCGTCAGCAGATCGTTCACCCCGGGGAGGAAAGCACGAATCGCCCTTGACCTCAAGCTCACTTGAGCTTGTAGTCTCGAGTGCGCCAATAGCCCGAGGAGGACCGATGAGCGAAGAGAGGCGATCACCCAGTCAGCAGATCACAGACACGGTGACGGCTTGGCCCGGCGTGGAGGCGGGCTACGGGAAGCGCGGTGAATGGGGCTTCTACGTGAACAGCCACGAGGTCGGCCACCTACACGGCGACCACGCCGCGCACTTCGCGTTTGGGAAGGATCTCGGGACGACCCTGCGGGAGCGTGGGATGGTCGTCGATCACCCGGTCTTCCCGGGGAAGAACGCAATGGCAGCGCGCAGGGTCGAGGGCCAGGAGGACGTCGACGACGTCATCGGGCTGATGCGGATCAACTACGACCGTATCGTCGCCCGCTACGGGCCGCCCTCCGAGGCCGCCGTCAAGCCGACCGCGTGATCTTCGCGACCACGTAGCCGCTTGTCACCCGAAAGCCGGACGGGTCCTCGTTGCCCTCCTCGTAGATCCGGCGCATTCCCTCGCGAATCTCCTCCGCGCGCCCGGCGCCCTCGAGGATCGGCCGCGCCGCGATCGCGAGTGGGTGATTCTCTCCCTCGATCCGCATGAACTCGTCGACGGACGGGGCGCCGAACGCGAGACTGTGCTCGGTGAGCGAGACCGAGAACCCGTGCGGCTCGAACAGGTCGGACAGCGCATCGTGCTCGTGCCACGGGAAGGGTGCGGACGGTGGCGGCTGACCGAGGATCTCGGCCATCGTTCGCCGGGAGAGGCGAACCGCCTGCGAAATCGGGCCACCCGGGATCCATGCCGCGAGCACGACCCGCGCCTGCGGGGCGCTGACTCGGTCGATCTCGGCTGCCGCCGCCACCGGGTCCGGCGCAAAGATCACGCCGAAGACCGAGAGGACGACGTCGGCGCTGTTGTCTTCGAGAGGCATGTCAGCCGCTTCACCGGGCAGAAAGGTGGCCTCGAGCCCACGTTCCGCCGCGGTCGCCGCCGCGACGTCGAGGAGCCGCTGGGCCGGATCGACGCCGGTGACGCCCGCACCCCGCTCTGCCGCAAGCAGGGCGGCGTTCCCGGTCCCGCATCCGACGTCGACGACGCGCTCGCCGGGCGAGAGCCGCGCGCTCTCGACCACGACCTCGGCGGCGGGCAAAAGCTGCTCGGCGATCCTCTCGTAGCGCCCCTGGCCCCACTCCATCTCGGCGGGACTCTAACGGCGGCCGGCTGGATGAGGGGATCGGCGAGCGGGAATTGCGCACAGGCTGACGGCTTCGCCCTACGACCGCGGCCACAAGCGCCCGCCTAACATCAGGCGCGCCGCTGAGCAGCGCTCCAAGTGGAGCGGGCTGGTGGCCGCTCATGGATCGGATTCGCAACTTCTCGATCATCGCCCACATCGACCACGGCAAGTCGACGCTCGCCGACCGCATCCTCGAGCTCACCGGTGCCGTCGACGCGCGCGCTCACGTGCCGCAGATGCTCGACTCCATGGAGCTCGAGCGCGAGCGGGGGATCACGATCAAGGCACAGGCCGTGCGCGTCGCCTACACGGCCGCCAACGGCGAGACCTACCACCTGCACCTGATCGACACACCCGGGCATGTCGACTTCTCCTACGAGGTCTCACGCAGCCTCGCGGCCTGCGAGGGCGCCCTGCTCGTCGTCGATGCGGCGCAGGGCGTCGAAGCACAGACGGTCGCCAATGCCTACGCGGCGATCGACGCCGGCCTGGAGATGATCCCCGTCCTCAACAAGGTCGACCTCCCAGGCGCGGACCCCGACGGGGTGGCCGGACAGGTCGCCGACCTGCTCGGCGGCGATCCCTCCGAGGCGCTCCGGATTTCCGCGAAGACCGGGGAGGGCGTCACCGAAGTGCTCGAGGCGATCGTACGGCGGATCCCGCCGCCCGACGGACAGGCGGAGGCGCCATCGAGGGCGCTGATCTTCGACTCCGAGTTCGACCAGTACCGCGGCGTGGTCGCATACGTTCGGATGGTCGACGGGCGCTTCTCCAAGGGCGAGCCGATCAAGGCGATGCAGGCGGGGACGCAGGCTGAGATCGACGACATCGGGTTCTTCACCCCCAAGATGACGCCGGCGCAGGGGATGGCCGCGGGCGAGGTCGGCTATGTGATCACCGGTATCAAGGACGTCACCAGGCTCCGTGTCGGCGACACGCTGACAAGCCGGGAGCGCTCGGCGGCGGAGGCGCTGCCCGGCTACCGCGAGGTCCGGCCGATGGTGTTCTGCGGCCTCTTTCCGATCGACACCGACCGCTACTCAGACCTGCGGGACGCCCTCGACCGGCTCGCCTTGAACGACGCCGCGCTCTCCTATGAGCCCGAGACTTCCGACGCTCTCGGATTCGGATTCCGCTGCGGGTTCCTCGGCCTGCTTCACATGGACATCGTCCGCGAGCGGCTGGAGCGCGAATACGACCTCGAGCTGCTCGCGACCACCCCAAACGTGCGCTACGAGGTGAGGCTGATCAACACCGGGGAGGTGGTCGAGGTCCGCAGCCCCACCGACATGCCCGATCCGGCCTCGATCGAGTCGATCTCCGAGCCCTACATCCGGGCAACGATCATCACCCCGAACGACTACGTCGGCGCCGTGATGGAGCTCTGCCAGAAGCGCCGCGGCGAGCACGTCGGGCTGCATTACCTCTCGCCGGCGCGAGTGCAGGTCCAATACGACCTGCCGCTGGCCGAAATCGTGCTCGACTTCTTCGACCAGCTCAAGTCACGTAGCAAGGGCTACGCGTCCCTCGATTACGAGCCGATTGGGAACCGGCCGTCGGACCTGGTCAAACTCGACGTTCTGCTCGCCGGCGACAAGGTCGACGCGCTCTCGCTGATCGTCCACAAGGAGGCGTCCTACGACCAGGGGCGCAACCTGGTCGAGCGGCTCCGCAAGACCATCCCGAGGCAGCAGTTCGACGTGCCGGTGCAGGCCGCGATCGGCGCCAACGTGATCGCCCGGGAGACCGTCAAGGCCGTGCGCAAGGACGTGACCGCGAAGCTCTACGGCGGCGATGTCAGCCGCAAGAGGAAGCTGCTCGAGAAGCAGAAGAAGGGCAAGAAGCGGATGAAGCAGGTGGGCGCCGTCGAGGTGCCACAGGAGGCGTTCCTCGCCGTTCTGGAGATGGACGGCGATGGCAAGTAGGGACGAGCGCCTGGCGCTGGCCCATGGCGGCATGGACGCCTTCAACGACGGTGACGTGGCGCGAATGCTGGCCGCGCTCTCCGATGACGTTGAGGTGTACGCCTCCCCCGAGCTGGCGAACGCGGGCCAGTACTCCGGACACGCTGGGTTCGTCTCCTGGATCACGGCCTGGACCGATGCATGGGAGGAGGTCAGCGCCGAGGTGACCGAGAACACCCCGGTCGGGGAACGGCACGTCGTCACGACCGTCCACCAGGAGGGCCGGGGCCGCGGCGGAATCGAGGTGAGCATGCAGCTCGCCTTCTTGTTCGACGTAAACGGCGAGGGCCAGTGCACATATCTGGCGATGCTTCCCACGCCCGAGGAGGCCGTTGCGATGGCCGAGCGGCGGGAAGCGCCCGGGTAGCCGGTCCCGTCTCCCGGGCGGGTAGATGCACGCCGAACTTCTTGCCGCTGGGCGGGAGGGCGACCGCGCGAGGCGTTCTAGGCGGCGACGCGCCGCAGCGGCAGCCCGAGCCTCGACTCGACCTTCCCCAGCGGATCCTTGTCACCGCTGCCGAGGAGCACGACCTCGTCCGCGGGGTAGCCGCGCAGCTCGTCCTCGAGCGCCTGTGCGGGATCCGCATCGCCGACCGAGCCGCTCACGGGAAGCCCCGCAGCGACCAGGACGCCGGCCGAACGGGCCAGGCGGGCCTCCGCCTCGTAACGGGCGTCGTCCTCGGCCGAGAGCCAGCGGTCGAGCCGATGGCTCGGTACAGGTACGACAAGCCGGACGTCCGATGGGGACCCGGTGATGTCAGCGATTCGCTGCGCCGTCGCGGGTGTCGCCTCCGCCACAGCAAGCACCAGGACGCGATGGCCCGCGTCCTCGCTCGATGCGACCTCGAGCTTCCCGTCGGGCTTCGCCCGAGCCGCGAACGCCACCAGCGAGGTCGCGGCCACAGCCCCAACCGCCATTCCGAGCCCGGCCCCGATCTCGGTGCCGGAGAGCGACATAGCGGCTGCGACGGCCGTGCAGATCACCGCGATGATCAGCGGGATGGCGAACGGGCGGAAGCGCATTCCGCCCTGTGGATCCCTGGTGGTGAGGAACGGAGACACCCTCGATACTTACCCTAGCCGCCGAGAACGCCCTCAAATCCTCGCTCTTCCTAGAATCCCGCGGCCGATGGCGGTCAAGACGGACGGGATAGGGAAGCGGTGGGACCCGGCCACCTACGAGGTCGGGGCGGAGAAGGTTCGCGAGTTCGCCAACGCGATCGGGGCCGCAAACCCGGTGCACCACGATCATGAGGCCGCCAAGGCTGCCGGCTTCCACGATCTGGTCGCCCCGCCGATGTTCTGCGTCGTCTACAGCGCCCGTGCAATGGCGCCGGCGATCCTTGACCCGGAGATCGGCATCAACCTGGCGGCGATGCTGCACGGCTCGCAGGAGTTCGAATGGGACGAGCCCGTGTGCGACGGCGACGTGATTTCCACCGCCGCCAGCTGTGCGGAGATCTACGAGAGGGACGGCAAGGGTTTCTACGTCTTCGAGACCGTCTCGACCAACCAGGATGGGAAGCAGACGGTGAGGGGAACCTGGACCAACATCGTGAGGGGCGTCTGATGCCCACCGATCTGAGACCCGGCGACGCCATCCCGGAGCTCAAGGTGACGCCCGACAAGTACCTGCCTCACCGCTACGCGGGCGCCTCGGGCGACTTCAATCCGATCCACATCGACCCCGAGTTCGCCAGGCAGGTGGGTCTGCCCGGGAACATCTTGCACGGGCTCTGGATGATGGCCCAGGTGGCGCGTGCCAACGCCCAGCTCGCCGAGGGCGATCCCCGAGCCCTGAGGCGCCTCTCGGTCCAGTTCAGGGGCATGGGATTCCCCGAGCAGGAACTCGTCGTCAGCGGCACGGTCAAGGAGGCCGGCGGCGACCGCGTCGTGGTCGAGACCGTCGCCACTCAGGGCGAAAACCGGGTGATCCGAAACGCGGAGGCTGAGCTTCATCTCCCGTAGCTCGGCGTTCCTATCCTTAGTGGCCTTGTGCTGAGCAAACGCCAGAGCCAGATCCTCCGATTGGTCGTCGAGCGCTACGTGGATGACGGGCGCCCGGTCGGCTCCCGCGCGCTCGCCAACCGCGCCGACATCGCCTGGAGCTCCTCGACCGTGCGGGCCGAGCTCGCCAGCCTGGAGGACGAGGGCTTCCTCACCCATCCGTACACCTCCGCCGGGCGGGTCCCGACCGACAGCGGCTACCGCTTCTACGTGGAGCGGCTTCTCGAGCGCCAGGAGAGGCTCCCCCGGTCGACCTCCGACGAGCTGGGCCTCTCGCGGATGCGCCGCGAGGTCGATGTCGCGATTCGCGACACGACCACGGCCCTCTCCCAGGTCACGGACCTCGTGGCCCTGGTGACCGCGCCGCCGCTCCACACCGCGACCATCCATCGGATCGAGGTGCTGCGCCTGCAACCTCGGATGGTGATGGTTGTCGTGATCGCTTCGAACGGGGGTGTCACCAAGCGTGCATTCACCTTCGACGAGGAGGTGGATCCCGGCCTGGTGGAGTGGGCGGCCAGTTACCTGAACGAGCGGCTCGCCGGGCTCGGCCTCGGGGCCCGGATGGCGGTGAACCGGCTCCGCGACGCCGGGCTGGGCCGACAGGAGACCGACTTCATCAGTGAGATCTCGAGCGCCTTCACCGACCTGGAGGAGTCGGCCGAGGACACGCTCTACGTCGACGGCGCCGCCCGCCTGCTCTCGGAGGAGCATTCCGCCGACCTGCCGCACGCGGACGACCTGATGCGGGCGCTCGAGCACCGCGTGAACGTCCTGCGGGCCCTTCGCACCGCCATCGACCAGCGCTCGGTCTTCGTCTGGATCGGCGGCGAGAACCCTGCGCCGGAGCTGCGCTCGGTGAGCGTCGTGGGCGCCAACTACGGCCTCGGCTACCGCAACCTCGGGTCGGTCGGGATAATCGGGCCGTTGCGAATGGACTACGCGACCGCGATCGCGAGCGTGCGCGGGGCCGCCGGCGAGCTCTCCCGGTTCTTCGAAACGGTCTACGACGAGTAGTCCAGCCGGATGGCAACGACCGAAGCGCGACTATTACCAGGTGCTGAGCGTCGACCGGAGCGCCTCGGGGGGAGAGATCAAGAAGGCGTTTCGCAAGCTTGCCCGTGAGCTCCATCCGGACGTCAACGCCCACGACCCCGAGGCCGAGGAGAAGTTCAAGGAGGCCGCGGAGGCGTACGAGGTGCTCTCCGACGGCGAGCGCCGGCGGACCTATGACCGCTTCGGCCACGAAGGGCTCCGCTCTGGCGGATTTGAGCCAGGGGCCGGCTTCGGCGGCTTCCAGGACATCTTCGACGCGCTTTTCGGAGGCGGCGATCCGTTCTTCGGCGGTTTCGGTCGCGGGTCGGACGCGGGCGCCGACGTCGGGGCGGTCGTCGAGATTGCCTTGGAGGACGTCCTCGAGGAGCAGAAGCGCGAGATCTCCTTCGAGGCGGTCAGCGTCTGCGAACGCTGCCGGGGCAACGGTGCCGAGCCGGGCACGCCGATCGAGACCTGCCCGAAGTGCGAGGGCACGGGCCAGCTCCGGAAGGTCAGCCGCAGCATCTTCGGACAGGTCGTTCGGGCGATGGTGTGTGATCGCTGTGGTGGCGAGGGACGCACTCCGGAGACGCCCTGCGAGCGCTGTGGTGGCCCGGGGCGGGTGACGGAGATGCGCACCTGGGAGGTGGACATCCCGCCGGGGATCGAGGACGGCCAGCGGATTCGGATCTCCCGGGCGGGGCACGCGGGCGCTTCCGGCGGCACGCAGGGCGACCTCTATGTCGACATCAGGGTCGAGCCGGACGAGCGCTTCACCCGCCAGGGGACCGAGCTGATCACCCGCGCGGACGTCCCCGTTACCACCGCCATGGTGGGCGGTGAGGTGTTCGTCCCCACGCTCGAGGGCGAGGTCGCCATCGAGGTCCCTGCGGGCACGCAGCAGGGCGACATCGGACTGCTCAGCGGACGGGGGTTGCCACCGCTGCGCGGCGGGCGTCGCGGCGATCAGCACGTGGTCTTCGAGCTGGTGGTGCCCACCGACCTCGACCCGGAGCAACGGGGGGCGGCCGAGCGCCTCGCCGAGACGCTGGGCGAGGGCCTGCCCTCCCGGCGTAGATGATCCGACTCGCGGTGCGCTGCGAGCCGGAGTTCGCGGAGCGGGTGATGGCAAACCTGCTCGAGCTGGCGCCCAACGGGCTCGAGGAGGAGCGCGGCCCGGGTTGGGTGGAGTTCGCGGTCTACGGGCCGGCGGGCGAGGTGCCGGACCTGGGTGAGCTGCAGGCCGCGGCGGGGGGCGCATTGGTCGACGTCACCACGACCGCGGTTCCGGATGATTGGGCCGATCGCTGGGCCGACTTCCACCGTCCGATCGAGGTTGCGGGCAGGATCGGGGTTCGCCCGTCCTGGTGGGATCCGCAGGACGACCTGATCGACATCGTTGTCGACCCTGGGCGCGCGTTCGGCACGGGCGGCCACCCTACGACTCGCCTCAGCCTCGCCCTTCTGATCGAGCTCGAAGCCGCTGGGAAGGCGTCCGGCCCGATTGCCGACTGGGGGACGGGCTCCGGCGTCCTCGCGATCGCGGCGGCCAAGCTGGGCTGGTCCCCGGTCACGGGCTGCGACCGCGAGGAGGCCTCGCTCGAGACAGCGCAGGCCAACGCGGAGGCGAACGGGGTGGAACTCGCCCTCGGGCGACTCGACGTGCGCGAGACCCCTCCGCCGCTCGCCCCGACCGTCGTAGCCAACCTGACCGGGAACCTGCTCCAGGACTGCGCCGGGCATCTGCAACGGCTCGGCGATTCTCCGCAGCACCTCGTCTGCTCGGGAATGCTGGAGAGCGAGATAGGCGAGGTCGCCCAGGCGTTCGCGGCGGTCGGACTCGAGGAAGCTCGGCGGCAGACCGAGCACGAGTGGGCGGCCCTGCTCCTGCGCGGCGAGGCGGCAGGCTGATGGCCGCCGAGGCAACCCCCGAGCTGCCGATCGCAATGTTCGACTCCGGGGTCGGCGGGCTCACGGTGCTTCACGAGTGCCTGGTCTCACTGCCCGAGGAGGACTATGTCTACCTCGGTGACGATGCCCGATTCCCCTATGGGGCCAGGACCGCCGATGAGCTCCGCGACCACGTCGAGCAGGTGAGCCGCTTCCTGTTGGAGCGCGGCGCGAAGCTGCTGGTGATCGCGTGCAACTCGGCGGCCTCGGCGGGCCAGGAGGCGGCCAGAAGGATCGCGGCGGAGGCCGGGATCGGGGTCGTGGCCGTGATCGAGCCCGAGGCGGAGATCGCCGCGGCTCTGAGCCAGACCGGCAAGGTGGGCGTCCTGGCCACCCCGGCGACCGTGCGCAGCGGGGCCTATCTTCGCGCGCTCGCGAACCAGCAGCGGGCGCTCACCGTCACCGAGGTGGAGGCTCCGGACCTGGCCGCGGTGATCCAGCGCGGCTTCCCATTCGAGGAGAGCGTGGTCGAGATGGTGCGCTCCTACTGCGAGCCGCTGAAGCGCGCGGAGGTCGACACGGTGATCCTGGGCTGCACGCACTACCCGCTGGTCCGGCCCATGCTCCAACGTGTCCTCGGACGCGAGGTGCGCCTGGTGACCGCAGGACACGCGATCGCGGCCACGGCCGAACGGGCGTTGGAGGAGGCGAGACTCGGAAAAAACGGCAACGAGGAGGGCACCTATCGGTTTCTATGCACCGGGGACGCCACGGCGTTCCGCGAACTCGGGACGCGGTTCCTGCAGATGCCCCTCGGGGAGATCGAGCGGGTCGACCTGCCTTGACTCCGGAGAAGGTGCCGTTCTGGCCCTGGGGCTTCCTTTTGATTGTTCTGGGTGCCTACCTCGTCGGCGTCGCTGCCCTGATCGCAGCCGGCCGCCGGGAGGACGCCCGCGCTCTGGCTGGCTTCATCCCAGACTGCCTCGTCCTCGTCAGCCGGCTTGCCCATGACGCTCGCATCTCCCGGGCGAGGAGGGCGGTCCTGTTCCTCGTTCTCGGTTACCTGGCTGTCCCCATCGACCTCGTCCCGGACTTCCTGCCCGGCATCGGTCAACTGGACGATGCCGTGCTATTGGGACTGGCGCTCCGCCTGGTCGTCCATGGCGGCGGCGGCGCGCTCGTCCGCCAGGGCTGGCCGGGCCCGCAGGCTTCGCTCACGATCGTCCTCCGCGCGGCCGGCCTCGAGACGAACGGCGCAGCCACCCCTCCGACTACGCTTTAGCCGGTGAGCATCCTCGAGCAGGTCCAGGAGGACGTGAAGACCGCGATGAAGGCCGGCGAGCGTCAGCGGGTCGGCCAGCTCCGCATGCTCGTCAACGCCCTCCAGGCCGACCGGAAGGAGGGCAACGGCGACGAGGTGGCCGCACTCCAACGCGAGCGCAAGCGCCGTCTCGACGCCGCCGAGGCACTGCGCGAGGGCGACCGCACCGACCAGGCCGAGACGGAGGAGGCGGAGGCGGAGCTGATCGAGGGCTACCTGCCCGAGCAGCTCTCGGACGAGGAGCTCTCCGAGCTGGTCGCCGAAGCGATCGAGGAGTCGGGCGCCAGCGAGCCGAAGGAGATGGGGGGCGTGATGAAGGTGCTGATGCCGAGGGTCGGCGGGCGAGCCGACGGCAAGCGGGTCAGCCAGGCGGTGCGCGAGCGACTTGGCGCGTAGGCAGCTCACGATCGAGAACACCGTTGCTGCGGAGCTGGCAGGCTCCGAGGACGCCGTCCTCAAGAGCCTGGAGGGGCACCTGGAAGTCGACCTCTTCCTGCGCGGCAACGTCCTCACCCTGGATGGAGACGCCGGTGACGTTCGCACGGCAGAGACCGTGGTGGGCGAGCTCGTCGACCTGATCGAGCAGGGCCACGAGATCGCCCCCGGGACGATCGAGGCGGTCACCGGCGCGCTCGACAAGCACGAGAGCCCGGCCGAGATCCTCGAGGACGTCGTCTGGCAGCACCGCAACACGCGGATCGCTCCCAAGACCGTGAACCAGAAGCAGTACGTCGACTCGATCCGCAGGCACACGATCACCTTCGGGATCGGCCCGGCCGGTACCGGCAAGACCTTCCTGGCAGTGGCGATGGCCGCCGCCGCTCTCTCCCGCGGCGACGTTCAGCGCGTGATCCTGACCCGTCCGGCGGTGGAGGCCGGCGAGCGGCTCGGCTTCCTGCCCGGCGACATCCAGGCGAAGGTGGACCCCTACCTGCGCCCCCTCTTCGATGCCCTCTACGACATGCTCGACCCGGAGCGCGTCAACTCCTACTTCGAGCGCGGCACGATCGAGGTCGCGCCGCTGGCGTTCATGCGGGGGCGGTCGCTCAATTCTTCCTTCGTGATCCTCGACGAGGCTCAGAACACGAGCCCGGAGCAGATGAAGATGTTCCTCACCCGCCTCGGATTCGGCTCCAAGTTCGTCGTCACCGGGGACATCACCCAGATCGACCTGGAGAGGGGCTCGCGGTCGGGCCTGGTCGAGGTGGGCGACATCCTCACCGGCGTCGAGGACATCAACTTCATCCGCTTCGGCGGCGAGGACGTCGTCAGGCACAAGCTCGTGCAGCGGATCGTCGCCGCCTACGGCGAGGCCGAGAGCCGCACCCGGCCCGACGAGTCCAGGGGCGAGTGACATCGACCTCTCGGACGTCCCCGGCGACCTGAGGCGAGCCGTCGGCGCCGCCCTGCACGCCGCCGGGGTGAGCGACGGCCACATCGGCGTCGAGATCGTCGGCGAGGGCCGGATGCGTACGCTGAACTACGCCGCCCGCGGGGTGGATGAGGCGACGGACGTGCTGGCCTTCCCGATCGACGATCAGCAGCACGGCTCGGGCCCACGGGAGCTCGGCGACGTCTTCATCTGCCCCGCCAAGGCGACCGACATCACCGAGGCCGCGGTGCACGGCGCGCTCCACCTCTGCGGCTACGACCACGAGACCGACAGCGGGGAGATGCTCGAGCTGCAGGCCAAGGTCATGGCTTCCCTGCGGTGAGCAAAGCCGGGTTCGTCGGTGTCGCAGGAAGGCCGAACGTCGGCAAGTCGACCCTGGTCAACGCGATCGTCGGCGGCCGCGTGGCGATCGTCTCCGAGCGACCGCAGACCACTCGCCGTGCGATTCGCGGCGTGGCCACCGACGCCGAGGCCGTCTGGCAGCTGGTCCTCACCGACCTACCCGGCGTGCAGCGCCCCCGCGATGCCCTCACGGAACGCATGCAGCGACGGGTCGAGCGCGAGATCGCCGACTCCGATGCGGTCCTCTTCGTGGTCAACGCCGAGCAGGGCATCGGCCCCGGCGATCGGTTCATCGCCAAGGCGCTCCTGGGGGCGAACGCCGAGACGCCGGTCGTCTGCGCCGTCAACAAGGTCGACCGGCTCAACAACGCGGAGACGGCCGCCGTGCTCGCGGAGACCGCCGAGCTGGAGGGGGTCGACGAGATCTTCCCGGTCAGCGCGCGCAAGGGAACCGGCCTGGAGGCGCTGATCGACACGCTCGTCGAGCTGATGCCTGAGGGACCGTTCATGTTCCCGCCGGAGCAGCGCTCCGACCTCCCCAGCGAGGTCCTGCTCGCCGAGCTGATTCGCGAGCAGGTCCTGCGCCGCACCCGCGACGAGCTCCCGCACGCGGTGGAGGTCCAGGTCGGCGAGGTCGCCTATCGCGAGGATGGCGTGGTCGAGGTGCGCGCCCAGATCTGGGCCGAGACCGACTCCCAGAAGGGGATCCTGATCGGCTCGGGCGGCCGCAAGATCAAGGAGATCGGGACCGCCGCGCGCGCGGAGCTCGAGCGCGAGCTCGGCGCCCGCGTCTTCCTCGACCTGCAGGTGCGAGTGCGGAAGCGCTGGCGCAAGGACGAGGGCCTGCTCGACCGGCTCGGCATCGAGTAGCTGAAGCTCGCCCTTCAGGCGCGCCAGCAGGGGCTTCGTACACTGACGCGAGGGTGCGACGACAGGAGCAACCCGATTGATCATGGTCGTAGAGACCGCCAGAGATGCGGCGAAGGTCCGCTTCGACGAGCGGGGCCTCGTGCCCTGCGTAATGCAGGACGCCCGCTCCGGCGAGGTGCTCACACTCGCCTACATGAACGAGGAGGCGCTGCAGCTCACGCTCGAGACCCGCGAGATCCACCTCTATAGCCGCAGCCGCCGGGAGATCTGGCGCAAGGGGGCGACCTCGGGGAACATCCAGCGCGTACGGCAGATCCGCTACGACTGCGACGGCGACGCCCTCGTCGCCCTGGTCGACCCCGTCGGCCCCGCCTGTCACACCGGCGAGCGCTCGTGCTTCTACCGGGACCTGGAGGGGACGGCGGACCCGGGGGTAGACGCACCGGCAGCACCGGGCGAGCCGGCCGCGCTCCCGTACGAGGCGCTCGCCTCCCTGGAGCGGACACTGCTCTCCCGCCGGCGCAACAGGCCGGCGGGCAGCTATACCGTCGAGCTGCTCGAGGACCCACGGCTGGCCGGCGACAAGGTTCGCGAGGAGGCCGCGGAGGTCGTCAAGGCGGTCAACTCCGAGTCCGAGGAGCGCGTCGCGGAGGAGGGCGCGGACGTCGTCTACCACTTGGCGGTGCTCCTGCTCGCCCGCGGCGTCTCGATGGCCGAGGTGCTGCAGATCCTGAACGCCCGAAGACGGTCGCGATGAACGCGGTTGGGGCGAGGAGTGAAACGGGTCGCGCTGACGCGCGCCCTCGCATCATGCCCGGTCTCGAGCCGGATCTCGATCGCGCCCGTGAGCTGGCGCGTAGCGCAAACGTGATCCCAGTTCGCTACCGCTTCGTCGACGATCTGGAGACTCCCGGTCAGCGCCTTCCTCAAGCTGCGCGGTGACGGGCCGGCCTTCCTGCTCGAATCCGCCGAGCAGGGCCGGCTCGGCCGCTGGTCCTTCCTCGGCTTTCGGCCGCGGTCGATCCTGCGCTGGAGCGAGGGAAAACTGTCCGAGTGGGGGAGCGATTCGGCGCCCGAGTCGGGCTCGGGTGCCGAGGCGGACCGCGTCACCGACGCATCGGACCCTTACGCGGCGGCCGCGGACCACCTCGCGCGATTCGAGATCGCGGAGCCGGATCAGCTGCCGCCCTTCGCCGGAGGGGCCGTCGGCTTCTTCGGCTACGACCTGGTCCGCACGGTCGAGCCACTCGGCGAGCCCAACCCCGACCCGGTCGGCCTCCCCGACATGGCGCTGATGATCAGCGACCTGCTGGTTGCCTTCGACCATCAGCGCCACGAGGTCACGCTGATCGCAAACGCATTCGTCGAGGACGGCGGGATCGAGGACGCCTACCTCCGGGCCGTCGAGGCGATCGGCGAGGTGCGCGAGCGGCTGCGCGAGCCGGTCCCGGCGGTGGAGGCCGCCCCCAGCCCTGAGGACGTCAACTTCGAGAGCAATATGAGCCGCGACCGGTTCGAGGGGACCGTCTCACGGATCATCGAGTACGTCCACGCGGGGGACGCGTTCCAGGTGGTGCCGTCCCAGCGCTTCACCGCGCGGACGCCGGTCGAGGCCTTCTCCATCTACCGCGGCCTGCGCACGGTCAATCCCTCGCCCTACATGTACTTCCTCGACTTCGGGGACTTCGAGATCGCGGGCGCGTCGCCGGAGCCGCTGGTCAAGGTCACCGGCCGCCGGGTCGAGACCAGGCCGATCGCGGGCACCTACCCGCGAGGCGGAGACGAGGAGGAGGACCGACGCCAGGCCGAGCGCCTGCTCCAGGACCCGAAGGAGCGCGCCGAGCACGTGATGCTGGTCGACCTGGGCCGCAACGACCTCGGGCGTGTCTGCGAGTACGGCTCCGTGAATGTGGACGAGCTGATGGTCGTCGAGACCTACTCCCACGTCCTCCACATCGTCAGCCAGGTCTCGGGGCTGCTGCGCGACGACGTGAGCGCGATGGATGTGCTCCGCTCGGTGCTGCCCGCCGGCACCCTCTCGGGGGCGCCCAAGGTCCGCGCCATGCAGATCATCGACGAGCTCGAGCCCCACAAGCGCGGCTCCTACGGTGGCGCGATCGGCTACCTCTCCTACACCGGCGACCTCGACACGGCGATCCACATCCGCACGGTGGTGGTCAAGGACGGGCTCGTCCACGTGCAGGCGGGGGGAGGCACCGTCGCCGACGCCCAGCCCGCCTACGAGTACAACGAGTCGGTCAACAAGGCGAAGGCCGTCTTCCGCGCCGTCGAGCTCGCCGCCGAGCAGCCGGAGTGGCCGTGAGCGAGCAGCGCGAACACAGGGGTGCTGGCTCAGTGCTCGTGATCGACAACTACGACTCCTTCACCTACAACCTCGTCCAGTACCTCGGCGAGCTCGGCGCGGAGGTCAGGGTGGTCCGCAACGACAAGGCGACGGTCGAGGAGCTGCAGGGGCTGCGACCCGACCGCCTCGTCGTCTCGCCGGGGCCCTGCACTCCGAAGGAGGCCGGGATCTCGGTCGCGGCGGTCCGCACCTTCGCTGAGGCCGGCACCCCGGTGATGGGCGTCTGCCTCGGGCACCAGTCGCTGGTCGAGGCGTTCGGCGGCACCGTGGTGCGCGGCGATCCGATCCACGGCAAGGACGCCGAGGTGCGCCACGACGGCAGGACGATCTACGTGGGCCTCTCCAACCCCCTGGTCGCCGGCCGCTACCACTCGCTGATCGCCGACCCGGACCTTCCCGACGAGCTCGAGCTGACCTCAACCTACGGCGACGTGGTGATGGGCGTGCGCCACCGCGAGCTCCCGGCCGAGGGCGTGCAGTTCCATCCCGAGTCGGTCCTCACCCCGCAGGGAAAGCGGCTCCTGGCTAACTTCCTCGGCGCCTGAGGGAGGTGCTCGAGATGCCCAACGACATCCTCACTCGCGCGATCGACGAGATCTGCGCCGGCACCCACCTGACCGCCGACCACACCTCGGCAGCGCTCGCGGAGATCATGGAGGGCCGGGCGAGCGAGGTGCAGACGGCCGCCTTCCTGGTCTCGCTGCGCGCGAAGGGGGAGACGGTGTCGGAGCTGGTCGGGCTGGCCCGCACGATGCGCTCTCTCGCCGCCCACGTCGAGATCGACAAGGCGGGTCTGGTCGACACGGCCGGCACCGGCGGCGGCCCGACGACCTTCAACATCTCGACCACCGCCGCCCTGATCGCGGCTGGGGCGGGCTGCCCTGTCGCCAAGCACGGCAACCGCTCCGCCACGAGCCGCTCGGGCTCCGCGGACGTGCTCGAGGCACTCGGCGTCGACATCGAGCTCTCCCCCGCCGAGGTCGCCACCTGCGTCGAGGAGATCGGGTTCGGCTTCATGTTCGCGCCCAAGCATCACCAGGCGATGGCGCACGTCGTCCCCGTTCGCAAGGAGCTCGCGGTCCGGACGATCTTCAACTTCCTCGGCCCGCTGACCAACCCGGCAGGTGCGACCGCACACCTGCTCGGGGTCTCCGACCGCAACTACCAGGAGATCATCGCCGACGCCCTCCTGCAGCTCGGTTGCGCGCGGGCGCTTGTCGTCTCCGCTGATGACGGCATCGATGAGCTCAGCCTGGCCTCCAGGACCCGGGTGATCGAAGTTGCCGATGGCGGAACCGAGGAATGGTTCGTCGAGGCCGCCGAGGTCGGTCTGGAGCCGGCGCCGCTCGATGCGATATCGGGCGGGGAACCCGATCAGAACGCCGCCGCGGTGAGGTCAGTGCTCGAGGGGGAGGCGGGCCCGGCACGGGACGTCTCGGTGCTCAACGCAGGAGCCGCGATCTACGTGGCCGGGGGCGCCGCCGACCTCCCGGCGGGAGTGGCGAAGGGGAGGGAGGCGATCGACTCGGGAGCGGCACGCGAGGTGCTCGGGCGCCTGGTTGGCCGCTCCCGCCAGCTGTCGGGTGCGAGCTAAGGTCCCCTTCACACGATGGCGATGATCGAAGAGCTGGTCGAGGCTGCGCGGGCGGGCGTGGAGCAGCGACGATCCCAGGTGCCGCTCGAGGATCTGGAGCTCGCGCTGGGCGAACGCCCCGAGCAGCGTCCGTTTGGCGAGGCCCTGACGAGGCCCGGGCTGTCGGTGATCGCGGAGTTCAAACGCCGCTCACCCTCCGCGGGCCAGATCCGGGAGGGCGCAGCGCCGGCGGACTTGGCGCGGGCCTACGAGCAGGGAGGTGCGGCTGCCCTCTCGGTGCTCACGGATGAGGCCCACTTCGGCGGCTCGCTCTCCGACCTCACCGAGGCCCGGAGGGCCTGCGAGCTGCCCATTCTGCAGAAGGACTTCATCGTCGACCGCTATCAGCTCTATGAGGCCGCGCTCGCCGGCGCCGACGCCATCCTGTTGATCGTCTCGGCGCTCGATCGCGAGGCTCTGGGCGCCCTTCATACCGAGGCGAGGGGCCTCGACCTCGACTGCCTGGTCGAGGTCCACAAGGAGTCCGAACTGGATACCGCGCTCACGGTCGACGCCGATGTGATCGGGATCAACAACCGGGACCTCGACGATTTCAGGGTGGATGTCCGAACCACTTTCGAGCTGATCACCGACGTCCCCGCCGGCAAGACCGTGGTCTCCGAGAGCGGCATTGCGGACCGCGCGACGCTGGAGGAGCTCGAGCGGGTCGGCGTGGACGCAGTGCTGATCGGCGAGGCGCTGATGCGCGCCGACGATCCCGCCGCCAAGGTCAGGGAGCTGACCGCCGACGAGGAGTCGACTCGCGAGCATTTCCTCTAGACGGTCCTTAGGGAACCGGTAGAGGCGGCTTAGAGAGGGTTAACCGCCTGCACCGACACTGACCGCGTGCAGAGCGTCAAGAGATTCTTCTCGACCGGCTTCGGATCCGCGGTGGCGGGCGGGCTCGTCGTCCTGATCTGCGGACTCATTCTGATCGAGGCGGGGGTCGTGGACACCAGCGACAACTCGTCGTCCTCCGCGGTTGTGGCGCCCGCCGCCCTCGCCAGGCCCGCCAGCAGCTCATCGAGCAAGGGTCTCACGGTCCACGACATCTACCAGCGTGACGCACAGGGCGTCGCCTTCATCAGCTCGCAGATCGTGCAGCAGACCCAATCCGTATTCGGGATGCCCCAGCAGCAACAGAGCACCGCCACCGGGTCGGGCTTCCTGATCGACAACGACGGCCACATCCTCACCAACGCTCACGTCGTCGAGGGCGCCAAGCGAGTCGACGTCCAGCTCGGGGACGGCGCGACGCAGCAGGCCCAGATCGTTGGGACCGACCCCTCGACCGACATCGCCCTGCTCAAGGTCGACAACACCGAGGGCGTCGACCCGCTCCCGCTCGGGGACTCCACGAAGGTGCAGGTCGGCGACCCGGTAGTGGCGATCGGGAACCCCTTCGGCCTCGACCGCACCGTCACCACCGGCATCGTCTCCGCGCTCCAGCGCCAGATTCAGGCGCCCAACGGCTTCTCCATCAGTGACGTCATCCAGACGGACGCAGCGATCAATCCCGGCAATTCAGGCGGCCCGCTGATCGATGGCGCCGGCCAGGTGATCGGGATCAACTCCCAGATCGAGAGCCAGAGCGGCGGCAACGAGGGCGTCGGGTTCGCGGTTCCGATCAAGACGGCGGCCGACGTGGTCTCGCAGCTCGAGAACGGCGGCGAGGTCCACCGAGCCTATCTAGGGCTCACAGGCGGCGACATCACGCCGAGCATCGCCCAGGCCCTCAATCTGCCGGTCCAGCAAGGCGTGCTGATCGAACAGGTTCTGAACGGCGGACCAGCGGACGACGCCGGCATCAAGGGCGCGACCGGGCAAGCGACCATCGGCGGCCAGACCATCCCGATCGGCGGCGACATCGTCACCAAGGTCGACGGCAAGCAGATCTCGGGCATGGACGACGTGATCTCGGTCGTCAACGAGCACAAGCCGGGCGACGATCTGACGCTGACCGTGTGGAGAGACGGTCAGCAGAGGGACGTCACGGTCAAGCTCGGCGACCGCCCCGCCCACGTGCAGGACTCGAACTCGAGCACGCAGCCCTAGGTCTTCGCTACGCCGGCGCGGTCACGACTCCGTGGCGGATCAGGCTCTCTCCGGTCTCCGCGACCGTGTCGTCAATCGGTCGCGGCGACCAGCCCAGGCCCATCGCCCGCTCGGAGCTCAGGTCGGTCCGCTTGCCGAGCGTCCCCACGATCGACCGGATCCCTCCGTCGAAGAGCGCCATGCCTCGGACGAGCAGGTCGGGAATGGTCCGGGTCGGCACCTTCGACGCCTGGTCGCCCAGCCTCTCCCGAAGGATCTCACCGGTTTCTGACATCCATAGGAACTTGGTGACGGCGATGAACCGCCGGCCGCCGGCCTCGGGGGTAGTCATCGCCCTGATCTCGAGATCGGCGACGTCCCGTACATCGACGAAGTTGAACCCCAGCCTCGGCACGCCCGGTAGGCCCTTCAGCAGGCGCTCGACGGATTGGACCGAGTAGGAGATGTCGTCGTGCAGGACCGGGCCGATGATCGCGCCCGGATTGACTACGGCGAGCCGATCCTCGGCGCCCCGCTCCTGCACCAGGTCCCAGGCCGCGCGCTCGGCGACGGTCTTCGAGCGCACGTATGGGGTCAGCTCCGCGGAGTCTGGGTCGGTCCAGTCCTCCTCAGTCAGGGTCCTCGTCTCTGCGCCCTTGGTGAGCCTGATCGCCGCGATCGAGGAGGTGACCACCACGCGTTTCACATCGTGATCAAGCGACTTGCCCAGCACGCGGATCGTCCCCTCGCGAGCCGGTCGGATGAGCTCGTCCGGGTCCTTGGGCTGCTTGGGGGGGAAGGGCGAGGCGACATGCAGGACGTAGTCGCAGCCCTCGATGATGTTGTCCCAGTGCTCATCGTCGAGCAGGTCGGCCTGGTGAACGGTGAGGCGATGCGCCGGATCGATCTCCGAGGCGACCGCCTCGTGCACCTCCCGCTCGCGGGTCGGGTTGCGCACCGTCGTCCTGACGCGATAGCCGCGCCGCATCAGCTCGACTATGCACCAGCCGCCCAGGTATCCGGAGCCGCCGGTGACCAGGACCGTCTTGCCGTCCTCGACCATTGATCTAGTCCATCACGCCGGTCGCCCTGGCTGGGGCCATCGCGCCAATCGAGCGCGCCGGCTTGGCGAAGAGCACCTGGACGTCGCGGAGGCGGCGCTCCCTGAAGCCCGCCTCGCTCATCGCCAGCCACAGTGTCCAGAGCCTGCGGAAGGGCTCGTCGTAGCCGAGCTCCGCGGCGAGATCGGTGTTGGCGATGAAGCGCTGCCGCCAGAGCTCGAGCGTGCGGGCGTAGTGGGCTCCGATCTCCTCCAGCCAGACCATGCTCATGTCCGTCTCTCGCGCGATGCAGCGCTCGATCAGCTCGACCGACGGCAGGCAACCACCGGGGAAGATCAGCGTGTTCGAGAAGCTCCGTGCGGCCTTCTCGACCTCGTAGAGCCGGTCGTCGATGACGATCGCCTGCAGGAAGAGGAGGCCGTCGGGCTCGAGCAGCTCCGAGCAGCGGCGGAAGAAGACGTCGAAGTACTGCCAGCCGACCGCCTCGATCATCTCCAGCGAGACGAGCTTCGAGTAGCGCCCGCGCAGGTCGCGGTAGTCGTCGAGCAGGACCGTCACGCGGTCCTCGACGCCGGCGTCCTGAATGCGCCGGAGCGCCCCCTCCCGTTGCTCCTCCGAGATCGTCGTCGTCGTGACACGACAGCCATAGCGGCTCGCCGCGTGCGCGGCCATCGCGCCCCAGCCCGTGCCGATCTCGAGCAGGTGGTCGCCCGGCCCGAGCTCGAGCGCCTGGCAGATGCGCTCCAGCCGGTGCTCCTGGGCCTCGGCGAGCGTGGCGCCCGGGTGGGGGAAGACGGCCGACGAGTACATCATCGACTCGTCGAGGTAGAGGGCAAAGAGGTCGTTGCCGAGGTCGTAATGGGCGGAGATATGGCGCCGCGAGCCGCGACGGCTGTTCAGCGGGACGCGCCAGAACGTCCGCTGAAGCGGCGCCCACACGGGGTGGAGGCGCCGGCGCCAGCGGTCGAGGGGCGCCATGTTCCGCGCCGCGACCCGGACCAGCGCGACCAGGTCGTCGCAATCCCAGACCCCGTCCCGGTAGGCCTCGCCGAGACCGACGCTGCCGCCGAGCATCGCCCGGTAGAAGCTCAGGGAGTGAACCTCGAGTGCGGCAGCCAGCTCGGCGTCCGCCGGGCCGAAGCTGAGGCGCTTTCCGCCCGGCTCGACCAGGTCGAGGCGCCCGTCGCGAATGCCGGAGAGAGCCCGGAGAGCCAACCGGCGGCAGGCGGCCTCGATCGCCGTCATGGCCGTCAGCCTACGCCCCGGCAGGCGCTTTCGCAGGGAGAAATCGCCGCGGCGCTTACCCTTGTCGCATGACCAAGGTCAAGGTCTGTGGCATGACCAATCTCACCGACGCCGAGCATGCGGCGATCAACGGCGCATGGGCGATCGGGCTGATCCACCATCCCGAGAGCCCGCGATACGTTCGGCCAGAGGTCGCCGAGGAGATCGGCGCGGTCCTGAAGCGGCGCTGCGAGATCGCCGGTGTGTTCGTCAACTCCACCCTCGATGAGGTGATCGACGCCGCCGAGCGGGAGAACCTGACGCTGCTCCAGTTCCACGGCGAGGAGGGGCCGTCGTTCTGCGTCGAGGCCGGCCGCCGCACGGGGGCGAAGGTGATCAAGGCCATGCGGGTCACGAGCGCCGCAGACGTCCAGGCCGCGGAGGCGTTCCGCACCGACTTCCATCTCTTCGACGCCTACTGGCACGGGATCCACGGTGGCACGGGTCAGCGCTTCGACTGGGACCTGGTTGCCAGGCGACGCTCGAAGGTGCCGATGATCCTGGCGGGGGGGCTGACGGCCGAGAACGTAGCCGGGGCGATCGAGCTGGTCAGGCCGTACGCCGTCGACGTCGTCAGCGGGGTCGAGGCCGAGCCCGGGCGCAAGGGCCACTCCAAGGTCGAGGCCTTCCTGGAGGCGGCGGGCGTCCAGGTGCCCTCCAGGGCCGCATCGCGATGAGCCCGGCGGTGGAGGAGCGCTTCGGCCCCTACGGAGGCCGATTCGTTCCCGAGACCCTGATCGCGGCACTCGACGAGCTCAGCGCCGCCTGGGCGGAGGCGCGGGAGGACCAGGGGTTTCAGTCCGAGCTCGCCGATCTGATGCGCGACTTCGTCGGGCGGCCCACGCCCCTGTATCTCGCCGAGCGGCTCTCGGAGCGCGTCGGGCGCCGCGTCTACCTGAAGCGCGAGGATCTCGCCCACACCGGCGCGCACAAGATCAACAACGCGGTCGGCCAGGCGCTGCTGGCGCGCCGGATGGGGAAGACCCGTGTGATCGCCGAGACCGGTGCCGGGCAGCACGGCGTGGCCACCGCCACGGCCTCCGCCCTCTTCGGCCTGGAGTGCGCCGTCTACATGGGAACCGAGGACATCCGCCGGCAGGCGCCGAACGTCGAGCGGATGCGACTGCTGGGCGCCGAGGTCATCCCGGTGGAGGCCGGAGCCAGGACGCTGAAGGAGGCGGTGAGCGCAGCGATCCGCGACTGGGTCGCCTCCGTCGAGAACACCCATTACGTGATCGGCTCCGTCGTCGGGCCGGCGCCGTATCCCGCTCTGGTCCGGGACCTGCAGCGTGTGATCGGCGACGAGGCTCGCGCCCAGGCCCTCGAGGCAGAGGGCTCACTGCCGCGGCGGGTGATCGCCTGCGTGGGCGGCGGCTCCAACGCGATCGGCAGCTTTCACGCCTTCCTCCAGGACCCGGTCGAGCTGATCGGCGTCGAGGCCGGGGGAGAGGGCCTCGAGACGGGCCACCATGGCGCGTCACTGGCCGCCGGTGGCAAGGGCGTTCTCCACGGCGCGTTCTCGGCGGTCCTCGAGGACGAGCAGGGGCAGATCCTCGAGGCTCATTCGGTCTCGGCCGGTCTCGACTACCCGGGCGTCGGCCCGGAGCACGCCTACCTGCGCGACTCCGGGCGCGCGACCTACGTGACGGCGACCGACGGGGAGGCCCTCCGCGCCTTCCGCGAGCTCGCCCGTCTCGAGGGGATCATCCCGGCCCTCGAGCCGGCCCACGCGATCGCCTGGCTCGTGGAGAACGGTGGTGGCGACGGCTATGACGTCCTCACGCTCTCGGGCCGGGGAGACAAGGACATGGACGAGGTCACCGCGAAACTCGCGGCGCTGGATGCCTGACGGGACGGTGACCAGGACGGGCGCGGCGGGCATCGAAGCCGCGTTCGCGGCCGCGCGAGGCGAGGGCCGCGCAGCGCTGATGCCCTACCTGATGGGCGGCTTCCCGGACCAGGAGATCGCCCTTGCGGTCGCCGCTGCCTACGCCGACGCCGGAGCCGACCTGATCGAGCTCGGTGTGCCCTTCTCGGATCCCCTGGCCGACGGGCCGACGATCCAGGCCGCCGACACCGCCGCGCTCGCCGCCGGAGCCACGCTCGGATCGGTGCTGGAGACCTGCGCCGCGGTCGGCGAGCGGCTGCCGGTGGCCCTGATGGTCTACTCGAACATGGTCCTCGCGACCGGCGCCGCCGAGTTCGCGGATCGGGCGGGACAGGCCAAGGCGTCCGGCGTCATCGTCCCCGACCTGCCGGTCGAGGAACAGGGGCCAATCCGCGAGGCGCTCGCCGAGCGGGGCCTCGCTCTCATCCCGCTGGTCGCGCCGACGACTCCGCCGGAGAGGCGCGCCCGGATCTGCGCAAGCGCGGGGGGGTTCGTGTATCTCGTCTCCACCGTGGGTGTCACGGGCGAGCGCGAGCAGCTCCCGCCCGAGCTCACCGGCCTGATCGCCGCCGCGAAGCAGGAGGCGAGCGTCCCGGTCGCCGTCGGCTTCGGGATCTCGACGCCCGAGCAGGCCGCGGACGTGGGCGAGGTCGCCGACGGTGTGATCATCGGCACCAGGCTCGTTCGCGCCGTGGCGGATGCCCCCGATCGCAATGCCGCCGTGGCCGCGGTCACCGGCTTCCTCCGCGACACCCGCGCCGCGCTGGCTGGATAGGCTTCCCCCCGTGCAGGTAGTCCTCTTCACGGTCCTCGGCGGCTGCGCGATGGTGATCGCCTACGCCTTCGGGATCCCCGGGCCCGTCTGCGCTCTTCTCTTCCTGGGCGGCGTCTTCACCGGCGCGCTCCTGCGGGTGACCCGGCCGCTGATCGACTGGCTCACCAAGCCGTAGCCCTGTCCTATGAGCTCAGGCAGATCGGTCGGGTCGAGTCCCCTCTGACCGAGATGGATTCGGCCCCCAGGCAGGGTGACGAGGGCGCGCCCGACGCCTGGATCGAGTTCGAGCCGGACGTGCTCGATGCCCTGCAGGGTGTTCGGGTCGGCGATCCCCTGGTGATCCTCACCTGGCTCGATCGGGCGGACCGGGACGTGCTCACGGTTCACCCGCGCGGCGACGCCTCCCGCCCGCCCGCAGGGGTGTTCACCACGAGATCCCACCACCGGCCCAATCCGATCGGGCTGCACCCGGTCGAGGTGCTGGCGATCGAGGGTTCGCGGGTGAAGGTGAGCAATCTGGAGGCCCTCGACGGCACGCCGATCGTCGACGTCAAGCCGGTGCTCGAGGGAGAGATCTCCGAGCGCTGAACCGCAGGACCGCGCCGCCGCGCCGGTAGATTGATCGCGTGCGGATAGGCGTTCTCACCGGAGGCGGCGATTGCCCTGGGCTGAACGCGGTGATTCGCGCGATCGTGCGCAAGGGGGCGGGGGAGTACGGCCACGAGTTCCGCGGCTACCGCGATGGCTGGCGGGGGCCGCTCGAGCGGGACAGCCGGCCGCTGGGCGTCCCCGAGGTGCGCGGCATCCTGCCGCGGGGCGGCACGATCCTGGGCTCCTCCCGCACCAACCCGTTCAAGGAGGACGGCGGCGCCGAACGGATCGCCGAGAACCTCGAGGCCGACGGGGTCGACGGTCTGATCGCGATCGGCGGAGAGGACACGCTCGGGGCCGCGTCCCAACTCTTCGATCGCGGCGTCAACGTCGTCGGCGTCCCGAAGACGATCGACAACGACCTCTCGGCCACCGACTACACCTTCGGCTTCGACACGGCGGTCAACATCGCGATGTCGGCGGTCGACCGCCTCCACACGACCGCTGAGAGCCACAGGCGGACGCTGATCTGCGAGGTGATGGGCCGGAACGCCGGCTGGATCGCCTTCCATGCTGGTCTCGCCGGCGGGGCGAACGTGATCCTGATCCCCGAGATCCGGTTCGACCTCGACCGCGTCACCGACTACATCGTCCGGCGATTCGAGAGTCAGTACTCGCCGATCGTGGTGGTCGCCGAGGGGGCACAGCCGAAGGGCGGCATACCGTCGGCCGACGGTGCGCCGACCGACGCCTTCGGACACGTCCGCCTGGGCGGGATCGCGAACTGGCTCGAGGGCGAGATCGAGCAGCGCACGGGCCATGAGGCCCGGGCCACGGTTCTCGGACACGTCCAGCGGGGCGGCACGCCGACCGCATTCGACCGCGTTCTCGCGACGCGCTTCGGGCTGCACGCGATCGATGCGGCGCACCAGGGGCAATGGGGGAAGATGGCCGCGCTCCGCAGCACCGACATCCAGCTCGTCGACCTCACCGAGGCGACGGGCGAGCTGAAGACGGTCCCCGAGTCGCTCTATCGCGAGGCCGAGGTCTTCTTCGGCTAGTGCGGTCTCGCCCTGCGCTCGCGGCGCTGCTGCTGCTGGTCCTCGGCGCCTCGGGGTGCGGCCTGACGGCCACCGCGAGGATCGAGGCCCCCGTCGCCGTCTACGTCAGCCTGCCCCTGACCGGGCCGCGTGGCCCGGAGGGGCGCGACGCCGCCGACGGCGCCCGGCTGGCGCTCGAGGAGGCTCACGGCAGGGCGGGCTCGGTCCAGGTGCGGGCCCACTTCCTCGATGACGCCAATGGAAAGCCCTGGGACCCGGTCGCGGTCGGAGACAACGCCCGCGCCGCGGTTCAGGACCACACGACCGCCGCCTACATCGGCGAGCTCGACTCCGAGCCGACTCGCGCCTCGTCTCCGATCACCAACCAGGCCGGGATCGTCCAGGTCTCTCCGGGGGCGGGCGCGGTCGACCTGACCGCGGCGGCCGCGGGCTATCCGGATTCGCCTGACCGCTACCGGCCATCGGGCGACGTCAGCTTCGCTCGCACGGTGCCATCGGACGACGTCGTCGTGGACGCCGCGGCCGCCTGGGCGTCGGAGCTGGGGGTGTCCTCCGCAGCCGTGACCTCCGACGGGTCGCCGTTCCAGAATCTGGCGGCCGCCGAGTTCAAATCGGCCGCCGCCGAACACGGGATCCGGCTGAGCCAGGGCAAGCCGCCGAGCGAAGTGGCGGTGGCGCCCGCCGGCGCCGTACGCGCCGTCTACGAGCCCGGAGCCGCCCGGCTGAGCATCTACGGGAGCGTTCCGCAGACGCTGGAGCTGAGCGCGCAGCTCGACGCGAAGGTCCTCCCCGGTGAGGAATTCGAAACGAGGTTCGCCGGGCGCTTTCACCGAGATCCGGGTCCCTCCGCCGCCTACGGCTACGAGGCGATGCAGCTGGCGCTGCAGGGAATACGCGAGGCCGGGACGGATGCGTCCTCGTTTCGGGACGATGTCCGCAAGGCCGTGATCGGCGCGCACCGGGACGGCACTGTTCTCGGCAGCTACTCGATCACCTCGGAGGGCGACACCACCGAGTGCATGATCCAGCGATATCGGATCGAGCGGTCGTCGCGGGTTTCGCTGGGCGCTCGATGTCCGACGGGCTAGGTGCTAGCGGGCTGAGGATGGACCTTCGATCACGGGCTCGCCGGTGATCACCGACGAGACCCAGTCGCGGATCTCAGGGATCACGGCGAAGTCGATGCCGTGCTGCATCCGCGTCTCTCGGTAGGTGACCGCGAGGCCGCCCTCCTCGAGCAGGTCGCGGGCCTTCCGCCCGAAGCCGACCGGGATCACCGGGTCGTAGGCGCCGTGGGTGAGGTAGGCGGGCATGTCCCGCTTGGCGTCGGGATCCATCTTCCAGCCGCGGACCATCGGATAGAAGCCACTCATGATCAGCAGGCCGGCGGCGCGCGGACGGCCCATTCCCAGGGCCACGGCGCAGGCCACGGCCGCGCCCTGGCTGAAGCCCCCGATCACCGCCTTCTCCCAGGGAATTCCGCGGTGGCGAAGCTCGTCGTCGAGGAACCGGCAGAGCTTCGTCAGCGTGTCCACGAAGGTCTGCTCATCCGGGTGCCCGACCTCCCGGATCACGTACCAATGCCGCCCGCCGGGCGGGATGTTGGTGATCGGCGCGCCCGGCGTCAAGCCGAACAGCTTGCGCTCGGGGTCGAGCTCCTCGAGCATGGGGTAGAGGTCGCGCTCGTCGACGGCGCGACCGTGGAGCAGGATCAGCGCGCCCTCCGGCTCACCGGCGGGCTCGCGATCGAGGTGGGCCAGCTCGCCGACCTGGCCCCGGCGATCGGCCGGCGAATCAGGCGGGCACACGCGGGTTGTTTATCGGCCGCAGGACCGGCTCGACTTGCTCCCGAAGGTGCTCGTAGTCGGGCGGCAGCGAGAGCTTCTCGCCGAGGGACTCGAGCGGCTCGTCGACGGTGAAGCCTGGGCCCAGCGTGGCGATCTCGAAGAGAACACCGCTCGGCTCGCGGAAGTAGATGGAGCGGAAGTAGAAGCGGTCGATCACCGGCGTGGGGCGTGCCCCGACGGCGATCACCCGGTCGCGCCAGGCCTCATGCTCGTCCATCTGCGAGGCCCAGGCGATGTGATGGACGCTGCCTGCGCCCTGGAGCCCGCGCTCGGAAGGTGGCGGATCGATGCCGTAGAGGCCGCCTCGGCTATCGCCGCGGGCCTCCCAGCCGTCATCGCGCGGCTGAAAGCCGAGCGCCTCCTCGAATAGATTGCGGCTCGCCTCAGGGTTGCCCGCATACGCACGGGCGCCGTCGAAGCCCTGCAGGGCGACCTCGGCCGGGATATCGGGCTGCTCGGCGATCAGCGGCTCGTCCGGCACCTCGCTCACCCGCAGCTCGTGTCCGAGGCCCTCGGGGTCGGAGAAGCCCAGCGTGTCGCCCTCCCGTCGAGTCTCGATCCCCTGGCCCTCGAGTCGCTCCGCCCAGAAATCGAGCGCCGCGGGCGACGCCAACCTCCAGGCGACCGTGTGGATCATGCCCTCGCCTGCGCGCCCATGAGGAGCGCCGGGGTACTCGAAGAAGGTCAGATCGGAGCCCGCGTCGCCCTTCTCGTCGGCGAAGAAGAGGTGGTAGACGGTCGGGTCGTCCTGATTCACCGTCTTCTTCACCAGGCGCAGGCCCATGACGCCTGCGTAGAAGTCGACGTTCTTCTGCGCGTCGCCCGTGATCGCGGTGATGTGATGGACGCCTTCGAGCTTCATCGTGCTCATCTTCTCCATCTTGCCCCATTCCGAGGGTTTTCAGCGCGCGCCGGGCGGGCAACCCCTCAGATATGAAGATCGCGTTCATTCCGATCAGCATCCTCGGAGGTCTCGTGGCGGGCATGATCGGCCAGAAGGCCTTCGATGCGATCTGGGGCAAGGTCGACGAGCAGGAGCCGCCGCAGCCGGAGCACCGTGAGATCAGCCTCGGCAAGCTCGCGATCGCGCTGATCATCGAGGGAGCAATCTTCCGGCTGGTCAAGGGCCTGTTCGATCACGCCGCGCGCCGCGGGTTCGCGCGCATGACGGGCGCCTGGCCCGGCGAGGAATCACCCGAGAAGGCGTAGAGGGACCAGGATGGACGACGCCGACACCACCGATCGGTCCGAGAGGACCGACCCCGACGAGGACCCGACGCAGAGGCGCGGCAACGACTTCATGCCCACGGGGGTCGAGCGGAAGACCGGCCTCTGGGCGACGCTCAAGCGCACGGCACAGGAGTTCCAGGAGGACAATCTGACCGACTGGGCGGCGACGCTCACCTACTACGGCCTGCTGTCCCTCTTCCCGGCGCTGATCGCCTTGGTCTCGATCGTCGGGCTGGTGGGCAACCCCGAGTCGACGACGAACACCCTCACGGACATCGTCAACAAGGTCGGTCCCGACTCCGCCACCACCACTTTCGAGGGGCCGATCAACCAGGTGACGGAGAGCCGGGCCACAGCTGGCTTCGCCCTCGTGGTGAGCACCTTGGTCGCTCTCTGGTCGGCCTCTGGCTACCTCGGTGCCTTCATCCGGGCCTCCAACGTGATCTACGAGACGCGCGAGGGCCGTCCCTTCTGGAAGCTTCGTCCGCTGCAGGTCGTGCTGACCCTGGTGATCGTCCTCCTGCTCGCGCTGATGGCGCTCGGCATCGTCCTCACGGGCCCGATCGTCTCGGACGTGGCGGAGCCGATCGGCGTGTCCAACACGGTGGTCACCATCTGGAACATCGCCAAGTGGGCCGTGATCGCCCTCCTCTTCCTGCTCATGATCAGCCTCATCTACTACGCATCGCCGAACGTCGAGCAACGCGGCTTCAAGTGGATCACGGCGGGCGGGTTCGTCGCCCTCGCCGTCTGGCTGCTTGCGTCCGCCGCGTTCGGCATCTACGTCTCGCAGTTCGGCTCGTACAACAGGGTCTATGGCTCGATGGCGGGCGTTGTCATCCTTCTGATCTGGCTGTGGATAACCAACCTGGCGATCCTCTTCGGCCACGAGCTGAACGCCGAGCGAGAGCGTGACGTGCAGCTCAAGGAGGGATTGCCGGGCGCGGAGCGGGAGATCCAGCTCGAGCCCCGCGACGCGCCGAAGAGGCCGCGGACCGTCTGAGCCTCAGCGGAGCGCGCTGCGCAGCGCCTCGTCGAGCTCCGGGTGGCGGAACTCATAGCCGAGGTCGAGCGCGCGGCGCGGCATCACGCGGGCACCACCGGCGACAGCGTCGGCTAGCTCGCCCCCCCGGAGGGCCGCCACCGCGAACTTGGGGACCGGCATGAAGGCCGGACGATGCAGCGCGCGGCCCAGCGCCTCGGAGAACTCGCGATTCGTCGCCGGGTTGGGCGCGGTCGCGTTGATCACTCCCCAGACGCGGTGGTCATCGAGGGCCCAGAGGAGGAGGCCGACGACGTCCTCGATCTGGATCCACGACATGTACTGATCGCCTCCGGCGATCGGCCCGCCGACCCCGAGCTTGAAGGGCAACAGCAGCTGCTTGAGCAGGCCGCCGTCCCTGGAGAGCACCAGGCCGGTGCGGAAGATCACCACCCGGTCGAAGATCCCCTCGGCCTCGCGCTCGGCGGCCTCCCAGTCGATCGGGACCTCGGCCGTGAAGCCCTCCCCGGGATCTGACTCCTCGTCGACGATCTCGTCCCCGCGGTCCCCGTAGTAGCCGATCGCCGACTGCCCGACGAAGACACTGGGCTCGGTCGAGGAGGCCTCCACGCCCTGGAGGAGGTTGCGGGTGCCGATGATCCGGCTCTCGCGGATGCGGACCTTCGCCTCGTCGGTGAGGCGTTGGTTGATCTCCTCGCCGATCAGGTTGACGACCCCGTCGATGCCGTCCAGCGCCGCCGCCGGCGGGGGCTCCGCAGTCGACCGCCAGGCGTGCCAGGTGACGGTCGGGTTGGTCTGCCGAGCTCGGTCCGGATCGCGGGTGAGCCCCACGACCTCATCGCCTCGAGCCAGCAGGGCATCGCAGAGGGCCGACCCGATCAACCCGGACGCTCCGGTAACCAGAACCCTCATCAGGTGGCGTCCTGGGAGGCGCCGTCGCCGCCGACGACCTCGAAGGTGCCGGTCTCCTCGGAGAAGCGGGCCAGTCCGGCCGCCTTCGCCTCCTCGACCACAGCGCGGGCGACGCTGTCTGCGACGTCGCGGTTGAAGACCGACGGGATGATGTAGTCCTCGGCCAGGTCGTCGTCGGTGACTACCTCGGCGATCCCTCGGGCGGCGGCGAGCTTCATCTCCTCGGTGATCCGAGGCGCGCCGGCGTCGAGGGCGCCGCGGAAGATCCCAGGGAAGCACAGCACGTTGTTGATCTGATTCGGGTAATCGGAGCGGCCAGTGGCCATGATCCGGACGTACTGCTCGGCTTCCTCCGGCATCACCTCGGGGGTCGGGTTGGCCATCGCGAAGACGATCCCGTCGTCGTTCATCTTCCCGAGCGAGTCCGGCTCGATCAGACCCGGGCCGGAGAGGCCGATGAAGAGGTCGCAGCCCTCGATCGCCTCGTTCGGGCCGCCGGTCAGCTTCTCGGGATTGGAGTTCTCCGCATACCAGCGCTTGATCGGCGACATGCCTCCGTCGACGTAGTCGAACCTGTCGGTGGAGATCGCGCCCTGGCGGTCGCAGCCGATGATCTGGGTGATCCCTGACTCCTGCATCATCTTGGTGCAGGCCACGCCGGCGGCTCCCAGCCCCAGCATCAGCACGCGCAGGCTCTCGATCGGCTTGCCGACGATCTTCAGCGCGTTGAAGAGCGCGGCCATCACGACGACAGCGGTGCCGTGCTGGTCGTCGTGGAAGACGGGGATGTCGAGCTCGTCCTTCAGGCGGTCCTCGATCTCGAAGCAGCGCGGGGCGGAGATGTCCTCGAGGTTGATGCCGCCGAAGGTGGGGGCCAGGAGCTCGACGGTCTGGATGATCTCCTCGGGGTCGTTGGTCGCGAGGCAGATCGGGAAGGCGTCCACCCCCGCGAACTCCTTGAAGAGCATCGCCTTGCCCTCCATCACCGGCATCGCGGCCTCCGGTCCGATGTCGCCGAGGCCGAGGACGGCCGAGCCATCGGAGACCACGGCGACGGTGTTCGCCTTGATGGTGAAGTCGAAGGCCTTGGTCTTGTCCTCGGCGATGTACTCGCAGACGCGGGCGACGCCCGGCGTGTAAGCCATGGAGAGGTCGTCGCGGGTCTTCAGCGGGTACTTGTTGTGCTGTTCGATCTTGCCCTTCTTGTGCATCTCGAAGGTGCGATCGGTGAAGCCGAGCACACGGGCGCCGCGGGTCGAGCCGATCGAGCGCAGGATCTGCTCCCAGTGCTCCGGGCTGTTGGCGTCGATCGTGAACTCCCGAACCCGCTTGCCCTCGGGCCCGGCGCCGGGGATGAGATCGACCGACACCAGCGCGCCGCCCGCCTCCGCGATCTGTGCCGTCAGCTTGCCCACCGGCTCCTGACGCGCGTCGAGCTCGACGCGGACGGTGACGCTGTACTGAGCGGAGGCAGTCATCGGGCGCGAAGGATACGGGGAGCCGAAAACCTGCAAGGAGCCGGGGGAGCTGCGAAAACCCGGCAATGAAGGGGAGAGGGACCGGAGTTGGCGGCTTATGCCCGGTATTGGGGGCGGAACCCGCCAATTCCGATCAGGTGGTCGCCAATATCGCTGCACGGCAACATGGGGTCGCGACGGCTGCGCAGCTCCGTGACGCTGGAATCGGCCACCGCAGCATCTCCCGCCGCGTGAGGGCCGGCCGACTTCGCCGCCTTCATCGCGGTGTTTATGCAGTTGGACACCCTCGCCTCAACTTCGAGGGTCGGTGCATGGCGGGGGCACTGGCGCTTGGCGAGAATGCGGCCGTCAGTCACCGAAGCGCCGCGGCAATCTGGGGAATGCTCGGGCCGCACGACGGCCCTGTCGAGATCACGGTTCCGGGCGACGGAGGCCGGGAGAAGCGCAAGGGAATCAGGATTCACCGATCCCACTCCCTCATTGCCGGTGTTAGAACTCGGCACAACGGCATCGCGGTCACCAGCCCGGCCCGAACGCTGCGGGACCTGCACCGAACCCTCCCAAACGGACCTATCAGCGCGCCGTCCGCCGCGCTCTCGACCTGCGCCTGATTCGCTCGGAGGATCTCGAGCGCGAGCCCGACCTGACCCGCAGTGAGCTGGAGCGTCTCTTCATCGCCCTCTGTCACCGTCACCGCCTTTCCCAACCAGAGGTGAACGCGCGCATCGGCCCCTACGAGGTGGACTTCCTCTGGCGCGAACGAGGCCTGATCGTCGAGACCGACGGCTTCCGCCACCACGGCAACCGCTCCGCCTTCGAGCGCGACCGCGCCCGGGACGCCCACCTTCAGAGTTTGGGTTTTCGCGTCTTGCGGTTCACCCACCGCCAGCTAAGCGACGACCGCTCCGCAGTCATTGCGGCTTTGCGCCCCCTCCTCATCTAGAGGTCTCTGGCACCCAACCTATGATGGATAGGTGCCCGCCACGACCCAGAAGAAGGCCCCGCAAAAGGGTTCCAGCGCGAAACAGAAGCCCGGCGAGCTCTTCCTGATCGACGGCAACTCACTCGCCTACCGCGCGTTCTTCGCGCTGCCCGAATCCATCGCCACTCACGACGGCCGGCCCACCAACGCGATCTACGGCCTGGCCTCGATGTTCGCCAAGATGCTGATCGACCACGACCCGTCGGCCGTGGTCGTCTGCTGGGATGCCGGCTGGTCAGGCAGGGAGCTGACCTACGAGCCGTACAAGTCCGAGCGGAAGCCCCGCCCCGACCTCCTCCGCGACCAGTGGCCCCACCTGATGCCGCTGGCCGAGGCCTTCGGCTTCACCAACATCAAGGTCGACGGCTACGAGGCCGACGACGTGATCGCCTCGCTGACCAAGCGCGCACGCGAGCAGGACCTCCCGGTGATGGTCGTCTCGGGCGACCGCGACGTCTACCAACTGGTCGAGGACGGTGTCCGCGTGATGACCACCTCGCGGGGCGTGACCGACACCAAGATCTACGACCGCGATGGTGTGATCGAGCGGTACGGCGTCCCGCCCGAGCTGGTCACCGATCTGATCGGCCTGAAGGGCGACACCTCCGACAACATCCCCGGCGTCCCCGGCATCGGCGACAAGACAGCCGCCCAGCTGCTCCAGGAGTACGGGGACCTCGAGGGGGTGCTCGCCAACATCGACAAGATCTCCGGCGCCAAGCGCAAGGAGAACCTCACCAACCACGCCGAAGACGCCCGCATTTCGAAGCAGCTGGCGACCGCGATCACTGACATCGACGTGGAGCTCGACCTCGACGGGCTGATGTCGAAGCACATGGACCGAAGCCGTCTCCGCGAGGTCGCGCGCGAGTTCGAGCTCCGCGTGATACTGCAACGCCTCGAGGAGGAGCTCGGCGCCGACTTCATCCCCGACTCGAAGGTCGAGGAGGAGCTGCGGGTCGAGGCGGAGGCGGGGAGCATCGACGACCTTGCGGAGGGCGAGGTCGCGCTCGCGATCGTCGCCGAGACCTGGTCGGGGTATGACGGAAAGCGCTTGCTCGAAGGCGACTGCCCAGACCTCGCCGGCCTTGTCCAGGCGATCGGCGAGCGCCGCCTGATCGGTCACGATCTGAAGAGCCTCGGCGGCGGCGCCCAGCACGGCCTGCTCGCCGCCGCGGGGGTAGGCGCTCTCGACCTCCGCCACGACACAATGGTCGGCGCCTATCTCCTCGACCCGGCGCGACGCAGCTACGACCTGATCGACATCGCCGCCCAGCGCGGCCTGGCGGCGGCGCCGAAGGAATCCGACGGCGTCGACGGCGACGGCCAGCTCGAGCTGGGGGAGGAGCCACCGCCGGATCCGGCGGCCGAGGCCCGTCTGGTCTGGGAGATCGCGCAGCGCCAGCGGGAGTCGATGAAGGAACAGGGCATCGAGCGCCTCATGGACGAGGTCGAGATGCCGCTGATCGAGGTCCTCGCAACGATGGAGCAGACAGGCGTCAAGCTCGACGAGAAGCGCCTCGCCGACATCGGCGAGGGGTTCGAGCAGCGGATCGAGACCCTCCAGGCCGACATCTTCGAGCTCGCCGGCCACGAGTTCACGATCGGCTCTCCGCAGCAGCTCGCCGAGGTCCTCTTCGACGAGCTCGGCCTGACCAAGAAGCGCCGCGGCAAGACCGGCTTCTCGACTGACGCGCGGGTCCTCTCCCAAATCCGCGAGGAGCATGAGATCGTCGCCAAGGTCGAGCAGTGGCGCGAGCTCACCAAGCTGAAGAGCACCTACCTCGATGCCCTCCCCGAGCTGATCGATCCCGGGACCGGCCGCCTGCACACCACCTTCAACCAGACCGCAACCGCGACCGGCCGCCTCTCGAGCACCAACCCGAACCTGCAAAACATCCCAATCCGCAGCGAGGAAGGCCGGCCTATTCGCTCCTGCTTCGTCGCGCCACGGGGTCATCGGCTGCTCTCGGCGGACTACAACCAGATCGAGCTGCGGATCCTGGCGCACATCGCCGGCGAGGACGCCCTGAAGGAGATCTTCGCCCGCGGCGAGGACATCCACGCCGCCACCGCCGCCGAAATTCTCGGCTCGGACCCGAAGAAGGTCAGCCCGGGCGAGCGCTCCAAGGCGAAGATGGTCAACTACGGGATCGCGTACGGCCTCTCGGCCTACGGCCTGGCCGACCGCCTGAACATCGAACAGGACGAGGCCGCCTCCTACATCCACCGCTACTTCGAGCGGTTCCCGGCCGTCAAGCGCTACATCGAGGAGACCATCGAGTTCGCCCGCGAGAAGGTCTACGTCGAAACCCTGCTCGGCCGTCGCCGCCCGATCCCGGAGCTCCGGTCCGGCCGTCCCCAGGTCCGTAGCCAGGGCGAGCGCCTCGCGGTGAACATGCCGATCCAGGGCACCTCCGCGGACATCATCAAGATCGCGATGGTCCGCGCCCACCAGGCGCTCGCCGAATCGGACCTCGAGACCCGGCTCGTCCTCCAGATCCACGACGAGCTCCTCTTCGAGGGCCCCACCGGTGAGATGGAGTCCGCCTCCGAACTGGTCGAGCGGGAGATGACCGAGGCCTTCGAGCTCGACCCGCCCCTCGCCGTCGACGTCGGCGTCGGCAAAGACTGGCTCGCCGCGAAGTAGCGGCGCGGGCCCAGCCCGGTTCGCGCGCCGTCAGTCGCCAACCAGGGAGTCGAGCTCGTCGGCCAGCTCCGCCACCGACGGCCGATCGGCCGGCTCCGGCGAGAGGCAGGCCGCGACCAGCGTGGTGAACGCGGCCGGAGCACGACGGCTCCCGGCCACCGAGGCCGCGCGCCGTTCGAGCTGTGGATAGATCCCGTGCCGCGCGTCCGGGAACGGCCGGAGCCCGGTGGCGGCCTCATACAGCGTCGCGCCGATCCCCCAGATGTCGCTCGCCGCGGAACCGTGGCCGCCACGGGCCTGCTCTGGCGCCATGTAAGGCGGCGTCCCGGCGCCGCGCGACACCGGGCCCGGGGGGCGGAGAGGCTGAGGTCGATCACCCTCGCCTGCCGGTTCTGGACGATCACGTTCGACGGCTTCAGATCGAGATGGAGGAAGCCCTGCCCGTGCAGGTATCCGACCGCCGAGCAGATCTGCAGGCCGAGGTGCGCGACGTCCGCGATCGCCAGGCGGCGGGGGGCGGTCTCGATCATGTGCTCGACGGTCTCGCCCTCCAGCGTCTCGAGGATCAGCGCGGTCCTCGGCCGGCGGCGCAGCTCGTAGGCCCTGACGATGTGTGGGTGGGCGAGGTAGAGCAGCAGCTCGCCCTCGCGGACGAGCCGGCCGCGCACCCGGGGCTTTTGCCGATCGGGCCGGACCACCTTCGCGACGCAGCGGCAATCGCGCTCGATGCTCCAGGCGTCGTAGACGTCCAGAGCGCGTCCCCGGCTCAGGTGGGCGATCACCTCGTAACCGGTGGCTACGAGATCGCCCTCGTCCAGCAATCCGTTGGACGAGCTCATGGGGCTATCGACGCCGGGACCGTCGCGCGCGGCGCGAAGCCCTCGGTGCCGACGTGATGCAGCCCGTAGAGCCGCTCGTAGGTCCCGCCCTGGCGCAGCAGTTCCTCGTGGGTGCCGAGTGCGGCGATCCGCCCGCCCTCGAGCACCGCGATCCGATCCGCATCCCGGACCGTGACCAGGTTGTGGGAGATAACGATCGTGGTGCGCCCGCCCATCAGCCTCCGGAGCGGGCCCATGATCCGGTTACCGGACTCGGCGTCGACCCCGGAAGTCGGCTCGTCGAGGATGAGCACGGGGGCGTCCCGGATCATCGCCCGCGCGATCGCGATCCGCTGCCGCTGTCCACCCGACAGCCGCCTGCCCTTCTGGCCGATCTGTGTCTCGTAGCCCTCGGGCAGCGCGGCGATGAAGTCGTGGGCGTCCGCGGCCCTCGCCGCCGACGCGACCTGCTCGCGAGTGGCGTCGCGCCGACCGTAGGCGATGTTCTCGTAGATCGTCCCGTCGAACACCAGCGTCTCCTGCAGCAGCAGAGCGATGTTGTCGCGCACGGAGTTCAGGGTGAGGCCGCGCAGATCCCGGCTGTCGAGCAGGATCCGGCCGAAGTGCGGGTCGTAGAAGCGGAGCAGCAGCTTCGCCAGCGTCGACTTGCCGGCGCCGCTTGGGCCGACCAGGGCCAGCACCTCGCCCGGCTCGATCGCAAGCGAGACGCCCGAGACGGCGTTTCGCTCCGTGTCGGGATACCGGAAGGTGACGTGGTCGAGCTCGAGCCCGCCCCTCGCACGCCCCAGTTCGACTGCGGCCGGGGACTCGACCACGGACGGTTTGTGGTCGAGCATCTCGATGATCCGCTCGGCGGCGGCCGACGCCGCGTAGACCCTGTTGACCAGGCGACTCAGCCCCCGCACCGGGCTGTAGAGCTGGGTGAGGAAGGTCATGAAGACGAGTAGGCCTCCCAGCGTCAGGTGACCCTGGGAGAGCTCCCAGGTGCCCAGGCCGATCACGAGCAGGCCGCCGCTCAGCTCGATCATGTCGATCAGCGGCGAGTAGAGCGCCTTCAGCCTGGTGGAGGCCATCTCGGCGTGGTAGGCACCCTCGTTCTCGCGGTGGAAGCGGTCCACCTCCTTGTCCTCCTGTCCGTACGCCTGGACCAGCGCGGCGTTGGAGAGGCTCTCCTCGGCCACGGCGCTGATCGAGCCGCTCCGTCGGCGCTTCTCCCGCGAGGCGACCTTGATCAGGCGCGAGAAGCGCTTCGCGGCGAGCCAGAAGAGCGGCGCTACCAGGAGCGAGATCAGGGCGAGGTCCCACTGCAGGTAGAAGAGCGCGGCGCTGAAGAAGATGATGCGGGCGAGGTAGGAGATGGCGTCTGTGACGCCGGAGAGCACGAACGCCTCGATCGAGGCTATGTCGCCGGTGAGCCGGGAGATCAGGTCGCCGAGGCGGCGGCGGTCGAAGAAGTCGAGGGAGAGACCCTGGAGGTGACTGAAGAACTTCGTCCGCAGATCGAGGAGGAACCGCTCACCGACCCAGGTGGCCAGGTACTCGTCGAAGAAGCCGAGGATTCCAGCGAGGAGGGTGAGGCCGAGGTAGGCGGCGGCGATCCAGACGAATGGCCCGAAGTTCTGCGGGACCAGGACCTCGTCGATGACCACCTTGAACATCCAGATGGCCACCGTGTCGAGCAGCGGGACGAGGACGATCAGCACAAGGCTGAGCGCCAACCAGCGGCGGTACGGCCGCGCGTACGGCCAGAACCGCCGGAAGATCTCGCCTACCGGGACGGTGGGCGAGGCGCTGACCAGCGCCTCGCCCACCGCCGGCGTCGAGAACAGCCAGCGAAGCCGGGCTCTCAGCCGTGGCCTCCGCTGCCGCTACCTGAGTTGCTGTTGCTCACGCTCGCGTCCGAGACGCTGTTACTGGTGGTGCTGCTGCTCCCCGGCGTTGCCGGAGTGGAGTCGGAGATCTTGCCCCGACGGCGCCGCCTTCTGCGCTTTCCCATCTGGGACTCCTCTCTGCGTTCGCTTGCGTCCGAGCGATGCTCGAACGATTCGTTCGAGTCCCTTAACTCGACCTGGCCGCGAAGATCACCCGGCGCTGGCCGTCTGTTCTAGCTGTCGCTAGTCGTACAGATCGAGTGGGTCGTCCGTGCTCGAACCGCTCGACCCGGACCCGCTGGAGTCGGGGGAGTCAGAGCCGCTCGACCCGGAACCGCTGGAATCAGAGCCGCTCGATCCCGAGCCGCCCGAGCCGGATCCGCTCGATCCCGAGTCGCTCGAGGCGGAGCCACTGGAGCCCGAGCCGCTGGAAACGGATCCCGAGTTGGAGCCCGAATCGCCGCCGGAGCCACTCCCGGAGTGCCCGCCTCCGTTTCCGCTCTCGCCTCCGTGCCCGGAGGAGCCATCGTCCGACCCGCGGCCGCCCCCACGGTGTCCCGAGTCGTCGCCGGATTCACGCACCGAGCGAGCGGGGCCGATCGCCTGCGCGAGCTCCACAACCGATCGGCCGGCGCCGCCGCCCGCGGGGCTCGTCCTCGCGGGCTTGGCGTCCGCGTTCGCGGGTGCCTTCAGCTCCTCCTTGACGACTGCGCCGGTGGCCACAGTGCCGGCGGCGAGCAGGGCTGCGACCCCGGTCTTGACCGCGATCCCCGCACCGCCGCCGACTGCCGTGGCCGACGCGCCCTGGGTGAATCCCTCCTCCAGCAACAGGCGAAGCACGGGCAGCGGAACGAGCAGGCCGACGCCCTGCCGGAGAGCGCGCCGCGCGCGGTAGATCGACTGCCTGACCGCGCCACCGCTGAGGCCCAGCGAGGTCGCGATCTGCTCGTGGCTCAGGCCCTCCAGCTCCCGCATCACGATCGCAGCCCGCTGCGGCTCGGGAAGCCCCCGCAGACCGGTCATCAACCGCTTGATCTCCTCGCGCTGTTCCGCCAGTTCCTCCGGAGACATGTCGGGCGCCTGGGCTTCGTCGAGCTCGAACGCCGGCTTCGGCTCATCGCGGATGCTGGTCAGCGCCGTGTTCCGGACGATCCGGTAGAGCCACGGACGCAGCTGAATCTCCTTGTCGGTGCCGCGGAGTGCAAGGAAAGCCTTCGTGAACGCCTCCTGCGTCACATCGTCGGCCCGCTGGGCGGTGACGATTGAGGCGGCGTAGCTGCGCAGCGGCGCGCCGTAGCGGCGGAAGATCTCCTCGAAGGCCGACTCGTATCCGTCCCGCACGAGCGAGACAAGTCGGCCGTCGGGCTGAAAGCGCAGGGCCGAGCCCCCGAGAAAGCGGGTCGTCAGGCGGCCGGTCGTCACTTTCGCTTGCACTCCTCCACTGGTACTACGGGCCCCACGTGGTCGTGGATTCAGGAGCTCTAACTCGGATCCGGCCCAAAGATCACGATCCTTGAGCGCCCGATCAGCGAAGATCACGCGCGATGGATCGAGGATTCGCCGTCCTGATCATGGCCGTGGTCGGTGGGTGCGTCGCCGTGCAGGCGCCGGTCAACGCCGGCCTGGGGCGCTTCACGGGCAGCTTCGCCGCGGCGACGATCTCGTTCGCCGTGGGGACTGTGCTACTCGCGGCGATCGTGGTCCTCAGCGGGAAGGCGGGCGGTATCGGCGAGGTCGCCCATGTCGATTGGTACTACCTCCTCGGAGGCGTCCTCGGTGCGGCCTACGTGTTCTCCGCTCTGGTCCTGGTCAGCCAGATCGGAGCGGGCGCAGTGGCGGCGGCGACCGTCACCGGCCAGCTCACCACGTCCGTAGTGCTTGATCGGATCGGCTTTCTCGGCCTGGACCGCGAGCCGATCACGCCGGCGCGCGTTGGCGGGGTCCTTCTGTTGCTGGCGGGGACGTATCTGATCGTTCGCTAGCCGCGGGGCCGCTCGTCGCCATGGATCCCTCCGCGAACTCAGGCGGCGCGATGCGGAGGTAGTGGCCGAATGCCCAGTCCACGAAGCGCTTGCGCCCGCAGGCCCGGATCACCGCGCGCTGGACGCGGGCCGGCAGCTTGGGGAGGAGGCGCTGGGCGTGCAGCATCGAGCGGAACTTCCATTCGTGCGCCTCGACGAACTCCGCGTAGCTGCGCAGCGCGGCGTCGCGCTCCCGGCGGCCGTCGACCACCGTCCGCAGCTCGTCGCCGAGCTTGATCCCGAAGTAGAAGGCGGTCCTGATGCCCTCGGCCGTCAAGGGCAGGCAATGCCCGGCCGAGTCGCCGACGAAGAAGACCCCGTCCTCGGTCCCGCGGCGCAGCTTGTGTGGGATCCAGTTGCCCTGATAGCGGACGGGCGGCCGCTCAAGGTCGTCGGCGAGCAACACGGTGGTGTCCTTGACGTGGTAGCGCGGGTCGAAGGAGCCGACGCCGATCCGCTGCTCGTCGCGAGCGGGGAAGCGCCAGCCGTAGCCGGCCGGGACGTAGCGGCGATCGATCCAGATCTCGAGGTCGTCAGAGCCACCGTCGGGATGGACCTCGAGCCCGCGCGAGAGAGGTGCGTCCGGCGGCTGGTAGCCGCCGTCGGAGGCGAGGATGCGCCGCCAGCCGAGCGCGTCGACGATCAGCGGCGCAGAGACGTCGCCCCGATCGGTGTGGACGGTCTCGCCGCTTCGCCCGTTCACCTTCGCCGTCTCGAACTCGGCGTCGCACTGGGCCCACAGCAGCTGGCAGAGCTCCCGGTAGTCGAAGGTGGAGAAGGTCCACGGGAGCTCATATCGCGACGTGCCGTGCGGCGTGTGCACCACCAGCTCTCCGAACTCCTGTCTGGCGGACGCCTCCAGCCCCATCACGCGCAGCCACTCGGTCGGAATCCCGCAGGCGGAGGTCTGGCGCTCCCCGATCTCATAGCGGTCGAGCACCAGAACCCGCGCATCCGCGCCTGCCAGCTGCCTGGCGACGGTCAGCCCAGCGAAGCTTGCGCCGCAGACGATCACGTCCCAGTTCCCGCCCAGCGGCGTGCGCTCGTCGCCGCGCTTCGTGAGGCGCTTCGGCATCGCTCGCAAAGGTAAACGACACCCGTGCCCCTGGCATGCGTCTGCCACACTGTGCGGCTCGTGGCCGCAGGCGACGCAACAACCGAAGCTGGGCAGACCGAGCAGCCGGGAGCCACCGAGCAGCAGGAAGCCGCCGATCAGCAGGAAGCCACTCAGCAGCAGGAAGCGACCGAGCAGCCGCAGAGCACCGGCAACGGCGCCGCCAACTCCGACAACCTGCTGATCGAGGTCGACGGCAAGCTCGTCCCCAACTACGACGCGACCATTCATCCGTTCAGCGAAGGGGACGTGGTCACCGGCAAGGTGGTGCGCATCGACCAGGACGAGGTCCTGGTCGACATCGGCTACAAGTCGGAGGGGGTCATCCCCTCCAACGAGCTCTCGATCCGCAAGACGGTCAAGCCCTCCGAGGAGGTCGAGCTCGGCGAGGAGGTCGACGCGCTGGTGCTCACCAAGGAGGATCAGGAGGGGCGCCTGATCCTCTCCAAGAAGCGCGCCCGCTTCGAGAAGGCGTGGCGGAGGATCGAGGAGGCAGCCGAGACCGGCAAGCCCGTCACGGGCACGGTGATCGAGGTCGTCAAGGGCGGGCTGATCCTCGACCTCGGCGTGCGCGGCTTCCTGCCCGCGTCGCTGGTCGACATCCGCCGGGTCCAGAACCTCGACGAGTTCATGGGGCAGCAGCTCGAATGCAAGGTGATCGAGCTCAACCGCTCCCGTAACAACGTCGTGCTCTCCCGCCGCGCGGTCCTGGAGGAGGAGCGCAAGGAGGTCCGCGAGCAGATTCTCGGTCGCCTCCAGCCGGGCCAGGTGGTCGAGGGCAAGATCTCGAACATCGTCGACTTCGGCGCCTTCGTCGATCTGGATGGCATCGACGGCCTGATCCACATCTCCGAGCTCTCCTGGAGCCACGTCAACCACCCGTCGGAGGTCGTCTCGATCGGCGACACGGTCCGGGTCAAGGTGCTGGACATCGACCGGGAGCGCCAGCGCATCTCACTGGGCCTGAAGCAGACTCAGGAGGACCCGTGGCAGCGCGTCCTCAACGAGTACAAGGAGGGCGACGTGGTCGACGGCAAGGTCACCAAGATCGTCGCGTTCGGTGCGTTCGTCCAGATCCTGCCCGGGGTCGAGGGCTTGGTCCACATCTCGGAGCTCGCGCAGCACCACGTCGAGAGCCCTGCGGAGGTCGTGCGGCCTGGCGACGAACTCAAGGTGAAGATCCTCGAGGTCGATGAGGCCCGCCGCCGCCTCTCGCTGAGTGTCAAGCGCGTGGAGGGCCAGGAGCTGCCCACCCGTCCGCTGAGCGACGACGTCGTGATCGAGGACGCGGAGCCCCCGGAGGACATCGCGCCCCCGGCCGCGGAGGGCGTCTCCGACGAGACCGCCGACCAACCGGTCGCCGATGCCTCTCCGGATGAGGGGGCAGAGCCGCCCGCTGAAGTGGCGCCCGAGGCACCGCCGGACGAGATCGTTCCCGACGAGGCGCCCTCCGATATGCGAGGGGGCTCCGCAGGCGAAGCCGAGGAGCCACCCGCTTCAGGCCAGGAGCCACCCTCCGACGAGCCTCCGTCCGAGGAGCCACCGCCCAGCCAGGGTTGACCCGGTTCGTAGGGCTCACCGGGGGTATTGGGGCGGGTAAGTCCGAGGCGCTGGCCGCGTTCGAGCGGCTCGGCGCGGCGACGCTGTCGACCGACCGGGTGGCCCACGACCTCCTCGAGGACGACGAGGTGATGGCCGCGCTGGTGGAGCGTTGGGGGAAGGAGATCGCCCCCGGCGGGAAGGTGGATCGCGAGAGAGTGAGCGAGATCGTCTTCGACGACCGTGGCGAGCTCGCCTGGCTGGAGAGCGTCACCCATCCGCGGGTCGGCGCGCACGTGTTCGAGTGGCGGCAGAATCTCGATCCCGAGGCCGCAGTGGCGGTGGTCGAGGTCCCATTGCTCTTCGAGGCGGCGATGGAGGGTGCCTTCGACGCCACCGTGGCGGTTGTCGCGGACGACGAGCTCCGTGACGTCCGGCTCCGCGAGCGCGGCCAGGGCGGTCTCGCCGGGCGCGAGGGGCGGCAGCTCGATCAGGCGGAGAAGGGACGTCGTGCCGACCACGTGATCCGCAACGATGCGTCCCTCCAGGAGTTGGAATTGGAGGTGCGCAAGCTGATCGAGGAACTGACCGCGAAGGAGCCGGGATGAGCGCCACGGTGCGCCCCCGGCGAGCGAGCACGCGGCAGGGCCGCGGAGGCTCGGCAGGACCGGGGTCCCGCAACAGTGCGAGCAGCGGAGCCAGGCGCGGGCGCCGGACGCTCGTCATCGGCGGGACCCTGCTGGTCGCGGCTCTGGGAGTCTTCCTGCTCCTCAACAGCGACCGCTTTCAGCGCACGCTGGAGGAGTTCACGCTTCCGCTCCGCCACGAGGACATCATTCGCCAGCAGGCGGCCGAGAAGGGGGTCCCCCCCGACCTGATCGCCGCGGTCATCTATTCCGAATCCCGATTCCGCGACCAGACCTCGCACGCCGGGGCTCGAGGCCTGATGCAGATCACGCCGAGCACAGCAAAGCTGATCGAGAAGCTCAGCGGGGGTCAGACGTTCAAGTTCGACGACCTCTCGGACCCGGACATCAACATCCGCTACGGGACCTTCTACCTCCGCTACCTGATCGACAAGTTCGGCGAGAACGTGGTCGCCGCGCTGGCGGCGTACAACGCGGGGGAGACCAACGTGGTCGCCTGGGGCGGCTCGAGCCTGCAGCTCGATGACATTCCCTTCCCGGAGACGCGCGGGTACGTCGAGGATGTGCTCGACAAGCGCGTGGAGTACGCGCGCCACTACCGTCACGAGCTGGGACTCGGCTGAGGACGCACCGGCGAGGACCAATGGACCCGAGGCGTCGAAACCGCAATCTGCTTGCAGCCCTTGCCTTCACCTGCGCCCTGACCTCCCTCGCGGTGCCTCCCGGCACCGCCGCTGCGCCTCGGGCTCGCTCCTCGATCGTCGGGGGCGGCCCCGCCAACCCGGCGCAGTGGCCCTACGCCGTCGCCATCTTCCGGAAGGGGCACATGCACTGCAGCGGATCCGTCATCGGCCCCACGAAGGTGCTGACCGCGGGGCACTGCGTCGCCGGGTTCAACCTCGCCAAGTTCCAGGTGGTCATCGGCCGCGCCAACCTGCGTGACCACGCCTCAGGTCAGAGCATCGGCGTCAGCTCCGGCCGGGTGCATCCGGACTTCGAGCAGACCGGCCTGCACGACCTCGCGGTGCTGAACCTCGCCCAGCCGACGAGCGCCGCGCCGGTCGCGGTGGCGACCCCCGAGCAGAGCGCCGGAGCGACGCTCGCCGGAGCTTCCCTCCGGGTGGCGGGGTACGGCGCCACCAACCCGTTCGGCGCCCACCTCTCACCCTTCCTCAAGCAGACATTCGAGATCGCGCGAACGGACCGTCGCTGCCTGAAGGCGTATACGAGTGACCTCTACGCGCCGGAGAGCATGATCTGCGCCCTCGGCGCGAAGCGGAAGAAGCCGGGGCGCTTCAAGATCCACACCTCCGCCTGCTCCGGCGACAGCGGCGGGCCGCTGGTCGCCGATACGCCGACGGGCGCGGTTCAGGTCGGCATCGTTTCCTTCGGCGGCGCGCTCTGTGGGCTGCCGGCGGCCCCGTCGGTCTACTCGAAGGTCGCCTCGAGCCTCGACTTCATCAACGCCGGCTAGCGCTTCTTCTTGTGTTTCTTCCTGGGGGTGACGATCACCCGTTCCTGCATCTGCACGGGATGCAGGGCGCAGAAGAAGCGATAGGTGCCCGGCCGGCTGAGCTTCTTCGTGAATGTTCGGCCGCCGTCCAGGTTGTCGGTTCCGATACCGAGCGGCCCGTTGGCAAGGGTGACGTTGTGCAGCTCCTGGCCGTTGAACTGCCAGGTCAGCCAGGAGCCCTGGCGTACCCGGAGGTTCGGTGCTCCGAAGAAACGGTCGCCGACCGGGATCACCGTGTTGGACCCCGCGTTCCGGAGTGCCCCCGGCGGCGCGTTGATCGTGGTCGCCTGGCCGTTCTGGTCAAGCCCGGTGAGCGGGATCTTGAACGGAACCGGTCCCGCCCGACCCGGTTGGCTCGTCTTCAGAATCTGCCAGGGCGGAATCGGACCGCAGCTCTGCACGTTCGCGTCCGGGACGAGGTAGACGACCATGATCCCCATGACCCGCACGTGCGGTAGCGAGTTGTCGTAAATCGAGTTGAGGCGGATCGTGTCGCCGGCGTGCACCGGCAGCCCCGTCGTGCTGCCGAACGCGCTCATGTTGATCGGCCCCGGTTCGTGCAACACCGGACGGACGTTGTAGAAGGGGTGGTCGGGCAGGCCCCAGGTCGGGTCTGAGCGCGCCACCTCGCGGTTGCCGCAGTTCGGTTCGGTCAGGGTCAGTCCCACGGCACCGCCGTGGACGTGCCCTGCGCCGGCGATCAGGCGCCCACTCTCGGGGAAGACGTAATCCCGGCTTTCTGTGAAGGTCGGCTTGGGCTTGGCCTTCCTCTTGCGCTTCTTCTTGCCCTTCGCCTGCTTGGCCTTCTGCGCCTGCTGGGCGACGCTCGGGACGTTGTAGATCGGGTCGGCGCGGCAGTCGCGCACGTCCAGCCAGTAGGGCTTGGCGGCGGTGAGGGAGCTGCTGTCGATTGTCACCTCGTAGTGGATGAGGGCGTGATCGACGCTCGAGCGGTGGTTCATCACCATCGCGACGATGCCCCAGTTGTTCGCCTGACTCGTCGGATAGCCGTAGCCCGGCGGCATCGTCAGCTTGGCCCGCTCTTCGCCCGCGGCGTAGAAGCGCTGCGGAGCAAAGGTACTGCCGAAGTCCTTCCGGCCGTCGAAGCCCACGTAGCCCTGACCGGCGCAAGTGCTGTCCTGGCGGTTCAGGTTGACGAAGACGATGTGGTGCAGCATCAGGCGGGAGATCGGGACCGGGTCGCCCGTGACGTCGTCGACGATGTCCGTCTCCATGTGGGTGATGAACCCGTTCTGGGGCGGGGTGGGAGCGATGCCGTACCACTGCCGGACCTCGTAGCCGCCGATCGTTCCGGTGGGGATATTGCAGGCGTAGGTCGTCTGTGTCCCCGCGGTGGACTTGACGCTGCACGCTGGGTCAGCAGCCGGAGCGCCCGACGGGGCGAGCAGAGCGGTGGCCATGGCAGCGAGCAGCAGCGCCGAAAAAATCGCTGCCTTGCCTCGATGCGATCGAGCCCGCGCGTCCGTGCGCGACATTCCCACTTCCTCCTTGCGACCCGTGTTTCGGAGTCAACGGACCGGCAGGGACAGTAGCAGCGCCTTCGCACGCGGATTCACCAAGCCGCTTGAGTGCTCTGGCCTCAGGCACCCAGCTGACGCTCGAGCGACGTGTCGATACGGGGGCGGCGCCAATCTCCGGGCACGGTCTTCTCGATTCGCAGATCGATGCGATCGCCGTCGATGTCCAGGGTGGCGAACTGGTTGTCGAAGGTCGGCTCCTGCTCGAGACGCCACTCGACGTCCGGCAGATCCACGCCGGCCGAGCGCGCCAGCCCCCGGGTGACCGCGCGGGCGAGGCGCGAGTCCCCGGCGCGGGCGACCCGGCGCTCGCGCTTGCTGAGCGCGTTCCGGAACGGCGAGCAGACCGCCTGCCAGACGGGGCTCACAACGTGGTCCCTGGCGGGGAACTCCACCCTCGCCAGGTAGGCATGGTGGATGTCGCCCCCCAGCGTCACGATCGAGGTCGGCGGGTCCCCACGCTCCCCCGCACCGGCGGCGCGGATCAGCTCGAGCATTCGCTCGAACGAGTGCGGGAACGCCCCCCAGTGCTCCAGGTCGAGGGCGCGCCGCACTCGCTCGCCGAACCCCTTCATCGCCCGCGTCCAGGCGCCGGCTGCCACCGCGTCGTTCCACGACTCCAGGTTGTGGATCGCCTGCGGCAGGAAGATCGGCAGGGTGTCGGCGATCAGCAGGTGCCGTACGTCTCCGGTGACGACTCGCTCAAGCCAGTCCCATTCCTCGTCGTCGAACATGCGCCGGGGCCGCTCGCCGAGGACGCGTCCCTCACGCGAGTCGAGCACGACGAGCCGCACGTCACCCCCGAGGTCGCGGCTGTAGCTCCAGCGCCGGCCCTCGCTGCCCCAGTCGACGTCCCGCGCCCACTCCTGCAGCGCGTGGCCGGCGTCCGGCTCCGACCTGATGTGGGCCAGCACGCCCCTCTCCTCGATCTCATCGGGGGAGAGGTTGCCGAGGTGCTGGTAGACCCAGTAGCTGGCCAGGGCCCCTGTGATCCGCCTGTCCCACCACGGCTTCGCACGCATGTCCTCGATCCAGGAGATCGAGGTGTTCCAGTCGTCGTGGACGTCGTGGTCGTCGAAGATCATCGCGGAGGGCACCACCGAGAGCAGCCAGCGGATCGCCTCCTCACCCCAGCTCTCGCGATAGAGACGGGTGTACTCCTCGAAGTCGGCGACCTCGTCTCCCGGCTCGCCGTCCGTGCCGCGCCGCTCCCGGATGAAGCGTCTTGTCTCCGGGGCGTCCTCGTCGGCGTAGACCTGATCGCCGATCATCAGGAGAAGATCCGGCCACTGATCGACCGGCAGCTCCTTCATGCGCATGGCGAGTGCGTAGAGAGCGTCGATCTCGCGCCCGTGATCGGAGTCCTCGTCCTTGGTGAGGGTGTACGGGGGTCGGTGGGGGACGGCGACCCGGCAGGACCCGAAGACGATCTTCACGCGTGAGCCTGGGCTCAGGGTGCGTAGGACGCTCGGTGGGAAACCGTCGTCGACCGGCCAGGCGCGCTCACCGTCGACCTTGACCTCGTATTCCTGCGTCGAGCCGGGCTCCAGGTCTCGCAGGCAGACCAGCGCGTAGTGATGACCGTTGACGCAGAAGGTTCGCTCCCGGCTGCCGAGAACCTCGACCTCACACGGCGCATCGGTCTCGACCCAGACCGTCGCCTCGGTCTGGCTTATGTAGCGCAGCATCGGTCCCAGTAGCAGCCCTCCCATATGTGTGTCGTATCAGGCCATGGCGTCGCCTGCCGAGTCGTGCCGGGATCGCCTCAAGCTAGGCTCAGGTGGATGTCCGAGTTCAAGCTCAATCCCGCGTACAGCCCGACGGCCGACCAGCCGAAGGCGATCGACGCCCTCGCCGAAGGGCTCGAGTCGAAGGAAACCTTCCAAACGCTCCTGGGCGCGACCGGCACCGGCAAGACCTTCACGATGGCCGGGGTGATCGAGCGCCTCCAGCGCCCCTCGCTCGTCATCGCCCACAACAAGACGCTGGCGGCGCAGCTCTGCAACGAGTTCCGCGAGTTCTTCCCCGACAACGCCGTCGAGTACTTCGTCAGCTACTACGACTACTACCAGCCGGAGGCGTACGTCCCGGCACAGGACCTCTACATCGAGAAGGACTCCTCGATCAACGACGAGATCGACCGGCTGCGTCACGCGGCGACCGCGTCGCTGTTCGCCCGTCGCGACGTGATCATCGTCGCCTCGGTCTCCTGCATCTACGGGATCGGGTCCCCGCAGCTCTATCGCGAGCAGATGCAGCTCTTCAAGGTGGGCGACTGGATCGACCGCCAGGACGTCTTCCGCAAGCTCGTCGGCATGCAGTACCGGCGCAACGACTCCACCCTCGGCCGCGGCACCTTCCGTGCCCGTGGGGAGTTGCTCGAGATCTACCCCGCGTACGCGGAGTCCGCCTATCGCATCCAGCTCTTCGGTGATGAGATCGAGGCGATCCAGCACTTCGACCCGCTGACCGGCGAGATCCTCGACGTGATCGACCACGTCTCGGTCTGGCCGGCGACCCACTACGTCGTCAAGGAGGAAACGATGGAGCGGGCGGTCGACGAGATCGAGCGCGAGCTCCGCAACCGGGTCGCCTACTTCGAGGAGCACGGCAAACAGCTCGAGGCGCACCGCCTCCAGCAGCGCACCCGCTACGACATGGAGATGATGCGCGAGCTCGGCTTCTGCCCGGGGATCGAGAACTACTCGCGCATCCTCGACGGCCGGCCGCCGGGGAGCCCGCCCTACACGCTGATCGACTACTTCCCGGACGACTTCGTCCTCTTCGTCGACGAGTCCCACCAGACGATTCCGCAGCTCGGGGGGATGTACGAGGGCGACTACTCGCGCAAGTCGACGCTGGTCGACTTCGGTTTCCGGCTGCCGAGCGCGATCGACAACCGCCCGCTCAAGTTCGACGAGTTCCTCGATCGGATCGGCCAGATGGTGCTTGTCTCGGCGACTCCCGGTCCCTGGGAGCGCGCCGAGTCCACAAAGATCGTCGAGCAGATCGTCCGGCCGACGGGCATCGTCGACCCCGATGTCGAGGTGCGCGAGACGAAGAACCAGATCGACGACCTGATGAACGAGGTCCGGGTCCGCGCCGAGAAGGACGAACGCGTCCTGGTGACGACGCTGACCAAGAAAATGGCCGAGGACCTGACCGAGTACCTGCTCGAGCACGGGTTCCGGGTGCGCTACCTGCACTCGGAGATCGACACCCTCGAACGGATCCAGATCATCCGCGAGCTGCGGCTGGGGGAGTACGACGTTCTGGTCGGGGTCAACCTGCTGCGCGAGGGCCTCGATCTGCCGGAGGTCTCGCTGGTCGCGATCCTCGACGCCGACAAGGAGGGCTTCCTCCGCGGCGAGACCAGCCTGATCCAGACGATCGGCCGCGCCGCCCGGAACGTCGATGGGCGCGTCCTGATGTACGCGGACAAGGAGACCGACGCGATGCGCAAGGCGATCTCCGAGACCGATCGCCGCCGCGCCATCCAGCTCGCCTACAACGAGGAGCACGGCATCACCGCGGCCACGGTCAAGAAGGGCATCTCCGACATGGCCGAGTTCCTGGCGATGGAGTCCCAGGCGCCCCGGCGCCGGCGCCGCCGCCGCGAGGAGACCGCTACGAAGACACCGGAGGAGCTCGAGAAGCTGGTCATCGAGCTCGAGGAGGAGATGCTCGCCGCCGCGGACGAGCTCCGCTTCGAAGAGGCCGCCCGCATCCGCGACGAGCTCAAGGAGCTCCGCGCCGACCTCGACGCGATCCGCGCCTAGCTGAGTGCGGCGTGGAGAGAGCGGACGACCAGCGCGCCGTCTCCAACCGCTGCCGCCACACGCTTGGTTGAGCCCCTGCGCACGTCGCCGATCGCAAACACGCCGGGCCGCGTGCATTCGAGCAGCAGCGGGCCTCGGTCCGCCCCGTTCCAGTGCCGGGAGAAGTCGGGGTGGCGAGCAGCTTCCTCGCCGGTGACCACGAAGCCCTTGTCGTCCTGGCCGACGAAGTCGACCAGCCCCTCCGACCTCGGTGAGGCGCCGATCATCGCGAACACGGCCGTGGTCTCGACGCGCTGATCGGGACCGGCTCCCGAGATCACTACGGACTCGAGCTTCCCATCGCCCTCGAGCGCCCTTACCTCGCACCCCGTCCAGACCTGGACGTTCGACTTGTCCTCGATCTGATCGACCAGGTAGCGCGACATCGCCACCTCGAGCGGCCGCCGGGCGACGACGTGGACCTGACGCGCGGTGGCGGCGAGCCTGACGACCGCCTGGCCGGCGGAGTTCCCTCCGCCCACGACGATGACATCCTCGGCCGCGCATTGCTGGGCCTCGATGTGGGTGGCCGCGTAGTAGAGGCCGAGGCCCTCGAATCGCTCGGCGTTCTCGGCGGGCAGCCGCCGGTAGTCGGCGCCGGGGGCCAGGACCACACATCGCCCCTGCACGCGCTGGCCGTCCGCCAGCTCGATTTCGCGCAGTCCGTCCGACCCGGACTCCGCCACGTGAGAGGCCTCGTGCACGCTGGAGATCACGGCGCCGAACTTGCGCGCCTGGAGGGTCGCTCGCCGAGCAAGGTCGGAGCCGGTGAGACCGGTGGGGAAGCCGAGGTAGTTCTCGATGCGAGCGCTCGTGCCGGCCTGGCCACCCGGGGCGAAGCGCTCCAGCACCAGGGTGCTGAGGCCCTCCGAGGCGGCGTAGACCGCTGAGGCCAGCCCGGCCGGGCCGCCGCCGAGCACGACCACGTCGAAGGCCTGTCCATCGACCTGCGCCCGCAGCCCAAGCTCGTCGGCAACCGAGGTGATGGTCGCCTGCCGGATGACGTCGTCGGAGCGGACGAGCACGGGGCACTCCTCCTCGCCGATGCCGAGGCCCTCGAGCAGGGCCCGGCTTTCCTCGTCGGTCGCCAGGTCGTGCCATGTGAAGGGAACGAGGTTGCGCTCCAGCAGCTCCCTGACCGCGAACGCCTCGCCCGACCAGCGCGAGCCGATCAGCTTCTGCTGGCCCAGGCCGCGACCCATGAGCCAATCTCGGCGCGCGACCATGGTTCGCAGGAGAAGGTCGCCGAGGTCGGCGGGGGCGGTCGCGACCACCCTGCCGCACGTCCTCCGGCGGGAGCGCGATCAGCGACGTCGGTCCGGCGGCGTACCCGGCGGCGAGCGTCGGCTCCCCCGTGAACATCGAGAGATCGCCGATGAAGGTCCGCTCCTGGCACTGGGTGAAGTAGCGGTCGCCCTCCGGCGCGTGATCGATGATGTCCACGGCTCCGCTCCGGACCACGTAGAGCGGGGTCTCGCGCTGGCCGTGACCGAACACCTCGTCGCCCCGGGCGAACGTCTGCTGAGCGCCGATCCCGGCCAGGTATTCGACCTGGTCGGGCGTCAGCCGCGGGAACATCGCCGGATCGTCGGGATCCAGGAAATCCTCAACGGGAGTCGGTGCGTAGTCGGTGGCCATTCCTCCGATTGAATCAACCTCGTTCGTCCTCGGCCAAGCCGAGAAGGGCCGTTGCCTACGATCTAACGAGCCTGTCGTTCGCAACGAAGGGGGCTCGGGATGAGGATCGGAATCGTCGGGGCCGGGAAAATCGGAGGCAACTGCGCCCGACAGTTCGCCAAGGGCGGGCACGAGGTGATGCTGAGTGGGCGCGATCCCGCCAAGCTCGAGCCGCTGGCGAGCGAGATCGGGAACGCAGCGAGCGTCGGCACCCCGGCGGAGGCGGCCGAGTTCGGAGAGGTCGTCGTCTTCGCGGTTCCCTGGGACGGATTCGACGATGCTGTCGAGTCGGCCGGCTCGCTGGACGGGAAGATCGTGATCGACACGACCAACCAGTACGGCAGCTCCGAGATGCCGTCCGAGGGCCAGACGGCCGCCAGCTTCCACGCCGCGCGCGTCGACGGCGCCCGCTACACCAAGAGCTTCAACACCCTGACTTCGGCGTTTCAGGCGGAGGCGGCCTTCCGGCCGGAGGAGGAGCGGATCGTCCAGTGGGTCTGCGGCGACGACGTCGCCGCCAAGCAGGTCGTGATGGGCCTGATCGCCGATGCCGGCTACGCGCCGATCGATCTGGGAAGGAACGAGGACGCCGCCGTGATGGAGATGCCGCGACGGCCGGGGGCCGTCTACGGCGAGGAGTACCGGCTTCCGGACGCGGAGAAGGTCGTCCAGGCCGTCCAGGCCGGCGAGGAGATCCCGCCGACGCCGAGCTACTCGTGAGCACCAAGCTCATCCCGCGGGACCAGTGCCTGGCGCCGGAGCGGGTCCGCGACTCCGTCTACGGGGTCCGCTACCGCCGGCTGTTCGAGAACCTTCCTCCGCTGGACTCCGAGGAAGGGGCGCTCCACGCCCTCGGCAGCCTGGCGGCATCTGCGACGACCGGATCGTGGGCGAGGTGCTCGTCGGGATCATCGACGCGGACCCGGAGTCCTTCCGCTCGGTGGACCCATCCTGGCGGCCGACGCTGCCCTCGCACGAGGAGGGCATCTTCGGAATCGCGGACCTGCTCGTCCCGGCGCGAGTAGCCGACGGCTACTTGACCAGCTGGTAGATGAAGTAGACGATCACGACGAGGTTGACCAGCCAGGCGTTGGTGGTCAGCCAGTCGCGGATGCCGGGCATCGCCTGCCCGCGCCCGGCGGCCGAGCAGCAGGTAGGCGAGTATCGGAAGCGCCATCAGCAGGGTGGTGGCGGCCACGAGCGGCCAGGCGTGCAGAAGGTTGTCGTGGTTGTCATGAAGCCAGTGGACCGTCGAGATGACGGCGACGATGTCGGTCGGCATCAGGAGGATGAGCAGGAAGCCGAGGCTGAAGGCGCGCTTGGGCTCGGCCGACTGGAGGGCGGACATCCACTTCGGGACACCGGCCGTATGTCGGCCGAGGAAGGTGTGAATGCCCGGCCAGTGCCAGCAGGCCCGCGACCACGTAGTCGGCGGTGCTCGGTCCCGAGCCCGAGGGTGGATTGATGCTCAGGACCTCATAGAGCCCGAACCAGATCGCCATGCTGACGCAGGCGGCGAGCACGACCCCGACCAGCAGCGCGCCGGAGTTCTTGACCGGCTCCTTGCTGGTGACGAGGAAGATCGCGGTCAGGATCTGGGGCCCCATCACCATGATGAGCGAGAGCGGGAGTATCTGGAGTTGAGTCGAGTCCACGTCGAGGGGGCGAAGCGGCTTGCATCCTATGCTTGGTTGGGTGTCGCCGGCCTCAGTCAGCCAGCGTGCTCACCGGACTCCCCGCGGCGCCGCGCCAGCATTCCCGGGACGCCACAGGCTCACCAGCCCGGCGACCAGGGTGACCAGGAAGATCTGGCCGGTGAGCATCTCGAGCCCGGCGAACATCCGGCCGGGCTGCCCGGCGGGCACGAGGTCCCCGTACCCGGTGGTGGTCAGCGTGGTGAAGCTGAAGAAGAGGAAGTCCGCACCCTTGACGGAGACGCCGGAGCCGAAGAAGGGGCTTCCCTGTATCCGATCGATCCCCGCATACAGGAAGGTGAAGAGCAGCCCCAGGATCATGTAGACGCTGATCGCGCCGAGGATCGTGCGAAATCCGACCTTGGTCTCGGCGAGCACCGCCCTCAGGATCGCGCCGACCGCGAGAAGCAGGAGCACCATCGAGATGAAGAAGCTGGCGCCGAGCAGGTGCCGGTCGTCGGCGAGCCATGAGAGCACGGCAAGGACCACCGCGACGACCGCAAGTACCAGGGCCACGCGAAACAAGGGAGGCCGCACCGCGGCACCGGCCAGCCCGACGACCCCGGCGAGGCAGGCGACGGTCGTCGTCAGCGCCCCGGTGAACCCGTGCAGCGGGGTCAGCGAGCCGAGGACGTAGGTCGCGAGGACCAGAAGCAGGACGAGGCCGAACGCGTTCGCGATCCTCTCGGCGAACTGTGACCATCGCTCCCCGGGATGCCGCGACATTCCCAGGGCCCCTTTACGGGATGCCTCGCCATTGCCTTCTCGGGCCACTTCCGTCGGTTCGGGCCGCGGGCGGCTTTTCCTGCCGTGCTGAGTGCCGGCTTGGGGACGCCTCAGGTCGAGGCGGCCGGTTCCCCGGCCGGCTCGGGTCGTCCGCCGAGGTGGGGAGCCGGCGGGTGAACCAGAGCGAGAGCAGGGCAACCACCGCCACCGCCCCGAGCGACTCCTTCAGCGCCACCAGCTGAGCATCTCCGTAGGCGGAGGCGATCTGGTCCGCCTGATCCTCGGGCACGCCCTTGTCGAGCGCCCGCTGCTTGGCTTCGGAGACGGGAACGATGTCGATGCCCTCCTCGGTGTTGGCGGCGATCGTGTCGCGGACGTTTTGAGGCAGCTGCTGGTTGTCCGCGATCCGATCGTTGAATCCGTTGATCAACCCGACGATCAGAACGGCTCCGATGAACGCGGTCCCGATCGATGCCCCGAGGTTCTGCGCGGTCCCCTGGAGGCCCCCCGTCTCGCTCGTCTTCGACGGATCGACTGACGACATGATCACGTTGCCGAGCTGGGAGGCCAGCAGACCGGCGCCGATCCCGAACAGGACCAGCGAGATCTTGAATCCCGTCTCGTTCAGGTTCACGTCGAGCGTCGCCATCATCACCACCGCCCCGATGCTGATCGCCACCAGGCCGAACTGCGCAACGGTCCTCGGCGAACGACGACCGGCGATCCTGGGGCCCGCCAGCGCGGCGACCAGCATCGCCGCCGAGAGGGGCAGGAGCCGTTTGCCGGTCTCGAACGCGTCCAGGCCGAGCACGACCTGCAGGTAGACGGGCAGCACGAAGAACGTTCCCATCAGGACCAGCTGCTGACCCACCAGCGTCAGCAGCCCGGCGCGAAGCCGCGGGATCCGGAGCAGCGTCGTGTCGACCAGCCGGTCGAGTCCGAGTCGCTCGCGGCGGTCCTCCCAGAGGACCAGGCCGGCGAGAAATCCGACGCCGGCCAGAATCAGGAACGGCACGACCGAGAAGCCCAGAGGCGTGATCTCGGTGCCGCCGATCGTGGGTGCAGATCGCGGGGTGATGAGCCCCCAGGTGCTGCTCATCAGGACTCCGAAGACGATCAGACCCAGGCCGGCCGCCGAGAGCGCCGCGCCGCCGAAGTCCATCTTCGGAGGGTGCTCGGCCCTCGGGACCTTCGCGAGATTGCCCCTGAAGAGCAGCAGGATGATCACGACCACCGTTTCGCCCGCGAACACCCAGCGCCAGCTGTAGTTGGTCGTCACCCACCCGCCGATCAGCGGTCCGGCCGCAACCGCGATCGCGACGGTCGCCCCGATCAGCGCGTAGGCGAGCGCCCGATCCTTGCCCTCATAGTTGGCGGCGGTGAGCGCAAAGATGGCGGGGATCACCATCACGGCACCGAGCCCCTCGACGCCCGACCATCCGACCAGGAGGACGGAGAGGCTGGGACTCAGCGCGGTCGTCAGCGAGCCGACGCCGTAGACGGCCAGCCCCAGCGCAAAGACCCGGTTGCGACCCAGGATGTCGCCCAGCTTCGCGCCGGCGAGCATGAAGGACGCCATCACCAGCGTGTAGAAGGTGATCGCTGACTGGACGCCCTGGATCGAGGTGTTGAGGTCGGCGACGATCTGGGAGATCGAGACGTTCATGACGCTCGAGTCGAGCGTCATGACGAACTGGGCCGATGCCAGCAGTATCAGGGGGAGCCACTTGCGCATGCGAGCCGAAGCGGCTCCATCCTGCCACCTCGGCCGGTGGGCCGTATTACGCTGTCCGGCATGAGCGATGAGCTGCAGGTCGAGGAGCTGGCTTCACAGGCGGCCGACGCGGTCCGCCGGGTGCTGAGCCAGGCCGAGGAGCGGGCCGCCGAGATCATCCGCGACGCGGAGGCCAAGGCCGCCAGCGTTCGCGAGCAGGCCGACTCCGAGGCGGCGAGCATCCGGCAGCGCGCCGAGTCCGATGCGCGCGGCCAGATCGAAGCCGCGAAGCGGGCGCTCGACGAGCTCGGCGGCACCCTCGCTGCGGCCGCCTCGTCCGCGCTGCCGAAGTCTGAGACCGAGCCGCAGGAGAGCGAGACCGAGCAGGAGCAGCCGCCCGGCCCGGATCCCGATCCGAAACCGGAGGAGCCGGCCGAGTCCCCCGCGCCCCGTGTCCCCGCCGGCCGATGAACCGGAGCCCGAGCAGGCCACCTCCGCCGGCGGTAACGGCGATGACGCCGCCGAGCGCCTCGTCGCGATGAAGCTCGCGGTTGACGGCAAGGACCAGGCCGAGATCGAGGCGGAGCTGACCGAGAAGTTCGGCCCGGGCGACCGGACGGTGCTCCTCAAGGACGTCCTTTCGCAGAGTCCCCCGCTAGCTTCGCTTCAGTCGGCGGAACGTCCCCGGCACCCCGCCCTCTCGGGCCCCCCGGGTGTATTCCGCCATGTCCTGGCTCCAGAACTCGACGACGTTGCCGTCGGGGTCCGTGACGTAGAGCGCCCGGCCGGGGCCGAGCTGGATCGGGCCCTCCACCTCGGCGCCCGCCTCCTCGATCCGCACCCTGAGCCGGTCGATCTCGCGGTCGGGGACGTTGAACGCGTAGTGGACGTGTGCGCCGCCTCGTCCGCCCGCCAGGCCCACCTGCTCGGTCCAGAGCCCGAGCCGCGCTGTCTCGCCGACCAGATACCAGTAGCGGCCCTCGGCGCCCTCCCCGTAGAGCGTCTCCTCGAAGCCGAGCACGTCCCGGTAGAAGTGCCGCGCGGCGTCGAGATCCGAGACCTCCAAGACGAGCTCCGAGATGCCGCTGACAGGAGGTGGCTCGCTCACCGGGCCGAGCTTATTGGCCCCGGTTGCTCTAATCGTCCCAGGATGATTCCCGATGCCTACAAGCGCGTCCTAGGGTCGCCCGGCGTTGCCGCACCGCTCGCCGGCGTCACGATCAGCCGGCTGGCGATCGCCGCACAGCCACTTTCGACGATCCTGTTGGTCCGGGGATCGACGGGCTCGTTTGCGGCGGCGGGCCTCGTCCTGGCCTGCTACTCGCTTGCCGCCGCCGGCTCGCTCCCGGTTCAGGGTCGTGTGATCGACCGCATTGGGCAGACCTCGGTGATAGCGGTGGTCACAACGGTGAACGCGGTCGCATTCGGCGCCCTCATCCCACTCGCGGCGGCGGATGCCCCGGTGGCGGCGATGGCCGTCGCAGGCACTATCGCGGGCCTCTCCACGCCCCCGCTGGGCTCGGCGATGCGGAGTTTGTGGAAGGAGCTCGTTCCCGACCCGGAGCTGCGACAGGCCGCCTTCACATTGGATGCCGTCGCGATCGACGTCGCCTGGATCCTCGGTCCGACGATTGCCGCGGCGGTGATTGCGGCGGCATCGCCATCCGCCTCCCTGGGCGTGTGCGTCGTCCTCAGCGTGTTCGGTTCGATGGTCTTCGCCGGCTCGGCCGCGTCGCGGTTCTGGCGCGGGGCTCCCCCGCACGAGCGAGGGCCGGGTCCCCTGCGCTCCCACGGTGTCCTCGTATTGATGGGGGCGGCGCTCGGGGTCGGGATCATGGTCGGAGCCATCGAGATTTCGATCACGGCCTTCGCCTCCGATCACGGAGCCGCCGAGCTGGGTGGAACCCTGGTCGCCATTCAGGCCGTCGGCAGCGTGGCGGGGGGCCTCTGGTTCGGGGCGCGGGATTGGCAGAGACCCGTCGGGGAGCTGCTGCCGGCCGTCGCGCTCGTCTTCGCTCTCTGCGTAGTGCCGCTGGTCGCGGTGCCCTCGGTCGGTGCGGCCTTCCCCCTGATGGCGCTCAGCGGCCTTGGGCTGGCGCCGATTATCTCCCTGATCTACTTGCTACTCGATTCGCTAGCGCCGACGGGGACCGCCGTCGAGGCCACGGGCTGGGTGCTGACGGCGATCATCGTCGGCGCCGCATTCGGCAACGGCGCGGCGGGGGTCGCGGTGACCGAGGCAAGTCCCCACCTGGGCCTGGCCCTGGGGGTGGTCGGTGGATTCTTCACGCTGGGCTCGACCTGGCTCGGCCGCCACATCCTGCGTGAGCCGGCCCTGCGGGAACAACCGTTCGCCCGCGTACACTCGGTCTGATGGCTCCGTCGGAGCAAATAGTCATCCGCGGGGCGAGGGAGCACAACCTCAAGGACGTCGACCTCGAGCTGCCTCGCAACTCGCTGATCGTGATCACCGGCCTCTCCGGGTCCGGCAAGTCGAGCCTTGCCTTCGACACGATCTACGCCGAGGGCCAGCGGCGCTATGTCGAGTCGCTCTCCGCGTACGCGCGCCAGTTCCTCGGGTTGATGGAGAAGCCGGACGTCGACTCGATCGACGGGCTCTCGCCGGCGATCTCGATCGATCAGAAGACCACCTCCCGGAACCCGCGATCGACGGTCGGCACCGTCACCGAGATCTACGACTACCTGCGCCTGCTCTGGGCGCGGATCGGGAAGCCGCACTGTCCCGAGTGCGGCGAGCCGATCGAGGGCCAGTCGATCGAGCAGATCACCGACCGCGTCATGACCCTGGAGGAGGGCACCCGGTTCATGGTGATGGCGCCCGTTGTCCGCGGCCGCAAGGGCGAGTTCGAGAAGCTCTTCGAGCAGTTCCGCCTCGAGGGCTACAGCCGGGTCCGCGTGGATGGCGAGCTCCGGCGCCTCGACGAGGAGATCAAGCTCGACAAGAAGTACAACCACGACATCTCGGTGGTCATCGACCGCCTTGTTATGAAGGGGGACCTCCGCCGCCGGCTCTCCGAGTCGGTCGAGGCCGCGGCTGCGCTCGCCGGTGGCGTGGTCGAGGTCGAGGTGCTCGCCGAGGGAAGTACCGGCGAGGCGAAGGAGCGCGAGTCGGGCGAGAACGTCGGGCGGCGTGAAGGGCGCGAAGGGCGCGGGCGAGCTCCCGGAGGGCGTGGCCGACCGCCTGACCTTCAGCGAGCGCTTCGCCTGCCTCAACTGCGGCACCTCGATTCCCGAGCTCGAGCCGCGGATCTTCTCCTTCAACTCCCCGCACGGGGCCTGCGAGCGCTGCCACGGGCTCGGCTTCCAGCGGGTGGTGGACCCCGAGCTGGTCGTGCCCGGATCCGACCCTCTCCCTGCGCGGAGGGCGCGCTCCAACCATGGCGCACCGGGCACTCGCGCTACTGGAAGCGGCTGATCGAGGCCGTCGCCGAGGACTACGGGATCGACATCGACACGCCGTGGCAGGACCTCTCGGACGAGGACCGCGAGATCTTCCTCTACGGCACCGGCGGCGAGCGCCACAAGGTGAACTACACGAACCGCTTCGGGCGGCGGCGCTCCTACAGCGTCCGCTTCGAGGGGATCGTCAACAACCTGGAGCGTCGCTACGACGAGACGGATTCCGAATCGGTCCGGGAGCGGGTCGAGGGCTACATGGCGGAACAGCCCTGCCCGGTCTGCAAGGGCGCGCGGCTGCGCCCGGAGAGCCTCGCGGTGAAGGTCGGCGGGATCTCCATCCACGAGTACACCGAGATGTCGGCCCGGGCCGCCCTCACCTGGATCAACGAGCTCGAGATGACCGACACGGAGCGGGCGATCGCACGGCTGCTGGTCCGCGAGATCAACGAGCGGCTCGCCTTCCTCGACAACGTCGGCGTGGGCTACCTGAACCTGGCCCGCTCGGCGCGGACCCTGTCCGGCGGCGAGGCGCAGCGGATCAGGCTCGCGACGCAGATCGGCTCGAGCCTGGTCGGCGTGCTCTACATCCTCGACGAGCCCTCGATCGGGCTGCACCAGCGCGACAACGCGAAGCTGATTCAGACCCTGGACCGGCTCCGCGACCTGGGCAACACGGTGATCGTCGTCGAGCACGACGAGGGCACGATGCGCTCGGCCGACCACATCGTCGACCTCGGACCGGGCGCGGGCGAGCACGGTGGACACGTGATCGCCGAGGGGACCCCCGACGAGGTCGAGGCCGATCCGGCCTCCCTCACGGGCCAGTACCTGGCGGGCCAGCGCCAGATCGAGGTGCCCGAGCGGCGTCGGGCGCCGCGCGGTGAGCTGGTGGTCAGGGGAGCGCGGCAGCACAACCTGAAGGGGATCGACGTCCCGATTCCATTGGGGGTCTTCTGCTGCGTGACCGGCGTCTCGGGGTCCGGGAAGTCCACCCTGATCAATGAGACGCTCTATCCGGCCGTCGCCAACCGGTTGCATCAGGCGAAGCTCCGGCCCGGGTCGCACAAGCGCATCGACGGCATCGAGAAGGTCGACAAGATCATCAACATCGACCAGTCGCCGATCGGGCGGACGCCGCGGTCGAACCCCGCCACCTACACGAACGTCTTCGACCACATCCGCCAGCTCTACGCGCAGACCCGTGAGGCCCGGGCCCGCGGCTACAAGCCGGGACGCTTCAGCTTCAACGTCAAGGGCGGCCGCTGCGAGGTCTGCCGCGGGGACGGGCAGATCAAGATCGAAATGCACTTCCTCCCCGACGTCTACGTGCCGTGCGAGCAGTGCCACGGCAAGCGCTACAACCGCGAGACGCTCGAGGTCCGCTTCAAGGGCAAGTCGATCGCCGACGTGCTCGAGATGTCGGTCGCCGATGCGTGCGAGTTCTTCCGGGACATCCCGAAGATCTCGCGACGCCTCGTCACGCTGCGAGACGTCGGTCTCGACTACATCCGGCTCGGCCAGCCCGCCACCCAGCTCTCCGGCGGCGAGGCGCAGCGGGTGAAGCTGGCGACCGAGCTCTCCAAGGTCGCCACCGGCGACACGCTCTACATCCTCGACGAGCCGACCACCGGCCTGCATTTCGCGGACGTCCAGCGGCTGCTCGACGTGCTCGACCGGCTGGTCGATGCCGGCAACACGGTGATCGTCATCGAGCACAACCTCGACGTGATCAAGACCGCCGACCGGATCATCGACCTCGGGCCCGAGGGCGGGGAGGAGGGCGGCAACGTGCTCGCCACCGGGACCCCGGAGCAGGTCGCCGCGACGCCCGGCTCCTACACGGGCGAGTTCCTCGCTGCCCTGGTCGAGCCGGAAATGAAGGTCCGCCGCGCGGGCAAGAGCAAGACCGCCGTTGCCGCCTAGATGCGAGGGTGCGCGATAGCGCAACCCGTTTAGTTAGGGGGATACTGCCCTCATGAGGGAGAGGGCTTGCTAGGGGAACTCACCTTCGAGATCAACTCGAGCGCCGCGTTCGATCAGGCCGATCAGCGCGCGGGGCTGATCCTGCTCGGGTCGATGCTGCTCTCCTTCGGGTTCATCCGCTTCAGCACGCGGATGATCAGGGCCGAGGTCTCGTGGTGGCCGGGCAACGTCAGCCCCGGCGGCCTTCACATCCACCACCTGGTCTTCGGAATCGTCCTGATGATGCTCGCCGGCTTCATCAACTTCGTGATCCAGCCTTACAGCCCGTGGTTCGAGATCCTGGCCGGGCTGTTCGGCATCGGCATGGGCCTGACGCTGGACGAGTTCGCGCTCTGGCTTTATCTGGACGATGTCTACTGGTCCGAGGAGGGCCGCAGCTCGGTGGACGCCGTCGTCTTCGCGGCGATCATCGGCGGGGCCGTCATCGTCGGCTTCGTCCCCCTCGACGCGAGCGGCGGCTCCATCCTCGCGATCGTCGTCTCAGTCCTGATCACCCTCGGGATCTGCGCCATCGTCGCGCTCAAGGGGAAGATGAGCTCAGCCGTGATCGGCATGTTCATCCCGCCGGTCGCCTGGGTGGCCGCGATCCGCCTCGCCCGCCCGGCCTCGTGGTGGGCGAAGCGGCGCTACGCGTCCGGGAGCGGCAAGTTGGTCAAGTCCGAGGCGAGGAAGGCGCGGCACGACCGCCGCGTACGCCGCTTCCAGGACCTGGTCGGCGGGGCGCCCTCGCTGCCCAGCCCCCGGCCGGGCGGGGGATCGAAGCCGCCCTCGGACTGAGCGGCGCTCAGCCAGCCGCGTGGGCCCGCAGCTCGAGGCCCGTCTCGGCCAGCCACCCCCTGATCGTGCCGTGCATCGCGGCCGCCCCGACGATCGGCTCGTGGGGCGGGCTCCATCCGGAGGGGACCAGCGCGAACGGATGGCTCTGCCAGCCGCCGAGCCCGCCGTGTGAGCCCATGAACTCCTCGAACGGCGCGACCTCGTTCGCCTCGGGGTCGTACATGCAGTTGACGAGGATGTCCGGGCAGTGGGCGAAGCCGTCGGTGCGCCGCAGGTGGTCCGCGGCGTTCGGCCCGAAGTCGCGGAGCGGGTCCTCGCCCGTCACCTGATCGTCGCGGAGGCGCCGCCTCCCGGACGAGCCGAGCACGATCGCCCTCGCCGTCGTCGCCGCGGACCATCACGAAGCCGATGCCCGGGATGCCCGACGAGCGTGTCGATCAGGCGGGGATGCAGCGACTCGATCTCCCCGATCGACATCCGATGCTCGCGCTCGGGCAGGGAGATCAGCCCGAGGCCGCCGGAGGCGAGAACGACGGCGGCGTGTTCCGACGCGTCCTGCTTCGCCTCCTCGGCGGCCTCGCGGTTCGGCCCGAGCACCACCTCGCCGTCGACCATCCGGTCGCGGGTCGCGCGGGCGAGCATCCTGCCGCCCGCCGTGTCCTCGTCGCGGGCATCGGTGAGCGCCCCGCCGACCGAGCTCAGCCCCTCGTCGGGGGCGGGCGGCGCGTAGACGTCGCCATCGGCGAGGGCCCCGCGAACGAGCTCCTCCAGCTCGACGCCGTAGCGCTGCCGGAAGGGGCGGCCCTGGCTCTGCCCGTGGTCCGAGAGCACGACCAGGTGGTAGGGCCGCGGCGCCTGCTCGACGGCGCGCTCGAGGCGGGCGAGCTGGGCGTCGTGCTGCCGGAGCACGGCGAAGGCGTCCGGCTGCTCGATGCCGGAGTGGTGGGCGACCTCGTCGTAGCCGACGAAGGTCGAGTAGACGACGGGAACCCCCTCGACGATGTCGCCGAGCAAGCGTCGCGACGTTCAGGTCCCGCATGACCACGGTGATCGCGCCTCTCATCCACGGATAGAGGCCGCCCCGGTCGATGTGCTCCTCGCCGCGCTTCCGCTGCCGGCGCGCCGCCCGCCGCTCCAGGATCACGTCCCAGAGATAGAGCGCGATCGTGCGAGTGAAGCCGTAGGGGTCGGCGAAGTAGGCGAAGTACTCCCGCGCGCTGGAGCGCTGCCTGTCGCGCAGCACGCTCATCGTCGCCGAGCAGTGGGGCGCGTCGCCCGAGAACATGTTCCCCCGGCTGGCGCCGCCGACGGCCAGCAGGCCGCCGCCGTCGGAATGGCGCCGCTCCAGCTCGACGGCGTCCTTGCCGTGGTTGGAGACCATCGTCCGCCCGCTCTCCTTCTCGTACCAGCGGAAGGCCGGCATGTCCTCGTTGCTGCCGAGCAGCAGCCCGGCCTGGCTGGCGCCGGTCTGGGAGGAGAGGTCGCACTCCCAGGGGACGATCCGGTGGCTGCCCTCCTCGAGCCAGCGGGCCATCGTCGGGGCGTGCCCCTCCCGGAGCGCCCGCTGCAGCACGGGCTCCGCGAGGCCGTCGATCTCGAACAGGATCACGCCGGGGACCTCGGTGCGGCTCGCGGACAGCGCGGGCCCGCCTGCGGACCACGCGCAGCTGGCGGGCGTCGTCGTCGAAGCTGAGGGCGGGGGCGAGCACCAGCAGACCGACGGAGAGGACGAAGGCCACCAGCACGGCTCCCAGGAAGTCCGGGGCGCGACCCGTCGACGACCTTGATCGCGAGCGAGATGATCGCGGCGTTCAGGACCAGCGAGCCGAGCCCGAAGGTGAGCACGGTGAGCGGGAGAAGCACCCGGATCAGCAGCGGCCAAAGCAGGGCGTTGAGCACTGCGATCAGGCCGGTCGTGAGCAGCGCGGCCCCGAAGCTCGGGACGTCGATCCCGGGAAGGAGCGCGGCGAGCGGCCAGAAGAGCAGCGCGATCAGCACCCAGAGGAGGAGGCCGCGCAGTACGGTCGAGGGGATGTTTCTCAGGCTGTCCATGGCGTCTGATTAGGTGCGCATCATGAAGGGGATCGGCCGATGATCCGCGGCCGCCTTCGTCGCCAACGTGGCGCCGAGGGTCAGGAAGAGAATCAGTTCGTCGAGATAGATCCCAGCGAGCTCGCGGGTCTGTTCGCCGCCCCGGGCTGGCTTCGGGACGCGGGATTCACGGCCTGGCTCCTGGTCGGTGTCGTGGTCCTGCTCGCCGGGGTCGTCTGGCTTCTCACGCTGACCGCGGTGATCTTCATCCCGCTGGTGGTCGCCGGCGTGATCGCAGCCGTGGCGGTTCAGCTGGTCGACTGGCTCAACCGCCACGGGCTGCCGCGGGCGCTGGGCGCACTTCTGGTCCTTCTGCTGATCGTCGCCGCCGGGGCCCTCGCCGCCTACCTCGTCCTCACGGGGATCGGCAGCGAGACCTCGAGCATCAGCCATCAGCTGACAGCCGGCGCCGACAAGATCGAGGGCTGGCTCAAGGATCTCGGGGTCGGCGACAGCAGCGCTCAGCAGGCGAACCACGACGTCAGCTCCGGGGCCAGCGACTCCTTCAAGGCGCTGGTCGAAGGCCTCGCAACCGGGATCGAGCAGCTCGCCTCCCTGGCCTTCTTCGTCGCGATGGCCGTGCTCAGCCTCTTCTTCCTGCTCAAGGACGGTCCGACGATCCGCTCCTGGACGGAGCGACACATGGGATTGCCCAACTGAGGTGGCCCATACGATCACCGGCCGTACTCTTCAGTCGCTCCGAGGCTATTTCCTGGGCGTCACGATCGTCGCGGTGTTCAACGCCGTTCTCGTGGGCGGGGGTGCGCTGGCGCTCGGAGTGCCGCTCGCCGGGACGATTGCGGTCGTCACTTTCATCGGCGCCTACGTCCCCTACCTGGGGGCGTGGACGGCGGGAGCGTTCTCGGTGCTCCTCGCCCTCGGCGGCGCCGGCCCGGAGGCGGCGGGCGGCATGGTCGTCATCCAGCTGCTCTCCAATGGTCCCCTCCAGCAGATCGTCCAGCCGATTGCCTACGGAGCAGCCCTGGGTCTTCATCCACTCGCAGTGCTGGTGCTGACGATCGCGGGAGGGGCGCTGTTCGGCACAGTGGGCCTGATCCTCACCGCCCCGACCGCCTCGGCGATCGTCCGGATCTCCGCCGATCTCGGCCGCGCTCGAGCAGAGCCCGCAACCTAGATCGGGGCCGAACCATTGTCGGCTCTTCCCGCCGGGGCCCGGCCTAGGATCGGGGCGTCGGGTTTGGATGACCGGCGCACACGGCCGTCTAGAGAGCGGCCGGTAACAGAGAGGAGATCCAGGTGAGAGGTGCGGGTCGAGTCGTCTTCGCAGCGATCCTGCTGCTGATGGTGGGCACGCTCAACATCATCTACGGGATCGGCGCGATATCAGATGCCAATTTCTACGCTAACGACACGCAGATACATCTTCACGAACCTGAATGCGCTCGGCTGGTTCCTGGTGATCATCGGCTTGCTCCAGCTGACCGGTGGTTTCTCGCTGATGGTCGGCAACACATACGGTCGCGTGATAGGGATCATCGCCGGCAGCCTCGGCGCCATCGACGCGCTGCTGTCGACGGGTGGATCGCACCCCTTCTGGTCACTGGGGATCTTTGCCCTCTGCGTTTGGGTGGTCTACGGGCTCGTCGTCTACGGCGAGGAAGAGCGAGTCGAAGTACGTTGAATCGCGTGACGGGAGCCCGGCCGCCGGCCGGGCTCCCGCCGCTCGTCCTTTGTTCGTGCCTGCGCGACCAGGGGCCGCCTCAGTGCCCAAGTCGGTACATCCATCCGGCCGCCATGACTTCGACGGTTCCCCGGACGATGAAGCCGATCCCGGCAAGAAGCGCGAGTGTGGCCAGTCCGATGTCGGGGTTCGCCACGACGATCACACCGGCCGCGATCGAGACTAGGCCGAGAATGATCGAGATGACTCGATGCTCGCGCACGTCGAGCGCTCGCGCCAGGTCAGCAACTCCTGTGAGGATGAACCAGAAGGACAGCGCGATCAGCAACGCCAGCACGCCGGCGCCGGGGCGCACCAGGCAGATCAACCCCGCCAGGATGGACAGGAAGCCGACGATCAGGCGGAGCGCCCGGCCGCCGCCCGAAGTCTGGCTCTCGACGGTCGCCAGACCAACGTAGGACGCGCCGGCGATGACGAGGTAGATCCCCACGATCAGGCCGAGCGCGAGCAGCGTGATGTCCGGATAGACGATCGCAAGGATCCCGACCGCGATCGAGAGCACTCCGAGTAGGCCCACGAGCCACCACTTTCCCAGGTCGGTGCTCACGGTTCCGGTTCCTTCGACCTTCGCCATCTGACTTTCCTTTCGATTGGGGATTTAAGTGGCGGGTGCGGGGACCCGCGCGTCGACCAGCAGGGCGGCGCCGATCGCGCCGCCAAGGTCGCCGAGGCCGGCGAGTCGAATCGCCGGGGGCCGCTCGTCGACGAAGAGGTGAGGGTGCATCTGTGCAGCGATCCGCCTCACGTACTTCTCGCCGAGACGGATGCCGAGGCCGCCCCCGATGATCACCGCCTCGGGATCGACCACGTTCACGCAGGAGGCGACCCCGGCGCCGAGTGCCTTCACCGCTCGGTCCATCAGCCCGGTGGCGAGGTCGTCACCCTGCTTCAGCGCGCGCTCCCAGACGCCGCTCGTGAGCCGATCGCGCCCGCGCTCCTCCATGATCTTGAAGAGGTCCGTCTTCGCACCGCTCTCGACCTCCTTGCGGGCCTTGATCTCCATCGCCATGCGGCCGGCGTAGGCCTCCATGCAGCCCTTGCGCCCGCAGGTGCAGCGCGCGCCTCCCATCTTCACGACGACGTGACCGATCTCGCGCGGCTGCGCCACGGCCCAGCCAGGGCTTGCCGTCCAGGATCAGCCCGCCGCCGACGCCCGTCCCCCACCAGACGCCCAGGATCGTGTCGAACTCCTTGGCCGCGCCCAGCTCGAACTCCCCCTGGACCGCAACCTGGACGTCGTTGCCGACCCGCACCGGCACCCCGAAGTCGGCGGAGAGGCGCTCCCCGAGGGGAAAGGGTCCTATCCACCCGGGTAGGTTTCGGGCGTCCGAGACGACGCCGGTCGCCTCGTCCGCGTCGCCGGGCGACCCGACGCCGACGCCGCCTAGCTCTCGCGTCTCGAGCCCGCGCCTGTTCCGCCGCCTCGCGCATCGTCGAGAGGATCTCGCTTGGCGACGTCCTCCGGTCCACCCGAGGTGGGGGTGGGGTGTCGAGCCTGACCGAGGACCTTGTTATCCGGGTCGACGACGACGGTCTGGATCTTGGTGCCGCCGAGGTCGATTCCCCCACGCAGTGCGTGACCAGAGTCGGGGCTCACGCCGGGCACGATAGACCTGACCCCGGCGTTTGCGAAGCTCTTGCCGTGGCCTCGCTCGGCCAATGGCGCACCTGGTGGGTGAAGCGGCGCTGGTACGAGCGCAACCGCCGCTGGCGCCGCCGTCTCAGGATCAACCGCCATGCGGGCGAGGGCGGTTTCTTCATCCGCTATCCGATCGAGGGCGAGGTCCTCGAGGCGCTCGACTCCGGGCACCTCGAGATCGGGGAGGGGACTCTGCTCGAGCCCGGCTGCTGGCTGACCCTCTCCGGCGATGCGCGGATCAGGATCGGCGAGGGCTGCTTCCTCAACAGGGGCACGATGCTCGCCGCACTCGAGCTGATCGAGATCGGCGACCACGTGATGTTCGCCAACAACTGCTTCGTCGGCGACTCCGACCACCGCTACGACGACCCCACCAAGCCGATCACCTGGCAGGGCTTCGAGCCGCAGGGCCCCGTGCGGATCGGCTCCAACTGCTGGTTCGGGGTCAATTGCGTCGTGACCGGCGGAGTAGAGATCGGCGAGCGGTCGGTGATCGGCTCGAACTCGGTCGTCACCCGCGACCTCCCGCCCGGCGTGATCGCCGCAGGGCGTGCCGGCCAAGGTGATCAGGGAGATCGAGTTCAAGCAGGCGTTAGGCGTCCCGGCCGGTTTCTAGACTCGCCGCGTGCTGAGACTCCGCCTCGCGGTCGAGGAGCACCGAGCCGACGCGGTCACCGAGGCCCTTGAGGGGACCGGGGGAGTGCACCGGATCGTGGCTCTGAACCCGGAGAGAGCGGGCACCGGGGTGGTCCTCGCCGCCGACGTCATGCCCTCGGTCGCGGATCGCGTGATGAGGCTGATTCGCGACTGGGAGGTCGACGAGGCCGACTATCTGCTCACGCGCCAGGACGTCGTGGCTCCCGCCCCTCATACGCACGCGCGGCTCGCTGAACCGCAGGAGTTCGCCTGGGTGGAGGTGATGGGGGAGGCGAGAGCGCATTCACGGCCGCTCGGCCGATACCTGACCCTGATGGCTGTTGCCGCAGTGCTCGCGGCGGTCGGTGTGATCACCGACAACCCGATCTTGATCGTGGGAGCGATGGCGGTCAGCCCGGACCTGCTGCCCATATGCGCCGCCTGCGTCGGCATCGTCGGCCGCCGGCTCCCGCTGGCCCGCCGCGCGATCGTGACCCTTCTGCTGGGCATCGCTCTGACCTGGGCCGTCTCAGCGGCGGTCGCCTGGGGCCTGCAGGCGGTTGACATCCTCAGCTCGAGCTTCGAGGTGCAAGACACCGCGCTTCAAGGCCTCAACCACATCGACTACTCAACCGTGCTGGTGGCGCTGGCGGCGGGCGTGGCGGCGATGCTCTCCTTCGAGACCCGAGCAGCCTCCGCTGTCGGGGTTGCGATTTCGGTGACGACCATCCCGGCGTCGGCGCTATTCGGGGTCTCGCTCGGCCTCGGCGAGGTCGGCGACTCCTGGGGCGCCGCCGGTGTGCTGGGCGTCAACGTCAGCCTGCTGCTGCTCTCCGGGCTCGACGACCCTGGCGCTCCAGCGGTTCGCCGTCTCGCGCCGCGGGCCGGCGCACACCCCGACCGGCTAGCCGCTCAGGAGATGACCTGCACGACCACCGTTCGGTCGCGCGGCCGGTCGTCGAAGTCGATCAGGACCAGCTGCTGCCAGGTACCCAGGGCGAGACGGCCGTCGATCACCGGGACCTGCTCGGAGGACCCGATCAGCGAGGCGCGCTGGTGCGCGTGCGAGTTGGTGTCGTGGTTGAGCCGGTTGTGCTCGTAGTCGCCCTCGACGGGCACCAGCCGGTCGAGCAGGTCGCGCAGGTCGGCCACGCCGCCGGGCTCGAACTCCATCGTCGTGATCGCGGCGGTCGAGCCGCGGACGAACGCGGTGACGCAGCCCGTCGTCGATGGGTCCCTCGGCGACCACTCGCTGCACGTCGGCGCGTGATGTCGATGACGTCCGTGTCGCCCTGGGTCGCCAGCCGGAGCTCCGCGGTGTGAACGGTCACGCCGTCGCACGCTAACGGACGATTCAACCCCACCTGATAGAACATCGGGCCGATGCCGCAGTCCGTGGGATCGACTCGTGTAGCCCTCTGAGCCTCTGAGCATGCCCGACCAGCCCGGCGCCACTCCGCCCCCCGAGCGAGCCTCGGCACCCCCGGCCGAGCCCGCCGGGAGCGAGCGCTCGGAGGATCGCGCGGCGCAAGAGCCAAAGCATCGTCACCGCAAGCTCGTGTGGGCCCTCGTCGTGCTCGCGTCGATCGTGCTGGTTGTCTCGATGCTCGCGAACTGGGTTCAGACCGAGGTCCTCGACAGCAACCAATTCGCGAACAGCACCGATGAGATTCTCCAGAACCAGGACGTCCAGGAGCAGCTCAGCATCTTCGCGGTCGACCAGCTCTACGCCAACGTCGACGTGCAGGCCCAGATCGAGCAGAGGCTGCCGCCCCCCGCTCAGCCGCTCGCCGCTCCGGTCACGGCGGCGACCAGACAGCTCGCCACGAACGTGGCGGAGACGGCGCTCGCCTCGCCTCGAGTTCAGCAACTCGTCGCCACCGCGATCAATGGTGCGCAGCAGCGGTTCGTCAGCCTGATCGAGGACAAGGGCCAATTCGTCTCGACGCAGGGCGGCGACGTCACCCTCGAATACGGGAGCCTCGTCGCCGACGTTGCCACTCGCCTGGGCGTTGACCCCTCGACGATCTCCCAGATCCAGGGCTTCATCCAGCAGTACTCGACGGAGCTCAAGCAGCGCCTGACGACGATCCAGAGCAAGATCGAGTCCACGCGATCAACGCTCTCCCAGGCGCAGGCGGGCACGCTCAGCGCGCAGGTGCAACAGAACCTCACGACTCTCGAAACGGATGCCGCCCAGCTCCGTACGACCGTCGCGAGCCTCGAGCAGAAGATCGCGGCCATCCAGCCGAAGGCCCCCGCCCAGCTGCAGAGCCGGTTGTCCGACCTCCAGGGCCGCCTGGCCAAGCTCGACAAGCGGTCGGCCACAGTGCAGCTACAGGCCGCCGCGGTGCTCAAGGATCCAAGCCAGGCGAACATCCTCAAGCTCGACCCCACGCTCGCCTCGCTCCAGACGCGCGTCACCGACCTGCTGAACCGTCAGGCGGTTCAGCACCCCGGCGAGCTCGTCGTGATGAAGTCCAGCGGGCTGAGCGGTCTCCAGGACCTCGTGAAGGCGCTGCGCAACCTCGGCTTCGTGCTGCCGGTGCTGGCGCTCGTGCTGTACCTGGCGGCCATCTACCTGGCGAAGGGGTGGAGGAGAGAGGCACTGATCGCAGCCGGTGGGGGGATCCTGGGCGCCACGCTGCTCGTCCTGCTGACGAGGCGCCTGATCGGCGGTGCGGTCATCGACTCGGTGGCGAGTTCCGACGCGGTCAAACCGGCCATCACCGGCGTCTGGAACATCATTTCCGCCGGCCTGCGCGAGCGGGCGCTGTTCGTGCTCGTGATCGGGCTGGGATTCATCGGCGGCGGGCTCCTCGCCGGCCCCGGCCGGCATGAGGTCGCGGTGCGGCGCTTCCTGGCGCCCTACCTGCGCGAGCGGCCGGTCGTCGTCTATGCGGTTCTGGCCTTCATCTTCCTGCTCTGGCTGACACTTCTCCCGACGATCAACAACCTCGGTCAGGTGCTCGATCATCCTGATTCTCGCCGCGCTGGCCGTGGTGGGCGTCGAGATCCTGCGCCGCCAGACGGCACGGGAGTTTCCGCTCGGACCAACTCACGACGAAACTCTCAAGTGAGAGTTGAACACACTGGAGGTGAGAGATGACGGACGCTGGTGAGATCGGTCCGGTCGAGTACCTGATCGTCGCCTTTCCCGGGAACCGGTTCCGGGGGGAGATCGCGCCCGCGCTGGGCGACCTGGTGGAGGCGGGCACGATTCGGATCATCGATATCGCATTCGTTGGGAAGGACGAGGACGGCGACGTCGCCGCCTTCGAGCTCAGCGACCTCGACCCCGAGGTTCGGGAGGGGCTCGAGAACCTCGGCGCGACTTCGGGCGGGCTGTTCAACGAGGAGGACCTGATGGCCGCCGGGGAGGAGCTCGACCCGAACTCCTCGGCCGCGCTGCTGGTCTGGGAGAACGTCTGGGCGAAGCCGGTGGCGGCCGCGATTCGAGATGCCGGCGGCGAGCTCTACGACTACGACCGCATCCCGCACGAGGTCGTCGTCGCGGCACGCGAGTGGGCCCGGGCGAACGCCTGACGACGAAGGAGGACTGAAAGATGCCATTGGTACGACAAGGACCGGGACTGATTCGCGGCGCCGCGCGCGTCGGCGTGGCCGCGGGAGTCGCGGGCAGGGTGCGGCACCGCCAGGAGCAGAAATGGGCTGCGCAGGATCAGCCCGCCGAAGAGCAGCAGGCGCCGCCGGCGCCGCAGGCGGCACCGGCCGAAGCCGACTACACCGCCGAGCTCGAGAAGCTCGCGAAGCTGCGCGACGAGGGCGTGATCAGCGCCGAGGACTTCGAGGCGAAGAAGAAGCAGCTGCTCGGCATCTAGGAACGAACCGGAAGCCGGTCGAAGGGCGGGAAGTGGGCGTGAAGCGCCCCGCGCCTCACGCCCCCCAACCCAGCGGAGATCAGTCCACCCAGCGAGCGGTCAGCTGATAGATGATCGCGACGTCGAGGATGATGATCAGGAACGCCCAGAGCGGCGCCGCGGGGAACCAGACGATCTGCGCGATCGCATTCACGGTGACGAAGAACACCGCTGCCCAGCGGGCGCCGGAGCTGCCAGCGAACAAGCCGAGGCCGGTGAGAGCCATGATCGAGCCGAGGATCAGGTGGACCCATCCCCAGGTGGTGAGGTCGGCCAGGATCGCGCCGTGCCCGCCGACGATGACGATGTCGTCATTGAGGATCGCCGCCAGACCCCAGAGGGCATCCAGCGACCCAACGATGAACAGGACACAGCCGGCGAAGTAGGTCCAGCCGGTCGGCTGCCTCTCCGAGACCCTGTCGCTTGCCTGCATGCTTCTCTCCTTTCCTAGGCGATGATCTTCGCCTTCGCCTTCTCGAATTCCTCGTCCGAGATCTTGTTCTCGTCATGGAGCCTCGCCAGCTTGGTGAGCTGGTCGGCTGCCGAGCCCTCCCCACCTCCTGAGGCCGTCTCCCGGATGTACGCGTCGACTTGTTGCTGCTGTTGCTTCTGCTGCTGCAGGGCCCGTTCCCTCATGCCGTCGCCGCGGACGATCAGGTAGATCAGCGCCGCCAGGAAGGGGACGAAGATCAAGAACAGGGTCCAAGCCGCCTTGCCCCAGCCGGAGAGCTGGTGGTCGCGGAAGAGGTCGCTGATGATGACGAACAGGATCATCAGCCAGGCGGCGAACAGGAAGACCTCCAGGACCGTGAGGAGCGCCTGGCCGAAGGTGAAGTCGGCAACGAGCATTTACCACCTCCATGTGGTTGAGTCGGGCCTCGGGAGTATCACACGCGGCCTCTTTACAAATGGGCGAGCCGGGCCAAAGCCCGGCTCGTCTCGACCACTCGTTCGCTACCAGTCCCAGGGGGTGTCGGTGCCGACCAGCGCCTCCTCCTCGAGGTAGCGGGCGAACTCCTCGAGCTCCTCCTGCGGGATCGAGTAGGTGTGCTCGTCGTCGTCGGGGAAGCGCCTGGCGCGAACCTCCTCCGCGTAGGTGCGCACGCCCTTCAGGGATTCCTGGCGCAGGTTGGCGAAGCGCTTGACGAACTTCGGCTTGTGGCCGGCGTAGACGCCGAGCAGGTCGTGCAGGACGAGGACCTGGCCGTCCGTCGTCGGCCCGGCGCCGATGCCGATCACCGGGATCTCGAGCTTCGGGACCAGCGCCTCCGTCACCGCCGCCGGGATGGCCTCGAAGACGATCGCGAAGCAGCCGACCGACTGGAGCGCGAGGGCCTCCTCGGTCAGCTTCGCCGCCGCATCCGCGGTGCGCCCCTGCGCCTTGAAGCCGCCGAGCGCGGTGGCGGTCTGCGGCGTCAGCCCGACATGCCCCATCACCGGGATCCCCGAGCGGACGATCGCCCGCGCGCGCTCGACGGAGGGGCCGCCGCGCTCCAGCTTCACCGCGGCGCACCCGGCCTCCTTGACGAAGCGCTGTGCGTTCTCGATCGCGTGCTCGTTCGAGGCCTCGTAGGAGCCGAACGGCATGTCGCCGATCAACAGCGGGTGCTTCAGGCCGCGACGGACGGCTTTCGCCATCATCAGCATCTCGTCCATGCCGACCGGGGTGGTCGCGTCGTAGCCGAGAACGACCATCGCGGCGGTGTCGCCGACCAGCACGATGTCGACTCCCGCCTCGTCGACGATCTCGGCGGAGGGGTAGTCGTAGGCCGTGACCATCACGATCGGTTCCCCGGCGCGCTTCATCTCAGCGAGGCGGGGCAGCGTCATCGGCTGGCGATCGTCCGGGGGCTTGTTGATGGGCTGGGTGCTCACAGCAGTGCCTCCTGTTCCGGGCTGACTTCCCCGAGCGAGACGGTCGGGTTGCTGTCGATCGTGCTCACCTCGTTGTCGTCGTCGACGTGGACGACGACGGGCGAGTAGCGCTCGAGCGATGGATCTTCGACTTGAGCATCTGACGTTGCATCAGGCCTCCGTTGTCTTGGTTGGGGGAGCGATTACGACGTTGTCGATCAGGCGGGCCCTGCCCACCCGAGCAGCCACCGCCACCAGCACGGGCCGCCCGTTGAGCTCGGCGATCGGGGAGAGGTCCTCCGCCGAGCGCGCCTCCACGTACTCGGGCTCGATGCCGGCGGCACGAAGCTCCTTCCTCGCGACCTCCACAAGGGCCTCGGTCGAAGTCTCGCCCTCGCTCGCCGCCCGCTCTGCGGCCCGCAGCGCGCGCGAGATCGCGGCTGCGCGCTCGCGCTGATCGGGGTCCAGGTAGGCGTTGCGGGAGCTCAGCGCGAGCCCGTCCTCCTCCCGCACCGTGGGCAGCACCTCGATCCGGACCGGGAAGTCGAGATCGCGGGCCATTCGCTCGATCACCACCGCCTGCTGGGCGTCCTTGCGGCCGAAGTAGGCGACGTCGGGCTGGACGGAGTTCAGGAGCTTCGCCACGACCGTCGTGACCCCGCGGAAGTGGGATGCGCCTCGCTGCTCCGGGTCGCCCTCGAGGACGCCGGTGAGCTCGTCGGCGACCTCGACCGCGGTCGCGAAGCCCTGCGGATACATCTGCTCGGGAGTCGGTATCCAGAGCAGGTCGACGCCCGCTCGGGCGGCGAGTTCGGTGTCCCGGTCCTCGTCGCGGGGGTAGGAGTCGAGGTCCTCGCCGGGGTCGAACTGCGTGGGGTTGACGAACAGGCTGACGACCACGATCTCGCAGTCATCGCGGGCACGGCGCATCAGCGAGAGGTGTCCCTCGTGGAAGTAGCCCATGGTCGGCACCAGGCCGATCTTGCTGCCGCGGCGCCGCGGCCCGGCGAGCGCCTCGCGCAACTCGACCTTGGAGCGGACGATCTTCATGACGGCACCCGCTCCCTCCCGATCGCCTCCGGACGCTCAGCGGCGGTGGCCAGGGACCGGCCCACGCGGCCGCGACCGACCACGCACAGCGGCGTGGCGCTCAGGGGGGAGGGGAGGTCATCCCGTTCCAGTTCCCGCATCGGAGATACCAGACGGTCGTGTTGGGTGTGGACGAGGTTGAAGAGATTTTCGGTGCTTGTCGGGTCCGCGCCGGTTTCCGGTCGCGGCCCGCGGCGAAGTATAGAGAGCGATCCTGGCTGCCCAGCCAGTCCAATTCCAGCTTCCCGGCCGCGGAATAGCTCCAATTTGCGGGCGGGAACGCCGCTGGAATGGTCCCGAGGCCGAACTACCATCAACCCGGTGCCGATCTACGAGTTCGTCTGCGGGTCGTGCGGTCACCGCTTCGAGGAGCTGGTGGGAGCCCACGTGGGCCGGGAGGCCGCGGATGTGGCCTGCCCGGAGTGCGGCTCGGCGGAGATTGAGCGCCAGCTGTCGAGGTCCTACGCGCCTCTGAGCCGCCAGCTGACGCCCGATCAGAAGCGCCGGCTGGAGGACAAGCGCGGCGTCGACCGGGGCGGGGCCAAGGAGCGCTTCAAGCGGCAGCGGGCGGCCGAGCGCCGTGCCGCGCGAGGCCGGGGGAGCAGGTGAGCGACGCCGAGGTCCGCCGCCAGGAGCTGGTCGAGGTCTACCAGCAGGCATCGGTCTGCGAGCGCTGCCCGCTCTCGGAGACCCGTAACCGGGTCGTCTTCGGGGCCGGCAACGCGGACGCTGACCTGATGTTCGTCGGCGAGGCGCCCGGCGCCGAGGAGGATCGGCAGGGCCTGCCATTCGTCGGTCGCGCCGGCGCCTTTCTCACCGACCTGCTCGAGGGAATCGAGCTGAACAGGGAGGACGTGTTCGTCGCGAATGTCCTCAAGTGCCGGCCCCCGGGGAATCGCGACCCGCAGCCGGAGGAGATCGATTCCTGCCGGCCTTACCTGGAGAAGCAGGTCGAGCTGATCCAGCCGCGAGTGATCGCCACGCTCGGCAACTTCTCGACCAAGCTGCTCACGGCCAACCCCACCGGGATCACGAAAGTTCGCGGAACGCCGCAGGAGCATCTGATCGGCGGCCGGTGGGTCTACATGCTGCCCCTCTTCCATCCAGCCGCGGGTCTCCGCACGCCGCGCGTCGCCGAACAGCTCCGCGAGGACTTCCGCCGGATCCCGGATCTGCTCGCCCAGCCGCTCCCTCAGCCGGAACCGCTGGTCGAGGCGCTCGAGCTGGAGCCGGATCAGATGGGCCTGTTCGGCGGCTGAGTCGGTCGGCGTGATCGCGCATACGCGCAGCGCCGCCGAGACCGAAGCACTCGGGGAGCGCCTCGCGGCCGAGCTCAGCCCGGGTGACGTCGTGTTGGTGAGCGGCGACCTGGGCACCGGGAAGACCACGCTGATCCGCGGCGCCGCTCGGGCGCTGGGGGTCACCGAGCCGGTCACCTCGCCGACCTTCACGATCGGGCACGCCTACCGCGGCCCCGTCCCTGTCTCCCACCTCGATCTCTACCGGCTCGCCGAGCTCGAGCAGGAGGATCCTGCATTGCTCGACGACTACGTCACCCCCGAGGCGGTCTCCTTCATCGAGTGGCCGCAGGCGGCGGAGCCCTGGCTCGACCGGATCACCCGCCGCGTCGAGCTTCGGCACGCCGGCGGGGACGAGCGCGAGATCGAGTTTTGAAGCCTCGGGGCTGTCATCCCTGAGTCATCTTCCTGTCATCGGGGCTTGATCCCGCCGCCGTAGCTTCGGTAGATCGGACAACTCCCTAGGAGGCGACGATGACTTCGATGGCAAAGCGAACCACCCGGCTGGCGGCCGCGCTGGCGTTGACGACGGCGGTGGCCGTCGGCGTCTCCGCCGCGGGGGCGGCCGCGGCCAACCGGCTGCCCACGCCGAAGGCCCCTCATTTCGGCCACAACTCGAACCTGGTAACCAATCCCTGGTTCCCACTGGCCCGTGGCTCTGTCTACGTCTACGAGGGTCAAAAGGACGGCAAGTCGGCGCGGGACGTGATGACGGTGACACTCAGGGTGAAGACGATCACCGGGATCCGCGCGGCCGCGGTCAGCGACAAGCTTTTCCTGAACGGACGCCTGGCGGAGCGGACGACCGACTGGTACGCCCAGGACAAGCGCGGGACCGTTTGGTACCTCGGAGAGAAAACAGCCGAGTTGAATGCGCGCGGGAAGGTCACCAGCACCGAGGGCTCGTTCCAGAGTGGCCGCGACGGCGCGAAGGGCGGCATCTTCATGCCCGCGCATCCAGCAGTCGGTCAGTCCTTCCAGCAGGAGGCGTTCAAGGGACAGGCGGAGGACCGCTTCCGGATACTCGACATCGCGGCGAGCATCTCGGTTCCGGCGGTCTCATCCCAGAGCGCGATGCTGACGAAGGAGACCACTCCGCTGGAGCCGAAGGTGGTCGATCACAAGTACTACGTCCAGGGCATCGGGACGGTGAAGGAGCAGCAGGTTGCGGGAGCGCCGGCGGGCCAAGCTGAGGAGGACCACCTCGTCTCCTTCCAGGCGGGCAAAGGCTGAAGAGCCCCGCGATTGACCGAACCCCTACGAAGGGGTCAGTAGCCGTAGCCTCCGCTGTTAGTCGTCGCGGTCGAGACCTGGCTTTGGACGCTCTGCACCTGCGTCTTCACGCTCTGCGCCTGCGACTGGACATTCGTTGAGACGCTCGAGATCTGGCTCTGGACGCTGCTCGCCTGCGACTGGATGGTGTCGATCGCACTGTTGACGTTCCCGCTGTCGTTGTTGTCGTCGCCGCCGCAGCCGGAAACCGCGAAGCCGGCGCCGGCACCGAACGTCGCCATGGCGACCACTGCAGCGATGCCCCACGCCTTCCGTGCGCCTGGTCTGAACCTGCTGGACTGCTCCTCCATGGACGCTCTCCTTCTCCCGGGGTCGGTGGCCGTGCCGCGCCGACACGGACCCTACTGATGATCGTCCTGGGTGTCGACACCGCGACCGCCTGCGCGGTCGTGGGCGCGACCGCGGACGGCGAGGTCGTGCGGGAAGCGGGCGTCGCACCGCGCCCCGACGGCCGGCCCCGTCACTCGGAGGTCCTGCTGGCGGAGATCGAGCGCGCGGTCGACGCGGCGGGCGGTTGGTCGAGGATCGACCGGATCGCCGTCGGGATCGGGCCCGGCTCGTTCACCGGCCTACGGATCGGGATCGCAAGTGCGCGGGCGCTTGCCCAGGCACAGCAGATCCCGCTCGCGCCGGTCGGGTCGCTCGCCGTGCTCGCCCGCGGGATCTCCAAAGCCCGCTCCGGCGACCAGCCCGCGCTGCCGGTGTTCGATGCTCGCCGCAGCGAGGCGTTCGCGGCGCTCTTCGAGGGCGGCGAGGAGATCTGGCAGCCGTTCGTGGCCGCGCCGGAGGAGCTCGCCGCGAGGCTCGGGGAACTGGATCGCACCCCCCTGGCAGCCGGAAGCGGGGCGCTACGATTCGCCGCAGAGTTGGAGGCCGCCGGCGCCACGGTAGCCCCGCCCGAAGATCCCATCCACCGAGTCGCCGCACGGCATGTGTGCGCGGTGGGGGAGGCGGCGGTCGAGGCGCCTGCGGACCAGGTCCAACCTCTGTATCTGAGACCGCCCGATGCGAAGAGATGGCGTGAGCGAGATCGCGGAGTCCCCGGGAGGTGAGCCCAGCGAGCTTCGGCTGCGGCGCCTGGGCTACGGCGACCTGCCGTCGGTCATCTCGATCGAGCGGCGCTCGTTCCCGACTCCCTGGTCGCTGGCGATGTTCGTCCTCGAGCTCTCCAAGCCGTCCGGGATCTGCCTGGCGGCGGAGGACTCCGACGGGCTGGCCGGCTATCTCGTCTGCGCGCGCTACGACGACGTCTGGCATCTGATGAACGTCGCGGTACATCCGGAGCGTCGGCGCCGCGGGATCGCCAGCGACCTGATCGAGCGGCTCTTCGACGAGGCCGGTCCCGGCGCCCGGTTCACGCTCGAGGTCCGAGTCTCGAACGACCCGGCGATCGAGATGTACCGACGCTTCGGCTTCCGCTCAGCAGGACGCCGGCGCCGCTATTACCACGACAACGGCGAGGACGCCCTGATCATGTGGCTCGAGGCGGCCGAGGGCGCCTCGGTCGTCTCTTGATCCTCGCTCTGGAGACCTCCTGCGACGACACGTGCGCCGCCGTCATCGACGAGGGGCGGATCCTCTCCAACGTCGTCTCGTCGCAGGCGGCGTTTCACGAGCGCTACGGCGGCGTCGTTCCCGAGGTCGCCTCGCGCCATCACCTCGAGCTGGTCAACGCGGTGGTGGCAGCCGCGCTCGAGGAGGCGGAGACGGGCCTCGCGAACGTCGACCGGGTCGCGGTCACGCAGGGCCCGGGCCTGATCGGAGCCCTCCTGGTCGGCCTGAGCACGGCCAAGGCGCTGGCCGCCTCCCACCGCAAGCCGCTGATCCCCGTCGACCATCTCCACGGTCACGTCGCGGCGAACTACCTCGAACCGGATCCGCTCGAGCCGCCGTTCCTCTGCCTGATCGCGAGCGGCGGTCATACGCTGTTGGCCGGGGTCCGCGATCCGTCGGGGTTCGACGTGATCGGCCAGACACTGGACGATGCGGCGGGTGAGGCCTTCGACAAGGGGGCCCGGCTGCTCGGGCTCGGCTACCCGGGTGGGCCGGCGATCCAGAGGGCGGCGGAGGGCGGCGACCCCGGGGCATTCGACTTTCCGGTCGCGATGAGCGGGCGCGGCCTCGACTTCAGCTTCAGCGGGCTGAAGACGGCGCTGGTCTACAAGGTCCGGGATCTCGGGCCGGAGGAGATCGAGAGCCGGAGGGCGGATCTCGCCGCCTCCTTCCAGCGTGCGATCGTCGACCAGCTGATCGCGAAGCTCCGACGCGCGGCCGGCTCCGGCGAGTGGCCGGCGATCGCCCTCGGCGGCGGGGTGGCGGCGAACGCGGAGCTGCGCGATCGCATCAATGCCGTCTGCGACGAGCTCGACCTTCGCCTCAAGCTCGTGCCGATCTCCCTCTGCACCGACAACGCGGCGATGATCGCCTCCGCTGCCCGCTTCACCGATCCGATCCCGTATCCCGACTACCTGGACTTCGATGCGTTCGCCACTGGTCAAGCTGTACGCGCGGCCTGACTGCCCTCTCTGCGACGAGGCGCGGAAAGGGCTGGAGCGGCTGCGTGCGGACGGCCACGGCTTCGAGCTCGCCGAGGTGGACATCGGGACCGACGACGAGCTGCACGCCCGCTTCCTCGAGCGCATCCCGGTGGTGGAGGTCGACGGTGAGATCCTCTCCGAGCTCTTTCTGGACGTGGACGGCCTGCGAGCGAGGCTCGATACCTTGTCCGCATGATCGAGGACGTGGCGGCGCAGACCGCCGACCAGCAGGGGTCCTCGGACCTCTCGGACGGGGATCGTCTCTCTCTGGGGTCGCGGCGCGGCTCTCCCGGTACCTCCAGGTCCTGACCCAGGCCCGCAAGATGGGCAAGAACACGATCTCCTCCCAGGAGCTCTCCGACTACACCCACATCAACTCGACCCAGATCCGCCGCGACCTCTCCGGCTTCGGCAAATTCGGGAAGCGGGGGGTGGGCTACAACGTCGAGTCGCTGGTAAACGAGATCCGCAAGATCCTCCGCACCGCCGGCCAGCACAACATCGCGCTCTTCGGTGCCGGCCATCTCGGCCAGGCGATCGCCAGCTCGGACATCTTCGCCGACCACGGCTTCCGGATCGTCGCGATGTTCGATGTTGATCCAGGTGTGATCGGCCGCCGGATCGGCGGGCTGGAGGTTCGCCCCTTCGACCAGATCCACGAGGTCGTCAAGGGGGAGCAGGTGGTCGTCGGGGTCCTAGCCGTGCCCGCGGACGCGGCCCAGGAGGTGGCCGACCGGTTGGTCAAGTCCGGGGTCAAGGTCATCTTCAACTACTCCGAGCGGCTCCTGCGGGTGCCGCCGGACGTGACCGTGCACACGTCCAGCCCGGCGGTCGACCTGCTCTACGCGCTCTACTTCTATTTGACCTGAGAACCGAGCCGCGGGTGTCAACCGATCCGGAGCCACAGCACGACGCGCTGGACCTCGGGGCCGTGCGCGAGATCTTCGAGGCGTCGTCCGACTTCACCGTGGGGATCGAGGAGGAGTTCGCGATCGTCGACCCGGCGATCCTCGACCTCGAGCACCGCTTCGAGGAGATGCAGGCCGCCTGCCTGCGCGACCCCGAGCTCGCCCCGGCGGTCAAGGGCGAGCTGATCGACACCGAGATCGAGATCCGCTCCGGTCGCGGCGAGACCTTCGCGGATGCGGCGGAGCGGCAGCGGGCGAGGCGGTCGCGGCTGTTCGCCGTCGCCGAGGAGATGGGCCTGGCTCTGGCGGCGATGGGGACCCACCCGTGGGCCAACTATCTCGACCAGCACATCATCGACACGGAGCACTACCGCCGGCTCGAGCAGGACCTCCGCTGGGTCGCGCAGCGGAATAACACCTGGAGCCTGCACGTTCATGTCGGGGTCCGCGGGGCCGATCGCGCCGTGGCGGTCTCGGACAGGATGCGAGAGCTGCTGCCCGCCGCTGCTCGCGCTCTCGGCCAACTCGCCCTTCCTTGACCACCGCGACACCGGCCTGCACTCCGTGCGGACCGAGATCTTCACGCGCACGTTTCCACGTTGCGGCGTCCACGAGCCGTTCGGCGACTGGCGCACGTATGCGGACTTCGTCCGCCTGCTTGAGGACACCGGCTCGATCGCCGAGGCCACACAGCTCTGGTGGAGCGTTCGCCCCCATCACGCCTTCGGCACCGTCGAGGTGCGCATCTGCGACGCCCAGACACGCGGGGACGAGTCCCTCAACCTCGCGGCTCTGATCACTGCCTGCGTGGCCCAGGTGGCGATCGAGCTCGACGAGGGTGCCTCGCCCGAGCTGCTGCGAGGGCGGGAGATCGAGGAGAACCTGTGGCGCGCGATCCGCTATGGAATGGATGGCGAGATGATCGACTTCCGCGAGCGGCACGTCATCCCCACCCGCCAGGTGCTGGAGGAGCTGGTGGAGTGGACGGCCCCCGCTCGGCAGACGCTGGGCGTGGACGTGGAGCTGCCCGAGCGGAACGGGGCGCAGCGCGCCTACGCCCGATTCGCCGAGGGCGCGCCGATCGAGGAGATCTACCGCCGCTCGGTCGAGGAGACTCGGAGGACCTACGCACCGGAGGAGGCTGTCAGTGGCAGATGAGGAGCAGCAGCAGGGCGCCGAGGGCGCCCCGCAGGAGGAGGCCCAGGGGCCGAGCGAGGAGGAGCTCCGGGCCCAGCTCGAGGAGGAGATTCGCCGGGTCCGCGTCGAGGACGTCGTCCTGCAGAGCGCCGTCAGCATCCTCAACCTCTCCGCCCGGCGGATCGCGAAGGACGACGAGCGCGACCTCGAGCAGGCGAAGGTGGGGATCGACGCAGCGCGCTCCCTCGTCGAGCTGGTGAAGGCCGAAGCCCAACCACAGCTCCGCCAGGCGATCTCGGAGCTGCAGGTGCTCTACGCGAAGCATGCGGGCGAGGAGGATTCGGCCGAGCAGGAGCCCTCCGAGCGGCCCAAGGACGATTCCGGGCTGTGGACGCCCCCAGGAACCGGTGAGTAGACTCTCGCGCCGCTTTCCACCAACCCGACAGGGAGCGCCACTTGACTGACTTCTTCACCGATTACGGAATCGTTGTCGCGCTCGGTTGCGCGGCCGCGGCGGTCCTGTACGGACTGCTGGTCACCCAGCGACTGCTGGCGAAGTCGCCCGGTAACGAGCTGATGCAGGAGATCTCGGGCGCGGTCCAGGAGGGCGCGAGCGCCTACCTGAAGCGCCAGTACATGATCATCGCCGGGGTCGGCGTGGTCGTCGCGATTCTGCTGATCCCTCTTCAGAACATCGAGACCGCGATCGGGTTCGTGATCGGAGGCGTGCTGTCAGGCGCCGCCGGGTTCATCGGCATGAACCTCTCCGTCAGGGCTAATGCTCGGGTCGCCGAGGCCGCCCGCGGGGGCATCCCGCCGGCGCTCGACATCGCCTTCAAGGGCGGCTCGGTCACCGGGCTGCTCGTCGTTGGGCTCGCCCTGCTGGGCGTCGCGGGCTACTTCGGAGCCCTGCTGATCTTCACCGACCTCTCCGACAAGGACGCGGTCGACGCACTGGTCGGGCTGGGCTTCGGCGGCTCGCTGATCTCGGTCTTCGCCCGCCTGGGCGGCGGCATCTTCACCAAGGCGGCCGATGTCGGGGCCGACCTGGTCGGGAAGATCGAGGCGGGGATTCCGGAGGACGATCCGCGGAACCCGGCCGTGATCGCCGACAACGTCGGCGACAACGTCGGCGACTGCGCCGGGATGGCGGCGGACCTGTTCGAGACCTATGCCGTCACCGCCGTCGCGGTGATGCTGCTCGGCGTGATCACCTTCACCGGTTTCACGCGCGAGGTCGCGATCTACCCGCTCGCGATCGGCGCCGTCGCGATCATCGCCTCGATCATCGGGGCGCTCTCGGTGCGGACGCGGACCGGCAACGTCGAGGCGGCCCTCTACCGGGGTCTGGTCGTCTCGGCGGCGCTCTCCGCCGCGGCGTTCTACCCGATCACCAAGTGGCTGATGGACGACCCGCTGAGCGGCGGGGCGATCGGCAACACGACGGTCACCGATCTCTGGCTCTGCGGCCTGATCGGCGTCGGCGTCACCGCCCTGCTCTTCATCCTCACCGACTTCTACACGTCCACCCGGTTCCGCCCGGTGAAGACGATCGCGCGCGCCTCCGAGACCGGCCACGCGACCAACATCATCCAGGGCCTCGCCCAGGGTCTCCAGTCCACCTCACTCCCCGTCCTGGTGCTCGCCCTCGCGATCCTCGGCGCCTGGAAGCTGGCCGGCGGTGGGACGGATGGCATCTATGGCATTGGCGTCGCTGTGATGGCGCAGCTCTCGCTCACCGGCCTGATCGTCGCGCTGGACGCCTTCGGCCCGATTACCGACAACGCGGGCGGGATCGCTGAGATGGCCGATCTTCCGGAGGAGGTCCGCAACATCACCGATCCACTCGACGCGGTCGGCAACACGACGAAGGCGGTCACCAAGGGATACGCGATCGGCTCCGCCGCGCTCGCGGCACTGGTTCTCTTCAACGCCTTCACCAGCGAGTTGCAGGAGGAGGCCGGCGACAAGATGCTCAGCTTCCAGATCTTCGAGCCGCCGGTGCTGATCGGGCTGCTGATCGGCGGGATGATGGTCTACCTGTTCTCGTCGCTGGCGATCGAGGCGGTCGGAAGGGCCGGCGGCGGAGTGGTCGAGGAGGTGCGCCGTCAGTTCCGCGAGCACCCGGGGATCATGCAGGGGACCGAGAAGCCCGAGTACGGGCACGCGGTGCGGATCGTCACCGCCGCGGCCCAGCGGGAGATGGTTCTGCCCTCGCTGATCCCGATCCTGGTCCCGCTGATCGTCGGGGTGATCTCCTACCAGGCGCTCGGCGGCCTACTGATTGGCGTGATCGTTGTCGGTGTCTTCATGGCGATCTCGATGACCGCCGGGGGCGGCGCATGGGACAACGCGAAGAAGCTGATCGAGGATGGTGCGTTCGGAGGCAAGGGCTCGGAGGCCCATGCCGCCGCGGTGACCGGTGACACGGTCGGCGATCCCTACAAGGACACCGCCGGACCGGCGATCAACCCGATGATCAAGGTGGCCAACATCGTCGCCATCCTGATCATTCCCATCATCGCCCTATAGGCGGGTCTCGCGGAGAGCCTGTCATTCGAGGACGCTCCGAGGCGAAGCCGAGGAGCAACCCGTTTAATGGGGCCATGCCCAGGCCACCCTCGGCCGACGAGGGTTATCAGCTCGCCGTTCGCATCTTCTCGGTGACGATCATCGGGTTCGGCGTGGCGATCCTGATCGTCACGCTGGCGCGGGGCGGGGGGCCGCTGGCGGTCGGGGTGCTCTTCGGGCTGCTCTTCATCGCGCTCGGCTCCGGACGGCTGTACCTGTCGATGCGGGGATGAGGGGGGCGGAGCGGTGATGAGGCGATGGCTGGGCGTGCCGTTCCTCTACGCTGCGGCCTCCGCGGCGGTGGGGTTCTCGATCTACTTCTCGATCGGGGTGGTCGCCGACCGCGGGCTCGGCCTGACACCCGTGATCTTCCTGCTCGCCGGGCTGATGTTCGCGCTCACCTCCCTCTCCTACGTTGAGGGCGGCGCGATGCTCCGGGAGCGGGGCGGCTCGGCCACCTTCGCGCGCCACGCGTTCAACGAGCTGATCAGCTTCATCGCCGGCTGGGCGATCCTGATCGACTACCTGATCGTGATCGCGGCGGCCGCGATCACCGTCTCCCACTACCTGACGCCGATCTCGGGGAGCTTCGGCGGGGGCGATGTGGAGCTGGCGGTCGCGGCGCTGGTGATCGCCCTAGCGGCGATCCTCAACATCGCCGATGTCACCGGCCGCAACCGGCAGCGGCGGCTCGTGGTGCTCGCGCTGGCGGAGCTGGGCCTGCAGTTCCTGGTGATCGTCGTGGGTCTGGTCGTCGTCCTCCATCCGGCTCGGCTCACCGACCAACTCGATCTCTTCAACACCCCGGACGTCAGGGACATCGTCTACTCGGTGGTGATCGCGACGATCGCCTACGCGGGGATCGAGGCCGCCAGCGACCTGGCGCCCGATCTGGAGTTCGAGCCGGGGGACCTGAAAAGGGTGCTGGCAGTCGGCGGGATGGCGATCCCGCTCATCTACGCGGGCATCGCGGCGGTCGCGCTGATGGCCGTGCCGGTCGTGCCCACACCGGACGGGCCGCAGACCGCGCTCGCCGGCCGCTACATCGAGGAGCCGATTCTGGGGGTGGTCGCCAACTACGACCATGGCTTCCTCTCCGACCTGATGAAGTGGGCGGTGATGCTCGTTGCGGTGCCGGTGCTTTTCTGGGCGGCGAACGGGGCGATGCTCGGCCTATCGCGACACGTCTACGTGCTGGCGACCAACCGGCAGATTCCCAGCTGGGCCGGGAAGCTGGAGTCGACCTACTCGACTCCCTACATCGCGATCGGGATCGCGGCCGTGCTGGCACTCGCGCTGGCGATCCCGGGGGACATCCGCTTCCTGGCCCGCGTCTACGCGTTCGGGGCGCTTCTTGCGGTGACCATCGCGCAGATCTCGATCGTCCGATTACGGATCGTCGAGCCGGATCTGGAGCGCCCCTATCGGGTGCCCTGGAACGTGAGGATCGGCTCCCACCAGCTGCCCTTGCCGGCCATCATCGGGGCGCTGATCAGCGGCCTCGCCTGGATCAGCGTCTTCGTCCTCCATCACACGGCCGTCTGGGTGGGTGGAGGCTGGATGCTGTTCGGCCTGGTCTTCTACGTGATCTACCGCCGATACGTGGAAGGGACCCCCCTGACCAGACGGGTCCAGGTGCCGGAGGCTTCGCTCAAGAAGCAGCCGGCCGAGGTGGAGTACTCGACCATCCTGGTCCCGGTGTTCGGCACCAAGCTCGATGACGACATCGTCAGCACGGCAGGCAGGCTGGCGGACGCCGAGGTGGAGGAAGGGGAGCGGCCACCGCGATTGGACGTGGTCTTTGTCGCCGAGGTGCCGCTCACCGTCCCCCTCGACTCAGCGCTGCCGAAGGACGTGCGAGACCGGGCTGAGCGCGCGCTCGAACGGGCACGGGAGATCGGCGACGAGTACGAGAACGTCGAGGTGACGACCAAGCTGATCCCCGCGCGATCGCTGGGGTCCGGCATCGTCCAGGAGGCACGGGACAGCGGCACCGAGGTGATCGTGATGGGAGGCGAGCCGCCGACGCGCGTCCGCGGCGGAGCGATCCTCGGCGGCATCGGCGGCGCTCGTCCGGACGAGATCGGGGAGGTGACGGAGTACGTGCTCAGGAAGGCGCCCTCCCGTGTGCTGCTGACCGCGCCGCCGGAGGAGGATGCTGAGACGGAGCCGGATTCCGGGGCTTTGAAGGGCTAGGCGGGCGCCCTGTCGTGAGCGTGCGAGCGTTTCCGGGCGCGGGGCTTGGCTACCTCGATCGGCTGCCGCGGCATCGTGTTGAGCTCGCGCCCGCGCGCGTCCCACGAGGCGATCCAGGCGACGAACTCGCGCGCCGGCATCGGCGGGCCGATCAGGAGGCCCTGAGCGGCATCACAGCCCATGCCGCGGAGCTGGCGCCACGCGTCCTCCGTGTCGACGCCCTCCGCGACGACCCGCAGGCCCATCTGACGGGCCAGGTGCACGGTCGAGCGGACCAGGGCCTTGTCGCCTCCGCCCGACAGGGCTCGGATGAAAGAGCGATCGATCTTGAGCTCGTCGACGGAGAGGCGCCTGAGGCGTTCGAGGGAGGTGTGGCCGGTGCCGAAGTCGTCGATCGAGATCGAGGCGCCGAGGCCGGTCAGGGCCTCGAGCCAAGGGGATGGGTCGGCGGGGCTCATGACCGCGTCCTCGGTGACTTCTAGGCGCAGCGCCTCGGCTGGCAGCCCGCCGTCGGAGAGGGCGGTGGCGATGACGTCGATGAGGCCCGGGTCGGGCGCTGTGAGGGTTTCGGCCGGCAGGTTCACAGAGAGCTCGAGCCGGAGACCGGAGCGCCACCAGTCGCCGGCAGCACGCGTCGCGAGCTCGATGATCCGATTCGTGAGGGCACGCATCAGTCCGCCGGACTGGGCCAGGTCCATGAACTCGGTCGGCAGGAGCACGCCGCGCTCAGGATGGAACCAGCGGGCCAGGGCCTCCACACCCGTGACGCGCGCGGTGCTGAGGTCGACCTTGGGGAGGAAGTAGGCCTGGATCTCGTCGCTCGTGAGGGCGGCCGCCAGCTCGTCCTGGAGGGCGAGGCGCTCGAGCAGCTCGGGACCGAGCCCTGGTTGGAAGAGGCCCAGGGCCCGGGCGATCGACCGGATCCGCTCGCGCTCGCCGGCCTCGAACTGCCGGTCCGCGCGCGCGAGGACGAGATGGCCGCGGAGCCTGCCGGCGACGGCAACCAGAAGGGCCGGCTCGCAGGCGGCGCTCTCCAGGAGATCGCCGTCGACGTAGACGCAGAGCTCGGCGTCCACCGCCTCGGAGGCGCGTTGAAGCGCGAGCCGGATCGCCGACGCGTCAGTCTCGCAGTCCGAGAGCTCGCGGAGGAGGTCGGCCGTCAGCTTGGTCGGCTGCGGGGTCGGTGCCCCGCCGATGTGGGGCTCGGTCGCGTCCATGGTGCAAGTTCCCCCTGGCCACTCGCGCCCAAATCGCACGGTCGGGCCGGCACGAAGTCTCGGGCCGGGCGGAGCGGTGGACAAGCGGTCGAACTACCCCTCCCGGTCCGTAGTTGCCCCGGATGGGGCTGTTCGCGCGGCGTAGGCGAGGGGAGGCGGTCTCTCTAAGATCCGGGCTGTGTTCGTTCTGATCGTTGGTTGCGGGCGGGTCGGCTCGTCGGTCGCGCGGGCGATGCTGCGCGAGGGGCACGAGGTGTCCTGCCTGGACGAGGATCCGGAGGCGCACGCCCGCCTTGAAGTCAACCTGGAGAAGTCCTGGGAGGACTCGGGCGGTCAGTTCACGGTGGGCACTGCGCTCGAGGAGGACGCGCTGATCGGGGCGGGCATCGAGCGGGCCGATGCGTTCATCGCCTCCACCGACGGCGATAACACGAACATCGTCATCTCCCAGATCGCAAAGCGGCGGTTCAACGTGCCAACCGTGATCGCGCGGATCCTCGATCCGCTGCGGGCCGAGTGGTACGCGAAACAGGGAGTGAACACGGTCTGTCCGACTCGGATCGCGATCGAAATGCTGGAGAAGGAGGTCCTGGAGGCCGCCGCGGCCGGAACGTCCAGCTGAGCAAATGGGAGAGGGGAAATACATCGTCATCGCGGGGGCAGGCAAGGTCGGCTGGAACCTGGCCCGGGAACTGCTCGAGAAGGGTCACGAGGTGACTTTGGTCGAGGACAACCGGAACCGATACCTGACCGTCGAGCAGGAGCTCGAGCACAACATCCAGTACGGGGACGCGTCCGAGCTCTGGGTGCTGGAGCGGGCCGGGATCTCGCGCGCCGACATGGTGATCGCGGTGACCGGCGACGACGAGGACAACATGCTGATCTGCCAGGTGGCAAAGGAGAAGTACCTCGTCGATCGGGTGATCGCGCGCGTCAACAACCCTCGAAACAGGCCGCATTTCGAGCTCCTGGGGATCAAGCCCTATGTGTCGGCGACGGACCTGATCCTGCGGCTGCTCGAGCACGAGGTGCCTGAGTACGGGCTGGTGCACCTGCTCGACCTGCCGGAGGAGCGGCTGGAGATCATCGAGATGATGCTGGGCGACGACAGCCGGGTCGCGGGGATGCGGGTCGGGGACCTCGACATGCCGGAGGGGAGTCTGCTGATCTCGATCCTGCGCGAGGGGCAGGGGGGTTTCGTGCCGACCCCCGACACGGTTCTGGAGGCGGGGGACGAGGTGCTGGCCGTGCTCGATCCCGGGTTGGAAGAGGAGCTGAAGGTGTTCTTCGGTTCAGACGGGGCGGCCGCGGAGTAAGAAATGCGGCCCCAGGGACGCCAACTTCGAAGATGAGAACCGTCCAGTACCTGCTGATCGGGGGATTCGCCTGCGGCTACGCCGCCGCGGAGCTCCGCAAGCATGGCGCGGAGGGCGAGATCCTGCTGGTCGGGCGCGAGGCGGATCCGCCCTACGAGCGGCCGCCGATCACGAAGGAGTACCTGCGGGGCGAAGGAAGCCGCGAGGACGCTCATGTAAATCCGGCGTCCTGGTACGAGGAGAACGGAGTCGAGCTGCGGACGGGTACGAACGTGCTGTCTCTCGACCTCGAGGCGCGAACGGCCAAGCTCCAGGGCGGCGACGAGGTGGAGTTCGACAAAGCGCTGATCGCCACCGGCGCGAACGTGAACATCCTCCGGGTCGACGGGGCCAACCTCGACCGCATCCATTACGTCCGGACACTCGGCAACTCGGACAACATCCGGGCCGACGCCGAGAAGGCGGACCGAGTGGTGCTCGTGGGTGGCAGCTACATCGCCTGCGAGGTGGCCGCCTCCCTGAAGGCGAAGGGCACCGACTGCGCGCTGGTGATGATGGAGGACGTCGCCCTGTCTCGCACCTTTGGGAAGGAGGCGGGGCGGTGGTTCCAGGACGTGATGGAGGAGAAGGGGATCGAATTCCACGCCGGCGAGACTCTTTCGGCTTTCGAGGGGGACGACCATGCGAGCGCGGTGGTGACCGAGAGCGGCAAGACCATCGAGGGAGACTTGATCGTCGTCGGGGCGGGCGTGAGGCCGGATGTGATGCTGGCGGAGAAGGCGGGACTTGAGATCGATGAGGAGAACGGTGGTATCCGCTGCGACGAGACGCTGCAGACCTCCGTGGATGGGATCTACGCCGCCGGCGATGTCTGCTCGTACGAGAGCGTGGTCCACGGCCAGCGGATTCGCGTTGAGCATTGGGACGTCGCGATGCAGCAGGGGCAGCACGCGGCTCGCTCGATGATGGGTGACGCCAAGCCATACGAGGTGGTGCCCTACTTCTTCAGCGATCTTGCCGACTGGGCGAGCCTCGAGTACGTGGGGCCCGCGTACGTCTGGGACGAGGAGATCTGGCGCGGCGACCGGGATGCCGGCGAGTTCCTCGTCTTCTACGTCAAGGACGGGAAGGTGGCCGGCGCGCTGAGCGTGGAGCGCTCCGAGGACCTGGGCCACGCGCGGACGCTGCTGGCGGAGGGTGTTGACGTCGGCTCGGATGAGGCGAAGGGCACGCTCGCGGACCCGGATTCGGACCTCTCAGAGCTCACGCCCTGATCAGCGGATGACTTGGCTCCCGGCCTAAACTGGCGGTCTCGCTGAGCGGCGCTCCTTGCGGGATCGTCTAATGGCAAGACGCTCGGCTCTGGACCGAGAAATCGGGGTTCGAATCCCTGTCCCGCAGCTTCCGAGCTTCTTGCTACCTTGCGCGGCCCTATGTGGCGCGTGCGGCAGTTTCTCGTCCCCGCCGCAGCGGTCGGCGCGGGGATCGCGCTCTCGGCTTGCGGCGGCGACAGCTCTCCGGAGACCCCGATCGTGGTCCCGACCGAGACGCAACCCAGCCAGGGCAAGACCGAGTTCGTCGCCCAGGCTGACTCCGTCTGCGCGGAGGCGAACAGCTCGATCGAGCAGTTCGCGGCCTCCGGTCAGGGCCTGACCGAGGCCGACCAGATCGCTCAGCTCCGCCAGGGCGTCGTCGACCAGATCAAGCAGCTCAACCCGCCGTCGGACCCGAACCTCGATGCCTTCCTGCAGGCGATGAGCGACCAGGTCTCCGCCGGCAAGAAGATCAGCTTGGCGGTGCAGCGGGGCGAGGACACGACCCAGTTCGAGACCGAGCTCGACAACGCGAAGTCCCAGGCCGAGACCGCCGCATCCTCCTACGGCTTCAAGGAGTGTGGCCGGCAGATCACCTCGTCCGGCACCAGCACGAGCAGCTCCAGCAGCTCGAGCTCCTCTAGCAGCGGCGGCACCGTCGTCCCCAGCGCGCCCAGCACCTCACCGGGGACCAGCGGGGCCGCGGGCGGCACGGGCGCCAGCACGGGCGGCGGTACCTCCGGCAGCTCAGAGGCGCACCAGCGGCAGCTCCGGGTCCGGCACGGGCGGCACCGGCGGCAACTCCGGCGGCGTCGGCCCCGGTTAGCGCGCGCGGCGGCGGTAGGCGCCGCTAAGCCGCCACCTCGGCCCAGGTGCCGTACAGCTGTGCATACCGGCCGCCGGCCGCGATCAGCTCGTCGTGCGTCCCGCTCTCGACGATCTGCCCGTCCTCGAGCACCGCGATCCGATCCGCATTCCGGATGGTCGAGAGCCGGTGCGCGATGACGATCGCGCTGCGGCCGCGCAGCAGGCGCTCCAACCCCGCCTCGATGGTCCGCTCGGTCCGCACGTCGACGTTCGAGGTCGCCTCATCCAGGATCAGGATCCGCGGCTCGGCCAGCAGCGCCCTGGCGAACGCGATCAGCTGCCTCTGACCCGCCGAGAGGGCGACGCCGCGCTCGCCGACCTCCGCCTCGAATCCCCCGGGCAGCCGCCGGATGAAGTCACCGGCGCCGATCACGTCCGCGGCGGCCTCGATCTCCTTGTCGGTCGCGTCCGGCCGCCCGAACGCGATGTTCTCCTGCACCGAACCGGAGAAGAGGAAGCCCTCCTGCGGCACGATCCCCAGCTGGCTGCGTAGGCAGCTGGACCGGAGGTCCCGCAGATCGGTCCCGTCCACCAGCACCCGCCCCCGCTGCGGGTCGTAGAAGCGCGAGACCAGCTTCGCGAACGTCGACTTTCCCGCGCCCGTCTCCCCGACCAGCGCCAGCGTTTCGCCGGGTGCGACGTGAATGGAGACGTCGCGCAGCGCCCAGTCATCCGACTCCGTCTCCTGATCGATCCGCTCGATCTTGCCGCTCGACCGCTTCAGTCCCGCAGCCCGGTCCAGCCCGTACGAGAACCAGACCTGATCCAGCTCGATCTCGCCGCGCAACGTGCCCGGATCGGCCGCGTCCGGCTCGTCGACCATGTCGGGCGCGGTGTCGAGCAGGTCGAAGATCTTGTCCAGCGCCGCCATCCCCTGCTGATAGGTCGTGTAGAGGTTGGAGAGCTGCTGAATCGGGTCGAAGAAGGTCGACAGGTAGCCGACGAACGCGACGACGATGCCGATTTGCGCGTGCCGCGCCGACTCGGTAGCCAGGTCGAGGGCCTGGTAGCCGCCGTAGAGCAGGATCACCGCCGTCCCGATTGCCGAGAGCAACTCGACGGCCGGGAAGTAGGAGGCGTTCAGGTAGACGGTCTTCAGGTTGGCCTGCCGGTTGAGCTCGTTGAGCTCCCCCATGCGCGAGACGTGCCGCTCCTCCTGCGCGAAGCTCCGCACCGCCCGGATGCCGCTGAGGGACTCCTGCAGGTAGGCGGTCACCTCCGCGATCCGCTCGCGCGTGATGCGGTACGCGCTGGCGGCGACGATCCTGAAGACCAGGCTCGCGATTGCGAGCAGCGGCAGGGTGAGGAAGACCACCAGCGCCAGCTGCACGTCGGCGATGAGCATGATCGCGACCACCCCGACCAGGGTGAGGGTGCTCGAGAAGAGCGTCACTACGCCCGTGCTGATCAGTTGATCGAGCGCATCGACGTCGTTCGTGATCCGCGAGATCAGGACCCCGGGCCGGTTGCGGGTGAAGAAGCCGATCGACATCTGCTGCAGGTGGGTGAAGATCCGAATGCGCAGGTCCTGCAGCGCCCGCTCGCCCACCCAGCCGACCAGGTAGGTCTGCAAGTAGCTCGTTCCCCAGCCGATCAGGGCCGCGGCCAGGAACCCCACGATGATCAGGACGAGCGCGCTCGAGTCGCCGTTCAGCGCGGCCGAGACCGCCTTGCCGACGAGAAACGGCGGAGCGAGGGTGGCGCCCGTGGCCAGGACGAGCGCGCCGAGCATCAAGAGCACCTGGCGCCGGTACGGCCGTAGCAGCGAGAACAGCCAGCGGACCTTCCGCCAACGGTTGTCCTGCCCCCTGATCAGCCGCCAGAGCGAACGAAAGAGGGCGAAGAAGTTCTGGGCGCCGTTCGTCTCATTCACAGTTTCGCCAGCTCCTCGCGCTCCTCGAGGTCCCGCTGCAGGTAGACCGAGTCCTCGAGGCCCTTCTCCGCGATCTCCTCGTACAGCGGGCACCGCTCCAGTAGCTCCCCATGCGTCCCGCGGTCGACAATTCGGCCGCGATCCATCACCACGATCTCGTCGGCCAGCGAGATGGTCGAGAGCCGGTGCGCGACGATGAACGTCGTCCGGCCCGCCATCGCCTCGCGCAGCCCCGCCTTGATCTGCGCCTCGGTGCGCGCGTCAACCGACGAGGTCGCGTCGTCGAGGATCAGGATTCGCGGTTCGGCCAGCAGCGCCCTGGCGATCGCCACCCGCTGCCGCTGGCCGCCGGACAGGGTCAGTCCCCGCTCGCCGACGACCGTCTCGTAACCGTCGGGAAGCGCGGCGATGAACTGGTGCGCCTGCGCCCGCGTCGCCGCGGCCTCGATCTCCTCCTGCGTCGCGTCCGGCCGCGCGTAGGCGATGTTGGCCGCGACGGTGTCGGAGAAGAGAAAGCTGTCGTCGGCGACGAACGCGACCTCGCGCCGCAGGGACGCCAGATCGACGTCCTTGATGTCGGCGTCGTCGATGACGACCCTTCCCTCGCTCGGGTCGTAGAGCCGCGCGAGCAGCCCCACCAGGCTCGTCTTGCCCGATGCGGTCGGCCCGACCAACGCCACGGTGCGCCCCGCCTCGACCTCGAGGTCGATCCCGTTCAGCGCGGGCTCCGACCCGTCGTAGCGAAGCGTGACCCGCTGCAGCGAGACCCGGCCGCCACCATCCGGCAGCGGCGGGGCGCCGGGCGGGCTCTGCATCGACGGCTCGCGGTCGAGGATCTCGAACATCCGGTTACCCGAGGCCACCGCACGCTGCGCCATGCTCAGGGACATCCCCAGCCAGCGCACTGGGCCGGAGAGCATCACCACATAGAGATAGAACGCGGTCAGATGGCCGATGCTGGTGTGGCCGTGGATCACCTGAAGGCCGCCAACCAGCAGGACGGCCGCCAGGCCCAGATTGGGCAGGAAGCCCATCAGCGGCGTGTAGAAGGCCTGCAGCCGCGTGGAGACCATGCTCTGCTCGAAGACACGGTTGACCGAGTGTCGAAAGCGACCGAGCACGTGGGGCTCCCGCGCGAACGCCTTCACGATCCTGATCCCGGAGATGCTCTCCTCGGCCCCGGCGGTCACCTCCCCGATCCGCTGCTGAACCTCCTGCTCGGCCGGCCGGTTGCGGCGGCTGTAACGAGTCGCGGTCGCGACCAGGAACGGCACCGGGGCCAGCGCCAGCAGCGCCAGCACGGGGTCCAAGACGAACATCGCGACCGCGGCGAACAGAATCGTGAGCGCACTCTGGCTGACCCAAATCAGGCCGTAGCCGAGGAAGAAGCGGATCGACTGCAGATCGACGGTCGCGCGCGACATCAGCTGGCCGGTCTGCTGCGTGTCGAAGAAGGCCAGCTCGAGCTTCTGAAGGTGCTCGTAGAAGCGCTGGCGCAGATCGAACTCGACGGCCAGCGATACCTTGCCCGCGATCAGTCGCCGGCCGACAGTGAGGGTCAGGCGCAGAATGCCGGCGCCGAGCAGGGCCAGCACGAGGGGCATGATGTCGTCGCGGTGCTCAGCCTGGATCGCGTTCACGGCGCTGCCGGAGAGCAGCGGGATCAGCACCGTCATACCCATTGCCAGCCAGGCGAGTAGCAGCGAGAAGATCAGCGGACGGCGATATGGACGCAGAAAGCCGAGTAGGCGGCGGAAAGTGGCCATGCCTTAACTATAGAAAGTGAAGTAAAGACCCCTGCACGGTTCTGTCAGATACTCACCCACCGCTCGCTACTCTCAGGCCAGTGCTCAGAGAGATCATCAGCTGGCCGATCTCGATGGCTCGCACGGCGGTGGACCTGCCCCGCGCGATGGAACGCAGCATCCGCGAGGCGAACGAGCTCATGGAGGTCTCGCGCGAGCAGCTCGAGGTGATGCGCCGGCAGGCCGATGAGGCGCTCGAGCAGGCCGAGCGCATGAACGAGCTCCTCGGGCGCGTGGTTCGCCTCACCGAGCCGATCGAGCGGGCGCAGCGCGGCGGCGAGTACGTCGGCGATGTGCTCAAGCGTGCCCTGTTCGGGCCCGAGGAGGCCGCCCGCGTCTCCATCGACGCCGAGGTCATCGCGGAGGAGAAGGCGCTCGCGGAGCAACCGGAAGCATCCGCTGAGCAGGAAGAGGCCTCCGCGCGGCCTCCGGATCCGTCGGAGCGGTGACCCGTCCCGACGCCGGGCTCTGTGACCGCTGCCGCCACCAGCGCCTGATCCACAACACCCGCGGCTCGGTCTTCTCGCTGTGCGAGCGGTCCAGGACGGACCCCGACTTTCCCCGCTATCCGAGACTCCCGGTGCGAAGCTGCCGCGGTTTTCAGGAGCGTGGCGTGGGCAATGGCTGACGGGTCAGGAGATCCACGAGCTAGGTGGCTGGGGATTCCGAAGGCCGCGGGACCGGCGATGCTGCTCTGCCTGGCGACCCTCGTACTGACCGCATGCGGGTCGAGCGAGGAGTCGACCACGACGGCGCGCCCCGTCGTCTCGTCGGCGACCGCTGATCGTCTCGCCAGGCTCAGCAACCGCATCGCGTCGGACCTCGACTCGGGTGACGTCTGCCACGCGGCTCACGCCGCCGACGACCTGCAAACGGCGATCCAGGAGTCGGACCTGCCCGCCAACCTCCGCCCAGGGGTGGACGCCGTCGCCGGAGACCTGGTCGATCAGGTCAACTGCCCGCCGCCCCCCGCCCCGCCGCCGCCGCCCGAGCCCCAGAAGAAGCCGCAGAAGCCAAAGCAGGGCCGGGACGACCAGGGCAAGGGGAAGGGTGGCGGCGGCGATGAGCATGGGCAACCCGAACCCGAACACGGCGGCCTCGGGCCTCCCGGCCAAGCCAAGCTCAAGGGTGAGCAGGGATGAGCCGCCGACTCGCCGGCGAGCGCTACGAGCTCGAGGACAGGCTCGGCCACGGCGGCATGGCCACCGTCTACCGCGCCCATGACCTGAAGCTCGATCGCGAGGTCGCGATAAAGCTCCTCGCGGACAACTTCGCCGGGGACGACGAGGTGCGCAAGCGGTTCTCTCGCGAGGCACGGCTCGCAGCCCGGCTCGATCACCCGAACGTCGTCCAGGTCTTCGACGTCGGTGAGGACGAGGACCGCCCCTTCATCGTCATGGAGCACGTCGAGGGCGGCACCCTGGAGGACCGGCTGAACCGCCGCCGCCGTTCATTGGACCGCGAGGAGGCCCTCCGCCTGCTCGGCCAGCTGTGTGAGGGGCTCGGCCATGCCCATGCGAAGAAGCTCGTGCACCGCGACATCAAGCCACAGAACCTGCTGCTGCGCGAGTCCGATGACTGCCTGAAGATCACAGATTTCGGGATCGCGCGTGCCGCCGAGGAGACCACCCGCCTGACACGGCCCGGCAGGGTGATCGGAACCGACCGGTATATGGCCCCGGAGCAGCTGGCCGACGGGCAGATCACCCCGGCCACCGACGTGTACGCGTGCGGCGTCGTGGCCGACGAGCTCCTGCCCGGATCGCGCTCCCTGCAACTCCACGAAATCATTACGCGTTGCCTCAGCGAGAACCCGGACGAGCGCTTCGCCGACGCGAACGAGCTCGGCGAGGCACTCGCGACCATGGAGGGCAACGGCGCCGCGGGCGTCGTCCGCCGGATCAAGTCGCAGGGACGAACCAGACTGCTCCCGGGCGGCGAGGCCACGGCGAGCTGGCCGGCCCCAACCGAGTTCAAGCAGACCAGGTCGCGCGGCGGCCACCGCCGCAGGTGGCTGGCCGCCGCTCTGGCGATAGTCGTCGCAGCCGTGATCGCGGTCGTGATCGTGATCGGACCGGACGACTCCGGCTCACCGAGCCAGTCCAAGCCGGAGCGGCCGGCCGTCCAGGCGCCGGCCGAGGTTCCTCGGTCGGACAATCCCGCAACCCAGGCCCGACAGCTCGCCGACTTCCTCCGCGCCCAGTCGCGCCCACAGCCGAGCGCACAGCAGCCTTAGGGCGTCGTCTTCGGGACCGGCGCGGTCGGCGTCTGAGTTGGCTTCGTGGCCGTCGGCGCCGGCACTGTGGTGGCCGAGCCTGGCGAGGTCGTGGTCACGGCCGCGGTCGTCGGCGGGTGAACCGCCGGCTCCGACTTCTCGCCGCACCCGGTCGCGGCGACTGCCGCGGCTGCCGCCGTTCCGAGCACGAGCGGCCGCAGCCGCCTTCCCGCCAAACCGTGGAAATTCACCGCGGGGACGGTAACGAAGCGGGCTTGATCAGCGGAACTCGACCTCGACCAGCGGGCTGCCCGCCACCCAGTCATCGACGTTTCCGGTGCCGCGACCCAGGTCCTCGAGGATTCCGCGAACGACCTCTCGGCGCTCAGCCTCGTCGGTGATCGGGCGCGCGACGGCCGGCAGGTCGGCCTGGACGCTGCCCTTCAGGTGGAAGGTGAACTCCGGGTTCCGCACGAGGTTCGCGTACCAGTCCCGGGTGCCCGGCGAGCCGCTCAGGAAGGTCCGGCCGTCATGGCGGTAGCGCCAGATCTCGATCCGGCGCGGCTGGCCGCTGTTGCGCCCCGTGGTCGTGATGTCGATCGTCCGGTCGTTCTCGAGCGCCCGCTGGATCCGCTCGTCCACGCATCCAGCGTACGCCTACGCCGCCTCGGAGTAGATCGGCTCGCCGGACGGGAGCTCCTCGTCCGCGTACTGCTCGGCAGCCTTCTCCTCAGGCTGGATCACCAGCGCGGCAACCGCGATCGCGGCCACGACTAGTCCCGCCGCGACCCAGAATGCCAGGTGATAGCCGCTGGTCAGCGCGGAGGCGGTCGAGTGTCCGGCGGCCTCGAGGCTGTCGCTTCGCTCGGTCGAGAGGGTTGCGAGCACGGCCAGTCCGAGAGCGCCACCCACCTGCGCCGAGGTGTTGACGAGGCCCGAGGCCAGACCGGCGTCGGCCCTGGTCGCCCCAGACATCGCGATCGTCATCAGGGCGGGGAAGCAGATCCCGATCCCCACTCCGAGTAGGACGAGGACGGGGAGGACATCGACGACGTAGGTCGCGTCCACCGGAGCGCGCGTGAAGAGCACCAGACCGGCCGTCACCAGGCCGAGGCCCGGGAAGAGCAGCCGCCGTGCGCCGAAGCGCATGATCAGCGGCTCGGAATAGCGGCCCGTGAGCGTGCCCATGATGATCGTCACCGGCAGGAAGGCCAGACCGATCTGCAGCGCGTCGTAGCCCTGGACCAGCTGCAGGTAAAGCGATCCCATGAAGAACATCCCGAACATTCCAGCGACCGTGAGCACCTGGACGGTGTTCGCGCCGGTCACGTTGCGGGACCGGAAGATGCGCAGCGGGATGAGCGGGTTGCCCGTCGCGGCCTCGCGCGCGATGAACAGTCCCAGCAGCACCAGGGATCCCGCCCCGAGCCCGAGCGTGGTGGCCGATCCCCAGCCATCCGTCGCAGCCGGCTCCACGATCGTGTAGACGCCGAGCATCAGCGAGGCGGTGATCAGCACCGCTCCGAGTGTGTCCGCGCCCTGTCCGAAGCCGATGCCCTCGTCCTTCTCGAGCAGGCGATGCGCGTAGATCGCGGTCGCGAGTCCAATCGGGGCGTTGACGAAGAAGATCCAGTGCCAGCTGATCGTCTGGGTGAGGATGCCGCCGATCAGCAGGCCGACCGCGCCGCCAGCCGATGCCACGAAGGCGTACACGCCGACCGCCTTGGCCTGCTCCCGCGGCTCCGGGAACATCGTCACGATCATGCCCAGGATCACGGCGGAGGTCATCGCGCCGCCGATGCCCTGCAATAGCCGGGCGCCGATCAACATCTCCTCGCTCTGCGAGGCGCCGCAGAGCAGCGAGGCGACGACGAAAACGCCGAGCCCGTAGAGGAAGATCGTGCGCCGGCCAATCAGGTCGCCGAGCCGGCCCGCCAGTAGAAGCAGCCCGCCGAATGTGATCAGGTATGCGTTCACGACCCAGGCGAGGCTGTTCTGGGAGAAGCCCAGGTCGTCCTTGATCGAGGGGAGCGCGACGTTCACGACCGTGATGTCGAGAACGATCATCAGCATGCCCGCGCAGAGCACGTACAGCGCGACCCACCGGTTCCGGTCGCTGATCGTCTGTTGTGTGCTTCCCGCCTGTGCCTGCGTCATCCGAAATGGCCTCCTAATGCTTGTTCTCTGGTCGTTTCCCACTACGACCGGCAGCGCCCCGAGAACTAATCGGTTGTTTGTAGCCCTTCGACCGCGCTCGAAGTCAAGGGGTCGTGAAGGTCAGTCAAGCCGCGCTGGCAGCCCGAAACGCTGATAGGCGGCCGCCAGCTTCTCGTAGTCGGCTGGCTGCTCGGGCGTCCGCGCCTGCACCTCGGGATCCGGGTCCATCGAGGCGCGCAGGATGAAGGCGTCGACCTCCTTGATCTTGTCGCCCTCGAGGGTGAGCACGTTGACCGCGAACGGCACGTGCGCCTGCTCGCCCTTGTCCCAGCTGTAGAAGGCGAGCGCCGGCTGGCCGTTGGCGGTGGTGGGGATCGACCGCCAGCCCCAGTCGGGAATCATCGACCACCGCTCGAGGAACCCACGGATCCCGTCGTGGCCCTGGAACCAGCGGGCCATCGGCGGCATCGTGAACGCCGCGTCCTCGGCCAGCATCGAGACGACGGTGTCGACGTCGTTGCGCTCCCAGGCATCGGCGTACTGCTCGACGATCTCCCGCAGTCGCTCGTCACCGAGCGAGCCCAGCGTCTCCTGCTGGCTCTGGTCCGGCAGCTTCTTCTCGATAGTCGCGCGGGCGCGCTGCAGGGCGCTGTTCACGGAGGCGACGCTGGTGTCGAGCATGCCCGCCGTCTCCTGAGCGGAGAAACCAAGCACCTCGCGCACGATCAGCACGGCGCGCTGGTTCGCGGGCAGGAGCTGGAGCGCGGCTATGAAGGCGAGCTCGACCGCCTCGCGCTGCTCGTAGCGGGCGTCCGGCGAGGCGTAGCCGTCCTCGATGCCCAGGGTCTCGTCGGGATACGGCTCGATCCAGACGGATTCGACCACGGGCTCGCCCACGCCGCCGTGGGGATCGGCCGGTGGCCCGTAGTCCATCGGCAGGACCCGCTTCGGCCGGCGCTCGATCGCGTCCAGGGAGGTGTTGGTCGCGATCCTGTACAGCCAGGAGCGCAGCGAGCTTCGCCCCTCGAACTTCGGCAGGCCGCGCCAGGCCCGGACCAGCGCCTCCTGGAGCGCGTCCTCGGCGTCCTGAACGGAGCCCAGCATCCGGTAGCAATGCGCGTGCAGTTCGGAGCGGTGGGGCTCCACCAGGCGGCGGTAGGCGTCCTCGTTGCCGTCCTTCGCCGTCTCGAGCAGCTCCCTCTCCTGCACCGTCGAGTCTGTGTCACTCGGGGTCATCGGGTCTATGCAGACTAGACGGACCGCGCCAGGGGAATTCATCGCCGGCGATGAGTTTGCGCGAGGAAGTCGGTCTATATAGCAGGCGAATGGGCCAGCCCAACCCCAATTCCGTGGTTCACCTCGAGCTGCACACCGGCGATCTCCGCGGCGCCGTGGACTTCTATGCGAGCCTGTTCGGCTGGCGGCCGGAGCGGGTCCACGCCGGGCAGGGCTCTTATCTCGCGCTCGGGATGGGCGACCGGGTCGGGGGCGGGGTGGTCGAGTGCGCCGCCGACCGGCCGCTCTGGCTGCCCTACGTTGAGGTCCGCGACGTCACCGTCACCACCGATCGCGCCCAGGGGCTCGGCAGCGAGGTTCTGCTCGGCCCCCGGGAGGGGCCCGAGGGCTGGCGCAGCGTCGTCTCGACGCCTGACGGCGGCGAGGTCGCCTTCTGGCAGCCCAAGAACGGCCGCCGCTGACCCAGCCTCAGGCGAGCCTGCTCACTGTTCGAAATTAGGCAGCGGGCCAGAAGATCGCGAAGGCGCCGTGCTGCCTTGACTGGCCGCGGATCGGGATCGCGCTGACCGCGATCTGGTGATCCTCGCCATCGGCGCCGGTGATCTCCATGTGGGCGTGACCCGGCTCCCCCTCTCGGAGCGCGATCGTCAAAGGCAGCTCGTCCACAGCGAGCTCGCGTCCCCCCGGCTCCCGCGGGCGAAAGCGGGTGCCCCAGTCCTCCGGTGGCATCTCGCCCGCGTCGTCGAAGCGCATCCCGAGCAGTTCCCCGGCCGCCTCGTTGTAGAAGAGGAGGGTTCCGCCATCGTCCACGAGGAACGCCGCGGTTGACAGGGACGCGATCAGGCTGCGCGCCTGGATCAGTTCGATCGGCCTCTGGGCCCGTGTCATGCGGCCAGCGTAGCCCGGGCGCGGTTACCCCGGCAAGCCGCGGGTAGTAGGAGGTTCAACGAGCGAAAGGGATGGGATGGCTGAGCTGACGACACTGGAGGAGAAGTTGGCCGAGGTGACCGGCCTCGCGAAGGCGGCGCAGGAGGCGACGCAGAAGGTCGAGGGCCTGGTCGACGACGAGGACCTCGCAGCCCAGCTCCAGCGCATGCGCGAGGAGGCGGAGGAGACGGAGCGCCGCTGCACCGAGCTTGCGGAGCAGCGCGACGGCAAGAAGACGGCGATCCTCGAAAAGGCGCAGGAGACCAAGAACGAGGCCGCCGAGATGATGTCGACCTATCTCGGGTCGGACGCCGACGAGCTCGACGGCTTCGAGTTCCTGACGATGGCCGAAGCCGGCGAGGTGGGTCACTGGGAGATCCTCGGGAAGCTCAACGAGAAGGCCGGCGAGGCGGAGGTCAGGGAGCTGGTCGAGTGGGCCCTGCCGATCCAGGAGCGCCACCTCCGCGACGTGCGCCAGGGCTCGCTGACCCTCGCGTCGGAAGAGGATCCAAACGGCTGAGGTCCGCGTGCGCCGGCGGGGTCCGGATTGGAGCGAGTAGGGTGGGCCCGTGCGACTGCCGCCCCTGCTTCGGGAGCATCCGCGGTGGCTGCAGATCCTCCTTGCCCTCGTGCTGCCGGCTGCCTATGGCGCCGTAACGGGTTACTTCCTGGGCGTCTCGGAGGGCACCTACCTCGTCCTCTCGATCCTCGGCGTCCTGGGCGGTATCGGGGCCGGCTTCGACCACATGGGCGCCGCGATCGGACTGGGCCGGGGCATCGTCGCCGGGCTGATCTTCGGCTCGGCGATCCTGATCGCCCACGAGATCCACGGCGCGGAGGCGAAGGCCGACCTTCCGGATCCGGAGATCGTGCTCGTCGCCGTCACCACCGGGCTCGGCGCAGCCTTCGGCGCGCTCGGCGGGTGGTTGAGAGAACGAGCCACTCGTCGCCGCCCGGCGACTGCGCAGCACTAGCGCGCTGGTGTGTGTCAAGGCCCGGACGCGGGTAATCGGGAGCGAAATCCAACGACGGGGGTCGAACGGTGAACGAACGCGACGCGAAACTTGTGCAGTGGCTGAACGAGGCACACGCCAAGGAAGCCGAGCTCGAGGCGGACCTTTCTGCTCATATCAAGCTGACCAAGAAGCAGTCGTACAAGAAGCGCCTGCAGCAACACCTGAAGGAGACCCGCGATCACAAGCGCTCCGTTGCGCGGCGCGTCAAGCAGCTCGGCGGCGCCACCTCACCCGTGAAGAACGTGCGCGGAGTGCCGAACGTCGTCGGCGAGGCGGCCGGGAAGGCCGTCGCAGGCGTGAAGGGCCAGGTCGGCGCGGCACGGGCTCTGGTCACGAGCCAGCCCGAGACCCATCTCCGGAACGCGCAGGAGGAGCTGCGTGAGGAGCACGTCGAGATCGCGATGTACACGCGGCTCGAAGCGCTCGCTGAGGAGGTCGGGGATACCGATACGGCCAAGCTCGCCCGCGCCATCCGCCGAGACGAGGAGCGCATGGCGAAGTTCCTGGACGCCGAGCTCACCCGGCTCGTCAAGGACCTGGTCAAGGACGAAATCCCTCGCGACCAGCGCTCACAGCGCCGGCCACGGCGATCGAGCGCCAGGACGCGATCGAGCGGCAACCGAAGGAAGGGCGGATCCCGATCGGGAGCGAGGTACTCCGCCCGCAGACGCTGAGGCCGGGGGCTGAGGTCGGCGGAAGTCGCGAGTCGGGTGCGAATCCCGACGAGAGCCGAAGCGGAGACGGGCCGCCTATCGGTCGCGGTTCCGACGGCACCCGTTAGCTCATCGCGTGTACCCGCCGCGCGAGCGCGAGGCCAGGTGAAGCTGACGTTAACGACCAGCAGCACGTGATTCGCTCTGCCATCCGCGGGTATCCAACGACTCCCGCTTGATCTTTGGTTACACCAAGAGCCGGAGAAACGCGGGACAGGAGTCGCCGAGGGTGCCCGAGAGGGCACCCCGGCGCTCTCTAATGGCACCCCGGCGGCTGCGATTCCGTACCTGACAGGAAGTCGCTTCTCGGGCAGGCCGCCGCTTTGCATGGACAGCCGCACTCCTCCGCGAGATACTGGGTGGGCGATGTCGGAGAAGAACGTCGAGATCGTGCGCCGGATTTTTGAAGCTGCCGCCAACCGTGATTCGGAGGCCGTCCTCGCGCTCTATGACCCCGGCGTCCAGGTGGATGTGTCGCGGGCTCCGTGCAGGGACCTCGTCGGGAGCCGCTTCTATCACGGTCACGATGGGCTCCGGAGCTACTTCCGTGAGTGGTACGAAGCCTGGGAGACCGTCGTGTGGAATGTGGAGGAACTGATCGATGCAGGTGAGCGCGTGATCTCGGTAGAGACCGAGCAAGGGCGTGGGCGCGCGAGCGGTGCCGCGGTCGAAATGCACATGTCCGGTATCTGGACAATCCGCGGCGGCAAGGTCGTCCGGGTTGAATGGCTGGAGGGACGCGACCCGGCCGAGGCGCGCGATGAGGCCCTCAAAGCCGTTGAGCTGCGGGAGTAGTGGGAAGTACCGCTTTGGACGAAAACCGCTGCTTTGCATGGAAAGCGGCGGTTTGGGACCTGGCTGCTGCTTCTCGCGCAAAGCGACAGCGCGTGGATGCTCGCAAGTCCTCGACTACGGGAGCAAGGTGGAGCCGAGCAACTCATCGCTGGTCTCTTCAGACCAATGGGCGGCGCGTTCCCAGCAGCTGATCGGGCAACCGAGAGACGCCGTAGCTGGGGCCGTCGTTCCGCTACGGTCGATCGCATGACGATCCAACGCATGGATCACGTCGGCATCGTGGTCGACGACCTCGCCGCCGCGACGGCGTTCTTCGTCGAGCTCGGACTCAAGCTGCAGGGCGAGGGATCGGTCGAGGGCGGTTGGGTGGACCGCGTGGTGGGTCTCGACGGCGTCCGCTCGGAGATCGCGATGTTGGAGACCCCTGATGGCCACGGACGGCTCGAGCTGTCGAAGTTTCACGCCCCGTCGGGCCGGGGCGGCGACCGGCACGCGCCAGCGAACACTCCGGGCATCCGCCATGTCACATTCGCAGTCGACGATATCGACGCCGCCGTCGCCAGCGTCCGAGGGCGCGGCGGGGAGCTCGTTGGCGAGGTGGAGAACTACCAAGACATCTATCGGCTCTGCTATGTCCGCGGCCCGGAGGGGATCATCGTCGAGCTGGCGGAGCAGATCGGCTGAGGGCTCCGGCCGGCCGCCAACCGCCTCGCCAGCGTCAGTGGTCGTCCCGGGGCAGGAGCCTCTAACGAGACACCGCCAGCTCCCGCAGTTGGACAACCCAGGGGCCGGACCCTAGTAGTGGCTGAGATGCTCTGAGTCCGGCCAAATGCCGTCGCCGGGCATATCGAGTCGATCGGTCAGGGGCTGGCGCCATTCGGGTGTCACGGTGGGCTCGCCCCAGTAGTCGGTGACGCGCACGGCCTGCCCGTCTTCCAACTCGCCGATGGTCACGTTCCGGTACAGGCGGCCGTCACCGTAGTTGCCGGTCCACTCGACCACGACGACATCATCAAGTTGCAGACGTCTGCCGACTTCCAGCGTGAGCTCGGGGAAGTTTCCTTCGACATCCGCGACGAGCTTGCTGGTGCGCACAACCTCATTCATCTGCGGCCACTGGCGCACGACGTTCTCGGCCAAGGGCACGCCCAGGATGTAGGCCACCCGCGTCGCGCCGTCGGACTCCCGCTGATTCGTGTTCATTCCGATCACCTTCCTTCCCGATCGATGTGCCTTGGTTGGAGCCATGTCGCATTGGGGTAACGCTGCTGCCCTCCGGCCTAAGCTCAGGTCCGAATACACCGCGATTCGTTACGCCGCAAAGGGGGAGCAATCGGCGCGACGTCGTAACGCCTCGCCGCCTAGCAGGGATGTTGCGGCATGCCCTCATTCGGCGGATTCTTGACGCGGACCGAGAGTCCGCGAGTTGGGTGCGCGCCGAAAGCGGAAACGACGGCGGCCGAAGCAGAGGCGGGCCCCGGCTCGGTGAGCCGGGGCCCGCTAGCTCCAACCGGTCTGGACGACTGGTCAGTCGACCAGCAGCTGAATCAGCCCGCCGACGTTCTGGACCACGTTGTCCGCGCCCGCGAGGGTGTGGACGTTGAGGTGGTCGGTCGTGTCCGCATGCTTGACCGAGACGGCCGTGGCCAGTCCGGTCACATCAGCGCCAGAGCCGTTGCCCTGGATGTTGATGTTGTCGACGCCGGTCGTGCCATTGACGTCGACGCTGTCGACCTCACCGTCGGGTGCGGTGCCGCCGACGGACGATGCGAGATCCAGATTGGTCTGGGTCACATCGGTGCCCGTCAGGTCGTTGACCGTGACTGTGTCAGCGCCGGTGAGGGGGTTGTCGTCGACGATCTCGACGTCATTGGTGTTCATCGTGACGTTGCCCTGGGGGCGGAAGAAGGTGAGCCTTCCTCCGTTCGCCGACATCGTCACGTTGTCGGTGCCGGGGGCGCCGTTGAACTGCATCGTGTCGATGCCGTCCTGGCCCTCGATCACGTCTGAGCCCTCGCCGTTATCCCAGCGGAATGTGTCATTGCCGGCACCGAGGTAGGCGGTGTCATTGCCCTTGCCGCCATCGACGAGGTCGTTGCCATCGCCGCCCTTGAACGTCTCGTTCTCGGCTGCGACCTGCGTCTGGCCACCCTCGAGGGTGTCGTTGCCGTCGCCGCCGGCGATCGTGGTCGGGATGGTGTTGGTGAAGGCGCCGTTTCCGTCGTCAATTCGAGCGGAATCGTTGCCGTCGCCCATCTTCACCTTGATCGCGGATACGTCTCCGCGGGCAAAGGAGAAGTCGGCCGAGTCGTTGTCGCCGGCATCGACCTGGATCGTGCTTGGATCGTTGGCCTTCAGGCGGAGCGCAACCTGCTGTCCGCCGTCGCTTCCGGTGACGTTGAGCGTGCCGTGCTTGACGGCGGCCCGTACGCCCTGGACCTTGCCGTTGGCACTCGCATACGCGGGCGCAACGACGACAAGGCCCGAGAGGGCGAGTGCCACGACCGCTGCGGGCAGGTGGAATCGCCGCTTGGGCCGCCGCTTTGTGTTGTCTTCGGGGGATGTCATCTCTTCACTTCACTTTCGTTGGGGAGTGGGGGTGTCGCTACTCCCAAAGACGCCCCCGGCCGCGATCTATTCCCAGGCCCGTGGAATAGTTCGGCCGCAGGAGCGTCTTTATGCCTGAGAGGACAGATGAGCGGAGATAACTCACACAACGAGCCGCTCGACGAGCGCACCCAGCGCGAGCTCGCGGCCCTCGCCGACGGCTCGCTGTCGGGCGCCCGAAGGGAAGCTCTTGAGGCCCGGGTGGCCGCTTCCCCGGACCTGAGGCTTGCCCTCGAGCGGCAGCGCTCCGCGCGTGGCGCTCTTCGCGGCCTCGATCTCCCCGCACCCGCGGGGCTGAGGCAGAGGATCGAGTCGGAACGAGCACGGCCGTCGGCACCGGTCCGCCGCCGGCGGCTGGCGATCGGCGGCGCGCTGGCAGGCGCCGCCGCGGCGATCGCGCTCGCGGCTGTGCTGGTGCTGCCCTCGGGGTCCGGCGGCCCCACGATTGTGGAGGCGGCTCAGCTCTCGGTCCTGCCGGCGACGCAGCCCTCCGCGCCGGTGGACCCGGCGAGCCCGAAGCTGCTCAAGGCTGACGTCCAGGGAGTCCCCTTCCCGAACCTCGGCGCAGAGTTCGCCTGGCAGCAGGCGGGTCGCCGGACGGACGAGCTGGGCGGCAGGAAGACCGAGACGGTCTTCTACGAGCGCGCCGGGGTGCGGATCGGATACACGATCATCTCCGGTGTTCCGATCGATCCGCCCGCCGATGCGAGGCCGAGCACCCAGAACGGTGTCCAGCTGAACACGACCGCGGACGAAGGCCGACAGATCGTCACCTGGTTCCGGGAGGGGCGGACCTGCGTCGTCTCCGGGAAGGACGTGAGCGCGAAGGATCTCCGCGAGGTTGCCTCCTGGAAGGGCGACGGGACGGTGCCGTTCTGATCTTCTTGTCCGTTCAGGGGGAGGGGCGGCCCCTTGATCCGGAGCGTTCCGGCGACCACATGGACGCGCTCTTCCGAGCCGCCTGCGCAATGAGCGGCTCGCGCCAGATCGCGGAGGACCTGGTCCAGGAGACCTACGTGAAGGTCCTCTCGCGTCCCAGGCTCCTCCGCCGAGACGACGACCTCGGATATCTGATCAAGGCCCTGCGGAACACTTGGTACAGCCACCTGCGCGACGAGCGCAAGCGGCGGGAGGCGACGGCTTCCGTCGGCGACACGCCCGACGAGCTCGGCGCGCGCACCACCCACGGCGATCCGGAGGCGTCCCTCGAAGCCTCGGTGGTGCTCGATGCGCTCGCCGAGCTACCGGTCCACTACCGCGAGGCTGTTGCTGCGGTCGATGTCGCGGGGCTCAGCTACGCCGAGGCTGCTCGGGCCCTTGGGGTTCGCAAGGGGACTGTGATGAGTCGCCTTTACCGGGGACGCGAGCAGGTCACCCTGGCGCTGAGCCCGGACTGACCCGCTCGCGGCCGTCGGAGGGGCGAGCCCCGGCTCAGCGGCCGGGGCCCTCGAGCTCCGAGGTGCTGTGCTCTTCCCACACAAGGACGTGTGAGGGTGCGATTTATTCCCCCCAAGTCAGGTTCCGGCCGCCACTGCGAGTTCGATCACGTCGCTCGTGCTCACGTTCGGCTCACCCTAGCCGTGCTTCTACTCACCCGTCCGGCCGCGTCGCATTGATCCATCCATTGATCCATCGAGCCCTCGGGCCGTGGGCGGCTACGAAAAAAGCCCGCCGTAGCGGGCCTTTTCTGAGTGCCGGAGGAGGGACTCGAACCCCCGACACGCGGATTATGATTCCGCTGCTCTAACCGACTGAGCTACTCCGGCGGGGCGGCCAATCGTAGCGACGGGTTAGCCGTCATCTAGGGTCCTCGGCGATGGACGATCTGGATCGCGCGGTCCACGCCGTCGTGCACGAATGTCTCGGCGTGAAGGAGGGCGAGGAGGCCCTGATCATCTGCAATCCCGTGACGCAGAGAGTGGGGGAGCGGCTGCGCGATCAGGCGGCCGGCGCCGGGGCCGACGCAGTCCTCGCGGTGATGTCGGAGCGCCCCTCGCACGGCGCCGAGCCGCCGCGGACAGTCGCCGAGGCGATGGCTGCCGCCGACGTACTGATGGCGCCGACCGTCCAGTCGCTCTCTCACACGGCCGCCCGCAAGCGGGCCACCGACGCCGGTGCGCGCTGCGCGACCCTGCCCGGCGTCACCGAGGAGATGCTGGCGCGGGTGATGAGCGCCGACATTGCGGGACTGCGGCGCAAGGGACACGCGGTCGCCGATGCGCTCGACGGCGCCTCCGAGGCCAAGATCACCGATGCGAACGGGACGGACCTGCGGCTCGACCTCTCCGGTCGCGAGGCGATCCCCGACGCCGGCGAACTCACCGAGCGTGGCGCCTTCGGCAACCTTCCCTGCGGCGAGGGCTTCATTGCACCGGCGGGCGGCGAGGGGACCCTCGTCATCGACGGCTCGCTGGCCGGGATCGGGCTGGTGGACGAGCCGGTCGAGCTGGTGGTGGAGGGAGGGCACTTGACCTCGGCCCGCGCTGGACAGGGGATGGCATTCATGGAGCTGCTCACCGTGCACGGCGAGGACGCGACCAGCATCGCCGAGCTCGGCATCGGGACCAACGAGAAGGCGATCCTGACCGGCGAGATCCTCGAGGACGAGAAGATCCAGGGCACCTGCCACGTCGCCTTCGGCGCCTCCGCGGGAATCGGCGGCACCGTCCAGGTGCCTGTCCACCTCGACTGCATCGTGATGAAGCCGACTGTGGAGCTGAACGGTGAGGCGATCGTCCGGGGCGGCGAGCTGCTGACCCGGTGAACGACGCGAGTCCCGCAGGTGAGATGCGCCTGCCGCTGCTGGCCGTTCCGAACTTCTCCGAGGGCCGCAGCGAAAGGGTGATCGAGACGCTCGAGGCCACGCTCGGCGGCTCCGCGAGGGTCCTCAACCGCCACTTCGACGCCGAGCACAACCGCTGCGTGTTCACGATCGCGGCGAAGCCGACCCGGCTCGTGGAGGCCCTGGTCGCGGGGGCTCGGGAGGCCATCAATGTGATCGACCTGCGCACCTACCGGGGCCAGCACCCGCACGTCGGGGCGCTCGACGTCTGCCCGGTGGTCTGGCAGGAGGAGGACCGCCACGAGGACGCGATCAGGGCGGCGCGGGAGGCCGCGAAGGAGATTGCGGACCTCGGCGTCCCAGTGTTCTTCTACGGCGAGCTGGCGAGCAGCCCGGAGCGAGCCGAGCGGGCGTACTTCCGCAAGGGGGGCCCGTCGGAGCTGGCACGGCGAATGACGTCGGGCGAGCTCGAGCCGGACCTCGGCCCCTCGGAGCCGCACCCGACCGCCGGCGCGACCCTGGTGACCGCCCGGGAGCCGCTGGTCGCCTTCAATGTCGAGCTCGACACCCCCGACCCGGAGATCGCCAGGGCGGTGGCCGCCGGCTTGCGGGAGGCGGGCGGCGGTCTCGCCGGGGTACGCGCGCTGGGGCTGCCCCGCGAGAGCGGGCGATGTCAGGTCTCGATCAACGTCCACGACCCGATCGGCGTGCCACTCGCCAGGGTCGTCGCCGAGATCCGGCGGCTCGCCGCAGAGCACGGCGCCCGGCCGGTCGAGGCCGAGCTGGTCGGGCTCGTGCCGGAGGCGGCGCTCGAGGACTATCCGGACGACCCGCCGATCAAGGGCTTCGACCCGAGGCGCGACGTGATCGAGAACGTGCTCGGCTAGCCTCCTCTTCGATGGCCCAGACCAAGAAGAAGCGCCGGCGCAAGCGCCGAGGGACCCAGGGCGGGCGAATCGACAGGCGCCCCGCCCGCGGCCGGGCGCGGAGCCGCGCCGAGGCACAGTCCCGGGCCCGCAGCCGGACCAAGAAGAAGTCCGGGCCGCGCGTGCCCGAGCCGGCGAGCTGGTCGAGCGCCCTGAAGAAGGGAGGGGTCGCCGCGGTCCTCTTCGTCGCCCTGCTCACCGTCTTCGGGCAGAACCCGGCCGTCGCCCTGCTGGTCGGGCTACTGATGCTCGGCTTCTACGTCCCGATGGCCTACCTGCTCGACCGGTTCATACATCAGCGCCACCTCCGCAAGGAGGCGCAGAAGCGCGCCGAGCGAGAGTCGCAGCGGACCGGCGCGAGGCAACCCGGAGGCTGAGCCATGGACGTCCACATGTTCACCGTCGGCCAGATAGCCGAGAATTGCTTCCTGTTCCGCCAGGACGGGTCGGACCGGGCGCTGATCGTCGATCCGGGCGACGAGGCCCCGCGGATCCTGCATGCCGCCGACGAGCTCGGCGTGACGATCGAGGGGATCCTGCTCACCCACACCCACTTCGACCACATCGGCGCCGTCGCCCCGGTCGCTAAGGCGACTGGCGCGCCGGTGTGGTGCCCCGAGATTGAGACCCCGGTCCTGGCCGACATCAACTCGTTCGTCCCGTGGCCGGGGTTCGGTCCCTACGAGAGCTACGAGGCCGACCACCCGGTGTCGGGCGGCGAGAAGCTCGAGCTGGCCGGGATGGAGATTGACGTCATCTTCACGCCGGGCCACAGCCCGGGCCACGTCACCTACTCGATCCCCGGCGAGGCGGCGATCTTCTCCGGCGACGTGCTCTTCCAGGGGTCGGTGGGGCGGACCGACCTGCCAGGTGGCGACTGGGCGACCCTGCTCGAGTCGATTCGCAAGCTCGTCGACTCGCATCCCGCCGAGACGGCCGTTTATCCGGGTCACATGGGGATCACCACGCTGGGCGCCGAGCGCGACACCAATCCCTTTCTTGCAGAGCTGGCCCGCTAGCCGCGGTCCCGGCTAAGGTCGCTCCGCCATGAGCGAGAGGTTCAAGGCCCCGCGGGGCACGTTCGACGTCCTTCCCGAGCAGCAGCGGGTTCGCCGCCGGATCCACTCCGCGGCGCAGCGGGCGCTGGAGGCGGCCGGCTACGGCAGGATCGAGACCCCCGTCTTCGAGGACACCGAGCTCTTCGCGCGCGGGGTCGGTGAGTCCACCGACATCGTCCAGAAGCAGATGTTCACCTTCGAGGACCAGGGCGGGCGGTCGCTCACTCTGCGGCCCGAGGCGACCGCCTCGATCTGCCGCGCCTACCTCGAGCACGGCATGCAGAAGCTGGCGCAGCCGGTGAAGCTCTGGACCGACGGGCCCTTCTTCCGCCACGAGCGCCCCCAGGCGGGCCGCTACCGGCAATTCACCCAGATCGACGCCGAGGCGATCGGTTCCGACTCGCCGCTGGTCGACGCCGAGCTGATTCTGCTCGCCCACGACATCCTCGTCGAACTGGGGGTTCCGGACGTCCGGCTCCGGCTGGGAAGCCTCGGCACACCGGCGACCCGCAGCGCCTATCTCGACGAGCTGCGGGCTTACCTTCGCGCCCACGAGGGAGACCTCTCCCGAGAGGTTGTCGAGCGAATCGACGTCAACCCGCTGCGCGCCTTCGACGCCGATCACGAGGGCACCCGGCGAGTGATGGACGAGGCCCCGACACTGCTCGAGCGGCTCGACGAGGCCGACGCGGAGCACTTCGACGCGGTCCGCAAGCTTCTCGACCGCAACGGCGTCGACTACCAACTCGACCCGACCCTGGTCCGCGGCCTCGACTACTACACCCGCACCGTGTTCGAGTTCGAGTCCGAGCGCCTCGGCGCGCAGTCCGGGATCGGGGGAGGCGGCCGCTACGACGGCCTGATCGAGCAGCTGGGTGGCTCGCCCACGGCGGCCTGTGGCTGGGCACTGGGCATCGACAGGATCGCGCTCGCGCTCGGGAGCGCGGACGGCGAGGAGGCGAGACGGGAGCGAAACGGGGTCTTCGTCGTCGCGGAGGCCGACGGTCGGGCCGGCGCTCTGGCACTCGTCACGGAGCTGCGCCGCGCTGGCCTCAACGCCGACCTCGACCTGGCCGACCGGGCGATCAAGGGCCAGATGAAGCAGGCGGACCGGGTGGGCGCGCGCTTTGCGTTGATCCTCGGCGACGGCAAGGCAACGCTGCGCGACATGAGCTCGGGTGAGGAGCGCGAGGTCAACCCCTCGCACGTCGCCCAGGAAATTCGGTCCTAGCTGAGAAACTGGCTCGCCATGAGCGACGGCTTCCCCGCCCTGCGAGCGAACGAATACCGAGACACCTGGTGTGGTCAGGTGCTGCCCGACCGGGTCGACTCGGAGGTGCGCGTCGCGGGCTGGGTGCACCGCCGCCGCGACCACGGGGGCCTCGTCTTCATCGACCTGCGCGACCGCACCGGTCTCGTCCAGCTGGTCTTCAACCCCGACGAGGCCGGCGATGCATTCGAGCTCGGGCACGAGCTGCGCTCCGAGGACGTCATCACCGCCGCCGGGGCCGTGCTGAGGCGCTCGCCGGATACGGTCAACCCGGAGCTGCCGACGGGCGAGGTCGAGATCCGGGTGACGGACGCACGGCTGCTCTCCGACGCCGACACCCCGCCCTTCGAGATCGAGTCGTTCTCGGGCGAGGTCAGCGAGGAGACCCGCCTTCGCTACCGCTACCTCGACCTGCGCCGCGACCGGATGAGGCAGGCGCTCGAGCTACGGGACAGGGTGAGCTCGGGGATGCGGGAGTTCCTCTCCGGCGAGGGCTTCGTCGAGATCGAGACGCCGATCCTTACCCGCTCGACTCCGGAGGGAGCCCGCGACTTCCTCGTCCCCAGCCGCCTGCAGCGCGGCACCTTCTACGCCCTGCCGCAGTCGCCCCAGCTCTTCAAGCAGCTGCTCATGATCGGCGGCTTCGAGCGCTATTTTCAGATCGCGCGCTGCTTCAGGGACGAGGACCTGCGCGCCGACAGACAACCGGACTTCACGCAGCTGGACATCGAGATGTCCTTCGTCGACACCGACGACGTGATCGATCTGAACGAGCGCCTCTTGGCGTTCGTGTTGGGGAGATGCGGCCTCGAGGTCTCACTTCCGATGCGCCGGATCGCCTACGACGAGGCGGTCGACCGCTACGGGACCGACAAGCCGGATCTCCGCTTTGACCTCGAGCTGCACGAGCTCACCGGGGTCTTCCGCGGCTCGGAGTTCAACGCGTTCCGACAGGCGATCGAGTCGGGCGCGGTCGTGCGGGGCCTGAACGCAGGCCGGCGAGAGATGTCACGAGCCGAGCTGGACGGGCTGGTGGCAGAGGCGATCGAGCTCGGCGCGAAGGGCCTCGTCTGGGCGATGGTCGAGTCCGAGGGCTGGCGCTCCCCCGTGGCCAAATTCCTCTCGGCCGATGAGATCAAGTCCGCCAACCAGGAGCTCGAGGCGAGCGAGGGCGACCTCGTGCTGATCGTCGCCGATGCGCCACTGCTCTCCGCGGAGGTGCTCGGGGAGCTGAGGCGCCGCCTCGGCGAGCGCCTGGGCCTGATCGATGCGGACGCGAATGAGCTCACCTGGATCGTCGACTGGCCCCTGCTGGGGTGGGCGGCCGACGAGGAGCGCTGGGACCCGCACAACCACCCGTTCACCTCGCCGGCCGGCGAATTCGATCCCGACGATCCGGGCGCGGCGCGCGCGAAGGCCTACGACGTCGTCTGGAACGGATGGGAAATTGGTGGGGGCTCGATCCGTATCAGCGACCCCGAGGTGCAGCGCACGGTGTTCGGAGCGATCGGAATCGACGAGCGGGAGGCCGAGGAGCGCTTCGGCTTCCTCCTCGATGCGCTCCGCTATGGCGCGCCCCCTCACGGCGGCATCGCCTACGGGCTCGACCGAATCGTCGCCCTGCTGCACGGCACCGAATCGATCCGTGATGTGATCGCCTTTCCGAAGACCGCGTCGGGTGCCGATCCGCTCACGGGCGCTCCGGCTCCGGTCGACGAACGACAGCTGCGTGACCTGGGGATCTCCGTGAGAAGCGGGGGTGGAAAGGCGTAGTCAGATGGAAGGTCGCCTTCCGCCCGACGATGACGAGCTGTTCGAGTGGACGGATGCGCCCGCGCGGCCGCCACGCCGGGAACGCGAGCGCGACACGGGGGAGCGCCGGCGGGCTGCACGCCGCAGCGACACGGAGGAGAGGCGGCGCATTCAGCGGGGCGACACCGGTGAGTTCGAACGCAGCGGCCGCCCGCCGCCTCCCGGGCGCCGGTCCCGGCACCGGGACCTGCCGGCGCGCGTTCGGCGCCGGCAGGCCCTGCTCATCGGTGGCCTGGTGCTGGCGGTCATCATCGGCTTGATCGTGCTGGTCTCCGGCGGAGGAAACGGCAACGAGGAGACGGTCGGGCTGAAGCGCCTGGTCGGGCAGTCGATCGCCGCCAGGCTCGGCCCCCAAGGGCCGGATCAGGCGCTGATCCGGAGGGTCAGACAGGGTCGGGTCGGCGGTGTGATCGCGTTCAACAGGGACGCCACCAAGCTCAAGGCCGACATCGCCACGCTCCAGCAGGCCGCGAGCGCCGGCAGCAATCCGCCGCTTCTGGTGATGATCGATCAGGAGGGCGGCGACGTGAAGCGGCTACCGCAGGGTCCCCCGAACTCCTCACCCGCCCAGCTCGGCCGAAGCGGTGACGAGGACCAGGCTCGTGGCCAGGGGCAGGCGACCGGCTCCTACCTAAGGACCCTGGGCGTCAACGTGGACCTCGCTCCCGTGCTCGACGTCGCTCATCAGAACACCGCCGACACGATCAAGCGCCGCACCTTCAGCTCGGATCCAGCCGTGGTCACGAAGGTCGGCGTGGCCTTCGCGCAGGGGCTGCAGGACGGAGGGGTCGTGGCCACGCCCAAGCACTTCCCGGGACTCGGCTGGGCGACGGTGAGCACGGATGACCGGCCCACCGACATCGCCGCCACCAGCGATCAGCTGCAGAACGACCTCGAGCCGTTCAAGGGCGCGGTCGAGGCGGGCGCCAAGATGGTGATGGTCTCGACCGCCGGCTATCCGACGCTCGGGTCGACGAAGCAGGCCGCGTTCTCGCCCGCGATCGTAAGCGGGCTCCTGCGCGATCAGCTCGGGTTCGACGGCGTCGTGATCACGGACGACCTCGAGGCACCCGCGGTGACCGACACGACCTCGCCCGTCGTTGCGGCCAGCAGCGCGATCAAGGCGGGAGACGACATTCTGCTCTACGGAACGAGCACGGGAGCATCCGACCGGGCCTTCCGGTCCCTGGTCAGCGAGGTGAAGAGCGGCAACCTCAACCGCGCGCTCTTCCAGGAGGCCTACGACCGGGTCACCTCGCTGAAGGCCAGTCCCACGGGGTAGGGTGCCGCGCGAATTTCCTGTCCACTCTCCGACGGGAGGGAGACCGATGAACGAGCTGCTTCGGCCCGACGACACGCGCGACACGCTGCGCGAGATCGGCGGGCTTCTGATCGGGCTTGCCGCGGCGATGATCTACATCCGCAAGGGCCCATTTATTTCGACCAACGATGAGCAATGGGCCGCATTCCCGATGTTCCTCGTGGTAGCGATCCCCGCCGTCTATCTGTACGGGAGCATCTTCACCCGTCCACAGACCGGCGAGCTCCGGCCCTGGCAGGCGGTGCACAGCGTCTTCGGCCTGATCTTCGTGCCGTTCGCCCTGGCTCAGTTCGTCGACGTGATCGGCGGCAATCCGAACGCACCGCTGAATGTCTTCTGGACCTTCGCCGCCACGGCCGCCCTCGCTTTCTTCGCGGGCGCCAGGGCGGGAGTGCGCGTCCAGTTCCTGCTCGGTTCGATCGCGGTGATCATCTCCTGGACCGCGCTCTGGAACAAGATCCTCTCCGGTGGCATTGGCACCCACTGGGGTATCTACCGCGGGCTGCTCGGACTCCTCGCGATCGGCTTGCTGGCGGCTGGCCTGTACGTGTGGCGCAACAACCCGGGCGGTGACGACGTCGGTGCGAGCGCTACCGCCCCCTCCGGGGATCTCGGGCTCTGGAAGGCCTCGGAGCTCATCACGGGTGCCGGCATCGCGGCCGTGATCGCCTGCGCCCTGGGAATCACCGCGATCGGCAACCTGAACCCGCTCAGCGGGAGCACGCCACCGATCCAGACCAGCAACCTCTGGGACATCCTGCTGCTGCTGGTCTCACTCGGGCTCGTGGCGATCGGCTCCCAGATCGGCACTCGAGGCCCGGTCTACATCGGTGGGATCGGCCTGGCACTGTTCCTGGTGATCGCCGGTCTGGATCTCAACTCAGCCCATCCGAATCCGTTCAAGTTCGGGGCCTGGCCGTGGGTACTGCTGATCCTCGGGCTGATCGGCATCGGGCTCAGCCTCACCCGGGAAGCGAGCCTCGGCGCCCAGCCGCGACGTTTCGTCGACAACCTGCGCCGCAGATGATGCGAGGGTGTTCCGCAAGGGGCAACCCGTTTGGTGAGTGACGGACTCAGCAGAGCTCGCTCGCCGTTTTCTGGGCGCCCTCAGCGTGGGCGACCGGGCGGCGGTGGGCGAGCTCGTGCACCCTGAGGTCGAGATCCGGACCGAGCGGACGGTCCACCGCGGCCGCCAGGCGGCGATGAGGTGGGCGGGCAAGGTCTTCGACCACCTTGTGCGCCGCTATGTGCCGGTCGAGATCGAGGACACGCCGACGGGAGTGCTGGTCCACGCCCAGCTCCAGTACGTCTGGCGGGAGAGCGACGAGATCGCCGACACCTCCCGGGTCGCGATCGAGCTCGGGGTCCGGGACGGGCTGATCTCCTCCTGGTACCTCCTCGACGAGCCGGACTAGGCAAAACCCGGTGCTAGGGTTGATCGAGGCCCGAGCCTGTACGCCAACCGCTTCAAACGTTGACCCAACACAATTGGCTTGGGGGTCGATTTCCGGCGGTCCCTCGGGGCGGCCGGTAGACCACCACCTGTGCGACACGGGTTACCAAGCCGGAGTGGAAACGGCAGGTTGGAGCCTCCTAATCTTCAGCGGGTGAACAGGGACCTGCTCGAGGAATTTCTCAGTGACGACTCGCGGCGCGGGCCCGCCCCCGAGGATGGCTTCAGCGGCTCGGCGGGTGGTGCACCCTGCGGTGATCTGGTCCGGCTCTCACTGCTGATCCGCGACGGCCAGATCGATCGCGTCACCTTCGACCACGAGGGCTGCTCGGCGACCTCGGCGGCCACTGCGGCGACCGCCGAGCTGGTAGAGGGCGCAGCGCTGCTCGAGGCGGCCAGGATCGGCCCCGACGAGATCGCGTCCGAGCTCGGCGGGCTGGGACCGAGCCACCGCCACGCGTCCGTGCTGGCCGCGGATGCGCTTCACCGCGCGCTCTCCGCTCTGGCCGGCTCGGAGCTGTCGCTGGCCGAGGCCCCGGGCGGCGAGCGCGTGCTGGTGGCGCTGAGCGGCGGGGTGGACTCGGCGGTCGCGGCGCTCCGCGAGCGGCAGGCTGGGCGCGAGGTCGTCGCGGTGACGCTCAAGCTCTGGGCCGATCAGCACACCGAGGGCGAGCGCAGCTGCTGCTCGCCCGAGGCCGTGCTCGGTGCGCGCCGGCTCGCCCATTCGCTCGGCATCCCGCACCTGACCCTCGATCTCGAGGACGAGTTCCGCGCCGGCGTGGTCGATCCGTTCCTGCGCGGCTACGCGGAGGGCCTCACGCCCAACCCCTGCGTGCTCTGCAACGGCGAACTGCGGATCGACGCGATGATCGCCCTGGGCGACCGCCTGGGCGCCGCCCGGCTCGCGACCGGGCACTACGCCCGGGTGGTCGACGACGGCGACGGCCCACTGCTCGCCGCGGCCGCGGACGGCGCCAAGGATCAGACATACATGCTCACCGGGCTCCGCCCCGAATCGCTCGCGCGCCTGCGCTTCCCGCTGGGCGAGCTGACCAAGCCGGAGGTGCGTGAGATCGCTTCCCGCGCGGGGCTCGAGGTCGCCGGCCGGGCGGAGAGCCAGGACCTCTGCTTCCTAGCCGGCCAGGGCAAGCGGGAGTTCCTTCGCCGCCACGCCGGCCTCGAGGAGCGCCCGGGAGAGGTCGTCGATCGCCGCGGCCACCGCCTCGGGTCCCACACGGGCCATCACAACTTCACGGTCGGCCAGCGGCGTGGCCTTGGCGTGGGCGGTGGGGAGCCGATGTACGTACTCGGCACCGACGCCGCCACGAACACGGTGGTCGCCGGGCGGCACAGCGAGCTCGCCACCCGGCGGGTCCGCATACGCGGTGCGCGGCTCCTCCGGCCCGCGGAACGGGTCGACGGCGTTCGCCTCCGCTCCCACTCGCCGCGTCGCGAGTGCCGCCTGGAGGTGAGCGGCGATCCCAGCGAGGCGATCGTCGCCCTCGCGGAGCCGGTCGACGGAGCCGCGCCGGGCCAGGTCGCCTGCCTGCTGGACGGTGACCTGGTCGTCGGTCACGGCACGATCGCCTAGCCGCGATCCGCCGCTATCCTCGGCGCCTGTCGGGTCGCCACCGTGCGGCCGCACCACAGGGAGGTTCCATGCGCACACCGATCAGAACTTCGATTCTGTTGGCCGTGATTGGCGCGACGCTCGTAAGCAGTGCCTCAGTGGCACTGGCCGCTCCGACCACCGTGACCGGCGGAGGGGAGCAGAACTACGACTACCAGCTCAAGGCCGCCGCCGGGACGATGAACGACATCGGCGTCAGCCTGCAGCCCGGCAGCGGGGGATTCCTCGACTACGTGTTCTCGGACTCGGCCGGGCTGGTGACACCCCTGTACCTGAGTTGCCGCGCGCCCGACGGCAGCAACGCGGCGGAAGGTGTGCACAACACGCTGATCTGCGGAGCGCCCATCCCGGAGCCTTTCCAGGACAACGCCCTGAGGATCGAGGCGGGCGACGGCAATGACACGATCCAGGTCGCGTTCGGGCAGGCCCCGGGCTTCGACCACGTTGCTCAAAACCTCAAGGGCGAAGAGGGGAACGACACGATCTCCGGCAGCGGTCCGGCCGTCCTCGACACCTTCATTGAGCCATTGCTCGATGGAGGCCCCGGCAACGACCAACTGCGCAGCGGCAGCAACCAGAAGATCAAGGGGAGGGGCGGAATCGATCGGATCTTCGCCCGGAACGGCGTCAAGAACCTGAAGATCAACTGCGGCGCCGGAAGCGACAAGAAGGAGTTCGCCCAGCGGGACCGCAAGGACCCGAAGGCCAAGAGCTGCTGATCAGCGGGCAGGCCTAAGGAGCCCTGGCGGGACGGGCGCTCCTAGACTCCGCCCGATGAAGGTCGAGGAGATCCGCAAGACGTACCTTTCCTTCTTCGAGGAGCGAGGGCACAAGATCGTGCCCTCGGCCTCGCTGGTGCCGTCGGTACACGACCCCTCGGTGCTGCTGACCACCGCGGGGATGCAGCCCTTCAGGCCCTACTTCCTCGGCCAGGGGAAGCCGCCGGCGCCTCGCCTGGCCGATGTCCAACGCTGCTTCCGCACCACCGACATCGAGGAGGTCGGCAACACGAGGCGCCACCTCACCTTCTTCGAGATGCTCGGCAATTGGAGCTTCGGCGACTACTTCAAGGAGCAGTCGATTCAGTGGGGCTGGGAGCTCTCCACCGAGGGCTTCGGCTTCGATCCAGAGCAGGTCTGGGTGACCGTCTTCGAAGGCGACGAGGAACTGGGCCTCGGGCCCGACGAGGAGGCGATCGAGATCTGGCGTCAGGTCGGCGTGCCCGAGGAGCGGATCGTCCGGCTCCCTCGTGCCGAGAACTTCTGGCAGGCCGGTCCGACAGGCCCGTGCGGGCCCTGCTCGGAGATGTACCTCGACCGCGGCGAGGAGCTCGGCAGGCCGGGCGAGCTGCCGGGGGACGACACGGACCGCTTCGTGGAGTACTGGAACCACGTCTTCATGACCTACGACCTGGCGGAGGACGGCACGCTCACCGAGCTGCCGATGAAGAACATCGACACCGGCATGGGCGTCGAGCGGATGGCGGCGATCCTGCAGGGGGTGGAGTCGGTCTTCGAAACCGACTCGCTGAGTCCGCTGATCGATCTCGCCGAGGAGCTCTCCGGCCGCTCCTACTTCGACGGCGGGGCGACCACCCGCGCGATGTGCATCCTGGCCGACCACGCGCGCGGTACCGCGGCGCTGATCGCCGACGGCGTCGTTCCCTCGAACGAGGACCGCGGCTACGTGCTTCGCCGGATCATGCGGCGCGCGATTCAGCAGGGCCGCTCGATCGACATCCCATCGCCTTTTATGGAGCGCTTCGCCCACCGCGCGCTCGACCTGCTCGAGCCCGCCTACCCGGAACTCGCCGCCGAGCGCGAGAACGTGCTTCGCTGGGCGGCGGACGAGGAGGAGAGCTTCGGCCGTACCCTCGAGCGCGGCACCCAGATGCTGGCCGACCTGATCCGGCACGCCCACGAGGACCGGACGTCGTGGATCGATGCGGAGGACGCCTTCCGCCTCCATGACACCTACGGCTTTCCGTACGACCTGACCAAGGAGCTGCTCGCGGAACAGGGTCTCTCGGTGGACGACGAAGGATTCGAGGAGCTGATGGAGGAGCAGCGCTCGCGCGCCCGCATGGGCACAGCCACCGCCCATGGCTCGGAGGACCACCACGGTGCGGTGCTCACCTTCGCCTCGGCGGTTCCGCCCTCGCGCTTCGTCGGCTACGAGAAGCTGCGCGCGGAGACCAGTCTGCTGGCCGCCCAGGGCGACGACGGCCGCGCCCTGGTCAAGCTGGAGGAGAGCCCCTTCTACGCGGAGGGCGGCGGCCAGGTCGCCGATTCGGGCGAGGTGCGGTGGGACGGCGGCAGCGCCCGGGTCGCCGACGTCTACCGGATCGGCGACGACCAGGCGATCGAACTGGAGAGCCCGCTCGACGGCCTCGCCTCGGGGGCCCGGGTCGAGGCGGAGGTGGACCACGTCGCGCGCTTCGCGACGATGCGCAACCACACCGCCACCCACCTCCTCCACGCGGCGCTGCGGAAGCGCCTCGGCACCCACGTACGCCAGGCGGGCTCCGCGGTGCGGCCGGACAAGCTGCGCTTCGACTTCACCCACGGCGCTCCGCTGACGGCCGAGGAGATGCGCGACGTCGGCGATCGCGTCAACGATTGGATCAAGGAGAGCCACGCCGTGCGGGCGCTCGAGATGTCCCGGATGGAGGCGGAGCGCCTCGGCGCAATGGCGCTGTTCGGCGAAAAGTACGGCGACTGGGTCCGGGTGATAGAGGTCGAGGGTGTGTCCCGCGAGCTCTGCGGTGGGACCCACGTCGCCAACACCGCCGCGATCGGGATCTTCGCGGTCGCGTCCGAAGGATCGAGCGCGGCGAACGTCCGCCGCATTGAGGCGCTCACCGGGCCGGCGGCGATCGACTGGTTCCGCCGGCGCTCGCGCGAGCTCTCGGAGATCGGCCGGATCCTGGGCTCCGAGCATGATCCGGTTGCCGGTGCCCGCCGCGTCGCCGAGCGAATCGCCGAGCTCGAGGAGCGGACGAAGAAGGCGGGCTCCGAGGATCTCTCCAGGAAGGCGGAGGAGATCGCGGCTTCCGGCCACAAGATCGGAGGGATCACGGTATTCGTCGGCCGCGGTGAGAGCGCGGATCAGCGCACGCTGCTCGACCTCGCCGACCGCATCAAGTCGCGCGCCGGCGCGGCGGCCGTCGTCCTGGGCGGCGCCGAGGAAGGCAAGGCCGCACTCGTAGCCAGCTTCAGCAAGGAGGTCATCGACCGCGACCTCTCGGCCGCCGACGTGATCAAGGAGGCCGCGCAGGTGATCGGCGGCGGGGGAGGGGGACGCGAGAACGTGGCGCAGGCCGGCGGTCGCGACCCCGCCAGGCTGGACGAGGCCCTGGCGGCCGCCCGCAAGGCGATCGAGGCCAAGCTCACGGGCTGATGTACAAGCCCCCACACGGCGGTCGGAGGGGCGCCGCGATCGCCGCTGCCGCCTGCGCGGCCACCGTCGCCTCGCTCATGCTGCTGAGCGGCTGCGGCTCAAATCAGAAGGTGGTCGGCGGGTCGGCGAGGGTGACGATGGCCACTCCGCCGGACTACCTCGACCCGCAGCTCGCGTACACGACCGAGGCCGCCGAGGCCGACTGGATCGCGTACACGCCGCTGCTCACCTATCGCCACAAGAGCGGCGCCGACGGCACGGAGCTGATCCCCGGCCTGGCCCAGCGACTGCCTCGGATCTCACCGGACGGCCGCAACTACCGGCTGGTGCTGCGCAAGGGACTCGTCTACTCGAATGGCCGACCGGTCACGGCGAGTGACTTCGAGTACACGATCGAGCGCGCGATCCGGCTCGGCTGGCCCGGCAAGCGTTTCCTGACGGACAACGTCGTGGGCGCCGCCGCCTTTGAGCGCGGCGAGGCGGAGGACGTCGCGGGCATCACGACCGACGATGCGAGCGGCCAGATCAGCATCAAGCTCATCCGCCCATGGGGCGCATTCGAGAACGTCCTCGCGCTTCCCGCTACGGGCCTCGTTCCCACCGGCACAGCGATGCAGGACCTGAGCGCCAAGCCCCCGCCGGGAGTCGGCGCCTACCGGATCACCGACGTGGTGCCCGGCCGCCGCTGGACGATGGTGCGGAACGATCGCTTCGACGCCCTGGAGCTCCCCGACATCCCGTCGGGGAGCCTCGAGCGGATCGCCGTCAAGGTCGTTCACAGCCCGGCCGCCGCTGCGAACCAGGTGCTGGCCGGTCATGCGGATGGCTACGACCCCGGGGCGCCACTACCGGCCGGGATCCAAACGCGTGTGCGGCCGCTGGGCTCGAAGCGCTTCGACATGGTGGGCGTCCCCTCGACCCTCTACTTCTTTCTGAACACGGTCCAGCCGCCCTTCAACAGCGAGCTGGCCCGGAGGGCGGTGATCACCGCCCTCAACAGGCCGTACATGGCGAAGCTTTCCAAGGGGGCCCTGGCCCCGGACTGCTACCTGGTGCCCGACGGGATCGTCGGGCACCCGACGGCCTCCTGCCCCTACGGCGACGCGGATGACCCAGGCGATCTGAAGGCCGCACGACAACTCGTCCAGGAATCGGGCAGCGCCGGGCTGCCGGCGGTCGTCTGGGTCGAGGACAGCTCTCCTGAGCGCGCCTACGCGCGCTACTACACCAAGCTCCTCGATCGCCTGGGCTTCGACGCCCGCACCGAGGTGGCGGCGACGGCGCAGGATTTCGGCAGGATCGGGAAGACGCGTATGGACCCCCAGACGGGGTTCGCCAGCTGGTTCAACGACTTCCCGAACCCGATCGACTTCTACTCGGTGCTCGACTCCCGTCTCACGGGGCCGCCGCCCAGTCCTAATGCCGGGCATGTCCACGATCTCTTCATCCAGCAGCAGCTCGAGAAGCTCAGCCTCGTGGCGGCGCAGGATCTGGGCTCGGCGGCGGGAGAATGGCGCGACCTCGACGAGTACGCGGCGAAGAAGGCGTACCTCGCAGTCGTCGGCACGCAGCAGGTGCCGAAGCTGATCAGCGCCCGCATCGATCCGAGCTCCGCGGTGATCCACCCCCTGTTCCTGAGCGACTGGAGCAGCTGGTCGCTGCAGTGACGGATGGGCTCGGCACTCGGGACAATTAGGCAAATGCGACGGCGAGCGTTGCACCCATCTGTTGGCATTGTCTTAAGGAATGCTTGACTTGCCGTTTGCGCCGATATATCACTCCTAGTTGGGTGCAGGAGAATCCCGTTGGGATCCGGAACGACAACAGGAGGAACAGGGTGAGGAAGCTCGGCAAGGTTGCCGTATTGGGCTTGGCCACTGCCGTGGCGGCGATTGGACTGGCCGCCTGTGGCGGCGGAGACGGCGGTGGCGGTGGCGGCAAGGAAGGCGGGGAGATCAACGGAACCCTGACCTCCTTCCCGGACTATCTCGACCCGCAGCTCTCCTATACGCTCGAGGGCTGGGAAGGGCTCTGGAACGTCTACGTGCCCCTGCTCACCTACCAGCACGGCAACGGTGACGAGACCACCAAGGTCGTGCCGGGCCTGGCGGAGGCGTTGCCGACCATCTCCCCCGACGGGAAGACCTACACCCTGACGCTCCGCAAGGGGATGAAGTACTCGGACGGCACGCCGATCGTGGCCTCCGACTTCCCCTACGCGATCCAGCGGCTGTTCAAGCTGGACTCGGGCGGCGCGCCGTTCTTCGAGAACATCGTCGGCGCCGAGGACTACGCGAACGGCAAGGCGAACTCGATCAGCGGGATCCAGACCGATGATGCGACCGGCAAGATCACGATCAACCTGATCAAGCCGAGCGGGACGCTGGAGAACGAGCTCGGCCTGATGTTCGCGGCGCCGGTTCCGAAGAGCACGCCTCTGGACAAGGATCAGACGAACACCCCGCCGCCGGCCAGCGGGCCGTTCATGATCACCAACGTCGACGCGCCGAACAGCTACACGCTGGAGCGCAACCCGCAGTTCAAGACGGTTCAGGCGGCGGGCGCGAGCGATGTGCCGAACGCGCATGTCGACAAGATCACGGTCACCCAGAACAAGAACCAGTCCGCTCAGGCGACGGCGATCGAGCAGAACACGAACGATTTCATGGTCGATCCGCCGCCGGCCGACCTGCTGCCGGACATCCAGAACACGTACTCCGATCGGTTCGAGCTTCCAGAATTCGATCAACACGTACTACTTCTGGATGAACAACACGAAGCCGCCGTTCGACAACCTGCAGGTGCGCCAGGCGGTCAACTACGCGATCGACCCGGCCGCGCTCAACCGGATCTTCGGCGGCCGGCTGCATCCGTCGCAGCAGATCCTGCCGCCGGGTATGCCCGGTTACCAGGAGTACAAGCTCTACCCGGGCCCCGACCTGAACAAGGCGAAGGCCCTGTTGGCCCAGGCACACCCGTCCGACATGGACATCACGGTCTGGACGGACGACGAGCCCGACCGTCAGAGGATCGGCGCGTACTACCAGGACGTGCTGAACCAGCTCGGGTTCCACACCACCCTGAAGATCATCGGTGGAGACATCTACTTCACCACGATCGGGAACCTGAAGACCCCGGATCTGGACACCGGGTTCACGGACTGGTTCCAGGATTACCCGCACCCCAACGACTTCTTCGAGCCGTTGCTGTCGGGTGACTCGATCCATCCCACCAACAACAACAACTACGGCGAGGTGAGCATCCCGGCGCTGACCGCCAAGATCAACGAGCTGGACACCAAGCAGCTCAGCGATCCGGGCGTCGAGGACCAGTACGCCGCGCTCGACAAGAGCTACATGGAGCAGGCTGTCTGGGCCCCGTACGGGAATGAGGAGTTCACGACGTTCACGTCCGATCGGATGAATTTCGACGCCGTGGACTTCAGCCTCTTGTTCAACCTGGACTACTCCAGCTTCCAGCTGAAGGGCTAACAAGCGAGGCTGGTGAGTGCGAGACATGACTGGAGAGGGGCCGCAAGGCCCCTCTCTGGTCTCTGAGCCCTGATGGCCACCGAACCCTGGACACCGAGAATGCCGCCGGCGGAGGCGATGCCCACGGGCGAGCCCCCGCTTCCGGTCGGTGACCAGGTCGAGATCGTCGGGCGCAGCCCCTGGTACCTGGCGTACCTGCGGCTGCGCCGAAACAAGGTCGCTCTGGCCTTCGGCGTGCTCTTCATCGTGATCGTCCTCTTCTGTCTGGCAGCGCCACTCTGGGCGAACTACGTGGCGGATACGGGTCCGAACGAGAACCACCTGACCGAGAAGATCAGCATCGGGGGCAAGGACACGTTCGTGGTCGCACCGAACGGGATCCCGATCGGGCCTGGACTGCACGCCAAGTTCCTGCTCGGCGCGGATGACAACGGCCGCGACGTCATGGTGCGGCTGATGTACGGCGGCCGGACCTCGATCTACATCGGCGTGATGGCGGCGATCATCACCACGCTGTTCGCCGTGGCCGTCGGCCTGGCCGCCGGCTACTGGGGCGGCTGGACCGACTCCGTGCTCATCCCGGACGATGGACATCATCTGGGCCTTCCCGGTGCTGCTGCTCGGGATCGCGCTCGGCACGGCGCTCTCCGTTGGGGGTCTGAAGATCGGCCCGTTATCGGTGCCGGCCGACTCCCTCTGGATTCCGATCCTGATCATCGGCTTCGTCTACGTCCCCTACATGGCGAGACCGATCCGAGGCGAGGTGCTGGCGCTCCGCGAGAAGGAGTTCATCGAGGCCTCCGTCGCGCAGGGCAAGGGCCCGATCCGGATCATGTTCACGGAGCTGTTGCCCAACCTCGTCTCGACGATCATCGTCTTCTTCACCCTCAACATCGCCAACAACATGCTGCTCGAGGCAGCGTTGTCATTCCTCGGCGCCGGTGTCAGGCCCCCGAACTCCTCCTGGGGGACGATGATCGCCGAGGGTGAGGACCGGCTGGTCACGGCGCCCCACCTCACGATCGTCCCGGGCTTGATGATCGTGCTCACGGTCCTCGCGCTGAACGTCTTCGGCGACGGACTGCGCGACGCCCTCAACCCACGCGCCAAGATCAGGATGGAGCACTAGATGGAGGGGATGGGACGGTTCATCGTGCGGCGCCTGATCGGGATGGTGGCGGTGCTGTTCGCGATCTCGGTGCTGGTCTTCCTGATCTTCAACGTGATCCCGAACTCCGACCCGGCGCAGCGAATCGGCGGCAAGAACGCCAACCAGCAGTTGATCGACCGGATCAACGAGGACTGGGGCTTCAACGACCCGCTGCCGGTGCAGTACGTGACGATGATGAAGAAGACGTTCACCGGCGATCTGGTCAGCTACCAGAACCAGCGCAACGTCGTCGACCAGATCAAGAAGGGGATCCCGATCACCTTCTCGCTCTGTATCGGGGCGGCAATCATCTGGTTCACATTGGGGGTGGTCTTCGGTTACTTGAGCGCCATCAAGGCGGGCAGAGCCACGGACAGAGCACTGACGATCCTGGCCCTGATCGGGATCTCGTTACCCGTCTTCTGGCTCGGGGAGATGCTCCTCTACTACGTCGCGAACAAGGCCGGGCTCTTCCCGCTGGGCGACTACGTGAAGTTCACGGAGGACCCGCTGCAGTGGGCCAACCATCTGATCCTGCCCTGGTTCACGCTGGCGGTCCTGTTCATCGGCTTCTACAGCCGGCTGCTGCGTTCGAACATGCTCGATGTGATGGATGAGGACTACGTCCGCACCGCTCGGGCCAAGGGCCTCCCGGAGCGCCAGGTCCGCCTCAAGCACGTGCTGCGCAATTCGCTGATCCCGATCATCACCCTCTTCGGCCTGGACTTCGGCGCGGTGATCGGGGGAGGCGCCATCCTCACCGAGACCGTCTATAACCTGCCCGGCGTGGGCCTCTACGCGGGTCAGTCGGTCGCCAGCCTCGACCTACCCCCGCTGATCGCCATCACGATGTTCGGCGCCTTCTTCATTGTGCTTCTCAACACCATTGTCGACATCGTCTACGCGTATCTCGACCCGCGGATCAGACTGGGGACCCAGGCGGCGTGAACCCCTCGGTCCGCGCCCAGCCCGAGCCCCTGCTCTCGGTGGAGGACCTGCATGTCCAGTTCGCAACCGAGGACGGCATCGTGCACGCCGTCGAGGGTGTCTCCTTCGATCTGCGTCCCGGCGAGATCCTCGGAATCGTCGGTGAGTCCGGCTCCGGCAAGAGCGTCACCGCTCAGACCCTGATGGGCCTGACGCGGTCGCCGAACGCATCGATCTCGGGCTCCGTGCGGTTTCACGGTATGGACCTGGTGACTGCGACGGAGGAGCAGCTGCAATCCATTCGCGGACGCGAGATCTCGATGGTCTTCCAGGATCCGATGACCTCGCTCAACCCGGTCTACCGGGTCGGCGATCAGATCATCGAGCAGATCGAAGCCCACAAGGACATGCCGAAGGAGGAGACGAAGGAGCGCGCCGTGGAGCTCCTTGCCTCGGTCGGGATCCCCAACGCCAAGGACCGCGTCGACGACTATCCGTACGAGTTCTCGGGCGGGATGCGCCAACGGGCGATGATCGCGATGGCGCTTGCGCTCGAGCCCCGGATCCTGATCGCCGACGAGCCGACCACCGCTCTCGATGTCACCATCCAGGCCCAGATCATGAAATTGATCCAGGACCTCAACGAGGAGCGGGGGCTCGCCGTGATCCTGATCACCCACGATCTGGGCGTGATCGCCGAGGTCGTCGACCGAGTCCTCGTCATGTACGCGGGCCAGATCGTCGAGCAGGGCACCCTGGACGAGATCTTCTACGACCCTCAGCATCCCTACACCTGGGGGCTGATGGGCTCACTCACCCGACTCGATCAGCCGCCGCCTGAGCGCCTCCCGCAGATCGGCGGGCAGCCGCCGTCCCTGCTTGCCCCGCCTGCCGGCTGCCGCTTCCGGCCGCGCTGCCCCCACGCCTTCGAGAAGTGCACCGAGTTGCCGGAGCTTGAGGAGCGGCTGCCGGCGGCCAACGGGCACGCCGATCGCTGCTGGCTGGATCCCCCGGACAAGCGCAAGCTGCGCGAGGTCGACGGCCGCATAGGGCTCGGGGTTCCCGCCTGATGGCCAAGGGCGAACCGCTACTCGAGGTCAGGCACCTCGTCAAGCGCTTCCCGATCAAGGAGGGGCTGCTGATCGACCGGGAGGTGGCTGCCGTTCACGCCGTCGACGACGTCAACCTCACCCTGCACGAGGGGGAGACGCTCGGCCTGGTCGGGGAATCGGGCTGCGGCAAATCGACGCTCTGCCGCACGATCATTCAGCTCCTGAAGCCCACCTCGGGGTCGGTTAGGTACAGGGACAAGGAGCTCGTCGGCCTCTCGCGCAAGGAGCTGCAGCCGATCCGGCGCGACATCCAGATGATCTTCCAGGACCCCTACGCCTCACTCAATCCGCGCAAGCGGGTGGGGCAGATCATCGGTGACCCGCTGCGGCTGCACGGACTCGCCTCGGGTTCGCAATTGCAGCGGGAGGTCAAGCAGCTGATGGACAGGGTCGGCCTTCAGCCGGAGCACTACAACCGCTACCCGCACGAGTTCTCGGGCGGGCAGCGCCAGCGGATCGGGATAGCACGAGCCCTCGCGCTGCGGCCGAAGCTGATCATCGCCGACGAGCCGGTCTCGGCCCTCGACGTCTCCATCCAGGCACAGATCATCAATTTGCTGGACGACCTGCAGGACGAGTTCGACCTCTCATACATCTTCGTCGCGCACGACCTCGGCGTCGTTCGTCATGTCTCGGACCGGATCGCGGTCATGTACCTCGGCAAGATCGTCGAGCGCTCGCCCGCCGGCGTCCTCTACGAGCGTCCGATTCATCCGTACTCGGTCGCCCTGCTCTCGGCCGTCCCGATTCCCGATCCGAAGGTCGAGGCGGAGCGGCAGCCCCTGGTCCTCGAGGGGGACGTTCCCAGCCCGGTCAATCCGCCGCCCGCCTGCCACTTCCACACCCGCTGCCCCTGGGCGACCGAGATCTGCTCGCAGGACGAGCCGCCGCTGGCCGAGTACGAGTCCGGCCAGGCGGCGGCCTGCCATCACCCGCGCAACGTCGACTCGCAGATGATCGCCGGCGCCACGGTCGCGCCGGACAGCCCGGAGTCCGCCAGCGACGTGCTGCCTGCCCAGACCGAGCGGGAACCGGCCGCTACCCGATAGCTTCTTGCGGGTGCTCGCGCTCGATTACGGCACGGCCCGCTGCGGCTGCGCGATCTCGGACCCGAGCGGGACCCTCGTACGACCGCTCGCGGCCGTTGAGCCGCCGGATCCGGAGGCGATCGCCGAGCTGGTCGTCGCCGAGGGTGCCGAGAGCGTGATCGTCGGTTTGCCCACGACCCTCTCGGGAGAAGAGGGCGACCAGGCAAAGCTGACCAGGAGGTTCGCCGGGGAGCTGAGCGAGCTGATCGACGTGCCGGTCGAGACATACGACGAGCGCCTCACCACGCGAATGGCGGAGCGCAGCGCCCGCGAAGGCGCACGCGCCGACCGCGACTCGCTCGCGGCCGCGCACCTGCTGGAGTCCTATCTGGCGAGGCACGGAGGCCCCTGACGTGGCCGAGGATCAAGACTGGATCGCCGACACCGAGGGCAACCTGACCGCGCCCGGAGAGGACGGGAAGCCGCCGACCGACGAGTTCGGGCGCGACGATCCGGCGTCCCTGGAACGCGAGCGCAGGCGACGGGAGCGCGAGGCGCGGCGCAGCACGTCACGGCCGGTACGCAGGCCGGCCGAAGCCCCGGAACCTGCCGAGTCGCCGCCGCAGGCGGCCGTCGAGGCGCCTCGCCGACCGAAGCGTCCGAAGCCGAAGCAGCCCGGGGCCCCCGCGCCGCCCGCTGCCCAGGATGGGGACGGCGGGGATCCGACGCTGCCGGCGCCGCGGGGCAGATACCGGCGTCGCCGGATCCTCGCGCTCGGCCTGCTGCTGGTCGGTGTGCTCGTCGCCTGGTTCCTGATCGCGTTCTTCCAGCCGCCTCCCTTCGACCCCGGCAACGGCTCTGGTCAGGCGATCGTCACCGTCCCCGAAGGCGCGAGCGCCAGCCAGGTCGCCGACCTGCTCACTGATAACGACGTCGTCTCGAACGGCACCCTCTTCGAGTGGCGCCTGAAGCTCGCCGGGAAGACTGAGCGGATCCTGCCCGGCCGCTATGTGCTCGCGCACAAGATGAGCTACAGCGACGCGATCGACCGCCTGACGAGCTCGGGAGGCAAGATCAACGTGACGATCCCCGAGGGAGAGGACCGGACCCAGATCGCGGCGACGGTGGGGGATCTCGGGCTGAGCGGGGACTACCTAGCGGCCTCCAAGAGCTTCAAGGGCTTCGACCCGAACCGCTACGGCGCCCAGAATCCCAAGTCACTCGAGGGCTTCCTGTTTCCTGCGACCTACGAGCTCGACCCGGGCGCGAACGTCGATCAGCTCGTCGCCGAGCAACTCCAGGCCTTCAGACAGAACATCGCCGGCGTGAACATGTCGTACGCGAAGTCGAAGAACCTGACCGTCTACGACGTCCTCACCATCGCCTCGATGATCGACAAGGAGGTGATGGTTCCCTCCGAGCGGGCCCTGGTGGCGGCCGTGATCTACAACCGTCTGCACCGCGGCATGCCGCTCGGCATCGACGCGACGACGCGGTTCGAGTTCCACAACTACACGGGGGAGATCACACCCGCACAGCTGCAGTCGCCGTCGCCGTACAACACCCGCACCCATGCCGGTCTGCCTCCGACGCCGATCGGCAACCCGGGCCTCGCTGCCATCCAGGCGGCCGCGCACCCGGCAAAGGTCGACTACCTCTACTACGTGCTCAACGCGGGCGGCAATGGCCACCATTGCTTCACCGCCAGCGGCGCCGAGTTCAATCAGCTGGTGGCGGCCTACAACGCGGGGCGGGCGCCCGCGAATTGCCGCAGTTGATCGGCGCCGGGATAGGCCGTCCGTGAAGCGGCTCGCCGTGCTCGGGCACCCCGTCTCGCACTCACGCTCCCCGGCGATGCAGAACGCCGCCCTCGAGGCGCTCGGACTCGCGGGAGAGTGGAGCTATGAGGCGCTCGACTTCGAGCCCGCTGAGTTCGCGGAGCGCACCGGCGAGCTCCCAGGGCAAGGTTTCGTCGGCGCGAACGTCACGATTCCACACAAGGGGGCGGCGCTCGGGCTCGCCGACGAGGCCTCCGAGGCGGCCGAGCGAATCGGCGCGGCCAACACGCTCACCTTCCGGGAGGGCAGCATTCGCGCGGAGAACACGGACGCCACCGGGTTGCTCGCCGCCCTTCCGGCCTCGGTGGAGGGCCGGACCGGCCTGATCCTTGGGGCGGGGGGCTCCGCGCGGGCGGCGGTCTGGGCGCTGGCCGAGCAGGGGGTGTCGGTCTCCGTCTGGAACCGGACGCCGGATCGCGCCGACGAGCTGGTCCGCGAGCTGGCCATGTCCGGCGCGGCCACTCCGGCCGAGGGGCGCCTCCGGGCGGTCACCGGGGAGCAGGTGCGCGCAAACGAATATGGCTTGATCGTCAACTGCACCGCGATCGGAATGCGCGACGAGGACCCGTTCCAGCACCTGCCGCTCGATCCGGAGCGCTTCGGGCGGGGAATCATCGTGGTCGACCTGGTCTACGCCGGCTCTGAGAGCAGACTCACGCGCGAGGCGAGGGGCCGCGGCGCGACCGGGGTCGAGGGGCTGGAGGTTCTCGTTCGGCAGGGTGCCGAGTCCCTTCGGATCTGGACGGGCATGGAACCGCCGCTGGACGTCATGCGCAAGGCCGCGAAAGGAGAAACCTGATGTCTGACCAACTCAAGCTCACCCCCACCGAGTCGGTCACGATCAAGCGCAGCTCACTGGAGGTGCTCGAGGTGGAGGGCCGGTACGGCCCCGGGGGCAGGCCTCCGCCGGCCCACTACCACCCGGCGCAGGAGGAGCACTTCGAGGTGCTCGAGGGTGCTCTCAGGGTGAAGCTCGACGGGCAGGAGCGAGATCTTCGCCAGGGGGAGACGATCGACATCCCTCGGGGCACGAAGCACCAGATGTGGAATCCGAACGACGAGTCCGCGCGGGTGCTCTGGCAGACTCGCCCGGCAGGACGCACGGAGCAGTGGTTCCGCTCAATCAACCGGCTTCACGAGCAGGGCCGGGTCCGCAAGAGCGGGATGCCCGGGCCGCTGGCGTTCGGCGTCTACCTCAACGAGTTCAGCGATGTGTTCCGTCTGGCGGTCGGACCGGAGTTTCTGACACGACCGCTGATCTCCGTGCTCGCCATGGCCGGCCGCGCCAGGGGGTACGACCAGCATTGATCGGGGTTGCCGCTCAGCATGCCTCAGCTGCGCCCTCTCGCAACGATGCTAACTTTTCGTTAGTGCCGAAGCTCAAGCCGACCTCGGGCCTGAAGATGATCTCCGATGGGGTCGCCGACCCCACACCGCCGGCGCGCCCGGAGCCACTCCCTGACGCGCACGCCTTCGACGCCTATTCGCGGACGGTCTCGGGGGTCGCCGAGCGCCTGACCGCGTCGGTCGCCCACCTGGCCGTCTCCCGGCGCACCCGCCGCGGACGAGCCGAGGGTGCGGGCAGCGGCGTCGCAATCTCCTCCGACGGCTACATGCTGACCTCCGCCCACGTCGTCGCCGATGGAAACGGCGTCAGCGCCACCTTCTCCGACGGGCGGGAGCTGAGCGCGGAGGTCGAGGGCTCCGATCCGCTATCCGACCTGGCCGTGGTTCGCGTGGACGCCCGCGACCTGTCGCCCGCCCAACTGGGCGACGCCGACGACCTCCGGGTTGGCCAGCTCGTCGTGGCGATCGGCAGCCCGATGGGGCTCGCCGGCACCGTGACGGCCGGCGTCGTGTCGGCGCTCGGGCGCTCGCTGCCAACCCGTTCGGGCTCGGCCGTGCGCCTGGTCGAGAACGTGATCCAGACCGATGCGGCGCTCAACCCCGGCAACTCCGGCGGTGCGCTGGCTGACGGGCTCGGCCGCGTGGCCGGGATCAACACCGCGGTCGCGGGCATAGGGCTCGGGCTCGCCGTACCGATCAACGACGCGACCCGGAAGATCATCTCCTCGCTGATGAAGGAGGGCCGGGTCCGGCGGGCGTACATCGGCATCGTCGGGGGGTCGCGGCCACTGCCACCAAGGGTGGCCGCTCAGGTCGATCGCGAGAAGGGGATCGAGGTGGTCGAGGTCGTGCCCGGGAGTCCGGCGGGACGCGCGGGACTTCGCCCCGAGGATCTGATCGTGGCCGTGGACGATGAGCCGATGAGAGATGTGGGGGACCTGCAGAGGCTGATGGTCGCGGACCGGATCGGGCAGGGAATCGAGGTGGAGCTGGTCCGCGACGGGAACTTCCTCACGCTGGATTTGATCCCGCGGGAGCTCGAGAGCTAGAGCTCTTCCCGTTGGGCTTCACGCCCGTTCTCTTCTCATTGCCGTTTCCGCTCTCGCTGCCGGAGGGCGCCACCACCTCGATCTGCCCGGCGGGCTTGCCGGAGGCGGCGAACAGAATGCCGAAGGTCCCCGGGCTGTCCGGGAGCAGCTCGAATCGCGCGGGCGCATTCGGCGAGGCGAACCCGACCAGGCCGAACTCGGGGATCTCAATCTCCGCCGGGAAGCGCGAGCGAACCAGCAGGCTGAGCTGGTCCCCGACTTTGATCGGGGAGACGACGGGGAACTTCTTGCCGCCGACGGTGATCTTCGTCGGGCGCAGGAAGGCGGGGCTCGGCACGGGCGCCGTCGGCGTGGTCGGCTGCGTCGTCGTGGTCCCGGTCGTGCCGGCCTCATTCAGGGTGCGCTGGGGCACCAGTGCGGCCGCCAGGGTCGAGACCCCGAGCAGGACCAGCATCACGATCAGAAGGCGTCTCGCCGCCATCAATCAGGGGAGAGCTTGGGCGCCACGGCGCTCTCAACGATATGGCCGCCGCGCTGCTCGACGCCTCGCTGGTCCTCCTGCTCGGTGCGGTTTCGGTCAGCGACCTGCGCACCAGGCTGGTACCGGACGAACCGCTCGTCCTCGGCCTGGCGCTGGCTCTGATCCTATCTGCGCTCTCCGCACCCGCCGAGCTGCCGGAGCGGCTCGCGGCGGGGGCGGGGGCCGCCGGTTTCCTGCTCGCCGCCGCCCTGATCCGCCCCGACGGCATGGGGCTGGGCGACGTCAAGCTGGCGGGGGTGCTAGGCGTCTATCTCGGCGCGGACGTGATCGAGGCGATGATCGTGGCCTTCGCGGTCGGCTCGGTCGTGGGCCTGGCGATATTTGTCCGGCATGGCTGGGGCGCACGCAGCCGCACGATCGCGTTTGCTCCCTGCCTCGCCCTCGGCGCGCTGGTCGCCGTGGCGCTTCAGTTCTAGGCCGACGCAACCCCGAGCCCGTGGCCGAGAAGCGCCTGCATCTACGCTGCCCCGCGTGACTTTGAGGTTCACGACAGCTGGTGAATCGCACGGCCCAGGCCTGGTGGCGATCGTCGAGGGGCTGCCGGCCGGTCTCGAGCTCGATCGGGAGGAGCTCGATCGCGAGATGGCGCGCCGCCAGCTCGGCCACGGCCGGGGTGGGCGGATGAAGATCGAGAGCGATGCCGTCGAGATCCGCTCGGGCGTCAGGCACGGACGAACCCTGGGCAGCCCGATCGCCGTGCTGGTGGCGAACCGCGACTACCCAAACTGGGAGGAGCGGATGAACCCCTGGCCGGTGGACGCGGAGGTCGAGGAGACCCACCTCCCGCGGCCGGGCCACGCCGACCTTGCAGGCCTGCAGAAATTCGGATTCACGGACGTGCGAGACGTGCTGGAGCGCGCCAGCGCGCGGGAGACCGCCGCCCGCGTGGCCGCGGGATCGATCGCGAAGGGATTTCTCGCAGCGGTCGGGGTCGAGGTGCACAGCCACGTGATCCAGATCGCCTCCGTGCTGGCGGCCGAGCGCGACGACCTCGGTCCCCGGGACTTCGAGGGCGTCGACGAGTCCCCGGTCCGCTGCCTGGATCCGGGCGCCTCGGAGGCGATGGTCGAAGAGATCGACCGACTGCGGAAGGAGAACGAGTCGCTTGGGGGCAAGTTCGAGGTCCGCGTCTTCGGCCTCGTCCCGGGCATCGGTTCCCACGTCTCCTGGAGCGAGAAGCTCGACGGGCGTCTCGCCCAGGCGATCTGCTCGATTCAATCGGTCAAGGGCGTTTCTCTCGGCGAGGCCTGGGAGGTTGCCGGCAGGCCCGGGTCTGAAGCGCATGACGAGATCTTCTGGTCCGCTGACCGCGGCTGGTACCGCGAGAGCAACCGGGCCGGCGGCCTGGAGGGCGGAATGACGAACGGAGAGCCGCTGGTAATGCAGGCGGCGATCAAGCCGATCTCCACGATGACTCAGCCGCTGCGCTCGGTCGACACGGAGACCAAGGAGCCTGCACAGGCGATGCGCGAGCGGACAGACTCCACCGTGGTCCCCGCCGCGGCCGTGGTCGCCGAGTCAATGGTCGCGCTGGTCGTGGCCGCGGCGATACCGCGAGAAGTTCGGTGGGGATCACATCGACGACGTGCTGGCTGCGCTCTCGGCGTACAAGGAGCGCATCGGATGGCGCTAGACAGACGGCTGCGGACGCGAAGCGGAGCGGTCGGCGCTTGACGTCTCACCACGGAATCGTCTTCATCGGGTTCATGGGGGCGGGCAAGACGCGGGCGGCGCAAGCCGCAGCCGACCGCCTCGGGCTCGGGGTGATCGACACGGACGCCCTGCTCGAGGCCGAGCTCGGGGAGCCGATCGCCTCGTTCTTCGAGCGCGAGGGTGAGCAGGAGTTCCGGCGCCGCGAGGAGCGGCTGGTCGTCTCCGTGCTCGATGCACTCGCCGCTCAGGTGGGTGGCCCTTCCTCGGTCGTCTCCCTCGGGGGCGGGGCGGTGGAGAGGGTCGCCGTGCAGCGGGCGCTCGCCCAGCACCTGCCCGTCTGGTGCGACGTCGACGAAGCGGTCGCCTGGGAGCGCGTCGCAGGTTCGGAACGCCCTCTTGCCAAGGACCGCGAGGAGCTCAGCCGGCTTTTCGCCGCCCGCCGGCCGACCTACGAGAGGCTGGCGCGCGCGATCCTGCCGTCGGACGCGAGAGAGGCGGCCGAGGCGGCAGCTTCGTGGCTCGCCGCGATGCAGAGCGAGACGAGCGTCCGTATGGCATGGGCGCGGTCGGAGAGCGGCTCCTATCCGGCGATTGTGGGCGAGGGAGCGGTCGGGCTGCTGGACGACGCCCGCGAGGCGCGGCCTGCCGACCTGCCGGCCCGTACCTTCTGCGTCGCCGACTCGGCGGCGCTCGAGGATCACGCCCGACTCCTACCCCGGCGAGAGGCGACGATCGAGGTCGAGGGCGCCGAGTCATCCAAGACGATCGCGGAGGCCGAGCGCGTCTTGCGGGAGCTGGCCGGGGCCGGCGCGCGGCGGGACGACTGCGTGTTCGCCTTCGGGGGCGGCGTCGTCGGCGACCTGGCCGGGTTCTGCGCTGCGACCTACCAGCGCGGCATTCCGCTCGTCCAGGCCCCGACCACGCTGGTGGCTCAGGTCGACTCCGCCTATGGGGGCAAGACCGGCGTGGACCTGCCCGACGCCAAGAACTACGTCGGCGCGTACCACCCGCCGACCGCCGTGCTCGCCGATCCCAGCGCCCTCAGGACGCTGCCGGGCGAGGAGCTCGCGGCCGGTTTCGTCGAGGTGCTGAAGACCGGACTGATCGCGGGCGAGCCGCTCTGGGAACGGGTACGCCAGATCGAGGCGCTCGATGCGGACACCCTCGGCGAGGTGATCTTCGAGTGCGCGCGGACGAAGATCGCGGTGGTGGCGGAAGACGAGCGCGACTCGGGTCGCCGCGCCGTGCTCAACCTCGGTCACACCGTGGGTCACGCGATCGAGGCGGTGACCGGCTACAAGCGCTACCGGCACGGGGAGGCGGTCGGCCTGGGACTGCTGGCCGCCCTGCGGCTCTCCGGCGCCGATGATCTGCGCAACGAGGTCGAGGGCCTGCTCGCTTCCCACGGCCTGCCGGTCTCACTGGACCCGGCTGTGTCGGTCGACGACGTCGTCGAGGCGATCGGACGCGACAAGAAGCGAACCCGCGAGGGATTGGGCTTCGTGCTCATCGAGCGCCCGGGAGAGCCGCGCTGGGGCGAGTCGGTGGACCCGGATAGGGTGCGCGCGGCCGTGGAGGAGTTGCGTTGATGCCCACTACCCGCAACCGCGTCGAGGTGCTGCACGGCGTCAACTTCGACATGCTCGGCAGCCGTGACAAGGACATCTACGGCGACCTCACGCTCCCCGAGCTCGAGGTGAAGATCAAGCGCTTCGCCCGCGATCTGAAGCTGGAGGCGTTCTTCTTCCAGACCAACTCCGAGGGGGAGTTCGTCGAGCACCTGCACCGGCTGCCGAAGGTCGCGGACGCCGCGATCGTCAACGCCGGCGCCTGGACCCACTACTCGTGGGCGATCCGCGATGCCCTCGATCTGACCGGGACCCCGACCGTGGAGGTCCACCTCTCCGACATCAGCAAGCGGGAGGAGTGGCGCCGCGACTCCGTGTTCGAGGGGCTCGACCTGCTCGTCGGGCGGGTCTACGGCAAGGGCCCGGACGGCTATCGGGAGGCCCTGGAGCTGATCGCCGGAAGGCTGGGGGTATGAGCAGGGCGGAGCGCCTGGTCGAGCTGATCGCAGAGCGCGAGCTCGACCAGCTCTTCGTCTCCGACCTCACCAACGTCCGGTACCTGTCCGGCTTCACCGGAACCAACGGCGCCTGCCTGGTCGGCCGCGAGCAGAGGATCTTCTTCACCGACTTTCGCTACACCGACCGAGCCGAGCGCGAGGTGGGGGAGGAGTGGGAGCGCCCGGAGGCCGAGCGGGAGCTGGTGCCCCAGATCGCGGCCCGGATGTCGGGGAAGGTCGGCTTCGAGGACGCCAAGCTGAGCGTCCGCCAGCTCGCCCGACTGGAGGCGGCGGTCGGCGAGGACGCCGACCTCGTTCCGGCCGGCGACCTGGTCGAGCAGCTCCGTGCCGTCAAGGAGCCGGAGGAGATCGAGCGTATGGCCGCCGCCTCCGAGCTCGCCGACGATGTCTTCCGTTGGGCGCTGGAGAGCGGCCTCGCCGGGCGCACCGAGCGGGACGTCGCCAGGGCGGTCGAAGCGCGAATCCGCGAGCTAGGCGCCGAGCCCTCGTTCCCGCCGATCATCGCCGCCGGCGGGAACGGCGCCCTGCCGCACGCCGAGCCGGGAGATCGGGAGATCGGTTCGGGCGAGCTGGTCGTCTTCGACATGGGCGCCGAGCTCGACGGCTACTGCTCGGACGGCACCCGGACGTTCGCGACCGGAGAGCCCGGCGACGAGGCGCGCGAGGTCTACGACCTGGTCCTGACCGCCCAGCTGGCGTCCCTGGCCGCGATCCGCGTCGGCGCTTCCGGCAAGGAGATCGACGCCGTCGCTCGCGAGATGATCACCGAGGCCGGCCACGGCGAACAGTTCGGGCACGGCCTTGGCCACGGGGTCGGGCTGGAGGTCCACGAGGGCCCGCGGCTGGCGACCACCTCCGAGGACGAGCTGCGCGCGATGGCAACGCGGTCACGGTCGAGCCCGGGATCTACCTGCCCGGCCGCTTCGGCGTGCGGATCGAAGACCTCGTCGTGCTCGAGCCGGACGGCTACCGCAACCTGAGCGGCACCGACAAGGAGCTCCAGGTAGTCGACTAGGCGGTCGCCGGCGCCTCGATCGGCCCGGCCACCGGCTCGCCGCCGCGCCTGATCCGCGCGCCGAGCAGCGGGAAGATCAGGGTGGAGACGATCGCTGCGCCGACCAGGCCGGCGGCCGTGGACGAGGTCATGTGGCCGGCCTCGATCGCCAGCGTGGTGATCGCCAAGACCAGGGGCAGCTCCGTGGCCGAGTAGACGGCGAGCGCAAGCCTGTCGCGCAATCCGAGCTCGCTTCGATACAGCAGCAGGGCCGGGACGCCGCGCACCACCAGGAAGAGGCCGACGAACATCGGCACCTTGAGCAGGGCGCTGACACTCGAGGTCAGGGCATCGAGATCGAAGGCCATCCCGCTGGTGATGAAGAAGAACGGGATCAGCAGGCCGTACCCGACCGCGTACACCTTGGAGTCGAAGACTCTCACCTCGCGGCCGCGCAGTGCGACCCGGGTGATCATGCCGGCCACGAACCCGCCAAGGAGCAGGTCGAGGCCGAGCTGAGCCGCCAGGGCGACCAGCGCGAAGACGAGCACCACCGCGAGCCGGACGGCGAGCTGGCTGGAGGTCTCGAAGGTCCTCTCCACCAACGACCATCCGCGCCAGGCCGAGCGCACGGCGAGCAGTCCCGGTGATCACGGCCAGGGCGATGAAGAGCACCAGGATCGCGGCCTCGTGGAGCGGATGGCCGGTGGAGAGGATCAGCGTCACCAGCAGAATCGGGCCGAACTCCCCGATCCCGCCCGCGCCGAGCAGGTAGGTGCCGAAGCGGGTGCGCATCTCACCGGCATCGCTGAGGATCGGGATCAGCGTCCCGATCGCAGTTGTCGCCATCGCCGAGCCCGTGTAGAGGTACGAGAGGATCACTCCCGCCGCCGCGAGCGCTCCGCCGATCCCGTAGGCGAGCACCAGTGAGAGCCCCCAACCGACGGCGCCCAACTCGAGTGGCCGGCCCTTGATCCGGTCGAAGTCGATCTCGTAGCCGGCGAAGAAGAAGAGCATCCCCAGGCCGAGGTCCCCCAGCAGCTTCGTGGTGGGGTCGAGGCTGGCGAGCTCGAATCCCTGCGGGCCGATGATGATCCCGAGCACGAGCTCCACGACCACCACAGGGATCGCCAGCCGCGGCGAGATGGCGAGCACGATCACGCCGGCGACGGCCGCCGCGATGACGATGACGAGGGCGGACGTCTCGTCGACGCCGGCCGCCACCGTCCCTAGCGGCAACTGATCCATCGGCGAGACTCTAAGCCGGATATCGGCTCGATCTCGCGACGGTTGCTACGTGCCCGGCGCTGCGTCCCCGTGGCGCACCTCGGCGCGTCCCTCGCCGTAGCCCCGCGTCTCGAAGGCGATCATCGTCCAGAGCAGCACGTTGAGTAGGACGAGCATCACCAGGGCCGATACCTCCGTGGCGAGGGGGTAGATGGCGAACAGCAGGAGGGCGATGCCGAACCGGTGCAGGTTGATCGTCTGGATGTGCCGGTAGCGGAAGGCGACCAAGCCGAGCAGGTAGACGGCGACGCCGGCAACCAGGGCGAACGCCGGGACGTCCTCCAGTGGATCGGTCGGGTGACCGAGGGCCTTCTTCAGGCCCAGCGCCAGCAGGATGACGCCGGCGACGAGCAGGAAGTGGATGTAGGAATAGGAGTCCCGGGCCAGCTCGTTCCGGACCTTGCCCTCGGGTGCACGGATAAGGCGCCGCGCCGAGACCAGCGCCACGATGTCGAAGTAGGTCCACCAGAGCGCGGCCACCACGCCGATCCCCAGCGTCGCGGCCGCGGCGATGCCCCAGGTCAGGTGGGATCCGGCGCCGAGCCCGATGGCGACGATCGACTCGCCCAGGGCGATGATCACGATCAGGCCGTGGCGCTCGGCGAAGTGCCCGGGAACGAGGCGCCAGCCCTCCGACCCGAACAGGTAGGGCTCACCCATGTCGAGGGCGAGGGCGAGGCCCCAGACGGCCGCCTGCGGTCCGGGATCGAGAAAGGAGCCTGCGATCAGCAGCGTGACGCCGATCGCGGTCCCGATACCAAGACCGGTCACCGAACGCCGGAAGGTCGGGTCGTCGCGGCCGGCGATCGCCAGCAGGAGGATCTGCGCGAATCGCACCGCGCCGTAGGCGACGGCGAACTCGGTCCCCAGGCTCGCCGAACGCCTCGGGCACACAGATCGCGGCGATCAGGAAGCCGGCCATCGCCGCGAAGAGCGCGATCCGGACGCCGCCCTCCTCCGGGTCGACGACGCTGGTCAGCCACGCGTAGGCGACCCAGGACCACCAGAGCAGGGCGAGGACGAGCATGCCCTGTCCGAGCCCTTCCCAGGTCGTGTGGTGCGGACATCAGCGTCGTGCACTGCGTGATCGCCAGGACGAAGACCAGGTCGAAGAAGAGCTCGAGCGGCAGCACCCGGTCCTCCTGCCGGAGTGCTGCGCCGAGCCGCAGGCGCTGCGTCTCGGTCTCCGTTGCCACGGAGCCCATCGTCCCACGGCTCTCGTCAGAATGGACGGCCTCAGCCAGAGAGCGAGATGAAACCGCCCACGATCGCGCCGTAGGCGATGTGGACGACGAGGGTGACCAGGGGCGTGCGGGCGCCGTAGTTGAGCATCAGGAATCCGGGTGGCTCCAGGAGCGGACTGCTACCAGCGGCAGATAGCGGGGTCGCCATCCGCGGGTGAACCAGGGGCAACAGGGTGCTCACCAGTGCCGTTGCGGCAAACAGGCCGTGGAGAGCGCCGAAGATGGCGCCGAGCCACCAGCCGCTGTGGCCGATGGCAGAGAAGATCGCGAAGTAGATGACGGCGAAGATCAGGCCGGCGATGAAGTGCAGGCCGTAGCCGAGAGCCTTGGCCCGCACCCGATCACCGCTGAAGGCCGTACCAAGTAGGAACGGCAGGTCGATTCGGGTCAGGCCCAAGGCGCTCGCCCCCTGGAGCAAGGTCGTCAGGATCAGGGTCCCGACGAAGCCCCCCGCAAGAGCCCCCCAGATGGTCATCCCGCCTCTCCTTGGTCGATCGCGATCGCGGCGCTGATTAGCGCCAGGTGGCAGAGCCCCTGTGGGAAATTGCCGGCGAACTCGCTGCTGGCCGGCTCGATCTCCTCGCTGTAGAGCCCGACGTCGTTGGCCAACCCAACCAGCTGGTCCATGAGCTCAACAGCGTCGTCGAGCTCTCCGAGGAGGGCGAGGGCCTCGGCGAGCCAAAAGGAGCAAGTGATGAAAGCGCCCTCGGTGCCCGAGAGCCCGTCCTCGCCTCTGTAGCGGAGGAGGTAGGCGCCGTCGGCGAGCTCCCGGCGCACCGCGGTAACCGTCTGGCTGAGGCGCTGCGAGTGATTGCTCTCGTAGCCGTGGAGAACGCCAAGCAGGACGCTTGCATCGAGCTCCTCCGTCCCGGCATAGCGCACGTAGCTGCGCTTGGTCGGAGACCAGCACTCACCCTCTATGAAGGAGCGTATGGCCTCTGACGTCTCGAGCCAGCGCCGCGCTTGCCCTCCGGGGATGAATCCGCTCTCGGCAAGACTCCGCGCGCGGTGGAGCGCCACCCAGCACATCATTTTCGACTGGGTGTAGTGGACCGGTTCGCTCCGCGCCTCCCAGATGCCAGAGTCCGGCTCCTGCCAGATCTCGCAGACGAGGTCGGCGATTTCGGCCAACCGGCGGGCGATGTCCCGATCGATCGCGTTACCGGCCTCGACATACAGCCAGGCCGTTTGCATCAGCTCGCCGTAGATGTCCAGCTGGAGCTGGTCGGCGGCGGCGTTGCCGACTCGGACTGGGCGGGAGCCCCGGTAGCCCTCGAGTGGCAGTTCGTGCTCCGGGCGCGCGATCGCCGCCCTCCAACCCGTAGAGCACCCGCAGATTCGGATGGGTCAGCTGGGAGGCGTGCATCAGCCACCAGAAGTAGGCCTCAGCCTCGGCCGGGCATCCCAGCCTCAGAAACGCGTTCAGGGTGAAGGCGCTATCGCGGATCCAGGAGAAGCGGTAGTCCCAGTTGCGCTCACCGCCGAAAACCTCGGGCAGCGAGGTCGTGGCCGCGGCTGCCAGCGCCCCCGAGGGCGCGTAGACGAGCAGCTTCAGCGCCAGCGCGCTGCGCAGAACCGCCTCCTGCCATGCGCCGTTGTAAGTTCGCCCCCGGGTCCACTCACGCCACACCGCGCAGGTTTTCTCGAACCGGGCATCGAGTTCGGCTCGGGCGGGCAACACCAGCGGTTCCTGGTGGGCGAATGAAAGGGCGACCACACCTCGTGTCCCCGCGTCTACCTGGGTGCGGGCCTCGATTCGGTCGGGCCCAGATTCAGGCCTGCCGGCGTCGTAGGCCAGCACCGCCAAGGCGTCACCACCCGATTCCAAGACAGGGACGCCGCTTCGCCGGCCGGATCGAGCCCTGCGGATCCCGTATCCGAAGCGCGGTTCGACGCTCCAGCGCATCGGCACCTTGCCCGAGTGGCCCTCGATTCGGCGCTGGAGCTCCATGAACGGCCCCAATGGACCCAGTGGAAGCGTTAACGCGTCGGTCAGACGCACCGTTCCCTGATCGGTGACGAAGGTCGTCTCCACGACGTTGGTGTCGGGCAGATAGCGGCGCTCGGCCGTGTAGGACACGTCGGGCTCGAAGGCAAAGCTCCCTCCGGAATTGGAATCGAGGATGGCGGCAAAGACGCTGGGAGAATGCAGGGAGGGAAACGGCAGCCAGTCGATTGAGCCGTCTCGCGCTACCAGCGCGACGGTCCGACCGTCGCCGATCGCGGCATAGTCGCGTATGGGCGCGTAACCACGCATCCGTCCGGCGGCAAATGGGACCGCGCTCTCGATTTTCTCGGCCCTGCTCACTGCTGAGCTCGCCACTTAGCTGTCGCGAAGATCGGAAGTGCCCCGGACCATAGCCCGGCGCAGGCCCGGAGATGGCTAGCCTTGCTGGCCGTGATCGGCACCAACCAGTTCAAGAACGGCACTCACATCGACGTCGGCGGGACCGTCTTCCGCATCGTCGAGTTCCAGCACGTGAAGCCAGGCAAGGGCGGCGCCTTCGTGCGCTCGAAGCTGAAGCGGATGGACGACGGTGCCGTGATCGACAAGACCTTCAAGGCCGGCGAGAAGTTTCGGCCCGTCCGGACAGAGACCCGCAAGATGCAGTTCCTCTACGACTCGGGAGATTCCGCCGTCTTCATGGACAACCAAAGCTACGACCAGGTGGAGATCCCGAAGTCCGTGGTCGGCGACGCGCTGCGCTGGGTGCCGCCCAACTCGGACGTCGACCTGCTCTTCGTGGACGAGCGCCCCGCGGGCGCCCAGCCGCCGAGCGCAGTGGAGCTGTCCGTCACACAGACGGACCCCGGGCTGAAGGGCGACACGGCCTCTGGCGGAGGCACCAAGCCGGCCACCCTCGAGACCGGCGTCACCGTCCAGGTTCCGCTCTTCATCGAGGAGGGCGAGAGCGTCCGGGTGGACACCCGCAGCGGCGAGTACGTGTCGCGTGCGTAGGTCGGACCAGCGCCGCGACGCCGTCTTCGCCCTCTACCAGCACGAGGTGACCGGCAGGCCCCTCGGTGAGCTGCTCGAGGACGCCAAGCCGTTCACCCGCGAGCTCGCTGAGAACGTGGCGGCGAACCGCGCGGAGCTCGACGGGCTGATCTCCCGGCACTCCCAGAACTGGGCGCTGGAGCGCATCGCACCCCTGGAGCGCAGCATCCTGCGCACGGCGCTTTACGAGGCCCTCCACCGCGAGGACGTCCCGGTGGAGGTGGCGATCGACGAGGCGGTCGAACTCGCCAAGCAGTACTGCGGCGCCGACGCCCCCGGCTTCGTGAACGGCATTCTCGGAGCGGCACTCGAGGAGAGGGGCGCCGTCGACTGATGGCGGCCGCGCTCGAGGGGATCGAGGGGCTTCTCCTCGACCTGAGCGGCGTCGTCTATGTGCAGGATGAGGCGGTCCCCGGCGCTGCCGAGGCTTTGACAAGCCTCCGCCAGGGCGATATGCCGATCCGGCTCGTCACCAACACGACCATGCGCCCGAAGCGCTCGATCCTGGAGCGCCTCGAGCGCCTCGGAATCGAGGCGGAGCCAGCGGAGCTGCTGACGCCGGCGACGCTCGCGGCGAGACGCTGCGCCGAAGCGGGCTACGAGTCGGTCTCCCTGGTCGTGCTCGATGAGCTCCGCGAGGACCTGGAGGGCGTCAAGCAGAGCGACGGGGACGTCGACGCTGTGGTCGTCGGCGACCTCGGGGATGCCTGGGACTACGAGGTCCTCAACCGTGCCTTCCGGCAGCTGATGGACGGCGCGGAGTTGATCGCCCTGCAGAAGAACCGCTACTGGGAGACCTCCGAGGGCCTCTCGCTCGACGCCGGGCCGTTCGTCTCGGCGCTGGAGTACGCGAGCGACCGGGAGGCGGAGGTAGTCGGGAAGCCCTCCGACGCCTTCTTCAAGCTCGCATTGTCGGAGCTCGGCGTGGCCGCCGACCGCGCGGCGATGGTCGGTGACGACGTCGAGGCGGACGTCGGCGGCGCGCTGGACGCCGGCGTCGCCGGCATCCTGGTCCGGACCGGCAAGTACCGCGAGGACCTGGTGCGGAAGAGTGGAATTGAGCCCACGGCGACGGTGGACTCAATCGCAGACGTGCCGGAATTGCTCTCGTCCTGACGATCCGTGGTTTTCCGATCAACTACCGTGACGGCAATGGACGCCCAGGGTCCAGACCTGGAAGCGATAACGGCGCGGCTGGAACGGATAGCCGAGGAGCTCGGAGCCGGCCCAGACGAGGAGCGCGCCGCCGAGTTGGTGCGCGAGGCCTCCGAATCCGCGGCGGAGGCCGGGAGAGCGGTGGAGGCCGCCCTGAGGGCCGCGACGGATACGTCGTCGCGCTGAACAACCATGACCGAGTACCCCGACGACCTGCGCGAGCAGGTCGAGGACTATCTGGAGGGACTGCGGTTCTCCCAGATCCCGCCGACCGAGGGCCTGGATGACGCAATGCGCTACTCGCTGCTGGCGGGGGGGAAGAGGATCCGGCCGGTGCTCGCCCTCGCGACGGCGCGTTCCATCGGTCTCGATCCCGAGCGGGTGCTCCCGGCGGCGGCGGCGCTCGAGCTGATCCACACCTACTCATTGATCCACGATGACCTCCCCGCGATGGATGACGACGAGCTCCGGCGCGGGATGCCGACCTCGCACGTCAAGTTTGGGGAGAACGTGGCGATCCTCGCCGGGGACGCCCTCTTCGCCGAGGCGATCCGCCTCTTCACCGAGGAGCAGATCGGCCATCCGGCTGCGGTGCTCGCTGCGCTTCGTGAGCTGATCACGGCGGCCGGGGTGGGGGGCATGGTGGGCGGTCAGTACATCGACGTCACCGAGTTCGAGGCCGCCGCGAAGGGCGACCGGGAGAAGGCGGTCAGCCTCAACGCCTCCCGCCTGCGGGAGATGCACGCCCTCAAGACCGGCCGGCTGATCGCCGCGAGCGTCGGGGTGGTCCTCGTCCTCGGCGAGGTGCAGGAAGCTGAGACAATTCCGTACAGGCGTTTCGCCGATGAGGTCGGAGTCCTCTTCCAGATCGTCGATGACATCCTCGACGTGACGGGCTCGGATGAGGAGCTCGGCAAGCCGAGTGGCAGCGACGAGAGGCATGGAAAGCTGACCTATGTGAGCGCCTATGGACTCGAAAAAGCACGCGAGCTAGCCTCCGAGTCGCATCGAAAGGCTCGAGCGGCGCTCGACGGGGCAACGGTCCGCACGGACGACCTGATTCGGTTAACCGACTTCATCCACACCCGACACACCTGATGGCCAAGGACGAGAGCGATTCAAGGGAAACCGAGGCGCGGCTGCTCGAGGCGATCGACTCGCCGGCCGATCTGAAGAAGCTCTCCGACGAGCAGCTCCAGGAGGTCGCGCAGGAGATCCGCGAGCTGATCATCGACGTGATCGGCGAGATCGGCGGCCACTTCGGGGCCAATCTCGGCACCTGTGAGCTCGCCGTCGCCCTGCACAGCCTGCTCGTCTCGCCGAAGGACAAGATCCTCTGGGACGTCGGCCACCAGGCCTACCCGCATAAGGTGCTCACCGGCCGGCGTGATCGTCTCGACACGATCCGTCAGTACGAGGGCCTGGCGCCGTTCTGCTCGATCTTCGAGTCAGAGCACGACGTCATGGGTGCGGGCCACGCCTCGACCTCCATTGGCTACGCCGTCGGGCTGAAGGAGGCGATGCGCAAGGGGATCGGCGAGGACGGCAACGTTGTCGCGGTGATCGGCGACGGGGCGCTCACAGGCGGCGTCGCCTACGAGGCTCTCCATCACGCCGGCGGCCTGCAGACGCCGATGGTGATCGTGGTCAACGACAACGAGATGTCGATCTCGCCAAACGTCGGCGCGATTTCGCGGTACTTCCAGCGGGCGCGGCTAAATCGGCGCCTCTACCAGGCACGCTCCACGACCGAGGAGCGGCTGACGCAGCTGCCACTCGGGCTGGGCCGGCAAATCGAGAGGCTGGGACCCGAGGTCAAGGCGGCGATCAAGGCCTACTGGGCCCCGGGTCTTTTCTTCGAGGAGCTTGACCTTGCCTACATGGGGCCGATCGACGGTCACGACGTCGCCGAACTCCGCGCCGCCCTGCGCAAGGCTCTCGAGGCGGGCCGCCCCGTGGTGGTCCACATCCAAACCGTCAAGGGCAAGGGCTTCGAGCCCGCCGAGGAGGGAGGCCTCGTCGGGATGGAGAAGTGGCACGCGGCCAAGCCGGGCTCGATCGTCGATCGCAAGGAGGCGCCGAAGCCCGATTTGAAGCCGGTGCCTGTGAGCGAGAGCGATTCGCCGGAGAGGATCGAGAAGCTCGAGAAGCCGCCCCCCAAGGGGCCGCCCCAATACACGGCGGTGTTCGCGGACGCGCTGGTGGACGAGGCCAGGCGAGATTCGCGAGTAATCGGCATCACCGCTGCGATGGCAGGCGGGACCGGGCTCAACAAGCTCTCCGAGGCGGTGCCGGAGCAGTACTACGACGTCGGGATCGCCGAGCAGGACGCCGTTCTCTTCGCGGCCGGCCTGGCGCTGCAGGGGGCGAAGCCCGTCTGCGCCATCTACTCGACCTTCCTGCAGCGCGCATTCGACCAGCTGGTCCATGACGTCTGCCTGCAGAAGCTGAACGTGGTCTTCGCTATGGACAGGGCGGGCCTGGTCGGCGACGACGGCCCCACCCACCACGGCGTCTTCGATGTCTCCTACTTCCGGCCGCTTCCGAACGTGGTCCTGATGGCGCCCCGCGACGAGGCCATGCTCGTGCACATGCTGCGCACGGCGCTGGCCTATGACGACGGGCCGATCGCCTTCCGCTACCCGCGCGGCGCGGCCGAGGGGGCGCCGATGCCCGATGTGCCGAACGAGATCGAGATCGGCAAGGGGGAGTACCTGCTGGCCGGGGAGCGGATCGCGCTGCTGGGCTACGGCTACGGCGTTCAGGTCGCGCTGAAGGCCGCCGAGGTCCTGCGCAACGAGGGACTCGAGCCGGCGGTCGCGGACGCCCGCTTCGCCAAGCCGCTCGATGAAGACTTGATCGAGAGGCTCGCCTCCGATTACGACCTCTTGGTCACGATCGAGGAGAACGTGCTTCCCGGTGGCTTCGGGTCGGCCGTGCTGGAGCACGCCGAGGACGCCTTCGCCGGCGGCGCCGAGCGCGCCCGCATCCTGCGCGTCGGACTCCCGGACCGCTACGTCACGCACGGCAAGCCCGCCCAGATCCGCGAGGAGGTCGGCTTCACGGGCGACGCGGTCGCCGAACGCGTCCTGGCCGCGCTTGGCACTCGCGAGACCATCTTCGGATAACCGCGTCCACCTCGCTACTAGGCCGTGATGGGTCGCAGCCTGCCGAGGACCCCGAGCAGGCGGGGGGCTAGAGCGATCGCCGCGACATCGAAGAGCACGTAGATCCCCGCGATTCCGCTCGGTGGGTTGCCGGCGGGGAGAGCCGTGTCGGGGGCGGTTGCCGCCCAGTGCCAGGCTCCAATGGAGGTCCCGTAGATCTCCAGGAAGCCGACCACCAGGAAGACTCCCGCGTACAGCGTTGCCGTACGGCCGCGTAGCAGGACGTAGACCAGGGCCGCGCCCGTGACCGCGCCGAGGACGTCGGTGCGGCCGAGCAGCAGGAGCCCGGCCACTCCCCAGGCCGCGACCATTGCGATCACTGCCCACACGAACCCGTCGGGGTGACGCCGGACCGGGCTGGACTGACTGATCCGAAGTCCAGCGAGGTAGACCAGCCCGTGTCCCGGCGGCACGAACGCCGGCAGATTCTCGAGCCGGTAGGTGTAAGCGCCGAGGACGATCGAGCCGAGCACCTCCGCGAAGCTCGCCACCATCACGACCAAAAGGGCCCTGGCGCGGTCCTCCGGTCCGAGCGAGACGCAGGAGGCGAGCAGGATCGCCCAGGTGGCTGCTCCGAGCAGGAGCTGCTCGCCCTGGCTGGCAAAGTGATCGAGAGCGAGAAAGGACGAGATCACGCAGAGCACCATCGCCGCGAAAGGGAGCGGCGCTGACAGCGGGTGCTTGGCGGCTGATCTCCGCAACATGAATTCGTGGACGAATCGCGATTGGATCATCCCCTGACCGACCCTGTCAAATGCGAGACTGCGACGCGGTGATCGAACGGCCCGTGTTCATAGTCGCCCCGAGGCGACCGCGCGCGGGCACGGGCCCTAGCTTCGCTCCTCAGTTATGGCTGATCATCCGAGCCGCTGCCGCCCCCGCCACTGATGCCACCATGGTCGTCCCCGCCTGACGGGCCGGATGTGCCGCTCGAGCCGCTGGAGCCGCTCGAGCCGGAGTCGGTTCGCTGACCGCCGTGGTCATCGCTGCCTCCGCCTCCCGATCCGGATGAGGACGGGCCCGAGTCATCGAAACCGGAACCGGATGAGCCGGAGGCGCCGCCTGCGTCGCTCCCGGAGGTGCGACCGCCGTGGTCGTCATTGCGGTCTTCCACAGAGCGCGCGGGGGTGGGCTCGGGAGCCTTCGCCGCGAGGGAGACCGGCTGGGCGATAACCCGATCTCGCGGCCCGAGATCGCGTTCGCCGCCAGCGCGATCGCACCGGCCGCGACGATGCCCGTGACGCCGAGGAGGACGGTCATGACCCGTTCCCTGGTGGTCATGGGATCACCGTAGACGTCCCGGGTTATGGGTTGGCAAAGTCATCGCCGGGCAAGGTGACCTCCGCGCGCACGCGGCCTTCTTCGGCGTTCTCGATCCGGGCGGTGCCTCCTCTTCGGCGAGCGAGCGCGGCGACGATCGGCAGCCCGAGCCCCGTGCCGTCCCGACGACCGGTCCCACGGTAGAAGCGCTCGAAGGCGCGCCGGCTGAGCTCGGGATCAATCGGGCCGGACTCGCTGACGACGCCGATCCGGCCGGAGCTGTCGACTCGATCGCACTCCACTTTCACGGTTGATCCGCGCGGCGAGTATTTGAGCGCGTTCTCGATCAGGTTGTCGAGCATGGCCGCGAGCTCCGTTTCGCCAGCCCGGACGGCTCCCCCGCCGTGGGCGTCCAGGTGTAGCTCGTGGCCGGTTTCGCCGGCGGCGCCGCGCCAGCGTTCTATCGCTCTACGGGCGGCCGCGCCGAGGTCAGCGGACTCCTCCTCCGCGGGCTGCTCGCTCGAGGCGAGCTCGAGGAGGTCGGAGACGAGCCCCTCGAGGCGCACGCTTTCGCGCTCGGCCGCCTCGAGCTCACGGCGGACGGCTGGGTCGTCGGTCTTCACCCCCGCGGCCTCGAGCCGCAGCCGCAGCCCGGTGAGCGGGGTGCGGAGCTGGTGCGAGGCGTCCGCGACGAATGCTCGCTGAGACTCGAGCACCGCGTCGAGCCTGTCCGCCATCTCATTGAACTCCTGCGCGACCTCCACCTGCTCGCGGGAGCCCCGCGCCGGAGCGCGCGCTTCGGTGTCGCCGGCCGCGCGGCGGCGGGCGGCCTCGCCGAGGGAGCGCAGGGGCCGGGCGATCGAACCGGCGAGGATCCAGGCGACGCCGAGTCCGAGCGCTAGGGCGAGAGCCCCGATGCCGATCAGCGCCAGGACGTCCTGCCGAACCTGGTCGTGGACGGCGCTGAGGCTCTGCTCCACCTCGAGCGCTCCGATCGTGCGGCCGTTGCGCACGATCGGAACGGCGGTGGAGAGAACGTCGCGCCCCTCGTGGTGTCGGCCCTGGGCGATGCTTCCCTGCAGCGCCTCGAGAGCGATCGGGTCGTCGGTGAGGGTGCCGGCGCCTCCTTCCGAGCTCTGCGATCTGTCGGCCACGGCCGTCGATGATGAAGACGAGGCCGTCGAGGTTTTGGGCCGCCTGGCGTGCGACCTGCTCGACCCGCGCCGGGTTGCGAAGCTGATCGGCGACCGAGGCGGCGACCACCTGGGCCTGGGCGGCGGAGTCGGCGTCCACCTCGGCGTTGACGCGGTCGCTGACGTTCGCGGAGAGCGGGACCTCGAGGGCCACGATCACCACGAGCAGCGTGTAGGCGAAGGCCGCAAGCAGCCGGGCGCGCAGGCTCATGGGCTCAGACCTCGTCAGCTCCCGAGAACCTGAACCCGACCCCGCGCACCGTGCGGATGTAGCGCGGCTCCTTGGGGTCGTCGCCGAGCTTCTTGCGGAGGCCGCTGATGTGAACGTCGAGCGTCTTCGTGGAGCCGAACCAGTTCATGTCCCACACCTCGTCGATCAGGGCCTCGCGCGTCAGCACCGACCCAGCACTCTCCATCAGGACACGGAGGAGCTCGAACTCCTTGCGGGAGAGCTCTAGTGGCCGGTCGCCGAGCCTGGCCTCGTGTTTGGCCGTATCCAGGCTGAGATCGCCGATCCTGACGGGCTCATCCCCGTCGCCGCTCGAGGTGGAGGTGGCTCTCCTCAGCACCGCCCTGACACGCGCCATCACCTCGCGGGCCGAGAAGGGCTTGACGATGTAGTCATCGGCGCCGAGCTCGAGCCCGGCGACGCGGTCTGCCTCCGAGCCGCGTGCCGTCAGCATGATGATCGGGACCTGGCTCTGCCTGCGCAGCTCACGGCAGACGTCGAGCCCCGACCCGTCGGGGAGGCCGATGTCCAGCAGCACGAGATCGGGGTCGCGGCTCGCGGCCGCCTCCATGGCACCCCCGGCGGTGCCGGAGACCACCGCGTTGAATCCCTCCCGCTCGAGGGCCTCGGCGAGGGGCTCGGTGATCGCACGCTCGTCCTCGACGAGCAGGATGGTCTGACGCTGGGATGAGGGGTTCACGGCGCCCTGATCGTAAGAGTGCGCGAACGGATTGGGGCCACCGGCCGGATTTCCGGCCGATGGCCCCGACCCGTCCTCGACGTATCTCGGTCGTCGCGCCTGGACGATGCGTCCCTAGTCGTCGGAGCCCGAGTGGCCTGAACCCGAGCTGCCGGCACCTGAGTCGTCCGACCCGAGGCTGCCGGAGCCACCATGGTCATCCCCGACATCGTGGTTCGCGCCATCGTCGGCGCCATGACCGCCGTGGTCATCGCCCACGTCATGGCGCGGGCCGTCGTCGCTGTGGGAGCTGCCGGGGCCGGAGTTCCGCGAACCGGGGCCACGGTTGCTGTCGTCTCCCGGCTCGGCCTCGTGGCGAAGGCCGCCGTGGTCATCGCCGACGTCGTGGTTGGGGCCGTCACCGAGGACACCGCGACCATTGTCGTCCTCGAGCCGCTGCGGCCCGGCGCAGCGCGGATCGTTGACATGCTCGGCCTCGTCGCACGGGCCGCTGACGTCCACGGTGCCGGTGAACGCCGTGGCCGCCGCGGGTGTGCCCGGCGTGGACGAGCTCTTGTCGGCCGGCGCCGCCATCACGTACGCGGCCCCTCCGACGAGGATGCCGACCAGTACGGCCAGCAGCGTCTTCGACATGGTGCTCATCAAATTCCTCCTTGCACGTGGGGTGTGGCGGCCACTATCCGTGGCGCGCGTCAGACGATGCCCAAGCACAGGGAATCGGAAGGCAAGGGGAGAGTTAAGCCTTCGTAAGGTGGGGAGGACCCTCCCAACCTCAGGAGAAGCCCATCAGCCCCGACCGGACCAAAGCGGTGTCGCGGTGATCACCGGCGCCTCGTCCGGCATCGGCGACGCGACCGACCCGCGCGCTCGCCGCCGACGGCAGGTTTCGTCCCACTGACATGGGGAACGCGGCTGTTGTACGAAGACACATCGACCCCCACCAGGGAGGATGACCATGGGACTCCTCGACGTTCTGCACTTTTTGCCAAAGCGGCAGGTGCGGTCAAGGTGAGCGAGTTCACCCAGCCCAACTCCGGCGCGCGGCAGGACCGCATCGCGCACAACGAGGATCTGTGCCGGGACCTCAATGAGCGTAAGGCCGCGTGGATCGAGAGCGGCCATCTGGCGGCCGGGTTCCGATGTGAGTGCTGGGACCTAGGCTGCAGTGACCGCATCAAGATGTCGGGACAGCAGTGGAAAGAGGTCCGCTCGCGAGGAAACCGCTTTGTGGTCGCACCAGGGCACGTGGTCACCGAGTTCGAAACGGTGGTAAAGGAGTACCCGCACTTCTGGCTCATCGAGAAACACGGCGAGGCCGGAGACGAGGCGGAGGCGACGGCGTGACCGTCACTTCACAGCCCGGTGCGGCCCGATGGGTGGGCCCTCTACACAGCCGGGACCAGGGCATCGGCGGGATCAAGGGGAAGGCACTCGTGCTCTCGATCATCGGGGCAGCTGCCTACGGGGTGATCAAGCTCGTGGACCTGGTCACCGACTAACAGAACTACCCCAGAAACGACCCTCCCGGGCCACAGGAAAGAGCGCGCTACTGGCCCAGACTCAGATCGACTTCTCGACCTCGCACTTGGAGGCGGTGTCCTTGCCCTTGCCGCCCTTGCAGAGATCCTTGCCGCCGCCACCCTTGAGCGTGTCCTTGCCCTTCTGGCCGAGGAGACTGTCCTTGCCCTTGCCACCCTTGAGGGTGTCCTTGCCCGAGCCGCCGCAGAGCACATCGTTGCCCGCGAGGCCGGAGAGCTTGTCGTTCCCCCCGAGACCGACGATCACGTCCTTGCCGGGGGTGCCGCTGCGGACGTCGTTGCCGTTCGTGGCGACGATGGTCGCCGGCTTGCCCTTGCAGGTACCGCCGCTGTCAAAGGTCGCCGTCGCGCTCTTGTCCGCGTCCATGGTAAGTGTGCACGGGCCAGTCCCGGAGCAGGCCCCGCCCCAGCCGGCGAAAGTGGACCCGCCAGTGCCCGCCGCGTTCAGAGTCACCGAGGTGCCGCGCGCGTAGGTCTCCGTGCAGTCGCCAGGGCAGCTGATGCCGGGACCGGTCACCGACCCCGTGCCGGAGCCGGCGACGTTGACGGTCATGGTCGGCGGGGCTAGACACCCCCCGGGCCCGACCACGTTCACGCCCGCGACGCTCTGGATGCCGCTCTGGAGGGCGCTGCACATTGGGTCTTCCGCCACCCGCCCGTAGACCCCCGGGAAGTTGGGTAGCGCACAGCCGATGCCGAAGCTCGTATCGCCGATCAGCCGGAAGGCCCCGCCGCCGATCGGAGTTACGAGGGGGCCGCCGCTGTCGCCCTGGCAGGCGTCCTGACCGCCCGCTAGCTCGCCAGCGCAGACCATCGTCTCGGGGTGGAAATCGCTGCCGTAGGAGGTCGGGGCGCTGCAGCTCGAATCGGCGATCCTGTCGATGTTCACCTCGCGCAAGGTGTCGCTTGTTGAACCTCCGAACGAGGTCGTCCCCCAGCCGGTGGTCCAGGCGTTCTCGTTGCCGGGCGCCCAGAAGCCGGCCTCGTTGGCGCCTGCGATCTGGATCGGGGTGGAGTTAGCGGAGGGCGACGGTGTGGCGAGCTGGGCGAAGACGACGTCCCAATCATTTGTGTTCGGGTTGAAGAGCGGATTGCCCGAGCCGTCGACGGCGATGTAGAGGTTGCTCCAGGCAATCTCCTGTCCCTGGCTCGAGTTAGAGAGCGTGGTGCGCCCGGTGATCGACGCCTGATCGCTGGCTGGGAAGAACGTGCCGCTGCTGAAGTTGAAGACGCAATGCGCCGCGGTGACGACGATTGTGGGAGCCACCAGCGAGCCACCGCAGAACTGTCGATCAAAGCCATTTCCAGGGAACAAGGCGGGATTGAGGGTGACCGCCGCCTGCCACGGCCACTCCCCGATCGTGGTCGTATTGCCGCCGACGATCCGCGGCTGCAGATCACCTGAGCGAGCCTGAGGCTGGGCTGACGGCCCATCCTGGGGCACCTCAGCTAGGAACACGCCCGGAGCCAGCTTGGGTCCCGGTACGTAACGCTCGGCGGCGAGAGCGGAGCGTGCCGACACGATCAGGAGTAGCGCCGTAAACGACGCACTTGCCGCGAGTACGAATCGTGACTTTTGAGCTCCCACAGCTTCACAGCCTCTCGTACGGATTCCCAATCGACCCTAGTCAGGAGGGGCCCGAGGCGTCAAGCGGGCGGTGGCAATGTTGGTGATGTGTATGAACGTGCGATCGGTTTTCGGTTGCCGTCGGAACAAGAGAGAGGCCCGCCGAAGCGGGCCTCCCGGCACAGCTACTTCTTCGTTTGAGGTGGGCCAAGTTGGGAGGGAGTGAAACCGCTTGGCGCACCGCCACCGCTAGCAGCGGCGGTCCGAGCCGTAGTCGTGCTGCAGGTTCCAGGCTGGATTATCGGCACCCAAGCGAGAACCGGATCTCCCGGGTCGGTGATGTCCAGCGCCGTCGTAGAGAACGTGTTGAGGTAGTCATAGCCGTCGTACCGAGTCACCGGAACTACGCTCTGCATGCAGCTGAGCTGCGTATTGAGGGTCGCGACCTGGTTCTGCAGGCTCTTGATCTTCTTGTTCAGGCATTTGGTGCTGCAGGCAGCGTCAGCGCTACTGGCGCTGACCCCGAGACCCAGAATTAGGGCTCCTGTGGCCAGGGCGAGAATGAGCATCTTCCTCATGTTTAGATCTCCCTTCGAGTCGGACCGATGTCAAGATGCTCTTCGGCCGAGTCCCGTCTGTCAACGCAGTCGCAAAAGACGGGCGATACCGATCGCCGCATCCCTGGAGGATCCCTTTGCGCGATCCCCCATCACCTTCGGGGCGGGGGAGAACAACTAGTAGGCGTAATCTCGTCGGCGGCTCCCATCAATCCATCCACACCGGGTTAACCTCCCCCGGTGCCAGGTGGAACGGGGAGTGATCGGCAGATGAGAGGGCGGAGCGCGCTGCTTGCGGTCGCGAGCCTGGCCGTCCTTGCCGTCGCCGCCCCGGCCGCCTCGGCGACCGAGCTCCAGGACGCGAGCGGTGCTCCCTATACCGGCACGCTCGCTGGCGCGCTTAGGGGCAATGCAGTCTTCTCGACCGGCGTCGGCACGATCACCTGCAACCAGTCCGCGTTCGCAGGCGACGTCACCGCCGCCGGCTCGTCCGGTAGCCCGGCGATGGCCGACGTAGACAGCATCGACTGGGAGAACAGCGGCAGCGAGGCCTGCACGAGTGCCATCCCGCATCTCGACCTCGTCGCCGGCGCGCTGCCGTGGGGCGTCCAGATCGACGGCCTCAGCGTCAATACGGTCGGCGATCCCAACGGCGTTGCGACCCTCTCGGGGGTAAGCGTCACGGTGGTCCTCGACCTGGACGACACCTGCACTTACGCCGGGAACTTCAACGACAGCGCCGGGAGCGGGAACCAGATCCAGGTGGACGTCTACAACCCGGACAACCCGGGTCCCGATACGCGGCTCGTGTTCAGTTCGGAGCCCTTCCGACTCTCAAGCGGGACCTTCGCCTGTCCTGAAACTGCCCAGGCCACCGCCACCTACACGGTCACCGGCGATGTCGGCGAGAAGCTCCGGGTCACCGATACCAGGCCCGCCCCTGCACCCCTATCTACCTGCAAGGGCAAGCCCGCGACCATCGTCGGCACGGAGGGAAACGACGTCCGCAAGGGCACCTCCGGCAAGGACGTGATGGTCGGCCTCGGCGGCAACGACAAGCTCTCTGGGCTCGGCGGGAACGATGTGATTTGTGGCGGCTCGGGCAAGGACGCCCTGAACGGCGGCAAGGGCAACGACAAGCTCTACGGCGAGGCGGGGAAGGACACGCTCAAGGGCGGCCCCAGCAACGACAAGCTGAAGGGCGGCGCGGGCAAAGACAAGCAGATTCAGTAGCGCCAAGCTGAAGACGCACGGGCACCGACCCAACGGCGTGCCCTCAGCCCCCCTGCTCGAGCAGCTCGATTCTGTAGTCGTCGGGGTCCCTGACGAAGCAGAGCCGCGAGCCGCCCTCGCGGATTCGATAAGGGGGCTTCTCAGGCTCGATCCCCATGTCCTTGAGATGCTCGAGCGTGACGTCCAGGTCGTCGACCGTGAGTGCTACGTGACCGTAGGCGGTGCCCAGCTCGTAGCCGTCGACGCCGTAGTTATGGGTCAGCTCAAGTTCGGGAACCTCCTCACCCGGCACGCCCATGAAGATGTTCACTGCCTCGTCGCGGATTGGCACCTCGCGGCGTTTCTCGAGCCCAAGGGCCTCGTAGAAGGCGACCGAGCGCCCGGGGTCGGTGATTCGGTAGCAGGTGTGGATCAGCCGCACGACTGGAACTCTATCCGGGCCAGTCAGCGGCCCCCGGCGAGGAAGTCAGTGATCGCGCTGACCTCAGCGTCACTTGCTATCTGGGCCCTCGATATCTGGGAGAAGAGGCGGTTAGGCCGGTAAGGCGGCGGTCTGCGCGATCGCGCCTCACAGCTTCCGACCTTCTCCCTCCGCGGGATACTGCGTGGGCGATGTCGGACGAGGAGAACCTGGAGTTGGTCCGCCGCCTCATCGACACGTGGAACCGGGGCGATTACGACGCCTGGATCGAGCTCTTCGACAGAGACTGCGAGTTCAGGCCACTGCGGGCCCAGCTGGAGGGTCAGCCCTATCGAGGCCATGACGGCCTGCGTCAGTTCGAGCAGGACTTGACCCAAGACTGGGAGCAGGTTCGGTTCGCTTTGAATGAAGTCCGCGAAGTCGGCGACCAGGTGGTGGTGCTCGCCCGGTTCCACGGCCGCGGACGCGCAAGCGGAGCGGAGGTCGACATCCCCATCGGCGTGGTCGGAAGAGTGCGGGAGGGAAAGATCGCAGAGGCTCGGATGTTCTCGAACCCGGACGAGGCCCTCGAAGCCGCTGGGCTGCGGGAGTAGACCGAGGTACCGCTATTCGACGAGAAGCGGCTGTCCGGACCCTGGAGTTAGCCCAACGAGCGAATTGCGACAAGCGTCTGATGGGAGGTCAAAAGTGTTTGCGAGAGTGAATTTCCTGCAGACGACATCCGAGCGCATCGCGGATGTCGGCACGGTTGTTCGCGACGTCGTCCACCCAGGCATTCGGGACGAGACTGGTTACGTCGGATACGTCGTCCTCGGCGACAGCGAGAGCGGGAAGGCGCTCGGAGTCACGCTCTGGCAGAGCGAGGCCGATAGAGAGCGGAGCGACGAAAAGGCACGACAGATTCGTCCTCGCGTCGAGCAGGCAACCGGTGGGACCATGCAATCCGTCGAGAATTACGACGTCCTCTTCTTTGACGTCCTGCGGTAGTAGGCCGACCGCCGCTTTGGACGAGAAGCGGCTATCCGCTTTGCATGGAAAGCAGCGGTCCCGGCACTCAAGACCACCGCAGGGGCCGCGAGCGGGTTCATCTGCTAAGTTTATTTCTTGACTAACAGCATCAACAAGATGTTCTTTGAGTCCCACGAGGCCAGGAGCCGCTCCTCCTCGGATTCGACTCCCGGCAGCCTTGTGAACCTGGTCCAACAGCGCCTCGGCGAGAAGCGCTTTTACGCGCTCGCCGACGCGATCCGCCGACACCAGGCCGACGCCGTGCGGGACGGATCCGCCTCGGAGCATGACGAGGATCTCTACGCGCGGCTCCGCCTGATCTGCGGGGAGCTTTGACCCCGCTCGGCCGACCGCGCGTGGCCGTTTCGGCTCCGGCGTCCCGGCACGGGACGACGAGCCGATTCCGCCTGCTGGCGGAAGCGGTCAGCGAGCACAGGCGCGCCCTCGAGCAGGGCGGCCGCCCGCTCAACGAGCGCGACCGCGCGCTGTACGAGCGTCTCCGGCAGCTCGAGAGCTCGCTGCCCTTCTAGCCCCTGACCGGCGGCGCGGACTCCGGGATGAACTCGCGCGGCTCGCGCGAGGATGACTGGGACGGAAGGTTGATCTCCGCTCCTGGCGGAGGGGCCACCTCGCCCGCGAGCAATGGGTCGTTCGTCCGCGTCATCCAGTCGTCGAGACGGCCTCGCATCGCGTCGAGCACGTCTCGGTGCCCCGCGTCCTCAGCCAGGTTGCGCGCCTCGTTCGGGTCGAAGATCAGGTCGATAGAGCTGCTCCTTCGGGACGACCTGGTCGCCCCAGCCGTGCTCGACGAAAGCTCCTTGGTGGCGCTGTCGTCGCAGTTGGCGAGGACCGTGGTCGGGTAATCGCCGAAGCGCCGGATGTACTTCCAACGGTTGGTCCGCACGCAGCGCTGCGGCTCGTAGGCGGCGTGGAAGGTCGACCTCGGCGAAGATCTCATCGTGCACCCGGTCGACCTCGCCGTCGCACCAGGGGCATCAGCGACTCGCCCTGGAGCGAAGTCCGGAACCGCGCGCGCCCGCGATCTCGCACAGCGTCGGGTAGACGTCGAGGTGGCTGACCATCGCATCGATCACCCGGCCGCCGGTGAAGCCGTGCGGCCCGCGCAATCAGCATCAGCACCCCGATGCCCGCGGTCATAGAGCGTCGCCTTGGCATCCGGGAAAGCGAGACCGTGATCGGTGGTGCAGAGGATCAGCGTCCGCTCCGTCAGCCCGAAGTGATGTAGACCGTTGAGCACGGCCCCGATCCCCTGATCGAGCGAGCGGGCGCTCGCCTTGAAGGACGGCCATGTCCTCTCGCGTCCGCCGGCGTGTCGGGCAGATTCGGGAGCGGCAGTGAGTAGAGCGTGTCGCGCACGGACGTGGGGACCTCGAAGTCGCGATGCGTCTCGAAGAAGCCGACGGACATGAACAACGGCTCGGGCGTCGGTCCGTAGCGCCTCGATCGCGATCGGCGCCACCTCGTCGGCGTGGTGGCTGTCCACTTCGATCACCTGGTCGTAGCCGATCTCTCCCGGGTCGCTCGAGATGTGCTGCTCGCCGATCAGTACCGAGTGGTAGCCGACCCCGCGCAGCGGGTGGACGATGTGCTCGCCGTAGTCGTTTAGCGACCAGCCGCGATGCGCGAGGCCGAGCATCCCGTTGTTGTGGCAGTACTGCCCCGTCAGCAGGGATGCTCGACTGCCGGAGCAGGTCGGCGCCGCGCAGAATGCCTCGCGGAAGAGGACGCCCTGGTCGGCGAGCAGCTGGATGTTCGGCGTCGGCACCGGGTAGCCGTACGGCTGCACGTAGCGACCGGTGTCGTGCGAGTGGATGTAGAGGATGTTTGTCGGCGGTCCGTCTGTCATCTGAAGTCCTGCGATGTCCGCCGGGATGCTAAGCCCGGCGGACCACCAAGTGATCACAAGGTGAGAACCACCACTCTTTGGACGAGAAGCAGCTCGCTTTGCATGGAAAGCGGTACTCCGATGGGGATTCCGGCGCGTAGCCTGCCCGGATGCTTGATGACGCCCTGCTCGGCGCGGCCATAGCGTTCTGCCTCTCGGCGATCACGACACCGGTCGGTGTCTCTGGCGCCGTCTTCCTGGTTCCGGTGCAGGTCAGCATCCTGCACACGCCGAACCCGGCGGTGACGCCGACGAACCTGCTCTACAACTTGATCGCCATTCCGGGGGCGCTTGTTCGGTTCCAGAGCGAGGGGCGCTTGGGTGGCAGGTTGCTGTGGCTGCTCACTCTTGGAACGCTGCCCGGCGTCGTCATCGGGGCCATCATCCGCGTCGAGCTGCTGTCTGGGCCCGAGGCCTTCTTGGTCGCGATCGCGCTCGTCCTGATCCCGCTGGGCGTATGGCTGCTGCTTGGCCAACCCGCTCCCGTTCGCGAGCAGGGCGACCAGCGCGGACTCATCGTCACTGTGTCAATGGTCGTCGGAACGGTCGGCGGGATCTACGGGATCGGGGGTGGTTCCATCCTCGCGCCCGTCCTCGTCGGTCTTGGCTACACGGTTCGCGAAGTTGCCCCCGCCGCACTCGCCGCAACCTTCCTGACCTCGGTTGCCGGGGTGGCGACCTTTGCCGTTCTCTCCATCAGCGCTGCCGGAGACATCGCACCTGATTGGACGGTCGGCATCGCGCTTGGGCTAGGTGGCTTGGCGGGCGGCTTCCTGGGCGCTCGTTTCCAGGAGCGTGTTCCCGAGCAGACCCTGCGTCGAGCCCTCGGCTTGCTCGCGCTCGGTCTGGGGATCCGATACGGCATGGTGTCGCTGACTTAGGCACGACTCTCGGTCGGAGTACTGCTTTGCACGAAAAGCTGCGCTCTGCATGGAAAAGCGGCGCTTTGCATGGAAAGCGGCGGTTTTCACTCGTCGCTCGCCCGAGTCAGTCCTCGCCGGATCCGAGCGGCTCAGAGACGGAGCGTTCCCAGGCCGAATTCTGGTTCTGGATCATCGCCACCAGCGTCGGGAGTGCAACCAACGCCCCGGCGATCACCGCCGCAGCCAGTGAGTGATCGAATACCAGGATCGCCGCCAGGGCAGCGGTCGAGCCCGCCAGCACCGCCGTGATCACCGCGACCATCCCCGCCACAGTCTTGTACCCCTGCCATCGATTCCCCGGCGCCGGCTGCACGATTAGCTGCTCGGCCGGCGAGACCCGGAGCAGGTACGGGGCGATCTCCGGCGCGTGCTCGAGGTAGTAGCCCCGTAGCCGGGCGATTCGACGGGCGTACTCGGTGTCCTCGATTCCGGACTGGAGTACTCGCCCAAAGGTCACAAGCCCGACGAATGTCAGCGTTGGAAGCAGAATCAGGCCGAATCCGTAGAAGGCGGCCCCCAAGCTGCTTGCGGTGGCCACAAGACCGAGGGCGACCAGGCCGCCGGAGACCGCCGCGAGGAACATGTTCGCCCGACCGTTCGACTCGGCGATCGTCGCGGCGCGAGCCCCCTGGAGCACAAAGTGCTCCGTGGTGATGAACGTGACCGCCGCCGAGCGCGGGTCTGGCTCGTCAGTGCTGCGCGGGTCGCTGTCGGTCGCGGCTACCCCTCCTTCCTAGCTCGCGCATGCACGTGTAGTGGGAGTCGTTGACGCCCAGGTGTCGAGCACAGGCGGAGCCTATCGTCGTAGCCTGCTCCTCCTTCCGCGTGAAAGCGGAACGCTGAGCGGTCAGCACCGCTATTGCCCAAAGAGCCGCTTTGGACGAAAAGCGGCTATTCGCTTTGCATGGAAAGGGGCACTCCGTCAGAAAACTGCGTGGGCGATGTTGGAGGTTGACTGTGCTCTGAGTGGGATAGGGTCGCTTCAGATGGAGGGACGCCGGTCGAGGCGCTTTTTGGTCGTATCGCTTTTGGCGGCGGCGCTGATCGCCACGAACGTTTCGCCTGCGGGCGCGTCGGTGACGATCGGGCAGACCGACCCAGCCAGCACCCCGATGGCGAGCTGCGCCGGAGTGACGGCGCAAGATATGGCTCAGCCAAGCGTGACCTCGGGCAACTCGTACGTGGTGCCCGCAGACGGCACGATCACCTCGTGGAGCCACAACGCGTACAGCGGTGCGAACCAGAACGTCACGATGAAGCTCTGGCGCGTGGTCAGTGGAACGAGCTACCGCGTCATCGGACATGACGGCCCGCGGACGTTCTCCGGTCCGGGCCTGCTCAGCTTCTCCGGGATCAGCGTCCCGGTGCTGGGCGGTGATGTGCTCGGTCTGAACGCCGGCACGGGAGGGTTCATCGACTGCATGTTCCCGGCCCCCGGGGACACGATGCTGTATGCGAATCCCAGCGACACGCCTGACGGCCAGACGACGAACTTCACGACCGTCCCGGACAGACGGCCGAACATCTCTGCGGTGGTCGAGCCTGACTGCGACAACGACGGCCTCGGCGACGAGACCCAGGACACGAACCTCTCCAGCTGCGCCCCAAGCACGATCCCGCCTCCAGCCCCAGGCACGGCGACGGCAACCTGCAAGGGCCTCCCCGCGACCATCGTCGGTACGGAAGGCAACGACGTGCGCGTCGCCTCGTCCGGCCGGGATGTGATCGCCGGGCTGGGCGGGAACGACACGCTCTCCGGCCTCGGGGGCAGGGACCTGATCTGCGGCGGCGCCGGCAAGGACAAGCTCAAGGGCGGCCCAGGAAACGACTTCCTCAGCGGTCAGAAGGGCAAGGACACGCTCAAGGGCGGACCCGGCAAGGACAAGCTCAGCGGCAAGAAGGGCAAAGACCTCTGCATCGGCGGACCCGGCAAGGACAAGGCCAAGGGCTGCGAGAAGACGAAGTCGATCTGAGCTAGCAGCGCCCTCGAAGCCGCCGGGCTGTCGGAGTAGCTGCTTTTGACGAAACGCGGCTATCCGCTTTGCATGAAAAGCCCAACTTAGGTTCTGGCTGTGCCGTCGATTATGGAGACCCCACCCGCGGCGATCCGGGAGAACTCACCCGCCTGCGAGGCCAGCTCGGCCGCAACCTCCCAAAGAAGACCGATCGCAACCTGCTGATCGCAACCTGGAACCTCCGCGAGTTCGGCGATCTGACCCGCAAATGGAACTCGACCCTGGCCGACACGCCGAAGCGCGATCGGCGAAACCCCTGTAAACACGCCAAATGAAACGCCCCGCCGAAGCGGGCCGTTCCTGGGTACTACAGGGAGGAGAGATATGTGTTGTGTTGTCTGTGGGAGGTAGCCGGTATCAGGCTCCGAGCGGACGGCTGAACCGCGTTGAGGCGGTCAGCGCCATGTGCGCGAAGCCGAACCCGACCAGAAAGACTGTTGCGATGTAGTCGCCCCCGATCCCGGCCACGACGCCGGCCGCGATCGTCGTAGCGGCGAGTGTGTAGTCGAATCCCGCGTGGGCGCTCAGCGGCAGGCTGCCTCGCGAGGTATCGCCGTAAACGGAGGTCGCGAGCCCGATCAGCAGGACCCCGAGCCCGATGCTCAGGGCCCCCGCCAGGTAGTCGAACCCCAACGCGAAGGGGGCCACCATGAGCAGCGGCGCGGCCGCGACCTCGAGTGCGGCGTGGACGTTGATCGATATCGCTCTGGACAGACTCATCGCGAAAACCAGGGTACGAACGTATGTGCGATTCGTGTGTGAGCGCGATCACAGTGCATGCTGCCAGCGGACCACCGCTCGGCGCACGGCGGCGCTTGTACGGTTCGGCGCGTGACCCGCCGTCGCGCCGACACCCTTCTGGCAGAGCGCGGCCTCGCACCCTCACGCACGGCGGCCGCCGCCAGCGTTCGCGCAGGCCGAGTTCGCCTCGCAAAGAACGGGGCGACGGTCGAGAAGCCCAGCGAGTTGCTTCCCGAGAGCGCGGAGCTGATCGTCGAGGAGGGCCAGGAGTTCGTCTCGCGCGGCGGGATCAAGCTGAACAACGCGCTCGCCGAGCTGCCGGTGGCGGTCGAGGGCCGGCTGGCGCTGGACGTGGGCGCCTCGACGGGCGGGTTCACGGACTGCCTGCTGCAGCGGGACGCGCGGATGGTGCTCGCGGTCGACGTCGGCTACGGCCAGCTCGACTGGCGCCTTCGCCAGGACTCCCGCGTGCTCGTCATGGAGCGGCTCAACGCCAGGTACCTGGGTGATTCCTCGCTGCCCTTTCGGCCGGAGCTGATCACCGCGGACATCTCCTTCATCTCGCTCGCGATGCTGATGCCCTCGATCGTCGCGACCGCGGCGGATGAGTTCGACCTCCTCGGTTTGGTCAAGCCGCAGTTCGAGCTCGGCAAGGAGAAGGTGGGGAAGGGGGGCGTCGTCCGCGACGCCGCCGATCGCCGCGACGCAATCCGCCGCGTAGTTGAGGCCGCTCAGAAGGAGGGCCTCACCGTCCGCGGCCTGGCCTCGTCGGGGCTGCCGGGTCCGAAGGGAAATCGCGAGACCTTCGTCTGGGCCGCCCGCAGCGGGGATCCAGTGGATCTCGACGCCGCATTGGAGGAGGTCGAACCGTGACCGTCAAGCGCGCGATGCTGATCACGCCCGCGCACCCCGAGCGCTCCACGGATGCGGTCGCCACCGCCTCCGAGGTGGCGCGGGCGGCCGGTGTGAAGTTGGTCTCCACCGCCGACGAGCACCAGAAGCACCTCGACGCCGCCACCCACATCGAGCGCGTCGCAGACGGCGAACTGCCGGACGTCTGCCTGGTGCTCGGCGGCGACGGCAGCATCCTCTACGCGATGCGGCACTTCGCGCACACGGGAGTCCCGGTCTTCGGCATCAACTTCGGCACCGTCGGCTTCCTGGCCGCCGTCGAGCGCGACCAGCTGTCGGAGGGGCTCGAGCGGGCGTTCAGCGGCGACTACGAGGTGATGGACATGCCGGCCCTTACGATCGACCTGCCGCTCGAGCATCCGGTGGCGCTCAACGACATCAGCTTTCAGCGGCAGGCGCACGGGCGCGTCGCTGAGCTCTCCTACACGATCGGGGACGAGGAGGTGGGGAGCGTGCGCTGCGACGGGTTGGTGGCGGCGACCCCGGCCGGCTCCACTGGCTACAACCTGGCCAACAACGGCCCGATCCTCGCCTGGGGCGTGAAGGGGTTCGTGGTCAGCTTCATCGCGCCCCACACGCTCGCCGCGCGTGCACTCGTGGTAGCGCCAGGCGACGCGCTCCTGGTTCGCAACGCGGCTGGCCGCGAGCCGGTCGAGATCTCCCTCGATGGCGCGCCTGCCGGCGAGCTCGAGCCGGGTGCCGAGCTCGAGATGCGCTTCGAGGAATCAGTCAGCTGCCTGGCGCAGCTGCCGGGCACGAACTTCTACCACCGCGTCAGGGAGAAGTTCGGCAAGCTCGCCTAGCTAGTCTCCCCGCCATGGACCGGAAGTGGTGGAGCCTGCTCGCGGTCTGCCTGGCGACGTTCATGTTGCTGCTCGACATCACCGTCGTCAACGTCGCGCTGCCCGACATCCAGAAGGAGCTCCACACGGACCTCACCGGGCTGCAGTGGGTCGTCGACGCCTACACGCTGACCCTCTCTGCCTTCACCCTGACGATGGGGGCGCTCGCCGACCGCTTCGGCCGCCGCCGGCTGTTCGTGATCGGGGTCGGCCTCTTCACCATCGCATCGCTGCTCTGCGGGTTGGCGACGAACGCCACCTTCCTCCACCTCGCGCGTGGGCTCCAGGGAATCGGCGGCGCGGCGATGTTCGCGACCTCGCTGGCGCTGATCGCCCAGGAGTTCCGGGGCCCGGAGCGCGGAACCGCGATCGCAGCCTGGGGAGCGACGATCGGCGGCGCCGTCGCGGTCGGACCGCTGGTCGGCGGTGCGCTCACTGACGGCTTCGGCTGGGAATGGATCTTCTACGTCAACGTCCCGATCGGGAGTCGGCACCGTGATCCTTGCCCAGACGCAGGCGGGCGAGTCGCGCGACCCGGACGCCAAGCGCCTCGACTACGCGGGGCTGATCACCTTCTCCGTCGGTCTCTTCGCGCTGATCTACGGACTGCTTCGCGGCAACGCCGAGGGCTGGTCCAGCGGGATCATCGTCGGGTCCTTCGCTGCCGCGCTCCTCCTGCTCGCCGCGTTCGTCTTCGTCGAGTGGCGCCAGGACAATGCGATGTTCGACCTCAACCTGTTCCGCAAACCCGCCTTCTCGGGCGTCTCCTACGGCACCTTCGCGATCGGGGCCGGAATGTTCGCGATGTTCCTCTACATCACGATCTACATGCAGAGCGTGATCGGGATGACGCCGCTCGAGGCCGGCGTCCGCTTCCTGCCCCTGACCCTGTTCGCGTTCCTCGTGCCGCTCGCCACCCGCAACCTGGTCGCGAAGGTCCCGGCGCGGGTGCCGCTGACGATCGGGTTGGCGCTGGTCGGCGTCGGGTTGCTGCTGATGCGCGGGGCCAAGCCGGACTCGGAGTGGACGACGCTGCTCGCCGGGTTCATCGTCTCAGGCTTCGGCATCGGGCTTTCCAATCCGTCGATCGCCTCGACCGCGCTCGGCGTCGTGCCCGCTGCGCGGTCGGGCATGGCCTCGGGGATCAACAACACGATGCGTATCGCCGGCGTCGCGACGGGGATCGCCGCCCTCGGCGCGGTGTTCCAGAGCAAGATCACCGACTCGCTCCACACGCTGCTGCCCCAGGCACCGAGCGGATTCGCCGATGGGGTCGCCGCCAGCGGCACCCAGGCCGCGAGCCAGGCGCCGCCCCAGTTCCACGACCAGGCCTTCCATGCGGCGGGCATCGCGTTCACTGACGCCTTCAACGACATCCTCCTGATCGGGGCGCTGATCCTGTTCAGCGGCGCGCTCGCCGTCCTGGCCCTCGTGCGCCAGAGCGACTTCGTCCCGCATGGCCCGCCTGAGCAGGCCGGGGCGGAGGCGCACGAGCCTGCAGCTGCGTAGATCCGGCGGCGGTTTTTGTGGCCGCCGTTGAAGGCGAAGCCGGGTAATCCGTCCCCGCCCTTCGTTAGAACCGAGTCGATGTTGCTCGAGCTCCGGATCGAGAACCTGCTGCTGATCGAGCGCGCCGAGCTGCGGCTCGCAGCCGGCCTGAACGCGATCACGGGGGAGACCGGCGCCGGAAAGACGATCCTGGCCCACTCCTTCGACCTCCTGATGGGCGGCAGGGCACGGGATGGGATCGTCCGCCCCGGGGCGAGCGAGGCCTACGTCGAGGGGGTCTTCGATGCTGCCCCAGGGCCTGCTCGACGACCCCGAACTGGCCGAGATCGCCGAGCGGCTGCCGGAGAAGAGCTCGGAGCTGGTCGTGGGCCGGCGCGTCTCCGCGGGTGGAAGGACCAGTGCGTTCCTCGCAGGCCGTGCCGCCTCCGCGCCGGATCTTCAGGTCCTGGGCTCGCGCCTGCTCGCCTTCTACGGCCAGCACGAGCACCGCAAGCTCACGCTGGCGAGTGCCCAGCTCGAGACGCTTGACGGCTTCGCGGGGGAGCGGCACCTCGAGCGGCGGCGCGCCTACCGGGACGCCCACGCCGAAGTACTGCGCCTCGAGCGCGAGCTGGAGCGGATCCACGATCGTGAGGGAGCGCGGGTCCGCGACCTCGACCTGCTGCGCTACGAGCTCGACGAGATCGTGGCTGCCCAGCCCGACGCCGAGGAGGAGGCCGAGCTCGCCGCCGAGCGGGAAAGGCTTCGACATGCGGAGGCCCTGCGCGGGGCAGCCGCCGAGGCGCTCGCCGCCGTCACGGGCGACGGTGAAGCAGGGGGAGCCGCCGAGGCGATGGGATCCGCCGAGGCGGCACTCGCCGCCAGGGAGGGCGTCGATCCGGCGCTCGACCAGCTCGGCTGAGCGCGCCACAGGGCTGCGCGTCGACCTGCAGGAGCTGGCGGGCGAGCTGCGCGGCTACGCCGAAGGCATCGAGGCCGAGCCGGGCCGGCTCGAGCAGGTCGAGGAGCGACTCGACATGGTCGACCGGCTGAAGCGGAAGCACGGCGGCACGATCGAGTCGGTGCTCGCTCACGCCGAGCACTGCCGCGCGGAGATCGACGCGATCGAGGGCGCCGGCGAGACGACCGAGCGGCTGGAGGCCGAGCTCGCGAACGCCATGCGGACTCGCACCGATCTCGCCGGTGGGCTGAGCGAGGTGCGCGCCAAGGCCGCGCGCAGACTGGAGAAGCGCGTGGCGAAGGAGCTCGATCAGCTGGGAATGAGCGGCGCGAAGCTCGAGGTCTCGCTGGAGCCGCAGGCTGGGGGATTCGGAACGTTGGGACAGGAGCGGGTCACCTTCCGCGTCGCGACCAATCCTGGGATGCCGGTGTCGCCACTCCGCGATACGGCGTCGGGCGGCGAGCTCTCGCGGCTGATGCTCGCGCTGGCCGGCCAGGGCGCTCCCGGCGGCGCCGCGACCTACGTCTTCGACGAGATCGACGCGGGCGTCGGCGGCAACACCGCGAAAACGGTGGGGGAGCGGCTGCGCGACGCTCGGCGAGGAGCGGCAGGTGCTCTGCATCACCCACCTGCCCCAGGTGGCGTCGATGGCCCAGGCTCACTTCCGCATCGAGAAGAGCGTCGGCGCCGGGCCGGCGACCGCGACGGTCGAGCGAGTCGATGGCGACGAGCTCGTCGCGGAGATCGTCCGGATGCTGGGCGGCGGGGAGGGCGACGAGGCCGCCGACCGCCACGCCCGCGAGCTGCTCAAGGCCGCCTAGGGCCCGGGCTGGAAATAGTCTCCCGGCGATGGCGATCGCCACCGCCACAGCGATCCGCGGCACCGCGCGGCTCGGCCGGCGCACCAAGGAGCTGGTCAAGCGGCTCGGACCCGGCGACGTCGCTGTGATCGACCACCGCAACCTCGACCGGATCGCGGCCGAGGACCTGATCGCGAGCGGCGTTCGCGCCACCCTCAATGCCTCGCCGTCCTCCGATGGCTCCTACCCGAACATCGGGCCGCTCACCTTGGTTCGCGCGGGAGTTCGGTTGATCGACGGCGGCCCGGAGCTCTTCGAGCTGATCTCGGACGGCGACCGGCTCCAGATCGACGGAGGCCGGATCACCTCCGAGCGGGAGACGGTCGCGGAGGGTCGGGTGCTGCGGGCCGAGCAGCTCGCGCAGGATCTGGATGCTCAGCGGGCGCGGATCGACCGCGCCCTGCACGACTTCACCGAGAACACGATGGCCCACCTCCGCGAGGAGTCCGGCCTGCTCTCCGGCGCGATCGATCTGCCGGAGACCCGCACCCGCTTTCGCGACCGGCACGTCCTGATCGTGGTTCGCGGCACCGACCACGAGCGCGACCTGCGGGCGCTTCGGGCCTATATCGAGGACGTGAACCCGGTCCTGGTGGGGGTCGACGGGGGCGCCGACACGATCGTCCGCGAGGGCCTGCGACCCGACGTCGTCCTCGGCGATATGGACTCTGCGGGCGAGTCGGCGCTGCGGAGCGGCGCGGAGCTCATCGTTCACGCGTATCCGGACGGCGACGCTCCCGGTGCCGAGCGCCTAAAGAGGCTCGTGCTCCCGCACACGGTCGTCCCCTCGGCCGGCACCAGCCAGGACGTGGCGATGCTGCTCGCCTACGAGAAGGGCGCCGCGCTGATCGTCAGTGTCGGGGCGCACTTCAACCTCGTCGAGTTCCTCGAGCGGCGCAGGGCAGGGATGTCCTCGACCTTCCTCACCCGCCTGCGGATCGGCGAGACCCTGGTCGACGCCAAGGGAGTGAGCCACCTCTACCCGCCGCGCTGATGCCGCGCCGGGCGAACTATCGCGGGCGGCCGCTGCTCTTCCCGCTCGGCGTTCTTCTGCTGGCGACGGCGGGGCTCGCGCTTGTCCTCGGTCCCAGCCGTTGGCTGGTCTTCCTCTGCGGCGTCGGCTTCCTCGGGCTGATCGACGACCTTGCCGGCGGCTTGCCGCGCGGGCTGCGCGCCCACGGGGCGGCGCTGGCGCGCGGAGAGCTCTCGACCGGGGCGATCAAGGCGGCCGGCACGGTGGCCCTCGCCGCCTACGCGGCCGCGGGAGGCGGTGCCGGGGACCCGGCATATCTCGCCGAGGTGGCCGTCCTAGCCCTGGCGGCGCACCTCGGCAACTTGCTCGACACTCGGCCGGGGCGCTCGGAGAAGGCTCTCACCCTGGTCGCCGCGGCCGTCTGCCTCGCCTCATGGAGCCTCTCGCAGCTCGAGCCGATCGCCCCGCTGATCCCCGCCGCGGCGCTCTGCGCCTGGCTCACGCTGGGCGAGCGCGCGATGCTCGGGGATACCGGAGCCAGCCTGCTCGGCGGCATGGTCGGCGTGCTGCTCGTCACGACGCTGTCGGTGCCCGGGATCGCCCTCGCGCTCGCAGTTCTCGTCGCGATCTCGCTGTATGGGGAGTTTCGCTCGCTCTCCATCGCGATCGAGCGGGTTCCGCTGCTTCAACGGCTAGACTCGCTCGGCAGAGTCAATTGAGCCAACCGAAGCCCGGCGACACCCGATTTCTGTTCGTGACAGGCGGTGTCGTTTCGTCCCTCGGCAAGGGCATCGCCTCCGCCTCACTCGGTCGTCTGTTGGTCAGCCGCGGCTTCCGCGTCCAGCTTCAGAAGCTCGATCCCTACATCAACGTCGACCCGGGGACGATGAGCCCCTTCCAGCACGGCGAGGTGTTCGTCACCGAGGACGGCGCCGAGGCCGACCTCGATCTCGGGCACTACGAACGTTTCACCGACGAGAACGCCTCTCGGGCCTCCAACTTCACCGCCGGCGGTGTCTACAACTCGGTGATCCGGCGCGAGCGCCGCGGCGACTATCTCGGCGCCACCGTCCAGGTGATTCCGCACATCACCGACGAGATCAAGAACAGGGTCCTGATCGTCGCCGAGTCTCAGGCGGCGGACTTCGTGATCACCGAGATCGGCGGGACGGTCGGCGACATCGAGTCGCTGCCGTTCCTCGAGGCAATTCGCCAGCTCTACACCGATCTCGGCCCGAAGCGCTGCATGTTCGTCCACCTCACGCTGGTGCCGTACGTCGGGCACGCGGGGGAGATGAAGACCAAGCCGACCCAGCACTCGGTCAACGAGCTGCGCCGAATCGGGATCCAGCCGCACGCGCTGCTCTGCCGCTCCGAGCAGGGGCTCGACCGCGAAATCCGCCGGAAGATCGCACTCTTCGCGAGCCTCCCGGAGGACGCCGTGATCTCGGCGCGGGACGTCGACAACGTCTACAAGGTGCCGCTCGTCCTGCGGGCGGAGGGGATGGACGACCAGATCCTGGATCACTTCGGGATGGACGCGCCCTCCCCCGACCTGGCCGAATGGGAGGAGCTGATCAAGCGCGCCGACGCCTCTCGCGAGCGCAAGGTGAAGATCGCGCTGGTCGGCAAGTACGTCCAGCTCGAGGACGCCTACAAGTCCGTCATCGAGGCCCTCACCCACGGCGGCTGGGCGCACGGCGTCGAGGTCGAGACCGTGCTCGTCTCCGCCGAGGACATCGAGGAGTCAGAACTCGACGACGTCGACGGGATCCTGATCCCCGGCGGCTTCGGGGAACGCGGGATCGAGGGCAAGGTGGAGGCCGCCAGGATCGCGCGGGAGAAGGGGATTCCCTACCTCGGCATCTGCCTGGGCATGCAGATCGCGGTGGTCGAGTTCGCGCGCCACGTCTGCGGGATGGACGGCGCCAATTCGGCCGAGTTCGATCCGGAGACGCCGTACCCCGTGGTCGACCTGCTGCCCGAGCAGAAGGAGGTCTCGGACCTCGGGGGCACGATGAGGCTGGGGGCCGATCCGGTGAAGCTCCACGAGGACAGCCGGGCGCGGGAGATCTTCGGGGAGGCCGTGATCTACAAGCGGCACCGCCATCGCTATGAGGTCAACAACATGCTCCGTCGCCGCCTCGAGGACGACGGCCTGGTCGCCAGCGGCACCTCTCCCGACGACCGGCTGGTTGAGATCATCGAGCTGCCGGACCACCCGTTCTTCGTCGCATCGCAGTTCCACCCGGAGTTCAACTCGCGGCCCACCCGGCCGGAGCCGCTCTTCCGCGAGTTCGTCGGCGCCGGGGCCAGGCGCGCCGCCGAGCGCCCGGCCGCTCCCGAGCCCGTCGCCGAGGAGGAGGCCGCGGCCGAGGCCTCCGAGGACGTCAGCGTCCGCCGCTCGACGTAGATCCCGAGTCGCCCATCTTCGGGTCGTTCATCGCGCCGCCGGAGGGCGAATTCATCTTGTCCTCGCCCATGGATCCACCGCCTGAGGACGGGGCGTTCATCTTCTCGTCGCCCATGGTGCCGCCGCCCGACGACTCGGATCCCATCCCCATCGAGTCCATCGCCGCTTGAGCCTCGGGTGAGTCGGGCAGGGTGAGGCCCGGAACGTCGTCGGCGAAGAACGCCACGCCCAGGCCGAGGACGACGAGCAGGATGGCGATGCCCCGGTTCGCGAGGAACTTCCAGGGCAGGAGCTTCTCTGTCGCGATCAGGGCGGCGATCAGAACCATCCAGCCGATGCTCATCACGCCGAGGGCGAACAGGGCCGCCATCAGCCCCCAGCAGCAGCCCACGCACCAGGCGCCGTGCTCCGTTCCCATCTGGAGTGCGCCGATCCGGCCCGGGCGCCAGGCGGTGAGCAGGAACATCAACGGGCTGCGGCAGCGGCGCAGACACGCGTCCTTGAGCGGCGTGAGCTGGTAGATCCCGGCCGCGACGATCACACCCCCCGCGACGTAGGGCCCGCCGCTGTCCCAGGCCAGGAACCCGATGTCAAGCGCCCGGCCTCCCTCGATGATCGCGTAGCCGACCAGGCCCGCCGCGGCCCAGGTCAGCAGATAGCCGCCGACGAACAGCGCGGTCGTACCGGATTTCACCGGCTGGCCGTTCCGCCGCTTCCCCTCCTCGATCCGCGCGTACATGACGACCATCGGCGCGATCGACGGGAACATCATTGCCGCCATCATCACCACCCACGCGGTGACCCAGAAACCGAGGCCGCCCAGGTCCGTGCCGGGTCCGGCATCCATGCCGGCCATGCGGTCGCCGGTCATCGCCCAAGCGATCACAGCGAGCAGGACGAGGCCGAAGATCAGCCCGAGCTGGACCGCGCTCGACAGCTGAGGTACTCGACGAAGGGTCGCTGACTCCATCAACAGCGGCGAATTATGGCCGACTGGCTAGCCGCGGCCCGCCGGCGCGCCCTCTGGCGCCTCGCTGGAGAACTCGTAGTCGGCTGACTCGCCGTAGATGGTCTCGAAGTCCATCCCGAAGACGCTCACCTTCCCGGGGGCGTGGCCGACGCGGAATTCCTCGGCAAAGCCGAAGGCCGCGTTGTGAACGGTCGTCTGTGTGCCGCTGCCCTCCGGACCGGCCAGCGGCTCGAAGGTGGTCGTGCTGTCGCCGATCGAAGCCGTGGGCTGGTCGCCGTCGGAGAAGGTGACCGCACCTCGCTCCATCCCGAGCCACTCGTCGGTTAGAGCCGCGAACTGCTCGAAGACGCCGCCTTCCTCGCCCTTGACGATCCGCTCGAGCGCGTTCGCCTGCTCGTCCGACGCGTTCTCGTCCACGAATATCCCGAGCTTCCAGTTCCCCGAGGTCAGGTTCGACGGAAAGAGATTGACCAGCCCGAGGTTGACGCCGGATAGGTCGGTGTCGTCGAGGTTGCCGTCGGCGATCTGAAATACGAGCGATACCGTGGCACCGACCGTCGTCGCTGGTGGGGGGTCCATCCACTGGGCACGGACAGAGCAGGTGGCAGGTGCAGCTCGCCAGGTAGGTCCCCGAGATTCGCCAAGCCATGAGCACCTCTCCTTCTCCGGTTGTCCGCTGACGCTATTCCTCCCCACAGGGAGAGTCAACCCCTCCGCTCGCGTAGCCTGCCCGCCGTGAGCCCCGACGATCAGCGCATGCTCGAGCGGTTCGTGCGGCTCTGCGAACTCGCGAGTCCGACGGGGGAGGAGCGCGAGGTCGCTGACGCGGTCCTTGACGAGCTGCGGGAGTTGGGCGTGGACGTGGCCGAGGACTCCTCGGCGACCCCGGCGCGGGCCGGGGCTGGGAACCTGATCGCCCGCATTCCCGGCCGAGGCCACGGCTGGCTCTCCTTCTTCGCCCACCTGGACACGGTTCCGCACGACGCCCCCGTCGAGGTGGCCCGCGAAGGCGGCACCTTCAGGAGCGCGGGCGACACGATCCTCGGCGCCGACAACAAGGCCGCCGTGACGGTGCTGACGGAGCTGGCGGCGCGCCACGTGGCGGACCCTCCGCCGGTCGGGCTCGAGCTCGTCTTTACGGTCGCCGAGGAGGACGGGCTGCGCGGGGCGAAGGAGCTCGACATCTCGTCGTTGCGGTCACCCTTCGGCTTCGTCCTCGACCACGCGACGCCGATCGGGGAGGTGATCGTCGCGGCGCCGACATACAAGCGTCTGATCGCGGAGTTCACCGGCCACGAGGCCCACGCCGGGATCAATCCCGAGGGCGGGCACAGCGCGATCGCGGCTGCAGCCGCCGCCGTGGCCGAGATGAAGCTGGGCCGCCTCGACGGCGAGACCACCGCGAACATCGGCATGATCGAGGGCGGAACCGCGTCCAACGTCGTCGCCGGCCACTGTCGGATCTTGGGCGAGGCCCGCAGTGTCGACGGGGAGCGTGCCGCCACGACGATCGGGGAGATGGTCGACGCCTGCACATGGGGGGCGAGCCAGCACGGATGCGACGTGGACGCCCAGGTGAGCGAGATGTTCCGGGGCTACCGCCTCGACCCGAGGTCAGACGCCGTCAGGCTCGCCTCGGAGGCCCTGCGGATCACCGGCCATGAGCCGCAGCTGGTCGCGACCGGCGGGGGCAGCGACGCCAACGCCCTGCTGGCCTCGGGGTACGAAGCGGTGCTGCTCGCCAATGGAACCGAGGCGAACCACACTCCGGATGAGGCGGTCACGGAGGGGGCCATCGTTGCGATGCTGAGGGTGTGCGAAGCGGCGATCGGACTGGGTGGAGATGCTGAAGCTGCGTAGGGGAGTGGTCAGCGGGACGGACCCGCTGGTGGTGCGTGTCGGCGAGAGGGAGAGGCCTGCGTGGGCGGATCGCTCCCTCGTCGGAGATCTCCGGGAGGGGGACGAGGTGATCGTCAACGTCGAAGCGCTGGATCTCGGACTCGGCTCCGGCGGATTCGACGTCGTGCACGTCAACCTGACGCGTGGGCTCGACGCGCCCGGCGCCGGCGAGGCCCTCGCGATGAAGCTCAACTACTCCTCGCTCCAGCATCCGGTCGACCCTGTGGAGGCTCTGTCAGCGGAAGGGCCAGGCCGGCCGATCCCCGTCCTGGTGCTGTCGCTCCACGGTCAGCTCGCACCCGCGGCATGGGCGGCGGATCGGGCCGCGCGTGGGCTGCGGGTCGGGTACATCCAGACGGCCGGAGGCGCCCTGCCAGCGACGCTGTCCCACGACGTCGCCGAGCTCCGCCGCCGCACATTGCTCTGCGACCACCTCACCGCCGGGCCGGCCTATGGGGCCGAGCGGGAGGCGGTCACGACGATCGGCGCTCTCCGGGCGGCAGCCGGCCCGCTGGGCTGGGATGCGGCGATCGCCGGTCCGGGCCCGGGCATGGTCGGATCGGGATCGGCTCTCGGACACGGTGGGATGGCCGCGCTGGACACGGCGCATGCCTCACTGGCCCTGGGACTCGAGACCCTGCTCGCTCCCCGGATGTCGAGCGGCGATTCCCGTCAGCGCCATCTGGGGCTGAGCCACCACACAGAGACCGTCCTGCGGATGCTGCTCGGCTCCGTCCGAATGCCGGTTCCGCTCGGCGATGCGATGTCCCTAGAACGGTTGCGCGATGCCTGCGGCGAGAGGCACGAGGTCTGGCCGCGTGAAGCGCCGATCGAGGCGTACGCGGCGAGCGGCCTGTCCGCGAGTCACATGGGGCGGTCGATCGGCGAGGACCGCCTCTTCTTCGGGGCCGCGCTCGCCGCCGGGAACGGGCTCGCCGCCACGGCATTGATCGAGGAGGCCGCATGACCGAGGACGAGCGCCAGAACGAGGGCCTCGAGAAGGAGGGGAGCAAGCTCGTCTACCGCGGCGAGATCTTCTCGGTGCGCAAGGAAACCTTCCAGTACGCGGACGGCAGCAGGGCGACGCGGGAGGTCGTCATCCACCCGGGGGCGGTGTGCGTCATCCCGCACGATGGGCGCGTCGTCTACATGATCGAGCAGCCGCGGGAGGCGGTCGAGGAGCCGGCGCTGCTGGAGCTGCCAGCCGGAAAGCTCGACGTCGAGGGGGAGACCCCGTTCGAGTGCGGCCAGCGGGAGCTCGCCGAGGAGATCGGCAAGTCCGCCGGTGACTGGCGCGAGCTGAAGAGCTTCTACACGAGCCCGGGGTTCGCCAACGAACGCGTCTGGCTCTTCCTGGCCACCGAGCTCTACGACACTCCGGAGCACCAGTCGACGGACGAGCGGATCGAGATCGTCGAATTCCCACTCGACGGCCTCGACACCGCCATCGACCGCTGCCAGGACGCCAAGTCCCTGATCGGCCTGATGATGCTCAAGGAGATCATCTAGGTTCTCCAGCGGTTCAATTGACAAGGTTGGGGACGGCGGAAGGGACCGGCGTGCGGCCGCGGAAGTACTTGGTATGGCCACGATTGCGCCCCCCCGCGAGGCGGCCGCTACGAAACGACCATCCGAGCGCTACGAGGCACTGGTGCTGGACTTCCTCGCGCACCTCGAGTTCGAGCGCGGGCTCTCTCGCAACACGCTCGCCGCCTACCGCACCGACCTGCTTCAGTTCGGCCGCTTCCTCGCCGAGCGTGGCCGGGATGCCACCAGCGCGGAAGCCGGCGACCTCTCGGACTTCCTGGCGGACCTGGCCCGGGGCGACGGGGATGACCGCGCGCCGGCCTCGACGGCGACGGTTCACCGCAAGGCCGCCTGCCTGCGCTCCTTCTACCGGCACCTGCGCCGGGAGGAGGCGATCGACGACGACCCGGCGGCCCGATTGGAGACGCCGAGGCGCGGCCGCAAGCTGCCCGAGGTCCTGAGCTACTCGGAGGTGCAGCGCTTGCTGGCGCAGCCCCGCGGGGACGAGCCCACCACCATCCGAGACCGTGCCCTGCTCGAGCTCATGTACGCGTCCGGGCTGCGCGCCTCGGAGACGATCTCTCTGGAGGTGTCCGACGTCGATCTCGAGCACGGGATAGTCCGCGCCATGGGCAAGGGGTCGAAGGAGCGGCTCGTGCCGGTCGGCGGCAAGGCCGTCGCCGCGGTCCGGGTCTACCTGCGCTCCGGGCGGCCGAAGCTCGTGCACTCACCGGAGGAGCGAATGCTGTTCCTCAACTTCCGGGGCGGCCCGCTGACCCGCCAGGGCCTCTACAAGATCGTCCTCCGACACGCCGAGGCCGTCGGCCTGGGTGACCGGATGAGCCCGCACACGCTGCGGCACTCCTTCGCCACGCACCTGCTGAGCGGCGGGTGCGACCTGCGCTCGGTGCAGGAGATGCTCGGTCACGCCGATCTCTCGACCACACAGCTCTACACGCACCTCTCGGGGGAGGAGCTCAAGGAGGCCTACTTCAAAGCCCACCCAAGGGCGCATCTGTCTCACTAGGATCGGGCGAGATGCCCGAGCTACCCGAGGTGGAGACGGTCCGTCGCCAGCTCGAGCCGGAGCTGGTCGGGAAGCGGATCGAGTCCGCCACAGTGCTGGATGAGCGGCTCACCCGGCCGGAGCCGCCGGACGCGGTCGAGCGGGCCGTGGCAGGGCGGGAGGTGACGGCGGTCGCCCGACGCGGCAAGTACCTGATGCTCGGCCTCGAGGGCGGGCGGACCCTGGCCCTGCATCTGCGGATGACCGGAAACCTCCTGCTGCGGGACCCAGACCAGCGGGAAACCGCGGATCTGATGAAGAGTGAGCCGCTGGGCGGCCCCCGGCTGTACGAGTCGAAGCCAGAGCCGAGCCATGTGCGGGCGCGCTTCGAGCTCGATGACGGCAGGGTCCTGCTGTTCACGGACGTGCGTCGCTTCGGGCAGGCGGTGGTGCTGGACGCGGGAGACGAGCTCGATGACTTCTTCGCCTCCAGGCTCGGCCTCGAGCCCCTCTCAGGCGAGCTCACCCCCCAGCGCCTGCTGGAGCTGGCCGCCGGGCGCAAGGCGCCGCTCAAGTCGTTCCTGCTCACCCAATCCCGGATCGCGGGTATCGGGAACATCTACGCCGACGAGGCGCTCTGGCGGGCCAGGCTCCATCCGCTTTCGCCGGCAGGGTCGATGAAGATCGAGCATGCGGAGCGGTTGGTGGACGGGATCGTCGGTGCGCTGCGGGCGGGCCTCGACCATGGCGGCGCGAGCATCGACGACTACCTGGACGCGCGCGGGGATCCGGGCTCGATGCAGGACGAGTTCCTGGTCCACACCCGCGAGGGCGAGCCTTGCCTGCGGCCCGCGTCCGAGCATCGGCCCTCGCCGCCGCCGGTGATCCAGCGGATCGTGGTGACCGGGCGCTCGACCTACTTCTGCCCGAACTGCCAGGTGCGGTTGCGGCGCCGGCCTCGGAGGTCGCGCCGGCCGGCGACGCGCAGGGCGGGGGCGAGGTGAGCGAGCCGCCGCCCCTCCCGGACGGCTACGCCGTCGGGCACTGGTCGGATCCGGAGGGCGGCACCGGCTGCACCGTGGTCATCCCGCCGCCCGAGACGCGGGGCGGCGTCTGCGTGCACGGCGGTGGCCCGGGCACCCGCGAGACGGACATTCTGCGGCCGCTCACCAACGCTCAGGAGGTGAACGCGATCGTGATCACCGGCGGCAGCGCCTTCGGGCTGGCCGCCGCGGATGGGGTCGTTCGGTGGCTAGAGGAGCACGAGCGCGGCTATCTCACGCCCTACGGACGGGTGCCCCTGGTGCCCGCGGCGGTGATCTACGACCTGCCCTCGGGCTCGGGCGAGGTACGGCCGGGGCCGGACGCCGGCTATGCGGCGTGCGCGGCGGCCGGGCCGGGGGTCCCGGCGCGGGGTGCCGTGGGGGTGGGGACTGGCGCTACGGTGGGGAAGATTCTCGGCCGCGACCGCGCTCGCCCTGGTGGTGTCGGCTACGCCGCGCTCGTCACCGGGACCGGCCACACGGTGGCCGCGGTCGCCGCGGTCAACGCAGCCGGCGATGTGATCGACGAGGACGGTTCGGTGCTCGCCGGGCCGCGCGGGGAGGAGGGGGATGTCCTTCGCGGGGCGGAGGCGATCGCGGCGATGGAGGAGCCGCCGCAGTTCCGAGTGCCGGAGGGAAACTCGACGCCGGTGTGCGTCTGTACGGACGCGACGCTGGACAAGCGCGGCTGCTCGATGGTGGCGCGCGCCGCCACCGCGGGGCTAGGTCGTGCGGTCGATCCGGTGTTCACGCCGGTCGACGGCGATGTCGTCTTCTGCCTCGCTTCGGGCCGGGAGGAGCCGGACCCGTTCGCACCGTTCCAGATCGGCGCGGCGGCCGCCACGGTCACGGCGGCGGCGATCCGGGACGCGGTGCGCCAGGTCGACTGATCCGTCCGGGCGCTTCGGCAACGTCAGTCAGCCATGCCCGGATCCCTGAAGACAGAGGCCGTGGTGCTGCGCAGCATCCGCTACGGCGAGGCCGATCGCGTCGTTCATCTCTACTCCGCGACGCGAGGACGGATCGGGGCGATCGCGAAGGGGTCGCGCCGGCCGAGGTCGAGGTTCGGGGGGCGGCTCGAGCCGTTCTTCCGGCTCAACCTGGTCCTCTATGAGGGACGGGGCGATCTGCTCACTGTGACCGGCGCCTCGACGGTCGGCGGTCACGCGAGGCTGCGCTCCTCCGGGGCGGCCCTGGGGGCGGCGGGAAGGGCCTGCGACGCCGTGCTGCGGCTGCTCGATTCAGGGGAGCCGAACGAGGCCGCCTACAACCTGCTCTGCAACTACCTGGGGCTGCTGGACGCCGATGCGGAGATGGCCAGCGCGCCGGGTTCGGCGCTCGCCTTCCGGCTCAAGTTGGCGCTCGCCGCCGGGTTCTCACCGGAGCTGGCGAGTTGCGCCAGCTGCGGGGAGGCCGAGCACCTCGCGGCCTTCTCGGGCGCCGCCGGCGGTGTGGTCTGCGCAAGCTGCGAGGGAGGAGGCTTTCCGCTCAGCGAGGAGACCCATCGGTTCATGGTGGATGCGCTTGCCAGGCCGCTCTCTGAGGCGCCGGCCGCGGGCCGGGGGGTGGCGGCGCAGGCCGATAGGGCGATCACCGAGACGCTCGAGCACCACGCTCACGTGCGGCTGCGCGCCGCGGCCTAGCCTCGGGCGCCGGGGACGAGTCAGCCGCGCGGGCGGTACATGCGCTCGGTGACCCGCAGCTTGACTCCTTTCGGCCCCTTGCCGACACGCATGAACCAGGGGAAGAAGCGGCCCGTGATCGTCGAGCGCTTGTTCCGGTCGTAGGCGTGGAGCGAGTCTGCGACGCACTGCTCGGCGCTGATCATGCCGGGCGGAATCGGGGTGTTCTCGTCGACCCCGCCGAAAGACGGTTTCTCAAAAACAGACTCTGCGTATTCTGCGCGTTCTGCGTTTGACGTCGTGGGTCCGCCCGTCTACTTCTCTGTGGCTCTTGCGCCGCGCAGGATGCCGCTCATCGCGTAGTTCCCCTCGTGGCAGGCGTACTCGAAGATCTGGTCGTCGGTCTTCGCCATCGGCAGCGCCGCGCTCCACGGCTTGGTGAACGACGTCGGATCGTTGACCGTGAACTCGTAGACCAGCGTGTTCGCTGCCGGTGCGCGTGAAGCGCTCGATCAGCCGCAGGCCTTCGCCCGAGCCACGGACGTTGGTCTTGCCGGTGAAGTTCGTCGTCTCGACGACCAGCGTGTCGCCTTCCCAGCGGCCGCGCGAATCGCCCTGCCACGTCGAACCGCCGCCGGCAGGTGCGGACGGCCGTCGAGCGGCATGACGCGCGCGTCGTGCACCATCTCGTTGAAGATCACGACGTGATCGCGGGTCTGGAAGATCTGGACGTAGTTGTTGTACGGGCCCGACAGCATCGGCGGGCCGGCGTTGAAGAGCAGGCAGCGCTCGCCGAGCGATCGATCCTCGGGGCCGTCGGCGGGATGGGCGCGCCGCGCCTCGGCGCGCTGGTCGGCGCGCGCCTGGCCGTCGGGCGTCAACGCCGGAATCTTGCCGTCAGCGGGATCGACGATCAGCGACGTGTGGACCTTGCCGTTGACGCGCGCGGCGTGAACGCCGCGGTCCCACCAGAACTCGTTGTAGGCGACGCGACGTCGGCGTCGGCGTTGCTCCGGTCGCGGTTGTCGCGGTTGCTGCGCTCGATCGTCCGCTCCTCGAGCGCCTTGGCTTCCTCCTCGGTCAGGAACGGCTTGCCGGCGAACTCGGCCGGCCGCTCGAGCGGCGTGATCGTCGAGAAGTTCCAGACGCCCTGCAGGTCGGGATGGCCGTCCGCCGTCCGTGGCAGCTTGCCCTGCGCCACGAGCGGCGCCGCAACGGTCAGGAGCGCGATCGCGGTCAGGATGCGGTGACGCATAGAGGCCTCACTTGTTGGCGTTGACGATCGCTTCCATGTATTTCTGGTGACACGCCGAGCAGGACTCGTAGATGTCGCCGCCGACGGTGAACAGGCGCTCGGGGTTCTTCGCCTCCGCCGCGCGGATCGCCGCCTCGCTGGTGTCGATCATCCGCTGCGCCAGCGTCATCCACTCGCCGCCATCGCGCGCGCGCGGCACCATCATCATGAGGTTGCCCGACTCGGCCAGCGTGACGGCGGCGTTGCGGACCGCGGTCCATTCCTCTTCGGTCCTCGGGCGGATTTCTTCCGTGCCGTCCTTGGTGTCGATCGTCTTCACCGCATCCCACACGAGATCCGCATTCGGATCGACGATCGCCGCCATCAACATCTTGTTGTCGGCCAGCGGCTTGAAAGGGGGCGGCTCGGGTCCGCCGCACGCGGCGGCGCCCAGGGCGGCGGCGAGAACGATGAGACGGGCGGGACGCATGGCGGCAATGCTACCAGAACTCCCACCAGCCCGGTGTCGCGCAGCCACGACGGTCGAACGCAGAGCCCGCAGAGCCCGCGGAGAAAAACGGCGTCCCGCTGCAGTCGTGTCCACGACGTGTAACCACGGAGACACCGAGGCACGGAGATCGTCGCGGTCGCCGCAGGAAACGCGTCGCACGCCGCCGCTGCGCGGCGGCGCCCGCGTCGCAAGAACGGCAGGAACGCAAGCCGGCTCGATTGACCTGCGGCTTGTGTTCCTGCCGTTCTTCGGACGCGGCCGCTGCCGGCGACGGCGACCATTCGTCGCGACTCGACTCGGGCGACTGGACTGTGCGGTCTCCGTGCCTCTGTGGTTGTTCTTCTTCGTGCCCTTCGTGATCTTCGTGTCCTTCGTGGTTGTCGCGCGCGCGAGGTCAGCCCGTCTGCGCGAGCAGGCGCTCGATCTTGGCCATCACCACCGGCCATCGGTACTCGCGATCGACGTAGGCGAGGCCCTGCTGCCCGAGCGTGCGCGCGGCGTCCGGCTGATCGAGCAGGTAGTCGAGCGCGGCGATGAACTCGGTGGTGTTGCCGTAGTAGAGGCCGCCGTCGGCGCGCTGCACCTGGCCGCGCAGGACCTTGCACCGCGCGTTCACCAGCGCCGGCAGCCCGCGGTTCCACGCCTCGAGCAGCACCATGCTCAGGCTCTCGAACGGCGACGGCATCACCAGCGCGCGCGCCTGCGTCAGCAGCGCCTCGCGCACCGCATCGTCTGACGAACCCCAGCGGCCTGGATCGAGCGGATGCTCGGGAATCGGCATCGACGCCGGACCGGCCATCACCAGCTGCACCTTCCGCCCGTGATCGGCGTAGCGGAGGAAGTGGCGCACGAGCGCCTGGCATCCTTTGTTCGGATCGATGCGCCCGAGGTAGAGGACGAACGGATCGGTGAGCCCGAGCCCGTCGAGCGGCGAGAGATCCGCGCGGCCCGGCGCCGGATCCAGACCGCAGCCGATCACCGCCGATGGACGGCCGGGCGCAGCGCGCAGCGCCACCAGCGCTTCCTCTTCCGGCGTCAGGAACAGGAAGCCCCGCGGCAGCTCGAAGAGCGGCCCGACCGCATCGACGTGGATCAGCGGATCCTCCTCGGCCGTCGGCACGAGCACCGCGCGGTCGGCGACGAGCGGCAGGCCGAAGTACGAGTTCGGCGTAGCGGTAGGCCCAGAACAGCACGCGGTCGAACTCGCCGCCGTGCTGCCGCAGGTAGTCGATGAGGCCCGGCGCGTCGGGACCGTTCTCCCGGAACCACTGCTCCTCGTCCTGCCGCGACCCGCGATCGGCGAACACGAGATCGCTCAGATCCATGAAGCGATGGATGTGGCGCTGCCGCGCGACCGGAAACCGGAGCACGCGCACGGCTCCGAGCGTCGATTCGCCGGCCGGATAGTGGTTCGCCCAGGTGATGTGATCGTGCGCGCGTGGTCGTGACGACGGTGACGTCGTGGCGCTGCGCCAGGTGCTCGGCGATCAGCCGGCAATGCCCCTCGGAGCCGCCGGCGATGTCGGCGCCGAACCGGTGGACGACGCAGGCCAGCTTCACGTCTCAGCGCGGGGGCGTGCGCGCGGCGACGTCGCGGCGCAGGCGGGCGTTCTCGAGCGCGAGCTCCTCGATGCACGCGAACAGCACTCGGTTGAGGTGATCCTGCCGGCGGAAGTTGTCCTGGCTGTACTCGAACAGCCACCGCGTCATCGGCAGCAGCACGCGCCGCTTGACGAACAGGATGAAGCGCCCGGCCACGGGGCGATGGCTCGACAGCGACAGGTGGCGTCTGCAGCCGCCACTCGACGTCGGTGTCGAGCAGCTCGGGCAATAGCGTCGCGTCGAGGTTGCGCTCCTCGACCGCGCGCGCGAGCAGCGCCCGCACCGCCTCGAATAATTCTTCGTCGTGATACTCGGCCGCGCCGCCGCGCTTGATCAGGTGGCGCCGGAGCCGCGTGCGGACGTCGTGCTCGATCTCGCTCATCACGGCGTCGACGCGGATTTTGGTGTCGGGCATCCAGTTCTCGTTCGCTACTTCCGTTTGGGAACGCAGAGATCGCGCAGACCGCAGAGGAACCATCGTGGGGCAGCCCTGAAGGGCTGCGCTACGTTCGATTCTGCGACGCACCATGAATACTCTGCGTGCTCTGCGGCCTCTGCGTTTCAATGCTGGCGTCGCGGGGCCTCTGAAGCCGCGCGGCACGGTCCGGCTGAAGCCGGACACTACGTCGAGCGTTTACTTCGCCGAGAACGCCAGCAGCACGTTGCCGGGCAGCCCCTTCCACAGCGCGTAGCCCGAGTTGGTCAGCACCAGGCCGTCGGCGACGACCGGTCCGGCGGCATCGATCGAGCCGCCCTTCGCCGGCACGCGGTTCACCGTCTCGAACTCGCGCGCGGTGTTGAAGTCCCAGATGATGCTGCCGTCGACCGTCGAGTAGGCGCGCATGTGGCCGTCCACCGACCCCGAGAAGACGACGCCGGGAATCACCGACACCGGCGCCGACTGCGCGCCGGTGCAGCCGCGGCCGCTGTTGCATTCGAGCTTCGGCGCCGGCGTGTTCCAGATCTTCTCGCCGGTCGCGAGCTTCAGCGCGAACAGCCCGCCGGCTTCGTTCGGCGCCGCCAGCACGTCCGACACCGGGATGTAGGCAGCCTGTTCGTCCGCCGCCGATCCCCATTCGATGCCGCCGAGCGCGCCGCCCTTGCCGGCCCTGAACTGCCAGACGACCTTGCCCTCGTTGTCCGGATCGAGCCCCCAGACGATGCCCGACTTCTGGCCGATGACGAGGATCCGCTTGCCGCCCGGCAGCGCGCGCAGGATCGGCGAGTTGCCGAAGTCGAAGTCCGGCCCGAGCTCCTTCGGGCAGTTCTCGTTGCCCGGGCGGCAGCCGACCACGAACGCGTCCTCGGGGTCACCTGGTTCCACCAGTGGATCTTGCCGGTCTTCAGATCCATCGCGATGACCGCGTCGCTGGTCTTCACCGCCGGCTCGGTGTACGAGTTGCCGGTGGCGACGTAGAGCGCGCCCTTGCGCGTGTCGATCGTCGGCGCGCTCCAGACCGCCGCGCCCGCCGGCCCCCACAGCGTCGTCCCCTTCGAGTTCTTGCCGAGCTGCTGCGGCGCTTCCTGGACCGTGTAGCTCTTCCAGATCTGCTTGCCGGTCGCCGCGTCGAGCGCGACGACGCTGCCGCGGAAGGTGCAGCACTCGTAGGTCGGCTGCGCCGCCGGCACTTCCTCGACCGACGACACCGGCACGTAGAGCTTGCCGTCGGCCAGCGTCGGCGCGCCGGTGACGCGCGCGAAGGCGTGCGTGTCGACCTGCTTCTTCCAGATCAGCTGCGCCGGTCGCCGCGTCGAGCGCGAAGACGTTGGCCTTGAGGTCGCCGAAGTAGACGACGTCGCGGTTGCCGGCGCGGCCGACGCTCGGCGCGCTGCGCACGCCGCCGTCCGCCTTGAACGACCAGTAGGTGCAGCCGGTGTCGGCGTCGAGCGCGTAGACGGTGCCGTTGTCGCTGCCGACGAAGACGCGGCCGGCGACGATCGATGGGTTGCCGTACGCCTGCGTGCCGCCGGGGAACCCGAACGCCCATTTCAGCTTCAGGTTCGGCACGTCGGCGGCGGTGAGCCCCGGCTTCGGCTGGTAGCGGGAGTTGGCTGGCGTCGGCGCCCCAGCCGTTCCACTGCGGCTTGCGCGGCGATGTTGCCGAGCGGCGCCGGCTTTGCGGTGCAGAGCGCCGGCGTCCTGCGCGCTGGCGTTGCCGAGCGTCTTTCCGGACAGGTACTCGGACACCGCCTTCTTCTCCGCGACCGTGAGCGACAGGGCCTGCATCGCCATCGTGCCGCTGGTCAACGAGAGGTGGATGGCGTCCGCGGTGCGCTCCTTGAGCGCGTCTTTCGGCGGCGTGCGGCCGGTCGGCTGGTCGTGGCAGCTGGCGCAGTTGTCGGCGTAGACCTTGGCGCCGTCGGCGGCGGCCTGCGCAGCGACGGTCCGGCTAAAGCCGGACACTACGACGACAGCCAGCGGCAGGCGCAGGCAGACGACGAACGCCGAACGCCGAACGCCGAACGACATCGATGCGCCTCATTGCCGTTTCGCCGTGAACGTGCCCTCGCCGAGGCCGACGAGGTCGACCTTGCCCTTCATCGAATCCTTGCCGTCCAGCGCGCCGGTGTAGATGCAGTTGAGCTGCTGCCCCTGCACGTCGACGGTGAACTTGAACTCGACGTTCTGTCCCTTCACGGTGCCGGTCGAGATCCGCTTCGCCGAGCTGGCCGCTGTAGTGGCCGGTCAGCTTCTCGCCCTCCTGCTTGAACGTCATCGTCGGCGTGCCCGAGCCGGCGCCGGTTTCGACGGTGAACGTCCACTTGCCGGTGACGTCGACCTTGGCGGCCTGCGCGAGGACGGCCGTGGCGCCGCACAGGACGGCGGCGGCGGCGAGCGCGCTGAGGCGAAGAGCGATGCGCTTCATGAGAGGCTCCTTCGATCACGGTCCGGCTAAAGCCGGACTCCTACTTTCAATTCGATCGAGAACGTCGCGATCGGCGCCGTTCCAATACTTCTCCACCAACGCGCGTTCCGCCGCCGCCGTCTTCGCATCACCTCGATGCTCGGCGACGAGCGCCAGCGCGAGATGCGATCCGGCGTACTGCGCGTCGTGCTCGAGCATCTGCTTCGCCGCCCACTCCGCGAAATCCCAGTCGCCAACCTGCGCGCGCCGCGCGCGCGATCGACTCGAGGGTGAAGAGCGCCTGCGTCCACGCATCGGGACCCGGCGCGGCCCGGACCTCCCGCGCCGCCTGCTCGAGCAGCGGCCGCCCCTGCTCCTTCTTCCCGGTGCGCAGGAAGAACTCCCCCTGCAGCGCCTTCAGCGGCGTCGCCGCCAGCCCGGCGCCCTCGGGCGCGCCGCGCATCAGGCGCAGCGCCGGTTCGACTTCGTCGGCCGCCGCCTTGAACTGGCCGAGCGCCAGCTGCGCGCGCCCCGCTTCGATGTGCCCGATGGCGCTCACCACCGGCGTCCGATGCGCGGCCAGCACCTTCGCCGCGTCGAGCGCCTCGGCGGCCCGGCCGCGCGCGAGCAGGAACTCCGGCCACGCCCGCTTGTTGAACTCCTGCACGACCAGCGACGAGCGGACGGCGAACGTCTTCTTGAACAACGTCTCGGCCGTCGCCATCTGGCCGAGATACTGATGCGAGGACGCCAGCAGATCCAGATTGTGCTGGTAGTGCCAGTCGAATTCGGCCGGGACCGATTCGGCCCGGAAATACTGCGTCTGCAGCGCGTCGGCGGCGCGAAACTCCGCCACCGCCTCGCCGATCTTGCCCGGCGCGCCGCAGGTTGTGCGCCTTCATGTGCCGCGCATGCGGCACCGACGGCGCCATCTTCGCGTACTCGGTGCCCTCGGCCAGCGCCTGCGCAATCCGTCCGGTGTTCTCGTAGGCGTGGGTCAGGTAATGATGCGCGGCAAAATGCGCCGGCGCAAGCGCCAGGGCCTTCTGGTAGAAGGGGATCGATTCGGCGACGCTGCCCTGCCCCCGGTTGGCCGGATCGGGCGATTCCGCCAGGCCGCGCAGCAGCCACAGCTCCTCATCCTCCGGGAACGCCTTCAGCGCAGCGTCGAGCGCGGTGCGGTACTGCTGCAGCGCGAGCGACCCGCCAGGCGCAGACTCCGCCTCCGCTTGCAGCGCTCTCGCGGCGATGTGGCGGCGATCGTGATCGCCGGCCGCCGCGCCGAGCGCCCTGGCGCGTTCGAGCGCCGTGCGCGCCGCCGCCGGCGCGTTGAGCTCGGTGTACGCGATCGTCAGCCCCAGGTGCGCCATCGCCAGCTTCGGATCGGCGCGCAGCGCCTCGTTGAACGAGCGCGCCGCTTCCAGCCAGACGAACGAATGCAGATAGGCCAACCCCTGATCGTAGAAGTCCTGCGCGCGCTTCGACGAGGTCGAGACGGTGTCGTGCGCCGAGCCGATGCCGGAGCGCAACGGCAACGGTCGATTCACGATCTCGGTGAGCGAAGCGAGCGCCGGCGCAGGATGCGAGTGCGCCTGTAGCACGGCGAGCGCCGCGACGATCACCACAAGATGCACGGTCTGGCTAGTTTACCCGTCGACTCGCTTCGCTACGCTCAGGGCAGGCCCTTCGACTCGCTTCGCTCGCTCAGGGCAGGCCCTCTTCGGCTCAGGCCAAACGATGGAGCGCCGGCCGCCACCATCTGACCTGAGTTGCGCGAACGGAGAGCCCGCGGATGTCACGAGAGAAAGTGCCTCTCTGCGTGCTCTGCGGGCTCTGCGTTCAATCGTCGTCGCTCAGAAGTCGAACTCGCCCCCGAGCTTGAAGAACCGCGACTGCAGCACGTTGGTCGGCCGCAGCCACTGGCTGGTCGCCAGCGTCGAGAACGTGTTGGTGACCGTGAACGGCCAGTTGCTGTTGAAGATGTTGTAGGCGTCGAAGTCGACGCGGAAGCGGTACCTGCGCCATCCGGAAGCGCTTCGACAGCCGCAGATCGAGCTGGCTCAGGTTGTGGTCGCCGTAGACGGTGCCGGGCTGAATCAGGCTGATGATCGCGCCCGAGGGGCGGCCCGCCGACAGCGGCCGGCCGAGCGCCTGCGTCACCTGCGCCGCCGGCGCCGTGCTAGGTCGCCAGGATGCACGGCCCGGCGCCGCCGGTCTGCACGCCGCGGGTGAACTGGAACGTGCCGCTCAGCCGGATGTCGAACGGCAGCGTGTAGCTGCCGAGAATCTTCGACGTCGGGCCGGTACGGATACACCTGGTGGCAGGCGCGGATGCCGTCCGGGAAGATTTCGGTCACCTCGGTATTCGCGTTCGCCGCGCCGGTGCCGATGTTGGCTGCCGTTCCGTCGAGCACGACCGCCTTGATACCGGCGTCAACCAGCGCGCACTGATCTGAAGACGCGCTCGGGTCGCGCTGATGCCGGCCTGGACGAAGGCGCCCTGCTTGAACCGCGCCATCAGGCTGAGGTCGAAGCCCTGAGTAGATGTTCGTCTCGCCGCCGTAGTTGTCCGAGAACGTGAGCAGGCTGCTGCTGCGGCAGGTCTGCGCGACCACCGCCGGCTTCAGATCGTAGAGGCCGCACACCTGATAGCCGCCGCCGCCCGGGCAGGTTCGGATTCGGCGGCGCGGTCAGGCAGAACGGGCCGTCGTAGCTGCTCTTGGCGCTGTAGCGCTGGTCGACGGTCAACGTCTGGTTGCCGAACTTGCGGCGGTACCAGCCGCCGTGCACCGACACGCGCGGCGCCAGCTCGTGCTGCGCGCTGACGGTGTACTCCGGTGTTGTAGCCGCGCGCGCCCCATCCGTTGAGCACCGCCGGGTCGGTGGTCAGCGTGCTGGCGACGTTCTTGCCGAAGTTCGGCGTGTTGGCCGAGTGGCGACAGCTCGTCCAGCTGCAGCGCGCCGGCGGCGTCGAACGGCGAACCGTTGTTGTCGAGGTCGCGCCACGGCGCGCATGTCGGTCAGGCCGACGGTGGTCTGCGGGTTGTTGTTGTCGGTGATGCTGCCGGCCGCGAGCCCGACGCCGTTCACGTAGCGGGCGACGCTCGCCTTCAGCGCCGTCTTGCCGTTGCCGAACAGGTCGTAGGAGACGCCGATGCGCGGGCTGAGGTCCTTCCAGTTGGTGACGTCGCCCGACGCAGCCTGGCGTTGAGGTTGTTCTTGCCGTCCGGGCACTCTGTCGATGTCGATCGCCGGCGTTGAACGTGCCGGCCGGCAGCGTTTCCGGATCGATCGCGCTGATGAACCAGTCCCAGCGCAGGCCGGCGTTGATCGTGGCGCGCTTGAACGTCCACTTGTCCTGCGCGAACACGCCGCTGTCGTTCTTGATCGAGTTGCGGCGGTCGGTCGGGATGCGCAGCGTCACGCTGACCGGGTTGAGGTTGCCGTTGGGCAGGACGCCGTTATAGGTGACCGGCTGGACGTCGCGGGTGAACTGCTGCGTCAGCCGCCACTTCGCCTGGCTGATCGTCGCGCCGACGCGCAGCGAGTGCGAGCCGGTCACGTACGATGCGGCGAACTGCTCGGTGAACAGCTTCGAGAAGTGATCGGCCGGGTTGTTCCACGCGCCGAGCTGTTCTTGTTCGGTCGACTGTTATCGAGCAGCGTCACCAGCGGCTGCGAGCCGGCGAACACCTCCGGCTGGTAGTTCTCCTGATACTCCTGGTCGTAGACGCCGAAGCCGGCGTCGAACAGCAGCCGGTTGCGTGTGCGTGCGCGTCCACTTCGACACCGACACGAAGCTGGTCGGCGTCGCCTGAATCGCCGACGCCTCGGGCGGGATGTTGGCCGCGATGCCCCAGTGGCCGCGGCACCTTGTCCTGATCGTCGTGGTAGTACGAGATCTTGTCCTTCTGGTGACCTGCGCCGAGACGCGGCCGGCGATGCTGCGGATGTGGCCGTCGTCGATGCCCGGGCCGGCTCGAGATCCGGCGAAGTAGCGGAACGGCGAGGGGTCGGCGTCGAAGAAGCTGTCGGCGACGGTCTTGTTCACGCCCCAGTAGCGGTAGGTCGCGTAGAACCAGACCTTGTCCTTGCGCGATCGGGCCGCCGATCGCCGGGTTGAAGTCCCAGATCTTGTCGAGCTCGCTGACGTTGGTGAGCCTGTTGCTCGGGTTGTAGGTCAGGTCGCCGGCCAGGTTCGGACCGCGTGCACGGCCTGCGCCGACGCCGGGCGAATCGCAGTTGTCGGACGCCCAGCCGTCGGCGCGTAGTTGCCGAACACGACGCCGTGGAACGCGTTGCCGCCGTCCTTCGGCACCATGTTGACGCGGATGCCGCCCTGGCCCATTTCGGCCGAGTCGGCGCCGGTGACGTAGCTGATTTCCTGGAAGCTGCCGTCGTTCCAGTACACGCCGCTGTACTGCGCCCTGCGCGCACAGGTTGTTCAGGCGCAGCCCTTCGATCGTCTGCACCGTGTCGCCCGAGCCGCGGTACTGGAGCGGCGACTGCTGCAGGTTGCCCGAGCCGCCGACGTCGCGCGACAGCGCGCCGCCGCCGCCCAGCGCGAGCGTCGTGCCCGGAATCATGATGCCGACCGCCTGGATGTTGCGGCCGGTCGGGATCGCGTCGAGCACGTCGCGCGTCATCACCGTGCGGGTCGTGATGTTCTGCACGTCGACGATCGGCGACTCGGCCGAGACGGTGATCGTCTCCTCGACCGCGCCGACCTTCATGTCGGCGTTGATCGTCGCGGTGAAGTCGGAGGTGAGCTCGACGTTCTCGCGCTTGACGACGCTGAAGCCGGGCAGCGTGAAGGTGACGGTGTAGATGCCGGGCCGCAGCGCGTCGATCTTGTACTGGCCGGTGCCGTCGGTGACGGCCGATCGCACTTTCTCGATCAGCGCGGGGCTGGCGGCTTCGACCGTGACGCCGGGCAGCACCGCGCCCGACGTGTCCTTCACCGTGCCGGCGATGGCGCTGGTCTGCGCCGATGCGACCGCCGGCAGGAACGCGAGCAGGCGCCGCCGCGAACACGAAACGTGCAAACGTGCGCATGCGCCATTCCTCCACTGAAAACACGATACTGACGCCTCGAATTCGGCGACGTCAGTGCACTTGCCGTGCCCGGTAATCTATCTGCTTCTATTGACGTTTTTCAGCGTGATTCCGAGCCTCGACTGAGCCTTGCCATCGCAGCTTTCCAAATTTCCGTATGCTCGACTCGGTTTGGTAAGTGCGGCCGAGCTGGTCGCGAACCTACCGGCCGGTCGGTTGGCAACCGGCGCGTAGCACTGGCTTGACGCGATCCTGCCGCGCGGGGTATAAGCGCCGGCCCAGACTATGTCGCCAGCCCGCGTCCTGACCTCCCCGCTCCTGACCGCGGCGCGCCGAGATTTGCCGGACCGCGGCGCAGATCTTCCGCGAGCGCGGCTACGACGCGACCTCGGTCAGCGACATCGCCCGCGCGCTCGGCATGACCAAGGCCGGCCTCTACCACTACTTCGAGAGCAAGGAAGCGCTGCTCTTCGAGATCATCGCCTACGGGCTCGACCGGGTGCGCGACGACGTCATCGTGCCGGTGCGCGGCGATGCGCGATCCGGAAGAGCGCCTGCGCCAGCTGGTGGTCCGCCACGCCCGCATCGCGACGCACGGGCGCGGCGCCGTCGCGCACCTGGGCGACGAGATCCGCGCGCTGCCGCCGGCCAGCCGCAAGCAGCTCGAGGAGCGGATGCGCGTGTACCTCGATCTCGTTCGCGACACGCTCGAGCGAGCTGCAAGCGCGCCGGCCGCCTGCGCGACGTCGATCCGACCGTCGCCGCCTTCAGCGTTGATCGGCATGATTCTGTGGCTGCCGCGCTGGTTCCGGCAGGACGGGCGGCTGACGCAGGAGCAGGTGGCGCACCAGATCGCCGACATCGCGCTCGGCGGGCTGCTGAGCGATCCGGAGACACCGAAAAAGAAGCGCCGGCCGGCGCGCCAACGCAGGGCGGCCCTTCAGGGCCGCCGCAAGCGACGAGCGAAGCGACGGTAGCGCGAAGCCTTCAGCCGACGTTACGCTAAGATCCCGCCCATGCAGAGGTACTTGATCTCGAGGAATTCCTCGATGCCGTACTTCGAGCCTTCGCGGCCGAGGCCCGACTCCTTCACGCCGCCGAACGGCGCCACCTCGGTCGAGATGAGGCCGGTGTTGATGCCGACCATGCCGTACTCGAGCGCTTCGGCGACGCGCCAGACGCGGCCGATGTCGCGGCCGTAGAAGTACGCGGCCAGGCCGAACTCGGTGTCGTTGGCCAGCGCGATCGCCTCGTCCTCGGTCTCGAAGCGGAACAGCGGCGCGACCGGGCCGAAGGTCTCCTCGCGCGCGACCGCCATCGCCGGCGTCACGTCGGTCAGGACCGTCGGCTCGAAGAAGCGGCCGCCGAGCGCGTGCCGCTTGCCGCCGACGAGCACCTGCGCGCCCTTCGACGTCGCGTCGGCGATGTGGCTCTCGACCTTCTCGACCGCCGCGATCGTCGATCAGCGGCCCCTGCGTCGCGCCGGCGTCGAGGCCGGGCGCCGGCTTCAGCTTCTTCACCGCCTCGGCCAGCTTCGCCGCGAACGCGTCGTAGACGCGCGTCCTGCACCAGCAGCCGGTTGGCGCAGACGCAGGTCTGGCCGGTGTTGCGGTACTTCGACGCGATCGCGCCCTCGACCGCCGCGTCGAGATCGGCATCGTCGAACACGATGAACGGCGCGTTGCCGCCGAGCTCGAGCGACAGCTTCTTCACCGTGTCGCGCGCACTGCGCCATCAGCAGCTTGCCGACCTCGGTCGAGCCGGTGAACGACAGCTTGCGCACGATCGGATTCGACGTCAGCTCGCCGCCGATCTCGGTCGCCGATCCGGTGACGACGTTGAAGACGCCCTTCGGCACGCCGGCGCGCTCGGCGAGCTCGGCCAGCGCCAGCGCCGAGAACGGCGTCTGCGACGCCGGCTTGAGCACGACGGTGCAGCCGGCGGCGAGCGCCGGGCCGGCCTTGCGCGTGATCATCGCGAGCGGAAAATTCCACGGCGTGATGCAGGCGACGACGCCGATCGGCTCCTTGATGACGACGATGCGCTTGTCGGCGCTGATGGCCGGGAATGGTGTCGCCGTAGACGCGCTTGGCTTCCTCGCCGAACCATTCGAGGAACGACGCGGCGTAGGCGACCTCGCCGCGCGACTCGGCCAGCGGCTTGCCCTGCTCGGTGGTCATCAGCCGCGCGAGGTCGTCCTGGTTCGCCATCATCAGGTCGAACCAGCGGCGCAGGACCGCGGCGCGCTCCTTGGCCGGTCTTCTGCCGCCACGCCGGGAACGCGCGCGGCGGCCGCGTCGATCGCCGCGCGCGTCTCGGCGCGCGCCGAGCTTCGGGCACCGTGCCGATGATCTCGCCGGTCGCCGGGTTGTCGACGTCGATCGACGCCGCCGGCCGCGCGTCGACCCACGCGCCGTCGATGTAGCAGGCCTGGCGAAACAGCTTCGAGTCCTGGAGCGCGAACGCCGACGGTGCTGGTGGAAGGCATCCTCGAAGTTTCACGAGATTCGCTTCAGAAGTTCACGGACCCGAGACGTCGCCGATGCGCTCGATCGTGACGTCGGCCGCCGGATACCGGCGAGCTGCGCGGCATCGTGCGCGTAGTGCCCCTGCCGGACGAACACCGTCGTCAGCGCGATCGCGCCAGATCGCCTTCATCGCGGCGAGGATCCGCACCTTGTCGTCGACCATGACGTAGCGCCGCGCCGGGTAGCGCTGCTCGACGTCGTCGAGCATCTGCTCCTTGTGGATGTAGATCAGGACGTCGCCGCTCGACCGCCGCCCACAAGCCGGACCGCTCGACCTTCCGCGGCTGAAACACGACGTCGCCGTCGGACAGGATGACGACCGGCCCGCGTGCCGCGAGGCGGGCGACGGCGTCGAGCGCGCCCGGGATAGACGCGATCGGCGAACGGATAGTGCAGCAGGTAGAGCGCGATCTCGAGCACGTGCGGCTCGCGCGGACGTTCGACGCGGTATCGCTGCAGCGCGCCGAGGTAGTCGGCGTAGCCCGAGCTCGCGTGCGCAGCTCCTCGAAGATCTCCCAGTAGCGCCGCTCGCATTCGCGGCCGAACGCGATCGAGGAGATGACGCCGGAGATCGGCGATCACCGCGTCGTTGTCGAGCAGCGTGTTGTCGACGTCGACGAGGAAGACGTGAGATCTGCGGTAGTCGCCACGTTGCATCAGACAGCGGCGTCAGGAGCCACGAAGTCTCACGAAGGACACGAAGCTCACGAAGAAGAATAACTTTGAGAAGGTTCTCGTTCCGGATCGCCGCAATCTAACTCTCCGTCGGACACGGCGCGTTCGCGTAGCCGGAGCGGAACGGCGTGACGACGCCGGTCGCCGGATCGAACTTGTGGCGCCACACGCACGCGGTGTCGTTCGCGAGCAGATGGATCGAAATCGACGGCGTGTCGGAGATCGTCGTCGACGTAGTGGATGTCGTCGGCCGGCGGCAGCAGCGTGTAGAACTCGCCGCGCCGAGCTGCTGCCGCTTCGAGACCTCGAGCCGCGCCTGCGCCGGATCGCTGCCATCGTCCAGGCGGCGGTAGACGGTTTCGTCCTGCCGCCCGCGGTAGATGCCGACGAGGCCCCAGGCGAGATGATCGTGAACCGGCGTCGCGGCGCCGGCGGGCACGACGAGCGAGAAGAGGCAGAGCGACTGATCTTCGGCGCGGTACAGCGCGTACTGGCCGATGCCGCCGCCCATGCGGCTCTTCGTCGTCCGGCTGCGCGCAGCTGTCCGGCAGCCAGCCGTCAGCGGCGAGCAGCGCGGCGAATGCCGGCCGCAGCGCGTCGACGCGCGCCGCGTCGTCGGCGATCGTCGCCCTCAGGCGCATCGTCTCGTCGATGAGCGCGCGAATCTCCGGGGTGTCGACGAGAAAACCGAAATGCTGCGTGGTGATCGTGATGGCCAAGGTCGCACATGCGGGGAGGATATACGCAATTGGCGAGCGGAGGAATTGGCGAATTCGGCAGACACTGAGTGCAATTCGTCCAACTCACCAAGCTCGCCACTATCTCGCCGTCGCCAGCGGCGACTCCGCCGGCCCGGCGATCACTGCCCCGTCGGGCTTGAACCGCGAGCCGTGGCACGGGCAGTCCCACGTCCGCTCGGCGTCGTTCCAGTCGACGAGGCAGCCCATGTGCGTGCAGACGGCCGAGCGCTTCGATCGTCGCGCCGCGCTCGTCGCGGTAGACGGCGACGCTCTGCCCGTTCAGACTCGATGACCTTGCCCGTCCGCGCGGCACCGTCGCGCAGCGACCGCCCTTCCGCGCCGGCGAACCGATCGCGGATCAGGTAGTACGGGTAGTCCTTGTTCTCCTTGACGTAGTCCCAGAGCGCGCCGCGAATCTTCTTGCGGCCCGGATCGAACAGCTCGCTCCACGGGTTCGTCCGGCCGAGGATGCGTCGGCCGCCATCATCCCGGCGAGCGTGCCGAACGTCATGCCGTTGCCGGAGAAGCCGGTGCCGGCGAACTGATGCGCGGCGGTCTCGCCGATGTACGGCAGGCCGTCCGGCGTCTCGATCACCTGGCCCGACCAGCGGTGCGTCACCTCGACGTCCGCCGAGCATCGACAGCAGCGTCCGCTCGAGCCGATCGAAGCAGGCGTTGGTGTCGGCGCCTGCCCGGTCTTGTGATCCTCGCCGCCGAAGATCACGATGTCGTGGTCGCGGTGCGGCTCGAGCCGCAGGTAGTGGTACGGATCGGCGGTGTCCCAGAACAGCGCGTCGGGAATGCGCCCCTTGGCTGACGCGGCCGCCAATCGACGTAGCTGGTGTAGAGCGCGAGCTTGGTCTGAAACAGCGTCGCGCTGACCATGCTCGGCGTTGCCCACCAGCGGCTTGTGCGTCGCGAGCACGATGTCCTGGCAGGTGATCGTGTGGCCGTTCGCCTTTGACCGACAGCGGCGCGTCGCTGAACTCGTCGGCGGCGGTGTGCTCGAAGATCATGCCGCCGCGATCGTGCGATCGCCTGCGCCAGCGCCGGCGAGGTACTTGCGCGGATGAAACCGCGCCTGATCGCGAACGCGGACGCCGGGCCGCCGACGAACGGCACCTCGTCGACGAACTCGGCGTCGAAGCCGAGCTCGCGCGCCAGCGTCGCCTCCTCCTCGAACGACGCGCGGCGTCGGCTGCCGGGCTGCGCCGATCGGCGCGTGCAGATAGCCGGGCACCCAGGCGAAGTCGCAGTCGATGTTCTGCGTCGCGACGATCGCGTCGATCTGCGCGATCGCGGCGAGCCCCGCGTCCCACACCGCCTGCGCGTGATCGCGGCCGAAGCTGCTTCACCAGCTCCGTCAGCCGCAGGTCGGTGACCATCGTCAGGTGCGCGCTCGTGTGCCCGGTGTCGATCTGCGCGCAGCGTCTCGCGCTCGAGCAGCGCGACGCGGCGTCCTTCGAGCGTCAGCAGATAGGCGGCGGTCAGCCCGGTGATGCCGCCGCCGACGACGACGACGTCGACCGCTTCGTCGCGGTCGAGCTTGGCGAAACCTCGGCAGAGGTGTCGATTCGATCCAGTAGGGACGGTGTCGTGTGCGAGCTTCATGCTGCGGTTGACGCGAAGCAATCGAGCCGCCAATGATCGAGCCACCGTGTGCCGCGGCTTCGCATCGCCCTTCCGCTCTGGCTGGCGCGCGAGCGCAACGTCGTTCGTGAACGCTTCCCTTCGCTCACTCGCGATCTTCAGCGTCGACGTGGCCGTCATCGGCGGCGGCATCACCGGCGCGGCCGTCGCCTGGCGGTTCGCGGAAGCCGGCGTGCACGTGGCGCTCGTCGAAGGACGAGCGTATCGGCCGCGGCAGCACGGCGGCGAGCACCGCGCTGCTGATGCAGGAACCGGACGAAGACTTCGCGGCGCTGGCGCAGCGCTACGGCGCGCGCGCGCGCGGCGCATCTGGGCAGCTCAGCCGCGAAGCGACGCACGACTTCGTCGCGCACGCTCGACCGCCTGGACGTCGCCTGCGACCTGCAGCCGCGCGACTCGGTGTATTACGCGCACGACAGCCAGGCACGCCCGGCAGCTGCGCAGCGAACACCGGATGCGCGTCCGCGCCGGGCTTCGCGCGGACGTGGCTCGACGGCGCGGCGCTCGCGCCGCACGATCGGCTTCGACGCGGCCGCGGCAATCCGGACGCGCGGCAACGCGCAGGTCGATCCGTACCGCGCGTGCATCGGCTTGATGCGCGCGGCGGTCGAGGCCGGCGCGCGGGTGTTCGAGCGCTCGCCGGTCACCGCAATCAGGCCGTCGAGGACGCGACGTCGTCGTTCGCTGCGCGCGCGGGACGGTCCGCGCCAGCCGCGTCGTCATCGCCACCGGCTACGCGACGCCGTATTTCAAGCCGCTCGGCGCACGCTTCCGCATGCTCGACGACCTATGTGGTCGCCACGCGGCGGCTCACGCTCGCGGAGCGGCGCAGCGATCGGCCTGGACGATGTGATGCTGTGGGACACGGAGCGGCCCTACCACTACGCGCGCTGGACGCCAGACCGTCGCCTGATCCTCGGCGGCGCCGATCGGCCGCTGGTGCCGGAGCGGCAGCGCCGCGCAGGCGCTGGCGGAGGGGACGCGCGCCGTGCACGCGGATCTCGTGCGCGCTGTATCCGGCGCTCGCCGACGTGCCGCTCGAGTACGCGTGGGAGGGTCTGTTCGCGACGACGCCGGACGGCCTGCCGTACATCGGCCCGCACCGCCGCTATGCGCGCCACCTGTTCGCGCTCGGCTACGGCGGCAACGGGATGACGTTCGGATTTCTCGCGGCGCGGCTGCTGCTGGAGTGGTATCGCGGGAACAGAACGAAGGACCACGAACTCTTTGCGTTCTCCCGGTGACGGCGTGGATCTGGCAGGGCAGGTTGAGCGAGTGGGGCAGGTGAGGCGAGGTCGCGGAACACGCAGAGAAATTGATGATCTGCGTGTTCAGCGCGGTTCTGCGTCGATCGTCGTGAGCTACGCCACGTGTTGCTTGTCGTCGGGAACGGCGCGCTCGACTTCGACCGTGCAGTCGGTGAGCACCGCCGCAAGCGCGCCGACGGCGGCCAGCACCGGCGCGAACACCGCGCCGATGACGCCGACCGTCAACGGAAACTCCGCAACGCTGCGGCTGCCCTGCTTGATGATGATGCGGCGGACGTTCCCTTCGTGCAGGAGCTTCTTGACCGCGTCGACGAGCTGATCCGTAGCGACCTTGAACGATTCCCTGAACGTTTCTGCCATGGGACCTCGCGAAGACAAGTTGACCCGGTAGTAGCGAAACCAACGCTCGTAACGTTATACGGCCGCGCGAGCCGCAGGTTCGATTCCAGCCAAAATCACCCTCGACCTGTGCGATTCTGAGGCGTGCCACCGCGCCGCCGGGTCGTCGGCCTTGTCGTCGTGCTCGCCGTCGCCATACCGCTTGTCGCGGCCGCCCAGCGTGGAGGGCGGTTCGGCTTCCGCTCCCGATTCGTCCAGTACGAAAACGCCGCCTACGACGGCCGCTTTACCTTCGCCCGCATCCAGTACGCGAGATACGGCGGCTGGGCCGCCGACTACCCGACGATGGAGCGGAACCTGATGACGATCCTGCAGGAGATCACCGCGCTCCGGCCGCACGTGACCGGGAGCAACGTCCACACCTTCGACGATCCCGAGCTGCTGAAGTACCCGATCGCCTATCTGTCCGAGCCGGGCTACTGGTATCCCAACGACGCGGAGGTGCTGGGCCTCCGGCAGTACCTGCAGAAGGGCGGGTTCCTCATCGTCGACGATTTCCACTTTCCGAACGAGTGGAACGTGTTCGAAGCGGCGATGCGGCGGGTGCTGCCCGACGCGCGGATCGACCGCCTGGACATCTCGCATCCGGTCTTCAACTCGTTCTTTCCAGATCGAGTCGCTCGACGTGCCCTATCCCGGCCGGCTCGGGGAGCAGGGGCTGATGGGCGAGTTCTTCGGCATCCACGAGGACAACGATCCGCGCCAGCGCCTGATGGTGATCATCAACTACAACATCGACATCGGCGACTACGTGGAGTGGTCGGGCGAGAACCTGTACAACCCTGCTGTCAACCAACGAAGCCTACAAGTTCGCGATCAACTACATCATCTACGGGCTGACGCACTGGGCGGCTCCCGGTCATTTGTATCGGACGCCGTGCTTGATCACGATGTCGACGCGCTGCAGCAGCGCGATGTAGCGCAGCACGTCGCCGCGCACGGCGATGATGTCGGCGTACTTGCCCGGCGCTGACGGTGCCGACCTGCGTCGTCCACCTTCATCGCCACCGACGGCCAGTAGGTGGCGGCGCGGATCGCGGTCATCGGGTCGACGCCGAAGTCGGTTGACCCAGGCGTCGAGCTCGCGCCAGGTCGAGCTGGCTGTGGAAGTTCATCGGGATGCCGCTGTCGGTGCCGATCAGCAGCACGACGCCCGGCTTCGCGCAGCTGCTTGAACTTGCGCGCGAGCGTCGGCCGGCGCGCCGGCGTCAGCTGGAAGTACGGCAGCCGATCCGGATGCTCGAGCGACTGCTTGATGTCGGCGACGATCGTCCGTGCGGCAGCCCGTCGTGCCACGCCGGATCGTCGAGCTGCTTCGGGGTTGTCGCGCAGGTACTCGTAGTTGAGCAGCCCTTCGATCGTCGGCGTCCAGAAGAGCGGGCCGAGGCTCATCTTCGCCGTGCGCTCGCGGATCATCGCGATGATGTCGTGCGGGATACTCCGGCGCGGTGGCCAGGCCGGTGTGCTCGAAGCAGTCGACGCCGGCGGCGAGCCCGCGGCGAATCTCTTCGGGCCGATGCGAGTGCGCGACGACCGGCAGCTCGCGCTTGTGCGCTTCGTCGACGACGGCGCGCACTTCCTCCATCGTCATCTGGTCCTGATCGATCAGCTTGATGACGTCGACGCCGGCGTCGGCCAGCTTGCGCACCTTCGCGCGCGCGTCGTCCGCGCCCGTTGACGCCCCAGCGGAACGCCTCGGTGCCGGGATACGGCTCGTGCTGGATGAACGGGCCCGAGACGTAGAGCGTCGGCGCCGGGAATCTTGCCGGCGTTGATCGCGATCGCGCACGGCGATGCTCGGCCTCGAGCGGCCCGCCGAGATCGCGCGCGCTCGTCACGCCGGCCATCAGCAGCTGCTTCGCCGACGCCGGCATGATCACCGTCTCGAACTGCGGCGGATAGGTCTTGTCCCAGTGCGTCGTAGTCGGTGTGGCCGTTGATCATCAGGTGGACGTGCATGTCCCACAGGCCGGGCAGCACGGTCATGCCTTCGGTGGAGATCACCTCGGCGCCGGCCGGCACCGCGAGCGTGCCGACCTGGCCGACGGCGCGTGATGCGCTCGCCCTCGATGAGGATCGACGCTGTTGCGGATCGGCGGGCCGCCGTAGCCGTCGATCAGCGTGCCGCCGACGAGCGCTTTGACCGCGCGCGTCTGGCCGCTGGGATGAAGGGTAAAGGCGAACGCGAAGACGCACGCCAGGACGACGAGCCGCCGAATCATGGTTCCTCCACCGCGGATGATGACCCGATCCCGATGCGAACCACCAGCGCCTGGCACGAAGCATCGACGCTCGACAACGTTCGTCCGGCCGAAGGCGCAGGATGATGCAGACAAGAACAGCGTGGACAGCAAGACGAAATACTCGGGCGGATCGGGCAGCATCTACGGGGAACGCTCGTATGAACGTTGGCGGTTGCAGCATGCCGCGGCCACTTCTCACGCGCGGTCCGTCTGGTGGTCGCGAAGAACGCCGTTGCATGGTTTGAGCAACCGAACGGGTTTTTTAGCCCGGTCGCGAGCCAGCGCCTGTGACGGGCGTGTGTCGTCGAACGGGAATCGGTTCGATTGCTTCGGCGAGCGCTGGCGCACCAATTGCGACCGCAACTTCGCCGTGAGCTCAGCAGAGACTCGACCGTGGCGCCCGAGCTGAACCTGGCTGAGCTCGTGGCAACGGCCTTGCACGCCTGGCCGTAAGCCAGTGACGTACGCGACATGACATCAACAGCCGGAACCGGCATGTCTCGCATGCGCCTGATCCTTGCCCACCTGGCCATTGCCGGCGTGATCGGCGGTTCGTTCTACGACATCGTGATGCGGCAGGAGCACTGGCCGTTCTCGAACTATCCTATGTTTGCCAACGTGCATCGGTCGGCCGTGCTCCGCTGGCCACGCTTGTACGGCGTGACGGCGAACGGCGAGGAAGTGCCCATCGTGTCGTATCGCGAACTATGGCCGCTGGACCAATCGCGGCTGCCTCTCGGCTTCGAGGGCGATCTACAGCATGGAGGACGCGGATGAGCGCGTCCGCACGGCGCTGCGCGACGTGCTGCGCCGCTACGAGGCGCGGCGTCCGTCTGGCGCGCACAGCGGTCGGCCGCTGGTTGCGATTCGGCTCTATCTCGTCAGCTGGAACATCGAGCCGTTTGCCCGCAACCTGCACAACCCGACAGAACGCCGCCTGCTGGCGGATGCCTCGCTGGACAGGTGATGCGCGCGATGTCGAGCGTCCTCCAGGCACTCGGGCAGCGATGGATGGCGTTCTGGTTCGAGCCCGCGGCGCCGACCAACCTCGCCGTATCGCGCATCGTCTTCTACGCTCCGCTCGCGGTCTTCTACATCCTGCACGATTACTCGGTGTGGGGTGACGTATCGCCGGCGCTCTATCAACCGATCTGGCTGTTCGAGGCGCTCCACCTGCCGGTCTTCAGCAGCTTTGGCGCCTGGACGTGCTCCAGATCGTCTGGAAGCTGTCGCTCGTCACCGCGGCGATCGGCTCTTCACCACAGCCAGTTGCGCCGTCGTCCGCGGCGCTGCTCGGGCTGTACCTGCTCGGCCTGCCGCACAATTTCGGGCAGACCTATCACTTCGACGCCGCCATCGTGTCTCGCCTTCGGGGTGTTCGCGTTCTCGCGGTGCGGCGACGCCTTGTCAGTGGACGCCTGGCGTCGCGCCTCAAGCAACCGGACGCCCGCGCGCGTCCGCCCGAGCGGCGAGTACACGTGGCCGATCCGGCTGGTGTGGGTGACGTCTATCCCTCGTGTTCTTTGCCGCGGGCGTCGCGAAACTCTGGACGTCCGGTTTCGAGTGGATCGCGTCCGATCAGATGACGCTCCTGCTGATGCGGGTGCAATATCACATCTCCGACGCCGACCCGGTCACCAACTGGGGGAGCTACATCGCGCAACATTCGATCGTGGCGCGCGCGCTGGCCGCACTCACGCTGATCATCGAAACCACCTATCCGCTGGCGCTCTTTCGCACGCGGCTGCGCGTCCGGTGATCGTGCTGGCGGGCATCGGCCTGGTCGTCGGCATTCGACTGCTGATGGGGCCGACCTTCGAGCATTTCCTGTTGTTGAACGCCTTCTGGGTGCCGTGGGATCGTGTCGGTGTCCGGCTGCGGGCGCGGCTGAGGCACGACCGCACCCTCCCGGCATTCGACGATGTGCCGCACAAGGGCCGCCCGCCTGCCCGCGAAAAAGCCGTCCATGTTTGATTTTTCAGTCGTCGTCCCGACGCGCAATCGTGCCGAATCGCTTCGGCGCCTGCTGGGGACGCTGCTGGCGCAGCAGGCCGAGGGCATTCGCTACGAAGTGCTCGTGGTCGACAACGGTTCGAGCGATGCGACCCGAACGATCGTCGAGGAATGCGCTGCCGCGGATTCGCGCGTCAGGTACTTCATGGAACCGCGCCCCGGCGTCTCGCACGCACGAAACACCGGCATCGTCAGCTCAGTAGCGCCGATCATCGCCTTCGTCGACGACGACGTCGAGGCGCGCGCTGACTGGCTGATGACGCTGAAGCGCGCGTTCGACGAGCATCCCGATGCCGATTGCATCGGCGGCCGCGTGCGCCCGGTGTGGACGACGCCCCGTCCGGCGTGGCTGACGTCGTCGCACGTCGGCGCGATTGCCGTCCAGGATCGGCTCACCGGATTCACGGTCGGCGCCGACAACGCGTCGCCGTGCCTGTTGACGGCAAACTTCGCGTGCCGGCGGGCGATATTCGAGGACGTCGGCCTGTTCTCGCCGACGTTCCGGCGCGGGCAGGACCGCGAGCTGCAGATGCGCATGTGGCGCGCCGGCAAGCGCGGTGTCTATCGTCCCGACGTCGAAGTCGTCGTCGAGCCGCCGGCCGATCGCTTGACCAAGGCCTATCACCGGCGCTGGCAGGCGACGACGGCGAAGTACCACGCGCTGATGTGGTATCCCGACTCGATCGCCGCCGACAACCGGCTCGTTGCGATCGACCCGCAGCGCCGCACGCTCCTCGGCACGCCGCTGTTCCTCTATCGTCGGTTCCTGACGCACGTGACCGGGTTGCTGCGGGCGGCACTGTCGTTCGACGCGAACCAGTTCTTCCACCACGAATCGCGCCTGTGGTACGCCGTGAGCTTCATCTGGACGCGCTGGCGTCAGCGCCGCGCAGGCGTCACGGGCCCTCAGGAATCGGACGTACCCCGCTACTGCGCCGTCGAAGAGACCAACCGATCGCTGATCGCGTAGAGCGACGAGGCAGCCGCTCTCCGGCCGCTGATCCAAGGGCGTCTTCGCGCTAGATTAGAACGCGTGGACACGAACTTTCTCGCCGACTTCCGCCAGACGGTCGATCGCGCCGCGCATCGGCTGCGCGCGCTGTCCGACGACGAAGCGTCATCCAGGCCGGCGCCGGGAAAGTGGTCGCGCAAGGAGATCATCGGCCACTTGATCGACTCCGCATCGAACAACCACGGGCGATTCGTCCGCGCACCAGTTGCAGGACGATCTCGTATTTCCCGGCTACGACCAGGACGCGTGGGTGCGGGCGCAGCGCTACCAGGATCGGCCGTGGCCAGATCTGGTTGCGCTCTGGCAGGCATTCAACCATCACATCGCGGACGTGATGGAAACCGCCGACCGGCACGAGATGACCCGGCCGCGAGCGCGGCACAACCTCGATCAACTCGCGTGGCGAACCGTCAGCGCGATGCAGTCCACGACCCTCGAGTACTTCATGCGCGACTACGTCGACCACCTGAAGCACCATCTCGGGCAGGCGTTGCCACGCGATTAGAGCGGTCTCCTTGTGTATGTCGTGTCCGGCTTCAGCCGGACCGTGACGGGTCCGCCTGAAGGCGGACACTGCGTACAAATGAAAATTGCGTCAGGGGACCGACAGCAGCGCAGCCATCGCGAGGAGCACGATCGCGACGCCGGCCGTCAGGCCGACCGACCGTGCAACCAGGGTCCACACCATGGCCACCGACTCCCGGGCAACAGGCTGCGCTGCGGCATTCGAAATCATGAATGGTCTCGACTAGGCAGGAAGGGCCCGGAGGTCGCGGCCTCCGAGGCGGATGTACATTTCTTCGTCGGCCGCGAACGCGGCATCGAGGCTCGCCGGCCAGGGTTCTTCGATCTGCATCATCGCCAGCGCGGCGCCGACGAGCGCCATGTTCTTGGTGAAGTTGATCATCTCGATCTGGCGCTTCTGGTGTTCCTGTTCCTCCCAGAAGCGGTGCATCTGCAGCGACACCGGAATCAGGAAGGCGACAATCGCCGCCAACCCCTGCCGCGGCTTCAGGCCTAAGGCGATGCTGAGGCCGCCGGCGAGCAGCAGCGCACCCGTGGCCTGCACGGCCCTCTCCGGAGCCGGGACACCCTTGGCGGCAGCGTACTGCTTCATGCCTTCCAACTGCTGGAAATGGTTGATGCCCGAGTACGCGAAGAAGCCGCCGAAGATCGTCCGACCGAGCACAAACAGCGTGCGCATACGTCCTCCGCTGTTGCGGAGATGCACTCTTCGTTCCGCTTCGGTTCAGAGCCACAGTCGAGCTTTGCAGCTCGACGACGACCGTGCCCTCCCTTCTCTACCAGCCCTACCGGCCTGCCCCACCTGCCGCACCTGCCGCACTGCTGCCCTCGCATCCTCCCTCGCGGCCGCGCGAATTTACACCGAGGCGCCGAGCGCGAGCTCGATATGACCAGCGTGGTGACGGCAGTGCCATGCGTACAGCGCGATCGCTTCGTCGAGCGTGACGCGGCCCAGCTCCGGGTGCACGTAGGCTCTGCGCGAATCGATCCGCGGGCAGCGCCGCGCAGGAACGCGACCCAGCGGCGATGCAGCGACTCGAGCAGCGCGAGCGACATCTCGGCCGGGCCCGCTCTTCGCCTCCGGCAGCTCCGCCCACCGCTCTTCGTCGTACGCCTTGATCGCCGGGATCGTCTTCGGTGATCGCGAACTTCATCCGGATGTAGGCGTTCATGTGGCTGTCGGGCACGTGGTGCACGACCTGCCGGATGGTCCAGCCGTCCGGGACGGTACGGCGTGTCGAGCTCGCGCGTCGGAACGTCCGTCGACGAGCGCGCGGAAGCGCGCCGGCGCCTGCTCGATGGTGTCGATGCAGGCGCGGCGCGCGTCGCGCGTCGAGCGGCGCGGTCAGCCGCTCGAAGCGGCCGACGGGGTAGCGAAGCTGTTCGAGATCGGGCATGTCGTCTCTCTCCTGCTGATAGAATGCGCGGCTTGAGGTTTTCCCTATGTTAAGAGCTTCCATTGTTTTTTCTCGTCGTACTGTCCTTCATGATCCTGATGCTGCCGGCTCATGGATCGCAGCCGCTGCTCGCGCAGCAGCCGGCGCCCGCCGGCGGGCGGACGCACGCAGTCGATCGACGAGCGCACCGCCGGCATGCAGAAGATCGACGGCTACTTCCCGCTCTACTGGGACGAGCGCACCGGATCGATGTTCCTCGAGATCCCGCGGTTCGACACCGAGTTCCTGTTCTCGACCGGCCTGTCGGCCGGCCTCGGCTCGAACGACATCGGCCTCGATCGCGGCCAGGGCGGCGGCGGCCGCGTCGTCGCAGTTCCAGCGCGTCGGCCCGCGCGTGCTGCTGGTGCAGCCCAACCAGTCGTTCCGCTCGAGCAGCAAGAACCCGCTCGAGCGCAAGTCGGTCGAGGACTCGTTCGCGAAGTCGATCCTGTGGGGCTTCACCGTCGCCGCCGAATCGACGGCCGCGTGCTCGTCGACGCCACCGATTTCTTCCTGCGCGACGTCACACGGCGCCGGCCAGCGCGCTGCGGCCCGGCAACTACCGCGTCGACCGCACGCGCAGCGCGTTCTACCTGCCGCAACACGCAAGGAACTTCCCGAAGAACACCGAAGTCGACATGACGCTGACCTTCGTCAACGAAGCCGCCGGCGGCGGGCGGCGGCGGCGGCGGCGGCCCGGCGCAGGGTCCGGCGCCGATCGGCGCCGGCCGGCGGTGGCGGCGGTGGCGGCGGTCGCGGCGGCGGCCTGTTCTCGGGCATCGGTCGGCAGCGTCACGCCGACGCCCGACGCGGTGACGCTGCGCGAGCACGCGTCGTTCGTCGAGCTGCCGGACGGCAACTACAAGCCGCGCGTCGACGATCCGCGCGCCGGCTACGGCGGCCTCAGCTTCGTCGACTACAGCGCGCCGATCGGCGAGCCGATCGCAGTTCCGCTACATCCGCCGCCATCGCCTCGAGAAGAAGGATCCGACCGCGGCGATCAGCGAGCCGGTCAAGCCGATTCAGTACTGGGTCGACTCGGGCGCGCCCGAGGACGTGAAGAAGGCGCTCGTCGAAGGCGCGAGCTGGTGGAACCAGGCGTTCGAGGCCGCCGGCTTCCGCAACGCGTTCAAGGTCGACGTGCTGCCCGACGGCGCCGACCCGATGGACATCCGCTACAACATGATCAACTGGGTCCACCGCTCGACGCGCGGCTGGAGCTCGGGCGGCATCGGTCGCCGATCCGCGCACCGGCGAGATCATCAAGGCCACGGTCACGCTCGGCTCGCTGCGCGATCGCCAGGACTACATGATCTTCGAAGGCCTGCTCTCGCCGTACGCGAACGGCAACGAGAAGCCCGGCGGTCCTCTACGAGACCGCGCTGAAGCGCATCCGCCAGCTGTCGGCGCACGAAGTCGGCCACACGCTCGGCCTCGGCCACAACTACTACGACAGCAGCAAGGGCTGGATCTCGGTGATGGACTATCCGCATCCGCTCGAGGAGCTGAAGGCCGACGGCACGATCGATCTCTCCAAGGCCTATCACGCAGCAGCATCGGCGACTGGGACAAGGTCGCGATCAACTACGGCTACCGCGAGTTCCCGACGGGCACCGACGAGACGCCGGCGCTGACGAAGATCCTCGACGATGCGTGGGCGCAGGACCTGCGCTACTATCACCAACCAGGACACCGACATCCACCCGCACGTCGATCAGTGGTCGAACGGCGTCGAACCAGGCCGACGAGCTGACGCGGCTGATGAAGGTGCGCCGCGCCGCGCTCAACCGCATCGGCGAGCACACGATCCGCGCCGGCGCGCCGATGGCGACGATCGAAGAGCCGCTGGTGCCGATCTACATGTATCACCGCTACGCGGTCGAAGCGCGCGGCGTCGATGGTCGCCGGCCAGGACTTCATCTACGCGCATGCGCGGCGACGGCCGCACGCCGATCGAAGTGGGTGATCGGCCGACGATCAGCGCAAGGCGCTCGACGCGCTGGCGGCGACGCTGAAGCCGTCCGAGCTGACGGTGCCCGAAGACGATGCTCGATCTGATTCCGCCGCGGCCGCCGGGCTGCGGCATGCACCGCGAGCTGTTCCCGCGGACGACCGGCGAAGGCTTCGATCCGCTCAGCCCGGCGACGATCGCCGCCGACGTGACGATCGGCTTCGTGCTGCAGCCCGATCGCGCGGCGCGGATGGTGGCGCAGCACGCCGTCGATCCGGCGCTGCCCGGGCTCGAGGAAGTGATCGATCGGCTGACCAAGGCGACCTTCGACGCGCCGACGGCCGACGCCGTACGAAGCGGAAGTGCGGCGCGCCGACGAGCGCGTGCTGGTCGATCGCGTCATGTGGCTGGCGCACGGCGTCGCCGAACGGCCAGGTGCGCGCGATCGCGTCGCTGAAGCTGTCAGAAGCTCGCGGCGCGGCTGCGACGCGGCGGTCGGCGAAGACCGAAGCCGACATCGGCGCAGCACACGCTGCTCGCCGCCGACATCAAGCGCTTCCTCGAGCGGCCGGCCGATGCCGCGCGACGATGATCGCCGCCGGCGCCGACGCGCCGCCGGGCGCGCCGATCGGCGACGCCGGCCAGGACTGGCTGGCGCGGCCGCGGTGGTAGCTCCGCTATTTGTCTTTTTCTTCCGCGTCGGTGGGCTTGCGGCGCCAGGGGAGAACGTTCGGCCGCTTGATTAATGCTTCGACGTCGTCCTGCAGATCGCGAACGGCGCCGGCCATGTCGTCAAGGTTGTTCTGTATGTCTTCCGGACTGGGCGTGCTCCGAGCGCCCTTTCGGCGTTCGGATTCGCTACGTTTCCGATCCATTAAGGCGGAATGAAGCACATCATATGCCGTTTTTTGCTAGTGACTAAACCTCGTTGCCAATAATGGCCGAGTAACTGAAGATAATTAATATCAACATTGACTTAATTAATTAGTGCTGCCACTATCCGCGCGATGGCGACCCACGACTGGCAGGCCCTCACGCGACTCACCGCCGGCGCGCCATTCGACATCGAGCGCGTCCGGCTGGTGGGCCAGGACGTCGCGATCGAGGGGCATTTCGAGGTGCCGCCGCTCGCGCGGCTCACCGCCGAGGATCAGACCTTCGTCACCGCCTTCGTCCGCTGCCACGGCTCCATCAAGCAGATGGAGAAGTTCTTCGGCGTCAGCTATCCCACGATCAAGAACCGGCTCAATCGGATCGGCGCGCTGCTGCCGTTCGTGGAGATCGAACCGGTGGACGAGCCGCGAGCCGCCCATCGGCCAGCGCGCTCCTGTCGCGGCTCGAGCGCGGCGAGATGACCGTCGACGACGTGCTCGAGTCAACTGCAGAAACCGGATGTGACGTCATGAGCGATGAGACGACGTCGCGTGCTCGACCTGCTGGCGCAGGGCAAGATCACCGTCGACGATGCGGATCGGCTGCTGCGCGCGATCTCGGCGCGGGCCGGAGCGCGGCGCTCGACGCCGCGGCGCGACGCCGAAGCGCCGAAGCCGCGCTGGGTCCGGATCGCCGTCCACAAGCCGGCCACGAGCGGCGATCGCGAGCGAGGACGTCAACATCCGCGTGCCGATCGCCATCGTCAAGAGCGGGATGCGGCTGGGCGCGCTGATTCCGGGCATGGCCGGCGAGCAGGTGTCGGCGCGGCTGCGCGAGCGCGGGCTCGATCTCGATTTCTCGAAGCTCGACGCCGCCGCGATCGACGAGGTGCTGAAGGAGCTCGGCGACGCCAACATCGAGATCGACGCGGGCAAGGCGCAGGTGCGGATTACCTGCGAATAAGACAGGGCCGGTTTGAAAACCGGCCCCTACCGGCAGAGAGACGGTTTGAAAACCGAACCGGTAGAAAACGGTTTAGAAATCGGCCCGTCGCCGCCGGTAGGGAACGGCCTTCAGGCCGTTCGCGCGCGATCACTTCCGTCGCGGTCATCCCATACAGCGGCGGCGTCTTCACGTTCAGCATTCCGAGCATCGTGTAGATCTGCCCGCGGTGGTGGATCTCGTGCTCCGGCATCATCCTCAGCCACTTCCACGTCGTCAGCCGCGTTCCCTCCGGCGTCGCGCACTTCGCGGCCAGCGCCTCCGGCGTCAGCGCGCGAAACTGCACGAGCGACTCCTCGTGCATGCGATCGAGGAAGCGCAGCACCGCGTCGCGCCCCTCGGCGAGCTCGCGGCCGTGGCTGACGTAGCCGCACTGGCGGTCGTGCACGGTTTCGGCCCAGATGTAGCGCTCGGTGACGGCGATGTGCCGGACCAGATCGCCGAGCGTGAACGCGCCTGGCTTATAGGTCCACTCGATGTGCTCCTCCGGAATGCAGGCGGCGACGCGCCGCGTGCGCTCGCGTACACGCTCGAAGTGATGGAGGAATTCGTCGAGGTCGAACATCGTGCTAGCGTAGCAAAATCGGCATGGAGTATCGCGAACATCGGCAGCTCCACTCGGCGCCTTCGTCGAGTGCGTGTGGTTCCTCAGCGCCACGCCTGGCGGCGGCGCCGCCGCGCCCGCAGCTCAGGCAACGAATCCTGCCTGACGGCTGCGCCGAGCTGATCTTCCATTTTCGCGACCGGTTCCATGCGGTGTCCTCGTCGGGATTGCAGCCGCAGCCGGCGGCGTTTCTCGTCGGCCTCCTCACCTCGCCGCTGGTTATCGCGCCGGCCGCGGACGTCGACACCATGGCGGTCCGCTTCCGGCCCGGCGGCGCGTACCCGTTCTTCCGCGCGCCGATGTCGGCGCTGACCGACCGCTGTGTCCCGCTCGGCGATCTGTGGACGCCGCGTGACGCGTCGCGGCTGTGGCATCAGCTCGCCGCTTCGCGCGGCGACGACAACCGGGTCACGATCGTCGCGCGCGAGTTGCAGCGCCGAATCGCGGTGGCGGACGAAGACCGCGTGACGCCGGTGGCGGTCGCGGCGCTGGTGCGCACCGCGGGTCGCGCGCGCGTCGACGCACTCGCCGGCCGCGCCGGCACGACGACGAGGCAGCTGCAGCGGCGGTTCGTGGAGCGCGTCGGCGTGAGCCCGAAGACGCTGGCGCGCATTCTGCGTTTTCAGCGCACGCTGCTGCACCGCGCCGCAGGCGAGCCGTCGCGCGCCGACTGGGTGCGCGTGGCGGTCGAGTGCGGGTACGCGGATCAAAGCCACCTGATCCACGACTACGCCGCGTTTGCGGGTGAAACGCCGGCCAGCCTGATCGCGGCCGAAGGTGAGCTGTCGGCCTACTTCACCGCACCTCAGCGGCTTGCAGCGTTCTTCGGGCTGCCTTCTTGCATCACCGCGGTTCCCCAGAAGCCCTGACCGGGCTTCGTCGCAAAATCCCTCGGGAAATTGCCACTATTCGCTGGCCGCTTCAGGACAGTCCGCCGTTCGGGCGCCCGCGATTGAGGACAGCAGCATGCCGCTCGCAAGCTTCGCACTTCGCGCGATGACAAGCGGAGACGCACCGCCCGATGGCGACAAGGCCGCAGCCGACCGACCGGCTGCGGCTGCCCGATCTCCCGCTATCATGGCGCCCGCCACCATGATCCCGATCCCTCCCGACGACCCGGCGAAAAAAAAGAAGAAGAAAGCCGCCAAGGTCCGCTCGGCCTGGATTTCGTTCATCGGCCGAATCCTCGCGCAGGTGATTGGCGCCGCCGCGTCGGTAGTCTTCGGGCTCTTCATCCTGCAGAGGTATCAGTCGTCGAGTCACGAATCGAAAAACGCATCCGCGGCTCCGGCGGCGCACCGGGCGGCCGTGCGCGAGCGGCGCAGCCCCGGCGAGACCGCCGTCGCAGTGCTGCCGCTGGCAAATTTCTCCGGTGACGCGAAGCAGGAATACTTCGTCGACGGGCTCACCGAGGCGCTGACCGCGAGCCTCGCGCAGGTCAAGAACATGCGCGTTATCTCCCGGACCTCGTCGATGGCGTACAAGAGCGGCCAGAAGCCGCTCCCCGAGATTGCGCGCGAGCTCAACGTCGACATGCTGGTCGAGGGCTCGGTGACGCGCGACGGCGATCGCGTGCGCGTCACCGCGCAGCTGATCGACGGCGTCACCGACGAACACCTCTGGGCGCGCAGCTTCGACCGGCGGATGAAGGATGTGCTGACGCTGCAGGACGAGATTGCGCGCGCGATCGCGGCCGAAGTCGGCGCGGTGGCGCAGCCAACGACGCAGTCGCTGGTCGATCCGGCCGTCTACGATCTCTATCTGCGCGGCCGCTTCGCGTGGAACACGCGCACCGCGGCCGGCTTCGACGAGGCGGAGAAATTCTTCAACCAGGCGATCGCGAAAGATCCCAACTTCGCGCTCGCGTATGCGGGCCTCGCCGACGTCTACCAGCTGACAATGCAGGTGCCTGGCGAGGCGAGCTCGGCACAGAAGGCACGGACGGCCGCCGAGCGCGCGATCGCGATCGACGAGAAGGTGGCCGAGGCGCATACCTCGCTCGCCGGCCTGCTCCACCGCAGCGACGCGGACGTCAAAGGCGACAGCGGGGCTCGCCTGGCTGATGAGCGGCGATCAGGCGCGCGCCAGCGCCGTGCTCGCGCAGTTGAACGCGCAGCGGCCGCGCCCGGCCGCGGCACTCGCACGCTGGCACGCCGCGACTGGCAATCGCGACCGCGCGTTCGAGGCGCTTGGCGAGCTGGCCGCACGCAATCCGGCGGGGCTGCAGCCGTTGAAAAACGATCCACTGCTCGATTCGGTTCGGTCCGATCCGCGGTTCGACGCGCTGCTCCGCCGCGCGACGGCGCGGCTCGAGTCCAAATCATGACGCATCGACCGCTCGCCATCGCATCGCTCGTCCTCGCGCTCGCCGGCACCGCACAGCCAGCGTTTGCGCAAGCTGCGCCGGCGTCGCAGCCGACGTTCCGATGGGACGATCACCCGTCGATCCGGTTCGGCGGCGGCACCCACATCGATCTGCGCGCGCGCTTTTCGGGCGACGTGCGCGACTCCGATGTACCGCTGCCCGACGAAGAGATCGGCGCGTTCGACATCGCCCGGCGGCGCATCGGCGTCGAAGGCGAAATCAGGAACATCTTCGACTTCCAGGTCGAACGCGAGCTGATCAGCGGCGGCGACGGCTGGCGCGACGTCTTCCTCAACTACAAGCAGTTCGACTACGCGCAGGTGATCGTCGGGAAGTTCAAGCTGCCCTTCAGCCTCGACGAGAACACCAGCTCCACCAACCTCGACTTCGCGTACCGCTCGCTGGCTGCCACGTTCCTGGCCCCGGGGCGCGACATCGGCGTCCATGGTGCACGGCCGGGTCGCGAAGCGAATCCTGCGCTACGAGCTCGGCGTCTTCGAGCACGACGGCCGCAACGCGCGAACCAACGACACCGACGCGCGTCACCGGCGGACGGACGATCGCCGGACGCGTCCGCGTCGAACCGTTCCGGCACTCGAAGTCGCCGGCGCGCGAGCTCGAGGTCGGCGCGGCCTTCACCGGCAGCGACGTCGAGGAAGGCATTCCCGGATTGCGCGGCCGAACGGTGCTCGACACCGCGTTCTTCACGCCCGATTACCTGGTCGGCGGCCGGCGGCAGCGCCGCGGCATCGAAGCGCAATGGCGGCCGGGCCCTTCTCGCGTGAAGTCGGAGTGCATCCGCGTCTCCGACGAGCGGCTCGGCCTGAGCGTCGAAGACACCAATCTCTCGCCGATCACCTCCACCGGCTGGTATGTCAGCGGCACGTGGGCGATCACCGGCGAGAAGAAAGCGTCCGGCCTCGACCGGCCAAAGCGGCCGCTGCCCGGCGGCGGCTTCGGCGCCGTCGAAGTCGCGGCGCGCGTCGAGCGGCTCGCGTTCAAGAGCGACGCGCCGGCCAGGCGCCCTCGACCAGCCCGCGCGCCGATGCCATCCTCGGCAACGCGGATCGCGCGCTGACGCTCGGCGTCAACTGGTACCTGAACCGCTGGGTCAAGGTGCAGGCCAACTTCATCCGCGAGTCGATCGACAACCCGGCGCTGGGACCGCTGCCGTCTCAACCGACCTTCTGGAGCCGCGTCCTCCGGTTCCAATTGAGCATCTGAGGTGATGGTGCAACGCCGCTCCTTCATCTGCGCGATCGCGCTCGCCCTCTCGGCGGCCGCGGCGCCGCGGCCGGCCGCCGCGCAGTCGGCCGACGAGGTCTTCGACGCGACGACGCTGCACGAGGTCCGCCTGCTGATCAACTCGAAGGATCTGCAGCTGTTGCGCGCGAACTTCACCGAGAACACCTACTACCCCGCCGACATGGTCTGGGGCAGCGAGCGGGTGCGCAACGTCGGCGTCCGGTCGCGCGGCGCCGGCTCGCGCAACGGCGTCAAGCTCGGGCTGCGCATCGACTTCGACCGCTACACCAGCGATCAGCGCTTCGCCGGGCTCTCGTCGCTCGTGCTCGACAACCTGCTGCAGGATCCGTCGATGGTGCGCGAGCAGGTCTCGATGGCGTTCTTCAACCGCATCGGCGTGCCGGCGCCGCGCGAATCGTTCTGCCGTCTCTTCATCAACAACGAGTACCAGGGTGTCTACGCGCTGGTCGAGGAGATCGAGCCCGAGTTCGTGGACCGCACGCTCGGCGAAGACGACGGCTACCTCTTCGAGTATCACTGGGTGGCGCCGTTCCGCGGCGAAGACCTCGGCACGCTCGACGCCTACAAGCCGCTCTTCGAGCCGCGCAACCACGAGTCGGACTCCGACAGCGTGCTCTACGGCTCGATCAGCGATCTGTTCCGCGAGGCGGCGACGACCGACGCGACGACGCGCGAGCGGATCGAGCGGTTTCTCGACGTGCCATCGTTCATCACTCTCATCGCGGCGGAGAATTTCCTCGCCGAGAACGACGGCCTCCTCGGCTACGCGGGGATGAACAACCTCTACATGTATCGCTTCACGGACACGACGCGGCAGCGCTTCCTGCCGTGGGACAAGGACAATACGTTCCTGCAGATCGACTTCCCCATCCTCAGCCGCCTCGACGACAACGCGCTGTCGCGGCAGCTGCTCGCGTTCGAGGATCTGCGCGCGCAGTATCTCGACACGCTCGCCGCCTGCGCGCGGGCCGCGGCGGAAGAAGACTGGCTGCTGAACGAGATCACGCGCTCATCGGCGCTCATCGCCGACGCCGCGCACCAGGACACGCACAAGCTCTTTTCGAACGAGGAGTTCGACGCCGGCGTCGAGTTCGTCAAGGCGTTCGCGGCGCAGCGTTCGCCGTTCGTGCTGAGCTCGCTCGCGGGCGTGCGCTAAGCGGCCGCTCTCGTAGGGCGCGGCTTCAGCCGCGCCTTGCCTCGACTCGTCCGCGCCGAAGGCCGCGACTCGGCACGTTCCGCGGCGAAGACCGTTGGAGCAGACCGTCGTGCTCGCACGAAAAACGCGGCGCAGGCCAACGACAGGGCCGCAGCCTGTAGGCTGCGTGCCGCGTCCGCCGACGATGAGCCGGAGCCGTGTTTTTCCGGTCTGCGGAATACGGTCTTCGCCGCGGAACGTGCCGAGTCGCGGCACCGCTGCGTGAATGAACCCGCCTCGGTCAGCGCGCGCTGCAGCCACTCGTCGCGCGCCGATACGGGAAGTCGACCGCGAAGGCGCGGCCGTTGTCTTCGCCTTCGATGCGCGCGGCCAGGCCGGCGTCGCCGTCCCGCCGGTAGACAATCCGCTTGAGATGATCGGCGTGGCCGGGGTTGACGAACACCAGTTCCGCCGCGTTCTCCGACGACAGCTTGAAATCGACCGGCGGCCGCCCGTTCGGCTGCGGCACGTAGTAGATGCCGTCGGCGCGAGCCTCGATGCGGAGGAACTCGAACGACACCGTGCGCCCTCCTTCGACCGTGCGGCTGGTGCCCGACGAGCATGTTCGTCGAGGGCTGCGTCCAGTGCTCTTCGACGCAGCGGGCGCCGGCGGTGAACTGCCAACTGCCGGCGAGCCAGGCGATATCGTGCAACGTCAGGGCGAGAGCTATCTCAGCAATCATGATGGGAAGCCTACCGGCTTCCGCCAGTGGCGCGATTGTAAGAATGCGACACCGGCTGCGGCCGGGGTGGGTCAGTGGACAAAATCGTTAACGTGAAAATCAATTCTTGCCCCCGGCGGGATGACGTATAGTGGCGGCCTTCGACCTGAGATCCGCCTGATCCTGGGGGTTCCCATGCGCTGGCTCTTCACGTCAGTCTTCCTGTTGGCGTCTCTCTCGCCGGCCTTTGCCGAGGATGCGCTGCCGAGCCGATCGCTCGATCTGCCCGTCGCGATTGTGATCGAGGCGCCGATCAACTTCGATCTCCTCGACTTCCGCGAAGAAGTCCGCCTGCCGCCCCCGGTCCCCGAATCGCCCCCGAACAGCTTCTTCGTCGTCAAACAGCACATCGGCTTCGCCGGCGGTTATGACAACGGCAGCGCGCACGCCAGCGTCGGTTTCTACATCACGGTCGCGGAATGGGGGCGCTGGAATTTCGGCGTGCCGTCGTTCGAGGTCGGCGTCGGCCGCTACCCGGTCTACGACCGGCTGAGCAACCGATCGTTCATGAAGGACCAGATCGCGTTCTTCGTCAGCCTGGCGTCGGCGCACTTCCGCGCCGGCTACATCCGCGCGTGGGGCCTGAACTGGTACGTGAACCTCGAGCAGGTGTTCGACATGAAGGCGAACCGCGGCGGCTCGCAGTTCGGTATCTCGTTCAGTAGGAAATAGCGGCGACAGCCACACGTTCACGACGATCAACGCGGAACTCGCTGAACACGCAGAGCAATTCTCTTTAGGTTTTTTCTCCGAACGAGCACGCGCGGTTCGTCTTTAGAGAAGAAAGATATTTTCTTTTTCTGCGAGCTCTGCGGGTTCTGCGTTGATCGTCGTGATCACCGGCCGGCGGCTTTGCGGCCGATCTCGACGGTCTTGAAGCCGGCGTCGCCCCAGTTCATCACGAACACGCTGAAGCCCTGCTTCATGCGCATCTCGATGTCGTTGGCGCTGGCGCGGGAAAGCCGCACGGCACGTTGAATTCCTTGCACGCCGCCAGCACCTGCTGAATCGCGTTCTCCCACGCCGCTTCGTCGAGCATGCGCTCGCCGTCGGCGTTGGTGGTCGAGAACACGCCGCGCAGCGTGCCGGCGCCGGGCCACAGCACGCCGATGCCCTTCACCGCGGCGATCTCGCGGACCTTCGCCAGCCCTTCCTTGCTCTCGACGATCGTCCAGTTGATCAGCTCGCCGTCGGGATTGAGCGGCCACAGGTCGGCCTTCTGCCTTGTACTCCGTCTCGCTCATGCCCCAGAACGCCGGCGCGTCGCCGACGTCGTCGGCGCGCGTGCCGCCCTTCGACTTGAAGCGCATCGCCGCGAGCCCGGCTCGCACTTCGTCGGCGCTCTCGACCTCGACGAACATCATGCCGCTGACGCCGAGATTCAGCGCGCGGCTGATGTCGGCGGCCGCCTTGGCGCGGTCGGCGGAAATTTTCGGCACCTTCACGACCAGCGGCGTCGACGCCGACATGAAGCGCGCGCGCGTCTGCGACACGGCGTCGACGGTCGCCTTGACGAAGTCGTTGACCGGCGCGTAGCCGCGGTCCATGCCGCCTTCGAGCGCGCCGCTGAAAAAGAAGTCGGCGTCGTGATAGGCGAGCGCCTCGCGCGCGAACTCCGCCGGCGCCTTCGGCGCGACCTCGGCCGGCGGCGGCGCGCCGCCGCGGCCGCGGCCCGATGGATTGCTCGGCCAGTAGACGCCGAACACCGGCTTCTTCTGCTCGAGCAGGGTGATGATGCGATTGAAGCGTGGCACCGGCGGCGCCTGGGCAATCGCGAGCACGTCCAGCGCGCCGATCGCCAACGACGCAGACACCAGCAGCAACTTGCAGCGCATACGCGGCATTTTATCTCCACTCGCCGCGGCGCATCAGCGGCTCGGCGCGGCCGTCCGCGCAGCACGCCGTCGATGTCGAGCTCGCCGGATCCGATCATGAAGTCGACGTGCGTCGCGCTGCGGTTGCCGCCGGCCGCCTCGAACTCGTCGTCGCTCATCGCCTCGCCGCCGCGCAGCGTGAACTTGTACGCCGACCCGAGCGCGACGTGGCTCGCCGCGTTCTCGTCGAAGAGCGTGTTGTAGAACAGCACGCCCGGACTGCGCGACCGGCGAATTGTGCGGGCACCAGCGCCACCTCGCCGAGCCGCGCCGCGCCGGGATCGGTGTCGATCAACTGCTTGCAGCATCGCTTCGCCGCGCTCGGCCGTCGACCTCGACGACGCGGCCGCCCTCGAAGCGTCATGCGTGAAGTTCTCGATCAGCGTGCCGCCGTAGCTGAGTGGCTTGGTCGAGCGCACGGTGCCGTTGACGCGATCCTTGTGCGGCATCGTGAACACTTCTTCGGTCGGCAGGTTGGGCGCGAAGCGAATGCCCGCCGCGTTGACCGAGCTGCCGCCGACCCACTGATGGCCGGGCGCGAGGCCGATCGTCAGATCGGTGCCGGGCCCGCGATATTTCAGCGCGGTGTACCGCTTGTCGTTCAGCAGATCGCTGCGCGCGGCGAGTCGCGCAGATGCGTTTCCCACGCGGCGATCGGGTCGGGCTGATCGAGGCGGCAGAGGCAGCTGATCGCGTCCCACAGGCGGTCAACCTGCTGCGATGGTGCGAGATCGGGAAAGACGCGCGCCGCCCACGATGTCGCCGCTGCGGCAACCACCGCCCAGTTCGTCCGATTGCGCGAGATCTGCTCGCGGAACGGCCGGACGTTGCGCGCTGTCGACTCCTGCAGCGTCGCGACCAGTTCGGCGGGTGCGTCCTTCAACTGATCCGGATCGTTGGCGTAGATCGACAGGATGGCGTGACCGGCGTGACGTGCTCGGCCAGCGCGCGCGGCATCCAGTCGGAGAACTCATCGAACGAGTCGCGCGGGGCGTGCTCGAAGCGCGCGGCGAGCATCGCCTCGTCGCCCCAGAGCGTCTCGACGAGTTGCGCGCCGGCCTCGTACGCGCCGCGGTGACCTGCCGGACGAGCGGCGCCGCTTCGAGCGACGCGCCGCCGTTTGCCATCGGGCCGACGATCAGCAGTCGCTGCTTGGGTTGAAGGTTGAGCCCGATTCGTACCGCGAGGTGGGCATAGGCGCGCAGCTTCTGCTCGTTCATCCACCAAGATTGTAATCCGGCGCGTGAGAGCCGCAGGTGTATGCTGCGTCGAAAAGAGGCAGCTCATGCGACGCATCCGTCACGTGCTCACGCCCGGTTTCTTACTAGCGATCGGCGTTCTTTCCCACGTCGCCGCCAGCCAGCAGTCCGATCCGCCGCGCAACGATCTGCCGCAGCCGTACCGCACCACGCGCGATTGGGGCGAGCTCCCGCGCGGCGTCAAATGGGCGGCGGTCACCGCGGTCGAGCCGGCTCCCGACGGCACCATCTACGTCATCCATCGCTGCTTCGCGAACTCCTGCGCCGGACGATCGAGGCGCCGATCCTGAAGTACGACGCGAGCGGCAAGCTGCTGAAGAGCTGGGGATCGGGGATGTTCGTGTTCCCGCACGGCGCCACCGTCGATCGAGACGGCAACCTCTGGCTGACCGACGCGCGCGGCGAGAACGGCAAGGGGCACCAGGTCTTCAAGTTCTCGCCCGACGGCCGCGTGCTGATGACGCTCGGCAAGGCAGGCGTCAGCGGTTCCGGCCCGGACCTCTTCGATCAGCCCACCGACGTCGTCGTCGCGCCGGCCGGCGACATCTTCGTCACCGACAGCCACCGCAACGGCAAGAACAACCGCATCGTCCGTTCACGCGGACGGCAAGTTCGTGAAGGAGTGGGGGAAGAAAGGATCCGGGCCGGGCGAGCTCAGCGAGCCGCACACGATCGCGATGGATTCGCGCGGCCGTCTGTTCGTCGGCGATCGCGAGAACAACCGCATCCAGATCTTCGATCAGGACGGCACGCTACATCACCGAGTGGCGCCAGTTCGGACGGCCGAGCGGGATCTGCGATCACCAAGGACGACACGATCTACGTCGCCGACTCGGAGTCGGGCCCCGACACCGGCGCGCACGAACTGCCCGGCATCAAGAAGGGCATCCGCATCGGCAGCGCGAAGGACGGCCGCGTCACGGCGTTCATCGAGGACATGGAGCCGACCGCGCCCGATCATTCCGGCGCCGAAGGCGTCGGCGTCGACGCGCAGGGCAACGTCTACGGCGGCGTCGTGCGGCGTCAGATGCTCGAGCGGCACGTGAAACGGTAGGGGACGGCCTTCAGGCCGTCCCGATCGGGTGCTGGACGCTCGTTG
>CAVSLI010000018.1:0-187688 GCA_963728755.1 uncultured Solirubrobacterales bacterium | reverse complement strand
GCGTTGACGCAGGACCACAACACGCGGTCGCCCAGCGGACCGGCCTCGGCCAGGGCGGCATCCACGGCGCTGAATGGCACCGCCAGAACCACGACCTCGCCGAAAGTCGCCGCGTCCGCATTGGAGCCCAGCCGCGTTGCGGGAGCAGCCGGCCACCGCGTGCGCAGATCCGCCTCCGCCGACATCCCGTCACGCCCGCGCTCGCTGAGGCGTTCAGCGAGAGCGCTACCCAGGCTTCCGCACCGATGATCCCGATTTGCATCACCCGTCGTGGCTCATGCGGCCAATCCGTCGGACCGCACCGGGAGGTCGTAGCGCCGCCGGACGCTGGAGCTGATCAGCTAGCCATCGGTTCCATAGATGTGTATGGAGATCGCGGTGTCCTCGCCCGCGTTGCGAACGCGGTGAATGTCGCCCGGAGGGCGGCTCGGCCGACTTCGGCGGTCCTGTCGGGGTCCGTCTCCGACTCGACGAGGCAGCCGCTCTTCCCGTCCAGCGTGAAGAGTTCCTCGTACTCCTCGCCCTGAATGACCCCGAACACGCACCAGGTGACGTGATCATGTATCGGCGTCACCTGTCCCGGGCGCCAGACCAACGCGACGATCGAGAAGCTCCCGTCCGGCTCGGTGTGGAGGACGTGGCTGCGGTAACTCTTCGTGTCGCCGATGCGCTGCTCGGCCGTGAGCACGTCGGGCGAAGGCAGATGCCCGGCCAGTTCGCGGGTGACGAGCCGGGCGGTCTCCCGCCAGTTGGCGTGACGGCTCACCGCGGCGCGGACCCCGGTCACCAGCTCCTCCAGATCGGGGTGTGACATGCCGCGCCGGTTCCAGGCTGCGCCTACCTGCGGTGGGTCCCTCTTGTCTGGTTGTGGTCATCTCCAGCTTGTTGTGGAGGAGACCCTGAGTCAGCCGAGAATTCATCACCCTGAGATTGGCTTGCACGGCCGAACGACAATGCAACACCGATCGCGTCTTGAGCTAGACCGACTGCCTATGGCCGCGAGTACGATCGTCATTGCGATGCTCGAGCTTCGCCATCTGCGCTCCACTCCATCGCGGTCGCAGAGGAGCTCAACGTACCCGCGCCGCGGAGCGACTTCACATGGCGCAGCCACCGCTGAGCGTCGCCATCCGCCAGCTCGAGCAGGAGCTCGGGACCGAACCGTTTGTGCGCACCACGCGCGAGGTGCAACTCACGGACGCCGGTCAGGCCTTTCTCGATGGTGTGCAGAGGATGCTGACCGAGCTCGAGCACGCCGAATCCGACGCAAGGCGCAGCGCGGCGGGGGAGCTCGGCACGCTGAGCGTGGCCTTCAGCTGGAGCGCTCGCTTCGAAATCCTGCCGGAACTCGGTCAGGCGTTTCGGACCAACCACCCGGACGTCGAGTTGCGTACCGAACAGATGTGGAACGCGAAGATGCCGCAGGCGCTGCTCTCGGGCGAGATCGACGTCGCCATCTCGCTCTGCCCGGAGAGAGTCATGTCAGTGCCCCTACCTGACCATTCGGCAGGAGCCAGTAGCCGTCGTGTCTGGCGAAGAATGTATTGCTTAAGCAGCAGCCGCGTCCACACCGCTTGAGGCGTTGGCGGCCGACATTCCTGATGTTCCCGCGTGACCTCGCGCCTCGCCTCTACGACTTCATGCTGGGACTTTGCCGGCGCGCGGGGTTCGAGCCCCAGATCCGCAGCGAGTCATTCCACACCGCCGGGGAGATTCAGATCCTGGGCGAGGTCCCAGCCGCGGCTCTGGTGCCCGCCTCCCTGGACCGCAGCCTTCCAGATGGAATCGTCGCGGTTCGCATCGACGACCCGCCGGACCCGCTCGAGACGGCGCTCATCTGGCGTAGCGACGACAGCTCCGCCGCCGTGGCGGCGTTTCGCGACGTCGCCCGCTCGATGTTCGCGGCTGGCGCACCGAACGACGGTTGACACACCGAGGGCTAATTGAGTAGCCGGTATCGGAGGTGTGCCACGGCTGGCGCTTCACTGCGTCGACCTGCTCGAGCTCGGGAAGGTCATCGCTCAGGTTGTCGAACAAACGCTCACCGTTCCCCAGCGGACCGGGACGCGAGATCTCGATCTCGTCGAGCAGGCGCGCCGCGAGGTACTGCTGGATCACGTTGGCTCCGCCGCCGAGGGACACGTCCTTGCCGCCGGAGGCATCCTTCGCCTGCTCCAACGCCGATTCGATCCCGTCAGTAATGAATTGGAAGGTCGTACCGCCTTCCATCTCCTGCGGCTTGCGGACGTGGTGGGTGAGGACGTAAACCGGGGTGTGGAAGGGTGGTCTTCGCCCGAGAACCCGTTCCATGGATTGTCGCCCCAGGGACCCGGCCCCCCTCCGAACATGTTCCGGCCCATCACCACCGCCCCGATGTTCTCACGGCGCCTCTCGACCACCGGCGTGCTGGCATTGACCTCCCCGCCCCCTCCTTCCCATGGGTCTCCCGATAGGAAGCCAGCGGGAGGTCCCTATTTGTGCAACTGCAGGCCGCCGACGCCAGCGGATCCTCCGCGCTCTGCTCCGAGCCCGCGACGAAACCGTCGAGCGACATCGAGATGAAGCACCGCAGTTTGCTCATCAACCTCCGCCCTCCCCCTCGAGGGCCGAACGGTTTCGAGGAGCACATCCTCGGCCGCCTGCCGCCGGCCCGGCAGGCCGAGGGCGACGACCGCACCGGCGAGCGAGAGCGCCGCGACGACGGCGATCGCGGGCGCGAACCCGTCGAGGAAGGCGTCGGCCGAGGCGAAGCTGCCGGCACCGGCGAACACCGCGACGGCGACCGCGATCCCGAAGACACCGCCGAGCTCGCGCATCATGCTGTTGGCGCCGGCGGCCTTGCCGACATCCTCGAGGGCGAAGGAGCCGACGACCGAGTTCTGCGCCGCCGGGATCGCCATCGAGACCCCGACGCCGGCGACGATCGACGGGAGCACGAACTCGCGAGTAGGTGAGTCCGGGGTCGGCGATCAACGCGATCCAGCCCATCCCGAGCGCCTGCAGGGCAAGCCCGCCGACCATGAAGGGGCGCTCGCCGAAGCGGTCCACCAGCGCGCCGACGACCGGAGCCACGGTGATGAAGGTGATCGTCCATGGCATCAGCCGCAGGCCGGCGTCGAGCGGCCCGTAGCCGAGCGCCGTCTGCAGCATCTGGGCGAAGAAGAAGACGGCGCCGAACAGCGAGGCGAAGGTGAAGAAGATCGCCGCGTTCCCGGCCGAGAAGGCGCGGGAGCGGAAGAAGCGCATCGGCAGCATCGGCTCCGGCGCTCGCAGCTCCCGGGCGATGAACGCCCCCACCAGCAGCAGGCCGGCCGCGAGCGCTCCGACGACCTCGAGGCTGTCCCAGCCGGCGGAGTTCCCACGCACGAGCCCCCAGACGATCCCGAAGGCGGCGGCGCTGATCAGCCCCAGGCCGGGGAGGTCGAGGCCGGTGTCGCCGCCGTAAGCTCTCCTCGATCCGGGTGAGGACGAGCGGGATCGCGGCGAGGCCGATCGGGACGTTGAGCCAGAAGATCCACTCCCAGTCGATGCCCTCGACGATCGCGCCGCCGACGAGCGGGCCGATGGCGACCGAGATCCCGGTGACCGCGCTGAACAGGCCGATCGCCGTTCCCCGCTTCTCGGGCGGGAAGGCGGCGCTGAGGAGCGCCAGGCCCAGGGTCAGCACCAGCGCCGCGCCGGCGCCCTGGATCGCCCGCGCCGCGATCAGCCAGCCAACCTCCGGCGCCAGGGCGCAGGCGGCGGACGCCGCCGCGAACAGCGCCGAGCCCGCCGGCATAGAGCCTCCGGCGCCCGTAGCGATCGCCGAGCGCCGCTGCCGGGATCAGCAGCACGGCGAAGCTCAGGTTGTAGGCGTTCACCGTCCACTCCAGATCCTCGATCGAGGCGCCCAGATCGAGCCGGATCGTGCTCAGCGACGGTCGACACCACCAGGGTGTCCAGGGCGGCCATCAGCGAGCCGATCGCGGTCAGGGCGACCACCCATGCGGTCGCCGTCCTCTTCTTCCCTGTGTAGGTGCAGCTCGAGTTCATCTTGTTGCCTCCGAATCGCCGTCTTCAGTTAAGACCCGGCGAGAGCTGAGAATCCATCGGCGAGCTACTCGCGGATGGAGGGGCTCGGTGCGCGGATCCCCCCGACGACGCAGTCGAGGGACATGCTTCCTCGGCCAGCATCGAGACGATGGCCTCGACGTCGTTTCGCTCCCAGGCGTTGACGTAGCGCTTGACCATCTCACCCAGCCGCTCGTCCCCGAGCGAGCGCAGAGTCTCCTGCTGGTCCCGCTGCGGCACCCTGGTTTCGATCGTGGCCCGGGCGCGCTGGAGGGCGCTGTTCACCGCGGCGACCGTGGTGTCGAGAGGGTCCGCCGCCTCCCGGGCGGAGAAGCCCAGCACCTCCCGCAAGATCAGCACAGCCCGCTGCCTCGCTGGGAGCAGCCGCATGGAGACGATCAGCGCGCGCTCGAAGTCCTCGCGGGTCGTGTAGCGCCCCTCGACGGCCGGCTCTGTGACTGGCGCGTGCGAATGCTCGGCCGGGCCGGTCTCGTCGAGGTCGATCGGGACTACTCGTTTCGGTTGGCGACGGATCACGTCGAGCGAGGCGTGGGTTGCGATCCGGTAGAGCCAGCTGCGAAGCGAGCCGCGTCCCTCGAAGCGCGGGAGCCCCTTCCAGGCACGGACGAGCGTCTCCTGCAAGGCATCCTCGGCGTCATCAGAGGAGCCGAGCATCCGTCGGCAGTGAGCCCGGAGCTCGGCGCGATGTGGCTCGACGAGCCGGACGTAGGAATCGTCGCTGGGCATCGCGTCTCGTCTCATGTATCGCTGCACCGAGCCACTCGACTATCGACACGATACTATCAAATCGAGAGCTAACAGGAATCGCCCAGCTTGTGACTATCGAAGCGATACTCTCGACTCGGTAGCGCATGGGGCGTCCAGTCGAACCCGATCGGATCTACCGGCACTTCTGCATGACGGCGCGAGCCCTCGAGGTCGTCGGCGAGCGCTGGTCGCTGCTGATCGTCCGCGACCTGCTGCCGGGCCCGCGCCGGTTCACCGATCTCGCCCGCAGCCTCGACCCGATCACCCCCGCCCGGCTGACGGACCGGCTCCGGCGGCTCGAGGCGGCCGGGGTCATCACGCGCCGATCGGCCACCCGAGGGAGGGAGGTCTGGTACCAGCTGACCGACGCCGGCTTCGACCTCGGGCCGGCGATCGACGAGCTCACCTTCTGGGGGATCGAGCACGCCAAGGAGCCTCCGCGACCGGATGAGCCCGTCCACTGCGAAGCCGTGATGATCGGGACCAAGGTCTGGCTGAACCGGTATTCGGCCGCGCCGCCCGACGGGCTCGTCTGGGTCTGGCGGTTCCCGGGCGAGGACAGCTACAGCCTGCGAGCCAAGGACGGTGCCTGGGAGCTGAGTCGCGGCGAGGAGAAGGGCGCCGCGGTCACGGTGAACGCGACGCAGGAGGCGTGGGCGACCTTCCTTACCTCCGCCCGCGAGAACCGGCGGCTGCCGACCGCGGACATCGCCTTGAGGGTCTCGGGCTGAGCTCAGGAAGTTCGCGAAGGCCTTCGGAGCCGAGCTCGCCGCCCGGTAATTCCAGCTCATCGCATGCAGTCCCGCGGCGGCTGGTTCGGGATCAGGATCGCCGCCATGACCGCACCGGCCAGCGCGATCCCAGCGGCCACCAGGACGGCCGTCTGGAAGCCGTCGAAGAACGCAGTTGAAGCGGCGTCGTGGAGCCCCTGGGCCAGGCCGGGCTGCCCGCCGGCATCGAGCTGGGCGGCGGCGCCGAAGGCCGTGCCGACCGAGCGCTCCGCGCTGTCGGCGATCGAGCCGGGAAGGTGCGCGGGGAGCGCCTCGGTCAGGCGGCTGGCGTAGATCGACGCGTAGATGCTGCCGATCACGGCGACCCCGAGCGTCCCGCCGAGGATCCGCGTCGCGTCGTTGACGGCCGAGCCGACGCCGGCCTTCGCCTCGGGGACGGCGCCCATGATCGACTCGGTCGCGGGGGCGCTGGTCAGGCCGATGCCCGCGCCGATGAAGACCATGATGGCGGCGATCGTCAGGTAGCTGGTGCTGCTGGAGTTCGTCGACGCCCAGGCGAGCCCGACCGCGAGCGAGACCAGTCCGCCGGCCACCACCAGCTTGGTCCCGCTTCGAACCGCGAGCCTCGTGCCGAGCACCGAGGTGATCCCGGTCAAGGTCGCCACCGGCAGCAGCCTGACGCCGGTCGACAGCGGCCCGTAGCCCTTCAGGAACTGGAAGTAGAGCGTGATCACGAAGATGAATCCCATCAGGGAGAAGAAGGTGATCGTCACGGCCGCGCTCGCCGCGCTGAATCGGAGGTTCCTGAACAGGGCGATGTCGAGCATCGGGATGCGGACCCTCCGCTCCCAGGCGATGAAGGCAACGAGCAGGACGGCCGCCAGCGCGAAGCCGGCGACGCTGAGGCCGGCCGCCCAGCCCGCGCTGCGGCGCCTCGATGATCGTGTAGATCAGATGCGGCCATCGCCGCGGTCGACAGCACGAGGCCCGGGCGGTCGGCCGGAGGCGCCTTGGGATCGCGGGAGGTCGGGACTGCGACGCCAACCAACGCGACGGAAAGGACGGCCATCGGGACGAGCGCGAAGAAGACGCTCTGCCAGGAGAAGTGCTCGAGCAGCCAGCCGCCGACGATCGGCCCGACGGCGATCCCGACACCGGTGCTCGCGCCCCAGAGCCCGATCGCGCGGGCGCGCTCGCGGCGCTCGGTGAACACGTTGGTGAGCAGGGACAGCGTGGCCGGGAAGATCAGCGCCGCCCCGAGCCCCATCACGGCGCGCGCCGCGATCAGCTCGCCCGGGCTGTTCCCCAGCCCGCCGGCGAAGCTCGCGGCGGCGAAGACGACCAACCCGGCGATCAGCACGCCCTTGCGGCCGACCCGGTCGCCGAGGTTGCCGGCGGCGAGCACGAACGCGGCGAACATCAGGTTGTAGGCATCGACGATCCACTCGAGCTGCGTGTTCGACGCGTGCAGCTCCCGCACCAGCGTCGGCAGCGCCACGTTGACGATCGTCGTGTCGAGGTTGATCGCAAACGCGGCCAGGAGCAGCGCGACGAGGATCAGCGGCTTACTGCGAGGGCTTCGAGGGTCCACTGGATATATGACTGATGGGGGAACGCCGGCTCATCGGACGGGGGCAGCGTGACCTCGTTCATCTCCTAGCACCTGCACTTGCGACTCAGATTACTATCAAATCAATACGATTGTTCCGATAGTACTGCGGCGACTGCATCGGCACCAAGCAGTCAAACAACAAGGAAGGAGACCGGGCATGGCCGTGATCGTGATCCAGGAGTTCGAGGCGACAACCGACCAGTACGACCAGGTGAACGAGAAGCTCGGAGGCGAGGTGCCGGACGGGCTGATCGCGCACGCCGGGGGCGAGTCCGGCAACGGCAAGATGAAGGTCGTCGACATCTGGGAGTCCAAAGAGAAGTGGGAGAGCTTCCTGAACGGCCGCCTCGGCCCCGCGGTAGTCGAGGTGATGGGCCCGCCGCCTGAGGGAGCGCAGCCCCCGCCGTTCGAGGTCCTCGAGGCGCGTGACGTGATGACCGGCTAGGCCGGGACCCGCGTGCTTGATTGCCTAGACGGTTTGATTTAGCCGACGTTGCGGCCCTCAGGCGTACTCGTCGTGGCGGCGAATCCAGGTTTGCCATGCCTCACCCTCGTCGCGCCCCTTTGGTGTGCGGTCCAGAATCGGGTAATAGTCCATCAGGAACTCGACGCCGCGCCCTGTAGTCGCGTAGCTCTGGTAGACGGACACCGTTCTGGAGCGTGAAGGCGCTCGCCCCAAACATCTCCAGGATGTATTCGAGGACGCTGGTCCCGGTCGCCTTCGCGTTCTGAGCGGCGATCGGCGGCAGCTGGTCCTCGGGTGGCATCTGCTCGCGCATCTGCTCCTCGGTATACGAGGCGCCGAAGTCGAAGTTGAAGTCGGTGTTCGCCGAGGAGACCCAGGGAATGTTCCAACCCAACCTCCGCTTGTACGCCTGAAGCTTCGCCAGCGGAGCCCGCGAAACCAGCAGCAGGCTCAGGTCGCGGGCATGTAGATGCGGCAGGAGCCATCGAAGCCATCGACCATCGAAGAGCAGGTCGGGCAGCCCGCCTGGTAGCTCGGTCCGAACATGAAGTAGTAGATGAGCAGCTGCGAGCGGCCGTCAAACAGTTCCGCCAGGGTTCGGGTGCCATCGTCGGTGTCGAAGCGGTAGTCCTTCTCGACCCGGACCCACGGCAGCTCGCGACGCTTGCGGGCGAGCTCATCGCCACGGCGTGTGAGTTCCTTCTCCTCGGCGAGCAACTCGTCTCGGGCCGCCTGCCACTCCTCGCGGCTGCCGATCTTGTGATCCGTCATCGCGCTTGCCTCCTATTTTTGGGGTCTGGCTCGTTGATAGGTGAGGTAGGCGAGGTCGTCGACGGTGCGGGTCTCGATGAGGCGCACGCGCTTTTGGTCACTGGTCTCGATGAAGAAGCGCTCCCCGGCCCCGAGCACGACCGGGTAGATCATCAGCCGCAGCTCGTCGACGAGGTCGTGCTCCATCAGCGTGCGTACGAGCTGGATGCTCCCGGCGACGACGATTTCCCCATCCAGCTCCTGCTTTAGCTTCGAGACCTCGTTCACCACGTCGCCCTTCACCACCGTCGAGTTGTTCCACTCGGGATCCTCGAGGGTCGAGGAAACGACGTATTTGGGCATGCTGTTCAGCCTGTCCGCCAGCTCGCCTCCCCGGGACGGCCACCGCGCAGCGAGGAACTCGTAGGTCCGCCGACCGAACAGCTGGGCCTCGGCGCCCAGCGCCTCGTCGAGCAGGACCTTGGCCGCCTCTTCGCGACCCGGTCGCCGACACGACCGACCCAGCCGCCACGCCGGAAGCCTTCCACGCCGGCCGGGTCCTCGACGACTCCGTCGAGCGAGACGTTCTCACTAATCACGATCTTGCCCACGACTTCTTCTCCTTCTCTCCGTGTTCGGGGGAACCGCGTCTATCGATTAAGAGCGGCCTCAGGGTCGGAACTCATCGGTCCGGGTTGGAGTCCCCGGTGGCGCAATGCGAGCGAGTACCCCGGTGCCGATGAATGCGATGAGCGCCGTGACCAGCTCGCCCTCGAACGTGACGACAACGAGCACGTCAAGCCGGTCGCGCCCGCTCTCGCGATCGCGCCGGTACCCGGCCATCGCGGGCTGTCCGCCTGCGCTTGTCGTTTCAAACCGCCAGGTCGAGCGGAAGACCCATGCGGTGATGAAAGCCGCAATGTCGTCCTTGCCCCGAAACCAGGTCGGCAGCGGCGGCATCGAGAAGGTCGCCTCCTCGCTGAGCATCGCGACGATCGCCACGACGTCGGCGCGCTTCCAGGCGTCGACGAAGCGGGCACGAGCTCGCGAGAGCGCTCGTCTCCGAGCGCTCGCAGCGTCTCCTGCTGCGAGCGGGCGGGGAGCTCCCGCTCGAGCTTCGCGCGCGCCCGCTGCAGGGCGCTGTTCACCGCGGCGGCCGAGGTGTCAAGGATCTCGGCCATCTCCTTCGCACTGAAGCCGAGCACTTCTCGCAAAATCAGCGCAGCGCGCTGGTTGGGCGGCAAGAGCTGGAGGGCGGCGACGTAGGCAAGCTCGACGCTCTCGCGGCTCTCGTAGCGCAGGAGCTCGTCCGGATAGGGCTCGATCCAGACCGACTCCGCCAGGGGCTGGGCGAGCGGCTCGCGCGGATCGTCCCCTTGGCCGGCGCCTCCGGGCAGCTCGCGCCGCTTGCGCCGCTCGAGCATTCGCAGGCAGGCGTTCGTGGCGATCGCGTAGAGCCAGGAGCGCACGAGCTGCGGCCCTCGAAGCCGGCCCGGCCCTTCCAGGCCCCGAGCAGCGTCTCCTGCAACGCGTCGTCGGCGTCGTGCACCGATCCCAGCATCCGGTAGCAGTGGGCGTGGAGCTCGCGGCGGTACGGCTCGATCAGCTCGGCGAAGGAGTCCTCATCCGCGACCCGAACCGCGTCTGTCATGCCCAGAGCTTCGCACTCAGGTCGAGAGCTCGACCTTCGCCTGCAAAAATGCTCAGGCGCGGCTCTGGTCCCCTGTCGTGCCCTGATCCGTCCGCCGGACGGGCGTGTCTGGAGCTGTCGACGAGTCCAGCGGCGAGGCCTGTTTTCACGGAAAGGAGCCCCCCGCCGGGTCGCTCGCCCAGCTTCTCCTTCGCGCGATAAAAGCAGCACGGCTTGCAGCTGGAATCGCGCGGAACGCGAGCTCCGCAGGTCAGCGGATTTTCTTGGGAGTGGTTCGGGAGACCCGTTGCGAACGGGGAGAAGGACCCGAATCCGCCCTAAACAGGGATTTCCTGCGCTCAGTACCCGAGCGCGAACTTCGCGTCCTCGGACATCATCTCCGGGGACCAGGGTGGGTCGAAGACCATCTTCGGATGCACCTTGTCGATGCCTTGGAGTTGACCCACGAACTCGCGCATCTGCTCCGAGACCTGCGGCCCGATCGGGCAGGCCGGCGTGGTCAGGGTGAAGGTGATGTAGGCCTCGTCGTTCTCGATCTCGACGTCGTAGACGAGCCCGAGGGAGACGAAGTCGAGCCCGAGCTCGGGGTCGATGACCTCCTCGAGCGCCTCGTAGACGTCCTCTTCTGTTGCGGTTCCTGTTGCCATCCCAGACAAGGATAGGGGGCGAGCCTGGGTAGCCTTGCGGGCCGTGCTGTTTTTGGTCGTGATCTTCATCCTCGTGCCGATCGCGGAGCTCTACGTGATCATCAAGGTCGGCGAGGCGATCGGCCTGGTGCCCACCCTGGTGCTCCTGCTCGCCGATGCCGTGCTCGGCTCGATGCTGCTGCGGTATCAGGGACGCGCGGCATGGATCCGATTCAACCGGGCGCTGGCCGAGGGCCGCCTGCCCCATAAGGAGGTCTTCGACGGCGTCCTGGTGATCATGGGCGGGGCGCTGCTGCTCACACCCGGGTTCCTGACCGACATCCTCGGGCTGATCCTGCTGATTCCCCCGACCCGCGCCCTGGTTCGGGCGATGTCCGCGCGCTTCGTCCGCCGGCGGCTCGCTCTCGGCGAAGCGGTCTGGACCTTCGGGGCCCCTCGGCGCCCGCCCCGCCCCGCCCCTGGGGGGCCCTCGGCGCCGCCGCGCCGCCCCGGCTCTGAGGACCCCTTCAGCTGGGAGGAGCCGCCCGTGCCGCCGCGGCGAACGAGCCCTCGTCCGGACGACATCGAGGGAACCGGCCAGGAGATCCGCGATGAGGACGAGCTTCCCCCCGGAAGGGACCCGTTCGGCGGATGAACGACGTCGTCCAAGGCTTCTTCGTCTGCGGGTTCGGCGACTCGGCCGCCGGCGTCGGCGCGCTGGCTTGGGACCTTGGCCAGCCCGGCGCCCTCCTGCTGACCGAAGGCCGGCTGATGGCCGCCACCTTCGCGCTCGAGGAGGGCGGCAACGCGGCCACGCTCGAGATCGCCACGGAGGACGCGACCGTCGAGGCGACGGTGAGCCCACGGACCGCCGAGATCCCGCTCGCTGACGAAGCCGGCCTCACCGTCACCGTCTGCATCGCGGACGTCACCCCCAGGGACGGCTCGCCCAGCTTCCAGTGCCCCGCGCAGATCAGCCGCTGGAGCGCAGACCCGCTCGACGGCGGGGGAACCTTCCGGCATCTCGCGATCGACGCGGGCGACGAGTCCCTCCTGGTGGTCGAGTCCCGCGGAGAGCCAGGCGCTGAGCACGGCGATGAGCGGACCGGCGCCTGGGTGGTTCGCGGCGAGGACGAGAACCGCTTCGAGGACGCCTTCGTCTCGACCCAGTACGACGGCGGGGGCGACCCGACTCGCTTCGGCCTCGAGCTGTGGCCCGAGGAGGCCGAGCGCGCAAGCCGCGCCGCCGCCACCAGGGTGGCGGCCTCATCCGAGGGCGGCGTCAGCTTGGGCGGCGCCTGGGCGGGCCTCTTCCGCTGCCAGACCGACGGAATCCTGGGCCTCGGCAGCTACCTGCTCTGGCGGGCATGAGTGAAGCCGGCCGGGTCACCACGGTGATCTCGGACTTCGGCGGTGTCCTCACCACGCCCCTCATCCGATCCTTCGCAGCGGTCCAGGACCAGACGGGCGTGCCGTTCGAGGACCTGGTCAAAGGGATGACGAGGATCCAGGAGAAGGAGGGCCGCCACCCACTCTTCGAGCTCGAGACGGGCAGGCTGAGCGAGGCCGAGTTCCTGGGCAAGCTCGGCGACGCCCTCGAGCCCGTTCTCGGTCACAGGCCCCAGCTCCACCGCTTCCGCGAGATCTACTTCGACGCCCTTCACCCCAACGAGCCGATGATCGACCTGATGCGCGAGGCTAAGCGGCGCGGCCACCGCATGGGACTGCTGACGAACAACGTCAGGGAGTGGGAGCCGCTCTGGCGGACGATGCTGCCGGTCGATGAGATCTTCGAGGTCGTCGTCGACTCCGGCTTCGTCGGGTTGCGCAAACCGGACCGCGAGATCTACGACCTCACCCTCGAGCGCCTGGGCGGGCCCGCTCCGCAGGAGTGCCTCTTCGTCGACGACACCGACGTCAACTGCGACACCGCCCGCGAGCTCGGGATGTCGGCCGTCCACTACCGCGACAACGACCACGCGATTCCGCAGATCCGCGAGGCGCTCGGTCTCTGACTACGACGAGTTCAGCGAATGAGCCGCGGCAAGCTGCTCAGTTGTCGCAGCCGCCGCGGTCCCACATGTAGAGCTCCATCGCCTCCCGGCAGAGCTCCATCACGCGCGGTGGTGAGAGCCACTCGAGGACGAGGTCGAGAGCGCGCTCCTCCGAGATGCCCTCCTCGAAGGCCTCCTCGCCGCGGAACCCGGCGGCGAGCTTGAGTGCCTCGCGGCGGTTGTCGCCGAGCGAGTCGAAGGCGCCCATCAGGAAGTCGCGGTTGGGCACCGGCTGGCCGACCTCCATGGAGCCGTGCCAGGCGGCGAGCATCGAGATGTCGTGCTCGTCGAGCTCCGAGATCGCCTTGGCGTAGTGCTCCTGAAGCTCCTCATCGGGGATCTCGTCGACCCAGGCCCGCACCGCCTCACCGAGGAGCTGGCGGCGGGCCTCACGGCCGACTGAGTCGGCGATCGCCCTGATCGCGTCGGCTGGGTCCACGAAGCAAAGTGTCATCTCGATGCGTCTCCCGTTTCGGCTTCCGGAGATCTGATCTGAGGCCAACTTAGACTCGCCCCCGGCGGAAAAAACCCGCCCTTGGTTTCCGCGCGTTATGCGAGAGACCACGCGGTATTCGAGCCTTGGCCCGCGCCGGAACCGCGCCTATGCTGGCTCGCGATGAGCGTGAAGCTGATCGTCGGGCCACCCAACTCGGGCCGAACCGGCAGGACGCTCGACGCCTTCAGGGCGGCCGCGGCTCGCGACCCGGTGCTGGTCGTCCCCACGGTGGACGACGTCGAGCGCTTCGAGGACGAGCTCACCACCGAGGGCGAGGTCGTGATCGGCGCGACGGTGGGCACCTTCGATCAGCTCTTCCGGCTGGTGGCGCGGGCGACGGACGCGCCGGCCGGCCCGGAGATCAGCCGAATCCAGCGCCTACGGCTGGCCAGCGAAGCCGCCTCCCGGGCTGAGCTCAAGGTCCTCGCGACGTCCTCGCGACGCCCGGGGTTCCCGGCCGCGCTGCAGGAGCTGGTCTCCGAGCTGCAAGCGGCCATGGTCGATCCCCTGGCCCTGCGCGAGCGGGCGACGGAGGCCGGGCCATATGAGGTCGAGATCGCGTCGCTCTATGAGTCGTACCTGATGGTCCGCGACGAGCTCGGGCTCCATGACGAGCACTCCCTCGCCGCCGCGGCCACCGCCGCACTCCGCGAACGCCGCGATGCCTGGGGTGCGCGACCGATCTTCCTCTACGGCTTCGACGATCTGACCCTCGAGCAGCTCGAGCTGGTCCGGGAGCTGGCGGCGAGCGCGGACGTCACAGTCGCACTCCCGTGGGAGGACCGCGAGTCCCTCACCCAGGCTCGCGGCGCCCTGTTCGCGGAGCTCAGGGACTTCGACGGAGTATCGATCGAGCGCCTTGAAGCGGAGCCGCGCTTCACGCGGAGCTCGGCGCTGTTCGAGGTCGAGCGCCGGTTCGGCGAGCAGGATGGCGGCGAGCCGATCGAGAACGACGGCGGCGTCGCACTCCTGGCCTCGGCGGGAGAGCTCGCCGAGGTGGAGGCGGTGGGAGCCGAGGTGGCGCGGCTCCTCCACGACGGCGTCCCGGCCGGCGAGATCGCGATCGTTCTTCGCGATCCGCGGTCGGCGGGACCGCTCTACCGGAGGGTGCTGAGCCGGTTCGCCATCCCGGTGGCTGTGCAGGCCGATCTTGCGGCAACCCGGACCGCCACCGGATCGGGGCTCATCGCCCTGCTGCGCGCCGCCGTCGGCGGCGGCGGGGCATCTGACCTGCTCGCCTATCTGCGCACCCCGGGCGTCGCCCCACCGTCGACGGTGGACTGGTTCGAGCGCAGGCTGCTGCGGGGCCGGATGCGGACGACCGACGAAGCGCTCGCGGCCTGGCATCCCGACGGCGAGAACGGCGACCCGGGCCTGCGCGAGGTCGAGAGGCTGCGCGAGGCCGGATCCGGACCGGCACTTTTGCGCGAGGCCGGCAGGCAGGCGCGCTGGATCGCCGAGTCGGCCGTGCGCCGCCGTGGGGCGGTGGCGGAGGAGGACAGAGCGCTCGAGTTGCGGGCGGGCGCCGAGATCGAGCGAGCGCTCGCCGAGCTTGCGGAGCTCGGCCTCCCCCAGTCTCCTCGCGACGTGATCGCGGCCATCTCCGACCTCGAGGTGCCCATGTGGCGGGGGCCGACCGAGGGCAGGGTTCGTGTCATCAGCCCCTATCGCGCCCGTGCGCGCCGCGTGGCCCACCTATTCGTCTGCTCCATGCAGGACGGCGACTTCCCGCGACGCGACACCGGCGGCCCATTGCTCTCAGACGACGCTCGCCGGGCGCTCGCCCTGCCGGAGCGAAAGAAGGCCGAACTCGAGGACCGCTACCTGTTCTCGGTCCTTCTGTCGCGGCCGAAGCAGCGGCTCTGGCTCTCGTGGCGAAGCGCGGACGACGAGGGCGGGGCGACATCCCGGTCGCCCTACGTCGATGAGGTCAGGGAGCTGCTCGCGCCGGAGCTGCCGCAGGGACTGGAGGAGCGCGACCAGTCGATCGTCGCGGAGGCCGCCGGCCGCGGCCTCGCCGAGCCGGTGTTCGACCCCGGCTCGGCGCCCAGCGAGCGCGAGCTCGCCAGGGCGGGGGCCGCCCTCGGTCCGAGGACCGAGAACGACAGGCTGCGGCCGGGACCGCTTCAGCTCGAGCATGTGCTTGAGCGGATGCGTGAGATCAAGCTGTTCGGGCCCTCGACCCTGGAGGAGTATGCGCTCTGTCCCTACCGCTGGTTCATCCGCCACGAGCTCAGCCCCCAGCGAATCGGACCGCAGGAAGAGCCGCTGACAAGTGGCTCGATCGCACACAAGGTCCTCGAGTCCCTCTACGAGGATCCGCCGGGGCCTGGGCCGCGCCCGACGCCCGAGACACTGGACGCCTGGCGCCGGCGCGCCCGCGAGCTGATCTCCGAGGTGGGAGCCAGGCGCCTGCCACCCGAGATCGCCGACACGGCGCCCGCGCTGCGGCGGGTCGAGGGCCTGGTCCTGGCGTTCCTGGCCGATGAGGCGACCACGGCGACCGCGTTCAAGCCGGCCGACACGGAGGCCGCCTTCGGCTTCGACGATTCGGAGATGGGACCCCTGCAGCTGGCGGGCGGCGGCGTGCACGGGCAGATCGACCGGATCGACATCGGGCCCGGCGGCGAGGCCCTGGTGCAGGACTACAAGTCCGGCGGCAAGGTCGAAGGCGGAGTGGGGATGCTCGAGAAGCGGGGAAAGCTCCAGCTGCAGCTCTACATGCTCGCCGCGCGGGAGCTCTGGGGTCATGACCTCGCCGGCGGCCTCTACCGTCCCCTGGGCGGCACCGGCGACCGCACGCCCAAGGGCCTGCTCAGGAAAGCGCTCGCCGCGGAGCTGGCGGGCCTCGATCCCCGCCCCAAGGACCACCTCGACGACGACGACTTCGAGGCCGCGCTCGATGAGGCGAGGGAGAAGGCGGAGGAGGTCATCGGCTCCATCCACGCCGGGAGGGTGATCCGCGACCCGCTCGGTGGCAGCTGCCCGGACTGGTGCAGCTTCCAGCCGATCTGCCGGCGCGAGCGCGGGCTGCCCGAGGAGGAGCCGTGGTCCGAGGAGAGCGAGGAGGAGTGAGCTCGGAGAGGACGGAGCAGCAGGCCGCCGCGGTCGGGCGCCGCCAGCGCGACATCTTCCTCCGCGCCGGCGCCGGCACCGGGAAGACCAGCGTGCTCGTTGACCGCTTCTGTGCCGCGGCGCTCGACCCCGAGGGGGGCGTCGAGCGCATCCTCGCCTTCACCTTCACCGAGCGTGCCGCGGATCAGCTGCGACGCCGGATCCGGGACGAGCTCTCGATGCGAATGCGCGAGGCCGAGGGAGAGCAGCTCGAGGCCATCGGGCAGGCGCTCGAGGCGACCGACCGCGCCTGGATCTCCACGATCCACGGATTCTGCCGCCGGCTGCTCGCGTCCCATCCCGCCGCGGCCGGCATCGATCCCCGCTTCCGCGTCGTCGACGAGGCTGAGGCGGAGCGCCTCGCCGTGCGCGCCTTCGACTCGGCCCTCGCGGAGATGGTCGAGTCGGGCGAGCCCGAGGCACTCGAGCTCGCCGCCGCCAACCGGCGCCGAACGCTGCTCGAGATGACCCGCGGCGCCTACGACGAGCTCCGCAGCCACGGAGACCCGAAGCCCGCACTGCCGAAGCTCGCGCCGCCGGACACCGCGGCGGCGCTAGAGGCGCTGGCCGAGGCCGCCCGGGCGGCGCATGCCGAGTGCGAGGAAGCGAGCGGCAAGTCTGTGATGAGCCGCGAGCGTATCGCTACCGCCATGGAGCTCGACCCGGGACGGCCACCCGACGACGAGCTCCTCGAGTCGCTCCGAGACCTGGAGGTCACCTCGAACGCGAAGGCGTTCGGCGGCGAGGCCTGCGCGCACTACACGAAGGCGCTCAAACGGGCTCAGGCGGCGGTAGCCGCGTGCGTCCTCGAGCCCGCGTACGAGCAGCTCCGGGAGCTGGTCGCCCGCTTCGGAGCTCGCTACGAGCTGCTCAAGGAGGAGCGGTCTGCCCTCGACTTCGAGGACCTACAGCTGAAGGCGGTCGAGCTGCTCACCACTTCAGACGCTGTACGGGGCCGCCTTCGGGAGCAGTTCGGCCATCTGATGGTCGACGAGTTCCAGGACACCAACGGGCTCCAGCTGCGGCTGATCGAGCAGCTGCGGGGCCGCGGGACGCGCCTCTTCGTGGTCGGCGACGAGTTTCAGTCGATCTACGGTTTCCGGCACGCGGACGTCGAGGTCTACCGCCGCGAGCACCGCCGCTTCGCCGAGGGAGAGGAGCCCAATGGCGATGCGCTCCCGCTGACCGGGAACTTCCGCGCTGTTCCCGGGCTCGTCGCGGCGACCAACGCGATCGGCAAGGGGATGCTCGATGGCTTCGAGCCGCTGACCGCGTTCGTCGTGGATGAGACGCGGAGCGAGCCGGCGGTGGAGCTCCTGCTGACGGTCGACGACAGGAAGGGGTGGGAGGCCGAGGAGACCCGGCTGCCGCGCCTACCCGACGACCCGAGCTCGGGGTCGAAGGTGGCGGAGGCAAGGAGGCTTGCCGGCCGCCTTCGCGAGCTGGTGGACGAAGGCAAGGTGGACCCCTCGGAGATCGTCGTCCTGATGCGCGCCTTCACTCATGTCGCGGCCGTGGAACGAGCCCTGAAGGAGGCCGGGCTCGATCCCTACGTCGTAGGCGGACGCGGTTTCTGGTCACAGCAGCAGATCGACGACCTGCGCTGCCTGCTGGCCGTGATCGCCAACCCGCTCGACGACGAGGCGCTCTTCGGAACGCTCGCCTCCCCGGCTTGCGGCGTGCTCCCGGACACGCTGTGGCTGCTACGGCGGGCGGCCACCTGGCGGGACGAGGAGCAACGCGAACGGCTCGGTCATATCTGGCCGCTCGTCCGCGATCTGGTGGAGACGGGCGCGCCGACCCGGGGCGACGCCGAGGCGGCGACCCTGATCCCGCAGGAGGAGCTCGATCGCCTCCGCCGGTTCGCTTCCGTGCTCACCGGCCTGCGCGCAGGCTCGACCGAGGGCGGCCTGGAGACCCTGATCGAGCGCGCCGCCTCCGCCTTCGACTACGACCTGGCGACCCTGAGCCGGAACGACGGCAAGGCCCGCTGGTCGAATGTGCGCAAGCTGATGCGCCTGGCCCGCGAGTTCGAGGCAAGCGAAGGACCGGACCTCGGCGCCTTCCTCGAGTACCTCGACTCTCGCGCGGCTAGCCGCGATCGCGAATCCGAGGCCGCGACTCGGGCCGAGGGCCATGCCGGCGTCCGGGTGATGACGGTGCACGGTGCGAAGGGGCTCGAGTTCGAGGTCGTCGCCGTCGCCGACCTCGGCCGGAACCTCCAGCTCGGCTGGACGCCGCTCCGGGTGCAGCCCGGAGAGGAGGGCCCCGAGGGTGGCGAGCTCGCCCGCGTCGGCGTTCAGCTCGGCCGCCTGGGCCGTCCCGCGGAGCGCCTGCATGAATACCAGGAGCTCACCGACCTCGCCGCCGAACGCGACGCCGAGGAGGAGGCCCGGCTCGCCTACGTCGCGGCAACTCGCGCAAAGCGGCGGCTGCTTCTCAGCGGGACCTTCAACCCGAAAGCCCTGGAGAAGGAGATCGACGGTCGCAAGCCCATCGCCCTCCAGCTGGTCCGCTCATTGCTCGGCGGAGACGCGGCCGAACGAGAGGTCGAGATTCCCGCCGTGGGGGACGGCTACCCGGCCGGCCGCCTCAGCGTGAGCGTCAGCGAGCCCGGGCCCGGCGTCGGAGCCGAGCTCCTCGCCGCTCACCAGGCCGCCGCCGCCGCGAAGCCCGCGGTCGACGCCGAACCTCCCCTCGGGCGTCCCGAGGTTCCGCCCGCATTGATCGGCGGTCTCTCCTACTCGGCGCTTTCCGCCTTCGAGAACTGCGGCTACCGCTTCTACGTCGAGCGCGTCCTCGGGATCGGCGAGCCCGAGGTGGTCTCCGTTGATCGGGACGAGCGCTCGGCTCCGGAGGTCCGGCGCCGGTTTGGGCCCGGCCTGGCCGTGCATTCGCTGCTGGAATGGAGCGCGCGCAACCGGTGGCGCCGGCCGGAGCAGGACCGCGTCGCGGCCGCGTTGCGCGGACAGGGACTCGAGGAAGGCGAAGGGGCAGCCCAGGTGCTGGCGCTGACGAACGCGTTCCTCGACTCGCCGCTGCGCGGGGAGGTCGCGGATGCCACGGTGAGCCCGGAGGTCCCCTTCGTGCTGTCGGTGGGCGGGACCCTGATCCGAGGCTCGATCGACCTGCTGGCCCGGTCCGCCGACGGCTCGGTTCTGGTGGTCGACTACAAGACCGATCGACTCGAGGGCCGCAATCCGGCCGAGATCGTGTCGCGCTACGCCATTCAAAGGGATCTCTACGCGCTCGCCGCGGCGGCCCGCGGCACCCCGGTCGAGACGGCCTACGTCTTCCTGGAGCGGCCGGATGAGCCGGTGCGGGAGAGCCTCGGCGAGCCCGAGTTGGAGGCTGCGCGCGGGCGGGTCGAGGCGGCGCTGGAGCGGCTCGCGGCAGGCCGCTTCGAGGTCACCGACCGCCCCCACAAGGGGCTCTGCGCCGACTGCCCGGCGCGGGAGCGGCTCTGCAGCTACCCGATCGAGGTGACGATGCGCGACTTACCCGAGCCGGTACCCGCATGAGCCTCGGCCTGTTCGGCTACGGCTCGCTCGTGCTCCGCGAGAGCGCCTCGATGACCCTGGGGCGTCCGGCGGGCGAGCTCCGGCCCGTTCGACTCCACGACTGGCGGAGGCGTTTCTCCCAGCGTCGCGACAACCTGACCTGCGAGAAGACCTTCGAGTGCGCCGGGGGATGGCGGCCGGAGTGGATCCTCGGGCTCAACGTCGAGGAGGGCGAGGACGGGGCGGGACCGGTGAACGGCGTCGTCATCGAGCTCACCGAAGCCGAGCTCGACCGGCTGGACATCCGTGAGATCCGCTACGACCGGGTCGACGTCAGCGGCTCGATCGAGGGCGAGGATCGTCCGGACCGGATCGTCACCTATACGGCGAAGCCGTTCCACTTTGCGCCGGAGCCTCCTGACGACGCGGTGATCCTTCGCACCTATGCGGAGGCCGTGGAGAAGGGCTTCCAGGCGCTCGGAGAAGGGGAGCTGGAGCATTACCGCGCCACCACCCCTTATCCCGTGGATCGGGTGGAGGCTGACCTCGTCATCGACAGGATCCCGGCCGGCAATCCGAGGGCCTGGTAGCAGCGGCTCAGGCCCGGTGCCAGTTACGAGCCCAGTCGCGTAGCCCGCCCATCACCGGCTCCAGTGAATGGCCCTTCTGCGTGAGCTCATAGCTCACCCGGACCCGGTTGCCCGCCCGCTGGACCTCACGCCTCACCAGCCCGGTCTCCTCCAGTTCCTTGAGACGGCAGGAGAGCAGGCGATCCGACATGCCCGGCACGGCCTCCTTGAGCTCGGCGAAGTGGAGCGGCCCGTCGGTGAGCGCGTAGAGGATCGCACCCGCCCAGCGCCTGCCGATCAGCTCCACGGCACCATGGAAGTGAGGGCACACTTGTCTGGGCTTGGCCGCCCCCCTGGCTCGGCCGCCGCCGTTCTCGGATCTCACCTCGACTAGAGCTTACCGATCGTAAGGGACCGGGCGCACGGGATTGGGCGCGGTCTCTAGCGCGTGCAGGGCCCCGTGCCGACGGCGCCCGTCGAGTCGTTGAGCGCCCTCGCCACGACGCTGTTCGCCACTGCGTAGCCGCCCGGCTTCCCCTGCGTGGTGGCCGCGAAGACCGTGCCCATAACCCTGCCGTTGCCATCGACCAGCGGCCCGCCCGAGTCGCCGCTGCGGACGTCGCCGCGCAGCGCGGTCAGCTGGCGCGTCACCGGCCCACGGCCGTAGGAGTCCTGCGTGACGACCGGGCCCGTGCCGCCCACCCGCGCGGGGGTGATCGTGAGCGGGCCGTTCTCTGGGTATCCGAGGACCGCGCCGGGGGTCCCGCTTCGCACGTCCGGCGCGAAGGCGAGGGGGGCATCATCCAGGCCGCTCACGCGCAGCAGCGCGAGGTCGTTGGTCGGGTCGAAGTGAACCGCGGTGGCATCCAGGGAGGAGCTCCCCGCGGCGGGGGTCACGGTCGTGTCGGTCTCCCCCGCCACCACGTGAGCGTTCGTCACCACGAGGCCCGGCGCTGCGACCCAACCCGATCCCTCGACCCCCAGCCCGCAGGCCGTCCCGAGAACCCGCACCACGCTGCCGGACGCCGCCCTGACCTGGGGGTCCCGCGCGATCTTGGAGTCGGGCGCGGCGACGTCCGGGCTCGGCCCCTGGACCGAGACCCTGGGATCGATCCGGTGGAGCGCGTTGATCAGCGCGCTCGAGGGCGGAAAGGCGTCGTTGAGAGCCCGCAGGATCGCCGACTGCTGGACCGCCTTGCGCAGGCCTTTCGCCCCGGGAGCGTTGAGCGCCACCGCCCCGAACAGCCAGGCGAGCCCGAGAGCGAGCGCCACCAGCAGCACGGCGCCGCCCGAGGACTCCGCGACCGCCACTCCCTGCCGGCGTCCGCCGGGGCCGAGCAGGCGCCGGCGTGCCGCGAAGGCCACGCCCTCCATCGAGACGGCGGCGATCCCGCCGATCAGCAGCGCTCCGGCGAGAGCGGTGGCGGGGGCGTAGGGCGAGTGCGAGCCCTCGGCCAGCAACGCGGGCCCCAGGCGGCTGCCGAGAAAGGCCCCGATCGCGAAGCCGCCGAGGCTCAGCACCCCTACGATCAGCCCCTGCTGGTAGCCCCAGACGGCCATGGCCAGGGAGAAAGCGATGATCAGCCAGTCGAGGCCGGTCACAGTTTCCCGAATACAAGCGTACGAGCGACTACCTTTGCCCGCGTGAACCCTCCCGTGACACGGTCACGGCAGCGAGGACGGGAGAGCCCACCGCCACGCCGGCCCAGCCGCGTTCCTGGCGCGCAGCGGGGACCGCTGTCCGAGCGCCAGCGCCGGCTGCGGCAGCGAGCCCTGCCGCTGGCGATCGTCGCAGTCATCGCGTTCATCTTCGGGGTGATCAGCGCCGCGGGGAATCCGGAGGAGGACATGGCGAAGCGCTTCGTGGCCGACTGGGCCCACCAGGACTACAAGTCGATGCGTGACGAGCTCTCCGACTCGGCCCGCGCGCAGTACTCCGCCGCCGAGCTCGCCAGCGCCTATCGCGACGCTCAGGAGGCGGCCACCGCGACCGCGATCGACCCGGGCGACGCCGACGGCCCGAAGAGCGTCAACGGCACGGACGTCGTCGACGTACAGGTCGGCGTGCGGACGAGGCTGTTCGGCGACGTCGACGGCGTCCTCCGGCTGCCGCTCGACGGCGGCAAGGTCGCCTGGGCCCCGCATCTGACCTTCCCCGACCTCTCGCCAGGCGAGCGGGTGGGCAGGCGCCTCGACCTGGGGCGGCGTGCGCCGATCCTGGCCAAGCACCATGTCCCCCTGGCCACCGGCCCGGTCGACGGCCGCTCCTCGCCCCTGGGGTCCGATGCGATCGACGTCGCGGGCGAGACGGGCGCGCCCGACGCCGAGGAGCAGGCGAAGCTGCGCCGCGCCGGCTACCCGACGAATGAGAGCACCGGAATCAGCGGACTCGAGCTGGCCTTCAACCCGCGCCTCTCCGGGACCCCGAACGGGCAGCTGCTTGCGGTGAAGGAGGGAACTCCGCTACCGGACGTGCCGGCGGGGACCAAGGGGCGGGTCCTGGCGAGCGCTCAGGGCGGCCCCGGCCAACCGGTGAGGACGACGATCGATCCCCGCCTGCAGACGATCACGGTGAACGCGCTCGGAGGGCAGTCTGGTGGCGCCGTCGTGCTCAACGCCCGCAACGGCGACGTGCTCGCGCTCGCGGGCTCCGCCTATTCCGCCCCGCAGCCGCCGGGCTCGACGTTCAAGGTGATCACGACGACCGCCGCGCTGGAGGGTCACGACGTGAAGCTCACGGACGACGTTCCCGGTGCTGACCGAGATCAACCCGGACCCGCAGAACGGCGCCCGCGTCGTCCACAACGCCCACGATGAGGCTTGCGGCGGCACCTTCGTGCAGGCGTTCGCCAAGTCGTGCAACACGGTCTTCGCCCCTCTCGGCGTCAAGGTCGGGGCCGAGCGGCTCGTTCAGACGTCGGAGCGCTACGGCTGGAATCAGAAGCCCTCTCTCTACAACGCGGCCGCGACCGCCGCCACGGACCCGAACGGAATGACGATGCCGACGGACTTCAGCGACGACACGAGCCACACCGACCTCTCCGTCACGGCTTTCGGGCAGGGACAGGTCCTGGCCACGCCGCTCGGGATGGCGTCCGTCGCCCAGACCGTCGCCAACGGCGGCGTACGCAGCCCGACCTCGATCGTCAAGGACCCGGGGCTGAAGAGCGATGCGAAGCCCGTTCAGGTGACCTCCAGGGAGAACGCCAAGGTCCTCACCGGGCTGATGCGTGCCGTCGTCACCTCCGGCACCGGGGTGGCCGCGAACATCCCCGGAATCCAGGTGGCCGGCAAGACCGGCACCGCCGAGCTCGGCCCAAGGCCGGGTCAGCCCCCCGCGGCTCCGGGCGAGGAGAACACGGTCGATCAGATCGTCGACGGCTGGTTCATCTGCTTCGCCCCGGCCCAGCACCCGAAGCTGGCGGTCGCGGTGATGCTGATCGACGCCTCCGGCGACGGCGGGTCGACCGCGGCGCCGATCGCGAGCAACATCCTGACCGCGGCTCTCAGGTAGCGGGAAACCCGAACGAGACGCCGACGATCGCCATCCCCCCGCCGACCGCGGTGAGCAGCCCGCCGGGCGCCTCGAGCGCCAGGCCCAGGGGAACGCCGATCAGCGCCAGCGCGGTTCCCCCGGCCAGCAGTGCCCACCAGTTGACGCCGCCCGCGCCGGGCTCGGGCGCGGCGGGCGCGGTGAGAATCGTCGAGAAAGCCATCAGCCCGACGCCGACGAGCCCGCCCGCAAGGCCCAGAAGCTGGATCAGCGCGAGGGCGGCGCCGATGCCGCCGATGGCGAGCAGCGCCTGGAGTTGGGTCTTCGTCATCGGGGCGCGAGCGCCGGGCGCCGGGCTCTAGATATCGAGCGTGATCTCGCCGGTCTCGCCCTCGTGCTCGATCTCCAGCTTCAGCGGTCGGTTCTCGTTCACGGCCTGGTCCACCAGGAAGAGCACGAGCGCCCCCTGCACCGGCCCGCCGGCGGCGGCCGTGTCGGGGACCGGGATGTCGGCGCCGCCTGCCAGCTCGGTGCCAAGCGGCGCCGCGAAGGGCGTGTGGCTGGGAATCGACTCATACGCGGCGCCCGTCGTATCGGTGAGGCTCACCTGCGCGTTGGTCGGCAGCCGCACCGCGTTGTCGGCCTGGTTCTCGATCGTGAGGAAGACGCCGAGGTAGGACTTGCCTGCCGGCGTCGGCAGCTGCTGGCCCTCGAGGTACTCGCTGTCATCGGGTTGGGCCGGGTTCAGGAAACGGGTCTCCTGGACGTTGATCTCCAGGTCTCCGAGCTTGATCGGGACGCCCTCGTCGGCCTCCTTGCCCTCGTCACTGCCGCAGCCGGCCACGCCCACGAGCACGAAGGCGAGCACGAACGCTAGGGCCAGGGCTCCCTTGTGGCCAGGGCGCATGAGGGCGCGCAGTCTATCCAGCGATGCTCGGGACGCGATCGCCACCGGCGATCTCGACACGGGGTACGTCCGATCCGGACTCGATCAGGTCTCGCATGCGGGTCAGAGCCTTCGCCCAGCGCCGGCGCCACCAGCGCTCGCGCCCCAGCTCCTTGATCCGATCGAAGATCGACGGTGACTTGGTCCAGAAGGTCAGCCTCACGGTCGTGGTGGGGCCCGCCTCCAGCTCCCAGACAAGGCGCATGGAGATGTGGTCGAGGCGGCCGCCGCGCGCATGCTCGACGACCCGGTAGGGGCGATCCACCTCCGCGATCACGGTCTCCATGTAGCGGACGCCCGCGGGCGCGTCGACACGGAACCGGGCGGCGGCGCCCCGGCCGGACGCCGGGATGCGCTCCACCCTGTAATCGCTGGCGAAGTGGTCGATCCAACTCGGGCGGGCCGCCAGGTCACAGATGAAGTCGAAGAGCTGCTCGCGCGGGGCGTCGATGGATGCGCTGACGGTGATCGGCCCCACGGGCAGGCGATTCTAGACCTGTGAACCACAAGCCCTGCCGTGGCGCCCTGGGCGCGGGCCCCGATCACGCCTGGAAAACCTGGACTTTCCGTACTAGCTGCACCAAATTCACTAGCCATTTCGCAGTACTGGGGGTACTATCGGCCGCACCCCCGGATGGCCCTGATCGGACAGAGCACGGACGACGTCCACCACGCGGGAGAGACCGCGGGCGGCGTCGGATCCTTCATTTGCGAAGGGTGCTCGTTCCCGGTCTCCTTCGAGCCGACCGAGTCGATCCCGCGCTGCCCCAACTGCGGTGGCACGGACTTCCGCCGTGCCTCGCTGTTCGAGCAGCCCACCCTGAGGAGCATCGCCGTCACCCGTCCGTCCGCCAAGCCGGAGAACTGGCTCGACGACATGCGGGAGTCGATCGCCGAGCCCGGCAAGTATCTCGCCATGTTCGCGGATGGGCGATCGCGTGTGATCGAGCTTTCCGCGGGCTGGTCGCGGATCGGCCGCAGCCGCTCAGCGGATATCCGCCTCGACGACCCGACCGTCTCGCGGCGCCACGCGGTGATCGTTCAGACGCCCGAGGGCGAGCTTCGCGTCCTCGACGACCGCTCGATGAACGGCATCCTCGTGAACGGGGAGCCCGTGGATTGGAGCCCGCTGGCCGACGGTGATGAGCTGCAGATCGGGCGCTACACCCTGAGCGTCATCGAGAGCGCGGGCAAGTCCGGATTCGGCGACACCGCCTAGGCGTCAGTCCGCCCGTCGGAAGCGCCGACCGCGAGCAGGGCATCACCGAGCGCCGGATCGATCGCGATCGACTGCTCCATCGAGACGGCCGCGAGCACCTCGGCGACGAAGGAGCGCGGGGTGACCACGAGCCTGAGCTCCTGGCGCCGGGTTCGCAGGCGCGCCGCCGCGTCGAAGATCAAGCTGATCCCCGAGCTGTCGATGTAGCTGGTCTCCCTCAGGTCCAACACCAGGGCACGCGCCTGGTTGGGTACGGCATCGAGCAGTCGCTCGCTCAGCTCGTTCACGTTGGAGGCATCAACCTCCCCGGCCACCCGGGCCAGCTCGACATCTCCCTGGCTTTCCAGCGAGAGGCGGGCGAGCTCAGGCCTCATCTCCCCTCCCTCAGACGGCGCCGCAGATGCACAGTGGTTCCCTCCGGCGCCCGCTCGATCGAGACGTCGTCCATGAACTCCCGCATGATCGGGATGCCCCTGCCTCGGTTGCCGCCGCGCGGCTCGCGCCACCGGCCACGATCGCGGATCGTGACGGTGGCAATCCCGTCCCTCAGCGAGGCACCGAGCTCAACCGCCGCCCTCCTGGGTCCGTACGCGTGCTCGATCGAGTTGGCAAACGCCTCCGAGACGGCGATCGCGAAGGCTGCGCAGTCGTCGTCGGTTCCCTCATTGGCCTCGATCCAGCGGCGGATCAGGTGGCGGGCAGTTGCCAGCTGCGCCGGCTCCGCGGAAACCTCCACCTCGAGCAGCTCGTGAAGGCCCACGGTCTGCACCGCGAGAACCGCGATGTCATCGGCGATCGTGGTGTCCTTGGTCAGCCGGGAGATGATCCCCTGGCACTTGAGCTCTGGCTCGTCCGGGGACGAAACGGCCACCTCGAGGAGCGTCCTCTCCCCGTCCGAGAGCTTGCCCCCGCGTCGCTCGATCAGCCCATCCGTGTAGAGCAGCAGCGTCTCCCCCGCCGAGAGCGTCAGCGACTGCTCGTCATAGGCGTGACCGCCGACCGTCCCGATGGGCGGACCGCCCCCCGCGGAGAGGTACTCCGCGCTCCCATCCGCTCGGATCAGAAGCGGGTAGGGGTGCCCGGCGCGCGCGATTCGCGCCTCCCAGGTCGTCAGGTTGAGAGTCGCGTAGATCACAGTCGCCATGCGAGAGCGCATGTGATCCGAGAAGGCGGCCAGCTTGGTCATCACCTCCGCCGGCCCGTCGGTGTCCAGCGCGTACGCGCGGATCGCGCTGCGCAGCTGTCCCATGAAGGTCGCGGCGGCCAGCCCATGACCGGCCACGTCGCCGATGACAAAGCCGATGGACCGGCTGTGCAGCTCGATCACGTCGTACCAATCGCCCCCGACCGCGGACTCGACGGCGGCGGGCAGGTACCGCGCCGCCATTCTCAACCCGGGTAGCTGGGGCAGCTGGCGGGGAAGAAGGCTTCGCTGGAGGGTGGTCGCGATCTGACCCTGGACCATGAGCCGGGATCGCTCGATCGAGAGCGCGACGCGATCGGCGACCAGCTGAAGCAGCTCGATCTCGCCGTCGTGGAACTCCCGGGGCGTGAGCGAGCCGACGTGAATAACCCCGATCAGCTCCCCCTCGACCACCAGCGGGACGCCGAGCAGTGATTGCACTCCCTTCTCGCGGAACAGCGGATTGACCGGCTGGATGGTCGACTCCTCCAGGTTCTGGATCACCACAGGCTCACGAGCCAAGGCGATCCTCCCGGCGAAGCCACGCCCGACCGGGAGCCGAAACCCGCGCTCAACTTCCTCCTCGAGGCCCTTCGCGGCACGCGCGGCGAGCGTCTGCCCATCGTCCTCGACCAGGAGGACCGCCGCTGTGTCCGCATCGAGGATGCCCGTGACCCGGTCCAGCAGCTCTTTGAGCAGGTCATCGAGGTCGAGGTAGGCGAGGGCCGCCTCCGTGACCCGTTGGACATCCTCGAGCCGTATGACCTCGTCCGCCACGACCGGGGCGCTCTCCTCATGGTTGGTTCGATCTGGCGTCATCGGCACGGACCCGCGCCAAGGTTCGCATGTCGGTGGGTCCGCCCGTCGCCGGACCCTTGCACTCCGCGGCTCACTCGCAGCTCGCGAAGCTGCGCCTGACGCGCGACTTCTTGCCGGCCGCCTCTACAGCAACTACTCCGTCGAGATCGACGGATCCGCCTGGACCCTCTCCGGGATGATCATCAGGAAGTTGGCCTTGGCTCCGGCGACCAGCTCCATGACGCGGTCGGCCTCGCCCGCCTGATCGGTCGCGCGCAGCTCGTCAGCGTAGTGGCCGAGCAGGTCCTCGAGGTCGAGTTGGCCCTCTGCGTCGAGCTCCTCGAGCTTCACCTTGGCGCCCTCGCCGAGACGGCGCTCGATCGCCGTGCGGTCCAGTCCCAACTCGTCGCTTGTCCGGACGTAGACGCGGCCGCCGGTCATTCCGGCGCACGCCCAGGGCCCGATGTCGCCGAGCACGACAGCGCGGCCGGATGTCATGTATTCGAAGGCGAAACCCTTTGCATTGGCGCGGTCGACGACACAGCCCTGCGAGTCGTCGAGGGGCTGCTCGGGCTCGCCGGCGAGCACCACGTCTGCACCTGAGAGGCGGATGCAGAAGCGCGAGTCGGCCGAGCCCTGGACGAAGAGGCGCCCACGCTGCGCGCCGTAGGCGAACGACTTGCCGACGGAGCCGTTGACGCGCCTGCCGTCCGTGTTCTTCCCCTTCATGATCGAGACGGTCCCGCCCAGCATCGTCTTGCCGACACCATCCTGGGCCCCGCCCTCGACCCGGCAGGTCACACCCCACTCGTTGAAGGCGCCGAAGCCCTGGCCCGCGACGCTGCCCCCATTGAAAATGAGCTGGGCGAGCTCGTCGTTCTCGGTGCCCTCGGGCGCCCCGTCGTAGATTCGCGCCCGAGCGATCGCGCCCGAGAGCTCGGCGCCGAGGACGCGGTCGCGGGCATCGGTCCGGCGCGGGAACTCGACGCTCACGCAGGAGCCGTCGAAGACGCGGCTGGCCACCTGGGCGACCTCCGCCGAAGCCTGCTTGGGGTCCATCCGCAGCGGCTTGGCCCGTACCAGGCCGGCCTCGGCCCGGGCCTCGACCAGCGCCTCCTCCTCAACGGGAAGGTCGATCGGCTCGAGGTCGAGGAACTCCTCGAGCGGCGTGATCAGCGGCGCGAGGTCGATCTTCTCCTGGTGCGAGATCTGCTCGAGCAGGTCGTAGCGGCCGACGAGGTCCTGGGCGCGCTGGTAGCCGAGCGAGCCGACGACCTCCTTTACCTCCTCGCCCATTGCCTGGAAGAAGCGGGCGCAGCTCTCCGCCGCGCCGTCGACCGCCTGCGGCGTGAACTTCTTGAGACCGTGCTCCTGGGCCTGCTCGACGGTCTCGATCTGCGTCGCGATGCCGACGTGGCAGGTGTCGAGCTGGCAGCCGCGGCAGATCGTGCACCCGAGCGAGACCATCGCCAGGGTGCCGAAGGCGACCCTGTTCGCGCCCATGCAGTGGAGCTTCACGACGTCGTGGGCGTGGCGGTAGCCGCCGTCCGCCCAGATCTCGACGCGATTGCGGATCCCGGCCTCCATCAGCGCACGGTGGACGGCGCGGGTGCCGATGTCGGAGGGCAGGCCGACATGGCGCAGCGCGTGCTGTCGCGCTGCGCCGGTGCCGCCCTCGAAGCCCGACAGCGTGATGATGTCGGCCCCCGCCTTGGCGATGCCCAGACCGATCGTGCCGATGTTGGGGACCACGGGCACCTTCACGGACACCCGAAGATCTGGGTTGACGGTCTTGAGCTCGTCGATCAGCTCCGCGAGGTCCTCGATCGAATAGAGGTCGTGGTTGTTCGACGGCGAGATCAGGTCTGTGCCCGGTGAGGCGTTACGGGCGGCGGCGACCTTTTCCGAGACCTTCTTGCCCGGCAGATGGCCCCCCTCGCCGGGCTTTGCGCCCTGGCCGATCTTGATCTCAGCGACGTAGGACGAGTTGAGCATCTCGGCCGATACCCCGAAGCGGCCCGACGCGACCTGCTGACCGCGCCACTTGCGGTACTTCCCGTACATGTCTTGGATCTCGCCGCCCTCTCCGTTGACGCAGAGGATGTTGATCGCCTTGGCGGCCGCGGCGTAGGCGCGGAACGCCGGCTCCGACTGGGAGCCGAAGCTCATCGAGCTGATCACCACCGGGTAGTCGTGGTGGCCGACCGACGCATCGACCAGGGAGGGGTCCACGGGCTCGCGGCCCGGCTCCTTGCGCAGGGCCATGATGTGGCGCATCGAGATCGGGCTCTGCGCCTCGAGCTCTCGCACCTTCTGCGAGTACTCGCCGAACCCGGTGGTGCCGTTCGCGGTCGCGATCGCCGCCTTGTAGACCTTCGGGTAGAAGCGGAAGGTCTTGGCAGGCTTCGCCTCCTCGTCCCCGGCGAGGATCTTCTGCCGTCCATCGGTGTCGGCGTCGAGATCTGCGAGGCCGGTGCCCCCCTTCTGGGAGGCGGCGAAGGCCTCGGTGTGGAAGATCTCGGCGAGCTCGGGCTTGATCCCGATCGAGGAGAACTGGCGGGCGTAGCCACGGACCTCGTGGATGCCGATCGTCGAGATCACCTTCTCGATCCCCTTCCGCAGGGCCGAGCACAGGTTGGCGACGTCGTTCTCGTAGTCGTCGACGCAGATCACCTCGACCATCACGTAGGGACAGACGCCGTTCGCACCGAGGCCCAGGGCAACCATCACGTCGTGGACGTTGCGGATCGCCGCAGAGCGCAGCACGATCGAGCAGCGGCGGCGCAGGTTCTCCTCACCGGGCCCGACCTGGAACTGCTTCAGCGCCTGGTCGATCGCCGAGGTCGCCAGGTGGGGATCGATGTAGCGGCGCTCGGCGTCGTACACGGTGCGGTCGGTGAGCACGAGCAGCTCGCAGCCCTCGCTGACCGCCTTGACGGCCTCCTGCCGGACCCGCTCGATCGCGCCCTGGGTGGTCTCGGACTCGAGCAGGGCGATGTCGATCGCCTTGGCCCGGTCACCGAAGCCGTCCCAGAGGTCCTCGAGCAGATAGGTGCCCTGCTCGCTCGCGATCCGGCGGTAGGCGCTGTGCGGCAACGGCGCCAGGTCGTGGTGGCCGCCGAGGATCACCGGGAAGTCGGTCTCGATCGTCTGGCTGTCGGAAGAAGGGGCCGTGAGCGGCGGGCGGCGACCGAAGACGGCGCGCGTCGAGAAGTGCTCGATCTCGCGCTCGCGGTCGATCGCGGGGTTGGTGACGACGGCCACCGTCTCCTTGAAGTAGTCGGCCAGGTTCTGGCGCTCCGGGGAGAGGGCGGCGAGGGGGCCGTCGTAGCCCAGCGAGCCGATCGGCTCGGCGCCGTTGTCGGCCATCTGCTGGACGAGCTTGACGTCATCGCGCTGCCAGCCGAAGCCGGCCAGGACACGGTCGGAGACCTTGACGGGCTCCTCCGGCCCGGCATCCGTATAGCCCGGGATCTCGGGGCCCTCGAGCGGACCGCCGGTCTGAAGCGCGCGATCGTAGGACGCGACCTCGTCGGCGCCGCTCCGCCTCAGCCAGCGCTTTCGGACCTCGACCAGCATCTCGGCGTGCGGATGGAGCGTCGCCCGCTTGCGGCCCCGGTCGATCAGGACCATGTACTTCTGGCCAGGCGCCATCGGCTGCGGCTCGGAGATCATCTCGGAGACAGAGACGACGCCGGGCTCGGAGCTGAAGACGAAATCCCGCGGGGTCTCGAGCTTCCAGAGCGGGCGCAGCCCCATCGCGTCGGCCGAGAACACGCACTCGTCCATGTGCCGGGCGATCAGCGCGACGGGGCCCTGGGCGAACGGCCCCATCGTCTGCCGCAGGTACATGTAGAAGGAGTGGAGCTCCTCCGGAAGGCCCGCGATCTCGTCGACGATCGGCGGCACGACCATCTCCATCGCTTCGGCAAGCGACAGGTCGTGAAGGCGAACGAGGGTCTCGATGGTCCTGTTGAGGTCCTGGGAGTCCGAGTTGCCCTCGCCGATCGGCACCCCCAGCATGCGGGCCTCCTGGCGGAGCTGCTCGATCGTGTTGATCTCGCCGTTGTGGCCGAGGACGCCGAAGGGCTGGACACGCGTGAACGAGGGCCAGGTGTTGGTCGAGTAGCGGTTGTGGCCGAAGGCGCCGATCGTCTCCATCCGGTTGTCGGAGAGATCCGTGTAGTAGGAGCCCAGGACCTTCGGGTTCCCCATCACCTTGTAGACGGAGGTCTTGCCCGAGAAGGAGGCGACGTGGACGCCGAGCTTCTCCTCGAGCGCGATCTGCAGGTTGAAGACGGTGCGGTCGGCGCCGGAGGCCTCAGGCACCAGGCCGGCGAACTGCCAGAAATGCGGCTCCTCCTCGCGTGCGGTCGGCCCGAGCGCCGCCGAGTCGACGGCGCCGACCCGCTCGGCGAGGATGCGGAATCCCGCAGCCCCGAGAATCTCGCGGGCGTCGTGCCGGACCTTCTCCAGGTCCTGCGAGCGCTCGACGAAGACCTGGGCGACCGCGAAGGCGTCATCGAGCGCAAGCGCCGGGTTGTGCCCGCCCTGGCGGACCTCCTCGGCCCAGATCTTGGTCGGGATGTCGACCAGGAGCCCGCAGCCGTCGCCCTCGCCGTCGACGTTGCCCGCCCGGTGGAGCATCTTCCGCAGTGACTCCAGCGCGAGCGTGATCGGCTCGTGGCTCGGGGTGGCGTCGCGACGGACGGAGGCATACAGCGCGCACGCGTCCTTGTCCTCGACGCTCGGCGGAGCGACCAGCGGGCGATAGGCGCGCTCGGGGGAGTAGCGCTGACGCTCTGGGGACGAGTTCTTCAATTGAGCCTCCGGTTCCGCGCCTTCTTCGAGAGGACGCGCGACGGGGGTAGACCGACGGGCGCGGGATTATAGGCGGCGGCCCACTCGGCACGCTCGCCAGCTCCGGCGGGGTGCCGAACGCTTTGTCCGCAATTTGCGAAACGAGTTCCCCCCCGGATCCGGCCTGCTGCAGCGCTACTTTCAGCGTGCTGAGCGGTTCTTCCTAGTGTCTTAGCGAACCCTTACAAACTGCTACAACTGATTGCAGCCAGGGGCCGTAGTACCCAGCGACAACGGAGCAGGATGAAGGACCGAAACAAGGCAGAGATCGGAGAGCAGGCGAGAGGAGAGCCCTCCGCCCCGGGCTCGGAGACCGAGCGTTTCCGGGCGATCGTCGACGTCAGGCACAACGAGGCGGTCACCGGCGAGTCCGGCGTCCCGCCCAACCAGCGGGACCATGAGCTGCGCTGCCAGAAGCGCTCGCTCGACGAGTTCTCCTGAGCATTTCCGACACCGACGCTGAGTAGGGTGCCGCGCCGATGCTCCTTGGCGTAGTCGGCAGCGACGCCTACAAGTGGCAAGCCGGGGCTCTGACGGCCACCGCTCGTCCGGGCGGAGGCTGATGCAGCCTAGCCGCCGAGGGCTTCTCGGGCCGCCCTGATTCTGAGGTCCTCGACTCGGTCGCGCTGGTCCTCGGCCCGGGCCGCGAGGCTGGCGAAGTTGACGCCCAGGGACGGTCCCCCGTCGAGCGTCTCCAGCGAGCGCCACAGCTCGAGCTTGCCGGTGATGCCCATCGTCAGGGTCTCCAGCTCCAGGACCCGGCTGAGCGGCGAGTAGCGAAACAGATTCCCGTTCGGCTTCAGGCGCATCGCCTTCTCGGCGACCCAGGCCATCGCCATCCGGGGACGCTGCTCCCCGATACCAAGGCGGTCCATGAGCTCGCGCAGGGTCGCCCGATCCTCCTCGATCTCCCTAGCGATTCCGGCGACCTTGCTGCCGTAGTCATTGCCCTCGTTCTGGCGCACGATCCGCTTCGCCAGCCGGCTGCCCATGACCGAGCCCGCGAGGTGGTCGTTCAGGTAGATGCCGATCATTCTCTGGTTCATGCGGGTGGGATTCCCACGTGAACTCAGGACAAACTCGGTCGACGGTTTCAGTCGTGGGGGTGACCGTGCTCGCCCGGCGGATGGGCGTGGGAATGTGAGTGCACGTGGTCGCCGTGGCTGTGCTCATGGGTGTGCGACTCCTGCGCAGCGGGGGCTCTCCCACCCTTCCTGCTCTTCGCGCTCTCCTCGGCGAGCTCCGTGGAGCAGCTCTCGCAGAGCCCTAGGATCGGGAAGTGCGTGAAGCGGGCCTCGTAGCCGAAGCGCTGGCGAATCGATCGCCTGATGGAGTCGAGCTTCCGCGGCTCGACGGAGGTCACTCGGCCGCAGCGCTCACAGGCGAGGTACTCCCGCTCGTCCTTTCCGATCAGGGCGTAGAGACCCGGACCGTGCCCGATGTGGACATGGCGGACGAGCCCGAGCTCCTCGAGCTGGGCGAGATTGCGGTGCACGGAGGCGACGTCCATCGGCGCGGAGGCGCCGCTGACCCGTCGCGCCAGGTACTCGGCCGAGGCGGGCCCCTCCGCGTCGATCAGCGCCTCGATCACCAGCCGGCGGGCTGCCGTGACCCGGTGCCCCGATCGACGGAGGGTCTCCAGTGCGTCCTCGAGGCCCTCGACCTTGACTCCGTCCCTGAACGGTGCGTCGCTCATCTCCCCAAAGCTAGCCCGCCGGGGTGCGCAGGTGCGCGGACCACTTCTCCTCGATCCGGCCGAGGCGCCAGACGGCGAATGCCGCCACCCAGGTGAGGATGAAGAGCGCGACGATGGCGTAGCCGAGCAGGTTCAGGTCGATGCCGGAGACGAAGTCCCAGGGCGGCCCACTGAGGCTGAGCCTGTCCGCAAGGACGGACATCAACTCGACCGTGCCGATCAGCAGGGCGACCGCCACGGAGAGGCCGGTCACGGCCAGGTTGTAGAAGACCTTCCTGATCGGCTCGGAGAACGCCCAGTCGTAGGCGAGGTTCATGAACGCCCCGTCGATGGTGTCGAACAGCGTCATGCCGGCCGTGAACAGGATCGGCAGGCAGAGGATCGCGTAGAAGGGAAGCCCACTCGCGACCGCTCCTCCGGCCATGACCAGCAGGGCAACCTCCGTCGCCGTGTCGAACCCGAGGCCGAAGAGGCAGCCGAGCGGGTACATCTGCCAGGGCTTGGTGATCCCGCGGGTGGCCCGGCCATAGAGGCGGTTGAGCAGCCCACGGGATTGGAGCTCCCGCTCGAGCTCCTGCTCCTCGAGCCCGCCGTCCCTCATCCTCCGGAAGATCCGCAGGATGCCGATCAGCACGGCGAGATTGAGCACGCCGATCGCGAGCAGGAACACCCCTGAGACCGTCGGGCCGATCAGCCCGGTGGCCCCCTGGAGGACCGAGCCGTCGTTCTCCACCGCACCGCCGAGCCCTCGGACTCCGATGACGACCACCGCCCCGAGGAGGAAGACGATGGTCGAGTGCCCGAGGGCGAAGAAGAATCCGACGCTGAGCGGTCGCCGTCCGCTGCCCATCAGCCGGCGCGTGGTGTTGTCGATGGCGGCGATGTGATCCGCATCGAAGGCGTGACGCAACCCGAGGGTGTATGCGGTGATTCCGACCCCGAGACCGAAAGCACCACTCGCACCGAGGCTGTAGTTCCTCGGAACCACCAGGGCGAGGAGCACGAAGAAGCCGACCACGTGCAGCCCGATGATCACCGCCGCCATCGCGATCACCATCCGCCGCTCGTATGCGTCCAGTTCGGCTGCGATCCGCCTCATTCCGGCACCGTCGCGACCCTATTACGGCAAGGTCGCTATTGCAAGCTGCTCGCAACAAGGGACCGGCACCTCGCTTGACACGAGAGTTACGGTGGGTGAATGCCCAGCCGACTCGTCTTCAAATGCGAGTACTGCGGGACGCGCGCGGAGGGGCTGACGGAGAAGGGGCTCGAGGGGACCCTCCAGGAGTTCCTGTTCGGCGAATACCTCGACGTCGAACCGGGGCACTGGCTGACCTGGAGCGGCAACGGCATCTACGGGCGCGCCCGCTACGCCTGCGGGGAGCACCGCGGGGAGCTCAAGGCGGAGCTCCGCGAGAGCTACGGGACCCTGGGGTGGCATCCGTGGGCGATGGGACCCCATCCGATCCACCCCCGCCGCGGCAGGGTCGCCGCCCGCCGCGCGCTCGGCCCCGGGCGACCGTCGCGCTGGAGCCCGCTGGCCTGATCGGACGCTAGTCCCGGGCGGCCGCGACAGCCGCCTGGCCGAAGGCCACGCCGCCGTCGTTTGGTGGCAGCAGCCGTGGAGTGAGGACGCGCAGGCCCTTCCGCTCCAGCGCCTCCGCCGTACGCTCGAGCAGCAGCCGGTTCTGGAAGACCCCGCCAGAGAGCACCGCCACCTCGATGCCCTCGGCTCGAGCCAGACGGGCACAGGCCCGCGCTGTCCCGGCGGCGATCGCGTTGTGGAACTTCGCAGCCACATCCGGGATGGGAAGGCCCGCACCAAGATCGGCCAGGATTGCCCGCACCGTCTCCCTGGCGTCGAGCACCTCCATGCCGGGGAGCGGATAGGAATCCCGGACGGACGGGTCGGCGGCCGCCTCCAACTCGACCGCCGCCTGTCCCTCGTAGTTGACCTCTGAACGCAGCCCGCAGAGCGCCGCCACGGCGTCGAACAGCCGACCGGCGCTCGTGGTTACCGGGGAGGCGAGACCGCTCGCCGCTAGCTCGGCCACCTTGGTCCAATCGTCATCGGAGACCCACTCGGTGAGCGACGGGGGCAGCGGCGGCTCGGGCCCGAGGGTCTCGAGCAGCCACGAGCAGGCCATCCGCCAGGGCTGCTTGATCGCCCGCTCTCCTCCGGGCATGCGCACGGCCTGAAGATGCCCGGCGCGCCGGAAGTCACCCCGCCCGCCGATGAGAAGCTCGCCTCCCCAGACTGTGCCGTCCGTGCCCCAGCCCGTGCCGTCGAAGATCGCCCCCATGACGGGGGCATCCTCGCCGTGCTCCGCCAGGCACGCCGCGAGGTGGGCGTGGTGGTGCTGCACACCCACCGTCTCGACTCCCTCGCGCTCCAGCGCGTACTTGGTCGAGAGGTATTCCGGGTGCAGATCATGCGCAACGAGCTCCGGCTCGACCGCGAACAGCCGCTGGAAGTGCTCGATCCCCTCCGTGAATGAGCGCAGGGTCTCGTAGTTCTTCAGGTCACCGATGTGGTGGCCCACCCAGGCCCTCTCCCCCTTGGCCACGCAGAAGGTGTTCTTGAGCTCGGCGCCGCAGGCGAGGACCGGCATCGGGGTCCTCAGCGGCAGATCGCGCGGGACATAGCCGCGCGAGCGCCGGATGAACATCGGGCGTCTCGCCACGACACGGACCACCGAGTCGTCGGTCCTCGTCTCGATGAGGCGGTCGTGCATCAGGAACAGGTCCGCGATGCCGGCGAGGCGCTCCAGCGCATCCTCGTCGCGGTAGGCGATCGGCTCGTCGGAGACGTTCGCGCTCGTCATCACGAGGACCGCGCCCGCATCCGAAAGCAACACGTGGTGGAGCGGCGAGTACGGGAGCATCACGCCGAGCTCTCGCGACGTCGGCGCCACAGAATCAGCGACATGTGCGTCCCGGCGACGAGGCGCGAGCACGATCGGCCGCTCGCGCGAGGTGAGCAGCGCGCCGGCGGCGTCATCGAGCTCGACCAGCTCGAGCGCCGCCGCCGAAGAGGGCGCCATCAGGGCAAAGGGCTTGTCCTCGCGGTGCTTGCGTGCGCGCAGCTCCGCCACGGCGTGCTCGTCATCGCCACGGCAGGCCAGGTGGTAGCCGCCGAGCCCCTTGACGGCGACGATCCGGCCCTCGGCGAGTGCGAGAACGGTGGCCTCGAGCGCGTCCCCGTTTCCCACGGCGACCGGCCTTCCCGCCGGATCCGTGAGTCGCAGCGACGGGCCGCAGATGGGGCAGGCGTTCGGCTGGGCGTGAAAGCGGCGATTCAGCGGATCCTCGTACTCGGCGCGGCAGAGTTCGCACATCTCGAACGACGCCATCGTCGTCAACGGGCGGTCGTAGGGGACGCCGCGGACGATCGTGAACCGTGGGCCGCAGTTGGTGCAGTTGATGAACGGGTAGCGGTGCCGGCGATCATCCGGGTCGAACAACTCCGCCAGGCAGTCGTCGCAGGTGACCACGTCGGGCGAGACGGCGGCCTCGGCCTCGCCGCCCTCGGTGCTCTCGGTGATCCGGAACCCCGCCTCTCCGGCGGCCGCGACGGCCTCCTCCGTGATCCGCTCGACGATCGCGAGCGGCGGCGCCTCCGCCCGGAGCCGCTCGAGCAGCGCGTCGAGCGACGCCCTTTCCCCCTCCGCCTCGATCAGCACCCCGCGCGAGTCGTTCAGCACCCATCCCGCGAGGCCGAGCTCCGTCGCGATCCGGTAGACGAACGGCCGGAAGCCGACACCCTGCACTGTCCCCTCCACCCGCACGCGCAATCGCTGCCGGGCGCCGACGCTCATCCCAGCTCGATCAGCTCGCGCAGCGCGTGGTAGGCACTCGCCTGGGCCTCCTGGATTCGCGGGATGTGCTGGGACGGTGAGACGATGACGTGATCGGCAAGGCCCTCATCGGCAACCCGGCCGCCGTCGTACCCCACCAGTGCGATCGTCAGCAGCTTCCGCTTCCTTCCCTCGGCGAGCGCCTCGATCAGGTTGACCGAATTGCCGCTGGTGGAGATCGCGATCGCGGCGTCACCCTCGTGCCCATACGCGATCACCTGGCGGAGGAAGATCGCCTCCACGCCGATGTCGTTGGCGATCGCAGTCAGGATCGAGGGGTCTTCCGTCAGGTCGAGCGCTGGGCGAGCCGGCCAGCCCTGCGGGGCGGCGCGGAGATCGGCCACGAAGTCCATCGAGTCGGTCGCGGACCCACCGTTGCCGAAGACGAGCGCCTTGCCGCCGGCGTCGAAGACCGAGCGCAGGGCCGCGGCTGCCGCGACGAGCACCTCCGTCGATCCCGTGATCGTCCGCTCCCTCAGCTCCCCCACCTCCTCGGCCTTCATGACGACGTTCGAGCGGACGTCCTCGATCACGTCTTCCAGGCCGGTCTCCCCCTCGGAGAGGAACGGGTAGAGAAAACTCGACGCGCCGGTGTCGTGCACCGGGCCTGCCTCCCTGCCCTCGAGCAGGCCGCGGTGCTCGAAGAAGACGTGAACGAGCTCCCAGAGCACGTGGTAGAGCGTCTCGGCGAGCTCCTGGCGGATGAAGGGGTCGTCGGACGGGGGCTCGAACTCCCACTCCGCGCCGCAGCTCGCGAAGCCGATCGTCTGGCAGCCCCGCCGTTTGGCGAGAGCGAGGGCATCGATGGTCTCCGAGGCGTCCGGCTCGTCGGTGCCGAACGCGATCGCGATGTCGTCCGGCTGCGCGATCAGCTCCACCTGTGTGGTCAGCGATCCACCCTCCCGGGCGAGGCCGATGGCGGGCAGGGCGCGCTTCCCCACGATCACCGGGTGTACGAACTCGACCGCGACGTGCCGGACGTCGGAGCGCGCCGCCGGGGACGACCCCAGCGCGATCAGCCTCCCGCCGCGGGCGAAGCGCTCCGCCATCCGGTGGCAGCAGCGCGCCACCTCCTCCGACCTCGCCTCGAAGAAGGCGCGATTCGCCTCGGTCCTCTCCGCGAGCAGGGAATCGAGCCGCCCTGCGGCCGCGACCGTCAAACCGCGGCGGCCTCCCTCGCCGCCACCTTCGACAGCCATTTCGCGAAGGCCTCGGTCCCCTCGCCTGTGCGGGCGCTGCACTCGATCACCTCGGCCTCCGGGTTCACCGACTCGAGGTTATGGCGGAGCTTTTCCAGGTCGTAGTCCAGGTGGGGGATCAGATCGGTCTTGTTGATCACCACCAGCTCGCAGGCCCGGAACATGAGGGGGTACTTGAGCGGCTTGTCCTCGCCCTCGGCGACCGAGCAGATCATCGCCCGGGCGTCCTCTCCGACTCTGAACTCCGCCGGGCAGACGAGATTGCCCACGTTCTCGATGACCAGCAGGTCGATGTCGTGAAGCTCGAATCCCGGGAGGGCCGAGCGGACCATGTTGGCGTCGAGGTGGCACTCGCCGCCGAATCCGGCTTCCGTGTTGAGCTGCACCACCGGCACGTGCAGGTGCGCGATTCGATCGGCGTCCATCGAGCCCTGGACGTCCCCCTCGAGCACGCCCACGCGGGCGTCGACCTCCGGGATCGCCCTCTCCAGGAGCGTGGTCTTCCCCGCCCCGGGCGCCGACATCAGGTTCACCACGCGCACTCCGGCGTGATCGAAGTCGTGACGATTGGCTTCCGCGATCGTCGTGTTGGCGTCGAGCGCATCCTCGGCGACCTTCACCTTGGTGCGATGCATCCCGCCTCCTCCTCGTTTGCGCTTTCCTCGGTCACCTCGATCGAGTCGACCTCGAACTCTGTGCCGGCGATCACCTCGACCTCCGGACGCCGGCACGAAGGGCAGCGGAAGTCCGGCTCGGAGATCTCCCATTCCCGATCGCAGGCGCGGCAACGTAGACGCGCAGAGATCAGCTCGTGCTCGAGCGTGGCTCCCTCGCAGACTGTGTCTCGCGAGCAGATGGCGAAATAGAAGACGAGGGACTCCGGGACCACCTGGCGCAGGGCGCCGATCCGCATGTCGACCGACGTGACCCGCCGCCCGTCGGCGTGCTTGATCACCGTCTCCACGATTCCGGTGGCGAGCGAGAGCTCGTGCATGGCTATGGCGCCTCGTAGGCCGCGTCGGATTGCAGCTTGTTGAGCTCGTCGAGCACCACCGTCGCGGCGCGGTCGACGGCCGCCTTCACCGGCTCGGACAGCTCCAGGGCGACGTTCTCCACGTCCGCGGGCTCACAACCGACGACCACGACCTTGCCCGGCCAGCCGTGTACCGACTTGACGAACCGCAGGACCGTCTGCGGGTCCATGCCGTGCGGGCTGATCGCCTCGCCGTCCTCGATCGGCTTGAACTCCGATTGGTCGGGCTCGATCACGTAGACATCCCCCGGCTCGCCGCCCTGCTGGCTGACGTCAACCAGGACCATGGCGTGGTAGCCGCGCATCACCTCGTAGGCCAGGTCGAGACCGCCGGAGCCGAAGTCCTGAACGTGCACGCCCGCCGGGACTCCGATCTCCAGCAGTCGGTTCACGACGTGCCCGCCGAACCCGTCATCGCCCAGCCAGGCGTTGCCCACGCCGGCGACGAGGATCTGCTTCTCCATCTCGGGGAGCTCGGGCTCGGTCAGGTCTGCCACGTCCGGCAGCTCCGTAAGGCGTTCGCGTCCCTGGCTCATCGCGGCACCGGCTCCACCTCGTCGGCGAAGAAGAACAGGAAACGGCCGGTCTCCCGGAGGAGGTCCTGCCCGGGATCGTCGTCGACGGTCACGCCGAGATAGATCCGCTCGTCATAGCCCTTGTAGATCCGCTCCACGGTCGCCGTGCGGCCGTCGAGGATCTTGTCGTAGACGTCGCCCTCGGTTCCCGGGCGCAGCACGATCTTGTCCCCGAGCCGCACGATCGCCCCCGCGGCCGCAATCTCTCTCTCGCCCTGGATCTCGTCCAGCCCCGGCGGCGGCGTGGGAGGACGGCCATTGCTCACCCCTCGGTCCTCGCCGTTCTCGGGTTCGGTGTAGGTGAGCCGACCGTGAAGACCCATGATGTCCTCTCCGGTCGTCGACTCGGCGCGCTCGATCATCTCTCTCACGGCCAGGTCCTGGCCGGAGATCTCCTGCCGCTCCTCATCGCTGAGGGTGTGGACGTGGAGCAGCAGCGCCTCCTCGATCTCCGTGTTGTCGAACAGGTTGCCGAGGCTCTCCGGCGCCAGCTCGGGATGGTCCGGCAGCATGATCGCCGCCCCCAGAACCGCCCTGTCCTCGTCGCCGAGCAGCACCGGAAAGGTATTCACGGGCTCGCTGGCGAGGGCGGCCTCGCCCTCCGGGCCCTCCCGCTCGAGCGGTGAGATGAAGCGGCCCCCATCCACCTCGAGCAGCGGGTGGGTCGAGACCAGGCTGTGACGAAGCGCCTCGCCACGTGGGACCTCGGTGGCGTCGCCGGACACCTCGGTCTCGTTGTGGACGCAGAGGCGCACCCTCGCGAGGGTGGGCGAGAGCTGCTCCGCGCGCATCGCGATCCGGCCCTGGAGCTCGCCTGCGTCCATCGGGAAGCCGAAGGTCTCACGCACCGGGCCGCGCGCCAGCGCCGCGAGGGTCACGGGCCCCAGCTCGAGCGAGCGCTCCGCGGCCTCGTGACGCTCGCCGGTTGCCTGCAGAAAGAGGACGGTCCCCTTGACTGAAGCGTCCGGGGCCGTCTTCACCACCGCCTCGAGCCTGAGCATCGAGAACGCGGCCGGCTGTACCGCTGCGTAGCCCGGCGGATAGACGATGCCGAACGGCGTCGGTGTCGCGTTCTTCACCCCCGGCGTATACGGGTAGAGCGCGTAGCCCTCGTAGAGGAGCGAGCGGACCAGCTCCTCGATCGAGTTATTCATCGAAGCTCTCCTTCGCCAACAGCTCGGTCACGGCCGCATCGAAGGTTGGCGCTCCGAGCCTCGCCTTGAGCCGCTGGAGAGAGTCGAGAGTGTCGCGGTGCACCGGCACCCAGCCCCGGTAGGGGTAGTAGGAGTCGATCATCTCCTTCCAGGCCGAGACCGGCATCTTGAAATCCGCTGTCGTGTCCCAGGGCACCTGGACGACCTGCAGGCGTCCGCCCTCGCTCGAGTAGTAGACGCTGCCGTTGAAGTGGAAGGCGAGCGGAATCTCGCCGTCATCGACCGAATGGAAGTACTTCGCGGCCGCGAGCTCGACGTCGTAGTTGCAGAGCACCTCGATCTGAGCGATGGTCGATCCCGTGAACGAGGGGAGCAGGACGCTCTCGCTCGTCCAGTGCATCCGCTGGGCTGTGGTGCTCCAGCGCTGCGGATCGCCGAACAGCTCCGTGAGCTTTGTGCGCTCCTCCGCATCGTAGCTGCGCTTTGCCGGCTCGATCTGGATCTGGACGCTGATCCCCGCCATGAAGATCTCCCGTCCCGAGGCGTCCTCGACTTCGAGGATGAAGCGGAGCGTCGGGGCGGCTGCATGAGGGACCGCCTGGACACCGCCGATGCTGAGCTCCAGGCCAGGCTCGCCAGGACGCCGGGAGGTCTCCGGTCCCCCCCGCTCCGCCGTATCCGCCTCGACCTCGGGCGGGCGCGGGTGCGGAGCACCCCGTTGGGCCGTTTCCTCGAGCCTCTCATTCATCGCGGCTCCCGCGAGCGCTGCCTGAGGCGCTCGAAGAACGTCGGGACGGCGCGCTCGATCGCATCTCCTCCGGATATCCCCTCCCAGCTCATCTTGATCGCGCCCACCATGCCGTAGCACTCGTCGATGGGCGCGATCACGTAGGCGGGCGGTTCGGACATCCGGTTGACGACCAGCGCTTCGGCATCGGGCTCGAGCGAATCCAGCTCGGGATTGAGGGAGCGCAGGTCCTCCCAGGCGGTCAGCTCGAGCTCGGACTCGGTCGCGCCGGCGGGACTCGGGTACATCGCGACCATCCCGCCGATCGAGCTGCTCCGCATGAAGAAGGCGAGGCCGATCGGCACCTCCAGCCTCGCCCACATATCGTCAGGCAGCTCGAAGTCGTCCAGCCAGACCACCCGGTTCCCCGTCGGTCGCAGCTCCGGGTCGCCCGAGCGCTGCGCCCAGCACGTGGCGCAGGCACAGAGGATCCGGCGATCGCCGAGGTGCAGCAGGTGCTCATGCTCGCGCGGGATCTCAACGCCGCAGAGATCGCAGCGCTCATCGCCGCCAGCGGCTCCGCTGCCGGAGGTGTCTCTCTCCCTCGGCAGGGACCCGACGCCGCGGAGCCCGCGGAGGCCGCTGATCACGTTGGTCCGTCTTCGGGCCGCCACCGCGTCCTCGATCGGCCGCCCGTTCCCGCTCATCGCGCGAGAGCCACCCTCACCCCATCGGTCCCCGAAGCGAGCAGCGGGACCGGACCGAGGTGAAGTCTGTCGTCGTCCAGGGACCTGCCCGCCCTCGGCAGGAAGTAGCGGCGGTTGCAGGTCGGACAGGTGAGCATGCCCTCGGAGAGCTCGGCAGCGGCGATGGACCCCTCACAGCTCGGGCACGAGTCGAGGTAGGCGAGCAGCGACCCCTCGACCTTCGCGACCACGATCGGAGTGCCGTCCACGTCGATCCTGGCGAGCTGGTCCTCTGCCAAGCCATCCACCTCGCCGTTCAGATCGCGCCAGCCCGCGGCGCCCGTTGGCGCGGGGATGTCCGCAGAGCCGCTCGACCCGCCGGCCTGCACCACGGGAAGCGGCGTGCCGGTCACCTCGACCGGGTTGAGCAGATCCTGATCGATCCCCTCCACCTCGATGCCGAGCAGGTCCGGGGCGGTCTCCTCGAGCGCCGTCTTGATCGCGAGCTCGAGCGTCGAGGACGATGCGGGGCAGCCATCGCAGCTGCCCTCCAGGCGGATCCGGGCGACGCCGTCCTCCAGCGAGACCAACTCGACGTTGCCGCCGTGGGACTCCATGTACGGCCGAACGTTGTCCAAGGCCTCGATGACCCGCTCCTCGACCGGCACGGGATAGAGGTCGTGGATCAGGAACAGGCTTGCGACCACGCCATCGTCGATCAGCTGCCGCCTGACCTCGGCGGTACCCTCATCCCCTTCGAGAATCTCGACGATCCTGGCCAACCCCAACCCGTACATGTCGATAACCGCCGCCATCAGCTCCTCGGCGACTCTGCGCGACTGGGCGTCGGGAATCTGTTCGACCCGCGCGGTCAGCTCCTCGACCCTCTGGATCAGGGTCTCGGGGCTGACCGCTTCGGCTCCCTCGGCGGGCATTCCTGAGCTCCGATGCCGGGTTACGACAGCCCGGTCGGCGTGTGGGTGACCTTCTTGACTTGACCGCCGCGCTGGTCATACATGTGGACGCCGCACGGCAGGCACGGATCGAAGCTCCGCACCGCCCGCATGATGTCCACGCCCTTGAACTTCTCGGGACCGTTCTCCTCGAAGATCGGCGTGTTCTGGACCGCATCCTCGTAGGGGCCCGGGGTCCCATAGGTGTCGCGCGGGTTGCTGTTCCACGGCGTGGGCGGGTAGGGCTGGTAGTTCGCCACCTTGCCGTCCTGGATCACCATGTGGTGCGAGAGCACCCCGCGAGCTGCCTCGCAGAACCCAACCGAGACCGCCTCCTCCGGGCACCTTGAAGTCGTTCCACGACTTCGTTCGGCCCGCCCGGACCTCACCTAGCGCCCGCTCCAGGCAGTGGAGCCCGATCAGGGCCGAGAAGGCCTCATGGTAGGTCCGGGCGCGGTCGCGCTCGATCGCGTTCGACTTCTCCGGGATCTTCCACTCGAGCTCCATCTCGGGCTTCGAGGCGGTCCTCGGCAGGACCATCTTGATGCTCTCGCCCGTGGCCTTCGCGTAGCCGAAGTCCACCAGGCCGGCCTTTGCCGTCACCCACGAGCGCGCGAACGGGCCGCCGCCGGTGTCGCAGGCGACGTAGGTGTCGTTGCGCTCGTCGTAGATTCGCGGCGAGGCGACCCAGCTGTACTTGTCCTGCCAATCGCGCTTCTGCGGCTTCGGCAGGGTCACCTTGTTCCATGGATGGCGCTTGTCGACCGGGTTCCCCAAAGGGTCCTGCGTGACGAACGTCTCCTCGTTCGTCCAGTCGTCGAAATACGAGCTGCCCAGGAGGATCCTGATCATCAGGTTGATCTCGACCAGGTCGGTCGTGATCAGCTCGCCCTTCAGCACGACGCCGGGGGTGATGTAGCGCTTCCTCCCCCACTCGGTCATGTTCCGGTAGTCGTAGTCGACATAGTCGGGATCGTCGAAGTAGCCCCAACAGACGATGTCCGTGTCGCGGTAGCCCCCTCCTTCCCCCCTTCCCTCTTCTCCCCTCCTCCCCTCCCTCACTACCCACCTCTCCTTCCTTCACCCTCACTACCCTCCTTCCGGCAGCTCACATTCTCGTGGATTCCATATACTACTACTTCCTCTAGCCCCTCTCTAACTCTCTCCTCTGCGTACCTTTAGAGATCTTGGATCAACAGCAACTGCTACAACTCCTTCTTCTATCCTCGCTTTATTCTCCCTCCTTCCCTTCCTACTCATCTTCACCTATCTTTACCAACCCTACACCTTACATCTTGAAAATCTCTGCAACCAACTTCTCTTCTCCGCTTGTCTCCTTATCTACTTTTCTCTACCCTCTCTATCAGTTACACACCCTCTCTAACACTTCCTTTTTCCCTCGTCTTTCACTCTTATTACTTCAGCTCCATCTCACACCCTAGCAGCCCTTCATTTATACACCTTACTAACCCGCCTATATACATATACACTACCACGCAGGCACGGATCGAAGCTCCGCACCGCCCGCATGATGTCCACGCCCTTGAAATTCTCCAGCCCGTTTTCCTCGAAGATCGGCGTGTTCTCCACCGCATCCTCGTAGGGGCCGGAGTCCCATAGGTGTCGCGCGGGTTGCTGTTCCACGGCGTCGGCGGGTATGGCTGGTAGTTCGCCACCTTCCCTCCTGGATCACCATGTGATGCGGAGCACCCCCCGGCCGCCTCGTCGAAGCCGACCGAGACCGCCTCCTGTGGCACCTTGAAGTCGTTCCACGACTTCGTCCGACCCGCCCGGACCTCGGCCAGCGCCCGCTCCAGGTTGTGGAGCGCGATCAGCGCCGAGTACGCCTCGTGGTAGTCCGCGCCGATCGCGCTCGATCGCGTTGGACTTCTCCGGGATCTTCCACTCGAGCTCCATCTCGGGCTTCGAGGCGGTTCTCGGCAGGACCATTTTGATGCTCTCGCCCGTGCCTTCGCGTAGCCGAAGTCCACCAGCCCCGCCTTCGCCGTCACCCACAGCGCGCGAACGGCCCGCCGCCGGTGTCGCAGGCGACGTAGGTGTCGTTGCGCTCGTCGTAGATCCGCGGCGAGGCGACCCAGCTGTACTTGTCCTGCCAGTCGCGCTTCTGCGGCTTCGGCAGGGTCACCTTGTTCCACGGATGGCGCTTGTCCACCGGGTTCCCGAGCGGGTCCTGCGTGACGAACGTCTCCTCGTTCGTCCAGTCGTCGAAGTACGAGCTGCCCAGCAGGATCCTGATCATCAGGTTGATCTCGACCAGGTCGGTCGTGATCAGCTCGCCCTTCAGCACGACGCCGGGGGTGATGTAGCGCTTCCGCCCCCACTCGCTCATGTTCCTGTAGTCGTGTCGACGTAGTCGGGATCGTCGAAGTAGCCCCAGCAGACGATATCCGTGTCGCGGTAGCCGACCATGTCGTACCCCGGCAACTCCTGCAGGAAGAAGTCGTAGAGGTCGTCGTGCATCGGCACGGCCCGCTTGACGTAGTCGATGTAGCGCATCAGCCGCACGTAGTAGTCCGTGCAGGTCTGGTGCGTGATGTCGACCGAGACCCCGCCGGGCATGATCGTCGACGGATGGGTGTGCCGGCCACCGAACAGGCAGTACATCTCGCGCGTGTAACGGGCCACCTGGAGCGTCTCCAGATAGAAGTCGCCGGTGAACGGGTTGAGCGCCCGCATGATGTCGGCGATCGTCTTATAGCCGTGCACGTCCTGGCCGGGCGCGGCCGTCTTTTCCGCCTTCTGGAGCAGACTTGGGTTGGTCTCCCTGACCATCTGCTCGCAGAAGTCCACGTTCGCCATGCAGTCGTTGAAGATCGCGTGGTCGAACATGTAGTCCGCGGTCTCGGCGAGGTTGTAGCCCAGGTCACCCAGCGCCGGCGGCTTGACGCCGTACGCCATGTTCTGGTTGAGGCACGACGTCGTGCAGTGGTTGTCGCCGCAGATGCCGCAGATGCGGCTGGTGATGAAATGCGTGTCCCGAGGGTCGATCCCCTTCATGAAGATGTCGAACCCTCGGAAGATCATCGAGGTCGACCACGCCTTCTCGACCTTCTTGGCGTCGAAGTCGATCTCGGTATGGATGCCCAATGACCCCACGATCCGCGTGATCGGGTCCCAGGACATCTCCTTGACGGCGACCTTCTTCGATGTAGTCGGAGTCTCTGTCGTTGCCATGTTCTTCTCTCTCCTCTGCTCGAAGGTGGTCGTCGTCTAGGACCCGGGCGGGGAGTAGCCCGCGGACCGGGACTTGTAGCCCGTGGTCAGCTGGTTCCCAGGCCTGCGCCACTCGGGCTCCACATCGAACTTCTTCCGGATGTTCCGCCTGCGGAGTTGCGGACGATCGGGCCGATCGTGAACCGCTCGATGGACGAGGCCAATCCGCCCCAACGGTCCTCGTCCATGAACGGCATGTACTTGTCGGGGAAGCCGGGCATCGTGCACGCCATGCAGATCCCGCCGACGTTCGGACACCCTCCGACGCCGCTCTGCCAGCCGCGAACCGGCACATTGCACTTCACGACCGGTCCCTTGCAGCCCAGCTTCACCAGACAGCGGTGGTCGGAGCCGTACTCGGTCGCGAACTCCCCCTGCTCGGAGAAGCCACCCCGGTTGCACGACTCGCGGACCGTGCGCCCGAAGAGCCAGGTCGGCCGGTGCGCGTCGTCCAGATCGGGAACCGGAGCCCGCCCGGCGAGATGGAGTGCCAGGTAGAGGAGCGACTCGGTCGTGTTGTCCGGCTGCGCCGGGCAACCGGGGATGTTGACCACTGGCAGACCGGCCGTCGACTTCCAGTCCCAGCCGAGGTAATCGGCAACCCCCATCGCCCCGGTGGGGTTGTTCTTCATGGCGGGGATGCCTCCGTAGGTCGCGCACGTTCCGAGCGCCACGACCGCCGCGGCCTTCGGGGCGAGACGGTCCACCCACTCGTTCGTCGTGATCGGCTGGCCGGTGTCGTGGTCCGTGCCCATCGCCGCCCAATAGCCATCGCCCGAGAGCTCCTCGTTCGGGATCGAGCCCTCGACGATCAGGACGAACGGGTCGAGCTTGCCGGCCTCGGCGTCGTACCAGGCCTGCATGAACTCGTCGCCGTTCTCATAGGCGAGCACCGGGTTGTGGACGATCACCTTCGGCATGCCGGGGATCGCCTGGGTGATGATGTCCTCGAGGCTCGGATCGACCGCCGAGGTCATGGCGACCGAGTCGCCATCGCAGCCCAGTCCGGTCGTCATCCAGATGACGTGGGCTTCGACCGCCTCCGTCTTCTCCTGGTCCGGTACGAACTCGACTGCGTTGGCCATCTCTCCTCCTAGCGGGTTGTCCAGCTTCAGCAGATCCTGGGAAGGGGGTCTCCGACCAGCTGGTCCATGACCCGCTTCCCTCCGAATGCGGTCTCGACGAGCACCATCCCCGGCGGCTCTCCCTTGACCTCTCCGATTTCCGCGGCGTCCTCGCATCCCGAGACGGACCGGAGCGCCGTGAGGGCCTCCTCCGACCGTTCCGGCGCGACGAACGCCACCAGCTTCCCTTCGTTGGCGACGTACATCGGGTCGATGCCGAGGATCTCGGCGGCACCTGCGACAGCCGGGTTCACCGGGACGTCGGCCTCGCGCACGCTGATCGCGACGCCGGAGGCCCGCGCCAGCTCGTTCAGCACGGACGCCACCCCGCCGCGGGTCGCGTCGCGCATGCAGTGAAGTTCGTTGCCCGCGGCGTCGAGGAGCGCATCCACCGCCGGCCACAGCGACCGGGTGTCCGAGCGAATCTCGGCGTCGAGCGAGAACTCGTCGCGGGCGAGCATGATCGCCGAGCCATGGTCGCCGACCGTGCCGGAGACCAGGATGCGGTCGCCCGGTCGCAGTCCGCGCGGCGACAACTGCGCCCGCGGGTCGATCATGCCGATGCCTGCGGTGCAGATGTACATCCCGTCCGCGTGGCCGCGCTCGACCACCTTGGTGTCCCCGGTCGCGATCTCGACGGCGGCCGCCCTGGCGGCCTCGGCGATCGCCTCGACCTGCGCGCGGAGCTCGTCGGCCGGCAGTCCCTCCTCGAGGATCAGGGAAAGGCTCAGCGCCTGCGGCCTCGCACCCGCGACCGCCAGGTCGTTCGCCGTCCCGTTCACGGCGAGCTCGCCGATCGAGCCGCCAGGGAAGCGAATCGGACGCACCACGTAGCTGTCGGTGGAGAGTGCGACGCCGAGGCCGTCGATCGTGACCACGCCGGCGTCCCCCATCTCCTCCAGCGTCTCTCCCTCCTCGGCGAGCGCCGGCACCAGCAGGCCCTCGATCAGGGTCTGCGTCGCCTTGCCGCCGGCGCCGTGCGCCATGGTGACCGTCTCGGCCTTGAACCGGGGACGCTTCGCACGCGCGGTCTCGATGATCTGGAGGACCTTCTGCTCGCGCTCGGAGACCGCCCCACGTGAATCGCGCTCCGCTCCAACTGCTGCTCCGCGCTCACTCATTCAGACGAGCTCCTTCTCCCGGGCGAAGCGCCCGTAGTTGTAATAGGCGGCGCAGGCTCCCTCCGGCGAGACCATGCAGGTCCCGATGGCGTGCTCGGGGGTGCACGCGGTCCCGAAGACCTTGCACTCGTACGGCTTGATGACGCCCTTGAGCACCTCGCCGCACTGACACGCCTTCGGGTCGGCCACCCGGATGCCGGGCACGCCGAAGCGCTTCTCGGCATCCAGCTCCGCGTAGTCCTCGCTCAGCTTGAGCGCGCTCTGGGAGATGAAGCCGAGCCCGCGCCACTCGAAATGCGGGCGCAGCTCGAAGACCTCGGACATCACCCTGAGCGCCGCCGGGTTACCGTCGTACGGGACCACCCGGCCGTACTGGTTCTCGACCTCGCACCGATCCTCCGACAGCTGGCCCAGGATCATCCGGATCGCGTGCAGGATGTCGAGCGGCTCGAAGCCCGCGACGACGACCGGCTTGCCGTAGTCCTTCGGGATGAACTCGAAGGGCCGACAGCCGACGACGGTCGAGACGTGCCCCGGGCCAATGAAGCCGTCGAGGCGGAGATCGGGGGAAGCGAGCAGCGCCCGCAGCGGCGGCACGATCGTCACGTGGTTGCACATGCAGGAGAAGTTCGTGACCCCCTCGGCCCTGGCCCGCTTCAGCGTCAGCGCCGTCGAGGGAGCGGTGGTCTCGAAGCCGATCGCGAAGAAGACCACCTCGCGATCCGGGTTCTGCTTGGCGAGCCGGAGCGCGTCGAGCGGGGAGTAGACCATCCTGATGTCGGCGCCTTCGGCCTTCGCGTCGGTGAGCGTCTTCTCCGAGCCCGGCACGCGCATCATGTCGCCGAAGCACGTGAAGATGATGTCGTTCTCGGTCGCCATCGCGATCCCGTCGTCGACGCGGCCCATCGGGATCACGCAGACCGGGCAGCCCGGGCCGTGGACCAGCTCCACGTTCTCGGGGAGCAGGTCGTCGATCCCGTACTTGTAGATCGAGTGGGTGTGGCCGCCGCAGACCTCCATCACCTTGTAGTGACGGCCCGGCTCCACGGCCCCGAGGATCTTTCCGGCGAGCGCCCGGCCGAGCTCCGCGTCGCGGAACTCGTCCATGTACTTCATCGTCATGGGGCCACCTCGCTCTCAGCACGCGCGATGGCGGTGCCCGCGTGAACCAGCAGGACGTCCTCCTCGGCGACCGGCTCGACGAGCGCGATCTCGACGCTGCTGCGCTCCCCGCCTTCCTCCGTGGCGCAGAGCGCGAGCTCCCGCTCCTTGTCGATGCGGAGCACCCGCATCCGGATCGCCTCATCCCCACAGGTGATGCACCCCGTCGTGTGATCACAGTTCGGGATGAGGCTCTCGGTCATCGCCCGGGATTCCTCCCCCCGCAACCGGGACGGAAACGCCGCCGCGTCCACGGGTTGTGGCGGCTGGTCATTCGATCACGCTCGCCTTGAGCTCCTCGAGCTCCTGCTCGTAGTCCTTCCCCATCCCCTCGAGCAGGCCCAGGGTGGCGCGGGCCTCCTCCTCGTCGACCTTGGAGATCGCGAAACCGACGTGGATCAGGACCCAATCGCCGGGTACCGCCCCCTCGCCCTCCTCGTCGAGCAGTCCCACGTTGACGTTCCGCTGGACGCCGGCCACGTCCACCTTCGCTAGACGGTTGGCCTCGTCGATCACTTCAACCACTTGGCCCGGAATCGCCAGGCACATCCTGCACTCCTCTCGCACCGGGTGTTTTGACGCTGAAAGCTCCCGGCGCGGCGAACCTACTCCCCTCCCCTGTGAGTGTCAAGGAATGCGATTAGGGCCGGAAAACCTCATCCGGTCGGGGACAATGGAGCCATGCCGCCCGATCCCGAGAACGACGTACTCGGCCGCGAGGTCTACGTCGGCGATGCGTACAAGGAGTTCGGAGAGGTGACCGCGGCGGACGCCCGGGCGCTCGCCGGGCAGCTCAGCGGCCTCAGCGGCGGCGGGCTGGAGGCGAAGGTGGTGCCCGTCGGACGCGCCTGGCGCGAGCTGGCCGACCTGCTGACGGAAAGCGGCGCCACCCGGGTGGCGGACCTTGGTCCCGAGCGAGCCGGCGAGCTGGCGGAGGGGCTACGGGTCGTTCCCCCTGGCGGCAGCTGGCTCTCGAGCTAGCCCCAGGGCATCCCCTGGTATCCGCTCTCGACCGGGACGCCGATCAGGAGGGCACGGACGTTCGCGTCGGAGTTGTTCCGGATCGTCCGGCTCACCTCGGGCGCGTAGCGGCAGTAGGTCCCGGTCGGCGCTTCGTGCTCCTCGCCATCGGCGACGATCGTCGCCTGCCCGTCGAGGATGATGAAGACCTCCTCCTGATTGTCGCCGGTGTGGTCGTGCTCGGGAATCTGTCCCCCGGGCGCGATGTCGACGACGTTGAAGCCGAACGCCTCGGCGCCCAGCGTCTTGCGGGCCAGGCGCCAGGTCGCTCCGCCGCTGCCCTCCATCTCCTCGAACTCCTCCACCGTCCTGATCGTGTAAGCGTCGGCCATCTCTCCTCCTCGCTCGCGTTCCCCTTGTCTCGCAGGCCATCCCGAACATATCCTCTCCGACCGTGGGAGACGACTCGGCGCAGAGCCTCGAGGACGCCATCGGTCGTTACAACGCGGCGTGGAACGACCACGATCTCGACGCGATCATGTCCATGCACGCCCCCGACATGGTCTTCGAGAACCACACCGCCGGCGAATCCGCGCAGGGCGATGATGCCCGCGAGCACATCGGCGCGATCTTCGAGACCTGGCCCGACATCCACTTCGAGACCCGGCGCCTCTATGTCCGCGACGGCGTCGTCACCCAGGAGTGGACCGCCAGCGCCACCCACTCGAACACGATGCGCCGAGGCGATCTCGTCGCGGAGCCGACCGGGAGGACGGTCGAATGGCGAGGCATCGACGTGATCCCGTTCGAAGACGGCCTGGTCAAGCGCAAGGACGTCTACTCGGACTCCGTCTCGATCCTCCGCCAGGTCGGCCTGCTCGACTGATCCACTCAGCGGCGGTAGATCGCCCAGCCCGCGATTGCGCACGCGCAGCCGAGCAGGATCCCGGCCGCGAGCAGCGCCGCGTCGGATCGCTCGGGATCTCCCATGATCGAGTCCCGGGCCCGCGAGGAGAGCACCGAGCCCGCCGAGGCCCACGACATCACCGAGCCCGCAGAGACTGCCGAGGCTACCGAGAATGCCGACCCGGCCGAGCCGACCGACCCGATCGAGGCGAACGAGCCAACCGATCCGATCGAGAGCGCGGAGCCTTTGGAGGCGATCGAGAGAAAGGAGTCCTCAGACCAGAGCGAGAGCGCGCTGTTGCCCGGAGAGTTCAAAGCTCGGGCACGTCCGCGCCCATCGGAGAGAACGGGACCCGGCGCACCTCCGCCCAGTCCCCCACCCTCTCGTTGAGCTTCTTCATCACGTCACCGGTGCTCTGCCAGAAGGTCCAGACGAGCACGGACGGGCCGGCGCCGGAGATCGTCGCCCCGATCGCGCCCATCCGCGGCGCCTCTTGGACGATCTCCATCGAGCGCCGATAGAGGTGCGCCCTGTGAGGCTGGTGCAGCCGATCCGCCAGCCCGCGGCCGATCAGGGTGAGGTCCGAGCGCTGGATGCCCAGCACCAGCTCCACGGCTGCCGAGATGTTGGCGACCGCGTCCGCGAGGGGAACCTGGTCGGGAATCGCCCGTCGCGCCTCCTCGGTCGGCACCTGCTCGCCGGGGATCACGACGATGGCCTCCACCCCCTGAGGGGCGTCGAGCCGCGTCGCGGTCACCCCGCCGCCGTCTTCGGCGCAGACGACGAAACCGCCGTGCAGCGCGGCCGCGACGTTGTCCGGGTGCCCCTCGAGCTCGGCGGCCTTGATCAGGACGTCCTGGGGCTCCTGGGCGAGCTCGTAGAGATGGTCGGCAGCGAGCAAGCCTGCGACGATGGCCGCAGCGCTCGAGCCGAGCCCGACGGCCAAGGGGATCTCGCTCTTGATCCGGAAGGCGATCCCGTCGGCCGGCCGCAGCGTCTCGAAGGCCCGCACGCAGAGGTTCGATCGGTCGAGCGCAACCTGCAGCCCATCCGCCTCGACCGAGAACGACCCCGTCTCCTCCACCTCCAGCTCGAGGTGCATGGCGAGCGCAGCTGCCAGAACGTCGTAGCCCGGCCCGAGGTTGGCCGATGAGGCCGGCACCTTGACCAGGCGTCGTCGTGCGGTCACGGGCGGAGGCTATCCGCCATGCTGCGCTCTGACCCCAGAATCCTCGCCGCTAGTCGAAGACGGCCTTCTCGACCGCTGCCAGCTCCGCCTTGCACCCAGTGACGGCGGGGGCCTTGCCGATCGCGCTGTCGGGGTCCTTCAGCCCGTGCCCGGTCAGCACGCAGACCACGCTCTCGGGCTTCTCCATCCCGTCGGCCACGGGCAGGCCGTGGGCCAGGAGCCCGGCGATCGAGGCTGCCGAGGCGGGCTCGCAGAACACCCCCTCGCTGGAGGCCACCCAGTGATACGCCTCGAGGATCCGGTCGTCGGTGACCGCGGCGACCCGTCCACGCGAGGCCGTGAAGGCGTTCATCGCCTCCTCCCAGCGCGCGGGGTTGCCGATCCGGATCGCGGAGGCAACGGTCTCCGGGTTCTCGATCGGGTGACCCTCCACCAGCGGGGCTGCCCCGGCGGCCTGGAAGCCGTAGAGGATCGGGGAGGCCCCGTATTCCTGGAAGCCCGCCCACCAGGACGTGACGTTGCCGGCGTTGCCGACCGGGATGGCGAGGGCCGCGGGGGCGTCGCCGAGCTCGTCGCAGGTCTCGAACGCGGCCGTTTTCTGGCCCTCGATCCGGTAGGGGTTGACCGAGTTGACGAGCTCGACCGGGTGTTTCTCGGCGATCTCCCGGACGATCTCGAGTGCCCGGTCGAAGTTGCCCTCGAGGGCGATCACCCGTGCGCCGTGCATCAGTGCCTGGGCGAGCTTGCCGATCGCGATCTTCCCCTCCGGCACGATCACCGCGCCGCGTAGGCCGGCACGCGCCGCGTAGGCGGCGCAGCTCGCGGCGGTGTTGCCGGTCGAGGCGCAGATGATTGCCTCGGCTCCGGCGCCCTTGGCCCGTGAGACGGCGACCGTCATCCCCCGGTCCTTGAAGCTGCCCGTGGGGTTCGTGCCCTCGAACTTGAGATAGACCTCCGCTCCCAATCGCTCCGAGAGCCGCGGCGAGTGGATCAGCGGGGTCGAGCCCTCGTTGAGCGTCACCACCGGGTCACCCTGCTCGAGCGGGAGACGGTCGCGGTAGCGCTCTATCAGTGGGGTCGGCATGGGCGCGGTCTAGCCGAACTCCTCCTCGATCACCCTGATAGATCGGGGCGGCGAGCGAAGGAAGTCGAGCTTGGCGATCCTCTCGAGCGCGGCCCCGAAGCGCTTCTCGGGGACCGGGTGCATGACCATGATCAGCTGCGCCTCGCCGCCCAGCCCGCGCTGGACGACGCTCCGCACGGACACCCCGTTGTCGCCGAGGACCTCCGCGATCTGGGCGAGCACGCCGGGGCGGTCGTCCACCTCGAGGTGCAGGTAGAAGGCCATCTCGACGTCCTCCGCGATCTCGAGCTTCGCGGTCTCCTCGAAGAGCGGCGAGCCGCCGGCGATCACGGAGACGACGTCGCCGAGCACAGCCGAGGCCGTCTCTCGGCCGCCGGCGCCCGGACCCGACATGGTGATCTCGGTGATCGCCGGCGACTCGACCATCACCGCGTTGAACGGCCCCTCGATCGGCGAGAGCGGGTGCCCGGGATAGAGGAAGCAGGGAAAGACCCGAACGCTGATCGCATCCTCCCCCACCCGCTCCGCGACGCCGAGCAGCTTCAAGGAGAGGCCGAGCTCCTTGGCGTAGGCAAGGTCATCGGGCTTGATCCGCTCGATCCCCTCGTACGGGACGTCCTCCAGGTTCACGGGAGCTCCGAAGGCGAGCCGGGCGAGAATCGCCATCTTGGCGGCGGCGTCGGCGCCGCCGACGTCCTCGGTCGGGTCGGCCTCCGCGTAGCCGAGGTCCTGGGCCTGCTTCAGCGCCTCTTCATAGGAGAGGCCGCTGCGGGCCATCTCGGTGAGGATGTAGTTGGTCGTCCCATTGACGATCCCGAACACCTTCTCGATCGGGATCGCGCCCAGGCTCTCCTGCACGACGCGGATCACCGGGATCGCGCCCGCCACTGCCGCTTCGAAGCGCAGCTGGGCCCCGCCCTGGCGGGCCGCGGCCACCAGCTCCTCGCCATGCTGCGCGAGCAGCTGCTTGTTGGCAGTCACCACATGCTTCCCATCGCGCAGCGCCCGGGTGACGTAGTCGAGCGCGGGATCGGTCCCGCCGATCAGCTCGACGACGATCTCGCTGGCGGCCAGAATCTCGGCGAAGTCCCCCTCGCTCGAGCTCAGCACCCCGGCCACCGCAGGGCGCTTCCCGGAGACCTCGGCCACCATCTCGGCGCGGGATTCAAGGAGCTCACGGAAGGCGGCTCCAACGGTCCCCTTGCCGAGGATCCCGACCTTCACGGCCTCGGCCATCACTCGTCCCTGCTGCGCAGGTCGTCCCAGGTCTCGCGACGGACGACGACCCTCGCCCCCCCGTCGCGACAGAAGATCACCGGCGGCCGCGTCACGCCGTTGTAGTTGTTGGCCATCGCGTGCCCGTACGCGCCGGTCGCCGGAGTGACCAGCACGTCGCCGACGCGAGCGCCCGCGAGCTCGGTGTCGCGAACCAGCACGTCCCCCGACTCGCAGTGCATGCCGGCGATCGTCGCCAGCGTGTCGGGCGTCTCGCCTGCCCGATCCGCGATCACGGCCTCGTAGCGGGCGCCGTAGAGCATCGGGCGCAGGTTGTCGGACATGCCCCCGTCGACGGCGACGTAGGTTCGGACTCCGGGAATCTCCTTGACGGTGCCGATCCGATACACCGTGATGCCGGCGTTGCCCACCAGAGAGCGCCCCGGCTCGACCAGGATCCTGGGGACGGGGTCGAAGACCTGCTGCGACGCCGCGCACCTTGACGTCGACGTAGTCCTCGATCGAAGGCGGCTCGTCGGAGTCGAGGTATGCGATACCGAGGCCCCCGCCGACGTTGAGCAGGTCCGGCTCGAGGTCCGCCGCGTCACAGAAGTCGGCGATCACCTCGATCGCCTTCACGTAGGGCTCGAGCTCGAAGATCTGGGAGCCGATGTGCGCGTGCAGCCCGACGAGCTCCAGGTGATCGGACCCGCGCACGCGATCGACGGCCTGCTCAGCCAGCCGGTCGGCGAGCCCGAATCCGAACTTGGAGTCGAGCTGCCCGGTCTGGACGTAGTCGTGGGTGGATGGCTTGATGCCGGGCGTGACCCTTATCAGCGCCTTCTGAGGACGGTCGAGCAGCCGGTCGGCGAGCTCGATCTCGTCGAGGGAGTCGAGGATCAGATGGCCCACCCCGGCCTCGAAGGCGTAGCGGAGCTCCGCCTCCGTCTTGTTGTTTCCGTGGAGGTGGATGCGCGCGGGGTCGAAGCCCGCCGCCAGAGCGAGGTGCAGCTCGCCGCCGGAGGCGACGTCCACCGAGAGGCCCTCCTCCCGCATCACCCGATACGCCGCTGTGGTGGGGAACGCCTTGCTCGCGTAGATCACCTCGAACGCGTCGGTGCGCCGCTCAAAGGCGCCCACGTAGTCCTGCGCTCGGCGGCGCAGGTCGTCCTCCGCGTAGATGTAGGCCGGCGTGCCGAACTGCTCGGCGAGCTCCACCACGTCGCAACCCGCGACCTCGAGGTGGCCGCGCTCGTTCACCCGAGAGCCGGCCGGGTAGACCGGCGAGGCGGCGATCGGGTCGGCCGCGACGGGTTCAGCGCTATCTGCCCTGGTTGCCATGGGCAGGGATTCTGAACGACATCGGCCAGAATCCCCGCAATGGAGCGCTCTCGCCTCCGGCGGCCCGACCGCGAGGAGAAGGAACGTGGGCTCGCCTACGCGCTCTGGCTGCCCGACGACCCGCCGCCCTGGCCGGGCGTGGTGATCGTGCACGGCGCGGGCTCGCGCAAGCAGAACCATGCCGACTTCGCGCGGCTCGCCACCGCCGCCGGCTGGGCCGCGCTCGCCTTCGATCTGGCCGGCCACGGCGATTCCGAGCCGCGCCATGTCCGGGGCCGCGGTCGATGACGTGATCGCGATGGCTCGCCTCATCGCATCGCAGGATGGCGTCGACGCCGGCAGGGTCGCGGTCCGCGGCTCCAGCCTCGGCGGCTTCCTCGCCATCCAAGCGGCCGCGGCCTCGCAGGAGATCGCCGGCGTGATCGCGATCTGCCCGGCGGGCCAGGAGCACCTCGCCAGCGGGCTGCGCAGTGGCAGGCTCGAGATGCGAGTCGGCGATCCGGTCGGCCTGGAGGCCTGGCTCTTGGCCCAGGACATCGGCGAGGCGGTCGAGCGGATCGCCCCGCGTCCCCTGGTGCTGATGCACGCGGAGGGCGACACCCAGATCCCGAGCGATCGCTCCCGGGACCTTTACGAGCGGGCCGGCGAGCCGCGCAAGCTCATCATCGCCGCCGGTGGAGCGCACACGACCGTGCAGCACGATGCCGAGCTCCAGGGCGTGGCGCTGCGCTGGCTCGAGCGCGAGCTAGCAGCCCGGGACTCGAGTGGCTAGCCGGTGACTAGTTCCCGTGGCCGCGGGAGCCATGGCCGCGGCCATCGCCGGTCCCGCTCGACGGCGGGGATGCGGGAGTGCCGCGCGACCGACCCGGGCTCTTGTGGTGGCCGTTTCCATGGCCGCCGCCGCTGCCGCGGTTGCCGTTGCCGTTTCCGTGTTCGCCGTGGCCGATCTGAACGCTCGGCAGCTGAGGCTTGTCGATGCGGGCATCGTGGCGACCGCTCGATGGCTTCGAGGTGCCGTTGTCGCCGGGGATCGCCTCGCCGGTCCGAGGCTGGGGCCCACCTCTGGACCCGCCGCCGCCGGAGCTCGGAGGCGAGGAGGGCGCGCTCGCCGAGCGTGCCGAACCTCCGGCGCCGGGATGGCCACCCGCGCCGCCACCATTGCCGCTGTGGTTGGGCGCGCCGCCGCCGGCGGGACCGCCTCCGCCGCCGCCTCCGAGCGCGAGCGTCGCCGAGGCGAGCTGGCCGGAAGCCGCGCTCAACGGAGCGGCGGTGGCGCCGCCACCACCTCCGGACGAGGGGCTCGCGGCGCTCAGCTCGAGGTTCCCGCCGCTGGACGAGACGCCCGCGGCCGACGGCCAGACGTTGAAGGACACGACGCCGATCACGGTGACGAAGACGATCGCTGCCCCGGCGAGCAGGCCGCCGGAGGCGCCCACGCCGACGATGAGGCTCTCTGATGTCCGGCTTGCCGTGTGAGCCTCCCCACCCCGCGTGGCGAGCCAATTACGCGCACTCACGGTGCGTGGATCGTCCCTCATATGACGGACCATGAAAACCCCAATAGCGAGGTAAACGTCCGTTCCAGCCCCGCACTTTGCGGATCACCGAGTAACGGGGAGGCCGCTACAGATAGCCGAGCGGGTCGACGGCCTGCCCATTGACCCGAACCTCGAAGTGCACGTGGGGCCCGAGGCAATGCCCGGTGCAGTCCGAGATGCCGATCACCTGGGCTTGCGCAACCGACTGCCCGGAGGAGACCAGGATCTGCTCCTGATGCGCGTAGCAGGTGGAGAGCCCGCCGCCGTGATCGATGCAGGTGTAGTTCCCGTAGCCGCCCGCGACGCCGGCGATCGAGACCGTCCCCGAAGAGGCCGCCCGGATCTGCGTCCCGGTGGGCACCGCGATGTCGATTCCCTCGTGCATGCGTCCCCAGCGCATTCCGAAGCCGGAGACGACTGGGCCGTTCACCGGCCAGATCAACCCGCTTCCGCCCGGCCTGACGGGCCCGGCCGGAAGGACGCCCGCCTGCTGAGCAAGCTGCTCGGCGATCTTCTGGGAGATGTCGGAGAGGTCCCCCTCGAGGTCGTCCTGCTGCTTGCGTACCCGCAGCAGGGTGGCGTGCTGCTTGCGCCGCGCCGTGGCGAGCTCCTCGGTCCGCTTGCGCAGCGCCAGCCTGGTCGCCTCGAGCTCCTGCTTCCGCGCTGCGATCTGGTCGCGGGCGGCACGGACCGTGTTGACGGTGAGCTGCATCTCGTTGCGGAGGCCCCGGACCCTGGCGACGATGTCGTTGTCCTGATCCTGAAGGGTCCGCATGTACGCGGTGCGCGCGAGCAGGTCATCGAAGCCGTGGGACTGGAGAAGCACCGTGATCAGGTCCGGCTCGTTCGATTCGTAGATCGCGACGAGCCGCTGCTCGAGGATTTGGACGGCCTGGCCGAGCCGCTGCTTGAGATGGTCGAGCCGCGCCTGTGCCTGCTCGAGCTCGACCTGTTTCTGCGCGAGCTGGGCGGCGACCGCCGCCTCCCTGTTTCGCAGGTCGGCGACCTCGCGGGTCAGCTGGTCGAGCTGGGCCGACTCATGGCTGATCCGCGTCGTCAGCACGCCGGCGTGCGCCTTCGCGTGCGAGAGCTTGTCCTGGGCCACGCCGAGCCTCTCCTGGAGGCTCTTGCCCGAGGCGTTGCCCACGGCCATCGCGCAGGCGCAGACCAGCAGGGCGCCGAAGAGCGCCAATGTCAAGCGCTTCGATCGAGTCATCTTCGCTGAAGGTTGAACGCGCGCCGCGGCGGGAACTGAAACGGCGGTTGCAGCGCGCTAGGCCGAGACCGCGCCGGCTTCCTGCTCGGCCCCGTCGCCGGAGCCGTTTGAGGTCGGGCCATTCATGGCCTGCTTGGCGATCTCGGCCGCCTCCGCGAAGCGCTCCTGGTAGGTGCGCGCCTGCATCCGCGAGATCACCAATCGCTGCACCTGGGCGGTGCCCTCGAACAGCTGGTAGATCTTGGCGTCCCGGAACCACTTCTCCAGCGGGCAGTCGGTGGTCTGCGCGTATGGGCCGACGAGCTCCATCAGGGTGGTGGTGGCCCACATCGTCACGTCGCCGGCCTTGAGCTTCGACATCGAGCCCTGGCCGCCGGACATCGGGACGCCGTTGCGCCCCATCCATGCGGCGCGCTGCACCAGCAGCCTGGAGGCGTCGATCTCCATGGCGACGTCGGCGAGCACCTGCTGGATGCGCTGCTCCTCGAGCGCAGGCTTGCCGCCGTCGACCGTCTGGTCGGAGAGGTAGGAGAGCGTCCACTCGTAGGCGGCCTGCGCGATGCCGAGAGCCGACGCCCCGACGATCGGCCTGGTCATCTCGAAGGTCGCCAGCGCGTTCGAGGAGCCCGCCTTCTGGCCGGAGCGGGCGCGCTCGAGCTTGCGATCGAGCTTGTCCATGCCGCCGAGCAGGTTCTCGACCGGGATCCGGCAGTCCTCCAGGATCACCTCGGCGGTGTGGGAGGCCCGGATGCCGATCTTGGACTCCTTCTTGCCCTGGCGCAGCCCGGGCGTCCCCGGGCCGATCACGAAGGAGGCCTGGCCGCGGTGCCCGAGCTCCGGGTCGACGGTGGCGACGACCACATGGACGTCGGCGATCCCGCCGTTCGTGATGAATACCTTCGTGCCGTTCAGGGCCCATTCGTCGCCGTCGAGCCTCGCCGTCGTCCGCAGGCTCTTCACGTCCGAGCCGGCCTGCGGCTCGGTGACCGCGTAGGCGCCGAGCTGGATCTGCTCGTCGGTGCCAAAGCACTGCGGCACCCACTCCGCGATCTGCTCGGGAGAACCGGAGGCGGCGATCCCAGCCGCCGCCAGGCCGGAGCCCTGGATGGCCAGGGCTATCCCGGCGCATCCCCAGTGCAGCTCCTCGGCGGTGGTCACTCCGAGTTGGCCGTCGCGGTCGGCGCCCATCCGCTGCATGTGCTCGAGGCCCTGCAGCCCCCACTTGCGAGCCTCCTTGATCACCTCCCAGGGAGTGCTCTCCTCCTCGTCGTGCTTGCGCGCGACCGGACGGATGACCTCGCGGGCGAACCTGCGGACGTGCTCCCGGTGCTCCCGCTGCTCGTCGGAGAGGGCGAAGTCCATGTCGAGGGCCTGCCTTTCTATGCGGCGATGCTCCGCAGAGCAGCGAGGAGCAACCCGCTTGACTGGAAAACCGATTGACTGGTCAGTCAGCCAGTCTACTGGGGTAGCGTTCGCCTGGATGCGGCTCCCCCGCCCGATCCAGAGAGCCATCGACGGGTTGCGCTTCGATCTTCCGCGCCGCCTCGGGACGGGCGGGCTGATCGCCGCGGGCCTGGCCCTGTTCGTCGCGGTGGTGGTCGTGCTGGCGGTGACCAATCAGTTCGGCGGGGGCGGCAATTCGGAGACGCGGGTGGTGACGATCGCGGTCGCGACCGACAACGCCCAGCAGGTCCCGGTCGGGACGCTCGGCTTCCCGCTGGTGGCGACCCGGAACACGACCCGGATCAGCGGGCCGGATCCGACCGCCGACGCGGCCGCCGCGGCCCTTGCGACCCATCCGCCGGCTCCGGGCGCCAAGCCGCTGCAGTCCACGGTGCTCGTACCGGACGACGACTGGCAGGCCGGCGTCGCCGCGTCGGTGCTGGCTGGGCCGCCAACCCGGATCCCGGTGCTGATCAGCGGTCACGGCTCCGTTCCGGACGTCACCACCCAGGCTCTGGCGCAACTCGACCCGCAGGGCGACGGTCCCGCCGAGACCCAGGTCTACTCCACGGATGGCGCCGCGGTCCCCTCGGGCCTTCGCTCCGATCAGCTCCACGGCGACTCACCGTCCGAGATCGCGAACTCCATCGACCAACTCCGCCAGCGGCTGATGAAGCGGGAGCCGGAACACATCGTCGTCGTGAGCTCCGACGGCCCGGGCTATGCGATGCCGGCCGCCGCCTGGGCCGCCCGCGCGGGCGACCCGGTCCTGTTCACCGGGCGAAACCAGGTTCCGTCGGCGACGCTGGCGGCCCTGCGGCGCCACGCAGCCGCAGCGGTCTACGTGCTCGGGCCCGAGTCCGTGATCTCAAAGGCGGCCATCTCGCAGATCGGACGGGTGTCCGCGAGCGTGCAGCGGCTCGGCGCCACGGGCGTCGTTCAGAACGCCCTCCTCTTCGCCCGCTACACCGACGGCTCCTTCGGCTGGAACCTGAACGATCCGGGTCACGGCATGGAGCTCGCCAACTCGGATCGTGCCCTGGATGCGGCGGCCGCAGCCTCGCTGGCGTCGAGCGGCAAGTGGGGGCCGCTGCTGATCACCGATACGGCGGACGCGCTGCCGCCGGAGCTGCGGAGCTTCCTGCTCGACATCAAGCCCGGCTACGCGACGGATCCGACCCGCGCCGTGTACAACCACGTCTGGCTGATGGGTGACGCGACCGCGATCGGCGGACAGGTCCAGGCGGCGGTGGACGAGCTCGCGGAGCTCGCGCCGATCGGCAACTCAGCCGGCCAGGGTGGCGGCACGGCCGGCGTCGCCCAGCCCGGCGGTGTCGAGAGCGAGCCGAACCCAACTCCCCAGAAGGAAAAGAAGTGAGCGAGGCCGAGCGGCCCGATCGTCTGACCAGGCCGGTCACGGTCGAGGACATTCGCGCGCTGGCCGGGCCCTCCACTCCCCACTTCGCCCTCCAGATCCGCAACCGGATCGAGCGGCTGATCGAGGGACTACCCGAGGACGATCCGGTGAGGCGCGAGGGGGAGATCCAGATCGCCCGTTTGAACGACCTCGCGGAGCACAGCGGTGATCCGCGAGGCGGCACCGGTGTCACGCACTGATCAAGGAGCTCGCCGACCGTGTCTGGCACATCAAGTGCCTTCCCGGTCTGCCCTGGGCGGTCAACGCCTACCTGGCGGGCGACGTCCTGATCGACGCCGGCTGCCGCCAGTCGACGGGCCGCATCCTGAAGCAGCTGCCACTCGAGCCGGAGCTCGTCTGCTTCGGGCACGGCGCCCCGCTGCGCGACCAGCGGAAGCTGAAGCAGTTCGTCGACGAGCTTCCCGGCTAGCTCGAAGGGCCGAACGTTTCGATCAGCTTCGCCTGGTACTCGCCGACCTGCTCCGGGGGGATGAAGTAGGTCGGCGGCGTCAACCAGACCCCGTCCCCGCGCTTCGCCGCCTCCTCGACGCGGGCGCGGACCTTGTCCACCGGTCCGGCCGCGGTGTAGGCGTCCACCATCTCGTCCGTGATCGCCTCCGGCACCGCAGCCAGGTCGCCTTTGCGGAAGGCGTCCCCAGCGGCAGCCGCGGCGGCGGCGAAGCCGTGCGACTCCCAGAGTGGCCTGTAGGTGCGGACCGTCGCATAGAAGGCGACCGTGCGACGCGCCGCGTCAAGGGCGCGAGCCTCGTCGTCGTCGATCGCGCAGCAGACGGTCGGGATGAAGTCGATCTCGGACCGCCGTCTCCCTGATCGCGACAGGCCGGTCTCCATATTGGGCAGCATCACCTCGTCCACCCAGCGCGGCGGGCACATCGGATGCCCGATCAAACCGTCCGCCACGTCCCCGGCCATCCGGCACATGCCCTCCTGCATCCCGGCCGTGTAGATCGGTACGCGCTCGCGGACTGGCTTGTGAGGCCGGACCCAGCCCTTGATGTCGATCTCCTGGTACTCGCCGTCGTACCGAATCGGCTCGCCCGTCGAGGCCTTCTCCATGATCAGCCGGGTCGCCTGGATGGTCTCGCGCAGGTGAGGCGCCGGCTTTCCGTACTCGACCGAATGCCAGGTCTCGTTCAGGCGCTTCACCCCGGCCCCGAGCCCCAGACGGAAGCGGCCGCCCGACATCTCGTCGATGTCGAGGGCGCTGACGGCGAGGATGAAGGCGCTGCGGGTGAAGGCCCAGGCGATGCCGGTCCCGACTCCGACCTTCTCGGTCTTCGCCGCCAGCCAGGTCGCCTGGGTGATGGAACTGCGGAACAGCTCCGGCGTCCAGACACAGTCAATGCCGGCCGCCTCCGCGGCGCCCGCCTGCTCGGCGAGGTCCGCGGGCGTGTCCCCGATCGCTGCGATGGAGATGCGTTCGAGGGCTGGCACGGCCCGGGAGCCTATTTTTCGGGCTGCTCGATCGGCGTGGCGGCGAGCGACCGCCAGAGGTACAGGCCCGCGAGCGTGCGGTGAGGCCGCCAGGCCTCGGCGATCCGGTCGATCTCCTCGGGGCCCGGCAGCTCATCGATCCCATAAGCGAACTGGATCGCGCGCCGGATGCCGAGGTCGCCCGCCGAAACGACGTCCTGGCGACCCAGATGGAAGATCAGGAACATCTCGGCGGACCACCGACCGATTCCTTTCACCTCGACCAGCTCGGCACACACGTCCTCGTCCGAGAGGTCCTGGAGGCGCTGCAGGTCCAGACGGCCATCCTTGATGCGCGCAGCCAGATCGCGCAAGTAGCTGACCTTTGCCTTCGAGAGCCCGGCCCTGAGCAGGGTCGTGGGCCTCCTGCGAAGCAGCTCTTCGGGTTTCGGAGTCCGTCCGCCGAAGAGATCGGTCAGCTTGTTCCAGATCGAGGCCGCCGCTCTTGTGGAGAGCTGCTGCCCGACGACCGCCCGCGCCAAGGCCTCCCAGGGGTCCGGCCGGCTGCCTCGCCGATCGATGTCCGGATGGATGGGACCCACCTCCTCCATCACCCGGCGCAGCACCTTGTCGGCGCGCATCAGGTAGCGATCGTCCGCGCTCCACCTCTGAGCCGGCTTTCGGGCATGCGCACCTGCGGGCCTAGGGGCCATCGCTACCTCAACGCGCGTAGCGGCCCAAGCGTGAGGTCAGACTCTCTGGATCAGGGTGCCGGTGCCCAGGCCGCCGCCGCAGCACATCGTGACGAATCCGATCTCCTTGTCGGAGCGCTCGAGCTCGTGCAGCAGCGTCGTGATCAGGCGCGCGCCGGTCGAGCCGAGCGGATGGCCGATCGCGATCGCGCCGCCGTTGACGTTGACGCGGTCCATGTCCGGCTCGAGCTCGCGCCGCCAGGCCGCCACCACCGAGGCGAACGCCTCGTTGATCTCGATCAGGTCGATGTCGTCGATCTTCATCCCGTTGCGATCGAGGATCTTCCTGGTCGCCGGGATGGGACCGGTGAGCATCAGCACCGGGTCGACGCCGACTGTCGTCTGGTCGACGATCTTGGCGCGCGGGGTGAGTCCGAGGTCCTTGGCCTTCTCGGGGGTCGTCAGCAGCACGGCCGCCGCGCCGTCGGAGACCTGCGAGGAGTTGCCGGCTGTGATCTTGCCGTCCTCCTTGAAGACCGTCTTCAGCGATGCCAGCTTCTCGAGGGAGTCCTCGGCGGGGGGGCGAATGCCCTGATCGGTGACGTAGGTGTCGCCGTTGTTCTGCCAGGGGATCATCTCGCGCTCGAAGCGGCCCTCCTCCGTCGCCTGATGGGCGAGCGTGTGCGAGCGGAGGCCGATCTCGTCGAGCTCCGACCGGGGGATCTCCCACTTGTCGGCGATCATCTCGGCCGAGATCCCCTGGGGGACGAGGTTGTAGCGCTCGAGCAGCTGGGGCGAGAAGGCGAAGCCGTGCTCCTTCATCACCTCGGCGGAGTCCGCGAAGGAGATGTGCCCCATGTGCTCGACCCCGCCTCCGATGGCGACGTCGTGGACCCCTGAGGCGACCAGGGCGGCGGCGAAGTTGACGGCCTGCTGCGCCGACCCGCACTGGCGGTCGACCGTGGTTGCCGGGGTCTCCATCGGCAGACCGGCCTCGAGCCAGGCGTTGCGGGCGATGTTGATGCCCTGCTCGCCGAACTGCTGGACACAGCCTGCGACCACGTCCTCGACCTCGGAGGGGTCGATGCCGGCCCGCTCGATCACGGCGCCGTAGGTCTTGGCCAGCAGGTTCGAGGCGTGGACGTCCTTGTAGTAGCCCTTCTCCTCGTGTCCGCGCCCAACCGGAAGGCGAGCGGCCTCCACGATCACGACCTCGCGTCCACCGAACTTTCCGTTCTCAGCCACCTCTTGCCTCCTCAGTCGGTTTCTTCAAGCAACCAAGTCCTGTAGTGATCAGCATACACCCATTGACTGGCGAGTCAGCCAGTGCCGCGACTCTACGCCGCTGGTGTGAGCGTGCGCCGCAGGCGTAACTCGCTTGAGGGTGATAGACACCCTCGCATGTCGGGCGCGGAGACATACGAGCGACCTGCGATCGCGGGGAGCGGGACGATCGCCACCGGTCTCGCAGCCTGCGCGAGCGTGGCGTCGAAGGTTCTCCTGCTCGCCCGGTCCGACGCCTCCGCCTGGAGAGCGGAGGAGCAGGCCCACTCCCTGTCGGCAAAGGTCGACGGGGGCGACGCCAATCGGATCAAGGTGACCACCGAGACCGGCGACCTCGCGGACAGCGACCTGGTGGTCGAGGCGGTGGTCGAGGAGCTCGGACCGAAGGTGGACTTGCTGAAGGCGGTAGGCGACGCGGCCGGCGAGGCCGACCTCGCGAGCACCACCTCTTCCCTCTCGCTCGACGAGCTCGGTTCCGAGAGCGGCCGTGCCGAGCGGGTCTTCGGGCTGCACCCCTTCAATCCGGTTTTGAAGATGGACCTCGTCGAGCTCTGCCTGCCCGACGCGGCCAGCGATCAGATCCGCCCGCGTGCCCGGGCCTGGTGCGAGGCGATCGGGAAGACCGTCGTCGAGGTCCCCAACGAGCCCGGGTTCGTCGTCAACCGGCTGCTCTTCCCCTACCTGTTCGACGCCGTGCGCCTGATGGAGCAGACCGGAATGGAGGCCGAGGACGTCGACCGCTGCATGACCCTCGGCGCCAACTACCCGATGGGGCCCCTCGCCCTGCTCGATCTGATCGGGGTGGACGTGGCGGTCGCGATCGGGAAGGCGCTCTATGCCGACAGCGCCGAGGACCACCACCGCCCGCCGGGCCGGCTGATCGCCCTGGTGGATGAGGGCAAGTTCGGGCGCAAGTCCGGCGGCGGCTTCTACGAGTACGACTAGCCGCGGTCGTTGAGGTTGATGACGAGCCGGGCGACCGTCTCGCCGACCTTGTCGAGCACCGCCGGGTCGAGCTTGTCGACGGTGTCCTGGACGGTGTCCGCGTAGGGATAGCTGAAGTCGATCAGGTCGATCGACGGGATCGCCTGTTCGAGGAATGGGATGTGGTCGTCGATCACTCCGCCCTGGACGCCAGCCGGGAAGATGTCCGCCGCGCCGACCTCAGCGGCCGCCTGGCGCAGCTGCTCCCAGAGAGCCTGGTTCGAGTTCGCCTCCCGGGCGATGCGCGCGCTCCGGTTCGCGATGTAGTCGAGCAGGATCATGTCCCCGATCTCCCCCGGGTGGGCGGTCGCGTACGCCCTCGAGCCGCGGAGCGCGCAGAACTGGAAGTCCCTGTCGCTGCAGCCGGGCGGGTCCTCCTCGCCGTCGAAGAGGACGAAGCGGATCTCGCGGTGATTCTGGGGCAGTTCGGCCGGGAGCGAGCGGGCGAGCTCCATCACCGCGGCGGTGCCGGCGGCGCTGTCGTTCGCGCCGACGAAGCCCGTCGGGTGCCACTCGGTGTCGTAGTGAGCGCCGACCAGGATCGCCGGTGGACGGCCGGGCAGGACCCCGACGATGTTCCGGAGTCCCTGCTGTGGCCCGGTGCTCGGGAAGGGCTCGAAGTGCGCGCGTACGCGGGCGCCGGGCTCCGCGGTCAGCGTGTCCCGCAGCGTGACGGCAAGGTTCCGGAGCTGCTCCGAGCCCGCCGGGCGCTGCCCGACCGCGACCTGGGCGCGAACGAGCGACATCGCGCGGTCGCCGTCGAAGCGGTTCGGTGTCGAGGAGTCGCCGCCACCGCACCCGGCCACGGCGAGGAGCGAGAGCCCGACCACTCCCGCCTGGAGGAGCGCCCCGGACTTAGGCCGCTTGCTTGCCCTTGCGCTTGACGCGCGACTTCGCGGCGATCGGCGGCACGGCCGGCTCATCATGGCGACCGGAACGATCCCAGATGACATCCGCCTCCGAGACGCCCTGCTTGACGGCCTCGGCCTCGACCTCCGACCAGGGAAGCTGCGCCTCGGGGAGCTCATCCCATCGAGCGAGGTCGAGTGCCTCGAGCGCGCCCTCCAGAGCCGGTCCCCGATGCTCCTCCGAGCGGAGCACCGCCCTGACTACCTCGAGCTGCTTATCGCTGAACCGGACGACCCACATGTGGCCTCCTCAAGACCCAACTCCGATCGGGTTGCACCTCGGCTTCGCCTCGGTACATAACTCGCATCGACCGGCAACGTAGAGCCCTAAACGGACGGAAGGAAAAGTCCCTGCAACCGTGCCTCTAGGCCGACTGCGGGTGGATCCGAACCGCTTCGATCCGGTTTTCCCGCACCGATTCCACCCGGATCTCGTAGCCGTCCGAGGTGATCAGATCGCCCCGCTTCGGCAGCCGCCCGAGCTCCCCGAAGACATAGCCGCCGATGGAGTTGTAGGCATCGGTGTCCACCGGGAGCTCGATGCCGCGGTCCGCGAGGTCGCCGAGCGAGACGTGCCCGCGGACGTACCAGTCCCCGTTCGACAGCTGCCGCAGCGAGCCGGCCAGCGGGTCGGTCTCGTCCTCGATCTCCCCCACCACCTCCTCGAGGATGTCCTCCACGGTGACGATCCCGACCGTCCGCCCGTACTCGTCGACGACCACGCCCACCGAGGAGCGCTGGCGCTGTAGCTCCGTGAGCAGGTCGTCCAGGGGCTTGGTCTCGGGGACGATCAGGGCGTCGCGGATTGCCGGCTCGATCTTCGCCTCGGGGCCCTCGGCCATCATCAACCTCACGAGCCTGAGCGCATGGACGATGCCTCGAACGCGGTCCGCGTTGCCCTCCTCCACCACGACCAGCCGGTTGTGTCCCGACGAGATGCAGAGGTTGAGAGCCTCGGAGACAGTCGCCGAGGCGTCGACGGTGACCACCGCCGGGATCGGGGTCATCACCTCGCGGGCCTCCTGCTCGTGCAGATGGAAGACGCCGCGGAGCATCACGGCCTCGCCCGGGTCGAGCTTGCCCCCGGTCGCGGACTGCGAGATCAGCATCTGGAGGTCCTCGGAGCTCGGCTCCTGCTCGTCGAGCTCGGCGGGCCTCACTCCGAAGAGCCGTACGACCGCATTCGCCATCCAGGTCAGGGCGACAGTGAGCGGCGCCGTGATCCGCCTGAACCAGCGCAGCGCGCCGGCGAGGCGACGCGCGCTGCCCTCCGGCCGTGCGATCGCGAACAGCTTCGGAGCCTGCTCGCCGACGACGACGTGGAGGGAGGTGACCAGCGCATAGGCGATGGCCACCGAGATCGCGACCGCGACGCCGTGGGAGAAGTCGCCGAAGACGGGCTCGATAAGCTCGGCGACCGCCGGCTCACCCAGGAATCCGATCCCGATCGAGGCCATCGTGATCCCGAGCTGGCAGGCCGAGAGGTACTCGTCGATGTCGTCGAGCTCCTCCAGGACCGCCGTCGCGCCGCGGCTGCCCTCGGAAGCGAGCTGCTCGAGCCGCGACCTCCGCGAGCGAACCAGCGCGAACTCGGCCGCCACGAAGACGCCATTGACCGCGATGAGCACGAACAGCAGAACGAGGAGGACAGCCGTCATCGCTCCCGCCCGGGGTCAGGCGGCCTGTGGGCCGGATTGATCACGCCCGGTCGGGCGCGCGTACTTCGAGGGGGGTCGTCGTCGATCACTGGCGACGAGCCAAGGCTACCGAACGTGATGACGGCGTTCGCGACGCCGCTGCCTACGCGACCTCTTCGACCTTCTTGGCCAGCTCGAAGTCGTTCTCGGTGAGGCCGCCCTCGGCATGGGTTGAGATCGCGACCTCGACCTGGCTCCAGGAGATCGCGATGTCCGGGTGGTGGTTCATCTCCTCCGCCGGCTCGACGATCGAGTCGACGAACTTGACCGAGCCGACGAAGTCACCCCGGTCGAAGCTCTTGACGATGTACTCGCCACGCTGGCGCCAGCCGTCCAGCCCCTCGAGCCGCTCCTTGATCTCCTCGTCGCTCAGAAGTGCCATATTCGTCGGGTGCGAATCGCGAGCCTGGTCCCGTCCGCGACCGAGATCCTATTCGCCCTCGGTCTCGGCGATCAAGTCGTCGGCGTCACCCACGAGTGCGACTACCCGCCCGACGCGGCGACCAAGCGCCACCTGACGCGAAGCCTCGTCCCCGAGGGGCTCTCCGCGGGTGAGATCGACGCCGAGGTGCGACGCCTGACCGGTGAGGGGCGCCACCTGTACGAGCTCGACGAGCCCGCGCTGCGCGAGCTCGAGGTCGACCTGATCGTGACCCAGGCGGTCTGCGAGGTCTGCGCGGTCTCCTATGACGACGTGGTGACGGTCGCGGCGCGCCTCCAATCCAAGCCACGGGTGATCTCACTCGATCCCTCGAACCTTGCCGAGGTGCTGGCCGATGTCCCACGCCTTGGCGAGGCGGCAGGGATCGCCGAGCGGGCGGTCGGTCTGCGTGACGACCTCGAGCGGCGGCTCGAGTGCGTCCGCGGCGCCGTCGAGGGCGCCTCCCCTCCCAGGGTCCTGGCGCTCGAGTGGCTCGAGCCGCCGTTCATCGGAGGTCACTGGGTGCCGGAGATGATCGAGATCGCCGGGGGCGAGGACGTGCTCGGGGTAGCGGGCACGAAATCGCGGACCCGTGACTGGGACGAGCTCGCCGCCGCGGAGCCGGACGTGATCGTGGCGATGCCGTGTGGCTGGGACGCACGGCAGGCACGCGCGGAGGTCGAGGGCCGCGCGGCGGAGGTGGCGGCGATCGGGGCGCAGCGGATCTGGGCGGTGGATGCGGCGGCGTCTTTCTCCCGCCCTGGGCCGCGCCTCGTCGAGGGCACGGAGCTGCTCGCCCACCTGCTGCACCCGGATAGTGTGCAAGCGCCCGAGGGGGTGCCCTTCGAGCCGGTGGCCATCACCGCGCCGGCGGGGCGCATCTAGGTCGGAGAGGAGAGAGATGGGCCTCAACTGGGCCGAGCACACCGTTGAGATCGCGGCGCCGATACAGACCTGCTTCGACGCGATCACCGATTACGAGACCTTCCCCTCCTGGCAGAGCGCCGTGGTGGACACCGAGGTGCTCGACTGGGACGATCAGGGCCGGGGCAAGCGTGTCCGCTTGGTCGTCGACGCGAAGGTCCGGAAGGTGAACTACACGCTCGACTACCGCTACGACGAGCCCGAGCGGATCGAGTGGGACTTCGTCGAGGGCAACGGCATCAATGACGCCGACGGTCACTACCTGTTCGAGGATCTCGGCGGGGACCGGACGCGGGCGACATACAAGTTCGGCCTCGAGGTCGGCATTCCGCTGCCGGGGCCGGTCGCCCGCCGAGCCCATCGCTCGACCCTGAAGGCATCGGTCGAGGACCTGAAGCGGGAAGCGGAGCGGCGAGCGGCCTCGGCCGCCCAGGCGCGGACCGACGACCCGGCGAAGCAGCGCGAGCGGGAGCTCGCCGAGCAGGTCGGGATCGAGCGCCCCGAGCGCCGACCGGTTCCGCCGCCCGCCCCTGGGCCGGCCGAGGATTGGGGCTCGGACGGCTCGCACTCGATCGCGGAGCTGCCGGGCCTGCTGGTCGGCGAGGCCGCCTCGCTCGGCCGACGCGTTGCGGGCGGCGGTGCCCGCACCGCCCGAGACGTAACGGAGGGTGCGGCGAGCGCCGGTCTAGGCGCCGCGCGCCGCGCCGCCGGCACCGGGCTGGAGGTCGCCGGCGCTCTCAGGAGCCGGGCGGGCCGTCTCCTGGGGCGCGACCGAAGCGACCAGTACCCGCGCTGACGACCGCCCCGCCTGATCAGCAATCATCGATGGCGATCGCGGACTAACCCGCCACGGCCAAAGCGCCGGCGAAAGTCGCGCCGATCATCAACGCGATGCCGGCCAGCTCCAGGCCGAAGCCGGCGCGGCCGCTCATCTGGCGCTCGACGAAGAGCACGAGCAACGCGGCGACCATTCCACCGACCAGGCCGCCGATGTGCCCGCCCACCGAGATTCCCGAGATCGAGAAGGTGAGCACAAGGTTGAGCACGATGAAGAGCCCGAACTGCGAGGCGAGCTGCTCGACCCCGCGACCTCGAGCGATCACGACGACCGCCGCCATCAGTCCGAAGATCGCCCCGGAGGCTCCGACCGTGAGCGAGTTGGGGTCGACGATCAGGGCCCCGAGCGAACCGGCGACCAACGAGACGAAGTAGATGCCGAGGAATCGCGGCGTGCCGATACCGGGCTCGAGGATGCTGCCCGCCACATAGAGCACGTACATGTTGAGGAGCAGGTGGAGGAAGCCCGCGTGCAGGAAGCCGCCCGTGATCACCCTCCACCAGTCGCCGTTCGCGACGTCCGGCCCGCGCAGCCCCGCGTCGTGGATCACAGTGCCGCCGCCGCTGAACGAGCCTGTCCCACCGCCCGCGAGCTCGATGACGAACACGATCACATTGACGGCGATCAGCGCGATCGTCGCCGGCATCTTCCCGGCGGCAGGGCTGAAGGCGGCGGGCCCGGTCCTCACCTTCGTCGTCTGATGGGCGCACTCGGGACAGCGCATCCCGACCGGGGTCGCGGTCATGCACTCGGGGCAGATCGGTCGGCCGCAGTTGGAGCAGGAGACTCCGGTCTCCCTGCTCGGGTGCCGGTAGCAAGTCTGGCGCTGCTGGGTCGTCGCCTCCATTCGTAAAGACGGGCTGCTCCTCGGCTTCGCCTGCGGAGCACCCTCGCACCAGCGTAGACGAGCCGGGTTCCGGCCCTCGCGTCAGCGGACTGTGGCGCTCAGCAGAATCGGCGGGGTCGGAGTCGTCCGGCCGGGGTGGGGTTCGCGGGTGACCATCACTCTCGTGCCAGGGGTGAGATGACCGTCGACCGCCGTCATCGCCCTGCCGCTCGCGTTCGGGATGAAGTTCGAGGAGGGCCGCACGCTCTGGCCCTTCGCGACCCAGACCTGGTAGACCTCGCGGCCCTTCAGCTCGGTGAGTCCGTGCAGGTTGAGCATGGAGGTGTTCTCGCCCACCGCGAGCGTCCCCCCGATGCCCTGCTGAGCCACCACGGGCACGGTCCCGTCCTCCGGACCAGCGCCCTCGTCATTGCCGGCGATCAGGTAACCGCCGATCGCGGCGATCGCAATGGCGAGTCCGACGGCGATGGCGGGCCGCATCAGCAGCCCGTGCCAGCCGCGGCGCCGACGGCGCTGGGGAGGCATCTCTGCGTCGGCGGCGGAGCCGGCGACGTCGGCGTGGACCTCGGCCAGCACCCGCTCGCGCAGCTCCGGGGGCGGCTTGAGCTGTTCGACGGACTCGCCGAGCACGGCCACCGCGGGGACCAGCGCCTCGAGCTCGCGTCTGCAGCGGGCGCAGCTGGCCGCGTGTGACTCGACCGCTCGCTGCTCGCCCGCGTCGAGCGCGCCGAGGGCGAAACCGACGAGATCGTCCCTGTCGGGGTGCTCGCCGTTCATAGGGCCTCCGCCAGGGTCGCTCTGATCTTGTCCATCGCGAGGCGCATCCGACCCTTGATCGTCCCAAGGGGCTCGTTGAGCATCTCCGCGATCTCGGAGTGGCTGAAGCCGCCGTAGTAGGCGAGCTCGATCACCCGGGACTGGTCTTGGGGCAGTTCCTGGATGGCGCCCCGGACCTCCTGCGCCGTCTCCCTCCGCACGGCCTCGGTGTCGGTGAGCTCCTCGCCGGCCCGCCGTTCCAGAAGCTCGTCGCCACCGGCGGCGAGCTTCGGCGAGCGGCCCGATTCCTTGCGCAGCATGTCGATCGCGCGGTTGCGAACGATGCCGAGGGTCCAGGCCCGCACGCTGCCGCGGGCACGGTCGTAGCGCGCGCCGCTCCGCCAGATCGAGAGCAGCGCTTCCTGCGTCACGTCCTCGGCGGCGGTGCGACTGCCGACGATCCTGTAGGCGATCGAATAAGCCGCCCCCGCATGGCGGTCGTAGAAGACCTCGAACGCGAGAGGGTCCTCGCGCGCGATCAGCGGCATCAGGTCCTCGTCGGCGAGGCGCTGGAGCTCCCCGCGGGTCACCTCTTCGGCCCCCTCGGGTGATCTACTTGAAGATCTCCCACGCATGAGGCTACGAGCTGTTCAGTAATTCGGATCACGTATGCGCAAGGAGGTACACATGGAGGAAGCAAGCCCCGCCAGGCTCTACTGCCTGCTGGTAGGCGCTGTGCTCGTCATAGCCGGGATCATCGGCTTCTTCTACGAAGCGAGCTTCGCGACGGGAGACTCGATCAGGTCCGACGACGTGTTCGGGGTCCTCTCGGTGAACGGCTGGCACAACGTCGTCCACATCGCGATCGGGGCGCTTCTCCTGATCGCCGCGGGATCGGCGGCGAGAGCTGCCGCTCTCTTCGTCGGCATTCTCTACATCGTCCTCTGCGTCCTGGGCTTCATCGCGACCAGCGACAACGGAATCGGTTTCATCGCCGAGCACGACACGCTGATCAAGCTGGTGCCAGTGAACAACGAGGACAACGTCCTGCACCTGATCCTGGGGATCACCGGCGTGATCGCCGCGTACGCCTCGCGGCCGATGAGCCGGGCGGCGCCGGCGACGTCGGCCTAATCGCGACGGTTCCGGACCTGGTCTAGGACCTGATCGGCTATGTCCGAGACCTGGTCCGCGAGCCCGGAGAGGCGCGTCGGCCGCTTCGTGTCGCGCCGGCGAAGCTCGACGAGAACGAGACCGCCGGCCGCGATCCCGCCCGCCGCGATCGCTGCCGCGGGGCGAACCCAGTTGCGCGGGTCGCGCAGGGAGCGCAGCTCGGACTCGGAGAGCTCCTCCGCCCAGGCTGACAGCTCCTCGGCGGCAGCCTCGGTCACCGCGCTGAGCGTCTCCTCCACCCGTCCGACGAGATTCTCCGGCGGTTCGATCGGCCGCAGCGCCGAGCGCAGCAGGCTCTCGACGTCACGGCTCGGCTCAGCCGCCATCGACGCTCATCCCCTCCTCGAGCTGCTTGATCGCCCGGTGGATCAGCACCTTGGTCGCTCCGTCCGAGCGTCCCAGAGCCCTGGCGATCTCGCGGTTGTCCATGCCGAGTGCGAACCGCATGATGAGGGCGTCACGCCGGTCCTCGGGGAGATGCTGGAGGTGGTCCATGACCCGCTTCAGCTCCTCCCGTCCCTCGACGATCCGCTCGGTGCCGTGCGGAGCGGCGATCGGCTCGCTCTCCTCCAGGACGCGCTGCGGGCGGCGGGCTCGGTCGCGGTGGTAGTTCGAGGCGAGGTTGTGGGCAATGCGGATGAGCCACGGCCGCAGCGGCCGTCCGTTCGACTCTCGCCGCGCCCGCTCGAAGTGCCGGTACGCCTGCAGGAAGGCCTGTTCGGTGACGTCCTCGGCGTCGTGGTGGTTGCCGACCCGGTAGTAGCTGTAGGAATAGACGTCTCGCAGATGATCGCGATAGAGGCGCTCGAAGGCGCGATCGAGCTCGGCCTTCGACTCCTCGGCAGGAACCGAGAGTTTCTCCGACTCGGACACAGAGCAAGCGTACCCCCGGTCACGCCGCGCGGCCCCCCGCGGCCGGCTCACGCCTCGCCCGCTCCGCCTGCCTGACGCGGGCCATCCACTCACCGGGCGAGATCTCGCCGGCGATCAGCCCGGCAAGGCCGTCGAGCGCTGAGCTGCCCATCCCCGAGTTCCGCACGGCCTCGGCGATCAGCGGAACGGAATCGAGAGCCTCGGAGGCCTGGCCGATGATCCCGGGGATCTGCTCGGCCGGCGTGCCCTGTCCGAGCAGCTCGCCGGCGCGCCGGTTGCGACTCCCCTCGGCCAAGATAGTGGCGGTCAGATCCCCGACCCCCGCGATGCCGGCAAAGGTCTCGTGCTCGGCACCCCGGCCGCGCGCGTAGGCCACGCACTCCCGCCACACCTGAGCGGTCGCGATTCCCGCGGCGTTCATCCCCTGGGACTGCGCCGCTGCGCCGGCGAGAGCGGCCGCGTTCTTGGCAGCCCCGGCGACCTCCACCCCGATCATGTCCTCGGAGCGCTCGCAGACCAATCCCGCCTCGTCGAAGACGCTCCCGAGCTGATCGCGCAGGTCGGGATCGCGGCTGCCCAGCACGAGCGCAGCCGTCCCTGACACCGCCTCTCTGGCGTGCGCGGGGCCACCGAGGGAGGCGATCGCGCGGGCGCGGAGACGCTCGGACACGTACTCGGACGGCAGCGCCGCCATCGGCGCGATCATCCCCTTGCTGAGCAACAGCACCGAGGCACGCTGACCGACGCGGTCCCCGATGGCGCCGACCGCCTGCGGGAGCGCGGCCGAGGGAACGGCGAGGCAGACGAGGTCGATGCCCGCCAGCTCGATGTCCGCGGCCCGCTTGACCGTCAGCGAGTCCGGGAGCTCGATGCCCGGCAGGTATTCCTCGTTCGTGCGGGTCTCGTTCATGTCCTCGGCGCGCTCGGGGGTGCGCGTGCCGAGTTGCACGTCGAGACCGCCCCTGGCGAGCAGTACGGCCACCGCTGTCCCCCAGCTGCCGGCCCCGATCACCGCTGCCTTGCGAAGCGGGGGCAGACCGCCGAGCCACTCCCATTGCAACTCGATCACGGGCCAGACCCGCGCTCCGACCGAGTTCGCGAGGGCCGGAGATGGGTCCTCGGTACGGGGGAAGGTGAGTGCCCGTCCCATCCGGAGCCTGACCTTCCTCGGGCGGATCTTCCAGCCGCGCCGCACCTGCTCGGTCCCGTGGACCGCCACCGGCAGCACGGCCGCCCCGGTCTCCAGCGCGAGGCGGCCGAACCCCCGTTTCGGCCGGCCCAGCGAGCCGCTCCGGTGCCGCGTCCCCTCCGGGAAGATGCAGATCGCGCCGGCGCGCTCGAGCACCCGGTGCGACGTGATCAGGGTCTGGTCATCGGACTGCCCCCGGCGGACGGGATAGGCGCCGAGCCGGTTCAGGATCCAGCCCTGCCAGCGCTTCTCGAAGAGCTCGACCTTGGCGACGTAGTGGAGCGGGCGCCGCCAGGGCAGGGAGGCACCGATCACGAACGGGTCGAGGAAACTGCGGTGGTTGGCCGCGACGATCAGCGGCCCGCTGATCTTGCCGTGCTCCCGGCCGATCCGTGCGAGCCGGAAGTAGATGAGCAGGAAGGGGATGAGGATCAGTCGAGCGAGCCAATAGAGGGGACGGTTCACGCCGTGCTCGCGCGTGAAACGGTGATAGGTGAGCAGTCTCTCCTCGTCCATGCCTGATGCCTCGTTCCGGAAGGCAGTAGATCGAAACCCCGGGCGCCGGGCCAGTTACACGCGGGGTGCGCCCTGACGAGTGGCTACCAGGCGGCCTCGAGAATCCCTGCCAGGTCGGAGCGCTCCACGTCTCCGGGAGTCATTTGGGCGAGCTCGGAGCGAGCCATCGCCGAGTCGAGCACCTCGTCCATCCGGCCTCGATCGGCACCCAGCTCTCCGATCCGGCGATGCCCGGCGAGATCGTCGATCCGCCCCTTGATCCGGTCGGGCTCCGTGCCCAGCGCCTCCGCCAGTGCCTCGATCTGCTCGGGCGCCCGAGCTCTCATCGCCTCCGTAGTCTGCGGGAGCAGCGCGGCGTAGGTCTCGGCGTGCGGGATACGCAGGAGCCGGACCGTCGTCTGGCCCAGCACGTGATGGAGCGCGAAACCGGCTCGGTCGACGGCGATCGCACAGAGCAAGGCACCCAGGGCGAGCGCGGCGCGGTCGCGCTGCTCGGGCGGCTGGTCCAGAGCGCCGGCGATCAGCTCGGCGCCTCGCAGGGCCACCTCGCGGGAGATCGGGTCGGCGAGCGGCGTGTACAGCGAGTCCGCCCCGTGCGCGAGCGCGTTCATCGCGGTGGCGCGGAGCTGGGCCTCGGGAGCACTCGTCATCGCCTCCGCGTAAGCGATGACCAGCGCCGGCCTGACGAAACCCAAGGCCTCCGACTCGCGGCCCGACGGTAGCCGGTGGAAGCCGGTGATCGGGGCGCCGGAGAGGGTGGTCGGGATGGCCGCCACCTCCGCGCTCCTCACCGAGCCAACCGCTTTCGCCGCGTCGATCACCCGGCCGCCGCCGAGGGCGACGAGACGGTCCTCGCCGACCTCGTCGATCACCGCCGCCGAGGCTTCGTCGACCGGAAGGTCGGGTACGAGGCGGACTTCCGCCGCAATCTCCCGCAGCTCGGCGGCTCCCGCGAGAGCCCGCTCAGTGGAGAGCAGCGCGAAGTCCTCCCATCCCTGTCTCTTCAGGGTCTCGACCGGCTCCGTGACCGGTCCGCCGTAGAGGAGAAGAGCACGCAGGTCATCCGAGTACTCGACCCACTCCCTCCGTGACGGCGGCTTCAGATCGCTGAGGGTCAAGAGCCCGGAGTGGGACTCGAACCCACAGCCTCCTGATTACAAATCAGGTGCTCCACCAGTTGAGCTATCCGGGCGCTCCGACAGGGTAGGCAGCGCGGCACCCTGAAACTGAGGCAGTTTGACGCTCGCCGCGGCAGGGCACCCATAAACTCGGCCCATGCCTTCCCCGCGAAACTTTTTAGAAGTGCTGACTGACCCGGCGGCAGCTGCCGAGCGCGGCAGGTGGCTTGCCCGCGGTGCCTGGCTGCTGGCGGCCGCCGAGGTGGTGATGGCGGTGAAGAATCACGTAACCGATCGGCTGACCCCGAGGGAGCGCGGTCGCATTCTCGAGATCGTGCGCTCCTCCAAGGGGAGGCCCTCGAACCTCTCCAACCGCGAGCGCAACGAGCTCCAGGCTCTGCTTGCCAAGGTGGAGCCTCGCGAGCTGGCCAAGAAGGTCACGACCAGCGGCCTCGCGAGCCGTTTCACTCCGGGACGGCGGCGCAAGCATTAAGCGGGTTGCCCCCGGCGGGGCACCCTCGCACAGCGGCCGCCCCTCTCGGGGCGGCCACCGGCTGCCGTGCCTGGGTAAATGTGAGGGTGCTCCGCAGGCAAAGCCGAGGAGCAGCCCGTTCAATGCCGGCTAGATCTTCACCGCGCGGGAGTCGAGGTGGATGCCGACCTTACGCTTGACCCGCTGCAGCGCGTTGTCGACGGTCTTCGTGTCGCAGTCGAGCCGCTCGCCGATCACCTCATAGGAGTGCCCGTCGAGGTAGAGCGCCAGCACGTGGCTCTCGAGATCGGACAGGACGCTCGTGAGGCAGGCAACGAGGCTCTCCAGCTCCTCACCGGAGATCACCTGGTTCGCGGGGTCGCGGACAGCCGGTCCCGGTAGGACCTCCTCGAGGGTCGTCTCCGAATCCGGGCCGGCCGCCGCGGGCGTCTGGCTGAAGGAGACGTACTGGTTGAGCGGGGTGTGCTTGTTGCGGGTCGCCGTCTTCACGGCGGTGATGATCTGCCTGGTGATGCAGAGCTCGGCGAAGCCGCGGAAGCTCGACTCGCGCTCGGGCCGGTAGTCGCGGATCGCCTTGAAGAGGCCCAGCATCCCCTCCTGCATCAGGTCATCGGCATCGCCGCCGAGCAGGAAGTAGGACGAGGACTTGACCCGCACGAAGCGCCGGTAGCGACGCACCAGCTGGTCGTAGGCGTCGGTCCGGCCGTTCTTGGCGAGGGCGACGAGAAACTCATCGTCCGGGCCCGGTCCGGTGTGGCGGGCGCCCTCGGGGACCGCACGTCCCGGGACGACCGCGTGCTCTTCGGTGCTTGGGGTAGGAACTGCCACAGCAACCTCCTCTGACGAGTAGTCCTGTGGCGCCCAGTTCCTCCCCTGAGGCGCCGGCTATGGGCGCTCCATCAGGTTCGACCTGAGGTTCACCCTTTCTGGCGCAGCAGCCTAACGTCGAACCGGCGAATGTCAACCACCGTTCGGGACCGATGCAATTGCACTTGCAGGAGCACCGGCCTGCGCCGCGAAGGGCGGAGAGGTCTCGTTTCGCGCAGAGGAGGAGGGCGACGATGGAAGCGACCGCACATCGGATCGAACCCGGCCGGGTGATCGGCGAGGCGTTCGAGACCTACCGCAGCCATGCCGGACCCCTGCTCGGCGGTGCCGTGATCGTGATCGGCATCGCGGGGCTGATCGAGGGCCTGCTCTCGATCACCGACAGCATCTTCCTGGCCCTGCTCGGCGCCGCAGTCGGCCTGGCCGCCAGCTTTCTCTACACGGGCTATGTGGTGAAGCTCGTCCAGGACGTGCGCGACGGGCGCAGGGACTTCACCGTCGGTGAGCTCTTCTCCCACGCCGCCCCGTACGTGGGCACGCTCGTCCTGAACGGCATCCTCGCCGGGATCGCGATCTTCATCGGCTTCGTCCTGATCATCGTTCCGGGCCTGATCCTGCTGACCATCTGGGCGGTCATCGCTCCCTCGATCGTGATCGAGGACAAGGGCGTATTCGAGGCCTTCGGCAGGAGCCGGGAGCTGGTGCGCGGGCACGGCTGGCAGGTCTTCGGGGCCATCGTGATCGCTTTCCTGATCGTCTTCGCCGTCGGGATCGTGGCCGGGGTCATCGGATCATCGATCAGCGACGCCGGGCGGATCATCCTGGGCACCATCGCGAACGTACTCACCGCGCCGGTGGCTGCGCTCGTCTCGAGCATCCTCTTCTTCGATCTCGGAGGGGGACGCAGTGCGCCCACGGCACCCGAGCCTCCCGCTCCCGCTGCGGAGCCGCCGGCGCCGGCCGCGTAGCCCGGGTTACTCCTCCGGGGTGCAGTTCTCCCCTCGGCTCGCCCCGATGCGGCCGAGAAGCTCGGTGAGCGTCCGCATCTCGTCCTCGTCGAGCACCTCGCCGATCCGGCGATCGATGTCCTCGACATGCCCGGGGGCCGCGTCCCTCAGCTTGCCCAGTCCGGCCTCCGTCAGGATCGCGTAGCTGACGCGGGCGTCCTCCTTGCAGGCGCCCTTTCCGACCAGCCCCTGGTCCTCGAGGCGGTCCAGCAGGCGGGTGATGCCCGACGGCGAGAGCCGGAGCTCGTTCGCGAGATCGATTCGGCGCATGCCCTCCTCGCCCGCTCGGGAGAGCAGCAGCAGGCATCCGTAGTCATTGATCGTCAGCCCGTGCTTCTCGACCAGGGAGGCGCTGAGCTCGCGAGTCAGGGCCGCGTACGCCGCGGCCAGGTTCGCGAACGCATCCGTCGACGGGAGTGTTTTAGTTGTCAACTGTTGTGTGCTCAAGTTTCTCTGCTAAACTGTTTGACAGGTCAAGTAAAGCTTAGCTCACCTAAGGAGACATTCAATGACCACAGCACAAGCAGAGTCAACCATCCCGACCGGCACCTGGCAATCCGATCCGATCCATTCGAGCGTCGGATTCGCCGTCAAGCACGTCGTCGGGACCTTCCGCGGCACCTTCAACGATTTCGCGGCGACGCTCAGCGACGCCGACGGGTCGCCGAAGCTCTCCGGTCGCGCGAAGGTGGAGAGCGTCCAGGTGAAGGACGAGAACCTTTACGGCCACCTCCTCTCCCCGGAGTTCTTCGACGCCGAGCAGCACCCGGAGATCGTCTTCGAGACGAAGCAGATCTCCCGGGACGGCGACCGGGTGGTCGTCGAGGGCGAGCTGACCGTCAAGGGCTTCACCAGGGCGGTCACGGCTCGCGGCGAGATCGCGGGCCCGGCGCCCGGACCCGATGCCGACCGGCTCGGGATCGACCTCGAGACCATCGTCGACCGGCATGACTACGGCCTCGACTGGCAGATGGACCTGCCCGGCGGCGGCAAGACCCTGGGCGACGACGTGACCCTGACGGTCCACGTCGAGCTCGTCAGGGAGGCCTAGAACCATGAAGGTGCTCGCGATCTCAGGAAGCCTGCGTCGCGACTCCCACAACACGATGCTCGCCCGGGCGGCGGCGGAGCTGTTGCCGCCGTCCGCCGAGCTCGAGGTCTTCGACGGCCTGAAGGCAGTCGAGCCCTATGACGAGGACGACGACGTGGGAACCGGCCCCGCAGGCGCCCGCCGCCTGCGCGAGGCGATCGAGTCGGCCGACGCCGTCCTGATCGCCACCCCCGAGTACAACTCCTCGATCCCCGGCCAGCTCAAGAACGCCATCGACTGGGCCTCGCGGCCCCTCGGCGAGAACGCCCTCTGGGGCAAGCCACGTGGCGGTCGTCGGCGCCAGCACCGGCACGTTCGGAGCGATCTGGGCGCAGGCGGAGGTCCGCAAGGCGGCCGCCGCTTCGGGCGCGCGCGTGATCGAGACGGACCTGCCCGTCGGGCACGCCAACGAGGCATTCACCGACGACGGTCGCCTCACGGAAGTCGTGTTGCGCGAGCGCTACGCCGAGCTGCTCGACGAGCTGATCTCTCTCGTCGAGGAGACCGAAGGCGCGCAGAAGCTGGCGGCCTAGGTCCGGCGCTGGGCTGTTCGCTGGCGCCGGGCCTCGAACATGATCACCGCTGCGGCCACCGACGCGTTCAGCGACCCGACCTGGCCGGCCAGCGGGATCGAGATCAGCTCATCGCAGCTCTCCGCGACGCGCCGGCGCAAGCCCGATCCCTCCGAGCCGAGCACGAGCACGGCGCGGCCCGACCAGTCGACGTCCGTGTATGAGCGCCGCGCCTCGGCCGCCGCCCCGTAGACCCAGGCACCGGCCTCCTTCGCCTCACCGAGCCAGTCGGCGACGTTCCTCACCCTCGCCACCGGGAGGTGCTCCACCGCCCCGGCCGAGGCCTTGCAAACCGCGGCGCTCACCGACGCCGCGCGGCGCTCCGCGATCACCACACCGGCCGCGCCCGCCACCTCGGCCGCCCGGCAGACCGCGCCCAGGTTGTGCGGGTCCTGCACCTGGTCCAGGACCACGACCAGAGCATCGTCCGGCTCGAGCAGCGTCGCCGGGTCGGCGTACGGGTACGGATCCACCTCGGCCACCACGCCCTGGTGGTCGGGTGAGCCGCCGAGGCGCTCCAGCTCCTCAGCGGCGGTCTCCGGCGCCCGCCAGACGCGATGGACGCGACGCCTGCCCCGCTCCGCCTCGGCGACCGGGCGGCGGCCGTAGATCCGCTCGCGATCCGGCATGGCTCAGCGGCGCCGGACCAGCCGCGCGCCGCCCGCCTCGTCGCGGACCTCCCAACCGATCTGGGCGAGTTGATCGCGAAGGGCGTCGGCCCGCGCGAAGTCCTTCGCCTTGCGCGCTTCCTCGCGCTCGGACAGCAGCTTCTGCGCATCGGCGGGAGCCTCGCCCTCTCCCTCGAGCACCGAGTCGAGGCCGAGCAGAGGGAGGAGCTCGGTGAGGACCTCGCGGGCGCCGGACAGCTCGCGCTTGTTCCCCTCGTTGACGATCTCGAAGAGCACCGCGAAGGCCTGTGGGGTGTTGAAGTCATCGGCCAGGGCGTCCAGAAAGGCCCGGCGCTTGCCGCGGAGGAAGTCGTCCGGATCCCCGGAGGGCGCATCTCTGAAGTAGTTGCGGATCCGCTCGACGCGGGCCGTGGCCTCCTCCAGCTGCTCATCGGAGAAGGCGAGCGGCTGGCGGTAGTGCCCGGAGATCAGGTAGGCGACCACCGTCTGCCCGCCGTAGCGCTCGATCGCCTCCGAGAGCTGAAAGATGTTGCCGACGGACTTCGACATCTTCTCCTCGTCGAGCTGGACCAGGCCGTTGTGCATCCAGATCTCGGCGAGCGGGAGGCCCCGAGCCGCCTCGGTCTGCGCGATCTCGTTCTCGTGGTGGGGAAAGACGAGGTCGATCCCGCCGCCGTGGACCGCGAAGTCGGGCCCGAGCTCCTTCTCCGACATCGCCGAGCACTCGATGTGCCAGCCCGGCCGGCCCTTTCCCCAGGGCGAGTCCCAGGAGGTGTCCTCTCCCTCCTTGTGGCCCTTCCAGAGCGCGAAGTCGAGCGGGTCCTCCTTGAGCGAGGCGGTGCCGGCCTCCTCCCCCTGGTCCATCTCGGAGGGGTCGCGGTTGGAGAGCTTCCCGTAGCCGTCGAAGCTCCGCACACGGAAGTAGACGTCGCCGTTCGCCTGGTAGGCGTGGCCCGAGTCGATCAGCGCCTGGATCAGCGAGACGATCTCCCCGATCGTCCCCGAGGCGAGCGGCTCGGCGTCGGGGCGCCCGAGGCCGAGCGCATCCGTGTCGGCCACATACGCCTCGGTCATCTCGGCCGCGTACCGAGCGGAGGGCTCGCCCGCCTCCCTCGCGGCGTCGTAGATCTTGTCGTTGATGTCGGTGACGTTGATCACCAGCTTCGCGTTCAGACCCTCGTGCTCCAGGAACCGCTTGAGCAGGGTGAAGACGACATACGGGCGGGCGTTACCGATGTGGATGCGGCCGTAGACGGTCGGGCCGCAGGCATAGATGCCGACCTCACCACGGTCAGTGGGATGGAGATCGCGCGTCTCGCCGCTGAGGGTGTCCTGGATCCGGATCGGGCTCACGGCGCGGATGCTATTCGCGGAGCGAACACGCATATTCCGTGGGTAATCGGTTAAGAGAAGGGCCATGGGCGGGAACAACCGTTCGGGGCGATACCCTGACCGGGCCTTGACTGAGGTCTCGTCGGAGGGGCAGCGACTACACGAGGTGGAGGCGGCCTTCGCCTCCCTCCACGAGCGCTACCTCGGCGCGGATCCCGGCTTCCACGCGAGCTACCGGATCGAGCTCGACGACCTCGGCTTGAGCTGGGCGGTCGAGCTCGACGAGACCAGCTGCAAGGTCACCGTCTCGCCCGAGCGCGCCCCGGACGTCGTGATCGGAACGGATGCGGCGACCTGGCTCGAGCTTCGTGAGGGCCAGCTCTCCGGCCTCGACGCATTCCGCTCCAGGCGCCTGTGGGCGAGGGGGAACCTCGACCTGGCCGTCGCCTTCGAGGGCTTCTTCCAGCGTCCCTACGGCCACCCGCCGCTGCTCCGGATCCACCAGGTGCGGGCGGGCAAGGCAAGGGTCTCGACGCTGACCGCGGGCGACGGGATCGAGACCGTGATCCTGATCCACGGCCTCGGCAGCAACAAGACAAGCTTCTTCGAGACCGTCTCGGCTCTCACCCCTCGCCACACGGTCCACGCGATCGACCTGCCCGGCTTCGGCTCCTCGTCAAAGCCCCTCCGGGCGCCGTACGACGCGGCCTGGTTCGCCCGCTCGGTCACCCGGTTCATGGACGCCATGGGGATCGAACGCGCCCACCTGGTCGGCAACTCGCTCGGGGGACGGGTCGCGATCGAGGTCGGCCTTCGAGAGCCTGGACGCGTGCAGAGCCTCAGCTTGCTCTGCCCCTCGATGGCATGGCGCCGCCGCCGGCATTTCGTCCCGATCGTGAGGCTGCTGCGGCCCGAGCTGGCGGCCATCCCCCACAGCTTCGGCGGCGCGCTGGTCCGCCAGCAGTTCTGGGGCATGTTCTCGCGGCCCGAGCGGATCCATCCCTCCGCCGCCGACGTCGCGGTCGAGGAGTTCCTGCGGACCTATCGGTCGGTGAACGCCCGGGTGGCGTTCAGCGCCTCGGCCCGCCACATCTACCTCGAGGAGCCGAATGGCCCGCGCGGCTTCTACACCCGGCTGCGAGAGCTCGAGCCGCCTGCGATGTTCGTTTGGGGCGACGAGGATCCGCTCATTCCGCTGACCTTCTCGCGCTATGTGGGCGACGCGCTGCCGGATGCGCGCCAGGTCGTCCTCGAGCAATGCGGGCACGTCCCTCAGGTGGAGCACCCGGTCGACGCGAACGCACTCGTCCATGACTTCATCGGTCACGCCCAGACGTCGGCCCGGGAGCGCGCCGCCAAGCGGCTCGGACGGGCGGCCCGCCGCCTGCAGGGCCGGATCAACGGCAACGGCGGCCTCAATGGCGCCGCCGGCAATGGCAGCCCCTCCGAGATCGCAGCCGACGCAGCGGACGCAGCCTCCTAGGCGTTCACACGACCTAGAATCCGAGCCATGCCGGAGAGCGGCGCAAGCACCGCCGCCCGCGAGCGGGAGAGGCAGAGCCAGAACGGAGGGGACCCTGGACGCCCACCTGGGTCCGGCTCCGGCGGGCCGTCTCTCCTGCGGCGCTTCGTCAACGGGCTCCAGAGCCGCCTGACCGCCGATCTCGACGACCGCGACCCCGACTTCATCCGCGAGAACCTCGCGCTCACCTGGCTGATCGCGAGCATCTGGTTCCGGGGCGAGGTGCGGGACATGGAGCGGATCCCCGAGGAGGGCCCGGTCCTCCTGGTCGGCAACCACTCCGGCGGCAACATCACTCCGGACACGATCGTATTCACCCTGGCCTTCAACACCTACTTCGGCGTCGAGCGGTCCTTCTACCAGCTCGCCCACAACCTGGTGCTGACCTCCCCCGTGGGCCCGTTCCTGCGGAAGTTCGGCACCGTCGCGGCGTCCCAGGAGAACGCGCGCAGTGCGCTCGACTGCGGCGCCGCCGTCCTCGTCTATCCGGGAGGGGACTGGGAGGTGAGCAGGCCGACCTGGGAGGCGAACCGCATCGACTTCGCCGGCCGCCAGGGCTTCATCAAGCTCGCCCTCGAGGCGGGCGTCCCGATCGTCCCGATCGTCTCCGTTGGAGGCCAGGAGACGGCGATCTTCCTCACCCATGGGGAGCGGCTCGCCAAGCTGCTCCGCCTGGACAAGCTCCTGCGGCTGAAGACGCTCCCGGTGAACCTCTCGCTGCCCTGGATCCTCAACGTCGGCGATTTCCTCGGCCATCTCCCCCTACCCGCCAAGATCACGGTGCAGGCGATGGAGCCGATCGACCTGCACGATCGCTACGGACCGGATCCGGACATCGACCGGATCTACGAGGACGTCACCGCGTCGATGCAGGACCAGCTCAATGAGCTCGCCGCCGAGCGCCGCCTGCCCGTCGTCGGGTAGGGATCCAGCGTGAGGATCGAGCAGAAGGTCACCGTCGACGCACCCCGGCGCGTGGTCTGGGAATACGTCACCGAGCCGGCCAACTATCCGGTGTTCATCGACGGGCTGACCCGCTGGGAGGTCGCGGGGGATCGGCACAAGGGGCTCGGGGCGCGCTACCGGATGCTGATCAGGGTCGGTGCGGCGGACGTCGGCGGCTTGATCGAGATCGTCGAGTGGCAGCCCGAGGGCGACATGGCCTGGAGCTCCGTGACCGGCGTCGACCAGAGGGGACGCTGGCGGCTGCGCGACCTCGGGGACGACCGGACGCGAGTGACCTTCAGATTCCAGTACGGGGTGGCGGGCGGAGGGATCACGGCGATGGTCGCCGAGAGGGTCGCGGCCGTCTCCCTCAACCGTCGCTTCCACGTCTCGCTGCTCAACCTGAAGCGCGCGGTCGAGGAAGAGGCCGTCGGACTCGCGACCGGGTAGACCGGCCCTCAGTAGGTCCGCAGCCGACGACCTCCGACATACCGCGTGCCGGCCGGTTCGGCCGCGGTGGCCTGTTCTGCGGTACGCCGCTGGGCGAGCTCGTCCACATTCGCCGCCTGCGCCTTCTCCTCGGCCTCCCGCTGAAGCCTGATCGCCTCTTCGCTCAGCGCCGCAGCCGCCTCCGCCCGGGCGCGCGCCTCGGCCTCCCTGGCGACTCGGTCGGCGAGCCTTCGCAGCCTCTCATCGGACTCCCTGCGGGCCTGCTCGCCCGCCTCGCGAACGCGCTCGTCCGTCTCCCTGCGCAGCCTCTCCACCTCGGCCCTGTCGCCCTTGGCGGCCTCGGCGCGCTCCTCGGCCGCGATCGCTCTCTGCTCGGCGTCGTTGAGGCGGGTCCGGAGCCCATCGCGCTCTCGCTCCGCTTCTCCAGCCCGCCTCTCTGCCGTCTGCCGACGCTCGAGCGCCTCCTTCAGGGCGGCGTCGAGCCGAGCCGCGCGGCCCTCCACCTCCTCGACGCGACCTTCAGCTTGCGCGGCCCGCTGACGCGCTCTCTGGATCGCCTGCCGCGCCTTGGCGGTCAGGCCGCCCTCCACCCGCCTGGCCCGCTCGATCGCCTCGCTCGCCGCGGCGCGCATGCTCTCGGCCGCAGCCTCGGCCGCCGCCGCCTCATCGCGGGCACTGGCCTCGCGAGCGCGCAGCTCCTGAATCAGCTCCGTCGCCTTGGCGCGAAAGCGCTCGGTCGCAGCGCGAGCCTGGTCGATCTCCGCTCGGATGGGCCCTCCTGTCGGATCGGTCTGCTCAGTCGGCGTGCTGGCGCTCGGCGAGCTCGCGCTTCAGGACCTTACCCGTCGCATTACGCGGAAGTTCGTCGACGAAGACGATCTCGCGCGGAACCTTGTAGTTCGCCAGGTTCTCTTTGACGTGGCCCTTCAGGTCCTCCTCGCTGACGTCCTTGCCCTCCACCTTGACCACGAAGGCCAGCAGCCGCTGGCCGAAATCCTCGTCATCCACGCCGATCGCTGCGGCCTCGTCCACCGCCTCGTGGTCGGCGAGCAGGTCCTCGACCTCTCGGGGGAAGACGTTCTCGCCGCCGGAGACGATCATCTCGTCGTCCCGCCCGTCGATGAAGAGGCGGCCGTCCTCGTCGAAGTGGCCGACGTCGCCCGATGAGAGCAGCTCGCCCAGGTGCTCCTTGTCGCCGCCGCCGGTGTAGCCCTCGAAGGCGAGCTGATTGCCGATGAAGATCCGCCCGGTCTCTCCCGGCTCTACGTCCTTCTCGTCCTCGTCGACGATCCGGATCACGGTGCCCCGAGGGGGCCGGCCGGCGGTGCCGGGCGCGGCGCGCATGTCCTCGGGGGTCGCGATCGACGCCCAGGCGACCTCCGTGGAGCCGTAGAGGTTGTAAAGGTTGTCTCCGAACTCGTCCATCCACTCGGTCGCGAGCTCACCCGGCAGGGAGGAGCCGCTCGCCGCCGTCACCTCGAGGGAGGAGAGGTCGTAGCGGCGCTTGACCTCCTCAGGGAGGGCGAGGATCCGCTGCATCATCACCGGCACGACCGCGAGGACCCGCGCCCGGTGCTCGGCGACCGCGCGGAGCGTGTCCTCGGGATCGAAGCGCGGCCGCAGGACCATCGTCGCCACGGTGGGCAGGCTGAGGATGAAATGCAGAAAGCCCCACGAGTGGAACAGGGGGGCGGCGATCATTGCCGTCTCCCCGTAGCGCCTCGGGATCTTGGAGAGCAGCGCGGCGAGAGCGCTCAATCCCTCCGGCTGGCTGCGCTGAGCTCCCTTCGGAGTTCCGGTGGTCCCCGAGGTGAGGATGATGTAGTGGCCGTGCTCGGCCGGGGCCTGGAGATCGTCGCCGTCGGCGCCCGAGATCAGCTCCTCGACCGTGGTCTCATCGGCCTCGTCGACCTCGTCCTCCCAGGCGACGTAGCGGCGCAGCCCGCCCTTGATCTCGGAGAGCAGCCCGGTGAACTCCTGGTCGTAGATCATCGCCTTGGGCTCCTCGCGCTCCATCACGTCCACGAGCTGCGGCCCGGCGAAGGCAGTGTTGAGGTAGAGGGCGATGGCGCCGAGCTTCGAGCAGGCCATCGTCGCCTCGATGAAGTAGCGGTGGTTGCGGCACATGATCGCCACTCCGTCGCCCAGCCCGATTCCCTCGTCGCGGAGGGCGCGCGCCAGAGCGTTCGAGCGCCGGTGCGTCTCCTCCCAGGTGAGCGCACCGGCCTCGTCGACGATCGCCGTTCGATCCGGGTGGGTGATCGCGTTGGCTGCGGAGCCGAGCGCCGGGGATGCGCCCCAGCGGATGTAGCGCTCGGCGACCCTGGCGAGCTTGTCCGGCCGCATCGGCCTGAGCAGCCCCACCTCGGAGAAGACCTTGAGCTCGAAGGCGGTGTCACCGAGGGCGGCCGGCAGCCGCGTGGCGAGGCCCTCGATCCCCTCTCTCAGCCCGTCCTGTGCCATTCCGGACAAGCTTATTGTCCGGTGTCGACCAGGGCGACGGCGACGCACGCGATCCCCTCGCCCCTCCCGATCGCCCCCATTCCCTCGTTGGTCGACGCCTTCACGCTGACCGGCGCCGAGAGCACGCCGCTCAGCCGTGATGCCATCTCCGCCTTGTGCGGCGCCAGCTTGGGCTCCTCGCAGATCACGGTTGCGTCGACGTTGGCGACCGCGCCGGGAATCCGGCCGACCACCACCGTAAGCAGGTCGATCGAGTCGGCCTCGCTCCACTCCTCCTCGTGGTCCGGGAAGAGCTCGCCGAGGTCACCGAGGGCGCAGGCGCCAAGCAGCGCGTCGATCACCGCGTGCGTGAGCACGTCGGCATCCGAGTGTCCCGTCAGGCCGCGGTCGTGCTCGATCTCGACCCCGCCGATCACCAACCGCTCGCCCTCGACCAAGCGGTGGCTGTCGTAGCCGGTCCCGACTCGCAGCGCCATCAGGCCCCCGCCTCGCCCGAGCTCGAGACCTGGCCCGCACCGTCGCCGGGGCGCCCGAGCGGCTCGAGGCGGCGCTCGCGGGCGTCGAAGACGCAGATCCTCTCGACGCCCAGGTCGGAGAGCAGCTCGAGGGCACGGTCGTAACCGAAGCCGACCTGATCGGGCGCGTGGGCGTCGGAGGAAAGCGCGAAGTCCGCGCCGGCCTCGACGCACATCTCCGCGAGCGCCCGGGCCGGGTAGATCTCCCGGACGGGCTTGCGAAGCCCGGCCGTGGAGACCTCCACCGCGATGCCGGACTCGGAGACCGCCTCGACGAAGGGCTCATAGTGAAAGCGCGGGTCGCGCTGCGGCCGTGAACGCTCGTCACCCCAGATCTTGACCAGGTCCGGGTGGGAGACGATGTCGAACAGGCCCGAGTGTGCGAGCTCCGCCTGCCACCGGAAGTAGGTCGACCAGAGCTCGTCCGGGTCGGAGATCTCCTCCCAGACGTCGTAGCGCCGGTCATCCACGGCTCCGCGCGTGCCGAGGAAGTGGATGGAACCGACCACGTAATCGAAGTCGCGCTCCAGCAGGTTGGCGATCCGGTCCTCGCTGCCGGGGACGAAGTCGCACTCGATCCCGAGCTTGAGCGGCGTTCCACGGACGAAGTCCGCGTAGGTGTCGAGGTCGTCCCGTGCCTGCCCCTCCCAGTAGGGGTGGTTCCAGACCTCGAGCGCCTGAGTGAAGCGGTAGAGGTGCTCGGAGACGCCGAGCTCGTCGATGCCGTGCTCCTCGGCGGCGGTGAGGTAGCGGTCGACATTCTCCTCGGTGAAGTAGTCGCCCGCCTTTCCGGTGTCATCCGGCCGCAGGTGGAGGTGGTAGTCGGTGAGCATCTCGGGCTCAAGCTACCGGGCACGGGCGCCATCTAGAGTCCGGCTCCGTGCTCGCCAAGCTCGCCATCGTGCTGGCCGCCTTCGCGGTCGGGGTGGGCCTCGCCGAGCTCTTCGGAGCGAAGAACCTCGGCACCTCGCTGGGAGTCGGCCAGCTCACCTTCGTGGTCGCGCTGGTCTACGTGCTGATGCGCCGCTAGGCGCTCAGGTGCGAGGCCCGCGCGGCATGATCAGACTGAGCAGCGAGCGCCGGCCGCAGCGCGGACAACGGCTCCAGCCGTGCTCGAGGGTCGCGCCGCAGTGGCGACAGGCGGGCTTGGGCTTCACAACGTTCGCCATCAGAATTCGATCTCGGAGCCCAGCGTAATGGTCCGCTCGCGCGGCAGCCGGAAGTAGTCGGTCGGCTCCGCGGTGATCACGGCGGTGATCAGGAAGAGCCGCTTGCGCCAGCGGCTCATCCCGGGCCGGTCACTGGGCCTCAGCTCGACCCGGGAGAGATAGAAGGATGCCTCGCGCGCGTCGACCGGGCATTCCACTCCCGCCTTCGCTATCTGCCGGACCAGCTTCGGCACGTCGTACTCCTCCGCGTAGCCGTGCTTGGCCCGGACGAAGGTGAGGTGGTCGTCCTTGTAGCCGAGGTCATCGATTTCGAGCCGGTCCTTGGGCCCGATGCGGGGAACGGGCAGCGTCTCGAGCGAGAGGATGACGGCGTTCTCCGGCAGCGAGTGCAGATGGTCCACACAGGCGCGCATCGAGAGCGGCGCCGTCTCCTTGCCGCGGTTCATGTAGACCCCTGTGCCGGGCACGCGGGCCACGGGCGGATCGTGCGCCCGAACCTCCGTGACAAAGTCTCTGAGCGGCCCTTCGACCCGGAAGCGCTCGGCCGTGACCAGCTCCCTCCCGCGGTACCAGGTGACCATCACGAAGAAGAGAACGAAGCCGATCGTCAGCGGCAGCCAGGCGCCGTGGGCGATCTTGGTCAGGTTCGACGCGAAGAAGCCAAGCTCGATCGAAAGGAAGAACAGGCGCCCCGGTCAGGGTCAGCCAGAGAGGCAGGCGCCAGCGGTGGCGCACGATGAAGAAGAACAGGACGCTCGTCACCAGGATCGTCCCGGTCACCGCGGTGCCGTATGCGAAGGCGAGCTTGGCGGACGACTGGAAGGCGAGCACCAGGGTGAGCACCGCGACGAGGAGCAGCCGGTTGATCACGGGCACGTAGACCTGGCCGTATGCCCGCTTCGAGGTGTGGACGACTCGCAGGCGCGGCAGGTATCCGAGCTGCGCCGCCTGATGGGCGATCGAGAAGGCTCCGGAGATCACCGCCTGTGAGGCGATCACGGTAGCGACGGTCGCCAGGATGACCAGCGGGATCAGGCCGCCGTGCGGCATCAGCCTGAAGAATGGAGCGCTGATCGCGCTCGGATCGTCGAGGATCAGTGCGCCCTGGCCGAGGTAGCTCAGAATGCACGCGGGGAAGACGAGCAGCAGCCACGACCGGGTGATCGCCGGGCGGCCGAAGTGGCCCATGTCCGCGTAGAGCGCCTCGACCCCGGTGAAGGCGAGCACCACCGAGGTCAGCGCGAAGAAGCCAGTCGAGCCGCTTTGGAAGAGGAGTTCGAACGCATAGCTCGGCGAGAGCGCCCGCAGGACCTCCGGGTGCATGGTGATGCCCCGGATCCCTAGCACCGCGATGGTCGTGAACCAGATCAGCATGACCGGGCCGAACACCCGCCCCACCGCACCGCTGCCCAGCCGCTGCAGGAGAAAGAGCAGCACGATGATCGTCACGGTGATCGGGACGACGAACGAGTCCATCGACGATTCGATCGTCTTCGTCCCCTCGACCGCGGAGAGCACCGAGATCGCCGGCGTGATCATGCTGTCGCCGAAGAAGAGGGCCGCGCCGAACACCCCGAGCCCCCCGAGCAGGAACTTCGTCCGTCCCGTGACCCGGTCGCCAAGCTGGCGAATCTGGGAGATCAGGGCCATGATGCCCCCCTCCCCGTCGTTGTCGGCGCTCATCACCAGCCCGACGTACTTGACCGTGACGATGATCGTCACAGCCCAGAAGATCAGCGATGCCACTCCGTAGACGTGCTCGGTCGTCGCCTGGATCGGATGCGGGTCCCCCGGGTTGAAGGCCGTCTGGATCGTGTAGATCGGGCTGGTGCCGATGTCGCCGAAGACGACGCCCAGCGCCGCCACGGTTAGGGCCGCCCCGCCGAGGGCGCGTTTTCGGTCGGCCTCCAAGGTCCGGCGAGCCTAGCCGCGCTCGCGCAGGAACAGCTCGGCGACGCGCAGATCCAGCGGAGTGGTCACCTTGAGGTTCTCGGCCGGTGCCGCATGGATCAGGACCTTTCCGCCGCGGCGCTCGACCAGCATCGCGTCATCGGTCGCGTCGGGCAGCGAATCCGCGTCGGAGAGTGCCTCGCGGAGGGCATCGGCCCTGAATGCCTGTGGCGTCTGGACCGCCCAGAGGACGTCGCGGTCAAGGGTGCGTTCGACCTGACCGGCCCGATCGGCCTGCTTGATCGTGTCCGTCACGGGCGCAGCCGCGATCACGCCGGCCGCCGCCTCATCGGAGGCGAGCCGGTCGACGACGGCGTTGACCAGCGCCGGCGTCGCCAACGGCCGCGCCGCGTCGTGCACGACGACGATCTCCTCGCCGCAGAGCTCGACGGCCTGGGCCACCGACTCCGACCGATGGGCGCCGCCTGCCACCGCGACGACCCCGCGGTCGGCCACGGCGCCCTCGTGTCCCGGCGGGACCGCGACAACAATCTCCTTGATGAGCGCCGCCTCCCGGAATGCGTCGAGCGACCAGTCGAGCAGCGAGCGCCCGGCGAGCTCGACGAAGGCCTTCGGGCCGCCGGCTCCGAGTCGCTCCCCGGAGCCGGCGGCCGCGATCACGGCCGATGCGGAGGTGCTAGGCGGTCGCCTGTGCGGCGCCGAAGCGCTCCTCCAGCAGCTCGTCCAGGTAGGACTCCGCGCCGTCCTCGTCCTTGTCGAGCGCGTACATGAACTCGGACGCGAGGATCTTCTTGGCGCGGGTGTACATCTGCTTCTCACCCGTCGAGAGTCCCTTCTCCCACTCCCTGATCGCGAGATTGCGAACCACCTCGGCCAGCTCGTAGACGTCGCCCGTCTTGATCTTCTCGCGGTTGTGCTTGAACCGGCGGTTCCAGTTCTTCGGCATCTCGGAGACCTCGTCGGTGAGAACGCCGATGACCCTCTTCACCTGCTCCTCGTCGATCACTCGCCGCAGGCCCGCGCGATGGGCGTTCGCGCAGGGAACCATCACGGTCATGTTGTTGTGCAGGATGGTGATGGTCAGGTAGTCCCGCTTTTCGCCCATCAGGTCCTTGGACTCCCTCTTCAGGACCACTCCCGCCCCGTGGTGCGGGTAGACGACGTTGTCACCAACCTCAAAGTTGCAGACGGGCGCCTCCAGCTCGAGGTCGGCAGCCGACGCCTCGTCCTCCATAACCTCCTCTGCTGTTACCTCGGGAATTGGTCTCTCCTTTCGTAGAGACGGCCTGACGGGGCCGTCAACTCTGCAAGTAGCGGTCGACCGGGTCGACCTCCTGAAGTCTGCGTAGTCCCTCGCGGATGTCCTTGGCCCGCCCGGCCCCCACGCCCTCGACGGCCTCGAGGTCGTCGTCGCTCGCCGCCAGCACCTCCTCCAGCCCGCCGAACTCCTGGATGATCCGCTGCACGACCAGCTTCGGCAGGCGCGGGATCCGCCCTAGCACGCGGTAGCCACGGGGCGAGACCGGAAAATCCAGGGTCGAGACCTTGCGGTCGTAGCCGAGCAGCTCGGCGAGGCGGCCGAAGTCGAGCAGGTCCTGGTGGGGCATCCGCGCGATCGCCGCAAGCGTGGTGGAGAGGTTCTCCTCGGTGTCCTCGACCGAGTAGTCGCGGATCAGGGCGGACTTGTCGGCGGCGACGCCGACCATCGTCTCCTCGAGCTGCATCTCGATCAGCCTGCCCTCGGTGCCCAGCTCGACTATGTAGCGCTCGACCTCCACCGCCATCCGGGTCACCAGCTCGGCTCGCTGCAGCACGGAGAGCACCTCGTAGAGGACGGCCGCGCCCTCGAACTCGAGGCGGGTGAGGCGGGTCGATACCGCGTCGAGACGGGCGCGATACTTGTCGAGGGTGGCGAGCCCCTGGTTCGCCTTCGCGAGGACCGCGGGGATGTCCTGGAGGATGTACTTCATCCCGCCCAGATAGAGGGAGACGACGTCGCGTCTCTCCGAGATCGCCACGACCAGAGCGTCGGTCTGCTTCGAGACACGCTCCGCGGTGCGGTGCCGGGTCCCGGTCTCCGACGAGAGGATCGTCGGGTCGGGCATCAGCTGGACGTTGGCGCAGACGATCCTGGTCGCCTGCTCGTTGAGGACGATCGCCCCGTCCATCTTCGCCACCTGGTAGAGCAGCGCCGGCGTGTAGTCGATGTCGAGGGTGATGCCCCCTGAAAAGAGAAAGGAGACCTCTTCCGGGTCTCCGAGGACGATCAGCCCGCCCGTCCGCGAGTGGACGATGTTGTCGATGCCCTCTCGCAGCGCCGTGCCGGGAGCGACGATGTCGAGTGCCCGCAGAAGTCGCGGGTCCTGTCGCGCCTCCAACTCCTGTAGATCGTCGCCGGGAAGCGAAGACGCCATCGCTGATGATGGAAGCAGAAAGCAAAGCAGCGTGCTTTGCGGGGAAATCCGTGTTGATAGGTCGGGTTAGGGATTGTCAAGGCCGGTTTGGCGCGTGGGTCTGCTGCCAGCGACAAGCCGTTCGGCGCGCGGGTCCGGCCGCCATAGGAACCTCCCACGGACGCTCAGTAATCGCACCCGCGGGCCCCTCCTATGGCGTCACCCGCGCGAGGAACGCCTAGGCAGCCCGCCTCAACTTCGCCGACGAGCTGTCAGTCGATAGCGCCGCTTTCAGCGAGCTGGCTGGGGCGAGGCCTGGGATCGGGTCGTCGCCGGGCGGCGGCGCCCAGGACGTGGTCGAGCCCGAACTTGCGTGCCTCGGCCACGCGGCGGTCCGCGTGGGCAACGTAGCGGACCTCGCCGGTCAGGCCGATCTCACCGAAGCAGGCGAGCGGCTTGCCGTCCGCCCCCAGCGCGCGACCCGAATGGGCCGAGGCCACCGCAAGCGCGATGGCGAGGTCCGCCCCCGGCTCGTCCACCCGGATGCCGCCCGCCACGTTGACGAAGACGTCGGCCGCCGACAGCGAGATGCCCGCGTGGCGCGTGAGCACGGCGAGGACCAGCGCAAGCCGGTTGCGGTCGACGCCGGTGGCCGTGCGGCGAGGCGGCACGATCTCCGTCGGCGCGACCAGCGCCTGGACTTCCACGAGCAGAGGCCGGGTCCCCTCCATCGCGCAGAGCACAACCGACCCGGGCGCCGACTGCGCCTCGCCGACGAAGCGGGCCGAGGGATCGACGACCTCCACGAGACCGCCCTGGCGCATCTCGAAGACGCCGACCTCGCTGGTCGCGCCGAAGCGGTTTTTGAGCGCGCGCAGGGTCCGGAACGTCCGCTCGCGCTCGCCCTCGAAGTGAAGAACGCAGTCCACGAGGTGCTCGAGGGCGCGAGGCCCGGCGAGCGAGCCCTCCTTGGTGACGTGCCCGATCAGGATCAGGGTGACGTCGAGCCGCTTGGCGGTCTCGAGCAGGGCGGAGGTTGCCTCGCGCACCGCACCGACGCTGCCGGGGGCCGAATCGGGGACCGCGAGCGCCTGGACCGAGTCGATCACGCAGGCCGCCGGCCGCTCCGCCTCGAGCGCCGCCAGCACGGTCTCGAGTGAGGGTTCGGCGAGCATCGGGACCGACAGCGCCGCCTCGCCGAGACGCTCGGCTCGGCGTCGCACCTGCGCGGCCGACTCCTCGCCGGAGATATAGAGGACCTCGCGACCCGCAGCGGCGAGGTTGGCGAGCGCCATCCCCGCCAGGGTGCTCTTGCCGATACCAGGCGCGCCGCCGAGCAGGACGAGGGATCCGGGTACCAGGCCACCGCCCAGGACGCGGTTGAGCTCGGCGATGCCGGTGCCGAGGCGTTCCGAGCGCTCTACCTGGACGTCGCGGAGTGCCACCGGCTTCGGTGCGTTTCCTCGGCGGGCGCCACCCCCGCGCCGGCCCGGTGAGGGGGAGCTCACCTGCTCGAGCGTGTTCCAGGCGCCGCACCCGGCGCACTGGCCGGTCCAGGTCAACGCCGCGTGCCCGCATTCCGAGCACCGGTACGAGGCCGACTTCGCCGCCACGCATGCAGGCTACGTACGGGTCCCGACGACTCCCGCGCGGGATGTGCCGGCTCGCTGGCTAGTCCGCTTCGTCTTCGACCAGGCGCCCGATCAGCTCGTCTTCTGGGGAGCCAATCCCCGCGCCCCGATCGGCGGCTGACCGGCATGGTCGTTCAGCTGAAGGTCAGCCGGTGGACGCTGATCGGGTCGCCGGCGCTCGTCTCAACAGCCCACCGGCGGCGGGCCTGTTCCAGGAAGGTGTCGGCGGCCGGCCGCCCCGGATCGGCGATCCAGGCCTCTGGGGCCAGCCGCGGCAGCAGCGAAAGCAGTTGCGCAGCGCTCGCGCGCTCGTAAAGGACATCGGCCGCGAGAACCAGGTCGAAGGGCCCGCGGGAGACGAGCTCATCAGGCTTCTCCCACTCCACCAGTGCGGTCTCGATGCCCACGCGGTTCGCGTGAGCATTTCGCTCCGCGAGCTCGAGGGCCTCCGTGCGCGCGTCCGTCGCCAGCACGACGGCGCCCGCCCGCGCGGCCGCGATGCTCGGCACGGCGAGGCCGCAGCCGAGCTCCACCACCCGTCTGCCCAGCAGGGAGCTGCCTTCGAGCTCACGCGCCAGCGCCACGCCACTGCGCCACAGGATCGCCCAGTAGGGCGCGAGCGGCGCCCATTCGACCGGCCCGTCGTCGGGGATCTCGGCCCCCTCCTCGGGCTGGAGCAGCCGCAGCTTCCCGCCCGGCAGCTCGACCGTCTGCATGACGAGGTCGCAGGGGGATTGGTCGGAATCAGCCAGGGCTGTTGGGGAAGGGCGCGCCGGCGAAGAACGCGAACCAGATCAGGAAGCCGATCAGCGAGACGATGGCCGTGGCGACGAACAGCCTCTCGACCGGATCGCTTTGGTGCTCGCCGGGCTTGTACGGGGTATCGCGCATGCTCCGGTTCCAGGGGTCGCGGCCGGTGAGCCGCTGGGGCTGCCCGGTCTGCCGGCGAAGCAGGCGCGCGCGCACCCACGAGGCGATCAGCAGCAGCCCGTAGTAGGAGACGAGGATGCCCGTCCCGATGAAGGCCGCCACCGGGCCGTTGACGGCTCCCGTCTTGGCGTAGAACTGCGAGGCGAGGAAGATCCAGAAAAGGGGCACGCCGAAGCCGATCAGCAGGGCTCCGACGACCGTGAAGGCGGTCGAGCCCGTACCGACCAGCACTCTCCTGATCGCTGCAAGTACTGCGGTCATTGCCTGTCCCTGGGCTGCGACTTGGACGAGGCCGAGGTTAGCGGGCGGCCGCCGCCACCCGCCGGAGATCGCGCTCGGGGTCGATCTCCCAGCGGTCCGCCACTTCCGTGAGCTCTGCGCTGACCGGCCAGCGGTCGGGCCGCTCCTCGCCGGAGTGATCCGGGGTGGCGCCCTTGAGCGCCATGCAGCCCGTGTTGTCCCCTATGGCCCGGATCTCCTCAACGTCGCTCTCGCCGAGTCGCTGCTCCGCCGGCAGGTGCGCGAGCTCGGCGCGCTTCTCCTCGATCGGCCTCGCCGCCTTACCCATCTCCTGGATCAGGGTGGGGGCCACGCACTCGACCGCCAGGTGCGCGAGGTTCCACTGGGAGGCGAGCTGCATCGGGGTGAGGCGGGCGCGCTCGGCGATCGGCCGCATGCGGTCGAGCTTGGCACGCCCCTCGGTGATCCAGCCCTCGGGTCTGAAGGCACGGTGGTCGCCGGGCGGCAGCTCGGTCTCAGGCGTCACGTCGTCCCAGAAGAGTCCGCCGTAGTCGACCACCCGCGTGATCAACCGGACGCCGTGGCGCGCGGCGGCCTCGAGGCAGAGCTCGCCCGGCCAGGGCTCGAGCGGGTTGAGGATGATCATCGCCCAGTCGATCAGATCACCGAAGCGCTCGAGGCAGCGGACCAGGTCGAGCGTGAAGCCATTCGCGGGTCCGGGCGCGACACCGATGGCGTGGGCGAGGCCAGAGTCCCGGAGGCCCGACATCCCTTCCCAGACTGCCTCGCTCTCGTACCCGGTCCGGTCCGGGTTGTGGAGGAGAAGGAGATCGAAATGGTCCTGACCGAGCCGCTCGAGGCTGCGCTCGGTCGCCATCCTCAGGTACCCCGCGTACTCCTCTGGCCGGCGCAGCGCCGGATCGGTGAAGCGGGGGAAGCCGCGCGGGCCATCCCGCTCGCCCTCGTAGAAATCGTGGCCGACAGCCCCAATCAGGCTGAACAGGTCTCGCGAGACGTCCGCAAGGGCACCCCCGACCAGTGAGTCGGCCTCCCCCCGGCCGTAGACGTCGGCCGTCATCACGGTGTCGATGCCGTCGCCGGGCCGAAGCAGGGCCTCGAGGCGCTCCGGCTCGATCGCCTCGCCGAAGCGCAGGTAGCGGCCGCCGCTCCAGCTTCCGATCGCCTTTTGTCCGGGCTCAGGCACCGGACGGAACGCTAGCGGGCGACAGTCGCGCGTCTGGGACTACTTGGAGTCGCCCGAGCTCGACTCGGGCTCGCCGCCGTCGCCCGCAGCCTCGTCGGCGTCGTCCTTCTTGGCGCCGACGCCGACCTTCTCGGGCTCCGACTTCTTGGCCGGGCGCTTACGGGGCTTGACGATCTTCAGCTTCAGGGGATGGTCTTCCTCATCGCCCTTGTTGTCCCTCTCGACCTGGACGGTCGAACCGGGGGTCATCTCGCCGGCCTTCAGGACCTCGTCGGCGAGCGGGTCCTCGACGTAGCGCTGAATCGCCCGGCGCAGCGGTCGAGCGCCCATCGCCGGATCCCAGCCCTTGTCGACGAGCAGCTCCTTGGCGTCCTTGGAGAGATCGAGCTGGAGCTCGTGCTCCGCCACCTGCGTCCGAACTCGGTCGACCATCAGGTCGACGATCTCCATGATCTCGTCCTTGCTCAGCTTGTGGAAGACGATCACCTCGTCGATCCGGTTCAGGAACTCCGGCCGGAAGACCTTCTTCAGGTCACCCATGATCCGCGACTTCATGTCCTCGTAGGTGACGCCGGTCTCGTCGGAGATGGCGAAGCCAAGCGGGGTGTTGCGGGCGATGTCCTGCGCCCCGATGTTCGAGGTCATGATCACGATCGCGTTGCGGAAGTCCACCGTCCGGCCCTGCGCGTCGGTGAGCCTGCCGTCCTCCAGGATCTGCAGGAGGATGTTGAAGACGTCGGGGTGGGCCTTCTCGATCTCGTCGAGCAGCAGTACGGAGTAGGGCTTGCGGCGCACGGCCTCGGTGAGCTGGCCGCCCTCGTCGTAGCCGATGTAACCGGGGGGCGAGCCGACCAGCCGCGAGACGGCGTGCTTCTCCATGTACTCGGACATATCGATGCGCACCATCGCCTCCTCGTCGCCGAACAGGAACTCGGCGAGGGTGCGGGCAAGCTCGGTCTTGCCGACGCCGGACGGGCCCAGGAAGATGAACGAGCCGGCCGGGCGCTTCGGGTCCTTGATCCCGGCGCGCGAGCGGCGGATCGCCTTGGAAACGGCCGTGATCGCGGGCTCCTGGCCGATGACGCGCTTGTGCAGCTCATCCTCCATGCGGACGAGCTTCTTGGACTCGGCCTCGGTGAGCTTGAAAACTGGAATGCCGGTCCACATCGCGACGATGTCGGCGATCTGCTCCTCGCCCACCTCGGGGCGCTCGCCACCGTCGCCCGAGCTCCACTCGTGCTCGAGCTCCTTCTTCTTGTTGGTGAGGCGGCGCTCCTGGTCGCGGAGGTTGGCGGCCTTCTCGAACTCCTGAGCGTCGATCGCGGCCTCCTTCTCGCGCCGGGTCTGCTCAATCTCCTCCTCGAGATCGCGGTAGACGGGCGGCTGGGTCATCGACTTGATGCGCATGCGCGAGGCGGCCTCGTCGACGAGGTCGATGGCCTTGTCCGGCAGGAAGCGGTCGGAGATGTAGCGGTCGGCGAGCTCGGCGGCTGCCTCGAGCGCCTCGTCGGTGATCTTCACCCGGTGATGCTGCTCATACCGCTCGCGCAGGCCCTCGAGGATCTTCACGGTCTCCTCGGTGGAGGGCTGCTCGACCTTGATCTGCTGGAAGCGCCGCTCCAGGGCGGAGTCCCGCTCCAGGTACTTGCGGTACTCGTCGAGGGTGGTAGCCCCAATCGTCTGCAGCTCGCCGCGCGCGAGAGCCGGCTTCAGGATCGAGGCGGCGTCGATCGCGCCCTCGGCGGCGCCGGCGCCGACGAGGTTGTGCAGCTCGTCGATGAACAGGATGATGTCCCCGCGCTGGGTGATCTCCTTCATCACCTTCTTGAGGCGCTCCTCGAACTCGCCGCGGTACTTGGAGCCGGCGACGAGGGCTGCCAGGTCGAGCGTGTAGATCTGCTTGTTCTTGAGCAGCTCGGGGACCTCGCCGTTGGTGATGCGGGCGGCGAGCCCCTCCACGACGGCGGTCTTGCCGACACCGGGCTCGCCGAGCAGCACCGGGTTGTTCTTGGTGCGGCGGGAGAGGATCTGCATGATCCGCTCGATCTCGATCTCACGGCCGATCACCGGGTCGAGCTTGCCCTCGGCGGCGAGCTTGGTCAGGTTGCGACCGAACTGGTCGAGCAGCTTCGAGGACTTCTTGCCCTCGCCGCCGCCCGCGCCGGCCCCCTGGCGACGACCGCCGGGCCCGGACAGCATCCGGATGACCTCGTTGCGGATCTTCTCGGAGTCCGCGTCGAAGTCGAGGAGGATGCGCGCGGCGACGCCCTCGTTCTCGCGGACCAGGCCGAGCAGGATGTGCTCGGTGCCGATGTAGTTGTGGCCCAGCGAGAGGGCCTCGCGCAGCGCCAGCTCCAGCACCTTCTTGGCGCGCGGCGTGAACGGGATCTGGCCGGCGGTGACCTCCTCGCCGGAGCCGACGATGCGGACGACCTGCGAGCGGACGCGCTCGACCGTGATGTCGAGCGACTCGAGCACGCGGGCGGCAAGGCCCTCCTCCTCGCGGAGCAGGCCGAGCAGGATGTGCTCGGTGCCGATGTAGTTGTGCTTGAGAGTCCGCGCCTCCTCCTGGGCGAGGACGACTACCTGGCGGGCTCTCTCGGTGAATCTCTCGAACATTCAGTCAGCTGCTCTCTGGTCTATCAATCAGTCCGGTTGGTCTTACGTTGCGGTCGCTCGATTGGCTCTGGATTAAGTCGTATGGGTCAGGGGACGCAGATTCCCCGGGGGTCCAATCCGTATCGGCTCCCGGCTGCCGATCCTTTGATTTGACCTCCGGTTCTGTCGGGGACGGCGAAGCCAGAGTATAGCCAGGGGTCCTGCGGGGCCAGGCACGTCCCATGCCTGGCAAGAGAACTCCCTGCAAGGTGCGGGAAGGACGTCCGGCGCCTCGCCCGCTGCCCGCGAACGCAGCACTGCTCCCGGAAAGCCCTCATCGGAGGGTAATCCCGTCGATCTGGGTCTGGTCTGAGGGGATGCCCCGAATCGTCGCCGACGCCCAGGTCCCGGAATCTCCGCTTGAGCAGGTATTTCCGGTGGTCCTGGCTGTTCGTCCAGGCCTCGACGAGCCTGGGGAGCCGGCCGGACCAATACCGTCCCGTCCCGTGGGAGCAGCGGATCGGCTACGCCTCGGGGGGCGAAAGGCGACCGCCAACCCGTGGATTGCCGTCGCGATCGTCATCGGCGTACTGCTCATCTGCGCCTGGATCGGCTGGGCGATCCATGTGTCCAGTGAACACGGCGGACGCGAGGCATCGGGGTGCTGATCGTCTGGCCCGCGATCGTCGCCGTGCTGGCCGTGATCGCGATCCTCTTCGTCTGGGCGTTCCCCGTGATCCGCGCGAGTGCAGGCACTCGCGATCAGGAGCCGGAGGCGGAGCCTGAGTCGGCCGATGCCGAGGTGACGGAGACCGGCTAGTTCCGCATCGCCGGGAAGAGGAGGACCTCGCGCAGGCTCTTCGCCCCGGTCAGGATCATCACCAGGCGGTCGATGCCGAGGCCGACGCCCCCGGTCGGGGGCATCCCCTGCTCGAGTGACTCGACGAAGACCTCGTCGTAGGGCTGGGTCTCCTCATCGCCCCGGGCCTGCTCCTCGGCCTGCGCCTCGAAGCGGCGGCGCTGCTCGTCGGGGTCGTTGAGCTCGGTGAACGCATTCGAGATCTCGATCCCTCCGACGAACGCCTCCCAGCGCTCCACCAGACCCTCCTCGCTTCGGTGTCGCTTGGCGAAGGGCGACAGCTCCACCGGGTAGTCGACGACGAAGGTGGGCTGGATCAGGGTCGGCTCGACCTCCTTGGAGAGGAGGCCGTCGACCAGCTTGCCCCAGCCCTCCTCCGGGTCGGGCTCCGTGCCCATCGCCTCGGCGAGCTGCTCGCGCGAGGGATGCTCCATGACGTCGATCCCGGTCCGCTCCTTGATTGCCTCCCGCAGCGTCACCCGCCGCCAGGGCGGGGCCAGGTCGATGGTCTCGCCGTCGCGCTCGATCTTGGTCGTGCCGAGCACCTCCGCGCGACCGCTGGAGACGAGCCCCTCGAGCTCCTCGGCGACGTCGTTGTAGTCCGCGTAGGCCTCGTACCACTCGAGCATCGTGAACTCGGGGTTGTGCTTGTGCGAGATCCCCTCGTTGCGGAAGTCCTTGCCGAGCTCGTAGACCTTGTCGATGCCGCCGACCACCAGGCGCTTCAGGTAGAGCTCGGTCGCGATCCGCAGGTAGAGGTCGCGGTCGAGGGCGTTGTGGTGCGTGACGAACGGCCGGGCGAGCGCGCCGCCGTAGAGCGGCTGGAGCACCGGCGTTTCTACCTCCATGAAGCCCCGCGAGTCGAGCCAGCGGCGCACCGCGGCGATCGTCCGCGCCCGGGTCAGGAAGAGCTCGCGGGTCTCCTCGTTCGCCATCAGGTCGAGCTCGCGCCGGCGGTATCGCGTCTCGACGTCCTCGAGGCCGTGGAACTTCTCAGGCGGCGGGCGCAGGGACTTCGAGAGAAGCTCCCAGGCTTCTGCCCGGATCGTGAGCTCGCCGCGCCTGGAGGCGAAAACGGTCCCCTCGATGCCGATGATGTCCCCGATGTCCAGCGCGAGCAGGCCCTCGTAGGCATCGCCGAGCTCGTCGACCCTGGCCTGCACCTGGATCTGGCCGGTGCCGTCCTTCAGGTCGAGGAAGAGCCGCCTTGCCGTGCCTGCGCTTCGAGCGATGAGGCGCCCGGCGACCCGATAGCGATCGCTGGTCTCCTCGCCCGGCTCGATTCCCTCGTGCGACTTCTCGCACCGCGGCGATCTCGGTCCGGTCCGGAAAGGCGTGCGGGTACGGCTCGATGCCCTCCTCGCGGAGACGTTCGAGCTTTGCCCGCCGCTCGGCAAGCAGGTCGGACTGCTCCTCGGTCACGGCGCCAGCCTACGCGGCTCAATCACATTCGGCGGCCACAAACACCGCCGCCGGACCTGCGGCCACAAGCGGCCGCCCCACATACCGCTCTGGCTTGCCCCTCGCTCACCTGGGAGCGCCTGATGACCGCTAGGAGGCCTCGATCTTGGTGATCTTGAGCTTCTTCTTGGGGCCGCGCGGAGTCTCGACCGTCACGACCTCGTTCTTCTTGCTGCCGAGCAGCGCCTTGCCGATCGGAGACTCGTTCGAGAGCTTGTGCTCGGTCGGGTCGGCCTCCGCGGATCCCACGATCTGGAACTTCTGGGACTTGCCGGACTTCTGGTCCTTGACGTGGACGACGGCGCCGACGCCGACGGTGTCGGTGTCGATCTGCTTGTTGTCGATCACCGCGGCCCGGCGCAAACGGTCCTGGAGGGACGCGATCCGCTGCTCGAGCATCGCCTGCTCGTTCTTGGCGTCGTCGTACTCGGAGTTCTCCGCGATATCCCCGAACTCGCGCGCCTGCTTGATGCGGTCAGCCACCTCGCGGCGCTTGTCGTTCTCCAGGTACTCGAGTTCCTCCTTGAGCTTCTCGAGCCCCTCCGGGGTGATCAATGTCTCGCGTGCCAACTCTCCTCGATTCCTTCTTCGTATGGGTTTGCTCTGCGCCGAAAATCCCTGCTCTATGGCGAAAAATGAGCCCGCACCGACGCGATCAAACAGGCGGCCGGTCCGGGCGGAGCGCGCCAGTATAGCGCCGCCCCGAGAGGTGGTCGAGGGCTCGATCAGGCGGTCAGGACCTCGCGCAAGACGCCCGCGATGCGCCCGGGATCCTCGATCTGGGGATAGTGACCCAGGTCCTCGAGACGGTTCACCGCGGCCGCCGGCCGCAGCTCCACCACCGCGTCCAAAACGCGCTCCGTCGCCACCGGGTCGAGCATCCCCCAGGCGAGGGAGAGGGGCTTCTGCCAATCGCGGAGGGCGCCGTGCCAGCGCTCGGCGTGACGGAAGCGCTCCTCCATGTAGCGGATGGTCTTGTGGTTGAGGGTGCGGCCGCCGCCGGCGGCGATCAGAGCCCACTGATCCTCGGCCTCCTCCTCCGAGAGCGGATGTCCCGGCGCGAAGATCGAGCCGAACTGCTGGCGGAAGAATCGCTCGCTGGAGAGGCGGGAGAAGAGCGGACCTACCGCGCTCCGGAGTAGCCGCTGCCCGAGAGTGGGGCTGGCCGCGTCCTGGACCATGGAGCCGTTGAGCAGGAGGGCGCCGCCGATCTCCATGTCGAGCGACCCGTCGAGGTCGCGCGCCATCAGCTCGGTCGCGACGGAGGTGCCCATGTCGTGGGCGACGACGAAGACGGATTGGGACCCATCCCGGCGGCGAACGAGCTCCTCGACCAGGTCCGCCTGCCAGTGCAGGGTGTAGTCATGGTCCCTCGGCTTCTCCGAGAGACCGAAGCCGAGGAAGTCGGGGGCGAGGGCGGCGTGCTCGCTCTCCACGTCGAGCAACGCTCGCCAGTCATACGAGCTGGACGGGAAGCCGTGCAGGAAGAGCAGGAGCGGCCCGCGGCCGCCGCGCTCGAAGAGTGGATGCGACGGCCGCGGAACTCCTCGTCGGCGCCGCGCTGACGCCACGCGCGGACGTTCTCGGTCAATCCACCGGTCACGGATGTCTGCCGCGCCTGATGGGGACGTACCGGTAGGTGAGCCTGAGGCCAATCGCCTCCACGACTCCGGACCCGCCAGGGACGACGTCGTCGAAGTAGAAGCGCCAGTCACCGGCCCCATACGTGCGATTGTGGAAGGAGAGGGGCTGGTCCGCTTGGAAGCGGCCGGCGAACGGCGCGAACGCTGGGCCTGCTTCCGACAGCGCGAGCGATGACTTGTCGTCGAGAACAGTGAAGTCGCTGCGGCAACCCGACCCTCCGGCTCCGAGGTTCGAGCCCCCGGAGCCGGCACGGGCCGAGAGCGTGGTGAGGATCCCGATCGGATCGACCAGCAGGACCTCGAGGTCGGCAACCGAGGGATGGTTGACCCGCAGCTTCACGTCGACATCCTGCACGAGTGAGCCAAGCGGGATACCGCCATAGCCGCAGAGCAGCTTCGGCGGGCAGTCCTTCCGCGTGTTCCCCGTGCTGACGATGGCGCCGACGAAATCACCGGCCTCGGGCCCGTCCGGAATGCGCAGTGCCGTGTCCGTGCAGAGCTCCTTCACCGCGGTCTTGGCGATCTTCGCCGCCGCTTCGGTGGATCCGACGAAGGACAGGGTCACGGCCAAGAGGACTGTCAAGAGGCGTGGATGGCGTCCCCGCCGCCTCATTTCGCCCCCCGAGCGCGCTTCGGATGGCAGCGTTTTCGCCCTTTGATGCACCGATAGGTCAGGCTCAGGCCAAGCGCCTCGACAACGCCCTGGTTCCCGGCGACCGTGTCGTCGACATAGAAGCGCCACGCTCCGTCGGCCCAGCTCAGATCCGCGGCGCTGAGTGCCCCCTCGGGCCGGAAGCTTCCGGTAAAGGGAGCGCTGGTGGGCGGGATGCCCTGGATCGCGGTCCCGGCCTCATCGTCGAAGACCGTGAATTGTGCTCCGCAACCGGTCGCGCCGGCGCCGAACTCGTCGCCGGTACCCCCATTGCCGACGGTGAGCGGGACCATCAGGCCGACCGGCGTGACGATGAGAATGTCAAGCTCCCCGACCGCGGGATGCGTGACCCTGATGCGGAGGTCCGCATCGAGCACCTGCGCTCCGTTCGCCAGCGGGCGCGTGAGCACGGGGATGTGGGTGAAGTCACCAAGCCGGCCGCCGTCCGGGATGGCGCGGTCTGTGTCGACGCAGACATCCGCGCTCTTCACGATCCACTTGGCCCGGGCCTCCGCGCTCTGCTGCGCGATTGGGTGAAAGGCGACAGCCGCAGCCAGGAGCATCAGAAGGATCCCGCCACGGCCACCGGGTCGCATCCCTACTTCCCCTTCCCCTTCGTCTTGTAGCAGTAGGTGAAGCTCAGGGAGAGGGCGATGATCTGGCCGACGTCCTGCGCCCGGACGTCCGGCACGATCAGGGTCCAGAACCCCCTCGCCGGCCCCCCGGCGAAGGTCAGTGGCTGCTCGGGACTGAACGATCCGGTGATCGGCGCCTCCAGTCAGTTGGATTCGCACCGTGAGACAGCCGGGCGTCCCTGTCGCGGCGCAACCTATGCGATCAGTGCAGGCTCGGCAAGTGGGTTGGCCAAGTCGTCGACCAGGCGACGGGCCATGTCCAGATCGTCGTTCTGCTGGAACGCGGAGCTGATCTCCTTGTCGGCCCCGAGCCGCTCCAGGTACCAGGGGTAGAACTTGCGCAGGTAGCGGGCCGCGCGCTCGGGTCCGAGGTGCTCCTCGGCCCGGTCGACCACCCAAAGCAGCTCGGCGATGACCTCATAGCGCTCTGGATCAGCGCTCCGGCGGCCCGTGAGCTGCTCGAAGATCCATGGGTTGCCCAGCGAACCACGGGCGATCATCACGGCGTCGGCGCCCGACGCCTCGTATGCGTGGGTGGCGTACTCGGCGGTGTCGATACCACCCGAGATGATCATCGGGACGTCGATCAGCTCGGTCAGCTCGCGCGCGAGCGCGTAATCGGGCCGACCCTTGTGGTGAGTGGCGGCGGAGCGCGGATGGAAGCCGATCGCCGAGACGCCGGCCTCCTCGGCGAGCCGCACCGCCAGCTCGACGCCCTCGCGGCCGCCCGGGGTCAGTCCCGAGCGGAGCTTGACCGTCACCGGGACCCCGCTTCCCTCGCGGGCCGCGGACGCGATCGCGATCGCCAGCTCAGGGTCGGCGAGGAGCGCCGCGCCCGCTCCCGTCTTGCAGACCTTCCGCACCGGGCAACCCATGTTGATGTCGATCAGATCGGCGCCGGCCTCGGCGACGATCGCCGCGGCCGAGCGCATCACCTCGGGGTTCTGGCCGAAGAGCTGCACCGAAACGGGATGCTCGTCCGGATGGAGGCGAAGCAGCTCCCGCAGGGTGCGCTCGTTTCGGTAGTGGAGACCGAAGCTCGAGACCATCTCGGAGACGGCCATGCCAGCCCCGTGCCGCCGCGCCTGCAGCCGCACGAACCAGTTCCCGATCCCCGCCAGGGGTGCGAGCAGGACGCGGTTGGCGATCTCAACGCCGCCGATGCGGAAGGGCGAAGTGAGCGGGGGTTGCACGGCCCCGAAGGTTAGGTGCCGCTGTTGCGCTCGTAGATCAGCTGCAAACCGCGCAGCGTGAGCAGCTCGTCGACCTCGTCGATCGTCTCGCAGAGCGGCGCGATCGTGTGCGCCAGGCCACCCGTTGCGATGAAGGTGGCCTGCTCGCCGAGCTCGTCCGCGAGGCGCCGGTCGATCCCGTCGACCAGCCCGGCGAACCCGTAGGCGAAGCCGGACTGGATCGCCGCCGTGGTGTGCTTTCCGATCGGCCCCTGCGGCGAGGAGAGCTCAATGCGGGGCAGCTTGGCCGCGCGGGCGGAGAGAGCCTCGAGCGAGATCTCGACTCCCGGGCCGATCACCCCCCCGAGGTACTCCCCGGCTCCGGAAACGACGTCGAAGTTGGTCGAGGTGCCGAAGTCGACCGCCACGCAGGCCCCGTTGACCCTGGCATGTGCAGCCACCGCATTGACGAGGCGGTCGGCGCCGAGCTCGAGGGGGTTGTCGACCAGGATGGGCATTCCCGTCTTCAGGTTGGGACCGACGAGCAGGCAGCGCTTTCCCGTGTGCCGCTCGGTGAGCTGCTCATACTCGGGGCCGAGCTGCGGAACGACGGTCGAGACGATCGCCCCATCGAGGGACGCGAAGCTGAGCCCTTCGAGGGTGAGCAGATCGGAGATCGTCGCCGCCAGCTCGTCCGCCGTCGCGCTCGGGCTCGTGGTGAGGCGCCAGTCGCGCGCCAGGTCCTTGCCATCGAAGGCTCCCAGGTGTGATTGCGTGTTGCCGACGTCGACCGCGAGCAGCATCCGGCGGGATTATCCAGACCCGCAACCCGGTTTCGTTCAGGGAGCCGGAGCCACCCTCTCCGCACGCTGGCCTGGGCCGAGGCCTTCGAGCGCCACGCGCAGCTCGGTGCCGTCCGGCAGGCGGAGCTCCGGATCGAGCTCGAGCAGCGGCATGAGCACGAATCGCCTCGAGGTGACCTCAGGGTGGGGCAGCGTGAGTCGCTCGGTGCTCATCTCGATCTCGCCGAGGAGCAGCAGGTCGATGTCGATCGGCCGGGGCCCGTGGCGGGGGCCGCCGAAGGCGCGGCCGTGCTCGGCTTCGATCTGCTTGCAGACGGCGAGGAGCTGATCCGGTTCGAGCGAGGTCCGGATTCGGACGGCGGTGTTGAGGAAGTCCGGCTGGTCGAGAATCTCGCCCACCGGCTCGGTCTCGTACAGCGAGGAGACCGCCTCGACCTCAATGCCGTGTTCGCGCAGGTCCTCGATCGCCCCGTGCAGCTCGGACTCGCGATCGCCGACGTTCGAGCCGAGGCCGAGGTAGCCCAACCTCTCAAGGGTCGCGCTGTCGCGCGCCCTCGCATCAGGGCTCAGACGCCCTCCTCATCCTCGGGCTCGCGGTCCATCGACCGCTCGAGGGTGACCTCAACCGCCGCCTCCTGGACGGGGTAGGGCACAGGCGGCTCGGGCTTGGCCGCGCGGACCTGGACCGAGTCGCAGTCGAAGCGCTCCATCAACCTCTCCGCGACCAGATGACAGAGGCGCTCGAGGGTGCGGTAGCTCTTCTCGGTGGCGGCCAGGGCGACGATGTCGCAGACCTCCGAGTAGTCGACGGTGTCCTCGATGCGATCGGTGAGCACCGCGTCGCAGTCCGGCACGTCGAACGTGAGGTCGAATTCGAGCCGCTGCCCGACCTCCTGCTCCGCGTCGGTGACGCCGTGATGCGTGTACATGGAGAGGCCGCGGATCTCGACCTCCACCGAGGGATGTGCGGAGTCATCCATCGCCGCCAAAGTAGCGGGTCGTGCAAGGCTGTCGCGCTCGTGAACGCTGACCTCCAACATCACTTCGCGGACCTCGAGGGCTGTCGGATGCACTACGTGAACCGCGGCGAGGGCAGGCCGATCCTTTTCCTGCACGGCTTCCCGCAGTTCTGGTTCCTCTGGCGGCAGCAGCTCGAGGACCTCGGCGAGGACCACGCCGTTTACGCGCCGGATATGCGCGGCTACAACCTCTCCTGCAAGCCCGAGGATCTGGAGGCCTACCGGATGCGCCATCTGCTCGGCGACATCGAGGGCCTGGTCGGGAAGCTCGACCTGGCGCACTTCACCCTGGTCGGACACGACTGGGGCGGGATCGTCTCATGGGCCTTCGCCTTGAAGCACCCCGAGCTGCTCGAGCGGCTCGTGATCATCGACGCCCCTTCGCCGTTCACCTGGAATCGCGACCTGCGCGAGAGCCCGAAGCAGCGCGACGCCGTCAACTACATGGTGGAGTTTTCGAAGCCGTCGCCGGAGCCGGAGGAGATGATGGCGGCGAACGACTTCGCGCTGATGGACGATCTGATGGTCCGCATCGGCGGACGCGGCGCACAGCTCTCCGACGCCGACCAGGCTGTCTACCACGAGGCCTGGGCGCAGCCCGGTGCTCTGCGCGGCGGCCTCAACTACTACCGCGCCGCTCGAATGGGCGAACAGGTAGCCGCCGGCGGCGTGCCCCACGAGTTCGCGCGCAAGATCAGCTCGCAGACCATCGAGGTCCCGACCCTCGTCATCTGGGGAGCGAACGACGCGGCGCTGCTCCCCTCTCTGACCCGCGGCCTCGGCCAGTGGGTGCCGCGCCTTCGGGTGGAGATCGTGCCGGGCGCCGGCCACTGGGTTCCATACGAGCGCCCGGGGGAGGTCAATGCCCTGATTCGCGAATTCGTGGATCAGTAGATGCGAGGGTGCTCTGAGCGAAGCGAAGAGCAACGGTTTCATGGCGAGGCCGGATCTAGGCAGGGCTCGCCGTCAGGATCGCGTCGGCCACGATGAGCGCCTGTCGCATCGGCCCGACGTCGTGGACGCGCAGCATCTCGGCGCCGTTGGCATACGCGATCACGTTGGAGGCGATCGATCCGCCCAGCCGCTGGTCGACCTCGGCCCCCGTCAACTTGCCCAGGAAGCCCTTGCGGGAGGAACCGAATGCGATCGGCCGGCCCAGCTCGGCGAGCTCTCCGAGCCGCCGGTGGAGCTCGAGATTGTGTTCCACCGTCTTCCCGAATCCGATCCCGGGATCGATCCAGATCCGCTCCGCCTCGATCCCCTCCGAGACAGCGAACTCGATCCGCTCCGCCAGGAATGCCTTGATGTCGTCGACGACGTCGTCGTAGACCGGGTTCTCCTGCATCGTCCGCGGGTCGCCGAGCATGTGCATCAGCACGACCTCGCAGCGGCGGTCGGCGCACAGGCCGGCGAGCTCGGGCTCGCCACGGAGCGCGGTGACGTCATTGACCATCGCCGCGCCGAGGCTGAGGGCGGCCTCCGCGACCGCGAACTTCGAGGTGTCGATCGAGACCGCCGGACCTTCGTCCCGGATCAACGCCTCCAGCACCGGCGCCACCCGCGCGAGCTCCTCCTCGGCCGTCACGCCCTTGGCGCCGGGGCGGGTGGACTCGCCGCCGATGTCGAGCAGATCCGCTCCCTCGTCCGCCAGCTCGCGGCCGTGGGCGATGGCGTGCGCAGGATCGAGGAACTCGCCCCCATCGGAGAACGAGTCGGGGGTCACGTTGACGATCCCCATGAACCGGGCGGGCATGGCTACTCCGCGCGGATCAGCCGGCCGTCGACGTTGAGCTCGACGAAGTGATTCGCCTGGCCGGAGCGGTACCGCTGGCACTGGTTGGCGGGCTCGTCATCGATCGATTGCCGAGGATCATGGGCGACATCCGCCACCCAGTCGGGGAGCCCGGGAAGACTCTCGGAGATGCACGGCCCGGCGCTCAGGTCCCGCCCCGTTGCCTGGACCTGGGCGAAGGCGGCCTGGGCCAGGTCGACGGCCTTCTCGCGATCGCTCTGGGTGACCTGCTGGCCGCTGCTGCCGCAGGCGGTGAGCCCAAGTGCGATCGCAGCAACGACACCGGCCATGAAGAGCGGCGGGCCCGGGCGAGATCCCATGGGTGAAGTATCACGACCGCCTCTTTCGCGGGTGGCGCCGTAGGAGGGGCCCATGGACGCGCTTCCTGAGCGTCCATGGGAGGTTCCTACGGCGACAGGAGCCCGCGGCCGAGTGGTCGGGATCTGTCGCCTACGAGCGGTTGTCCCGCATCTCGGCTGACCCGCCGGCCAGTCCCGGACGCGGACGCGGACGCGGACGGGCGCCCTCGCGGGCGGTGCCCTTCTCCTCGATGGGCGGGGCCTCGGGCGGCTGCGCCTCCTCCTGCTCGTCGGCGAAGACCTCGTCCTCGGGCTTGCCCTCGAGCAGGGCGATGAACTCCTCCGCCTCGATCGTCTCGCGCTCGAGCAGGATCCGCGAGATCGTGTCGAGCTGTTCGCGGTGCTCGGAGAGGATGTCCTTGGAGGTCTGGTGGGCGTCCTCGACGATCCGGCGGACCTCGTCGTCGATCTCGCGAGCCACCTCGTCGGAGTAGTCGGGCTCAGCGGAGAACTCGCGGCCCAGGAACGGCTGGGAGCGATCGTGGCCGAAGACCCGGGGGCCGAGTCGCTCGGACATGCCGAAGCGCATCACCATCTGCTTGGCGGTCTCGGTGACCTTCTCGAGGTCGTTCGAGGCGCCGGTGGTGATCTCACCGAAGACGATCTCCTCGGCGGCTCGCCCGCCGAGAGTCATCGCCATGGTGTCATTGAGCTCCGCGCGGGTGGTGAGGAACTTGTCCTCGGTCGGCAGAGAGATCGTGTAGCCGAGCGCCTGGCCTCGGCTGATGATCGAGACCTTGTGGACGGGGTCCGAGTTGGGCAGCAGGTGGCCGACGATCGCATGCCCGAGCTCGTGGTAGGCGGTGACCAGCCGCTCCTTCTCGGACATGACCCGGCTCTTCTTCTCCGGGCCGGCGATTACCCGCATGATCCCTTCTTCGAGCTCCTCCATCGTGATCTCGCGCTTGCTCGAGCGTGCCGTGAGCAGCGCCGCCTCGTTGATCAGGTTGGCGAGATCGGCGCCGGTGAAGCCGGGGGTCTGGCCGGCGAGGGCGTCGAGGTCGATCGTCTGGGCGAGCGGCTTCCCACGGGTGTGGACCTCGAGGATCTGCTTGCGGCCCTTGCGGTCGGGCCGGTCGACTACTACCTGCCGATCGAAGCGGCCCGGCCGGAGGAGCGCCGGGTCGAGGATGTCGGGACGGTTGGTGGCGGCGATCAGGATGATGTTGTCCTTCATCTCGAAGCCGTCCATCTCGACGAGCAGCTGGTTGAGCGTCTGCTCGCGCTCGTCGTGACCGCCGCCCATGCCGGCGCCGCGGTGGCGGCCGACGGCGTCGATCTCGTCCATGAAGATGATGCAGGGGGAGTTCTGCTTGGCCTGCTCGAAGAGGTCGCGGACGCGGGAGGCTCCAACGCCCACGAACATCTCGACGAAGTCGGAGCCGGAGATCGAGAAGAACGGCACGCCGGCCTCACCGGCGACGGCGCGAGCGAGCAGCGTCTTGCCGGTACCCGGCGGGCCGTAGAGCAGCACCCCCTTGGGAATGCGGGCGCCGAGCGCCTGGAACTTCTTCGGGTTCTCGAGGAACTCCTTGATCTCGTGGAGCTCCTGAACGGCCTCGTCGACACCCGCGACATCACGGAAGGTGATCTTGGGCGCGTCGACCGACATCCGCTTGGCGCGGGACTTGCCGAAGCTCATCACTCTGCTGCCGCCGCCCTGCATCTGGTTCATCAGGAAGATCCAGAAGGCGAAAAACAGCAAGAAAGGCAGGATGTATGTGAGAAGCGAGAGCAGGCTCGAGCCGCCCTTGCCCTTGATCTCGGTCTTGACGTTGTGCTGCTGGAGGTCGTTGAGCAGCTCCGCCTGGGCCGAGTCGGAATCCGGATAGGACTCGTCGTAGGTGGTCCCGTCCGTCTGCTTGACGTTGAGGGTGTTGTCCTTCGTGTTCCAGGTGACGGACTCGATCTGTCCCTGCTCGACCCGCTGCACAAAGGTGTTGTAGTCGGGCGTCTCGGTACCCGAGCCCGGACTGATCAGGCGCTGGGCGAAAAACGCCAGCACGACGACGATCAGAATGGGAAAGGCAGCGCTGCGGAAGAAACGTCTCACGGTGAGTTCCTGGGGCCCGGCGGTAAGCGGAATTTACGCCTCCGTGCCTAACGCGAGGGTACCAGCGTCCCCCTAGCTGCCCTGAGGGTTTTCCCGCAGGGCAGCGACGTAGGAGAGGTTCCGATAGCGCTCGGCGTGATCGAGGCCATAGCCGATCGCGAAGCGGTTCGGGATCTCGAAACCGACGTAGCGAACGGGCAGGTCCACGCGGCGGCGCTCCGGCTTCGTGAGCAACGCACAGACCTCGATCGACTTCGGTCCACGTGCGTGCAGGTTGCGGAGCAGGTAATGGAGGGTGAGGCCCGAGTCGATGATGTCCTCGACGATCAGCACGTCGCGGCCCGCGATCGGCGCGTCCAGGTCCTTCAGGATCCGCACTACCCCAGACGAGTCAGTCGCAGAGCCGTAGCTCGACACCGCCATGAAGTCGAGCTCGCAGTCGACCGTCAGGTGGCGCATCAGATCGGCGAGGAATGGCACGGCTCCCTTCAGGATCGCGACCAGCAGCGGGCGGCGGCCCTCGTAGTCTCGGCTGACCTCGGCGCCGAGCTCGGCGACCCGGCCCTGCAGGTCCTCCTCCGAGACGAGCACCTCGCCGATCGCGTCCTCACTCACGCCGGCAGTTTATGTAGGGACCTGAGCCGCGCTGAGTACCGCGGCCTCGGAGGCACCTGGCCCGGCGACGAACTCCTCCGAGACCGCGACGCCCGCGATCCAGACGATCCGGCCGTCGGAGATGACCACGGGCAGCGAGCGGCGCAGGGACCTCGGGACCTTGCGATCGGTGAAAAGGTCCTGGAGGGATTTGCTGCCCCCGAGGCCGAGCGGCCGCATCCGGTCCCCCTCCCGCCAGGAGCGAACGACGAGGGGCTCGCCGAGGACCGCGGGGTCGAGCACGGCGAGGTCGGGCCCCTCGGCCGCAGGCATCCTCGAGGAAAGCTCGGCACGGACCTCCCAGCTGCCGAAGCGGCAGACGCCCGGCAGGGAGAGGGTGACGCTCGTCGGCTCGCCCGCCGGGCCGATCGTGAAGCGGACGTGCCCTCCCTCGATCCGGGCCTCCACCCCGCCTCCGAGCTCCACGACTCCCCCCTCGGGCTCGCTGAGCAGCCGCCAGATCTGGTCCGCGCGGGACCGGCCGAGCGCGACCGCGGCTCCGGCCGCTCGCTCGGCGAGGCGGCGGAGCACCAGCCGGCGGATCGCGGGATGGAGAGATGCGAGGGCGTCCCGGCCGATTGCACCGGCGGCGTCGGCACCCGAGTGGGCGAGCACATCGTCCGCCGCCCGCTCCAGCGCCTCGCCCTCCTCCGCTAGCTCGGCCTGAGTCTCGGCGATCGTCGCCTCGGCCCCCGGTCCGATCTCCCGCAGCACGGGCAGCACCTCGTTTCGGATCCGGTTGCGGGCGTAGAGCGGCTCGGCGTTGGTCGGGTCGTCGCGGAAGGGGAGGCCCACCTCCGACACGAGGCGCCGCACCTGCTCGCGGTCGAGCCGCAGCAGCGGCCGGACGACGGCCCCGCGCCGCGGCCGCAGCCCGAGCAGCGCTCGGCGGCCCGGCGAGGTCGCGAGCCGGTAGAGCACCGTCTCGGCGAGGTCGGTCCTGGTGTGGCCCGTGGCGATCCAGTCGGCACCGCGGGCGCGCCGGAGCCGGTCGGCAGCCCGGTAACGCGCCTCGCGAGCCTCCGCCTGCACGTTGCCCTCACCCAGCTCGGGGCGCTCCACCTCGATGTCAATCCCGAGTCGGGCGCCAAGCTCCCGGACGGTCTCCTCGTCGCGGTCGGAGTCATCCCGCAGGCCGTAGTTGAGATGGAGTCCGCTGACGGCGTCGGCGCCGAGCACCTCGACCAGCGCCGCAGCGGTCGCTGCGGAATCGGCGCCGCCGGAGACGAGGACGATCCCGCGAGAGCCCTCCGCGATCAGGCTGCTCTCCCGCACCGCGCGGGCGAGGGCAGAGAGCGCCTTCTCGGCCGCCATGCGGACGATTCTATGAATCGATCTACCCGCTGCGGATCTTCCGGCGTCTAATCCATCGCCGGCCGAGCGATGTAGAGGGAAATCGGGTCGGGAAAGCCCTTGAGCACGACCTCGCCGATCGCGTCGAAGCGAAGGAAGTCGGACCGATCGGTCGCATCGACCAGCGCCTGGGTGACCAGCACCTCTCCGCCGAGCGCGCGCGAGACCACCCGGTGCGCAAGGTTGACGTCGCCTCCGAAGTAGTCACCGTCCCGGAAGACCGCAGCGCCGTAGTGGATTCCGACCCGCGGCTGAGGCCGCTCCTGGAAGAGGGCGAGGAAGCCGACCGCCCACTCCGTCAGGGTCGCCGGCTCCGGGGAGACCACCATCACCTCGTCGCCGATCGTCTTCACGATCGTCGCCTCCGAAGGCAGGGTCGCCTCGACCGTGTCGATGAAGCGCTCGATCAGGTCGAGTGCCTCCTCATCCCCCTCCTCCTCCGTGTACCTGGTGAAGCCCGTGAGGTCGACGAAGCAGAACGTCATCGAAATTCGGGCCAGGCCGCGGCCGGCGCCGCCGATGTCGGCCTCCATGTGCCCGACGACGTCCTGCTCGATGTAGAAACGCAGGTAGCGGTTGTGCATGTACTCCATCAGCGGCCCGGTCACCGGGAGCAGGTCGGCGGCCAGCGATCCCATCTCCTCCGCGATCTCGAGGGGCGGCACCTCCTCCTGCATGAGCGGCTCGTGGACGTACAGATGGAAGAGGCGGACCTCCGCGTCGGCGACGCGGCGGATCGATTGCGCGTAGACCCGGACCAGCTGGAGAAAGGCCACCAGCGGGAACCCGGAGGCTAGGACGTCGGCGCAGTGCCGCATCGCCCTCAGGTCCTCCTCATTCAGCATCCCGTCGGCGCCCATCGGCGTCCCGAGCAGCGTCATCAGCCGCTCGATCAGCTCGGGCTCGAGCCCGGTCAGCTCCGCCGCCTCCTCGCGGGTGTACGCGCCCTCGGGCACCTGAAAGAGATCCTCGGCCCGGCCGAAGGCAAGCCTGCCGCCCACCGCGGCCTCTCTGATCGCGTCGACCGAGTAGCCGCGCTCCCGCATCCGCGCAATGACGCGTGCCTGGGCCGCCGATGCCCTCGTCCACTTCCCGTCGGCCACCGGGACGAGGCCCGAGTCCGCCCAGCGCTTCAGGGTCGAGGCCGAGACGCCGGCGAGCCGGCTCGCCTCAGCCAGCGAGATCCCGTCGCCCTGACCGTCGCGCTCGCCGGGGCTCATCTGCACCCTCCCCATTGCGATCGCCCGACACTCTCCTGACGAAGCGACGGGGCCCCAGGACCCCGTCGCCTGCGGGCTGTCGGCCCGCCTCGTCGGCCAGTGGCGCCTAGACGCCTCGCGGAGCCCTGTCGCCGATCCCAGTCGCCGGGGGACCTGCGGACCGCGGACCCGCTTCCGGCCCAAGTGCTTTTCGAGTGAGACGAGCCTACGCCCCTTCGAGGGGCCAAGTCAATCCCGCCGGGTGCGGTGGTCATCAGCCGGCCGGCCCTAGTCAAGGGCGAGATGGGGATACTTCTCCAAGACCAGTTCGCGATAGCGGGAGAAGAGTGGCTTGGCGGCCGGAAAGAAGCGAAGCGCTGCGCCCGCATCCTCGACCCTGGTCCGCAGCCGACCCCGGGCGATCGCGATCGCCGGATTCTCCCTCCCCTGAAAGACGCGGTTGGCGACCCCCGACTCCATGCTCAGACGGAGCTTCGGCTTCGCGCTGGAGCGGGCCGAGAAGTTCCACTGCAGGCAGTGGCGTCCCCGTTCCGGGCGCGAGACGTTGAGAACGAGCTGCAGATCCGGGAACTCGATCCGCAGCGGAGCGGCAGCGGCGCTGAGGCGTGGGCCGTCATCGGGGTCCTGATCGATTTCCCGCAGCACCGCGTCGAGGATCTGCTTGAGCTCCCTCTTGGTCAGCGTCGCGGCCGAGCTTGACCCTCGACCTGAGGTCAAGCGTTTTGGCGGTCTTGCCTTGGAACCCACCGAGGACACCAACCTGGCTAAGCCTACCCGGGCTGTAGCGTCCGGTCATGCCCCACCACCTCCGCCCCGCCACCGCCTACGCGGAGGACGCGCTGCTCCCCGGCGACCCGGGCCGTGCGCTCGCGCTCGCGCAGCAGCTGCTCACCGAGCCGCGCATGAGCAACCACGCCCGTGGTCTCTGGGGATACACCGGCGAGACGCCCGGTGGGCTCCAACTCAGCATCCAATCCACAGGCATTGGGGGCCCAAGCGCCGCGATCGTCCTCCAGGAGCTGGCCGGGCTCGGCGTGCGGCGGGCGATCCGCGTGGGGACGTGCGGCGCCCTTGGCGGGGCCCTCGGACACGGCGAGCTGATCGTCGCCGGTGACGCGCTGGCGGAGGACGGCGCAAGCCGCGCCCTGGGCGCCGGCGAGGTCGCCGATCCGGACCCGGACCTCACCCGCCGGGTGGCGAGCGCGCTCCCCGGGGCTCCCTCGCCCGTCCGGATCGTGAGCACCGATCTCTTCTACGAGAGCCACGAGGGAAGCGAAGGCGACGCCGGCCCGCCCCGGGCACGTTCCGAGGCCTGGCGGAGGTCCGGAGCCGTCGCGGTGGAGATGGAGGCAGCGACCCTGTTCACGCTGGGAAGACGGCTCGGCGTGGCGACCGCGTGCGCGCTGGCGGTGTCGGACACCTTCCAGGATGGGGAGCGGCGGCGGATCGGCGACGAGGACCTGGCCGAGGCGGCTCAACGGATGGGGTCGGCCGCGGCCGCCGCGCTGGAGGACTAGGGGGTCAACCTTGACCAGAAGCTTGGGGGCGGGACCCCAGCTCGCGCCGCAGCTCCGCCACCTCTCGGGTGAGCACGTCCAGCGTGTCCTCGACCCCCTCGAGGCGCTCCGAGAGCGACCTCAGCCGGCGGGCGAGCCGGTCGACGTCGTTGCCGGTCGGCAGGTTCAGGTTCCGGATCACGGCGGTGCCCGCCTCAGAGGCTCGCTCACGCACGCCGAAGGCGACCTGCAGGGCCTGGTTCATCCAAGGGTTCTCGACCAGGATCTGGGCGAGGTCGCCGAGGGCGCTCTCGCCCCGGCTCGACGCCCGGTCCCGCCTCTCTTCGCCGCCACCCTCGTCCATATCGTTCCCGCCACGGTACCGCTCGAGGAGAGGGAACAGACGGGCTGCGGCTGTGGCGGGCACGCCCGCGGACCATTGTCTACGGTCTCAGTCGACTATGGGCGCTTGGACTGGGATATTGAGCTTGCGTTGCACGCAGGCGCAAGGGTGGCTTCTCGTTGCAAAGGGAAAAGCGAATCAGTAGCGTCCGGCATGCCCGTGACTGCAGGGAGGCTACGTCCGGCAGGTCCTGGAAGTCTCGGAGCTTCCCGGGCAGGATTGGCTAGTTAATGAGAAAAAAGCTTCTCGTCATCATCGCTCTCGGCGGAGCCCTGGCGATAGTTGCCGCGGGAAGCGCCAGCTCGCTCTCGGTCGGGAGCGGAGGCCTGACGACGGCTCCAGGAACGGGCGGCGGCGACGTGCTTCCACAGTGCTCCGACCTCAGCGACAACGACGGGGACGGCCTCGTCGACCTCGCGGACCCGGGATGCAGCAGCCCGACCGACACCGATGAGTACAACCCGCCGATGGGCGGCGGTGGCGGCACCACCTCCACCACCACGACCACGGGCGGCGACACCACCTCCACCACCACGACCACGGGCGGCGACAGCCACCTCCACCACCACGACCACGGGCGGCGGCACCGGCGGTGACAAGACCGGCAAGGCCGGCAGCAAGGTCGGGGGCAAGGGCCTCTTCGGCAAGCAGAACAAGAAGGGCAAGGGCGCCAAGACGATCGCGAAGGGCGAGCGCCAGAAGATCCAGGAGCCGACCCTCCGCAACCCGGACGGCTCCCCCGGCCCCACCAACCCCAGCCTCACGGTTGCCCAGTTCGGGCCCGCCCCGATCGGCGTCCCCAACTTCCTGATCGACTCGTTCGAGATCCCGCCCTTCCTGCTCCCGATCTACCAGTCCTGCGGCACCGAGTACGGGATCCCCTGGCAGGTGCTCGCCGGCATCAACAAGATCGAGACCGCCTTCGGCACCAACCTGAACGTCTCCTCGGCCGGGGCCGAAGGCTGGATGCAGTTCATCCCGTCCACCTGGGCCGGCTATGGCGTCGACGCCAACGACGACGGTCGCAAGGACCCCTACAACCCGGTCGATGCGATCTGCGCCGCGGCCCGCTATCTGCGCGCGGCCGGCGGTGACCACGATCTCCGCCAGGCGATCTTCGCCTACAACCACGCCGACTGGTACGTGGACGAGGTCCTGCTCTACGCGAACCAGTACGGCAAGCTGCCCGACGCCCTGGTCGGTTCGCTGACCGGGCTCACCGAGGGAGCGCACTTCCCCGTCGCCGCCGACGCCAAGTACGCGGACGACCTCAACGACGCCGCCGCGCTCGCCCGTTCGACGACCCAGCGCCGGGCCGCCGGCAATGCAGCCGACGTGATCGCCTCCGACGCCCAGCGCCGAAGCATCAACATCTACTCGAGCATTAAGGCTCCGGTGGTCGCGGTCAACGACGGCGTCATCAAGAAGATGGGCGACTCCAAGGAGCTCGGCAAGTTCGTCGTCCTCCAGGATGCCTACGGCAACCGCTACACCTACGCGCACCTGGGAGTGGTCTCCAAGCTGCACCCCGTTCCGCGCCAGAACACGCTGTCCGCGAAGGACTTCCGGCTGACCAACCCGAACAAGGACACCGCGCCCACCGCGCCTGCCTCCGCGGGTGACAACTCGGCGGCCCGCAATACGGCGATGCCGAAGGCGAAGGCCGAGGCCTCGAGTGGGCCGCAGAACACCGAGCAACTGCGCAACCGGCTCTTCGCCCTGCCGCAGCGGACCGGGAACGCCGGCAACGCGGGTCTTGCCGGCCAGCTCGACCAGCTCCTAGGCCGCGCGGTCCCCGGCTATGAGACCTTCAAGTCCGCCTTCGCGCCGAGCTTCCAGTTCGATCAGAAGACCATGGAGCTTCGACCCCTCAAGGTCGGCTCCAAGGTCACCGGCGGATCCGTGATCGGGCGGGTGGGCAAGACCGACTCACGGCCGCCCCACCTCAACTTCGCTATCCGGCCCGCCGGTCGCGGCGCTCCCACCATCGACCCGAAGCCGATCCTCGACGGGTGGAAGCTGCTCGAGACCACCGCGATCTACAGGGCCGCCGACAAGAACCCATTCTCGGACAACCCGACCGTCGGCCAGGTCCTGCTCATGTCGAAGGCCGCGCTCCAGCAGCGCGTGCTGAACGACCCGGCGCTCTCCATCTACTCCTGTGGGCGCAACGACATCGCCACCGGCCAGATCGACCGCCGCGTGCTGGCGGCGATGGAGTACCTGGTCGCCAAGGGCTACCGCCTGACGATCACCTCGCTGAAGTGCGGGCACTCCTACCTGACCTCCTCCGGAAACGTCTCGGCCCATTCCTTCGGCTCGGCCGTCGACATCGCCGCCGTCGACGACATCCCGATCACCGGTCACCAGGGGCCGGGCACGATCACCGAGGCGGTGATCAAGGACCTCCTGCTCCTGCAGGGGACGATGCGACCGGCGCAGATCATCTCCCTGATGGACCTCGGGCCCCCGACCTTCACCCTTCCCGACCACTACAACCACATCCACGTCGGCTACACCTTCACCACCCCCGGCAGCTCGATCAAGCAGCTCGGCCAGATCCTCAAGCCCGAGCAGTGGCAGCGGCTGATCCAGCGCCTCGGCCAGATCCAGAACCCGAAGGTGCCCGCGAAGCCGTCGGCCGCCGCGCTGCCGGCCAAGGGCGGCGGCACCGGCGACTAGCGACGCCGGACCCACGCCCAGGAACCTGATAACCCGAGCCAGCTTCGTCCAGCTCGAGCTGGCGGGCAGGATCGGCCTGCCCGAGGGCCGCTACCTGGTTCGCGAGGACGACGCCGAGCGGGTCCTGATCGTGCAGGAGCTCGACGCGCCGCGGCCGCAGCGGCGCGGCCGCCGCCGCCCGCGAGCGGTCGAGCCGGGTGAGCCCGAGCAGGTCCCGGTGACCCGTGTGACCGTCACCGGCGTCGTCCTTCGACGACGCGTCGTCGGGATCGGCCTGGCTCAAGGAGACGATCGCGGACCGCGAGCGGGGCGCGCAGGAGCTTCGCGACGCGACCCGGATCGTCAACCGCGCCCTCAACGCCCTGCGCGCCGAGGCGCGCGATCCCCTGGTCCAGGAGATCGGAGTCACCAAGGCGCTCGCCATTCGCCTGGGGCACGGCACCGGCGACGAGCTCGCGGAGGGCCGCTGGACGCGAGGCGAGCCAGCTCCCCCACCCTCGTCGCGGCCGGCTCGACGACGTCGACCCGCAGTCACGCGTGGCGGCCGTCCTCGCGGGCAGGGACGAGGTGCATCCCGCCGAGACCCTGATGCAGAGGGCGCGCCTCGACGCCCAGCAGGGGAGGGACGCCGAGGCGCGCTACGGGCTCCAGGCCGCGCGGGCCGCGCTGCGGGAGGAGCCGGGTCCTCGCCGCGACCAGCTCCTCAAGGAGCTGGCCGCGATCGAGGAACGTCTGGGTTAGGCGGCCTCCCAGTAGGCGGGCTCGCCCTCGAGCTCGGGCTCGAGCTCCTCGAGCCGCTCCGCCTCGGCGAGCGCCGGGCCGGAGCGAATCACCAGAGTCGTGATGGCGATCGCGGCTGTGACCAGACCGGCGCCGATCCAGAAGGCGAGGTGGAAACCGCTGGTCAGGGCCGCGTCCGGCGAGCTTCCGCTCGCCAGCAGGTTGTCCGTCCGGGTCGCCGAGAGAGTCGCCAGCACCGCGAGCCCGAGGGCGCCGCCGACCTGCAGCGAGGTGTTGACCAGGCCCGACGCGAGGCCCGGAGTCCTGCCGGTCGCGCTCGACATCGCGAGACCCATCAGCGACGGGAAGGAGAGGCCCGCTCCGAGGCCGAGCAGGAGCATCGGCGCGAGCAGGTCGCCGACGTAGCTGGACTGGACCGGCGAGAGCGCGAACAGCACCAGACCGCCCACGATCAGCACCTGCCCGACCAGCAGGACGGGCTTGGGCCCGAAGCGCATCACCAGCCGCTCGGAGAAGCCCACGGAGAGGATCCCGATCGCGAGCGCCACCGGCAGGAACGCGAGCCCGATCTCGAGCGGGTCGTAGCCGAGCACGCGCTCCAGGTAGAGGCTGCCGAGGAAGAACATCCCGAACAGTCCGGCGACGAACAGCGCCTGGACCGCGTTGGCGCCCGACACGTTCCGGTTGCGGAAGATGCGCAGCGGCACCAGCGGCGTGCGGGCGGTCGCCTCGCGGGCGATGAACCCGGCCAGCAGGGCGATCGAGGCGGCGCCGAGGCCGAGCGTCAGCGGAGCACCCCAGCCGTCATCGGCCGCGGGCTTGACGATCGTGTAGACGCCGAGCATCAGCGCGGCGGTGATCAGGACCGCGCCCAGGGCGTCCGCGCCCTTGCTCAGGCCGATTCCCTCATCGTGCTCGACCAGCGCGGCTGGCGGCGAAGGCGGTGGCCGCGCCGATCGGCAGGTTGACGAAGAAGATCCAGTGCCAGCTCAGGGCCTGGGTGAGCACGCCGCCGAGCAGCAGGCCGATCGAGGCGCCCGCGGCCGCGACGAAGCTGTAGATGCCGATCGCCTTCGCCTGGTCCCGGGGCTCCGGGAACATCGTCACGATCATTCCCGAGGATCACGGCGGAGGTGACAGCGCCGCCGACGCCCTGCAGGAAGCGGGCGCCGACCAGCATCTCCTGGGTCTGCGCGACGCCGCAGAGCGCCGAGGCGGCGGTGAACAGCGCGAGGCCGCTCATGAAGATCGTCTTCCGCCCGATCAGGTCGCCGAGCCGCCCCGCGAGCAGCAGCAGCCCGCCGAAGGTGATCAGGTAGGCGTTCACGACCCAGGCCAATGCGGACTGGGAGAAGCCGAGGTCGTCCTGGATCGACGGCAGGGCGACGTTGACGATCGTCTGGTCGAGGACGATCATCAGCATCCCGACGCAGAGCACGACCAGCGCGATCCAGCGGGAGCGGTCGCTCTGCGCCTCTCGGTGGCTCGTCGTTGCTTCGACTGCTGCGATCTCTGTCATCCCGGTTCCCCCTCGGGGTCGGCTTGGAAGAAGTCTGTGATGCAGACCGTAGCAAATAGTCTTGTACAAGATCATCTTGTACCGACCTTATGTGCGGCTCGTCACACACCGCGAGACGAGCGGGAGCCGGTGGAGACCGGGACGGTGCGGCGGCCGGAGCTAGGCGCCGGGGCTCGCGGCGGCGCAGCGGCGGGCGCGTCGGGAGCCGGCTGGGCGAGGCGGTCCTTGACCAGCGAGCCGAGGGCCTCGAGGAAGACCTTGCGCTCCTTCGCGGGGAGGCTCTCGAGCACGTCGCTCTGGATCCGGTCGATGATCTTCTGACCCTGGGCCACGGTGCGCTCGCCGGCCTTGGTCACGGCGATCACGCGGGCCCGGCGATCGGTGCTCGAGGGCCTGCGCTCGGCGAGCCCCTTCTCCTCCAGCTCGTCGACCGTGACGACCATCGTCGTCTTGTCGAGGCCGATCCGCTCGGCGAGCTCCTTCTGCGTGTACTCACCCGTCTGCGCCGTGGCGAGGACGTGGTAGCCGCGGTTCGAGACGTCGAGCGGCTCGAGGGCGGCGCCGACCTCGCTGACGAGGTTGAAGTGCGCCTGGGTGAGCAGCCAGCCGAGGTTGCCGGCGAGACACTCGGGGCACTCGCTCGCCGGACGGACCTGCTTCGTCTCCTGACCTCTGCTGTCGTCGCTACTGCCCATCGAGATAACCGTAGCACCGTAGGTAGCGAAGAAAACTATCTGCTACGGAACTAGTTCCCCTCGAGCGCGGCGAGCACCGCGTCGAGGTCGGCGACCACGTCGCCGTCCATCCGCACCGCGGCGTCGCCGTCGAAGGGGGTCGGCCCCTTGGTGATCACGGCGATGCGCCCGCCGCGGCCGAGCGTGACCGAGGGCAGCCCGGCGACCGGATAGACCTCGAGCGAGGAGCCGACGCAGAGCATCAGGTCCGCGCCCGGCCGCCAGCGACTCCGCCTCGGCCATCGCGTCGGCCGGCAGCAGCTCGCCGAAGAGCACGACGTCGGGCTTCACCGGCCCCGAGCAGTCGGAGCAGCGGGCGGCGCCGTCCTCGTCGAACAGGCCGTCGACCTCCTCCAGGGGGAACTCCGCGCCGCACCACTGGCAGCTCGAGGTGCGGATCGAGCCGTGGACCTCGATCACGCGCTCCGAGCCGGCCTTGTGATGGAGCTGGTCGATGTTCTGGGTGATCACGGCCTCGAGCAGGCCGCGCCGCTCGAGCTCGGCGAGCGCCCGGTGGGCGTCGTTCGGCTCCTTGTCTCCGAGCATCTGGAACCGCGGCCGGTAGAAGCTCCAGAACTTGGCGGGGTCGCGGCGGAAGGCGTCGATGTGCGCGACCTCCATCGGGTCGACCTTCTCCCAGAGCCCCTCCGCCGGGCTTCGGAAATCCGGGATCCCGCTGGGCACGGAGATCCCGGCCCCGGTCAGAGCGACCGTGGACGAGCTCTCGCGGATCAGCTCCGCGAGGCGGTCAGCCTGATCCGTCGCTACTTGCCCTGCCACTTCGGGCTGCGCTTGCCGAGGAAGGCGGAGATGCCCTCCTTGGCGTCCTCGGAGAGGAACGCGGTCGCGAAGCCCTGCTTCTCGGCCTCGATCCCCTCGTCCAGATCGCCCTTGTAGGAGACCTGCTTGATCTGCTCCACCGCGACCGGTGCCTGCCCGGCGAGCTTGCGCGCCCAGGCGATCGCGGTCTCGAGCAGCTCCTCGTCGGGGACGAGATCGTCCGCCAGCCCGTGGAACCTGGCCTCGGGCGCGAGCACGGCGTCGCCGGTCAGGTTCATCTCCAGCGCCTTGGACTGCCCGACCAGCCGCGGCAGCCGCTGGGTCCCGCCGAAGCCGGGGATGATCCCGAGGTTGATCTCCGGCTGGCCGAAGACGGCCGACTGCGCGGCGACCCGGAAGTCGCACGCCATCGCCAGCTCGCAGCCGCCGCCGAAGGCGATCGCGTTGACGGCGGCGACGGTCGACTTGCGGTTCTGGCCGAGCTCGCGCAGTAGCGAGTGGCCGTTGTTGATCAGCTCGGCGCCGGCGGCCTCGTCCATCGAGGTGAACGCCTTGATGTCCGCGCCGGCGGAGAAGACGACCGGCAGCGACGAGTAGACGACCATCGCCTTCAGCTCGTCGTCGGCCTTGACCTGCTCCCAGACCTTGCCGAGGTCCTGGATCACCTGGGGCGAGATCGCGTTCATCGGCGGGTTGGCGAGCCAGGCGATCGCGACCTCGCCGCGCTTCTCGAGCTTGACGGTGCCCTCGCCCTCGGCCTGCGGATAGGCGTAGAAGCCCTGGCCCGACTTGAGGCCGAGCCGGCCCTGCGCCACCAGCCGCTTCAGGATCCGCGGCGGCGCGAAGCGCTCGCCGTGGCTCTCCTCGTAGCTGCTCGAGCTTCTCGAGGATCGTGTCGAGGCCCTCGAGGTCCGCCTTCCAGAACGGCGGGAAGAGCCCGCGGCGCGGATCCGAGCCCGGCGCCGGCCATCATCCCGAGGTCGATCTCGCGGACCGTGCAGATCCCCTCCTCGAGCACCTTGCAGGCCTCGACGAAGGACTTGAGCATGAGCAGGTCGGCGAGCTCCTCGCCGTTCGGCTCGGCGTCGCCCTCGATGTTCGGCTCGCCGTCCTTGTAGAAGCCCTCGCCGCCGGACTTGGCGCCGAGCTTCCCGTCGGCGACCAGCTTCTGCATCCCCTTGTGGACGTAGAAGCGGTCGCCGTAGGACTCGTTCAGGTACTCGGCGACGTGCAGGACCGTGTCGAGGCCGAGCATGTCGATCAGGAAGAACGGCCCCATCGGGGCGACGTTCGCCCCGGCGATCGCCTCGTCGATCTTCTTGATCGAGAGGCCCTTCTCCTCCTGCTCGCGCAAGATCTCGCCGACGCCGGAGTTGAGGATCCGGTTGACGACGAATCCCGGGACCTCCTTGCAGGTGATCGGCTGCTTGCGGATCTTCTGCGCGAAGTTGAAGGCCGAGGTGACCGTCTCGCGAGAGGTGTCCTCGCCGCTGATGATCTCGACCAGCGGCATGACCGAGGCCGGGAAGAAGAAGTGGAAGCCGACGACCTTGCCGGGCCGGAGGGTCTCGCGGCCCATCTCGGTGATCGAGAGCGAGGAGGTGTTGGAGGCGAGGATCGCGTGGCCCGGGCGTGACCTCGTCGAGCTCGCGGTAGACCGCCTTCTTGATCTCCATCCGCTCGGGGACCGCCTCGATCACGAAGTCGACGTCGCCGAAGCTCTTCGTAGGTCGGTCGTCCCGGTGATCAGGCCCATCACCTCGTCGAGCCGGGCGTCGGCCTGCTCCTGGGTCATCTTCTCCTTCGAGACGAGCCTGTCGAGCTGCGACTTGGTCACCTCGCGCGACTTCTCCAGCGCGTGGTCGACGAACTTCTGCTCGACGTCCTTGACGACAACCGGAATGTCGGCGTTGGCGATTACCTGGGCGATCTCGCCGCCCATCGTGCCGCCGCCCAGCACGGCGGCCTTGAAGACGAACATGTGAGAGGTTCCTCCGAAGGTCGGTTGGACGGCGAAGGCTATTAGCCTGGCCGAGATGCCGTCCCCCCAGTCCGACAGCTGCCGACGCCCCGGCCATCCGCCGCGCAACGCCCGGCGACGCTCCCCAGGTGGCCCGGCTCTTGCACGATTTCCAGGAGGAATACGACGAGCCGAGCCCGGCCGTCGAGACGCTCGAGGAACGCTACGAGGAGCTGATCCGGAACAAGGAGATGATCGTCCTGCTCGTCGGCGACGGTCCGGACGGCTTCGCGCAGCTCCGCTTCCGGCCCTGGGTCTACTCGGCGGGACTGCACTCCTATCTCGAGGAGCTCTACGTGGTGCCCGACCTGCGCGGCAATGGCCTCGGCAGGGCGCTGCTCGAGGCCGCGATGGAGACCGCCCGGGGCGAGGGCGCCGAGCAGATGGAGCTCGGCACGAGCGAGGACGACACGGCCGCGCGGAAGCTCTACGAGAGCGCCGGCTTCATCAACCGGGAGGGTGGGCCGGACGGGCCCGTGATGTTCTTCTATGAGCGGGAGCTCTGATCCGGAACTCCTCCGGCGCCTGGTCGACTTCGAGCTGTCCCTGGAGCGCGACTCCTCCGAGATCGTCGAGGAGTTCGACTGGGGACGTGCTGATCCACAACCCCGAGACGCCGGACATATGGTCCGGCAACTACCTCGAGGTTCGCTCGACCGACCTCGATGCCGACGCCCTCGCGGCGCTCGCCAACGAAATGCAGGGACCCCTCGAAGGGATCGAGCATCGGGACATCGTGCCCGCGGATCCGGACCACGGAAGTCGCCTGGTGGAGGGATTCGAGGCTCTGGAGGGGTGGGAGGTCATGCGGAGCGTGTACATGGTCCTCACCCGGGAGCCAGGCCGGCAGGTTGGCCCGGCGAAGGAGGTAGAGCGCGCCGCGGTCGCGGAGGTACGGCGGGCCGATGTCGAGGACGATCCGGACTTCACCCCGGAGGCCGTGGAGCAACGACCGATTCGCGACGCTCGCCTCGATCGCGCCGGGAACGGGCGCTGGTTCACGGCGCCCGCCGATGGACCCCCGGGCACCTCGTGCGTGCTCTACGGGCGGGACGGAATCGGCCAGGTCGAGTCCGTCGGCACGAGCCCGGACAGACGCGGGCAGGGGCTCGCGAGCGCCGCGGTCGTTGCGGCTTGCGAGGCCTCGCGCGAACGAGGAGACGATCTGACCTTCATCGTCGCCGACGCGGACGACTGGCCCTGGAAGCTCTACGAGCGACTCGGATTCGACCGCGTGGGCGAGTTCTCGCTCCTTCCTGCGCAAGCCGGATCAGCTCCGCAGCGAGGACTCCCCGTAGATCTCGCCCTTGATCAGGGAGACCGAGCGGATCACGGAGTCGAGGAAGGGCTCGACCTCTGCCCTGAGGCGCCGGTACTCCCGCCGGCCGGCGGGGGTGATCGAGTAGTAGCGGCGGGTCCGCCGGTCCGGATGCTCCCAGCTGGCATCGACCAGCCCGCGGCCCTCCATCTCCCGGAGCAGCGGGTACATCGTGTTCGGGTTGACCGAGATCGCGCCCTGGGTGATCCCCTCGATCTCCTCGATCAGCCGGTTGCCGTAGGCGGGCTCACGGGAGAGCAGGTGGAGCACGAGCAGGGGGAACACGTCCCTGCCGCCTGATGTCGCCGCCGAACGCGTCGGATGGCCGGCCTCGCGCCACTGCGCGCCGAGTCTACGGATCTACTTACTCGTAAGCCCCTTCGGCTAGAAGAGGCTGCTCACGCCGCCGTAGGCGCGCCTGCCGAGGATCAGGACGAGCAGCGCCCCCACCGCCCCGACCACCATGCCGACGAGCGCGAGCAGGGAGTCGTCGAGCAGCACGCCGAGGCTGAGCAGGACCACGCCGAGGGAGGGAAGCGTGTCGAGGCCGGTGAAAGGCGGGGCCAGGAAGGCGGTCAGGGTCAGAACGAAGACGAGCGCACCGAAGAACACCCCGCTGAGGCGGTGGGTCAGCAGGAAACCGAGGCGCGGGCGCGAGTGGCTCTCCAGCCAGCGGATCCACCTGAGCAGCCTCTCGGAGGCGCGTCTGCTCCGCACCCCGAGCTCGCGCCGCCTCCAGCGCTCCGGCAGCCAGACGGTCTTCCGCCCCGCGATCAGCTCCAGGGCGAGCAGCATCGCGATCAGCTCGAAGACGTGGGTCACGCCGCCAGTCGGAAGCGGCAGGGCGGACAGGGCGAGAAGGAGCACGAAGAGCACGGCGAAGCTCTTCTCCCGAAGAGCTCGGTCAGGCTGCCGAGAGTCTTCGGCCCCGGGCTTCGGAACCAGCCTTCGAGCCGGTCGCTGAGTCGCACCATCTCCGCCGTCGGCTCCGCTTCCGGCATTGGTTGATTCTCCCGGCTCGAAACGACGAGCGCCCCGGGTCTCCGGGGCGCTCGTCAGAGTGGTGGTGCGAAACGCTTGCTACGCGGTCGCCGCTTCCTTCGCAGCCTGCTCGCTGGCCTTGCCGTTCTCGGCGGTCGGCCTTCTCCCTCAGCGCCTTCGCCTCGGGCGTCTCCTCGTCGGCCTGGCGGCCCATGAGGAGCTCCTTGGCGATCACCAGACGCTGGATCTGGGAGGTGCCCTCGTACAGCTGCATGATCTTGGCGTCGCGCATCAGCTTCTCGACCGGATACTCCTTGATGAAGCCGTAGCCGCCGTAGACCTGCACGGCGTCGGTGGTGACCTCCATCGCGGAGTCCGCGGAGAACCGCTTCGCGTGCGAGGCGGCGAGGGTGTTGCGCTTGCCCTGGTCGAGCAGCACGGCCGACTGCCAGACGAGCAGGCGGCCCGCCTCGACCTTGGTCGCCATGTCGGCGATCATGAAGGCGACCGCCTGGTGCATGGCGATCGGGACGCCGAACTGGACGCGCTCCTTCGAGTAGTCCGAGGCGAACTCGAGAGCGGCCTTGCCGATGCCGACCGCCATCGCGGCGACGCCCGGACGGGTGCGGTCGAGGGTCATCATCGCGAGCTTGAAGCCGTGGTTCTCCTCGCCGAGCAGGTTCCCCTCCGGGATCTCGGTCTCGTTGAAGGTGATGGTCGCCGTGTTGGAGGCGCGCTGCCCGAGCTTGTCCTCCTTCTTGTCGACCGTGACCGTGTCGTCCTTGGGCACGACGAACGCCGAGATGCCGCGGTGGCCGGCGTCCTTGTCGGTCTTGGCGTAGACCGTGAACCAGTCGGCGTAGCCGCCGTTGGTGATGAAGCACTTGGAGCCGTTGATGACGTACTTGTCGCCCTTCTTGACGGCCGTCGTCTTCATGCCGGAGACGTCGGAGCCGGCGTCGGGCTCGGTCAGGCAGAAGGAGGCCAGCTTGGGAGCCTCGGTGAGCATGCCGAGGTACTCCTTCTTGACCTCCTCGGTGCCACCGATGCCGACGGGAGCGGAGGCGAGGCCGTTGGCCATCAGCGAGGTGCCGATGCCGGAGCAGCCCCAGCCCATCTCCTCCTCGATCAGGCAGCCGGAGAGGAAGTCGAGGCCGGGTCCGCCGTACTCCTCGGCGATGTGGGTGTTCATCAGCCCGATCTCCCAGGCCTTCTCGATGATGTCCTGGGGCCAGGTCCCGTCCTTGTCGTAATCCCAAGCGACCTTGCGGATGTCCTTCTCGGCGAAGCTGTGCGCGAGCTCGCGGAGGTCCTTCTGCTCGTCGGTGAGGGTGAGGTCAACCACGGATGCCTGCTCCTTCGGTGGATTTGAAGTCGTGTGGGCCGACTGATTGACTGGTCAGTCAGCCAGTACCCGAAAGGGTACCCCATCGCCTGGCGGTGAGCGCCGGTCTAATCCGCCCCACGCCTGGCCACGCACGACCACGCGGCCCCTAATGTGTGCCCATGCCCCTCGTCGCGATCCAGGTGGGCACGATCTTCATCATCGTGGTGCTGGTCGCGCTGCCCCTCGGCGCGCTGGTCTTCGCGATGGGCGCCGGCAACGCGCTGCAGAAGATCGGCAAGGGCGATTTCGCGCTCGAGCAGGACTTCCCGCAGAGCTTCGCAGGGAGCGGTCCACGCCGTGTCCGCCGAGGTCCGCGAGGAGGAGATCCGCCAGATGATCCAGGCGCGATCGGACCGCGCGGTCGCGAAGGGCCGGGAGCCGCTCGACGTCGACGCCGAGGTCGAGAAGCTGCTCGCCTCCGACGTCGCCGGGCCCAGCCTGGGCGACGATCGCGCGCTTCGCGAGGAGGTCCGCCAGCTCGTCGTCGCTCGGAATGAGCGCCGCCAGCGCCAGGGCAAGGAGCCGCTCGACGTCGAGCAGGAGATCGACCGCCAGCTCCGGGACCTCGAGAACCTCGGTCAATAAGATCCAGCCCGTGGAGGCCAGCGACGCAGAGAGCCGGGTGATGGAGCTCGAGGAGCTCACCGACGTCCCCGGCACCTACTTCAACCCCCAGACCGAAGTGGTCGTGATCGTCGACGACTCGGCTTCGATCGACCAGGAGGTCTTCAACATGGAGGCCTTCGAGGGTGCCGACTGGGTGCGCATCTCCGACGAGGTCCCGGTCGACGAGGAGCAGCGCGACCGCCTCCTCGAGCAGTTCCAGACTCATTACCACCCCGGCGCGAGAGGGTCCGTGTCCGAAACGGCACTCGAGCAGGGCGACGAGGAGGAAGACGAGGACGAGGACGGCCAGGACCCGGGCCGCGAGGACTGAATGGTCGCCGAAGGGCAGGAGGCCCCGGACTTCACGCTCCCGGACCAGGACGGGAACGAGGTGACGCTGAGCGCCCTGCGCGGACACCCGGTCGTCCTCTACTTCTTCCCGAAGGCGGACACCCCCGGCTGCACGACCCAGGCGTGCGGGGTCCGCGACCACCGCTCCGACTACGAGAGCACCGGCGCGCGGGTGCTCGGCGTCTCCCCCGACACCGTGACGGCGCAGCACAAGTTCGCCGACAAGTACGGTCTCGACTTCACCCTGCTCGCCGACGAGAACCACGAGGTCGCCGAGCTCTACGGCGTCTGGGGCGAGAAGAAGATGTACGGCAAGACCTACATGGGGGTGGACCGGGCGACCTTCCTGATCGACCCCGAGGGCAGTGTCGCCAAGGTCTTCCCGAAGGTCTCACCGAAGACGCACGACGAGGTCGTCCTCGAGGCGCTGAGCCAGCTCGCCTCCGCGTGAACGCGACCGCGCCGTTCAGCAACGACCGCTACGAGGAGGAGCCCTACGGCGAGGCTGACGGCGCCGAGGTCAGCCGAGTCCACATCTCCCGGACCTTCACCGGGGACCTGGAGGGCTCGAGCACTGCGGAGCTCCTGATCGCCAAGTCCGAGGGGGGCGGCGGCTACGTCGGCCAGGATCGGATCACGGGGGCTCTCCGCGGTAAGTCCGGGAGCTTCGTCTTCCAGCACGCCGGATTGATGGGCCCCGAGGGCATCACGAACACCGGCACCATCGTGCCGGGCACCGGGACGGGCGAGCTGGCCGGCATCACCGGCGAGGGCACGATGCTTGCCGACGATCAAGGCAACCACACCCTCACGCTCGACTACGAGCTGCCGTCAAACGCCGCCTAGTCCAAAGGCCCTACACCGCCACGACGACGATGAACGCCGCGTATAGCGTGATCCAGGCGAGCACCGCCGGAAGCTCGAAGCGGTCGCGCAAGCGGAGCGCCCAGTAGGCGATTACCCCGCCGGCCAGGCCCAGCGCAACCGAGACGGCGGCGTTGCCGCTCAGGTCCCAGTCGGTGAACAGGAGTCCGATCCCGACGGGGATCATCGACTGGAAGACCATCGCGCCGGTGATGTTCCCAAGGGCGAGCGAGTCCTTGCCGTCGCGCACCCAGAAGAAGCTGTTCACCTTCTCGGGCAGCTCGGTGGCGAGCGGGGCGAGGATCAGCGAGAGGACGATCGCCTCGACGCCGACGTCCTCCGCGACCTGAAGCAGCTCCTCGACGAAGAGGTGGGCGCCGCCCACCATCGCTCCCAGACCGACCAGGAACTGGAGCACCACGATCGCGATGCTCGGATCGGTCTCGCGACCCGGACGCCGCTCCATGATGAGCGGGTTGAGGGTCTCCTCCGGCTGGGCCGCGCCGGCGTGTACGAGCGTGCGCCAGACGTAGATCGGATACGCGAGGAAGAAGAGAATCCCCGCCGCGATTCTGAGTCCTTCTGGAGCCCCGAAACCGAGCGCCAGCGCGAGGGCGAAGAAGACCAGAAAGAAGATCAGGTCCCGGTCCAGCGTGGGGACGTGGGCGTGCAGCTCGATGCCCTGGCGGCGGCGATCGCGGTAGACGTAGGCGACCAGCCCGACCAGGCCCATCGCCAGCGTTGCGAGCAGAAACGGGGCGCCCACGATCGCCCCTACCGCCACGTCCTCGCTCTTGGTCGCGCCGATCAGGGCGACGATCGCGATCAGCGTCTCGGGCATCGCGGTGCCGACCGCGGCGAGCAGACTCCCCACGGCGCCTTCCCCCAGCTCCAGCCGGTGGCCGATCCACTCGACCGCGTTCGTGAACAGGAGGGCGCCGGCCAGGATGACTGTGAAACTCGCGACCAGATAGACGAAGTCCATCGGCGTCCGGAACTAGGCGTAGCCGAAGGCCAGCGCGAGCACCACGTAGACGAGGAGCAACTGCAACCCCTCGTACCACGTCGACTCGCCCTCCTGTGTGACCTGGTTGGCGATGATCGCGGCGATCGCGAGGCCGGCCAGCTCGAGGCCGTTGAAGACGAGCGGCATTGGGGCCGGTCCGAGCACGAACGAGACGAGCACAAGGACGGGCGCCACGAACAGCGCGACCTGGGCGCTAGAGCCAATCGCGATGTTGACCGCCAGGCTCATCTTATTCTTGTAGGCGACCAGCACCGCGACCCAGTGCTCCGCCGCGTTGCCAACGATCGCCACCACGATCGCGCCGATGAAGAACTCCGAGAGCCCGATCGAGTGCGACGTCTCCTCGATCGAGCCGACGAGGATCTCGGAGAGCACTCCCACCAGGGCGCCGGAGATCGCCAGCGCGAGCACCGACCGGCGGGTGCTCCACGAACCACGGCCCTCGAGGCTTGACTCCTCCTCATGAGGGTTGAACAAGCGCGCGTGGGTGCGTAGCGAGAAGAGCAGGCCGGCCGCGTAGGAGAGGATGAGGACGCAGGCGACGGCGAACGAGAGCTGCTCCAGGTCGCTGCCGTAGGCGATCCGCTCGTCGCCCGGCAGCGGCAGCGACACGCCCTTGGACGAGCGCGAAGACCCCCGGCATGATCAGCGCCGCGGTGGCGAGGAGGAGCATCGTCGACTGAACACTGGCCGCGGTCTGACCGAACTTCTGCACCCTATGCGGCCCGGTGGCCGCTCAAACCGCCGACGAGCATTGCCGCGCCCATGACCAGCAGGACATTCCCGAGGATCGAGCCGATCAGTGAGGCCTTGACCACCTCGTGCAGCCCCTTGCCGAGCGCGAACAGCGCGATGATCAGCTCGGGTGCGTTGCCGAAGGTGACGTTGAGCAGCCCTCCGACACGTTCCCCGAGCGCTCCGCGAGCTCCTCGGTGGCGCGCCCCATCATCGCCGCCGGAGGGATCAGCGCCACCGCGGAAACGAAGAAGACCACGGCAGCCGAGGCATCGAGCAGATCCACCACCACGGCGGCGAGAATCAGCGGCGAGAGCAGATAGGGCCAGCTGTCGGGCCCGAGTAGCCGCCGTCTCGACGGCGTGGATGGGGACGCCGGCATGGAGGGCAGCTTATGCGGCTACTCGGCGAGCAGGCCGGCGCACCGCTGCAGCTCGGCCACGCCGGCAGCCTGGGAGAGGCACTGCTGGTACGCCTGAGTGGCGGACTGACTGGGTGCCTGCGTGGACCCGCCCGCCTCGGGCAGAACACCGGCCCCGAGTCCGCCTCGCAGCGCCCCGCCGAGCAGCGAGGGGTCGATTCCAAGGCGGCCGAGCGCGCTCGCGGTGAGCGGCTGCGCATTCGCCGGCGCCTGGATCGACTGCGGCCTGTTGACGTCCGCGAGATTGAGCTGGAAGTGGAGCTCCAAGGAGTCCGGCGCCCCGGGGGTCCCGGGCGGCGGCTTCAGGTCGAAGCTCAGCCCCAGCCTGCGGAGCAGCTTGTCGTTCTCCCCCGTATTCACGTCCACCTCCCCCGACTGGATCGTGTCGTTGAGCTGATCGAGCTGGCTGACGTCGACGTTCCCCACCGACTTTCCGGCGTCCCTCGCAATCGTCTTCAGGTCTTCCACGATCCGAGGAACGCTGGCCTTGCCGGAGATGTGGATGGTGTTCTGGCCCTCGACATCCTCGGTGCCCTCGTTCTTCAGGTCGGTGAGCCACCTGGCCACGTCGATGTTGAGCCTCTGCAGCAGGCCGGCCTGCGGGTTTGAGCCGTTCTGGCTCTGCAGCTGCGCATAGGTCGAGGTGAACCGATCGTAGATCTGCTGGGGAACTGCGTACTCGGTGCCCTGGATGTTCACGAACGCCCGGTTGCCGGTGGCGGTCAGGCCGCCGCTGCCGGAGAACGTCTGCGAGCCGCTTTCGGCCCTGAGCGAGACGTCGAAGTCGAACTGGGGGAACCGGCCCGGGTCCTGGCTCTGGAACTGGCCGCCGAGCTTGATCTCCAAGGTGCCGGGGCTGTCGCCGCCGTTCGCCTCGATCTTGAAGTCGAGGTCGAAGTTCCCGCTCTTGATCGGAGTCGGGTTGCTGAAGGTCTCCTTCAGGACCCGCTGCGGGTCCTCGTTGTCGTCCCCCCCGCCGCCGCAGGCCGCGAGCGGCAACGCGGACACGAGGGCGACTGCGAGGGCGACTGATACGCGAATCCGGGTCAAGCTTCCTCTCTGGTTTCTGCCCCGAAGCGGCGCCGCAGGGTAGCGCAACGCCCTTGGCGACGAGCCCGGTTCGAGCGTCCTATCCTCAGATCGATGGAGGGGAGAGCCTGCCCGAGCTGCGCGGCCCAGAATCCGGAGCGAGCCCGCTTCTGCATGTCGTGCGGCGCCGAGCTCGCCCCGCTGTGCCCGAGCTGCGGGGCCGAGAACCCGGCGGTCGCGAAGTTCTGCATCGAGTGCGGCACCGCGCTGACCGACGCGGCCCCCGCCCCGGCCCCCACGGCGGCGCCCCCGGCTGAGGCTCCGCCGGAGGAGCGTCGGCAGGCGACCGTCGTGTTCGCCGATCTCTCCGGCTACACCGCCGCCGCGGAGCGCATGGACCCGGAGGCTGTCAAGGCGCTCGTCGACCGCACTCTGCGGCGCCTCGGCGAGGAGGTCGAGCGCTTCGGCGGCTCGATCGACAAGTTCATCGGCGACAACGTGATGGGGGTGTTCGGGGCGCCGACGGCCCACGAGGACGATCCGGAGCGCGCGGTCCGAGCCGGCCTCGCGATGCAGGAAGCCATGGGCGGGGCCAACCGGGAAAGCCTGGAGAAATACGGGGTTGAGTTCTCGCTGCGGGTCGGGATCAACTCGGGCGAGGTGATGGCCGGTGCCGTTGGCGACCGCTACACCGTGATGGGCGACGTGGTGAACGTGGCCGCGAGGCTGCAGGCCGCCGGACGGCCCGAGAGCGTCACGGTCGGCGAGCCCACCTACCGAGCCACCGGTGACGCAATCGCCTATGAGCGGCTCGAGCCCCTCTCCCTGAAGGGCAGGGAGGAGCCCGTACCGGCGTGGGAGGCGACCGGTGTGCTCTCGGAGCCGCGGCGTGGGCCCGGCCGCGCCCAAACGCCGCTGATCGGGCGCGAGAAGGAGGCCGGGTTCCTCGTCTCGCTCGTCGAGCGGGTCGACCGCGAGGGCCGCCCCCATCTCGTCACGGTGATCGGCCAGGCGGGCGTCGGCAAGTCGCGGCTGCTCAGGGAGCTGATGTCCGATCTTGGCTCTTCCGAGAAGCCGCCCACCATCCGGCGCGGGCAGTGTCCGCCTTACGGCGCCGGCATCGCGTACTGGGCCCTGGCCGAAGTCCTCAACGACGAATTCGAGATCCGCGACACCGACACACCCGAGGCGGCCTGGGAGAAGCTCCGATCGGGCGTGACCCAGCTGATGAGCGAGCTCGAGGACGAGTCCGCCGGGGAACGCAACGCCGCCCTGCTGGCCATACCGCTCGGTCTCGAGCCCCCCGAGGAGCTCCGGCCCTCCGAGGACGACCCGCAGCGGATGCGCGAGGCACTGTTCTCTGCCGCGCGCGCGGTCGTGGAGGGCATCGCCCGGCGCAGGCCGCTGGTGCTCGCGATCGACGACATCCATTGGGCGGACGAGGGAATGCTTGACCTGATCGACCATCTGACGCGCTGGGTCCGGGCGCCGCTCCTTCTTGTCTGCCTGACCCGCGATGAGCTGCTCCAGCGGCGTCCCGACTGGGGCGGCGGTCGGCGCAATGCGACCACGATCTCGCTCGAGCCCCTCACTGCGGACGAGACGCGGGAGCTCGTCGAGGCGCTCCTGCCGAGCAGCGGCGACGGCGCCGCGAAGGTCGTTCCCCAGGTCGCGGAGCGTTCCGGCGGCAACCCCCTGTTCGCGGAGGAGATGGTCAACCGGCTGCTGGAGGAGGAGACCGTCGAGGCCGATGCGCTGCCCAGCACGGTCCAGTCTCTGCTCGCCGCACGGCTCGATTCCCTCGAACGCCTGGAGCGCCGGCTGCTCCAGTCCGCGTCGGTGGTCGGCCAGACGTTCTGGGAGGGGGCGCTCGTCCCGACCGCCGCCGAGGAGGGCCTGGATCTCGGCAAGACCCTGGCGAATCTCGAGGAGAAGGACCTGCTCGTCCCCAGCTCGGGAAGCCGGTTGGCGGGCGAGCAGGAGTACGCCTTCAAGCACGTCCTGATCCGGGACGTCGCCTACTCGATGCTTCCCAAGTCGGTCCGCTGCCGCAAGCACGTCGAGGTTGCCGAGTTCATCCGCGAGCGCGCAGGCGAGCGCTCCGACGGCGTCATCGGCCTGATCGCTGAGCACTTCGCACGCGCCTCGGCGCTCGGCTCCGAAGCGGGACTGGAGCCCGACGAACTGGCCGAGCTTCAGGGCCAGGCCCTGGAATCGCTCGAGGCCGCCGGCGACGCGGCCGCGGCCCTCTACTCGAACGCCGAGGCGTTCGACCGCTACACGGCTGCTCTGGAGATCTCCGAATCGCTCGATCCCGGGGTCGTGGCTCGCATCGGCGAGAAGCAGGGGGACGTCGCGCTCCGGATGGGCCGCGTCGACGCTGCCGTGGGAGTGTGGGAGCGCTGTCTCTCCTACCACCGGGCCCAGGAGGACCTCGCCCGTGTCGCCGACCTGCACCGCAAGATCGGAGCCGCCCTCTGGCACAAGGGCGAGCGCCGCGCCTCGATCGACAATTACCAGCGTGGCATCGACCTGCTCAAGGACGGTCCGCCCTGCATCGAGCTCGTCCGCCTCTACGAGGAGGCCGCTTCCCTCTACATGCACACGGGAGACAACATGCTCGCCATCTACGCCTCGGAGAAGGCGCTTCGCCTCGCCGAGCGGCTCGACGAGGCTCGGGCAGCGAGCCGGGCGCACGGCATCTTCGGCCGCGTCTTCGGCCGCATCGGCGATTCCGAGAAGGCGCGGGAAAACCTGGAGCGCTCGGTCGCGCTGGCTCGGGAGTCCGACCGGGCCGAGGCGGTCCGGGCCCTGCTCACGCTGGGCTACCACCTGGAGGTCTCCGAGGCGGACTACGACGGCGCCGCCGGCGCCTACCGCGAGGCCCTCGAGATCGCGCAGGAGGTGGGCGACCTTCCTTCGCAGGTCGAGCTCCACGCATCGCTCGCCCAGCTGGCGGTACACGCCGCCGACTGGGACGAGGTCGAGCGCGCGACCGAGGCGAGCGCCAAGCTGGCCGAGCGCGAGGGCCTGCACGGCAAGCTCTGCTTCCCGGACCTGATGCGCGGCATCCTGAGCTGGCGGGCGGGGCACTGGGACGACGCGATCCGCTACTACACGCGCGCCCACGATCAGGGCGAGCAGGTGGGACGCTCCGAGGTCGCCTTCTCGGCGCTCTTCTGGCTCGCCGCAGCCCTCCGGGACAGCGGCAACCTCGCGGGCGCCGAGACCGAGCTCGCCAGGGCGCTCGACATCTGCGAGCGCGCCGGGCTGATCGCGCAGTCGGTGGAGGCGATCTCGGCTCGGGCCGTGGCGCTCGCTCTCGCCGGGCGGGACGAGCAGGCGAGGGCCGCGGCGGAGGAGGCCGGGCGGCTCGCGGGACGGCTCCATTACCCGGTCGGCCAGGCCGCCAAGGCCGAGGCGACCGGCGCGGCAGCCGAGGGTCGCGAGGCCTGTGCGACGGCGATCGAGGAGGCACGGCAGCGCTGGCTCGATCTGGGACGGCCGCTCGACGCGGCGCGCTGCCTGATGCTGCGTGGCAGGCTGTCGATGGACTCCGATCCAGACGACGCCAGCGAGCTGCTGGATGCGGCGGCCACGGAGTACGAAGAGCTCGGGGCCCCCGCCCTCGCGGCCCGGGCGCGGGACGCGGTCCGCGCCTGATGGCCTCCTGGAAGCAGCAGGCCCTGATCGAGGCGCCGGTCGAGGAGGTCTGGGAGCTGCTCAGTGATCCCAGCCGCGGCCCCGACTGGAGCGCAGACGTGATCGCGGTGACCGGGGCTCCGACGAAGGTCGAGAAGGGCTCGACGTTCGAGCTCACCGGTCGGGGTCCGCTGGGCCTGAAGGCCACGACCACCTTCAAGGTCGAGCAGCTGGAGGACATGCGTCAGATCCGGATGCAATGCCAAAAGTACGGCTTCTATTCGCACTGGCTGCTCACGCCCGCGCGAGGGGGCACCTTCACCGAGCTCGAGCTGGGCATCGACCCGCAACCCGGCGTCGAGACCCGCGCGGTGGGCGCGCTGCACACGAAGGGCTACCTGCGCCGCACCGTGGATCAGACCCTCGACGGGCTGCGGCGAGCCCTCTCCCGCAACCGTACGAGAGCTTCATAGAATCGAGCGATGACCGAGAAGCGACCCGCCAACTGGATCCTCACCGGGTCACTCGAGAACTTCCGGATCAACGTGGAGCGAGGCTTCGACCTGATCGGCTTCAAGGAGGGCCGACACCGGCAGGCGGAGAAGTTCGAGCCCGGTGACGAGATCTTCTTCTACGTCACCGGCGTCCAGGCCTTCGGGGGAATCGCGCGGGTGAAGTCGGAGATGTTCGAGGACCGCACCCCGATCTGGCCGGGAAAGCAGGGCAGGCCCGAGGCGTACCCGTGGCGCGTCGAGGCCGAGCCGGTCCTGATCCTCCCGGAGGAAGAGTTCGTTCCGGCGGAGGAGCTCGTCACCGAGCTCGAGCACGTGCGCAAGTGGCCGCCGGACCACTGGCACCTCGCCTTTCAGGGGCAGCTGCGAACCATCGGCGAGGCGGACGCCGGCGTGCTCAGGGAGCGCCTGGCGTCGCAGATGGCCGCCGCCGGCGCGTGACCGACGAAGGCACGGAGCTCGTTCACGAGCGCCACTTCACCAAGGAGGAGGCGAACGCGCTGCTGCCGCAGCTGACGGCGCTGCTCAGCCAGCTTCGCGAGGCCAAGGACGAGCTCACCGACACCGACGCCCACGAGGCGCTCTCCGAAGCCGGGCCTACGAACGGCGGCGGCGATCAAGGTCGCCAGGTCGGGATCGCCTTCCTGGAGGTGAGGCGGCTGCTCGAGACCCTCGAAGAAGCCGGACTGGTGCTGCGGGACATCGACAGGGGGTTGATTGACTTTCCCGCGCTGATCGATGGCCGGGAGGTCTACCTCTGCTGGGAGCTCGGGGAGGACGAGGTCGGCTACTGGCACGACCTCGAGGGCGGTTACGGTGGCCGCGAGCCGCTCGACTGAGGAGCGTTCGATCGCGGGCAAGCTGCGCAGCGATCTCCGCGGGCTGGGAGGGAACGAGCGGATCGCGGTGATCGGCGCCGCGGTGATGGTCGGCAGCCTGTTCTTGCCCTGGTACGAGTCGCCGATCTCGAGCGACCTGGTGCTGACCGGAATCGGGGCGTTCGGCTGGGCCGAGGCGACGCTGGTGCTGGTCGCGGTGGCAACCACCTTTCTCGCACTCCAGGCCGGCGGCGGCTACGTGCCGCCACGTCCGCTGCGCGAGTGGGCGCTGTTCGTGGTGGCCGGCTGCTGGGCGGCCGTGATCGTGCTCTACCGAATCGCCGACCGGCCCCGGTTCACGCTGGCCGGCCGCGACGAGCCCTACAACCTGCACTACGCGATCTTCGTCGCCCTGGCCGGCGCGGTACTGATCGTCGTGGCTGGCTTGCGGATGCGCCCCCGCGAGCGGGCCAAGCGACCGCAGGCACCGGACTAGCTCAGAGCGGATCGGACTGAGCCAGCGGCGGTCCCACCACCTCCATGCCGTGCTCCGCCGCGGCCGCGCTGAAGGTGTCGAGGTCGAACTCGGTCATCGACGAGAGCCGGTCGAAGAAGCCCTCCATCCCGGCCGGAAAGAAGGTGACCAACATCCTCCCGTCTCCCTCGCCGATGACCTGCCAGGTGTGCGATACGCCGCGCGGAATGAACACGAATGAGCCGGGACCGGTGACGCTGAGCTCGTCGCCCAGCTTCCAGCGGAACTCGCCCTCGAGGACGTAGACGGTCTCGTCTTCGCGGGTGTGCACGTGGAGCGGAGGCCCCTCGCCGGGCCCATTGATCGCCTCCAGCGCCGCCAGCTCGCCGTTCGAATGCTCACCTCGGAGGATCTGCGTGACGTCGCCCCCCAGAGGGCTGCGAATGCGCTCCCCCTCTCCGGCACCGATGGCGATGCCGCCGTTCTGCCTCTCGTTCACCTCAACCCTCCTCGATTGGCTCGGGCGGCTCCATGCCGTGGCGCTGCATACCGGCCTCGATCTCCTCGATGACGGTCTCGATCACCGCCACCCTCGCGTACCGCTTCGACTCCGCGGGGATCAGGTGCCAGGGCGCGTGCGGCTCGGTGCTCGTGCGGGCGACCATGTCCTCCACCGCCTGTGCGTACTCCTCGCTCCTCCCGCGATTCCGCCAGTCATCGTCCGTCAGCTTCCAGCTCTTCAGCGGATCCTTCTCGCGCTTCTCGAAGCGCTTCAGCTGTTCCTCGTCCGAGATGTGGAGCCAGAACTTGATCAGGATCATCCCCTCGTCCGCGAGCGTCTGCTCGAAGCCGTTGATCTCGTCGTAGGCACGCAGCCACTGCGCGCGAGTGGCGAGATCCTCGACCCGCTCTACCAGGACGCGGCCGTACCAGGAGCGGTCGAAGACGGCCATTCCACCCCAGCCGGGGAGCGAAGGCCAGAAGCGCCAGAGGAAGTGGTGTCGCTTCTCGTCGTGCGTCGGGGCGGCGAACTGGACCACTCGCACATGGCGCGGGTCAAGCTGGGCCACGAGCCGCTTGATCGCGCCCCCCTTGCCTGAGGCGTCCTCACCCTCGAAGATGACGCAGACTGGCGGCCCGAGCTCGCCCGACCCGATCAGGCCGCCGAGTGTGAGCCGCAGCTGAGTGAGACGGGTCCAGGCCGCCTCGAGGCGCTCGGCTTCCTCCTCGTCGGAGAGCTTCAGCGAGAGGTCGAGCTGATCGAGTGCCCCCACGGGGCGATCCTCTCAGCCGGGGACGGGAAGGGCAACTCAGAAGCCTGTTGGCGCCCGGCCATTGTGCGTGGCGATCGCGAGTTGCAGGAGCCCGATCGCGGCGAGAATCACCACGATCCCGAAGGCGATGATCCAGTTGTTCTTCGCGCCACTCCCGTACCAGCCGATCAGGAATCCGACGGCGAGCAGGACGGCGTAGGGGCCGAGCGAGTCGGGCAGGGCGATGGCGAGCATCCGGGGCTATCTATCATCCCCGAGATGCCGGAGGCTCAGCCGCAGTCGGTCGCCCAGGTTCGCGAGGGCCTCGGCCAGGTGGGGTATCTGGCCGACGAGGCCGCTGCGCTCGTCTCCTTCCTCGCCCAGCGCCTGGGGAAGCCCGTGCTCGTCGAGGGGCCGGCGGGGGTCGGCAAGACCGAGCTCGCAAAGGCGCTCTCCCGCGCAACGGACCGCAGGCTGGTTCGGCTGCAGTGCTACGAGGGCCTCGACGAGGCCAAGGCGCTCTACGAATGGAACTACCGCAAGCAGCTGCTGCGGATCCAGGCAGAGTCCGGCGATGAGGGCGAGGGCTCATGGGAAGCCACGCGCGGGGACATCTTCGGTGAGGAGTTCCTCCTCACCCGTCCCCTGCTCGAGGCGATCAGCGCTGAGGACGCGGTCGTCCTGCTGATCGACGAGATCGACAAGACCGACCAGGAGTTCGAGGCGATGCTGCTCGAGGTCCTGTCCGACTTCCAGATCTCGATCCCGGAGCTGGGCGTGATCGAGGCCCGGACGCAGCCGATCGTCGTGCTCACCTCGAACAACTCGCGCGAGCTGACCGAGGCGCTCAAGAGACGCTGCCTTTACCTCTGGCTCGACTACCCCTCGGTCGATCGCGAGCTCGAGATCGTCCGCCTGCATGCGCCTGAGCTGGACGAGGGGCTGGCGCGCCGTCTGGTGGAGATCGTTCACATGGTTCGCCAGCTCGACCTGAAGAAGCCGCCCTCGATCGCCGAGTCGATCGATTGGGCACGGACGCTGCTCCTGATCGGCGCGGACGACATCGACCGCGAGGCCTTCGAGAGCTCGATGAGCATCCTCGTCAAGCACCGCTCCGACATCGATCTGGTCGCCGAGCGGGTCGCGGTCAAGCTCGAGGGCGACGGGGTGCCCGGCGGCATCACGCCGCCCCCCTCCCACGGGAGCTAGGCCGTGTCCACCACCGCGAGCAGCCTGCTCGCCTTCTTCGAGGACCTCCGGTCGGAGGGCGTCGCCATCGGCACCTCCGAGATTCTGGATGCCTTCGCCGCGCTCGACCAGGTGAGCTGGACCGATCAGCGCGACTTCCGCGAGTCCCTCGCGGCGACCATCGCCAAGTCGCAGGAGGACCGGCGGATCTTCGAGCTGCTCTTCGACCGCCACTTCTTCCGCGCCGCCGAGAGCGAGGCCCTCGAACAGGGCATCGAGAGCGAGCGCTTCGAGGGCAGCGGCGACCGGATCGACCTCGACGAGCTGCGCGAGGCGATCAGGCAGGCGATCGCCGAGGGGAACGACGGGGCGATGCGGGACCTCGCTCGTCTGGCGATGACGGCCTTCGGCCGCCAGGGCGAGCGCTCGGGGGTGATCGGCGTGGACGTGCAGCGCATTCGCCGCGCGCTCGGACTGCAGGCCAGCGGCCGCCGCGACGACGGCGGGCAACAGGCGCTCGACCCGGAGAACGTCAAGCAGTTCGAGCGCTATCTGCGCCGGGAGCTCGAGCGGGCGACGATCGAGCGCACAGGCAAGCTGCCCCCGTCGCGGCCGCTGGCCGAGCTAGACCGCACGCTGCCCACCAGCCCCGCGCAGGACCTGGCGGCCGTCCATCGCGCCGTCGCACAGCTGAAGCGTCGGATCGCAACGCTGGGCCACGAGGCGCGCGGCCGCACCCGCGGACAGCATGTGGACGTCCGGCGGACGATTCGCGCCTCGCTCGAGACCGGCGGCGTCCCGCTGCGCCTGCGCTACCGGCCGAAGCGGCCGCGCAGGCCCGAGATCTACGTGCTCTGCGACGTCTCGACCTCGGTCAGCTCGGCGAGCGTCTTCTTCCTCTCCGTCCTGCACGCCTTGCACGACTCGTTCCGAAAGCTGCGCAGTTTCGTCTTCATCGAGCGGATCAGCGAGGTGACGGACATCTTCGAGCACGAGCGGGACTTCCGGAAGATCTCCGAGCGTGTCTCGTCGGAGGGCGGGGTCGCCGACGTCTCGGGCTACACCGACTACGGGCGCGTCTGGCTCGAGTTCGGCGAGGAGATCGCCGAGGAGCTGGGGCCTCGCTCGACGGTGATCGTCCTGGGCGACGCCCGGACGAACGGCCGAGAGCCGCACGCCGCGACCTTCGGCTCGATCGCCGAGCACGCCGGCCGTACCTTCTGGCTCAACCCCGAGCCGAAGCTCTACTGGAACTACGGCGACTCGGTGATGGCGGCCTACGAGCCCTATTGCGACGGCGCCTTCGAGTGCTGGACCACCAAGCACCTCGAGAACTTCGTCAACGTGATCGCGGGCGCCGCCCGGTCCGCGGACTGAGTGGCGACCCCGGACCCCTACACCCTGCCCGACGATCTCCCCGTCCCCGAGGACGACGGCGCCTGCGATCACCTGCCGGGCCGGGCGCTGCCGGCGTTAAGCCTGAGCGCGACGAGGGGCGGCACGATCGACCTCGCCGAGGTCGGTGCCGAGGGCACGGCCGTGCTCTTCATCTATCCGCGCACCGGTAGGCCGGGCGAGCCGCTGCCATCCGGCTGGGACCTGATCCCGGGTGCGCGCGGCTGCACGCCGCAGAGCTGCGCATTCCGCGATCTGCAGGCGGAGTTCGCCGAGCGGGGCGTCGAGATCGTCGGTATGAGCGCCCAATCGGCGGAGGACCAGGCCGAGTTCGCCGAGCGCGTCCACCTGCAGTTCCCCGTGGTCAGCGATCCCTCGCTCGAGCTCGCATCGGCCCTGGACCTGCCGACTTTCTCGGTGGACGACATGACCCTCTACAAGCGCGTCACCCTCGTCATCTGCAATGGCGAGATCGCCAAGGCCTTCTATCCGGTGTTCCCACCGGATCGGAACGCGGCCGACGTCCTGGCCTGGCTCGCCGGCTGACAGACGAACTCGGCCTCGGCTGATCTAGTCGCCGCGGATCCGCGCGAGGAGCGCCTGGGTGTCGGCCACCTGGCCGAGGTGGCCTAGCTTCTCCGGGTTGACGATCGATCGGATCGTCTGGACCTGCCCTTCGGCGATGTCGAGCGCCATGACGCTGATCAGATTCCCGTCGGGGTCGAGGAACTCGCCGCCGGGCTGACCGTTAAACGTGACGCGGCGAAACTGGAAGCCCCCGATTCGGTCTGCGAGCCTGCCCCAGTTGCGCAGCATCTGAGCCGCCTTGGCGCGGCCGAAGACCGGGTGCCTGATCGCCGGACCGATGCCCCCGCCGTCGCCGTGGAGCTCGACGTCCTCGGCGAGCAGGGCCTCTAGCCCCTCGAAGTCGCCGTTCTCGACCGCGGCGAAGAAGCTCGTCGCCAGCTCGTTGCGCTGCTCCTCCGAGGCGTCGAATCGGGTGCGTCCCTCGTCCACATGACGTCGGGCCCGGGACGCCAGTTGGCGAGCGTTCGCCTCGCTGGTCCCGACGATCTCGGCGACCCGGTCGTAGTCGTAGTCGAAGACGTCGTGGAGCAGGAACGCCGCGCGCTGTTCGGGACTGAGTGACTCCAAGACGACAAGGAAGGCCAGGGAGAGCGAGTCGGCCAGCTCCGCCTGCCGAGCCGGATCGTCCTCGGGCCGCTCCGTGACCGGCTCGGGCAGCCATTCCCCGACGTAGCTCTCGCGACGAGCGCGGGCGGAGCGAAGCTCATCGATTGCCAGTCGTGTCGTCACGGTCGCGACGTAGGCGCGCGGAGAGGAGATCTCCTCACCGCGCTCGATCGCCGAGTGCACCCGCAGAAGCGCCTCCTGCACCACGTCCTCCGCCTCGCTCACGCTGCCGAGCATCCGATAGGCGATCGAAAAGGCCCTCGGGCGCAGCTCCTCGAGCAACTCTACCTCGGTCACGCCACGCTCCCGGCCCGTTCTCTGTCGTTCTGCTCGAGCCCCTCGCGGAAGCCCAGCCGCCAGCTCGGGTAGATGAGCTCCCAGCCGAGCTCGCGCTTGGCCTTTTCGTTCGACGCTCCGCGCACCTCGGTCATCATGATGGTGTTTCCCTCCCCGGCGATCAACCGCCCAACCCAGCGGGGGAGGTGACGCGGCGGCTTGGCGGCGATCACCCTCGCCAGCTCAGGGAGGATCTCCGAGACTCGTGCCGGATCATCGTCCACGATGTTGTAGACGGCGGGCCGACCGTGATCGAGCGCGGCGACGGTCGCCGCGGCGGCGTCATGGATGTGCACCAACGACCAGACCCCTGCACCGTCGCCGATGATCGGGAGTCGGCGCTTACGGAGCATCTCGACCTGCTCGCCGTCGGGGTGGAGGGCGATGGATGTCCCGGGGCCATAGAACCCGCCATAACGGAGGGCGATCCCCTCGATTCCATCGGCGCCGGTGACGGTCTCCTCCAGGTAGCGAATCCCGGCGAGAGTCTCGCTGACGGTCTTCGGAGGGTGCTCCTGGAGCGGGTCCTCCTCCGTCTTGACCGGGCCGCCGACGCGCTCGAACGGCCACCCAGCGAAGCTCTGGACGAGGAATCGCCTGGCTCCCGCCGCCTGTGCGGCCGTCAGCAGATGGTCCGTCCCCTCAGTTCGCAGTCGATTGGTCTGGCTGAACATCTTGTCGATGCTGCGGCCCAACCCACTCGTGTCGATCGCGGTTAGCTCGTGTATCACCGCATCCGGCTCTGCCTCGGCGACCGCCCGCGCCACGGCCTCCGGGTCGAGGGCATCGGCGATCGCCGGGCGCGCGCCCAGTGCGCGGAGCGCCTCCTGCTTGCCCGGGCTCCGGGTCATCCCGGTCACCTCGTGCCCGTCGGCCACGAGCATGGGGACCAGCTGCTTCCCGAGCGCCCCCGTCGCTCCAGCTACGAACACGTTCATGGCTGCCTCCTTTTCCGTTCTCAGGAAGCAGAGACGAGTTAGCTCCCAGCGCTGTGACAGCTAGGCCGCGACCGGCTTGCGGTCGCGCCAGGCGTCCCAGCGCTTCTCGACACGCTTGCTGAAGCGCTTCGGCTTCTCGGTGTAGATCCGCTGGCCAAGGGAGATCGCCGCGAACTGCAGCTCACCTCGGCGATGGTCGATCTCCTCGATCAGATGGCGCTTGTCACTTGGGTCCGAGAACGCGACGCGGCGCCGCTGGACCGTTTCGCGCAGCAGCGCGAGGTCGTGGTCGTCGCCGAGGTGATCGGAGAGATCGTGCGCGTGATCCGCCAGGTCTCCCAGCATGTCCTTGTCCGCGTCCCGGATCAGCCTCAGTTGGTACCAGAGGTCCTTGACCCGCTTGCGGAGCTCGTGCAGGTTGGTGACGCTCCCGTCCTCCTCGACGGCGCCGAGGCGCTTGCGCCCGCGGCGGTAGGCGCGATGCAGCCCCGGGCCGATCAGCTCCCAGCCGTCGCCCTCGAGCGGCAACTGCGCGACCCGGCCCCGTCCGGCCGCCAGGCCTGCGCCGGCCTCCGCCATTGCTCGCTCGACCGAACCGTCGTCATGAGCGTCCGTGTTCTCCTTCTCGAGTTGCTCGCGGAGGGCGTTGAACCTGCCCTCCGCCTCCGGCCCGAAGCGCTCCGCCAGCCCGTCGAGGGCCTCCACCAGGATCTCGGCGTCCCTGAAGCTGCTCAGCGTCCTCGCGAGCTCGCGATAGTGGTCGTTCTCGCGGCGCCAGACGTCGTCTCCGATCTCATGCCGGACCAGTCGCAGGGCCGAGCGGATCTTCTTGATGTCCTTGCGCGCCTCGTGGATGCCCTCGGCTGGGTCGGTGCCAGCCTCGCCGCGCAGCTGCGCGATCGCATCGTCGACCTGCGCCGTGAGGATGCGCTTCATGCCGGCACCGACCGGCTCTCGCGGGAGCAGGCGGTAGGCATTCGAATCGAAGGTCACTCCGTCGCGGTTGCCCCGCAGCCGTCTGAGGCCGAAGCCGGCCGCCGCCGCCGTTCCGGCGGCTGCCCGGCCGACGGCCTTGCGCGGATCCTTGACCTCGGAGAGGGCCTTGCGGGCCGACTCCTCGAGCTGCTCGCGGGAGGGGCTCATCTCCTATTGCCTCCCACATATGGGGCCGTAACTAACCAATCGCGATGTAAAAACGCGGATAACGGCTATGGCCTGCCGCGGGTGGCCAGGGTCTCGTTCAAATAGCGCTCGTCGCCGGTGGCTTCCTCGCCCAGCCAGTCCGGCGGCTCGAAGCGACGCGCCTCTTCCTCGGAGGCGAACTCGACCTCCGCGACGACGAGTCCCTCGAGGTCGCCCTCGTAGACGTCGACCTCGATCCCGAGGTCCCCGAGCAGGACCACGTAGCGCCGCTTGTGGAGACGTCGCCCCTCGGTCAGTGGCCAGAGGCGCTCGAAGGCCTCGCGCTCGAGCTCGACCTCCGCCTCGTCGCGGGAGATGCCCGAGCCCCTCTTCACGGTCAGCAGGAGCTTCTCGCCCTTGCGGCGCAGCCGCACCTCCCCGTCGGCGCCGATCGCCAGATATCCCTGCTCGATCTCGTCGGACTCCGTCCCGTCGAGTTCGGGCGGCTCGGGAACCAGGAACTTTCGCTCGACCTCCATCCTCGACACCGTAGACTGGGAGGGGACCCGACAGGGGGGCTCGCGGGCAAGCGGGCTGAGATAGCGGACTACCCAAACCCTCCGCTGACCCTTTGAACCTGTGCGGTAATGCGCGCGGAGGGAGCATGCTGACGAGACTTCGCGAAGGCACTCCGGACGCGGCCCGCGAAGGCCGCTCCGACGCGGACGCCGTGGACCCCGTCGATGCGACCGTCCGGATCGAGGGGCTCGGCCACTCCTTCGGTGCGCTGCGCGCGATCGAGCGGATCGACCTCGCCGCCGAGCCCGGCGAGGTCGTCGGGATCGTCGGTCCATCCGGCTGCGGCAAGACGACCCTGCTCGAGCTCGTCGCGGGCCTGCGGCCGGCGGCCTCGGGCACCGTCTCGGTCGCGGGCAGGACCGCTCCGGGCGAGCGACTCGAGCGCTGTGCCTACATGCTGCAGCGCGACCTGCTCCTGCCCTGGCTCTCCGCGCTCGACAACGCTGCGCTCGCACTCCGTATCGCACGTGTCCCCCGCGAGGCGGCCCGTGCGCGCGCCGCGGAGCACTTCGAGCGGCTTGGCCTGGCGGGCTTCGAGCGAGCCCGCCCCGGCGAGCTCTCCGGAGGCATGCGCCAGCGCGTCGCCTTCCTGCGAACGCTGATGGCCGGCCGTCCGGTCCTGCTGCTCGACGAGCCCTTCGCCTCCCTGGACGCGATCACCCGCGCCGAGATGCAGTCCTGGCTCGCCGGCGTGCTCCGTGGCGATCGCCACACCGTGCTCCTGGTTACCCACGACGTGGAGGAGGCCCTCTACCTCTCGGACCGCGTCCTGGTGCTCAGCTCCCGCCCGGCGAGCGTGGCGGAACGGATCGAGATCCGAGACCCCCGCGCGGCCGACCGCTCCGCCGCCGTGACCTCGCTCGAGTTCACGGAATTGAAGGAACGTGCGCTGCGAAGCCTCGCGGAGGGGGCCCGGTGAGCACCGCCCGCAGGTACCTCGCTCCGGTCGTGGTGATCCTGGTCCTCCTTGGGGCCTGGGAGCTCGCCGCCCGCTGGGACTGGATCTCGAACGCGCTCAACATCGAGGACTTCCTGGTCCCGGCGCCGAGCGACATCGCGAAGTCGCTGTGGGAGGACCGGTCGCTGCTGCTCTCGAACAGCTGGGTGACCCTGAAGGAGGTACTGCTCGGCTTCGCAATCGCGGCCGTGGCAGGCATCGCGTTCGCGATCCTGATCCATCTCTCCGAGGTTGCGAGACGCGCGGTCTATCCGCTTTTGATCGGGTCGCAGACGATCCCGATCGTCATCCTCGCTCCGATCCTGGTCGTCTGGTTCGGCTTTGGCCTGACGCCGAAGCTCGTGATCGTCGCGCTGATCTGCTTCTTCCCGATCACGGTCAACACGTTGGATGGCCTCCGGTCGGTGGATCCCGATCTCACCAAGATGATGCGCGCGCTCGGGGCTGGGCGCTTACAGCGGCTCTGGCGGGTGGAGGTCCCTACGGCCCTGCCCTACGCCTTCAGCGGAGCTAGGGTGGCGATCACGGTTTCTGTGATCGGGGCGGTGTTCGCCGAGTACGTAGGCTCGAGCGAGGGTCTCGGCCATCTGATCAACCAGGCCCAGGCCCAGCTGCTGACGGCGCGCTCGTTCGCTGCGGTCGTGGTCCTGTCGGCGATGGCCCTCGGCCTCTTCGCGCTGGTCTCGCTGATCGAGCGCAGGGTCGTCACCTGGGACAGCCGTGGGGTAAGCCGCGCATGAGCAGTGTGCCGCGCCTCGCCTCCCTGGCAGCCGCCCTCTGCGCCGCGGCCGCTCTGACCCTCGGCGTCGCCGCCTGCGGCGGTGACGGCGATCTCTCGACCGGGTCCGCGACCCACCCGCAGCCCCTCTCCCTCGATCTCGACTGGTACGTGAACCCAGACCACGCCGGGATCTACACCGCCGTCGACAGGGGCTTCTTCCGGCAGGTGGGTCTGGACGTCAAGCCGCAGGTGCCCTCGGATCCCTCGGCGCCGATCAAGGAGGTCGCGGCCGGAAGGGTCGACCTGGCGATCTCCTATGAGCCCGAGGTCCTGCTCGCCGCTGACAAGGGCCTCGACGTCGAAGCCGTGGGGGCGGTGGTCGGCTCCCCCCTCACCTCGCTGATCTCGCTGCCGCGAGGCGGGGTCACCTCAGCCGCAAGCCTGAACGGCAAGACCGTTGGGACGGCGGGCATCCCTTACCAGAGCGACTATCTCGAGACGATCCTGCAGACGGCCGGGCTCCCCTCCTCTTCGGCGAGGAGGTCAACGTCGGTCTCAACCTGCTGCCCGCGCTGATCGGCGGCCGGGTGGACGCGATCCTGGGCGGCTTCCGCAACATCGAGGGAATCGATCTGGGGCTGCGCGGCCTCGACCCGCGGATCGTGCCGGTGGACAGGCTCGGCGTCCCGACCTATGACGAGCTGGTGCTGGTCGCGCGCACCTCGACGGTCCAGGACCATCCCGAGGCGATCCGCGCGTTCATCGCGGCCCTGGCGCGGGGAACCGACTACGCGCGGGCGCACCCCCAGGAGGCGGCGAACGCAGTGCTCTCGGCTGGCAAGGGCCTCGATCCGATGCAGACCCGGGCCGAGGTCGATGCCACGCTGCCGCTGCTCGCGCCGCCGCAGGGTCACCCGTACGGCTACATGGACCCGAATTCCTGGCGTGCGTACGCCCAATGGATGGCCGAGCACGACCTGATCTCGGGTGCCCCCAGCCCGAGCGACGTGCTCACGAACGAGTTGCTGCCCTAAACGCGGACCGCTCGGGAAAACCCGAGCTTCGATCACCGACTCTTTCGCCGCCGGTACTCGCGTGCCTTCGAGCGGGAGCCACAGAGTGCCATCGAGCACCAGCTGCCGCTCTGGTTGCGACTGTGGTCGTAGAACGCCCAGCCGCAATGAATGCCCCGGCAAGCCTTGAGGCGCGACCAACTTCCGTCAATCTGAGCGACGGCGACGATTCTCGCGAGCGAGCCCAGGGCCGCGTCCAGGTCGTCTCCTCTCGCGGTGAGCTCCGGCATTGCGCCAGTGCAGAAGCGGACGGCCAGCGCTGTGCGGCCGAGGGCGCGGTTGAGCCGCTCAATCGCCTCCTCATCCCGGGTCGCGCCGTTGTTGACGAAAAGCATGGCGCGTAGCCCCTCGCGGACGTCCAGCGTGCGTTTCAGATCCGCCGTTTTGAGTTTCGTGCCAGATTCGAGCAGATGGTGTTCGGCGAGCCACGCAGCAAGCTCCGCAGGGCTCCGAAGTTGCTCCTCATGATCGTGGTCCAGATCCCAGAGGGTGTTGACGAACGACTGAACGAGCCCGAGGTCGCCCGGCGCCGGCGCTCTGCCTGCCGGCTGGCGCTCGACGGGGCCCGCGATCGAATAGGGAGTGGTCTGTGCCACGACGTCGTCTGCCGGAGTCTAGCGTGCGTCACCATCAAAAGACATACACCGGTGACGCTGTGTTAGGGTGGCCGTCCATTGTCAGGGCAGATGACAGACGCGTGCGAACGGCGCAGACCTGTCGAGCGCGAATACGCCCAGTTGGTCGAGCGCCACAGAGACGAGCTCCACTCCCATTCGCGCCGCATCCTGCGCTCGCCGGAGGACGCAGAGGACGCCCTCCAAGAGGCGCTCGTCAAGGCCTGGAGAGCACTACCCAGGTTCGAGGGTCGAAGCTCGCTGCGAAGCTGGCTCTACCGAATCGTCACCAACACCTCACTGGATGAGATCCACCGCCGCCCGAGGCGGCTCGTGCCGATCGACCTGGATGGTGAAACCCCAGGTAAGGACTGGCACGCTGAGGCCCCTGGCCCGGCAAACGAGGGGCGCTACCTCAGCCGCGAGGACTTCGAACGCGCCCTGATCGTCGCCATGCGCCTGCTTCCTCCGAGACAGCGTGCGGTGCTCATCCTCCGCGAAGCGCTCGGCTTCTCGGCGCGCGAGACTGCGGCCAGACTCGACACCACCGTGGCTGCGGCGAACAGCTCGCTGCAGCGGGCCCGCGCGAGGCTGGAGGGCTTGGACGACCATCTCAGCGGGCAGACGGTGCGCTCGCTCGAGGACAGCGAACTGCGGGACCGGGTCGAGCGCCATGCGGAGGCCTGGGAGCGCAAGGACGTCCAGGCGCTGGTGGAGATGCTGGCCGCGGAAGCCAGGCCCTAGTGGGCCGGAGCCTTCGCGAGCGCCGGGAGGACCTTGCCGCCGTAGACCTCGATCGCCCGATGTGGGTCGGCGCCGGAGACGTTCATCAGCGCCATCGTGGTGGCGCCGAGCTGCTCGACCTCCCTGATGCGCTCGACGTGGGCCTCGGGATCCGAGGAGATGATCAGCGCCTCCTTCAGGTCATCGTCGGAGAACTGCCTCGCGCCCTCCTCGTACATCTTGCGCGGGTCGTGCCAGTCGTCCGTATAGAACTCGTCTGGCTGCGCGCCCTTCCAGACCCGGGCGCCCTCGAGCGCCGCGTCGTCGTCCTCGGCCCAGGAGAACTGCGCTTGCAGGACGATCTCTCCGGGATCCTTGCCCGCCGTCCTCGCAGGCGCCCCTGTAGGCGTCGATCACGTCGGGCGCTGATCTCGGGATCGGCGAGCGTCCAGAGTCCGTCGCCCCAGCGGGCGGCGACGGCCGCGGCCTCGGGGCCGAAGGCCGAGACGTAGATCGGCGGTCGGCGGTTCGGGCGGGTGTGAAGAATCGCTTCGTCGGTCTCGAAGTAACGCCCGTCGTAAGTCAGGCGCTCTCCGTCAAAGAGGCGGCTGATGATCTCAAGCCCCTCCTCCATCCGCTCTACCTGCTCTGGCACCGGTGGCCAGATCGCGGCGAGCGGCGATTCGTTCAGTGACTCGCCCGAACCAATGCCGAGAAACGGGCGACCGGGGAACAGGCGCTCCAGGGTCGCCCAAGCCTGTGCGATCAACACGGGGTGATAGCGGGGACCCGGCGGCGTGACGGCGGTGCCCAGCGCGACCTTCTCGGTCGCCTGCCCCGCGGCGCCGAGCCAGACCCAGGCGTGCCCGGACTCTCCGGGCTCCCACCAGGGCTGGAGGTGGTCCGAGCAGGCAATCCCCTCGAAGCCGGCCCGCTCACCCTCGATCGCCTGCTGCAGGAGTTCCTCCGGCGGAAACTGCTCGTGTGCCAGTCCCAGCCAATAGCGCATCACTCTGCGGCTACCCGGCGTGGGCGCGCGGCTAACGCGGGCTCGTCAGGCGGCCAATCTCGCCGGCGGCCCCGCCCCCATCGCCTTGTGCCAGCCGGCCAGGGCGAAGGCACCCGCGAGCCCGCGGAAGGGCGTGAAGGGTGCGAAGTACTCCTCCACCTCCTCGACGGTGGCGCGGCGGCCGAGGCCGTTGAGGTGGCCCACCAGCTTGACGTAGGCGAGGTCGCCGGCCGGCAGCGAGTCCGGATCGCCGCGCCCGTGCAGCCCGAGGCACTGGATCGTCCACGGGCCGATCTCGCTGATCTCGAGCAGCCGCCGGTCGGCCTCCGGGTCGTCGAGTCTTGCCCGTCCGCGCTCGACCTCGCGAGCGCAGCGGACCATGGCGACGGAGCGCCCGGCGCTCAGGTCCATCGAGGCGAGCTCGGCTGGCGCTCTCCCGGCGATCACCGCGGCGGAGGGCACGTCGCGAAGCGGCCAGGAGCGCTCGCTACGCCTGCGCGGCGCAGGCTGATTCGGCAGATAGCTCGGCGCCCAGCTCCGCACGATCCGCCGCTGGATCGCGGCCGCGCGCGAGCTCTCGATCAGCTGAGCCGTGATCGCCCAGCAGAGGGCCTCCCAGGGCCACGGTCTGCGCTTCGGCCGGACCCAGGGCTTGTGGTGGATGGCGGGACCGATCAGCGGATCCCGCTTGAACGCCTGGAAGAACTCCCCCATGTCGTCCTCCACGGCGAGCGAGAAGCGGACGCGCTCGATCGCGACCCCGAGGCCAGCCTCGCCGGCCGGCGCGACTTCGTCCGGCGACGGCGACCCCTCGGGAACGATGGGATGCGTGACCGAGGCGGGATCGATCGGCTCCGCACGGATGTGCACGTAGCCCTCCCGGGTGCGCCAGGCCCTCACTCGGACCGGCGCGTGACCGACGTGCAGCAGGCGCTCCACGACATTGTCCCGCGAGCGCACCACCCCGTCGCCGCCGCTGCTCCGTGGCAGCCGGTATGGCCAGCGAGGCATCACCCGCTCCTCGATGACCGATGACACCGGCGAGGTCTAACGCCCGAGGACGTGAACGTCCACGAGGAAGCTGCGGCTGGCGACGACCTTCTCGCGCCGCCGGAACAGACCGCGCCGGGGCGGCCGCCTCGGGGCGCGCGATGCGGCCCGGGCGATCGCAACGACCGCGACCCCCGCGGCCGCAGCGCCGCTAGCCGCGGCCACCGCGAGAGGCCACCTCGCGGCCCCAGAGCTCGATCGTGCGGCCCTCGGCCCGGACGGGCAGCTGCCGGACGGGCTCGGCCTCGATCAGCTCCTGCTCCTCGATCCGCTCCGAATCAGTCATCGCTCCCATCCTAAGGGCCCGTCAAGACCCCTTCCGTTTTCACCCCGCATCCTCCGGGAAGATCAAAGGACGTCCATGCCCGACTTCGAGCTGACCAGTCCCGCCTTCGCCGAGGGGCAGCCGATTCCCAGGAAGTACTCCTGCGAGGGCGAGAACGCCTCCCCGCCGCTGAGCTGGAGCTCCCTCCCCGAGGGCACTCGTTCACTGGCCCTGATCGTGCACGACCCCGACGCCCCGTCAGGGGACTTCACCCACTCGGTCGGCTGGAACATCGATCCCGATGCGGGTGGCCTCGAGGAGGGCGCCCACGCGCCGGTCGAGGGAGCCAATGGCTTCGGCGAAGACGGCTACGGCGGCCCGTGCCCGCCCCCGGGCGATGGAGCCCATCGCTACCTTCACGAGCTCTTCGCGCTGGACACCGAGCTCGACCTGGAGCCGAGTGCGAGCCGCGAGCAGCTCGAGGACGCGATGGAGGGCCACGTACTCGGGGGCGCCGAGCTGGTCGGCACCTACGAGCGAACCTAGACCGCCTTCTCGTAGAGCCGGTAGCGCTTCACGATCTCGCCGCCCATCCCCTCCATGGCGCGGTTCATCGGCTCGTTGGTCTCCAGGATCCAGCCCTGATCGCCGGCCTTCTGCGGGGTGACCTTCGCCGTCTCCACGTGCTCCACGTAGAACTTCGCGGCGATCCCAGTGTGCTGGTACTCGGGCTTGACGCCCAGGGCGAACACCCGGACCCGGTCGATCTTGCGCCTGCCGAGCAGGAAGCGAAGCCAGCCGATCGGCAGCAGGCGACCGTTCATCTTCCTCGCCACCTGGTTGAAGTCGGGCAGGGTCAGGGCCGCCCCGAGCGTCTCTCCGTCGCGCTCGGCGATGAACGTCCAGCGCTCGTCGAGGAGCTGCTTCAGGTTCTGGGCCTGGAAGCGGACCTCGTCCTCGGTGATGGGAACGAAGCCCCAGTTCTTCTCCCAGGCCGAGTTGTAGACCTCCATGAACCGGCCGATCTCCGCCTCGAGGTCCGCTCGGCGCATGTTGCGCACCGTGATCCCGTGCTCCGACTCGACCTTCTCGGCGACTGCATGAATCGCGTCGTGGAAGCGGTCCCCCTGCTTCAGCCCGCCGAGCTCCAGCCACCACATCAGCAGGTCCATCGTCTTGCCGTAGCCGAGCGCCTCGAGGCGCTCCCTGTAGTAAGGGGGGTGCCAGGGCTCGAGGATCATCGGGTGGCGCTCGTACCCCTCCACCAGCAGGCCACACTCGTCGTTCGTCGTGAAGTCCATCGGGCCGATCAGCCGCTCGCGCTCGCGCTCGCGGACCCAGTTCTCCGCCACCCCCAGCAGGGCCTCGAAGACCTCCGGATCGTCCTCGGCCTCGAGGAAGCCGAACTGCCCGTCGCTGCCGCCCTGAAACTCGTCCCAGCGGCCGTCGACCTGCGCCGTGATCCGCCCGACCGGTTGTCCGTCACGCCAGGCGAGGAAGTACTCGGCCTCGGCGTGCTCGAAGTAGGGGTTCTTCTGCTTGTTGAGGAACTGGCGGCGCTCGTAGATCAGGGGCGGCACCCAGGGCGTGCCCTGGTGGAGCCGGAAGGGAAGCTTGATGAACCTGGTGAGCTCGCGGCGACCCTGCACGGGTCGTACCTGTAGGTCGCCTGGCACGGCTGGGGACCGTACAAGGTGCGAGTATTTCGGGGCATGTCCGACGCACCCAGACCCCGGTGGACGTCTTCGAGAAGGCGCGCACTCACGACCGGGCGGAGCAGCTCGAGGCCGCCAAGCAGGCGGACGTCCTTCCCTACTTCAGGATCCTCGAGTCACAGGCCGGCCCGGTGGTGGAAATGGAGGGGCGCCAGACGATCATGCTCGGCTCCAACAACTACCTGGGCCTGACCACGGACGAGCGGGTCAAGCAGGCCGCGCGGGACGCACTGGAGCAGTACGGAACCGGTGTGACCGGATCGAGGCTGCTGAACGGCACGACGCCTCTCCACGTCGAGCTGGAGCACGAGCTCGCCGATTGGATGGGGACGGAGGACGTGATCGTCTACACGACCGGTTACCAGTCGAACCTGGGCGCGATCAGCGCGATCCTGGAGCCCGGCGACACGGTCATCTGCGACTCCGGCGACCACGCCTCGATCCTCGATGGCTGCAAGCTCTCCGGCGCCCGCCTCCGCCCGTTCCGCCACAACCGGATGGACAAGCTGGAGACGATGCTCGAGCGCGCCGTGGCGGATGAGAGCGGCGCGCTTGTGGTGGTGGACGGCGTCTTCTCCATGGAGGGGGATGTCTGCAACCTGCCCCCGATCGTCGAGCTCTGTCGTCGCTATGGCGCGCGACTCATGGTCGACGAGGCGCACGGCGTCGGGGTTCTCGGCAAGCGAGGGGCCGGGGCCAGCGAGCTGTTCGACCTCGAGGACGAGGTCGACCTGCGCATGGGCACCTTCTCCAAGAGCCTCGCCTCCTGTGGAGGCTTCATCGCCGGCTCCGAGGAGGTGATCGAGTACCTGCGGATCTCGTCACGCTCCTTCATCTTCAGCGCTTCGGCCGTTCCGGCCGCCGTCGGCGCAGCCCTCGGTGCGCTGCGGATCATCCGCTCCGAGGGGCCCGAGCTGATGTCCCGGCTGCTCGAGAACGCGGCCTATCTGCGCCAGGGGTTCCGCGACCTCGGACTCCGGGTCGTCGAGCCCGGCACCCTCCCGGACGGCACCGAGGCCACCACCCCGGTCGTCCCGGTGATCGTCGGCGAGGACTGGCAGGCGGTCCTCCTCTGGAAGGCGCTCTTCGAGGGCGGGGTCTACACCAACGTCGCACTTCATCCCGCCGTGCCGCCCGGTGGCGCGCTGCTGCGGACCAGCTTGATGGCCAACCACGAGCGCGACCAGCTCGACCGCGCGCTCGAGATCTTCGCCGACGTCATCCGGCGTTTCCCGGACCTGCCAATGGGGTAAGCAGATCGGTTGCGCTCCGGTCTGTATGGATAGCCGATTCCCCTTCGACAAAAGATCTGCTCTTAGCGGACGAGATGATTTTTCGGGTGTTGACCCTCGGCGCGAGAGGCGTATAAGTTTCGACCTCGCCGCGCGCTTCCGGGGCAGGGAGCGGACGGGAATGAGAAGGAGAGGACCGTCCACTTCCCCCGGGCTCGAAAGAGCGACTGGGGGCACGCCGCAACGAACCCGCCAACCAATCCTGACCTAGCAGGAGGGAGAAACTTATGTCTGCTGCCTCGACGATTGCCCCTGGCCGCCCACTGTCCATGCCGCGTCGGCGGATCGAGCCGACGATCGTCGACCGGCAGAACGGGTCAGATCGGTCCCAGTCGGAGACGAAGAGGGGAACATCTCAGTGCATGGAGGCGCTCGCCCGGGCCAACAAGGTCCGTCTTGCCCGTGCCGCCCTGAAGCGCGACATCTCCGCCGGCCGCCGCAACATCACCAAGGTGGTCATGGACTCCCCCTGGGAGGCCGAGAGCATGAGCCTCAGCGAGCTCCTCTGCGCCCAGCGCCGCTGGGGGCGGGCCCGCTCCCGGAAGCTGCTCTCCTCCACCGCTCTCAGTGAGGGCAAGCGGGTCGGCACCCTGACCGACCGGCAGCGCAGGATCCTCGTCGCCGCTCTCGAGGCCAAGCTCGCCACCCGGCTGAATTAGAGAACCCTCAACCCCCGAAGCGGAATAGGGCTCCGCCGGAGCGCCGCCGGAAGGCCTGGGTGAAGAGCCAGGCGGAGCCCCCGAACGCCACGGCACCCGCGGCGACGCAGATCGGGATCGGGACTCCAGTCGCCACGAACAGGACGCCGAAGATCGGAACGCCCACGGCGGCGGAGAGCAGCAGCGTGTGGGACCGGTACCCCGCGAAGTGCTCCCGGATCGAGAGCTCGAGCCCTGCTAGGGAGCCGAGGACGAGTCCGACGGCGATCATCACGAAGCCCTGTGGGGGTGAGACGAAGAAGCCCGCGATCAGAAGCAGGACGCCGACGAAGACGACGATCTCCGAGAGCGGGAACGAGCCCCACGGAGGTGAGGGCCGACCCTCGTGGCCCGCCCTTCGCCGAGCGGACCTGGCCGGCTGCGTGTCATCGACCACCACGGCGGAGGGCTGGATCTGCGCCGGCCGGGCACCACCCTGACGCCGCCGCCGCTTGCGGCGCTGTCGCTTCGTCGCCATCGGTCACTCAGGGGGCCGCGGCCCCTCGGCTAACGGACAACCGGAGGAGATCTTGACCCGCCACCAGCCCATCAGGAGGCCGATCGGGCCCCACCTGGGTTTGACGTGCCAGTTCTTGCAGCCCGGCTCCCCGATGTCCTCGTTGTACACCCGGACCCACTTGTAGGAGGCCGGATCCGCGGTCATCCGTTCGATCAGCTCACGGTTGCGCTCCTCGACGACCGCGTGGTCGTGCAGGCCGGCCTTCACCTCATGGATGCGAGCGGCAAGGCCGTCCCGCACCCGCTCGAGCTCATCAAGCGAGAGGACGCGAGGGCCGCCCATCCCGGGTACGGCGAAGTCGAGTCCCCTGCGCGGGAAGGCCGAGCCGAACAGCCTCGCCAGCGCCAGCTCCATCGCCGCGATCTGACGGCGCAGGTCTGAGCGCGCGGCGCGCTCATCGTGCTCGTAGAGGACGGAGCCGAGGCCCTCGGGCGGGGCGGGTGGAAATTCCTCCTGCGGCGCTATCTGCACCTCTGGGAGGTCGGTGCGGTCCAGCAACTGCTCCGGCATCTGAGCCTCCACTTGGACTTACGGGTCGCGCTCTACGCGCGCCCTCGCAGCTCTCAATTCTATGCGCGCAGGGCGCTGCCCGCCACCCACAGCGCCTCCTCGAGCGCGATATCCGGCACTCCCCGCACACCCACGGCCACCAGCATCACCCGGCTCGTGCTCCTCCCTGCCGCGCGCCCCTCGGCGGTGCGGTCGAAGAGGACCCCGAGCGGCCGCTTCTCGTCGGCGACGACGATCGTCCCATCCGGCAGTGGAGAGACGCGTCCCTCGATTCCCTCCCCCTCCGCCGACAGGCGCAGACCGATCCGGCCGTCCACCCGATCGGCGTCGAAGGCTCGCAGCGCCACGCCGACCTCCACCATCCCGATCGTGAGCGCATCCTCGACGCGATTCCGGCTCTTGAAGCTGCCGTCGTGGATCCGCTCGAAGATCAGCTGCTCGACAGGTGTCCGAGTCGTGTCGGGGTCGAGGCCGATGTGCCGGAAGAAGACGCGGTACGCCCACGGGATCGGCTGCTGGCGAAGCTGGATCGCCTGTGGGCCGGCGATCCGATCGCTGAGCGACCGCAGCCTCTCCCTGAGGGCCTCGGGGCTCCGGCCGCTGGTCGCCTCAATCACGGTCGAGGCGATGGAGAGGCCCGGGAACTCGTGCGCCAAGGCGGGGTCGATCCATCCGGGCTCCGGCGCGACCTCCCATTGATCCGGGAGCTCCGGCATCAGCGCAGCGTGGCGTCCCTCTGCCCGGTCGCGGCGATCAGGGCGTCGACGTTTGCGAAGAAGCGCTGATCGTCGAGCCGGCCGATCGAGGTGTGCTGCAGGATCCCGCCAGGGTAGGCGTACACGAACGTGGGACATCCACCGACCCGATAGAGGTTGGAGAGGGCGCCGTCGGGGTCGAGGCCGACCGGATGGGTCCAGTCACGCTCCGCGATCAGCCTGCGAACCTCCGAGCCGGAGTCGCGAACGTCGACCGCCAGAAAGTTGACCTTCGGCGAGTAACGGCGGTAGGCGCGCTCGAAGACATCCTCCTGGGCCTCGCAGTCGCCTCCCCGGGTGAACCAGAACGAGAGAACCAGCGGCTTGTCGAACAGGTCGCAGACGCGGATCGCCCCGGGAACGTCGACCCGGCAGGCCGGGGTCCTGGTGCTGCCGGATGGGCAGGGGATCCTGGCGGCGTCGCAGTCGTCCTGCGCGATGTTCGCGTCGCCGCTGGCGGCAGATCGCGCGTCGGGCACCGCGAACTGAGCCAGCGGCAGGTCACCCTCACTTCTGGCGCCGAGCACCCCCTTGTTCTTCGTCGAGATCAGATTCACCCCCGCGACGGCGATCAGGGCGATGAAGGCCATCCCGACGATCACCGAGTAGATCGCCGTCCGCCGCGGGCGCTCGCTCGACCCTCCCCCGCGCCCGCCCTCTCCTCCACCGCCGTTCTCCACGGCCTAATGGTGGCTCACGGAGCGGATTCGCCGGCCGCGAGCGGCGCCGGACGAGCCCGCGAGGGAAGCCGAAACCCCTCCTCCGACCAAACGACCGCAGCCGGGAGCACCAGCATCACACCCCCCAGCGCGACGAGCAGGTCCACGACCGTGACCAGTCCGAAGTCCCGCAGGACGGGGGCAACCGAGATCAGGCCGATGTCGTCCAGCAGCGGCAGCCCGGCGATCGCCAGGACCGCGAAGCCCGCTATCGCGGTGACGCCCGAGGCGAGCACGGCCGCACCGGTCCGCAGATAGGTCCGTCTCAGGGCCTCGCCGACCGAGAGGCCGCCGTGGCGCTCATTCGCGTAGCGCGCCGAGAGGATGACGCTGAACTCGGTCGCGATCGCGATCACCAGGGCGCCCAGGGTCGCCGACATCGGGTTGAGAGCGACGCCGAGCGCAGCGACCACCAGGCCCGACCAGCCGGTCGCCAACAGGACGGGAATCAGGGGCATGATCGCGCGCCGCGCCGAACGATAGATCGCGGCCAGCACGATGCCGACCGCGGCCAGGCCCGCCAGCGGCAGCCACCAGCGGCTTTGAGAGAGGTCGGAGTTCGCCTGCGCGGCGAGGACCGGCAGGCCGGCCAGCCCCACGCTCGTGCCCTCAGGTGGCGTCGGTCCTCCCGGCGGGTCGATCTGCGTCCGGATGTCGTCGATCAGGTCCTGCTGATCCGAGAGAGGCTGGGCCCTGATGCCGAAGGCGACGTCCGCGGTGTCGCCGATCGGCGTGCCGCCGCTCGGGCTGCATTCACCCTGATGGCTGATCACGATCTGCGAGATGAAGCAGGGCAGCGCCTGAACCAGCGCGTGGACGTCCCCCACGCTCTGCTGAGAGGAGCCCGTAGCCGACGTCGGGGACGAAGCGCCGCCGAAGAAGTCGGTCAGCGAGAGGGCCGGACAGATCTGGGCATCGGCGCAGCTCGGGGCCGAGCCGGAGAACCCGTGGCGGGCCAGCACGCGCTGCTGGAAGCCCTCGGCCCAGGAGATCACGGCAGGATTGGTCGGGTCCTTCGCGGTGATCGTGACGTTGACGTCACCGGAGATGCCGGTCTCCTTCTCGAGCTCCTTCAGGTCGTCCAGCGCCTTCAGGTTCGGTGGCGCCAGATCGCGGATGTCGGTTTCGACGCCGGTGCCGGCGCTCGCCACCCAGCCGCAGACCGCCAGCAGCAGAGCAGCCGCCAGAACCCGCCGCGGACTGGCCAACGCCATGGCGATCGCGGCGACGCCGGCCTTCTGCAGCCGATTGGCGACCCCTTCCGCATGGCGGGCGGCGGCGGCACCCCCCGGAGCCGAGCCACGCCAGGCTGAGAGGCCGAGCGCGGCCAATCCCCCGGTCAGGGCGACCAGGAACGCCGTCGCGATGCCGATCACGAGCAGCAGCCCGAACGAGCGCACCAGCGGGCTCGGCGAGAGGCCGAAGACGGCGAAGGCAGCGATCGTCGCCAGGCAGGCCGCTCCGATAACCGGCCCGCCGCCGGCAGCGGCCGCCGCCACGGCGCGTCCGGGCGCCGTCCCCTCGGCCCTGGCCTCGTTGAAGCGGGCCTGGAACTGAATCGCGTAGTCGACCGAGAGGCCGACGAGCACCGGGAGCATCGCGATCGCGCCGACGGTCAGCGAGCCGCCGAAAAGCCCGACCAGACCGAGGGTGAGAGCGCCGGCCGAGACCGCCACGGCGAGCGGCAGCAGTCGCAGTGGCCTGGGCAGGATGAGCAGCAGTGTCAGCGCCATCACCAGGCCGGCGACCCCGAGCAGCAACAGCGTCTGGTTGCGGAGTTCCCGCGCGCCGGCATCGACCACGACCGGCGCGCCGGTGACGACGTAGCTGCCGTCGCTGAGCTTGAAGCGCGGGTCCTCGACCGCCTGCTTGAAGAGTCCGATCGCCTCATGCCGTTCGCCGTCGGTCATGTCCGGACGGAGGCGCACGATGATCTGGGCGGCGTTCCGGTTCGGAAATAGGTAGCCGAAGCGTTCCTTCGGCGTCCCTGCCGGCTTCGACTCGTCGAAGACGACCCTGCTGACGAAGTTCGGGTCATCGAGCCGTGGGATCGAGGTGATCCCGTACTGGATCGCGACCTGGACCAGGCCGCTCTGGAACTGACTGATCAGCTGCTGGGCCGCGGCGTTGGCGGCCTGCTTCTGCTCCGCGGTTGAGGCGCCGCGCCTGGCGGCCGCCTTCCGCGCCTGGTCGGCGGCGGCCCGCGCCCGCTGGGCCGCGCCGCCGATCTGCCCCTGGAGCGCCTGCTGGATCCCGGCGACGCTCAGATAGAGGAACGTGGCGGGCCCAAAGACGGAGTGGCTCGGGCGCAGCCTGGCGATCTGGTCACAGACCGGAGGGAGCGGCTGCTTCGTCTTGTGGGGGAGCACCTGAGCCAGCTGCGTCCCGCCGGCGAAGCACTCCTCGAGCTCGAAGAGCGGCTCGAGGTCCTTGGTCAGCACGAGCTTCCGCAGGTCCTCCTTGACCAGGACGATCACCGGCTCGTCGCCGAACTTCTCGTGGAAGTCCTGGGTCGCCTTGAATTCCGAAGACCCCTTGCCGACCAGGGTGTCAGTCCCGGCGCTGGTGTCGAGCCGGGTCGCGGCGAAGATCCCCGCGGCGGTGAGCGCCACGATCGGGACGATCACGAGCCAGGGCCAGCGCACGGTGACACCCGCGACCCGCTCGAAGAATCTCCCAGCGTTCACGAGGCGGAGGTTAGGGAGGGAATATGAAGCCCGCGCTAGCTACACGGCGCGCAGCTGTCGCCAGCCCTCGCTGGCGACGGCGACGTGCTCGCGGCCGTCCGGCCCTCGGCGCTGGAGCACGAGCCCGCGGTTGACCGCGCGGTGCAGCGCGCGGCGACGATCGGCATGGGTGCGCTTGGGCAACGCCGGGATGAGGTCGGAGGCGAGACAGAAACCGTCGCCGGCAAGCTCGATGATCGAGCCGAGCACCTCCTCGTCGGTGATCCGCCGCAACGCCATCACCGATCACCGTAGACCCAGCCCAGGATCTCCTCGTTGACGAGCTCGGGCCTCTCGCGTGCCCTAGTCCATCGCCAGGGGACCCTTGACGTCCGCGTTGAGGAACTGGTTGACGAACTCGTTGCGCGAGTTGAAGAGCTCGTCCGCGGGGCCCGACTCGACGATGCGGCCCTTCCAGAGGACCGCGAGGAAGTCGGCGATCCGGCGCGCCGTGCCGAGGTCGTGGCTGATCACCAGGTAGCAGCCGCCGTTCTCCTCGTGGACCTCGCGGATCAGCTCGCAGAGCAGCGCCGTGCGGACCGGGTCGAGGCCCGAGTCGGGCTCGTCGAACATGACGATCGCCGGGTCGAGCACCAGCGACCGGGCGAAGCCGGCACGCTTGCGCATGCCGCCCGAGAGCTCGTTCGGCATCTTGTACATCGCCTCGGCGAGGCCGACCTCGCGGAGCCGCCGGTTGACGATCTCCTCGATCTCGTCCTCGCCCTTGTCGGTGTGCTGCCGGAGCGGGAACGCCGTGTTGTCGAAGACGTTCATCGAGCCGAACAGCGCGCCGTCCTGGAAGAGCAGGCCGAACTTCTTGCGGACCTCGAAGAGCTCGTCGTCGGTCATGTTCGGGATCGACTCGCCGTGGACCAGCACGTCGCCCGAGTCCGGGTAGAGCAGGCCGACGATGTGCTTGATCAGCACCGACTTGCCGGTGCCCGATGGGCCGAGCACCATCGAGATCATGTTGTCCGGGAGCCCGAGGTTGCAGCCGTTCAGGATCCGCGTGCGGCCGAACTGCTTGACGAGGTCGATGATCTCGATCGCGTCCTCCCCGCCGTGGTCGCGCTTCTTGCCCGTGTGCCACTTGTAGGGCTCGGGATCGTCGGCGTCGACGCCGGGGATGATGTAGTCGCGCCCGGAGAAGTCCTCCTCGCCGTAGCCCTGCGAGGTGAGCGGGTCGCCCTCCTCGACGGCCTCGGCGTCGGCGGTTGCCTCGTCCGCGCGTCGACCTCGTCGCCGTCATCCCCGGGCTCGTCGCCGTCGCGCGATCGTCCTGCGATCTCCTGAGCTGCGGGTCCTCTTCGTTCAGCCAACTCGTCACTCCTCCTTGACGCGTTGCCTGCAGCCGATTCTAGGCAGGGGCGATCGCGGGTCGCGCCGGTCGCCGCCTCAGCCTCCGATCGGCGCCCGCGGGTTCGCTCCCCAGAAGACCAGGGTTCCCATCATCCCGATGAGGTGGACGAGCACGATGTTGAGCACCATCGACTTCGCGGTCGCGGTGCCGACGCCCACCGGTCCGCCGGATGCCGTGTAGCCGTAGTAGCAGCCGACGAGCACGATGGCGGTCGCCATCACCATGCCCTTTATCAAGCTGAATAAGAGGTCGGGCGGGTTCTGGAACATCCAGAAGATCAGGAAGTAGCCGCCCGAGGAGACGTCGCCGATCTGCTCGCACGACTGCGAGCCAGCTGGCGAAGTAGCCGATCCCGACGGCGGCCAGGTACATGAAGGGGATGGCGATCCAGGCGGCGAGCAGGCGGGTGGCGGCCAGGAAGGTCACCGGAGGCACGCCCATCACCTCGAGGGCGTCGATCTCGTCCGTGATCCGCATCGCGCCCAGCTCGGCGACGATCCCGGTGCCCACCTTGGCGGCAAGCATGTACCCGAAGGCGTATGGGATCACCTCACGCAGGTCGCACCAGGCGGCGAACACGCCGGCGTAAGCGGGCGCACCGACCGAGCGGTTGAAATAGGCGCCCTCGATGCCGCACTGCAGGCCGAGGATGAAGACCAGGCCCCAGATCACGATCGTCGAGCCGAGGATCAGGATGCCGGTCTGGCGCAGGGCCTCGCCGAAGAACTGGAAGACGCGGCCGGTGTAGACCAGGCCGGCGACCCTGGCGCAGAAGCCGAAGATCTCGCCGATCGAGTTGAGCCAGCCCCGCGGAACCGCCAGCCAGCCGGCGTTCACTTGATCACCTGCAGCTCGGGGTGCGTCGCGAGCAGCGTCTGGGTGAAGACGTAGTTGAACGCGAACACGCCCATGAAGGCGATCACGACCGCCTCATTGACGGCTCGACCCACCCCCTCGGCGCCTCCGGACGCAGTCATCCCCTTGTAGGAGCAGACGATCGCGATGATCGCCCCGAACATCGTGCATCTTCAGCACCGATCCCCAGAGGTCGGTGACCGAGGCGTTGTTGAAGAGGGTCGCGAAGAATCCGCCGATCGGCTCGTTGTAGAGCACCTCCGCGCCGAGCCCTCCGACGATGCCGAAGATCAGCGCGTAGATGTCCATCAGCCCCGTGATCAGCATCAGCGCCAGGAAGCGCGGGACGACCAGGTTCTTGATCGGGTCGACGCCCAGCACCTGGAGAGCATCCAGCTCCTCGCGGATCTTTCGGGCACCGAGGTCCGCGGTGATCGCCGTGCCGGCGACCCCGGCGACGACCACGGCGGTGACGGAGGGCGCGAACTCGCGGATCGAGGCGAGCACGAAGAACCCGCCGAGGCGGTCGAGCGCGCCGAACAGCGAGAGGAAGTTCGCGGCCTGCAGGCCGGGCGCCCCGAACCCGAAGGCGAGCGTCGAGATCATCATCGGGAACCAGCAGAGCTGGAGGGCGAAGAGGAACTGCCCGATGAACTCGCCGCCGTAGGGGTAGGGAGGCCGGATCGCGGAGACGATGGTCTTCGCGGTCAGGATCATCATGTCCCCCACCTGCTCGAAGAGGGACTTCGCCGGGAGGAATGCCCTGTCGGCTACGGATCTGACCATTGCTCTCCTCCGGAGCCGTCCCCCATGCTGGGGCGCGGCCCCGCACGCCGCCGAAGCGGCGCATGGGGAAGATTATGTGATGGGAGGACCGTTCGCCACCGACAACCGTCGCGCAACCCAATCCCAAGAAATCCCCGGAACTCACGATACGGAGCCGGAAAGGCGGGGGTAGGGTGCGTGCTATGTTGCGCGCGCCTTTGGAGGAGAGCGCCTCGACAGCCCTTGCGGTGAGGGCCCGCAAGCGTGTCGGGATCGGGTTGGCGGTAGCCCTGATGGCGGTGGGAGTCGCCTCGTGCGGTGGCGGCGAGCGCCAGGACGCGGACGAGCCCGAGGGCGATTTCCCCGTCCAGATCGTGAACGCCGACTTCCCCAGCAAGCAGCAGCTGGCGCAGAACACGAACCTGACTCTCTCGATCGCCAACTCCGGCGACAAGACGATCCCCGACCTGGCGATCACGATCTTCACCACCTCGAACGCCAGCACCGGCGAGTCGAGCTCCTCGAGCACCGGGACGAGCAGCACGCCCGCCGGCTCACCTGGCGGTGGCGGCCTGCCGGAGGCTCAGGGCTCGTTCTCGGTTCGCTCCGAGCAGCAGGGCCTCGCCATTCCGTTCCGGCCGGTCTGGATCCTCGAGGAGGGCTTCCCGAAGCTCGCGGGCCAGACCGCCTCCGCCGGAGCCCAGGCGGCGCAGACGGACACCTTCAGCTTCGGCTCGCTGGCATCCCACCAGACCCGCGAGATGGTCTGGAACGTGACGCCGGTGCAGGCCGGCACCTTCACGGTCCACTATCGCGTCGCGGCGGGGCTCCAGGGCAAGGCCAAGGCGGTTACCGCTGACGGCTCCGTCCCCGAGGGCGAGTTCGTCGTACGGATCTCGAGCGCGCCCCCGCAGACCCGGGTGAACGACTCGGGTCAGGTCGTCCCGATCAAGCCGAGCGACGTCATCGGCCAGGCGGGCGACCAGGGGCAGAAGTCCGAGCTCAACGGGCAGTAGCGGGCATCGCCGCCACCGCGGCGACCGCATCGGTCATCAGCTCCGCCGCAGCCTCGTCGTCCATGCCCTCGCCCGTGAGGCGCTCCCAGGTCCAGAAGTCGAGTGCGACGCGGATCAGCGGGCGCAGGCGCGCCGCCTGGTCCTGCACCAGCTCGAAGCCCGCCGTCGCCTCGCCCGTGAGGCGACCGAGGGCGGCGTCGGAGTTGGCCCGCATGAACTCGTCGAGGGCGGGATCCAGGTGCCGGTCGCGCTGCAGATTCCGCATCATCGACCCGGAGGTGCGGTACCAGCCCGCATAGACGGTTCGCAGCAGCGACCGGACGCGTTCCGTCGGATCCTCCGGAGCCAGGGCAGCCTGGAAATCGGGAAGCGGATGCTCCGAGAGGTAGTGCGCCGAGCAGGCGGGGTAGAGGGCCGCGTTGTCGGGGAAGTGCTTGTAGACCGTGAGGCGGCTGACGCCGGCCCGCCGCGCGATCTCGGCCACCGTCGTTTCGGCGGGGCCGACCTGCTCGTGCAGTTCCGAGGCCGCCCTGGCGATCCGCTCCCGGGTCCGCTCCTGGCCCTCGGCGCGCGCCCTGAGCTCGTACTTCCGGCTGTTCTTGCTTTGGATTGACATACCGTTAGCTCAAATGATACAGTCCGCGCGCTTCGACTAACAGACTGTTAATCGAAAAGGAGAAGGAATGGAAGCGCAGACCACCACGCCAAAGATCGTCGGACCGAAGGACGGAAAGGCCGGGAGCCTCGGCTCGATCGGGGTCCGATTCATGATCGACGGCGAGGAGACCGGAGGAGGCTTCTCGCTGGTCGAGCACCCGATGCCCCCGCGGCACCTGGCGGCTCCCCTCCATAAGCACTCCCGGGAGGACGAGTACAGCTACGTGCTCGAGGGCAAGATGGGCGCGCTGCTCGGGGACGAAGTCGTCTACGCGGAGGCCGGCGACCTGGTCTTCAAGCCGCGGGACCAGTGGCACACCTTCTGGAATGCCGGCGACGAGCCTTGCCGGGTCCTGGAGATCATCTCTCCGGCCGGCTTCGAGAAGTACTTCGACGAGATGGTGGACCTACTTGACGCGGGTCCTCCGGAGATCGAGAAACTGGTCGAGCTCGGGGCTCGGTACGGACTTGAGGCGGACCCGACGAGCATCCCGGGCCTGTTGGCGGAGTACGGGCTCGTCCACCCCATGTTTCCCACGCAGTAGCACGACGGATTCCCGCCGAGTCCGGCGGGCGGAATGCTGACCAGGGCGGGGCGCACCGAGTGCTCCGCCCTCGTGTTTCACCCTCCGGATGAGCACGCCTCGATGCCGCCGCTCCGCCGTGGTCGCTCTGCTCGCGCAGGCCGCTCTGATCGCCGGATGCGGCGGGTCCGATTCCGACGAGGCCGGCACGACCGCCGCGTCGCAGCCGCGGCCGCAGCAGAGCGGGCAGGTGCGACTGGAGAAGGTCGGCGACTTCGACCAACCCGTCTACATCACCCAGCCGCCGGGCGGCGAGGACCTCTACGTGGTCGAGCGCGAGGGAAGCGTCCGGATCGTCAGGGACGGCGAGGTGGTCTCGAGGCCGGCCCTCGACATCACCGACCAGGTCACCTCCGACGGCACGGAGCAGGGCCTCCTCTCGGTCGCCTTCGCCCCGGACTTCCAGAGTTCGCGCGACGCCTATGCGTATTACACGGGGAATGACCAGGACCAGCACGTCGTCGGTTTCAAGGTCGCGGACGACGGCTCGTTCGATGCGGGCAGCGAGCGCGAGATTCTCCACATGGACGACTTCGCCTCCAACCACAACGGTGGCCTGCTGCTGTTCGGGCCCGACGGACAGCTCTACATCGGCACGGGCGACGGCGGGACCGGCGAGGATCCCAATGCACAGAACCTTGATTCACTGCTAGGGAAGATCCTCCGGATCGACCCACGGCCAACATCAACGGCGGCCACAAACACCGCCGCCGAACAACGGCCGTACACCGTCGAGTCGCCGGGCCCGCTCGGGCAGGGCGCTCGTCCCGAGATCTGCGATTACGGCCTGCGCAACCCGTGGCGGTTCAGCTTCGACCGCGGCACGGCTGCCCTGTTGATCGGCGACGTCGGGCAGAACAGCCAGGAGGAGATCGACTACGTCCCCGCGGAGCAAGCCTGCGGCACCAACTTCGGCTGGTCGGCCTTCGAGGGCACCAACCGCTTCAACGACGCCCAGGACGCGCCGAACGCGGTCTCGCCGATCCTCACCTACGGCCGCGACGAGGGCTGCTCGGTCACCGGGGGGTATGTCATCCGCGATCGCTCGCTTCCCGCCCTGTACGGGCGCTACGTCTACGGCGACTTCTGCGCCGGCGAGCTGCGCAGCTTCAAGCCGGCGACGCCGGAGGCGCGCGACGACCGCGCGCTGGGCCTGGACGTCCCGAGCCTCTCCTCGTTCGGGCAGGACAACGAGGGCCACGTCTACGCCGTCTCGCTGGACGGCCCCGTCCACCGCCTGGCCCAATGAAGCGGCTGACCATCGCAATCGCGATCATGGCGCTCGGGGCGCTCGTCGCCGGTTCCGGCGTCGCCGAGGCGAAGCCGCGTCTGAAGCTGAAGCGGATCGGCCGCTTCCACAGCCCGACCTACGTGACCTCCGCTCCCGGGGTGGGCGGCGCGGTCGTCGTCGAGCGCGGCGGCCGGATCCGCCTCGTCCAGGGGCGAAAGCGCCCGACCTTCACGGACATCTCCGGCAACGTCTCCACGGGCGGCGAGCGGGGGCTGCTCTCCGCCGCCTTCGCGCCGGACTACGCCGCCTCGAGGCTGCTCTACGTCTACTTCACCGACCGCTCCGGGGACCTCGAGATCGCGGAGCTCCGCGCCGACGGCGACGGCCGTCACGCCTCCCCCACCACCCTGCGACCGCTCGTGGTGGTGCCGCACCCCAACCACTCGAACCACAACGGCGGGCAGCTGCAGTTCGGGCCCGACGGCATGCTCTATGCGGGCACGGGGGACGGCGGCGGTGCGGGCGATCAGCCGGACAACGCCCAGAACCCCAACTCGCGCCTCGGCAAGCTGCTGCGGATCGATCCGGCCTCGGGCGCGGTTCAGGTCTACTCGATCGGCCTGCGGAACCCCTACCGGTTCTCCTTCGACCTGGTCAGCGATCCCGGTCAGCCGCGGATCGCGATCGGCGACGTCGGCCAGGACCGCTTCGAGGAGATCGACTACCTCCCCCTGGCGGCCGCCGCCGGCGCGAACTTCGGCTGGAACGACTTCGAGGGCTTCGCGCCCTATCCGGGGGCCCATCCGCCCACCCCCGGCGGAACCGTGAGGCCGATCAAGGCTTACAGCAGCTCGGGCGGCGCCTGCGCGGTGATCGGCGGCTACGTGGTGCGGGACGCTCGCCTGCGCTCCCTCTTTCACCGCTACGTGTACGGGGACTTCTGCACCGGCAAGATCCGCTCGCTGATCCCTCGCCTCGGCGGCGCGCGGAAGGACCGAGGGACCGGCTTGCGGGTGCGCGATCTGAGCTCTTTCGGCGAGACGGGCGACGGCAAGCTCTTCGCCACCTCGCTCGATGGGCCGGTGTACCGCTTCGTTCGCCGGCGCTGACACCTCGGCCGCCGAGCGAGCCGCTAATAACCTGAGCCACGCCTCGCCCACGACCCTGACATGCGGACCGCCCTGAGCCGTCGCCGGATCGAGACCTTCGTCGCTGCCCTCGTCGCGATCGCTGCGGCTACGGTCGGCATCGCCGTCCAGGAAGGACGGACGCTGGGGCCGAAGTTCGTCACTCTGCAGGGGATCGCCCGGATGCGTGAGCCCGTCTACCTCATGCAGCCCCCGGGCCACAACTCGCAGCTCTACGTCGTGCAGAAGCGCGGCGCGGTGAGAATCGTCGCCGACGATCACCTCCTGGCGCGGCCGTTCCTCGACATTCATCGGCTCGTCAAGCACAACGGCCCCGCGGGCGACCCCGGCATGGCCGCGATCGCGTTTCCGACCGACTACGGCCGAACGGGACGCTTCTACGTCTCCTACAACAACCGCCGGGACGCCCTGCAGGTGGACGAGTTCCGGCGCAGCGCGGGCAATCCGCTGGTGGCGGACCCGGCCTCCCGCCGACCCATCCTGAGCATCCCGGAGCCGACGGAGGCGCATCACGGCGGGCTGATCGTCTTCGGCCCCGATGGCTACCTCTATCTGGGCGCCGGGGACGGTGGGCCCGCGGGAGACCCGGCGGGGAACGCGCAGAACCTCAACGTCCTGCTCGGCAAGCTGCTGCGGATCGATCCGGCGCCCAGCGGCGCCAAGCCCTACACGATTCCAGCGGACAACCCGTTCGTCGGCGGGCCCGGCCGAGACGAGATCTGGGCCTACGGCCTGCGCAACCCGCGCCGTTTCTCGTTCGACCGCCCGACGAAGACGATCGCGATCGGTGACGTGGGCAACGACCGCTACGAGGAGATCGACTACCTGCCCATCGCCGAGTCGCGCGGCGCGAACTTCGGCTGGCCGGCGTACGAGGGATTCGCCGCCTTCAGGGGGGGAGTCCCGCGGCGGGCCACGGTGTTGCCCGCGCTCGCCTACCCGCACCACCCCGGCTGCGCGGTCAACGGTGGGTATGTCGTCCGCGACCCGCGGCTCGCCAGGATTCGGGGCAGGGAGATCGTCGGCGACTACATGTTCGCCGACTACTGCACCGGAAAGCTGTACGGCTTCCGGCCACGCCTCGGGCGGCGCGCGGGAAAGCAGCGCAGCTTCCGCTTCGACATCCGCTACCTCTCGTCGCTCGGCGTGGACAACGCCGGCCACATCTACGTGCTCACCGAGCGAGGCGTGAAACAGGGCAGCAAGGGCTCCGTCTACCGGCTCGTGCCCTTCCGCAATGAGATCTAGCTAGACCCCGGCGAACCCGATCACCTGGGTGCTCGCGGGCGCGAAGAGGCGGCCGCCGCCGGCCGACGGAGTCGCGAAGTGGGTCACCGAGCCGAGGCTCTCGGTGGCGAGCACGCGCCCGCTGTCGGGAGCGAAAGCGGAGAGCGTGCCCGCGTCGATGTCGATCGACCAGACGGCGCCGCCGGCGATGATCGGGGGACCGGCGTTGAAGGATCCGCTGCGCCAGGCGGTGGTGAACGAATTGCCGTTCATCCGTAACGCCACCAAGCCGTCGGTGCAGGGCACGAACAGAAACGGCGCCTGATAGGCCGTGCCGCCGTAGGCGCCGCCGCAGACGTCCGCCTGGAAGAGCTGGCCCCCGACGCCGCCCAGGTTGGTGGTCGAGAGGATCGCCCCCACCCCCTCCTTCCCGATCGCGAACAGCCGGCCGCCGCCGAGCAGCGCGGGACCGACCGAGCCCAGGTCGGTGTCGATCTGGATTGAGCTCGGCTGCGTTGGCCGGGCGCCAGAAGCTCGCTTGCTTCAACCTCGGGCTGAGCCGGATCACGCTGTTGCCGAAATCGAAGGAGGAAGGACTCTCGCCGTTTCCCGTGGCGATGAAGACATTGCCCTTGCGGTCGACCGCCGGCTCCGGACGGTGCCCAGATGCCACCTTCGCGGGTCACCCCGACGGTGAAGGCGCGCGGCTGCGCCTTCCCCCTCGCCTTGATCGACACTACCCGGCCCTTGTACGGCCCGCAGTCACCGGTCAGGCCGCCGTACTCGACGTACACCCGCCCCTGCGAGACCGAGAGCGCTGAGCGCTCCTGGTGCACGCGCGGATCGGATCCGGGAGCGTCCGCCGCTCGGCGCATCTGGACCTCCCCGCCCCGCAGCTCCAAGCCGAAGAGGACATGCCGGTAGCCGCTCAGGAACGCGACGACGAAGATCCTGCCGCCTGAGATCGCCGGGGTCCCGGTGATCCCGGTAACGGGCATGATGTTCCCGCAGGGCAGCGTTGAGGCATCAACCGGGGTGCCGAGATGGCGCCGCCAGGCGATTCTGCCGGTTCGGGCGTTGATCGCGTAGACCGTGTTGTTCTCGGTCGCCGCGTAGACGCGGTTGCCCACCGCCAGCGGCTCGGCGTAGACCAGGCCGTCGAGCTGCGTGGACCAGGTCCGTCGCAGCCCGGTGAGCGGCGGCGAGGTGCGGTCGACGGCGGTGCGCGCGAGGTTGGCGTGGTAGATGGGCCAGTTCGCGCTGCCGCGCTTCTTCGTCTTGGTCGCCTGACCCCGGGGTCCGGCCGCGCTAATCGTGGCGGATCCAGCGTCACCCGAGCCGCAGCCGATCCCCACGACGAGTGTCGCCGCCATCACCAGGACCGCCGCCATTCGCGTCAGAGTCACCGCCGCAACCAAGATACGGGTCGGCCCCGGCCGCGGATTGGCTATCTGGGCAGTGCCGGCGCCAGGATCCGGTACGCCTTGATGCCGAGGCCGAGCCGCTCCCTGTCCTCGGAGATCTGCGGATCGAGCCCGGTCAGCTCCTTCACCCGCTCGAGCCGGTAGGCGACCGTGTGACGGTGGGCGAAGATCGAGCGCGCGGTCGCGTTCATGTTGCAGTCGCTCGCCAGATACTCCTCGACCGTGCCGAGCAGGTCGGAGCGGTACTGGTCGTCATAGCGGACCAGCGGCTCGACGGTGTCGCGATAGAAGCTCCGGACCTCCTCCGGGTCCGAGATCAGTGCCCGGAAGAGCAGCCGGTAGACCCCGCTGGCCGCGATCCCCTCCTCCAGCGCCTCGGCGATCTCCGGCTCGCGCCTGATCACGTCGAGGACCAGCTCCGCCTCCCTGATGGCGCGATGCAGCTCGCCGGGGTCCGGATAGAAGGAGGAGACGGCGGCCATCCCGTGCTTCCGCAGGCGATTCGCAATTCGGCCGGCGGCGTGCAGCGTCGTCTCCGGCGCGTCGTCGCCACCGCGCGCCGGCAGGATCGCGTAGAGCCGGCCGTCGGCCAGCTCTGCGAGTGAGCCCTGGTACTCCCCCTCGACCAGCGCGCTCGCGTGACTCGGTGACGCCGATTCGATCTCTGCGACCAAGGCAATCGCGCCGCGGGCGAGGTCGCACCCTAGCCGGGCCGCCTTGCTCGTCGCCTCCGGGGTGTTCACCTCGTGTGAGCGAAGCTCCTCGATCAGCCCTCCCCGCATCTTCCGCTCCGCCTCCTCGCGGGCGTCGGCGACGGCCACCTCGGCGAGCGCCGCGAGCGCCGCCGCTCGCAGCACCTCCTCGCGGTCGACCAGGACGGGCTGTTCGTCGCCCTCCTCGGAGCCGCCCTCGAGCAGCAGCACGACGCCCACGATCTGCCCGCCGGCCTCGATCGAGCGCTCGAGCGCGACCGGGTCGGGAGTCGTCGCCTGGGTCTCGGCCACTCGCGCCTTGGCGTACTCGGCGAGGCCGTTCAGCTCCCCGCCCCCTGGGGCGCAGGCGGCGAGCCCGCGGGGGGCAGGACGATCGCCACCGGCCCGCCCGCCTCGACGGCCGCCAACTCGGCGACACCCTGCAGGCCGTCCCCGTCGAGCACGGCTTCGATCATGCGGGTGCTGAGCTCACGCATCGTCATTCCGCCTGCGTCTCCGAGCGAATCGGCTCGAAGGCCTTGTGGCGGATGAAGGCTTCGATTTTCTTCACGGCGAGGCCCCCCGGACGCGGCGACAGCTGTGCGAGCGCCACGGTAGGCGTGAGCGAGCCCGGGGTCTTTGGCCCTCTGTCGAAAATCGCGCCCGGCGCTTACTCCAAGCGGTCGAGGGTGGCGTTCGGGACGAGGGTCAGGCCTGGACTGGCTGGGCAGCCAGTGGCGCTAGAGTCCGCCTGGAACCGGCGAGGAGGAGAGAGTGGCCATCGACACCGCCAGCGAGGCCCTGAAGGCCCAGCGCGACACCTTCGAGGTGACGAATCCGGCGGACGGCTCGAGGATCGCAAACGTCCCGATCGACGGCCCGGCGGAGGTCGCCGCAACCGTGGCGCGCGTGCGTGCCAACCAGCCCGCCTGGGAGCAGCTCGGGATCAAGGGCCGCGCCGAGTGGCTCGGCAAGCTGCGTGACTGGCTGCTCGACCACCAGGACGAGATCGCCGACACGATGCAGCGGGAGACCGGCAAGGTCCGGGCGGAGGCGATGGGCGAGGTTCCCTACGTCGCCGACCTGATCAACTTCTACGGCAAGAAGGCCGGGAAGTACATCGGCGACGAGAAGGTGCCCGCCCACTCACCGCTGATGAAGGTGAAGAAGCTCAAGGTCACTTACCGGCCCTATCCCGTCATCGGAGTGATCAGCCCGTGGAACTTCCCGCTGATCCTCTCGCTCGGCGACGCGGTCCCGGCGCTGGTCGCCGGCTGCGCCGTGGTCGTCAAGCCCTCGGAGATCACCCCACTCGGCCTCGGCGAGATCGTCGAGGCATGGAGGACCGAGATCGGCGGCCCGGACGTCTTCGCTGTCGTCAACGGCATGGGCGAGACCGGCTCGGCGTTGGTGGACGAGGTCGACTTCGTTCAATTCACAGGCTCGGATCGCACGGCCAAGAAGGTCCTCGGTCGGGCGGCGGAGACGCTCACGCCCGTGAGCGCGGAGCTCGGCGGCAAGGACCCGATGATCGTGCTGCGTACGGCCGACGTCGAGCGCGCCGCGAACGCCGCCGCCTGGGGCGCATTCGCCAACTCGGGCCAGATCTGCATCTCGACCGAGCGCATCTACGTCGAGGAGCCGGTCTACGACGAGTTCCTGACCCGCTTCGTGGATGAGGTGAAGAACCTCAATCAGGGCATGGACGGCCCGGAGCACGGCAAGGACGTCGGCGCGATGACCTTCCCGAAGCAGACCGACATCGTCGAGTCGCACATAAACGAAGCCCGGGAGAACGGCGCCAAGGTCCTCACCGGCGGAATGCGCGGCGACGGTCCCGGCGACTGGTTCGAGCCCACCGTGCTCGCCGACGTCGACCATTCGATGACGGTGATGCGGGACGAGAGCTTCGGCCCGGTGGTCGGCGTGATGAGGGTCCCCGACTCCGACGAGGCTGTTCGCCTGGCCAACGACAGCCGCTACGGGCTCTCCGCTTCGGTGTTCGGCAGCAGGCGACAGGCCGAGGCCGTGGCCCGCCGGCTCGAGGTCGGAACGGCCAACGTCAACGACGTCCTGGTCGGCTTCCTCGCCTCGGACGTCCCGATGGGCGGCTGGAAGGACTCAGGCATCGGCTTCCGCCACGGCGAGTACGGGATCAAGAAGTTCGTTCGCCCGGAGTCGCTCGTGATCACGCGGTTCGGCGGCAAGCGCGAGCCGCTCTACTTCCCGTACACGGGCGACCGCCGGGCGAAGCTGCGCAAGATCACTCAGTTCTTCAACTCGCGCGACTGGCGCAGGCGACTCGGACGACGCTAGCCGTCCTTGCCGCCTCCGCCAGAGCCGCCACGGGTCTCGACCTTGGTCGCGATCCAGCGGCCGTCGGCCTTCTTGGCGATGACCTCGAGGTCGGTCCGGCCGACCGTGATCGCCTTGAAGCCGGAGATGCCCTGGTAGACGGTCGACTTGTTCACCTTCACCTTGAAGGTGCCGCCGCCCTGGTCCTCGCGGATCTTGAAGGTCTTCGTCTTCGCGTTGTGGGCAACGATCTCGCCCTCGAACTGACGCGCCTGAGCGACCGGCGCCGCGATCGCGGTGATCGCCAGTGCGGCCAGCGCCGCGGTGATCCAAGTTCTCTTCCTCATTCCGATTCCTCCTGCCGTTGGTGTCTGCCCAGCATGCCCGATCGCAGTTAGGCGACGCCCAAGCGAGGGTTAGGAGACGGCAAAAACGTCAGGAGGCCGGAACGAGCTCCTCGCGGAGCTGCTTGGCCACCTGCACCATGTTCCGCAGGCTGGGGTCGACCTCGTCCCAGGTCCGGGTCTTCAGGCCGCAGTCCGGCGTCACCCACAGTTGTTCGGGCCGCAAGACGCGGGCGGCCTCGCGCAGCAGCTCCGCCATCTCCTCTGTGGACGGAACCCGCGGCGAGTGGATGTCGTAGACGCCGGGCCCGAGGTCATGCGTGAAGCCGGAGCGGTCCCAGTGATGGAGCAGCTCCATCCGTGAGCGGGCCGCCTCGATCAGGGTGACATCGGCGTCCATCTCCTGAATGTGCTCGAGGATGTCGCCGAAGTCCGAGTAACACATGTGGGTGTGAATCTGGGTCTCATCGCTGACCCCGGATGTCGCGACCCGGAAGGAGTAGACGGCCCAGCGGAGGTACTCGTCCCAGCGGTCACGGCGCAGGGGCAGGCCCTCGCGGATCGCCGGTTCGTCGACGTGGATGATCGGGATCCCGGCCTCTTCGAGGTCGGCGACCTCGTCCCGGATCGCGAGCGCCAGCTGCTCGCAGGTCTCCGAGCGCGGCTGATCGTCGCGGACGAATGACCACTCGAGCATCGTGACGGGGCCGGTGAGCATCCCCTTCAGCGGCAGATCGGTTTTGGCTTGCGCGTAGGTGATCCACTCGACGGTCATCGGCGCCGGCCGGCTGACGTCCCCGAAGATGATCGGCGGACGCACGTATCGCGAGCCGTATGACTGCACCCAGGCGTTCTCGGTGAAGGCGTAGCCGAGCATCTGCTCGCCGAAGTACTGGACCATGTCATTGCGCTCCGGCTCCCCATGGACCAGGACATCGAGGCCGATCTCCTCCTGGAAAGCGACGACCCGGTCGATCTCAGCGCGCATCCGGTCCTCGTACTCCGTCAGCTGGATCTCGCCGCTCCCGCAGCTGCCGCCGGGCTGCCCGGATCTTGTCCGTCTGCGGGAACGAGCCGATCGTCGTCGCGGGGAAGCGTGGGCAGGTCGAGCTTCTCCTGCTGGAGACGCTTGCGTTCGGCGAAGGGCGCGTCCCGGCGCGCGTCCGCATCGGTCAGGGCCGCGACCCGGTCGCGCACCTCCGGGTTGCGCGTGCGGGTGGAGTCGCGACGGGAGTCGAGCGCCCGGTCGTTCACGTCGAGATGCTCGGCGATCACCTCGCGGCCGTCGGCGAGTCCCTTCGCCAGGGTCGCGACCTCGCCGACCTTCTGGACCGCGAACGCCATCCAGGAGCGCATCTCGTCGTCGAGGTCGGCGTCGCCGCCCGCCGGCTCGGCGTCGAGGTCGATGGGGGTGTGAAGCAGTGAGCAGCTCGTCGAGACCACGAGTTGGGCGGTCCGGGTCCGCAGGCCGTCCAGCGCATCGAGTGAGTGCTCGAGGTGATTGATCCAGACGTTCCGACCGTCAACGATGCCCGCGAAGAGCCACTGGTCGTCGAGCCCTTCCTGGCTGGCGATGAACTCGGCGTTGTGGCGACCGCCGTGGACGTGGACGTCCGGACTGAGCAGGTCCCCGTGGACGTCGCCGGTGAAATCCAGGCCGACGCCGTCGATCGGCAGGTCGCGGAGAACGCCATAGGCGTCGCCGACGTGGTCGAAGTAGGTCTTGACGAGGATCCGCGGGCGCTCGTGGACCTTGCAGAGCTCCTCGTAGGCGAGACGAAGGGCGTCGAGCTCCTTCTCGGAGCGGTCCTCGACGAAGCAGGGCTCGTCGAGCTGCACCCAGGTCGCGCCCTGCTCGGCGAGCCGCTCGATCACCTCGCCGTAGACCTCGACGAGGGGCTCGATCAGATCGACCGCATCGAAGCGCTCGGAGGCACCCTCCTCCGGCTTGGAGAGCAGCAGGAAGCTGACCGGGCCGATCAGCACGGGGACCGTGTCAATGCCGAGTTCCTCCATCGCCTCGGCGTGCTCGTCGAACGGCTTCGAGCTCGAGAGCGAGAACCTGGTGTCCGGTCCGAGCTCGGGAACGATGTAGTGGTAGTTCGTGTCGAACCACTTCGTCATCTCCATCGCGGTGACGTCGACCTCGTCGGTCTGCCGCCCTCGGGCCATCGCGAAGTAGGTGTCGAGGTCAACTTGGCCTCCGCTCCATCCGTAGCGCTCCGGAACCGCGCCGACGAGGGCGATCGTGTCGAGCACCTGGTCGTAGTAGGAGAAGTCGTTGGATGGGATCAGGTCGATCCCGGCCTCCTGCATCAGCTTCCAGTTCTCCACCCGGATCGCCTTGGCGGTCTCAGCCAGCTGATCCGTCGAGGTCTCGCCTCGCCAGTATCCCTCGGTGGCGAACTTGAGCTCGCGGTTGCGGCCGATGCGCGGAAAGCCGGAAACGTTCGAGAGGGCCATCGCCCAAGGCTAACGAGAGCGGGAGGCCGCCGACGGCGCGGGGAGGCCGAGCCCACCCGACAGGGCTCCCAGCCGGTCAACGGCTGAGGCTTCACGTATGACAATATGACTTTTTGAAGCGGCGGTCCGCGGGATCTTCGCTGGCCGCCTAAGTCGAGTCGAGGAGAGTGGCATGGCGGTCGCGGTGGAGCAGAAGCAGGACCTTTTGATCGGTGGGGAGTGGGTCGGGGCCAAGTCGGGCAAGGAGACCGAGCAGACCAACCCGTATACGGAGGAGACGGTCGGCCGCGCCGCAGCCGCGGGGCCCGACGACGTCGACGCCGCGGTGAAAGCCGCGCAGGACGCCTTCGAGGCCTGGGGCTTCGGCCCGCCGGCCGCGCGCCGTGAGGTCCTGCTCAAGGCCGCCGACCTGATCCAGGAGCGGGCCGAGGAGATCGCCGCGATCGTCACCGATGAGACCGGCGGCACGTTCGGGTGGGGGATGTTCAACTGCCAGCTCGCCAGCGGGATGATGCGCGAGGCCGGCGCCCAGGCGTACGCGGTCACCGGTCAGGTGATCCCGTCCGATATCCCCGGCGCCATGGCGCTCGCGCGCCGCCAGCCGGCGGGTGTTGTCGTGGGCATTGCGCCGTGGAACGCCCCAGTGATCCTCGGCACCCGGGCGATCGCGACGCCGCTCGGCTATGGAAACACCGTGATCCTGAAGGGCTCCGAGCTCTGCCCCCGGACGCACGCCCAGATCGTCCGCTGCGTGCAGGACGCCGGCGCGCCCGAGGGAGTCATCAACTACCTGACCAACGATCCCGGCGACGCGCACGAGGTGGTCGAGGCGCTGATCGCCCATCCGGGCACCCGACGAATCAACTTCACCGGCTCCACCAAGGTCGGGAAGATCATCGCCGAGAAGTGCGGCGCGCACCTGAAGAAGTGCCTGCTCGAGCTGGGCGGCAAGGCGCCGATGATCGTGATGGCCGACGCCGACCTCGACGAGGCGGTCAACGCGGCCAACTTCGGCGCCTTCATGCACTCGGGTCAGATCTGCATGGCGACCGAGCGGATCATCGTCGACAGCAAGGTCGCAGGCGAGTTCACCGACGGCTTGGCCAAGAAGGCGAGCGCGATGACGGTCGGCGACCCGACCAACCCGGAGACGATGATCGGGCCGCTGATCAACAAGGCCCATCTGCAGCACGTCACCGAGTTAGTCGACGACGCCGTCGCGAAGGGGGCCGAGGTGAAGACCGGCGGCGAGGCCGAGGGGCCCTGCTACAAGCCGACCGTGCTCACCAAGGTGACTCCGGAGATGCGGGTCTATTCGGAGGAGTCGTTCGGCCCGATCGTCCCGATCCTCGAGTACTCGGACGTGAACGAAGCGATCGCGACCGCGAACGACACGAACTACGGCCTCGCTGGCGCCGTGTTCAGCCGCGACATCCCGACCGCGCTCGAGGTAGCGCAGCGGATCGAGAGCGGCATCTGCCACGTCAACAACTCGACCGTCCACGACGAGCCGCAGATGCCCTTTGGCGGAGTCAAGGAGAGCGGCTGGGGCCGGTTCGGCGGCGCCGCGGCGCTCGAGGAGTTCACCGACATCCACTGGACGATGGTCAAGAGCCAGCCGCGCGAGTACCCGATCTAGCCCGATGAAGGCCGCCAGGCGCCTGATCGAGCTGGCCCAGAGCGAGGGCGTCGACCGCGTCTTCGGCAACCCGGGCACCACCGAGCTCCCCTTCATGGATGAGCTCGCCCGAGTGCCGGAGTTCCAGTATTTCCTCGGACTGCACGAGGGCACAGCGGTCTCGATGGCGGATGGCTACGCCCGGGCGACGGGCCGGCCCTCGTTCCTCAACCTCCACATCGCTGCGGGACTCGCCCACGGCCTGGCGAACATGCTCAACGCACGGCGGGCCCGCACGCCGATGGTGGTCACGGTCGGGCAGCAGGACCGCCGTCACCTGATCCATGACCCGATGCTCGGCGGTAATCTGCTGGCGCTGGCCCAGGGCGCCTTCAAGGACGCGGTCGAGGTGAATCAGGTCGAGGACCTGCCGACCCTGATGCGACGCGCCTTCCTGCTCTCCCAGACTCCCCCCACCGGGCCGGTGATGGTCTCTATCCCCGTCGACGTCCTCGAGGAGGAGTTGGACGAGCCGCTCCCGGCTCGGACCGAGGTCCGAGGACTCGGCGTCGCCGAGGGAGTCGAGCAGCTCGCCGAGGCGCTGCTCGCCGCGGGTGCCCCGGCGATCGTGGCGGGCGATGGCGTCGGTCGGGCCGGCGCAGTCGAGGACCTGGTCGCGTTGGCGGAATCGCTGGGCGCGACGGTTTTCCACGAGCCAATGTACGACTGCGTGGACTTCCCGGCGACTCACCCGCTCTCCGCCGGGATGCTGCCCCCGGTCGACCAGCTCATCCGCGAGAAGCTGGCCGAGCACGACGTCGCCTTCCTGATCGGCAGCCACGCCTTCTCGGCCCACTACTACACCGAGGCGACCCCGATTCCCGAGCGGACCCAGATCCTGCAGCTCGACTCCGACCGTTCCGAGCTCGGCCGGAACTACCCGGCCCAGATCGCCCTCCACGGCGGCATCGCCCCGACGATCCGGGCGCTGACCCGGATGACCGCGGACCGCTGCCCCGAGGCGGAGGCCCGCATCGCGGCGGCCAAGGAGGCCCGCGCCGACGGCGCCGGCCGGGCGGCTCCGCCATCGGCGCCCGGCGAGCGGATGAACCCGACCGCGGCCGCCGAGGCGCTCGTCTCCGGCCTCCCCGACGGCACGATCATGCTCGAGGAGGCGATCACCACGGGCCTCGAGGTCCGCCGCGCCTTCGCCGCGAGCCGGCCGGGCAGTTACCACCACTCCGTCGGCGGAGCGCTCGGCTGGGCGCTCGGCGCCGGCATCGGGGTCAAGATGGCCCGCCCCGACGACCCGGTCATCTCCGTCGTCGGCGACGGGACGGCGATGTACACGATCCAGGGCCTCTGGTCCGCGGCCCACTACGACGTCCCGCTCGTCCTCGTCGTGATGAACAACCGTGAGTACACCGCCTGCAAGCGCGGCATCGACCGCGTCGTCTCCGGCGGCGGCGACGAGGGCTACGTCGGCATGGACCTGAGCGATCCCGAGATCGACTTCATCGGCCTGGCCAGGTCGCTGGGCGTCGAGGCCCGCTCGGCCGACACCACCGAAGCGCTCTCTTCAGCCGTCTCCGAGGCGCTGGCCTCGGGCGTCCCGACCCTGATCGATGCCGCGGTCGCGGGCACCCGGGACGAGCCCTCGGGCAAGCCGGCGGAGCACTACGCGGCCGATCGCTAGCCTTACTGCAGCGAGGTCCAGACGCTCTTCTTCTCGGTGTAGAGCTCGATCGCGTCCTTGCCCATCTCGCGGCCCCAGCCGCTCGCCTTGAAGCCACCCCAGGGGGCGACCGCGTCGACCGGATTCGGCATGTTGATCCAGATCGTGCCCGCCCTGATGCCCGCGGCGAGCCGGTGGGCCTTGGCGACGTCGCGGGTCCAGACCGAGGCGCCGAGGCCGTACTCGGTGTCGTTGGCGCGGGCGATCAGCTCGTCCTCGGACTCGTAGGGCAGAATCGAGACCACGGGCCCGAAGATCTCCTCGCGCGCGATCTTCATCTCGTCCTTGACCCCGTTGAAGACCGTCGGCTTGTAGAAGAACCCCATCGGCGAGCTCGCCCCCGACGCGTTCGCCGCCGGTGACCAGGTCGGCGCCTTGATCCTTCCCGACGTTCACGTAAGCGTCGACGCGATCGAGGTGCTCCTCGTGGATCAGCGGCCCGAGATCGGTCGACTTGTGGATCCCGGCCCGATCTTCATCCCCTCCGAGGCAGCCGCCGCCTTCTCGGCGTACTCGTCGACGCGCGAGGAGTCCACGAAGAAGCGGGTGTAGGCGCCGCAAACCTGCCCGGCGTTGCAGGTCGCGCCCTGGAGGTTCCCGCCTACCGCCGCATCGATATCGGCGTCGTCGAGGATCCTGGTCGGCGCCGTGCCGCCCAGCTCGAGGCGTGACCCTCTTCAAGTTGTCGGCCGAGGCGCGGACGATCTCCCGGCCGACCTCGGTCGAGCCCGTGAAGGAGATCTTGTCCACGCCGCCGTGGTTGAGAGCGCCTCCCCGACCTCGGGGCCGCCGGTGACCAGGTTGACCACGCCGTCGGGGACGCCGGCCTCCTGGATCAGCTCGACCAGCCGGACCGTGGACAGCGAGGTCTCCTCGGCAGGCTTCACCATGGCGGTGTTGCCGCGGCGAGGGCCGGTGCGAGCTTCCAGCTGGCGATGTGGACGGGAAGTTCCAGGGCATGATCAGGGCGCACACGCCGAGCGGCTGGCGAACGCGAGCGGAGGTTGCCGGGAATCGAGATCGGCGAGATCTTGCCCTCGATCTTCGTGACCCATCCCGCGTAGTAGCGGAAGTGCGCGGCGACCGCAGGGATGCCGCCGTTCAAGACCCCATCGGCTTGCCCTGGTCGCGCGTCTCGAGCGCGATCTGCTCGGCGATGTTCTCGTCGAGCAGCTCGGCGATTCGCCAGATCACCTTGGCCCGCGCGGCGGCCGTCATGCCGCTCCATGCATCCGACTCGAAGGCGCCGCGCGCGGAGGCGACGGCCGCGTCGACGTCCTCGGCCGTCCCCTCGGGGACCGTAGCCTGCGCCTGGCCAGTTGCCGGATCGAGGCTTTCGAAGGTCTTGCCGTCCGAGGATCCCTGCCAGGAACCTCCGATCAGCATCTGCTTCTCGTCGACCTTGCTCTTCGT
>CAVSLI010000017.1:0-98885 GCA_963728755.1 uncultured Solirubrobacterales bacterium | reverse complement strand
AGCGAGACACGGGTCCCACTGGCCCGATCCCCCGCCGAGAAAGCCGTAGAAGTAATCGAACCCCCAGCCCACGGGCCAGCGGGTGAACGGCCCGGCCGGGCCCTGCTGTCCGTCAGGCGTCAGGTGCCACTTGCCGAATGCGGCGGTGCTGTAGCCGTTGTCCCGGAGGATTCTCGGGAACGGAACGCAGTCATCCGGGACGAACGCGGTGTAGCCGGGGAACCCGGTTGAGAACTCGCCGATGGAGCCGAAGCCCACCGCGTGGCTGTTGCGGCCGGTGAGGAGCGCCGCCCGGGTCGGAGAGCAGAGGGCGGGAACGTGGAAGCGGTTGTAGCGGACACCCTCGTCCGCCATCCGGGTGTAGTTCGGCGTGTCGATCGGCCCGCCGAAGGTCGCGGGATTGCCGAAACCGGCGTCGTCGATCAGCACCACCAGCACGTTCGGGGCCCCGTCGGGAGCCTCCACATGACCGATCGTCTCCCAGTCCGGCTGCGAGCCGTCGAGCGTGCGTTTCGTGACGCCGCCGAAGGGAGGCATGCGGATCGGCAGCTTGCTTCGATCGGGCTGGCTCATCATCTACCTCCGGGTCTGGCGACGCTTGAGGATTCGTTTCCATCTCAGCTTGCGGTCAAAGCCAACATTGCGAACGGCGGGACCGCATCATCCGAAGCGGGTGAAACCCGGTTCAGCTCCTCAGGCGGAACCCAACAGCTTGGCCTTCTCCCGCTCGAACTCCTCGTCCGAGAGCACGTTCTGCTCATGGAGCTCGCCGAGTTGCTTGAGCTGCTCCATCACCTCGGGAGTCAGCCCGCCCGCCGCGGCCGGCTCGGGCTGCTGGCCCGCTTTGGGCGGCCGCGGCCTCGTCTTCCTGCTGTGCTTGCTTGGCGTCATGGTGCTTCTTGGCGGCCACGCGGCTCCGCCGAGCGCGGCGGCGCGCCGGCGGCGCTGACGTCTGTCTCGTCCTAGTGGCATCTCGAGTCCTCCTTGAATGGTTGTTGCTGCCAGGATCGAGCGGGCGAGCCGGCGGCGCATCATCAGGTTCGGGTGATTTCTCCTTCTGCGATTTCACCCGGTCTGAGTGATGCGGATCAGCCGGCTCCGCGGTTGGATTGGTAGCCCAGAGGAACCGCAACGAAAGGAACGGCATGCCTTTGCGGAGAAGAAGGCCGCTGGCGCGGGCGGCGATGGTTGGCGGAGCTGGCTATGCGGCCGGGAAGCACCGAGCTCGGGCAGCGCAGCTGGACGCCGCGGCCCAACAGGCCTCGCCCCCGCCACAGACGCAGGCAACACAGGAGGCCAGTGCGACTGATGGCGGCGGAATGTCGGAGATGGACCGCATCGACGCACTGAAGAAGCTAGGCGAGTTACACGACTCGGGGGTTCTGACCGACGACCAATTCGATGCCGAGAAGGAGAAGCTGATCTAAATGGAATTCGGACCCGTTCAGGTGCTGGTGGTCGGCTTCGAAGACGGCAGGTTCTCCGGCGAGATACTCGCCGAGCTTCGGCGCCTTCGCGAGCACGACATCGTCCGTCTCGTTGACCTCCTGTTCGTGGCCAGGGATGAGAACGGTGAAATAGAAGCCCTAGAGCACAGCGATGTTGCCGAGGACGAGGCAGAGGCGCTCGGTGCGCTCGCAGGAGCTCTGCTGGGCATGGGCGCAGCCGGAGAAGAGGGAGCCGAAGACGGGGCAGCGCAGGGTGCGGCCGCCGTGGAGGAAAGAGGCTCGGTCATCAATCCGGACAACGTCTGGTACCTGGCCGATGCGATTCCCCCGGGAAGCTCAGCCGGCATTGCGCTGCTCGAGCATCGTTGGGCGATCCCGCTGAGAGACGCGATCGAGCGTGCCGGCGCTGAAACCATCGTCGACAGCTGGGTTCACCCCCAAGACCTGGTCGCCGCGGGCGCCGAAGCCGCTCGAAAGAGCGGATAGCCGGATCCCTCTGCGGCATCACCGTCGCCCTGCGATCGACCTGGCCGTCGATTTCATCTCAATCGGGTGAGGCTGGCGGACTCTGATGCGGCCACCATTGCCCTGATCAAGATGCGCGACCCTCACACGGCTGCCCGACGCGGTCGCGCCGCAACCAAAGGAGTCGCAGATGGTGTGGGTCGGACTGGGAATCGTCTATTTCATCCTGCTGGTCACGCTCGGGATCATGTCGATCAGAAAGGGCCATTGGGTGATGTTCCTGCTGGGAATCTTCTTCCCGGTCTTCTGGCTGATCGGCGCTCTGATGGCGCCGAGGGGCGAGGCCGCGGCGAACTCGACCGCCTACTGAGGCAGTTGGGGGTGTGTCGGCGGGTCCGGCTAGGTCATCTCATTGGCCTTGATCCAGCGCACCAGCAGGACGATCGCAAGGATCGCCGCTGCAAGCAGCAGTACGACTCCTGCGATCGCGCCGACGAAAAAGAACGCGGCCAGTACGGCGAGAAGCGTCACGATCAGGCCGACCGTGAGGTAAATACCAGCCAGATCCGAGTCGCCGGTCATGGCGAGGAACGTAGGCCGCCCTTGGGTCAGTCGCATCGCCCGAAACGGGTGATTGATCGATCTTCGTAGTCGGTACCCGGGAGCCATGGGTAGCCGCCCCAGTTGTTCGGCTCCCTCTGTAGGCGTAGAGTGACTCTCGCGACGCTGCAGCAGGGCCGCGAGCTGGAAGCGAGCGGAAACTGACAGGGGTCGTTTAGGGGAAGTGACTCAGACCAACCGAAAGCCCACGCCCGGGCGAGTGCATCCGGCACAGGATCCGCTCAGGTTCGGCACCCCCGTGTCGGTCCCAGCCCTGTACGACGGGTATGTGCGCCGCCCGGAGCTCGTCTCGCGTCTTCGCCACGCCGGGGATTACCCGCTCGTCCTTATTCGAGCGCCCGCCGGCTACGCGAAGACCAGCGTGCTGGCCGAGTGGGCCGAGCAGGACGACCGGCCCTTTGCCTGGGTGAGCCTGACTTGGAGAGATGACGATGCGACGCGGCTTCTGAACCGCCTGGTCGAAGCCGTCGACGGCGTCAGCCTCAAGGGAAGGCCCTTCGTGCTCGTCGTGGACAACGCGGACACCGTCAGGAGCAAGGGCGCATCGGATGCCCTCGCCAATGTGATCGCCAGTCTTCGCCCGGACGGTCAGATTGCGCTGGCCTCCCGCAAGGAGCCTCAATTGCCGCTGGGCCGGATGCGCGCCCAGCGCGAGGTCTTCGAGCTGACTCAGCGTGACCTCGCGATGAGCCGAACCGAGAGCGCCAGGTTGCTCGAGCAGCTCGGTCTGACCCTCACACCGGAAGAGGCGGACGCTCTCCATGAGCAAATAGAGGGCTGGCCGGCCGCGCTGTATTTGGCCGGGCTCTTCCTCGCGGAACAACCGCAGCAGCCTGCTTCGGCCTCCCTTGCCGCCGACTTCGGGGGCGACGACCAGTTCGTGTCGGACTATTTCAGGGACGAGTTTCTCTCGGGGACCTCACCCGCTCGGCTCAGATTCCTGACGCGCTCATCGATGCTCGACGATCTCGCTGGACAGATTTGTGACGAGGTCCTCCAGCGATCCGGGTCGGCGCGCGTCCTGCGCGAGCTCGCCCGTTCGAATTTTCCTGTGGATCACCTCGATCACAGCGACGGCTCCTATCGCTACCACCCGCTCTTCAAGCAGGCGCTCTCCGCGGAGCTGCACCGACGTGAGCCGAAGCTTGAAGCCGATTTGCATCGCCGGGCGAGCAACTGGTACGCAGACCGGGAAAGATTCGCGGAAGCCGTCGATCATGCGGTTGCTGCCGGGGACGGAAGGCGTGCCGGCGAGCTGATCTGGGCGCGTGCCGCACCCGCCCTGGCCCGCGGCGATCGTGAGACCGTGCGGCAGTGGCTGGATCAATTCGGCGAGCATGAGACCAGCCGGCGGCCGGAGCTGGCCCTGGCAACTGCCCACCTTTATCTGGCTCTCGGTGACGGCGAGTTCGCGTTGCACTGGTCCTCCGTTGCGCAGAAGGACATCGATGACATGGCTCTTGACGACGACTCACCGCTTCTTGGCGACTGCCTCGTTCTGAGAGCCACCCTGCCCCAAGACGGCATCGAACAGATGGGTAGGGACGCTCTTCGCGCTGCAGAACTCCATCCGCCCGAGAGTCCGTGGCGGGCTATTTGCTCCTTCTACGCCGGGGTCTCCAAGAGACTCACCGGCGATATGGAGGAAGCTCGCGAGCTGCTCGAGGACGGTGCGCGACGCGGGGCGGCAACCGCCCCGCTCGTTCAGGTCCTTTGCCTCGGCCAGCTCACACTGCTCCATCTCGAAAACGAAGACTTGGATAGCGCCATCTCGGCCGCGGCACATGGGCACGAGCAGGCCGAGAGAGCTCTGGTCGCCGACTACCCGTTGATGGCGACCTTTTTCGCGGCCTCGGCCCTGGCGAACTCACGCGCCGGCCGGACCGAGGAGGCAGTCGCCGACACGAAACACGCTAGGGCTTTGCTCGACAACCTTGTGGCCTTCATGGACTGGTATGAGGCGGAGACCCGGGTAGCGCTTGCTGCTGCCTGCCTGCACCTCGATGATTCGGCGACAGCAAGGGAGCTACTGGATCAGGCGGAGGGCTTCGCCGCCCGTGTTCCAGACTCCCCCACGCTTCAGAGTTGGTTGTCGGGCACACGCGAGAGAGCCTCTTCCGCATCCGCGGAACAGGGTCATGATGAGCTCACTCCCGCTGAGCTGCGGACGCTTCAGTTCCTCCCCAGCCACCTCTCGTTTCGCGAGATTGCCGAGCGGAGCTTCGTATCCCCGAACACGGTGAAGACCCAGGCGCAGGCGATCTACAGGAAGCTCGATGCCTCCTCCCGCGCTGAGGCGGTCGATCAAGCCCGGGAGGCCGGGCTGCTGCGGGACGAAGCAAGTACGCCGGTGGGTCGGTGGCCCGCCGCCTGACGCTCGCGTAAAGCACGGCGGCGCAGGCGAACCCACCGGCCCGTTTGCTCAATCTGGATCTCGGTCCGAAGACCCAGAAAACCCGGCGTTAGCCGGGGTTCCCTGAAGCGCGCCCGACAGGATTCGAACCTGTGACCTTCGGTTTCGTAGACCGACGCTCTATCCGACTGAGCTACGGGCGCGGGGAGCGTCAAGCGTAGCGGTGGCATGGCGACCCTGGATCAGGCGCAAGGCCCATCAGACCACGTCGCGGCCCCTGAGACACTGATGCATCAGTTGCACGGCCATCGCCCCCTCCCCCACCGCGGAGGCCACGCGCTTGATCGAGCCGTGCCGGCAGTCTCCGGCGACCAGCACGCTCGCGAGCCGCGACTCGAGCGGGAACGGGTCTCTGCGGAGGGCCCAATCCTCCGGCCGGGCTCCGAGGTCGGGTCCGGTGAGCAGGAATCCTCGATCGTCGGCCGGGAGCGTTTCGCGAAAGTACTCCGTATGCGGTACCGCTCCGATGTAGATGAATGCCGCGTCGGCCGCCATGGGTTCCTCGATTACATCTCGGTCCCGCTTCAGCGTGATCGACTCCAGACGCTCCCTTCCGTGCGCGGCCGATAGCTCGGTATTGGTGAGGACCTCGACGTTGTCGGCCGCCTCGATCCGATCGACCAGGTACCGGCTCATTCCCTTGCTGAGCGAGTCGCCGCGAATCAGCACCGTCACCTTCCCCGCATGGCGGGCAAATTCCAACGTGGCCTGGCCCGCGGAGTTCGCACCGCCAACGACGATGACGTGCTGCCCAACCCGCTCCCGGGCGTCGCGGAGAGATGACCCGTAATAGATCCCACGACCGATCAGCTCAGCCACCCCGGGGGCGGTGAGGCGGCGGTACGAGGCACCGGTAGCGATCACTACGCCCTTGGCGGTGATCGTCGTCGCATCGGCGAGATCGAGAGCGAGGTCATCCCCATCCGCTGACTTGATCCCTTTGACCTCCACCGGACGGACGATCTCGGCCCCGAAGCGCCGCGCCTGGATGATCGCGCGGCGGCTCAGCTCCTCACCACTGAGGCCGGCGTGGAATCCGAGATAGTTCTCGATCCGGGCGCTCTGCCCGGCCTGCCCGCCAGGCGCCTCGCGTTCGACGATCACCGTGCTCAGTCCCTCGGACGACCCGTAGACCGCCACAGCCAGGCCAGCCGGACCGCCACCGACGACCACCAGGTCGTAGTGATCCCGGGCCGGCGTCGTGGCGATTCCCAGGTGGCTCGCGAGGTCCAAGCTCGTCGGGTCGCCGACCGCCGCACCGTCGGGGAAGATCGCGACCGGTTGCTCCTCTCGTTCCGCCGGCGGAACGTCTTCGAGAAGCTTGGCCCCGGCCTCGCTGCTCGGGCTCATCCACTGGTAGTGGATCTGGTTCCGATCCAGGAATCGGCGGACCTCATGTGCGCGCGCGGAGTCGCGTTCGCCGACGATTCGGACCCCCTCCGCGTCGCGGTCGCGAGCGCCCTCCCAGCTCTCGAGCAGGTCGGAGACGATTGGAAGGAGATCCCTCTCCCCCTCGAACGGCTTGATCAGGAAGTGATCGAGCAACCCGACGTTGACCGCATCCGTGGCCGCCGCGAGCTCCTCGTGGGCGCAGAGCAGGATCGTCCGGACCTCCGGATGGAGCCTCCGCGCCTCGCGTAGCAGGTCGAGGCCGCTCATCCCCGGAGAGCCCTGATCCGCAACGACGACCGCCAGCAGCTCTTCCAGCTCCCGAAGGTCGCTGATCCTGTCGAGCGCCACCGTCGCGCGATCGAAGCAGGCCGCCGTGTAGCCGCGCGCCGAGAAGCCGCGGTTGAGATGGCGCTCGAGCGCCCTGGCCATGTGCGAATCACTCCCCACCCCTACCAACATTGCTGCCATTCCGCACAAGTTATAGGGCGGTCAGAGCAGTTCGGGAAGGTGTCTCTCGAGGTGGGTGTGGATCGTCTCGCGAACCCAGCGCTGCTCGTCCGCGCTCGCCATCCGGTAGCGCCCGATCAGCATCCTCTGGTCGTCCAGCGGGAGCCCCGAGACCTCCCAGCTCACGGCCAGGTACTCGAAGAGCATCTCGTTGCGCCGCGCCCAGACGTCCTCCGAGGAGGCGGCGTCCTTGCGGTGGGGCCTGTTGAGCTTCCTGATCGTCCTCGGACTGAGCGATTGGCGGAGGGTGAGCACGTTGCCCTCCGGGTCGGTGTAGTCGACGGTCTCGACCGCCTCGCGCTTTCGCCTCGCCATGCTTAAAGCATCGCAACTAGGGTTCGCGCGTCACCGAGCCGGTCAACATCGCCGATCTCGAGCGGCTGGCGGCCGAGAGCCTCGAGCCCGGAGCGCACGGCTACTTCGCCGGCGGCGCGGGCGACGAGCGCACCCTGCGCCGGAACGCCGAGGCCTTCGAGGGCTGGGAGCTCCGGCCCCGGGTGCTGGTCGACGTCTCGGAGGTCTCGACGCGGGCCACGGTGCTCGGCTCGGAGATCGAGACTCCCATCCTGGTGGCCCCGGTCGCGTTCCAGGTGCTCGCGCATCCCGACGGCGAGGCCGGCATGGCGCGCGCCGCGGCGGCCGCGGGAACGGTGCTCTGCCTTTCCAGCCTGACCAGCACACGCCCCGCCGAGGTCGCTGAGGCGGCGCCCGAGGGCAAGCGCTGGATGCAGGTCTACCTCTTCCGGGACCGCGGTGTGACCCACGCCATGGTCGACGAGGCGTCCGAGTCCGGCTACGAGGCACTGCTGCTCACCGTCGACGCCCCCTACGCGGGCCGCCGCGAGCGCGACCTGCGGACCGGCTTCCAGGTCCCGGCCGAAATCAGGGCACCCGCGATCGAGCGGGCGGTTGGCCACCGCAGCCTGACCACCGCCGAGGTCTTCGAGCTCATCGATCCATCGATCACCTGGGATGACCTGGAGCGGCTCTGCAACGAGTTCGACCTGCCGATCCTGGTGAAGGGACTGATCACCGGCGAGGACGCGGCGCTGGCGGTCGAGCACGGCGCGGCCGGCGTGGTGGTCTCGAACCACGGTGGTCGGCAGCTCGACAACGCGCCGGCGACGATCGACGCTCTGCCCGAGGTGGTGAAGGCCGTCGAAGGGCGGATCCCGGTCCTGATGGACGGCGGGGTGCGGCGCGGGACCGACGTGGCGGTCGCGCTCGCGATCGGCGCGCAGGCGGTGCTGGTGGGGCGCCCGGCCCTCTGGGGGCTCGCGGTCGATGGAGAGGACGGCGCCAGGCGGGCGATTGACATCTTCACCGAGGAGCTCCGGCTCGCGCTCGCCATGCTCGGCGCTTCCGCACCGTCCGCGCTCACCGCGGATCACATCCAGCGCCGGGCCTAGGGGATCTTCCTCGACATGAAGCGGAGAGGGAGGGATTCGAACCCTCGAGAGAGCTATTAGCCCCCTACTCGCTTAGCAGGCGAGTGCCTTCAGCCGCTCGGCCACCTCTCCGGGGGCGGCGGTCGCACGGCGACCACGCCGCCCGATTGTAGGCTGGATCCGGATGACCGCCCCCGACGACACCTCGACCACGGAAACCGGGGACATGCCGACACCGCCCTCGGGAGAGGCGCCGGCGCCCGAGCCCGATACGAACGGCAAACCCCAGGGAGTCGAGGAGGAAACCCGCCCTCTGGCGGCGATCGACACGCCGACCCCCCTTCCCCTGCCGACGCCGATGGAGGCCTACGAGCGCTTCGAGACGGTCTTCTCCGACGTCCAGGCCCCCTTCGCGTTCATCGACCTGGACGCGGTGTGGGCGAACGCCGCCGACATGCTCCGTCGCTCGCGGGGCAAGGCGATCCGGATTGCCAGCAAGTCGGTCCGCTCGCGCCCGGTGCTCGCGCGTCTGCTCGACCTCGATCCGGGCTTCCGGGGGATCCTCGGCTTCACCCTGCCCGAGGCCATCTGGCTCTGGGACCAGGGCTTCCGCGACCTCGTCATCGCCTACCCGACCACCGATCGCGGCTGCCTGACGCGGCTCGCGCGCATCACCGCGGAGGAACCGGACGGGGCGCCGGTCGTGATGGTCGACAGCACCGAGCACCTGGACCTGGTCGAGGAGGCGGCGGGCTCGTTCATGGCACCGGTCCGGGTCGCGATGGACATCGACCTCTCCTGGTGGCCCCTCGGCGGCCGCCTCAAGATCGGACCTAAGCGCTCGCCGATCAGGACATCCGAGCAGGCGGTGGCCCTCGCCCAGGAGATCGATCGGCGCGAGCGCACCAGACTGGTCGGCCTGATGGCATATGAGGGCCAGATCGCCGGGGTCGGCGACAACGTTCCTCGCAAGGCGATCACGAACCTGCTGATCCGAGCGATGCAATCCGCCTCCGCGAGGGACGTCGAGGAGCGCCGCGCTGAGATCGTCACGGCTCTCTCCGAGGTCGCCCAGCTCGAGTTCGTCAACGGCGGAGGCACCGGATCGATCGAGCTGACCGCCTCCGAGTGGGCGGTCACCGAGGTCGCCGCCGGCTCGGGGTTCTTCGCGCCGATCCTCTTCGACCACTACCGCTCCTTCACCCTGCGGCCGGCGGGGATGTTCGCCCTGCCGATTGTCAGGCGCCCGGGTCCTGGCGTGGCGACCGCCCTGGGCGGCGGCTATCTCGCCTCCGGCGTCGGCGCGCGCGATCGGATGCCGGTCCCCCACCTGCCCGCCGGGCTGCGACTTGATCCCCACGAGGGCGCCGGCGAGGTGCAGACGCCTCTCCGGGGGTCCGCCGCGGACCGGCTGCGTGTCGGCGATCGCGTCTACTTCAGGCACGTGAAGGCGGGCGAGCTCTGCGAGCGCTTCAACAGCCTCTACCTGGTCACGGGGATGACCATCCGTGACGAGGTCCCGACCTACCGCGGTGAAGGCAAGAGCTTCCTGTAGTGGTACGTCCACCGGGGTCGCGGCACGACTTCGCCCGCCCCAGGCACCGGAGACGCTCACTGAGGTGCTCAGGTCGGCGCGACTTGAAGAGCTGATCTCGTAGACGTCGGGGGGCCGAGGACCCGGTCCAGGTAGTGGTTGCGGAAGGTGCCCTCGGGGTCGAGCCTGGCGCGGACCGCCAGGAAGTCGTCCCAGCGCGGGTAGCGCTCGGCAAGCGTCGCGGCGGTCTGGAAGTGGCGCTTGCCCCAGTGGGGGCGCCCGCCGTAGGAGTCCATGATCGCCTCGACCGAGCGGAAGTAGCCCTCCCAGGCCATCCCCCGGTATTGGTGGATCGCGATGTAGCAGGTGTCCCGATCGTGCGCCGGGCTGAGCATCGAGTCGTCTCCGGCGACGAAGCGGACCTCGATCGGGAAGCCGACGGGCGGGTCCGCCCGCTCGGCGGCCTCGAGCACCCGCGGAATCGCCTCGCCGGCGTGCCAGCGCGGGATCGCGTACTCCATCTCGGTGAACCGGATCATCCGCCTGCTGGCGAAGACGCGGTAGCTGCGATCGAGCTTGACGTTCCTCGCGAGCTGCGAGGAGACGAAGCGGGAGAGCCTCGGGATCCTCGACGGCATGCGACGACCGAGGCGAGCAATCCCGTCCATCACCCAGTTCTCGAGGAATACCTCCCGGCCGAACTCGATGGCGGCGTTACGCGGGTCGGGCGGCTCGTCGGTGCGCTCGCTCTGGCGGAGCAGCGCCACCTCGGCGTGCGGGAAGACATAGAACTCGAAGTGATCGGAGCCGTCGGCCAGGTCCTGAAGTCGCTCGAGTGTCTCGCCGAGCGGCAGCGGCGAGTCGGTGCGGCGGATGGAGAATGTCGGGACGGTCCGGAGCGTCAAAGCCGCAATCACGCCGAGCGCACCGAGGCCCACGCGGGCGGCCGGCAGCAGGTCCGGCTCGGAGGCCGCCTGAGATACCTCGAGCAGGGTCCCGTCGGGCAGGACCAGCTCCATCGCCTCGATCACCGAGGAGAGATTGCGGAAGCGGGCCCCGGTCCCATGAGTGCCGGTGGCGACCGCGCCGGAGATCGTCTGCCTGTCGATGTCGCCAAGGTTCTCGAGGGCCATGCCATGGCCCCAGATCAGCTCGCTGAGCGCGCGCAGACCGATTCCCGCCTCCACCTTGACCAGGCCCGTGTCGCGCTGGACGTCGAGCACGCGGTCGAGCGCACCCATCTCGAACAGGACACCGCCGGTGCACGCCACATCGGTGAACGAGTGACCCGAGCCGACCGCTCGCACATTCAACCCCTGATCCGCCGCCCGCTTCACCGACTCGATCAGGTCGCCGCGGTCGCGCGGCCGCTCGATTCGGGCTGGGACGCAGCGCTGGTCGCCCGTCCAGTTCCGCCATTCAGGCATGGCTGCAGCCTAGATAGCGAGCCCGGTGGGAGGATGCGCGTGTGGGGAGCGTTCCCTCATACGACCCGCTGACCCAGAAGGGGCCGTGGATGAGCACACTGGCCTGGGCCGCCCGCCAGCGGCCCCTCACCTGGTTCCTCGTCAACGTCGGCAACAAGATCGACCCCTACCTGATGCGCGCCACGGGCGGGCGGGTGAAGAGCACCATCAGCGCGCCGACGGTGCTGCTCACCCACACCGGAGCGAAGAGCGGCAGGCAGCGCACCACCCCGCTCGCCTACTTCACGGATGGAGAGGACGTGATCCTGATCGCCTCTCGAGGTGGCCACCAGCACCACCCGGCCTGGTACCACAACGTCATCGCCAATCCTGAGGTCGAGCTCTGGACCAAGGGCGGTGGCGGCCGCTACCGCGCTGAGGAGGCCGAGGGCGAGCGGCGGCAGCGGCTCTGGGACCTCGCGACCGGCTTCTACCCAGGCTTCGCCCGCTACCAGGAGAGAGCCGCCGACCGGCGCATCCCCGTGATCGTCTGCAGCCCGCAGGGCTAGCCTGTTTCAACCCCGGAGGGGTGGCAGAGCGGTTGAATGCGGCGGCCTTGAAAGCCGTTAGGGGCCTTCGGTCCCTCGGGGGTTCGAATCCCTCCCCCTCCGCTCCCGAGCAGGGGTTGGCGACGTAGACGTCCCCGTCGGGCCCGTAGAAGGAGTCGGGCACGCGGGCATCCCTGTCAGTAACGAAGGCCCTCCCCGAAGGACTGTTCAGTGATCGGATTACCCTGGTCATAACCACACGGAATCGAGGTAGGACTTGGAGAAGGTCAAGAAGAGCGAGCAGGAGTGGCGCCAGGAGCTCACCCCCGAGCAGTACGAGGTTGTGCGCAACAAGGGCACTGAGGCGCCGTTCACCAGCGAGCTCAACGACGTGAAGCAGTCGGGGCAGTTCGTCTGCGTGGCCTGTGGACAGCCCCTGTTCGACTCGGAGCATAAGTTCGACTCCGGCACCGGCTGGCCGAGCTTCGATCGGCCGATGGCCGGCGAGGCCGTCGAGACGGCGGCGGACAACAGCCTGTTCATGCGGCGCACCGAGGTGCTGTGTTCCCGCTGTGACGCCCACCTCGGGCACGTCTTCGATGACGGGCCCCGAGACACCACCGGCGAGCGCTACTGCATCAACGGCTGCGCCCTCGAGTTCAAGCCCGAGGAGTAACTCAGACCTTGCCGCCGGCGCCCAGGTAGCTGAAGCGCACGGCAAGCGCCACCGCCTCGGTCCGCGTATCGACCTCCATCCGGGCGATCGCGTTCCGGACATGGGTGTGGACCGTGGCGGGGCTGAGCGAAAGCCGGTCGGCGATCTGCTTGACCCGCAGGCCCTCCGCGAGCAATTCGAGGATCTCGCGCTCGCGGGGGGTCAGCTCGAGCAGCTTCTCGACCTCTCCCGCGCCCTGGCCGAGCTCGGTGCCCACGAAGGTCCCTCCATCGGCAACCACCTCGATGGCGCGGGCGATGTCCTCGCTGGGCGCCGACTTGAGCACGTAGCCGGACGCTCCGGCCCGGAGCGCCAGCGTCAGCAGGTCCGGCTGGGCGTGGGCGGTGAAGATGATCACCCGCGTTTCGGGTCGGGCCCTGAGGATGTCCTTCGTCGCGTCGATCCCGTCCTTGCCCGGTAGCTCGACGTCGACGATGCAGACGTCGGGCTGGAGCTCCTTGACCTTCTCGACGACCTCCTCGCCCGTCTCTGCTTCGCCGACGATCTCGACCCCATCGACGTCGGCCATCCGGGCCTTGATCGCCTCGCGCACGATCTCGTGGTCGTCGCAGAGGACTACTCGCTTGGGTGAAGAGGCGGGCGTCATCTACGTGGGAATCCGGTCCGGAGCGCCAAATCCGTGCAAGATGGCGGGGATCTCCACGCTCCCATCCTCCCTCTGCCCGTTCTCCAGCAACGCGATGAGGCTCCGACCCACAGCGACTGCAGTTCCGTTCAGGGTGTGCACGGGTTCCGGGGCCTCACCTTGCGCGGGACGGTACCGGCTGGACAGGCGTCTTGCCTGGTAGTCGGTCGTGTTCGAGCAGCTTGTCACCTCCCTGTAGCGCTCCTGGCTGGGAATCCAGGCCTCGCAATCGAACTTGCGGGCGGCCGGGGCGCCCAGCTCGCCGATCGCCACGTCCACGACCCGGTAGGGGATCTCGAGCGCGGAGATGATCCGCTCCTGGATCGCGAGCAACCGCTCATGCTCCTCCCTGGAGACTCCGGGCTCGACGAAGCTGAACATCTCCACCTTGTCGAACTGGTGCACGCGGAAGATGCCGCGCGTGTCGCGGCCGGCCGCACCCGCCTCCCGCCGAAAGCAGGTCGAGAAGCCGGCGTAGCGCTTCGGTAGGTCGCTCGCCTCCATGATCTGGTCCGCATGCAGCGAGGCCAGGGAGACCTCCGACGTGCCGACCAGGAAGAGTTCGTCGCGAGGGATCTCGTAGATCATCTCCCGTTCGCCCGGAAAGAACCCCGTCCCGAACAGGGCCTTCTCGCGGACGAGCACCGGCGGGATCGCCGGCGTGAAGCCCTCCCCTCGAAGCAGCTCCAACGCGAACCGCACCAGGGCGAGCTCGAGCAGGACCAGGTCGCCGAGCAGGTAGGCGAAGCGCGATCCCGAGGTGTTCGCGGCGGCCTCCATCTCGATCCAGCCGTGGCGCTGGCCGAGGTCGAGATGATCGACTGGCTCGAAGTCGAAGTCCGGCCGTTCGCCCACCTCCCGGAGCGTGACGTTGTCCTCATCGGTCTCGCCGTCGGGCACCTCCGGCTCGGGTAGGTTGGGGAGTGAGATGAGGAGCTCTTCCCGTCGCCGGTCGAGCTCGCCGAGCTGCGGCTCGAGCTCCTTGAGCTCGGATTTCAGCGCGCTCGACTTCTCACGCAGCTCCGCGAACTCGGGCTCGTTGACCTTTCCGGCCCTGGCCGCCTCCTCGATCTCCGAGGAGAGCTTGTTCTGCTCGGCCCTGATCGCGTCGATCCGCGTGTTCAGCTCGCGCCTGCGCTCGTCGACGTCGAGGAGCTCGTCGACCTGCTCGCCCGCGCCCCGCCTGGCCAGCGTCGATCGGACCCCTTCAGGGTCGGCGCGGATCTCCTTCAGGTCGAGCGTGGCTCGCTCCCCGAGCTCTACGGAGCGGCGGCGGCGCTGGTCGTCGTCTGGGCGGGAGCCGGCGCCTCGGTGACATCCTGGCCCGCGTACTTCGCGACGAAGGCCGCCACCTTCTGCGTGTCGGCGCCGACCACGATGTTCTGGGGCATGATCGCCCCCGAGAAGCCGCCGTTCCGGATCGCGTAGATCACGTCGGCCATCGTCTCGTGGCGCTGATCGAGGTTGGGGCCCTGGACCCGCTCACTCCGGTTGGCGCTTCCCTCGGTCCCGGCCGGGGTGAGCGTGTGACACCCGGAGCAGCGCTCGGCGAAGATCTGGGCGCCCGCATGGGTCGGGTCGTCGCTGGGGACCTTGATCCCCTGCGTGCCACAACCTGTGGCGGCCGCGACAGCGCCGACAGCGATCAGTATGAGAGCCCCTCGCACGCGGCGGGATCATATGCAACGCCCTCGCGGCCAGATCCTCCGCCGGGGGCGGCATCCACGTAGCTTTCACGCATGGACGGCGACGGGGTCAGCCCGGAGGAGTTTCGGAGCGCGCTGAGCGCGTACGCCACCGGGGTGACCGTGGTCACCGCGGTCGGGCCGCAGGGGGCGTCGGGCGCCACGGCGAACGCCGTCACGTCGCTCTCCCTCGATCCGCCGATGATGCTGGCCTGCCTGGACAGGGGATCTCGGACGCTCACCTCGGTGCGGGCCCAGGGTCGCTTCGGGGTGAACGCGCTCGCCGCCGGGCAGGCGGACCTCGCCCGCCGCTTCTCGGGCAAACACGCGGAGCCCGAGAAGTGGGCCGGTGTCGAATGGTCCGAGCGTCAGGGCCTGCCCCGCCTCGACGGTGCCCTGGTCTGGGTCGCCTGCGAGCTCCGCGACCTAATCGACGGCGGTGACCACCTGATCGTGACCGGCAACGTGATCGAGGCGGAGGCGATCGACGGCCAGCCGCTCCTCTTCCACCGTGGCGACTACCGCGACCTGCTCGCCGAGTCCTAGTGGCGCGGCCGCGCCGTGCTCTGTGACCGGTCGCCGGCCTGGCCGCGCGCTCCGGCGGCCGCGGCCCGCTCCGCGGCGCCACCGCGGCCGCGGAGGGCCGCTTCCTGATCAGCATGACGGGCACGGCGAACGCACCGGCCACGAGCGCCACGGCAAGAAGCGGCACCAGCAGTGGCACGAGCGCGGCGATGGTCAGGATCAGGATTGGCAACGCCAGCGGGGCGAGTGCCACCACGAGGATCCCGCCGCCGACCGTCCACTTGGATACCTCACTCACGACCTCGGCCCGGTTGCTCGCCCTCGCTCTCGGCGTCCATGACGGCTCCTTTCGTCGTTCGCACTAAGACGACGAACGGGCCGCTTGAGATGTGACAGCAATTCCTTCAGATGCTCAGGTCAGCGTGCGGAAGAGGGCGGTGGCGGCTTGGCGGCTGCCGTCGATCGCGACGTCACCGGCCTGCACCGCCTTCCCCAGCGGCTTGCCGCGGAAGACGACCTCGGCGATGGCGTTCGGATCGCTGCGGATCACGGCGACGGGGCTCTCCGCCTCGCCGCGCACGGCCTCGAACTCGCCCTCTCTCATCGAGATGCTGAAGGGATCTCCCCAAGCATGAGCTCGTAGCTGGCTCTACGCCATCCGCCTTCGCCGGATCGAAAGTCGCCTTCAAGGCCAGCACGAGTGCGTCCGGCCCCATCCCGGCGCCGCGGGGGAAGGAGGCCGACCTGGCTCGCCCAGCGCCCGAGCGCCAGCACGGCCGGCTCCAGGTCGCGCCCCCACTCGGTGAGCTCGTAGACCTGCACCGCAGCCGGGGGAGCGAGCTTGCGCCGCCTCACGATCCCCGACTCCTCCAGCTCGCGGAGGCGCTGGCCGAGCACGTTCGGGCTGATGTCCGGGATCCCGGCGCGCAGGTCCGTGAACCGCTTCGGGCCGAGCAGCAGCTCCCTGACGACGAGCAACGCCCAGCGCTGTCCGAGCAGCTCGGAGGCGTGGGCGATGCCACATCCGTCGGGTTGTGTTCGGCTGCGCGCCATGCGCGGAGATTACACTGCCGTGAGTCCTGGAAGACAACTTTCCAGTTGTCTTTTAGGACTTTCTGGTACGGTCCGGTCGATGTATAGGAGCCACCGTTGGACCCAAAGCGAAGAGGAGAGACGGATGAATCTCCCGGAGGTGTTGTCACAGGAGGAGTGGGAGGCCGCGAACCGGCGGATCCTCGCCAAGGAGAAGGCGCTGACGAAGGAGAGTGACGCCCTCGCCGCGGAGCGGCGCCGCCAGCCAGTCATGAAGGTGGAGCAGGAGTACGAGTTCGAGGGCCCGGACGGCAAGGCCACCCTCCTCGACCTGTTCGAGGGACGCAGGCAGCTGTTCGTCTACAGCTTCATGTTCGGGCCGAACCAGGAGGTCGGCTGCGACGGCTGCTCGATGGTGGTCGACCAGCTCACCCATCCGGCCCATCTCCACGCCCGCGACACGAGCTTCGTGCTCGTCTCGCGCGCTCCCGTCGAGAAGCTCGAGCGCTACCGGAAGCGGATGGGCTGGGAGGTCCCCTGGTACTCCTGGGGCGGCGGCACCTACGGCGTCGACCTCGGCCTCTCACCCGCCGAGCCCAAGCCGGGCGAGTACCAGGACGGCGAGATGTTCGGGCTGAACGCGTTCTTCCGCGACGGCGACGACATCTACCGCACCTACTTCACGAGCTGGCGCGGCCTCGAGGTGATCGGGCCGGTGTGGAGCTACCTCGATCGGTCGCTCCTCGGCCGCCAGGAGACCTGGGAGGACTCGCCGGAGGGCTGGCCGCAGACCGCGCCGTACGAGTGGTGGCGGCGCCACGACGAATACGAGGAGGAACCATGAGCGAGCGCGACGGCTACCAGCACGGCGTCCCCTGCTGGGTCGACACCTGGCAGCCCGACGCGGACGCCGCGATGTCCTTCTACACGGAGCTCTTCGGCTGGGAGGCCGAGGACACGATGCCCGAGGGCGTCGAGGGCATCCACTACATGTGCAGGCTGCGCGGCCGCGACGTCGCGGCGATCGCCTCGCGGCCGGAGGGAGCACCTCGGGGGATGAGAGGGCGCTCCGCAGGCGAAGCCGAGGAGCGACCCGATTCAAGTTGGACGACCTACGTCTGGGTGGAAGACGTCGACGGGACCGTGGCCAAGGTGCGCGAGTCAGGCGGCAGTGTCCCCAAGGAGCCGTTCGACAGCCTCGATGGTGGCCGGATCGCGGTCATCGCCGACCCAGCCGGCGCCGCGCTCGGGATCTGGGCGCCGGGCGCGCACGAGGGGGCACAGCTCGTCAACGAGCCAAGCGCCTATTCGATGAGCGCCCTGATGACCAACGACCCCGAAGGCTCGAAGCGCTTCTACAACGACGTCTTCGGCTGGGGCATCGAGACCTTCGAGATGGGCGAGGACGAGATGGTGATGTGGCTCGTGCAGGGCTACGTCGGCGGAGAGCCCGAGCAGCCCGTCCGGCGCGACGTCGTCGCCACGATGCTCCCAGCCACCGCCAACGGCGACGGGCCGCCGCCGCACTGGGACGTCGACTTCTGGATTGCGGACGTCGACGCGGCCGCGGCGAAGGTCGAGGAGCTCGGCGGCCAGGTCCTCACCCCGCCCTACGACATCCCGGGCACCGGCCTCCGGCAGGGGGCCTTCATGGACCCGCAGGGCGCGACGTTCTCGCTGACCCAGCCGCCGGGCGTCTAGAAGGCGCTGCTCGTCCCCGCCGCTCGCAGCGCCAGCAGGAAGATCACCAGGCAGGCGGTGGCCATGATGCCGGTGTCCCGGCGCAGGATCGCCATCGCAATCTGCGTCTGGCGCTCCGGCGGCAGCGAGTGGACGTCGAGGTCCTCGAGCTCCGCGGAGGCCGAGCCGAGCCGGACCACCTCGGCGAGCAGCGAGACCACCAGCGGCAGCACCCCGTAGAGGATGTGCAGCTCGTCGCCGTGGTGGCCGCTGAAGACGAGCAGCAGGCCGAGGAGCGTCTGCAGGATCACCGTCGCCTGGGCGATCCGCAGCGCGTACCAGAAACCGGCCGATGGCCGGTGCTCGAGCCAGGAGTACCCGCCCCAGACCCCCGCGACCAGGTTGGCGGCGATCAGGCAGACCCCCACTACGAGATGGACTTCCGGCACGGGCGCGGGAGCTTAGGCCCTCCAATTAGTCAAAAGCCGCCAAAAAGGGTCGGGATTTGGCTTGCTGATGCGGAAAAGCACTATGTAACATCTTGCTACAAAGTCAGGGATGCGGTGGTATAAGACGAACGGATCGTGCTTCAGAGCTATCTCCCCGTCCTCGTGTTCGCCGGCCTAGGGATCATCGTGGGAGGCGCGTTCGCTCTCCTCAATGGCGTGATCGGTCCGCGGCGTCCGAACCCGATCAAGCGACAGCCATATGAGTGCGGGCTCCCCTCCCACATCACCCGCACCTTCCGCTTCGGCGTGAGCTTCTACATGATCGCGATGCTCTTCATCCTCTTCGACATCGAGGTCGTCTTCCTCTACCCGGTCGGCGTCCTCGTGCATGCCACCAAGAGCGTCTTCGTCCTGGTGGAGATCCTCATCTTCGTCGTGCTGTTGCTCGTCGCCCTGGTCTTCGTCTGGCGTCGAGGAGCGCTCGATTGGAAGTAGAGAGGGAGAGCCTTAGAGCACGCCAGCTGCGCGCCCGCGACCTGTTGCGGGGGACCTGGAGGGCCAGGAGCTCGAGCAGTACGTCGAGGAGCGACTGCTCACCACCACGCTCGAGAAGGCGCTCGACTGGGGACGGTCAAACGCCATTTTCCCTCTCACCTTCGGGCTGGCTTGCTGCGCCATCGAGCAGATCTCGCTGGTCACCTCGCGCTACGACATCGCCCGCTTCGGGGCCGAGGCGTTCCGGGCCACCCCGCGGCAGGCGGATCTGTTGATCCTCTCGGGCCGGGTCTCGATCAAGATGGCGCCGGTCGTCCGCCGTGTCTACGACCAGATGCTGGAACCGAAGTGGGTGATGGCGATGGGAGCCTGCTCGTCGTCCGGGGGCATGTTCGCCAACTACGCCGTCGTCCAGGGTGCCGACAAGTTCATGCCGGTTGACATTCATGTTCCGGGGTGTCCGCCGCGGCCGGAGGCGGTGCTGCACGGCTTCAACAAGCTGCAGCGGCTTGTCCGCGGCGAGCCGGATCTCGGCTGGCGCCAGCGCTACAACGCGATCGGCACCGAGGAGTGGGCGCGGTTCGAGTCGGGCAAGCCGACAGCAGGAGGCCATCGAGCGGGCGGCCCAGGCGGTCAAGGAGCACACGGATGCCTGACGCCCCCGGCCTCGAGCTGATCGCCGAGGGGATCGAGAAAGGACGCGAGGGAACCGTGATCGAGACCTCGGTCGAGCACGGAAAGGCGACGCTGATCGTCCGACCCGACGGCGTCCTGTACGCCCTCTCCTGGTTGCGGGACACGCCGGACCAGGGCTACCGTTTCCTCTCCAGCCTGCACGCAGCGGACTACCTGCCGGCCACCCCCCGTTTCGCCGTCCACTACGAGCTGCTCTGCCGGGAGCGGGTGGAGCGCATCAACGTCAAGGCGCTCTTGGAGGATCCCGCTGCGGGAGACGGCTCGAACGGCGCTGACCAGGTAGAGAGGCTCCCCGAGCTGGATTCCTGCGTCGCGCTCTACCCGACCGCCGAGTTCCAGGAGCGCGAGGCCTATGACTTCTTCGGAATCGTCTTCCGCGGCCACCCCGATCTGCGCCGCATCGCGATGCCCGAGGACTACGAGGGCTGGCCGCAGCGCCGCGACTTCCCGATCGGGGGCGAGCCTGTGCTCTACACATACAACGAGATCGAAGCCCCCTGGTGGTTCGAGTGATGGGGGACGAAACCTTCAGAGACGAAGCGGATCTCACCGAGCGGGGCGTTGACCCTTTTACCGAAGACCCCTCGGCGCGGCTGCTGGAGCAGAGCACGGAGCTCGCCGAGCAGGAGCTCGAAGGACCGGGCCTCGAACCGGAGCAGGAGGTCCTGACGATCAACATGGGGCCGCACCACCCTGCGACTCACGGGGTGCTGCGACTGATCGTGACCTTGCAGGGCGAGCGGGTGATCGAGCTGAAGCCGGTCATGGGCTACCTCCACACAGGGATCGAGAAGTCGTGTGAGGACAAGAGCTACTGGAAGGTCATCCCCTTTGTGGAGCGGATGGACTACCTCTCCTACTACTTCCAGATGGAGGCATTCTGCGGCTGCGTCGAGAGGCTGCTCGAGCTCGAGATCCCGCCGCGCGCCCGGTACCTACGCGTACTCCACATGGAACTCAACCGGATCATGTCTCACCTGGTCTGGTTGGGCACGACCGCGCTCGACATCGGTGCGATCTCGATGCTCTGGTACTGCTTCCGCGAGCGAGACCGGGTCCTCGACCTGTTCGAGATGTCGTCGGGGCAGCGGATGCACACCCGCTACTTCCAGGTCGGCGGCGTCTTCGAGGACATCCCGCTCGGTTTCGAGCAGAAGGTCCGGGAATTCTGCGCGGCGATGCCGAGCCGGATCGACCAGTACGAAGCCCTGCTCAACCGGAACGAAATCTTCCTCCGCCGGACGCGAGACGTCGGGATCGTCTCCCGAGGGCGCCTGCTGGAGTTGGGGGTCACCGGTCCGCTGCTGCGCGCCGCAGGCGAGCCCTGGGACCTGCGCAAGGTCGATCCCTACCTGGCGTACGGCGACTTCGACTTCCAAATCCCTGTCGGGACGATCGGCGACGGCTACGACCGCTATCGCGTTCGGCTGCAGGAGATGCGCGAGTCGGTGAGGATCATCGAGCAGGCGCTCGACGGTCTGCCCGAGGGCCCGTGGATCTCGGATGATCGCAAGTACGTACTGCCGCCTCGCGAGGAGCTCGCCACCTCGATGGAGGCGCTGATCCATCACTTCAAGCTGGTCACCGAGGGCTACCGGGTGCCACCTGGAGAGCTCTACTACTCGATCGAGAGTCCCCGGGGAGAGCTCGGCTGCTTCGTGCTCGCCGACGGCTCCTCGAAGCCCGCACGCGTCCACTTCCGCGACCCCTCGTTCGTCAATCTGCAGTCCCTCCGCGACATGTCCGTGGGTGGGCTGATCGCCGACCTGATCCAGAACCTGGGGATGCTCGACCCGATCATCGGGGGGGTCGACCGGTGACCCCGCTCATCCCCAAGGGGAAGCGCCCCTGGACCGTCGATCCGGGACACATCCTTGACGCGCCGGAGCCGCCGCCGATGCCCGATGAACAGGGGGTGGTCGGGGTCGACATTCCGCCCGATGAGATCGAGGTCCTCGAGGCGACCCACGAGCACCGCGAGCCGCACGGCGAGCCGGCCCAAGTCCCCGAGCCCGCCGAGGTGGAGGTTCCGAAGGCGCTGGCGGAGGAGATCCGTCGGGCAATGAAGCGCTACCCGCGCAAGCGCTCGGCGGCGATGCCGGCACTCTGGGCGGTGCAGCGGCGTTACGGCTGGTGCACGCCCGAGGGAATCAACCAGGCGGCTGCGGTAATGGGCGTCACCCCCGGTTACCTGGAGTCGGTGGCGAGCTTCTACGACCTCTTCCGGCTGGAGCCCGAGGGCGAGCACCAGGTCCTGGTCTGCACCAACATCAGCTGCTGGCTGCGTGGCGCTGACCGGCTGCTGGAGTCCTTCTGCGAGGCGGCGGGGATCGAGGGCCAGGGCACGTCCGAGGACGGCAAGCTCTTCGTCCGCGGCTTCGAGTGCCTGGGCGCCTGCGACCTCGCGCCGATGGCCTCGATCGACGAGCGCTACTACGGCCCGCTCACCGAGGAGGACGCCAAGGCCATCGCGGATCAGCTCCGCAGCGGCGAGGAGGTGTTGCCCGCGAAGCGGCTCGAGGATCGCCCCGCCGCGGGAGGACCAGACGCGAAGGAGGTCAAGGGCTGATGGCCTCCCAGGAGACGCGCGTGCTCCTCCGCAACATCGACGCGCCCGGCCTGGCCTCGATCGACACCTACCGGAAGCTCGGCGGGTACACGGCGATCGAGAAGGCCTACAAGCAGATGACGCCCGAGGAGGTCCTCAAGGAGCTCGAGGACTCGGGCCTGCGGGGACGCGGCGGCGCCGGCTTCTCGATGGGGAAGAAGGCCTCCTTCCTCCCCCGGGGCGACATGGACAAGTACCTCTGCTGCAACGCCGACGAGTCTGAGCCGGGGGCCTTCAAGGACCGCGAGCTGCTCCAGAAGAACCCGCACCAGCTCATCGAGGGGATTGCGATCGCCGCCCGAGCCGCAGGGGCCAACCGCTGCTTCATCTACATCCGCGGCGAGTACGACCTGCAGCGCGACATCCTCGAGCAGGCCGTCGAGGAGGCCTACGAGGCGGGCTACCTCGGCAAAAACGTGCTCGGCACCGGCGAGCAGGTCGAGCTGGTCGTCCATCGCGGCGCCGGCGCCTACATCTGCGGCGAGGAGACCGCCCTCCTCGACTCGCTCGAGGGCAAGCGCGGGAACCCCCGCCTGAAGCCTCCCGTTCCCCGCCGTCCAGGGCCTCTACGACGGGCCCACCCTGATCAACAACGTCGAGACGCTCTCGAACGTCCCGCACATCGTCGCCAACGGCGCGGATTGGTTCGGGAGCTTCGGCACCGAGCAGTCGCCGGGGACCAAAGTCGTCTCGGTATCCGGCGACGTGAAGAGGCCCGGGAACTACGAAGTCGAGCTCGGGATCCCGACCAGGGTCCTGATCGAGGGGCTTGCGGGCGGGTCTCTAGACGGCCGCGAGATCAAGGGCGTCTTCCCCGGCGGCTCCTCCTCGCCGGTTCTCCTTCCGGAGGAGTGCCTCGACCGGCCCTACAGCTTCGAGGCGATGGCCGAGGCGGGGTCGATGCTCGGCTCGGGCTCGATCATCGTCTTCGACGACACCACCAGCATCGTCGAGCTGGCGCTCCGGACGGCGCGCTTCTACCACCACGAGTCCTGCGGCAAGTGCACGCCCTGCCGCGAGGGCACCAACTGGACCGTGAAGATGCTCGAGCGGATGATCCAAGGCCAGGCGACGCCGATCGACCTCGAGACGGTCGCCTCGGTGCAGACGAACATCATCGGCAACTGCCTCTGCGTCCTCGGCGACTCGATGGCGATGCCCGTCGGGTCGATGGTGCAGAAGTTCCGTGACGAGTTCATGGAGGCGATCGAGCACGGTGTCCCTGGGGCCACGCTCGGCGCCCCGAGTGGCGACCCGGCGATCGCGGCGGCGGGTCAGGAGCCGATGTCGGCCAGGGCGGGGATCGCGTGACCCGCCCGATCCGCAACGCGGTCAGCCTGGTCGTCGACGGCCGCGAGGTGACGGCGCCCGAGGGCACGATGCTCGTGGACGCCGCCAAGCAGGGCGACGTCGAGATCCCGGTCTTCTGTTACGAGCCGAAGCTCGGCGAGCCCGTCGGCGCCTGCCGGATGTGCCTGGTCGAGATCGAGGGGATGCCGAAGCTGCAGACGGCCTGCTCGACGCCGGTCCGCGACGGGATGGTCGTCTACACCCAGACCGATCGCGTCACCGAGGCGCAGAACGCGGTGGTCGAGTTCCTGCTGATCAACCACCCGCTGGACTGCCCGGTCTGCGACAAGGGCGGGGAGTGCCCGCTCCAGGACATCGCGATGGGCTGGGGCCCTGGCAAAAGCCGCTTCACCGATCCCAAGCGGCACTTCCAGAAGCCGCTCGAGCTCTCCCCCCTGGTGGCGATCGACCGGGAACGCTGCATCCTCTGCTACCGCTGCGTCCGCTTCAGCCAGGAGGTGGCCGAGGACGAGCAGCTCCAGTTGCTCGAGCGCGGCGACAAGACCTTCGTCGGCACCTTCGATGAACGGCCTTACATCGCCCCCTTCCACGGCAACATCATCGAGCTCTGCCCGGTCGGGGCGCTCACCTCCTACACCTATCGCTTCCGCGCCCGGCCCTGGGACATCGAGCAGGCGGGTTCGATCTGCACGCTCTGCCCGAGCCAGTGCAACGTCGGTTTCACCGTCCGCGACGAGCACGTCCTCAGGGTGAACGCCCGAGACAACGTCGAAGTGGACGACGGCTGGCTCTGCGACAAGGGCCGCTTCGGCTTCCAGATGTTCAGCGCGGCCGAGCGGATCACCCGGCCGATGGTTCGCGCCGGCGACGGCAGCCTGAGCCCGATCGGCTGGGACGAGGCCGTCTCCCGGGTTGCGAAGGCGATTCGACTGGCGGGCGAGAACGCGGCGGCGCTCACCGGCGGCGGAACCTCGAACGAGGAGGGCTGGCTGGTCCAGCGGCTTCTTCGTGCCGGCGGGTCCTCCAACGTCGACTGCTCGCCCAACCCGGTGGATCCGACCCTCCTCGGGGAGCTCGCCCGCCCGGACCACGGCACGCGGATGGCCGATCTGGACCACGCCGATGCGATCCTCGTGGTCGGCGTCGATCCCCTGCACGAGATGCCGATCCTCGACCTGCGGATCCGCAAGGCCGTCAGGCGCAGCCGCGCCAAGCTGATGGTGGCCTCCGAGCGGCCGACCACCCTCGACGGTGGCGCGGACGAAGCGGTCCGCTACGCGCCGGGAGACGCTGCCGCCTTCCTCCGCGCCCTGGCCGGCGCACTGGGAGCCGAGGGCTACGACGCCGACGGCCCGTTCAGGGAGGAGGCAGAAGCGATCGCGGGGACCCTCCGCGCCGCTCCGGATCAGGTGATCGTCTGGGGGGAGCGGCTCTGGCGGAGTCCAGGGGCGGTGGACGCGCTCCACGCCTGCGTTCACTCCCTCGACATGCACAAGCGGATCGGCCCGGGTCTGCTCGAGGTACCGGAGGAGTCGAACACCCGGGGCCTGCGCGAGGTCGGCTGCCTGCCGCATGCCAGGCCCGGCCTCGTGCCCATCGACGGCGGGCGGGACAGCGCCCAGATCAAGGACGGCCTCACGGACCACGACCTCGGCGCTTTCCTGCTCGTCAATGCCGACCCGGTTCGCACCCATCCGGATTCCGACGGCTGGCGCAAGGCGCTGGCCGGCAGCTTCGTCGTCTCGATCGCGTCGTTCGAGGACGAGTCCACGCGGCTCGCGGACATCGTCATTCCGGCGGAGACGTGGGCTGAGAAGGAGGGAACGGTCACTCACACGGAGGGACGGCTGCAGCGCCTGCGTCGCAACGTCCCGCTGCCGGACGGAATGATCGCCGGCTGGCGCTTCCTCGATGCGCTGGCGACGGAGCTCGACGCCGGCGTCGGCGCCGAGGCGCCCGCGGACGTCTTCGCGGCCATCACCGGGGAGGTGCCCTTCTACGAGGGACTCACCTACGAGGAGATCGGCGGCAGGGGCGTGCGTTGGGCCGATCGTCGCCAGGGCCAGGCCTGGACGCCGGTCGCCGCGGAGCGGCAGGAGACTTCGCAGGCGCAGCGTCAGCCGGATGGCGAGGGATTGGTGCTCGGCACCTACCGCGACCTGTGGGCGGTCGACGCCACCGGGAGGAACCCCGCACTTCGCTTCCTGATGCCGAGTCAGAAGCTCGAGCTGGCCGCGAGGGACGCTGAGTCACTCGAGCTGTCTCCGGGTGACGAGGTGACGGTGTCGGTCAACGGCCACAGCGTCGAGGCGACCGTCGCGGTTCGGGAACGGATGCGCGAGGGCGCCGCGTTCCTGATCGAGGGGACGGATGAGGGCAACGGCAACCTGCTCACCAACGGCGTCCCGCCGCGGATCCGGGTGGTGAAGCGATGAGCCTTCCCCTCGCCGACGTCAACTACGTCGAGGCCACCTGGGTGATGGTGGTCAAGTCGATCGTCATCTTCCTCGGCGTCTTCATGATCGTCCCGGTGCTGACGGTCGTCGAGCGCAAGCTGATCGGCCGCTTCCAGAACCGCTACGGCCCGAACCGGGTCGGCCCGGTCGGCCTCGTCCAGCCGCTGGCCGACATCGTCAAGCTCGCCGGCAAGGAGACGTTCCGGCCGCAGGCGGCCGTGCCGTTTCTCTACGCGATCGCCCCGGCGATCGTGATCTTCTCCGGGATCATCACGCTGGCGATCCTGCCCTTCGGCAACGTCCAGGACGGCCTTGGGCTCTACGGAATCGACGTCTCCATCGGCATCCTCTACTTCTTCGCCTTCAGCTCTATCTCGTTCTACGGCCTGCTGCTCGCCGGCTGGTCCTCGGGCTCGAAGTACAGCTTCCTCGGCGCAATGCGCTCCGCCGCACAGCTGATCTCCTACGAGGTCTCGATGGGGTTGGCGCTCCTCGGGGTCGTGCTGATGACCGGCTCGCTTTCGCTCACCAGTGTCGTCGACGCGCAGGGCTCGATCTGGAACATCGTCCCCCAGATCATCGGCTTCCTGATCTTCATGGTCGCGGGCTTCGCCGAGACCAACCGGGCGCCCTTCGACCTCCCTGAGGCAGACGCGGAGCTGGTGCAGGGCTACATGACCGAGTACGGCGGCATGCGCTTCGGCTCCTACCTGCTCGCCGAGTACCTCGAGATGTTCGTCGTCTCGGGGATCGCAGTCACCTTCTTCCTCGGCGGCTGGATGGGGCCGGGCCCTGGCTGGCTCGACCCGGTCTGGATGGTGCTCAAGACGCTCACGCTGGTCGCTCTCTTCATCTGGATTCGGGCGACGCTGCCGCGCCTGCGCTACGACCAGCTCATGTCGCTGGGCTGGAAGGTGATGCTGCCGCTGGCGACGCTGAACATCCTGGCCACCGCGGTGATCGTGACGGTTTCCTGATGGAGGCGAAGCTCAACACCGAGAAGACCGATTGGACGGAGTTCCCCTACCTGGAGAGCCACGAGGACGTGATCTCGGTGCAGCGCGGGCCCAAACCGGGCGGAGTCGGCGGCGCCTACCGGGCCTTCGGCGAGACCCTGCGCGGCCTGCGCACCACATTCGGACGGGTGCTCGAGGGGCCGGTCACGATCCAGTACCCGGAGGAGAAGACCCCGGTCTACCCGCGCTTCCGCGGGCCGCCACAAGCTGCACCGCTTCGAGGACAGCGGCCTCGAGAAGTGCGTCGGCTGCTCGCTCTGCGCGGCGGCCTGCCCGGCCGACTGCATCCGGGTGGTGGCGGCCGAGAACGACCCGGACCATCGCGTCTCCGCCGGCGAGCGCTACGCCGAGGTCTACGAGATCAACCTCTCCCGCTGCATCTTCTGCGGCTACTGCGAGGTGGCCTGCCCGTTCGACGCGATCACGATGGGCCACGACTACGAGATGTCCGACTACAACCGCTCGGACCTGATCTTCACAAAGGAGATGCTGCTTGCCGAGCCGATCGACCGCACGCCGCTGCGGAGCGAGGGCGAGTGACTTGAAGGAAGTGGCCTTCTTCGCCGGGGCGATCGGCGCGCTCGGCGGCGCGATCGCCGTGATCGCCCTCCGCAACGCCTTCTACAGCGTCCTCGCCCTGATCGTCCACCTGATCTCGCTCGCCGGCCTCTTCCTGCTGCTGCAGGGCGAGTTCATCGCCGCCGCCCAGATCGTCGTCTACGCCGGCGCCGTGATGGTGCTCTACGTCTTCGTAGCCGCCTACGTCGGCAACGTCGACGAGCCCCTCTGGGAGCCGATCCCCGGACAGCGATTCATCGCCCCGCTGCTGGGGATCGCGCTCTTCGTCGAGCTGGCGATCGCGATCACGGGCTCCAGCCTGCAGGCGATCGACACGCAGGGGCCGACGGTCGACCTCGGCTTCGGCTCGCCCTCGGCGATCGGCAAGCTCCTGCTCGAGCGCTTCCTGATCGCCTTCGAGGCCGCCTCACTGCTCCTCCTCGTCGCTGCGGTTGGGGCAGTGGTCCTGGCAGGCCGTCACCGGGTCGAGGACGCCTGATGGACATCACCTGGTACCTCGTCCTCTCCGCCCTGTTGTTCGCCGTCGGCGTCTCCGGGGTCCTCCTGCGCCGCAGCCCGCTGGTGATCCTGCTCTGCCTCGAGCTGATGCTGAACGCCGGCAACCTGGCGCTGCTCGCCTTCTCCCGCTCGTTGGGCAACCAGGACGGGCAGGTCTTCGCCCTGATCGTGATGGTGATCGCCGCCTGCGAGGTGGTGGTCGGGCTGGGGATCATCGTTGCGGCCTACCGGCGCCGCATCCCGCTGAACGTCGACGACCTGCGCACCCTCAGGGGCTAGGGCTTGCCGGCAACCGGGTACGGCTGGCTGGTGCTCGCCTTTCCGCTCGCGGGGACGCTGATCGTCAGCCTGGGTTGGAAGCGGCTTCCGGGCCGGAGCCCGGGCTGGATCGCGACGGCGATGATCGGGCTCGCCTTCGCCGCGTCGCTCGGCGCCTTGGTCCAGCTGCTCGGGGACCCCGTCGACGCCCGCCAGCACACCTCCTCGCTCTACAACTACGCGAGCGCGGCCGGGCTGAACATCCAGATGAACGTCCTGGTCGACCCCCTTTCGGTCTACATGTGCCTGATCGTCAGCGGGGTCTCTGCGCTGATCCACCTCTACGCGATCAGCTACATGACCTCGGACCGGGGGTTCAACCGCTTCTTCGCGTACCTGAACTTCTTCGTCTTCTCGATGCTGCTGCTGGTCCTGGCCGGCAACCTGGTGCTGCTGATCGTCGGCTGGGCATTCGTCGGCTTCGCCTCCTACGCGCTGATCAGCTTCTGGTACCGGCGCACCACGGCGACCGAGGCCGGAATGAAGGCCTTCGTGATCAACGTGATCGGCGACGTCGGCATGGTGCTCGCCGCGTTCTTCATCTTCCGCGAGCTCGGCACCTTCGACCTGCTCTCGATCTTCAGCCAGGCCCCCAACACGTTCCACACCAACCAGGGGGTCGTGGTCGCGATCTGCCTGCTGCTACTGGTGGGCGCGATCGCCAAGTCCGCGCAGGTGCCGCTCCACACCTGGCTGCCGGACGCGATGGAGGGTCCGACGCCGGTCTCGGCGCTGATCCATGCAGCAACGATGGTCACCGCGGGCGTCTACCTGATCGCTCGCTTCCACCCGCTCTTCGAGATCGGGTTGACGGCCGCCGACATCGCGGCCTTCATCGGCTTGGCCACCCTCCTGATCGCGGCGACGATCGCCCTGGTCGTCACGGACCTGAAGCGGATCATCGCCTACTCGACGATGAGCCAGATCGGGTACATGTTCGTCGGGGTCGGGATCGGGGCCTACTCGGAGGGCCTCTTCCACCTGATGACCCACGCTTTCTTCAAGGCCCTTCTGTTCATGGCGGCCGGCTCGATCATCGGCGCAATGGCGAACCGCCAGAACATCGACCTGATGGGCGGCTTCCGCAGGGCGATGCCGTTCACCTCCGCCATGCTGCTGATCGGCGCCTTGGCGCTCGCGGCCTTCCCGCTCACCTCGGGCTGGTTCTCGAAGGACGAGATCCTCGACTTCGCCGCCTACCGGGGCGGCTTCTACGTGATCTTCGCCATCGGCGGCTACATCGGGGCGCTGCTGACCGCCTTCTACGCCTTCCGGATCGGCTTCCGCGTCGTCTTCGGTGAACCCGTCGAGGAGGCCCGCGAGCTCGAGCGCGGGCACATCCACCACGCCGAGCCCGAGAACCCGGCGACGGGCGAGAAGGAGGACACCGACGTCGGCTTCCCCGGGCCGAGCCACCAGATCGCCGAGCGAGAGTGGCCGATGAAGATCGCGATGAGCGTCCTGGCCTTCGGGGCGCTGTTCGCCGGTTTCGTGCAGATCCCGGGCGTCGACGACGTCGTCCACCGGTTCCTGCACGGGTCCTTCCTCGACTCGAAGCTCTACGAGCAGGGGCCGAGCACGACCGCGGCCTATCGGGGCCTGCTGATCGGCGGCCTGATCTCGGTGCTCGGCATCGCGATCGCCTACTACGCGTACCTGCGCAACCGCGGCTGGACGGCGGCCCTGCAGAAGCGATTCGGCTGGGCCCACGACTTTCTGGAGCGGAAGTGGTACTTCGACGAGGCGATCGACCTGCTCTTCGTCCGCCCCGCCTTCGCCGTCGGCCGCTGGGCCAACTCGGTCTTCGAGCGCTACGTGGTCCAGGGCCTGGTCGTCGCGGCGGTCGACCTGGTCCGGGGAGCCAGCGCCGGTGTCCGCGGGGTCCAGTCCGGCTACCTGCGCTCCTACGCCCTGCTGCTGGTCACCGGCTTCGCGGGGCTCGGCCTCTACTTCCTCCTGCAGAGCTCATGAGGAGCCTGTCGTGACCGAGACCCTGCTCTGGGCCCCCCTCACCTTCGGCCTCATCGCGGCACTTCTCCCCGGCCGGCTCACCGGCTGGGTAGCGACGATCGGATCGCTCACCTCGCTCGTGGTCGCGATCGTATTCGTCGCCGGCTTCGATCCGTCCGGCGGCTTCCAGCACACGGTCGATGCGAGCTGGATCCCGACGCTCGGGGTCCGCTACCAGCTCGGCGTCGACGGCATCAGCCTCTTCTTGGTCCTGCTCACCGCGATCCTCTGGCTGGCGGCGACGGTCTGGTCGGCGATCAACCCGCCCGAGCGCCCGCGCCTCTACTTCCTGATGTTCGGGCTTGCGGAGACGGCGGTGCTCGGAGCCTTCCTCGCTCAGGACCTGATCCTGTTCGTCCTCTTCTTCGACCTGATGCTGATCCCGTTCTACTTCCTCTTCGGAAGCTGGGGGACGGCGCATCCGGGCCGGCCCGAGGAGGGCGAGGGCACGATCAGGCCGCAGCCGGCGACTCTGAAGATGTTCATCTACACGCTGGTCGGCTCGCTGCTGATGCTGGCCGGGGCGATCGCCACCGGGGTCCTAGCCGCGGATGGCGGGACGGTCGACTTCAACATGCAGCACCTGGCGGCGAATCCGCTCGGCAACGGCAGCCAGTACTGGATCTTCTGGTTCTTCGCCGCCGCCTTCCTGGTCAAGATGCCGGCCTTCCCGCTGCACGGCTGGATGCCCGATGCCTACCGGGTCGCGCCGCTGCCGGCGCTGGCGCTCTTCTCGGGCGTCCTCTCGAAGGTCGGTGCGTACGGCTTCCTGCGCGTGGTGCTGCCGATCTTCCCGGCGGCGACCAACCACTTCCAGGAGGTGATCCTGGTGATCGCGGTCGCCTCGATCCTCTACGGGTCGGTGATGGCCTTCACGCAGACGAGCGCCAGGCTGATCCTCGGCTACTCCTCGATGGCGCAGCTCGGGTTCATCACGCTCGGCATCTTCAGTCTGCGTCCGGACGGGGCCGACGGAGCGGTGCTCAACATGGTCAACCACGGGCTCGTGGTCGCTCCGCTGATGCTGATCGTGGTGCTGCTCGTCGGGCGCGCCGGGCACGGATGACATTCGCCGGATGGGCGGTCTGGCGATGCGGGCGCCCGTTCTGGCGGCCCTGTTCCTGATCGCCACGCTCGCCCTGCTGGCGATGCCCGGGCTCCGCCAACTTCATCGGCGAGTTCTACATCCTCAACGGGATCTTCCAGGAGAAGATCGTCTACGCCTTCGTCGCCGCGATCGGGATCGTGCTCGCCGCCTACTACGCGCTGCGCCTCTACCAGCAAGCGATGCACAACCGCAAGCCTGACGGGATCGAGTCGCGCGACGTCGGCCTGGTCCGCGGCACCGTCCTGGCCGGCCTGATCGCCTGCATCGTCGGGATCGCGCTCTGGCCCGGGCTGATCCTGCACCGCGCCGATGACTCGGTCAGCGGCCAGCTCACGCCGACCGCCCAGGCTCCGACCGATCTGGCCCGGCGATGAGCTTCAACGCACCGCACATCGACTACGCCGGGCTCTCGCCCGTGATCGGGCTGACGGCTGGCCTGGTCGTCGTCCTGATGGTCGGGCTGATCCCGCGGCTCAGCCGCTTCGCGATCGCGTACCTGACGGTCGCCGTGCTCGCCACCGTCGCCGGCCTGTCGATCTGGCAATGGGGCTCGAGCGAGGACCTGGTCGCCGGCGCGCTCCGGCTCGACGCCTTTGGCCTCGCCGCCACGCTGATCGCCTGCTTCGCTGCGGCGGTCGCCGTGTTCCTCTCGATCCGCGAGCCGGCCGCGGAGGAGGCGGGCCTCGGCGCCTTCTACGCTCTGCTGCTCGGCTCGGTCCTCGGTATGACGCTGATCGCGCAGGCGCAGAACCTGATCGCCTTCTTCGTCGCGCTCGAGCTGCTCTCGATTCCGCTCTACGTGCTCTGCGCCTCGGCGCGCCGCACGGAGCGCTCGCTCGAGTCGGGCCTCAAGTACCTGGTCATCGGCTCGATCGGCTCGGCGACCGTGCTCTACGGCTTCGCGCTCCTCTACGGCGGCTCAGGCTCCACCGACTTCACCGGCATCGCCAAGGGGCTCGCGGGAGACAATGGCAACGACACGATCGTCCTGATCGGCGTTGCGATGGTCGCCACCGGCCTCGCCTTCAAGACCTCGGTGGCCCCCTTCCACCAGTGGACGCCTGACGTCTACCAGGGCGCTCCGACCCCGATCACGGCGTTCATGGCGGTGGCGACCAAGGCCGCGGCCTTCATCGCGCTCGCGCGGCTCTTCGAGGTCGCGCTTGGCCCGATCGCCCATGACTGGAAGCCGGCGCTCGCCGCTCTCGCTGTCATCTCGATCGCCGTCGGCAACATCGGCGCGCTCGGCCAGGACTCGTTGAAGCGGCTGCTGGGCTACTCGGGCATCGCCCAGGCCGGCTACATGCTCGCCGGGATCGTGGTCGCGACCGAGACCGGCCTCGAGGCCCTCGTCTTCTACCTCGCCGCCTACACGCTGATGAACCTCGCCGTCTTCGCCGTGGTGATCGCCCGCGAGCGCGAGACCGACCGCGGCGACGACATCGAGGCGCTCGCCGGCATCGGCCGCACCCGCCCGCTGCTCGCCTGGCCGCTCACCATCGGGATGCTCGCCCTCGCCGGCCTGCCCGGCACCTCGGGCTTCATGGGGAAGCTTTTCCTGATCGAGGCGAGCGTTGACGGGGACTACACCTGGCTCGGCGTCGCCATCGTGATCGGCACGATGGTCTCGCTCGCCTATTACCTGCGGGTGATCGCCGCCGTCTGGATGTGGCCGGAGCCGAGCGCAGCGCCGCCCGCCGCCGAGGCGGGGGCGATGCCGGCGATCGCCGGCGGGTCGCCGGAGGCGGACGGCATCCCCAGGGGGGCCAGCCGCTGCGGATTGATCGTCGGGTCCGCGCTGCTATGCGGCGCCGCCACGATCGCCTTCGGCGTCGCCCCCTCGCCGCTGATCGACTGGGCCTCACACGCCGCCGGCTCGCTGACGACGACGATCTAGGCGGCTACGCCCAGCCGCTTCCGCGAGGATGGCGCCCACTTGGGCGTCCTCCTGACCATCGCCGCGATCGCGATCTCCGGTAGCGCCGGGGTCGCCGCCGAGCGCCGCTGGCCATCCGTCGCGGTCGGCGGGGCGCGGCGGGCGCTGGTGATCTCGCTCTACACGCTGATCCCGTTCGTCGTCTTCTTCAACCTCGCCCGCACCCACATCAACGCCGACGAAGCAGGCGGCCTGGTGATCGGCTGGGTCGCGATCCTCACCGCGGCGGGCATCGCCTGGTTCGCCGGCAGCCGGCTCCTGCGCCTCTCGCGTCCCGCCACCGGTTCGCTGATAACCGGGACGCTGATCCCCAACTCCGGCTATCTCGGCTACCCGCTGGTCGCCTCGCTGCTCGGCTTCCACGCGCTCGGCGAGGCGGTCGTCTACGACATCGTCGTTCCGGCGCCGTCGCTCCTCCTGCTCGGTTTCGGGACCGGCGCGGCCTTCGGCACCAAGGCGGGGGAGGGATTCCGTGATCGCGTCCTCGCCTTCTTCACCCGGAACCCCCTCCTATACGCGGCGATCGCCGGGCTGCTCGTCCCCGACTCGCTCGCGCCCGACGTGCTGGTCGACATCTCACGCGGCTGCGTGATCGCGCTGCTTCCGATCGGTTTCTTCGCGGTGGGCGCGGTGCTCGCCGAGGAGGTGGAGGAGCGGCGCGTGCAGTTGAGCTCCCCGTTCGATCCTCCGGTAGGCGCGGCGATCCTGCTGCGCCTCGTGGTCGCCCCGGGACTGCTGCTTCTCCTCTCACTTCCCTTCATCGACCTTCCGGGGCCGTACCTGCTGCTGGCCGCGATGCCCTGCGGGATCAACACCCTGCTGGTCGCCCACGTCTACGGGCTCGACTCCAAGCTGGCGGCGCAGGCCGTGGCTTGGACCACCGCGATCGCCGTGGTGGCCGTCCTGGTCGCCCAATCGATCTGGGGATAGAGCTAGGCTGGCCAGCCCGTGCGCTACCCCGTCGAGGAATTCACAGAGGAGGAACGCAGGCTCCTCTCTCCCCACTTCACCAACCTCGACCGTCCCGTCTTCGCGCTGGTCAACCTGCCGGAGACGATCAAGGGAGCGCTGTTCGCCCGCTACTCCCGCTACCCGGGGACGCTCCGCCGCCTCTACCTCGAGGAGTTCGCCTCCGACGTCCCGGAGGGTGGACGGCCCTTCGAGGGCAAGGAGGGCGAGCGCGCGGCGGGCCTCTACGAGCGCGTCTTCATGGGCTACGGGGACGACTCGATCGCGCAGGTCGGCGGGGCGCACGTCGCCTGCGAGTGGGTCTCGAACATCCTCACCAAGGTGCTGCAGCGCGGCCGCCTCGCCGCCTATCTCGAGCAATCCACGCGCTACATCCCCTACGACCAGCCGCTGCCCGAGTCGGCGGGAGGCCGCTACCGCTTCTACCGCGACGATCAGCTCGGACCGGAGTACGCGGAGGCGATGGAGGAGCTCTTCGGGATCTACTCGCGATCGCTCCTCCAGGTGCGGGAGTGGGCGGCCGAGCGCTGGCCGCGGGGCGAAGAGCCCGAAGCGGCCTGGCAGCGATCGATCAAGGCGAAGGCACTCGACCTGCTGCGCGGACTGCTGCCCGCCTCGACCCTCAGCCACGTCGGCATCTTCGCCTCCGGCCAGGCCTACGAGCAGATGCTGCTTCGCATGCTGGCCTCGCCCCTGCCGGAGGCGCGCCACTTCGCCGCGATGATCCTCGAGGAGCTCAACAAGGTGATGCCGAGCTTCGTCGCCCGGGTGGAGCGGCCGGATCGAGGCGGGGAGTGGATCTCCTACCTGGAGGGCCGCCGGGAGGCGGCCGAGCGCTGGGTTGCGCGGATGGGTCTCGAGGGCTCGGAAGGGGACGAGATGGCGCCGTCGGTGGAGTTGATCGACGTGGACGGCTCCGAGGGCGAGCTGATCGCCGCCTCGCTGTTCGAGTCGGCCGGCAGCTCCGAGCGGGCCATTCGCGACCGCGTGCGCGCCCTGCCACCGGACGAGCAGGCGGAGATGATCGCCGATCTCGCCGGGGAGCGGCCCAACCGCCGGCACCGCCCCGGGCGCGGCTGGGAGGCGGTCCGCTATCGCTTCGAGATCGTCTCCGACTACGGTGGCTTTCGCGACCTGCAGCGCCACCGGATGCTGACCTGCCAGTGGCAGCGGCTCAGCCCCGACCTCGGTGCCGGCGTCCCCGACGAGGTGCGCGACGCGGGGGCGGGCGATGACTACGAGCGCGCGCTGGAGATCTCGCGTGTCGAGCACGAGCGGCTGATGGACGCCGGGCTCGCCGAGGCGGCGCCCTATGCGCTCTGCCTCGGCTACCGGATCCGCTACCTGCTCGACCTCAATGCGCGCGAGGCGATGCACCTGATCGAGCTGCGCTCCGGGCGCGAGGGGCACCCCACCTACCGCGCGGTCGCTCAGGCGATGCACGAGCGGATCGCCGTCGGTCCATCCCGCGATCGCGGCGGCGATGACCCACGTCGACGCCTCCACCGAGCCGCGGCTCGAGCGGATCATGAGCGAGATCCGCACCCACCGGAAGCGCGTCGCCGCCCCGCAGGAGCCGGCGCCATCGGACGCCCCGCCGGGCGTCAGCGCTCTCGGTTAGAAGAGCCCTAAATCCGCTCCGCCGGGCATTCCGTAACCCCAAAGAGTTGACGGGCCGTAGGATTCGCGCAATGAAGGGAGCGAGAGCTCTGGCGAGCGGGATGCTCGTCCTGGCGTTGAGCTGCGCCGTCCCGGCGCTCTCGGCTGCGCAGGACGCCGGCACCACCACCGACGCCACGACGACGACGGCTCCTCCGACGCCGCCCGCGCCCCCTCCGGCGGCACCGGCGGATACGCCAGACCAGCACCCGGAGCCGGCGCCGCCCGAGGCGCCACCGACGGGGCCGGCCGCGGGAACTCCGAGCGAGGCCGTCGGCAGTACGGGAGAGACGTCCACGCAACTCGGCCGAGGGTCGCCCGCGGACGGCCCCGGTGGTGGCGCCCGCAAGGCTGCTTCGGCCACCGTGACGATGGGAGATCTCTTCTTCTCTCCCTCCTCCGTGACGGTCGCCGTCGGCGACACGGTGACGTGGCACAACACCGGGCAGGCGCCGCACAACGCCACGGCCGACGACGGCAGCTTCAAGACACCGACCTTGAACAACGGCCAGAGCGCCTCCCACACCTTCACTCAGGCGGGAACCTTCAGCTACATCTGCACGATCCACCCGAACATGAAGGGCACAGTCCGGGTGCTGAGCTCGAGCACTGGCGGAGGCGGCGCTGGGAACGCGTCCTCGAGTTCGAGCGGCTCGGCCGGCTCGGAGGCCTCGGCGGTCGGCTCCCCTAACGCCGCGGGCGATGCCAACACGCTGCCGATGACCGGGATGGCCGCCGGCGCCCTCGCCCTCGTCGGGCTCGCGATGCTCGGCTGCGGACTGCTCGTCAGGTTCTGGGGTCGGCGCGCCTCCGGCTCGGAGCGCAGCTGACCCTCTTCTAGAGCACTCGCTCTGAAATGCTGGGCGAGTGCTTCAGCACGTCTCCCTCGAGGTGCCCCCGAACGAAGCGGACCGCTCCATCGAGTTCTGGAGCCTGCTCGGCTTCGAGGAGGTCGAGTCCCCCGAGCCGCTGGGGGATTCGGTGCGCTGGCTCGAGCGCAAGGGAACCCAGATCCACCTGATCCTCACCGAAGGCCACACCGCGCCCATCCTCGGCCATGCGGCCGTGGTCGCGCCGGATCACGCCGAGGCGAAGAAGCGACTGCGGGACGCGGGCTTCGAGGTGGAGGACACACGACAGCTCTGGGGCGCCGATCGGGCCTTCGCGATCGCGCCCGGCGGGCATCGGGTGGAGCTGATGCAGGCTCCCCCGCCGATGTCCTGACCTACCGCCGACGCTTCCGCTTCTTCCGCCGCTGGCCCTGGGTGTCGAGGGGCTGGGCCGGTGCCTCGCCCCCGCGGTCATCCGGCAGGGGCTGTTCGGAGACCTCGCGGCCGCTGCCCTCGACCGTGCCCGACGGTGGGCGCTCCGCCGGGGGCGGCCCGATGTCGTCAGCCCGACTCGGCCACGGGATCGCCTCGCCGGCGTCCCAGGCGGGCGGCAACGGGGCCGGCCACCAGCGGGCGAGCATCAGGCCCACGACCGCGAACCAGAACACCAGCCCGAAGATCCCGACCGGGACCAGGAGCAGCGACACACCGAGGGCCAACCCGAGCATCGCCCAGAACCGGGTGAGCAGGCCGGTCCGCATGGACCAGAGCGGGATGTAGATCAGGGCGAAGACCAATGAGATCAGGCCGACGAAGCGCAGGAGCGATCCGACCTTGAGCAGGCCCGAGTCGTCGATCAGGTCGCTGGCCAGGTCGTCCCGCGCCTTGCTCGCGGCCTGTTCGGGCGTTCTCGGGGCCGTGGGAGTCGTCTGAGGCGTGGTGGTCGTACCGGACGTGGTCGCCGGCGGGGTAGTCGTGGTCACCTGAGCCCCGCTGGTCGTCTGCGCCGCCGGCGGATTCGACCGCTCTGCGGATCCGCCCTTGGCAGCCGCGGCCTGAGCGGCGGCGGCCTGCTCGCGCGCCTGTCGCTCCTTGGCCGGTGCCTGCTCCACGAACTTGCCCGCCACGTCGTTCAACCCGACCGCCACGAGCAGGCCGGAGACCGAGAACAGGACCGGGCCGACGAATGCCAGGGAGATCAGGGGGCGCCGTACGCGCTCGCTACGGCCCTGCGCCGAGCGAATCAGGACGTAGAGCAGCGGGATGAAGAGCAGGATCCCGACCCCGATCAGGACACCCTGACCGAGGATCAGCTCGGTGGACTGGTCATGGAACTTGGTCAGCCGCTCGGGATCGTTGTCGCCCCCACCGGATGGCTGCAGGGGCAGCGAGCCGGCGATGACCAGCCCGCCGAGGATCGCGCAGATGCCCGCGGGCCGCATCCAACGAGCCTGAAAGGTGAGCAGTTCCTGCTTGCTCGGCAGCGCGTTCACCGCGGGACTGTATCTTGGCCGCGATGCCGCTCCCCTCCCGGCAGCAGGGGCCGATCGCCGTCTACGGAGCCACCGGATACACCGGCCGGCTCGTCACCGCCGAGCTCGCAAGCGCCGGGGCGGACGTGGTGATCTCCGGGCGCAACCGCGGCAGGCTCGACGCCCTTGCCGCGGGGACGGAGGGCGAGGTCGCGATCAAGGCGGCGACCCTGAACGATCCCGCCTCGCTCCGCGAGCTGCTGGCGGATTGCGCGGTCGTCGTCGACTGCGCCGGCCCGTTCATCCGCTACGGCGAGCCGGTCCTCCGGGCGGCGGTCGAGACGCGGACCCACTACCTCGACACGACGGGCGAGCAGCCCTACATGAAGCTCGCGTTCGAGCGCCACAGCTCCGGCGCCTCGGAGGCCGGGGTGGCGGTGATCCCGGCGATGGGCTTCGACTACGTGCCCGGCGACATGCTCGCCTCGCTCACCGCCGACGGGCTCGGCGAACTCGACGAGTTGTCGGTGAATTACTGCTGGCAGGGCTTCACCCCGAGCCAGGGGACTGCCCGGACCACGGTCGAGATCCTCAGCAAACCGGGCGTCGATTGGCGCGATGGGGTGTGGCGTGAGGCGCGCGGAGGAGTCGGGCGTGGCACCTTCGAGTTCCCGGCGCCGGTTGGACGACAGCGGATGATTCGCTACCCCGCCGGGGAGCAGATCACGGTGCCACGTCACATTCCGACCAGGAACGTGACGACGACCATCAACGCCGGAGCGTTCTCCAGCGATCTCCTTGCTCGAATCTTCGGCGCGATCATGCCTCCGCTCGGTCTTGCGATGCGAAGCGGGGCGCTCCGCCGCGCCGCGGGTGCGGTGATCTCGCGTCTCCCCGAGGGCCCCTCCCCGGAACAGCGCGAGCGGATGCGCTGGATGATCGTCTGCGAGGCGAAGCGCGCCGAGGTGAAGCGCAGGGGCGTGATCACTGGCAAGGACGTCTACGGCCTCACCGCCGCCGCAATCCGCCAGGGGGCGCTGATCGCCGCCCGCCGGGACTTCCAGGGACGCGGGGCCCTGGCGCCCTCGCAGGCATTCGACCCGAAGGACTTCCTCGCCAGCCTCGACCGCTTCGACGTGCGCTGGAGCGTCGAGGGGGCGGGCACATCCGTTCCGGTCGAGGCCTGAGCCCGATGCCGATCGGACTGGGAGCGCGACGGCGGCGCGCCGTCAGCCTCGATGAGGCGGCGGGACCGGAGACGCCGCTCTGCCCCGCCTGCGGCGAGCCGCTCTTCGTCTGGATCGAGACCCAGGGCTACGGCCCGAGGGAGGACCAGGTGATCGACCGCTGCGAGAACTGCGGCCTGGTCGTCGTGCGCGGAGCGATCCCAACCCCAGACGATGCGGCGGAGAGACTGCTCTCCGGGGCCGAGCAGCGGGACGGGCGCGTCGCCTTCCGCGCGGCGAACCCCGCCAGCCTGCAGGCCTGGCTCGGAGCAGAGAACTGGGCCGCGCTGAGACCGGGCGGACACGGCCTCGACCCGACACCCCGCGCGGCCTCGTTGCTGCTCGCCCGCCGGGGCCTCGAGCTCAGGCGGATCCGCCATCTCGCCGGCCCGGGGATGGCCTCGATGTGGCAGACACTCCTCAATCTGCTCACCTTCCATCGCGACTTCGCCTCCGAGGCAGTCTCCGGGCGGCTCCGCCCGGGCACCGGACGCAGCCGGGCTGCCTTCTGGACCGATGCGGTGGTGACCGCGCTGGCGGCGATCCCGACGGCGATCATCGCGGTGCTGCTCGAGGGTGGGGCAGTCCTGGCGCGCCGCGGAGGCGTGCTCGGCGTCGAGGCAGAGCCCCTCCCGCCTACGTGAGCTCGAGCGCCAGCGCGGCGACCTTCCTCGGAGCATCCACGTGCGGAGGCGCCCCACCAGTCCCGACCTCCACGGCGGATCCCCGGGCCAGCCGTGCAGCGAGGGCTGCGGACGCGTCCCGCAGGATCGGTGGAGTCGACGGGCCGGTGACGATCGCCGACGGATGCTCGGCCGCCGCCAAGCGCGGCAGCGGGGCGCGCCATCCCACCGCAATGCCCATCTCGGCGACCACGCTGGCGGGCCGCTCCCGCGCCGCGGCGATCAGCTCGTCCGGCAGCCGGTCCACCCCGGCAGCGAGCGTCGGCAGGCCGCCCGAAAGGTAGAGCTCGATCACGTCCTCGCCCGCGCCGGCAGCCGTGTGCAGCCGCCGCCGGTCATCCGAGAGCGCCTCTGTGGCCGTCGGCAGGAGCTGCAGTAGCGGGGGCTCCACCAGGACGGTCCCGGCGAGCAGCTCGGGCCGGCGCATCAGGAGATCTAGGGCGACCATCGCGCCGACGCCCGCGCCGATCACGACCGTGGGCGCGGCTGCCAGCGTCTCCATCAGCGCGGCGGCGTCCTCGCTCTGCTCTTCGACCGTCGTCCGCCGGTAGTCCACCGGGGCGCTCGAACCGCCCCAGCCGCGGCGGTCGTAGCTGATCGGGCGCGCACGGGCCGCGAGCGTCCCCGCAACGCCGTCCCAGATCGACGCGTTTGCCGCGGTCTCGTGGACGAGCAGCACCGGCTGCCCCTCGCCCCGCTCGCTCCATGCGATCTCGACGCCGCGGGCCTCGAGGGTAGGCATTCGGCTCTAGAGGTTGCGCCAGATCCGGCCGATCAGCGGCAGGGCGACCGCCCTCGGGCTGTGCTGGCCTGCCAGGGCGCCCGCCCGGTTCAGCACCCCCGGCACGACGACACGCTTATCGCGCGCGGCCCCCTCGACGGCCTGCCGGGCGATCTCCTCCGCCGACATCCAGACGGCGCCAGGTGTGCGGTCCTCGACCCCCGGGATCTCCGCAGTCGCCATGAACTCGGTCCGCACGGGCCCCGGGCAAACGGCGGTCACCGTGACGCCCGATCCGCGAAGCTCGGTGCGCACCGCCTCGCTGAAGGAGAGGACGAAGGCCTTGCTCGCCCCGTAGACCGCGGAGCCGGGCAGCGGCTGGAACGCGCCGAGGGAGGCGATGTTGATGACGCTCCCGCGCCCCCGCTCCACCATCGGGCCGATGAACCGGCTGGACAGGTCGACCACCGTTTCGACGTTCACGCGGACCATCTCGACCATTCGTTCCCGCGGGCTTCTCGCGAAGTCCGCCTGATGCCCGAAGCCGGCGTTGTTGACGAGCACCTCGACCGCCCGCCCCCGTCCTCCGAGCTCATCCTGCAGACGATCGCGCTCCCTCTCGCTGCCGAGATCGCAGGTGATCACCTCGGCCTCGATGTCGTGCTCTGAGGAGAGCTCCGTGGCCAGGCTGCGGAGTCGCTCCTCGCGCCGCGCTACGAGGACGAGCGAGAAGCCGCGCGAGCCGAGCTCGGTTGCGACCGCCGCGCCGATCCCCGACGAGGCGCCGGTGACCAGGGCGGTGCTGCTGACCGACGGTTCCGGCAGACCCACGGGACCAGGGAGCCGGGTTAGTCCTGAAGGCCCTCCCGGGCCTCCCGCACCAGGGTGACGGCCTCGGGGAAGACGATTCGGATCGCGTCGCGGACCTGGACCGCCTGCTCGTCGCTGGAGCCGCTCAGCTCGAGCGAGCCGATCGCGGCGACTGTCATCTCAACGGCGAGCTTGATCGCGTTGTCGGCCCAGGCGACCTTCTGAGCTCCGGCCATCTGCTCCTGGAGCTCCTCCATGCGGCGCCGCATCTCCTCCGGGTCGCCAAAGAGTCCGCCAAAGCCTTCCATGCGTCGATCATAGACCGCGTTACTCGTTGCCCGGGAACTCGGCACGGAGTGCGCGCCTCGCCAAACACCGGTCGCGAGAGGGTGGGCCGGTGCCGGGCGCTGCCACAGCTGGACGCAGGGGCACCGCCTCGGTCGAGTACCTGGCGCTCGCCGGGATGATCGGACTGCTGATCGTGATCGCGGTCGCGGCGCTGGTGGCATCGCCGCCGCGCCGCGGCGACCGCGAGCTCGGCGAGATGCTCGCCCGCCGCATCGCCTGCAGCGGGCGCTATCCGGTTCCCTGCGGGCGGAACCCACTGGCGCTGGCGTACGGCTTCCCGCTGGGCAAGCTGGTCCGCAACCTGGTGGCGGATCCCAGGGCACTCGGCGGCGAGCTGCCGGTCGACTTCCGCTACTGCCGACGGGCGAGCTGCGCCGCGCCCGGCTCGCATCCAGGCCTGACCGCCTCCGGTCGCCGGGTGACCGAGTTCACCTCGGTCTCGGATGGGCGGTCGACGGGTGGTCCCGTCCGGATCACCTACTGGCTCTACCGCCCGGGCCTTGATTGGGACCGGATCGTGCGCACGCGCCGGGCCGGCTGAGATCGCTGCGGCCTCCAGCATCCGGCTGAATCTCGAGGACGACCCGGCGCTGGTTCCGTTGGAGACCCTCCCCGGTCGGGACCACTACCTGTTCCCGCCGGGCGAGGAACCTCCCTGGCGCTGGTCGATCGCCTCACGATCGAGGGGTCGCCCCTTCGGTTAGAGCTGCGACGCGAGATAGCCGCTTTGCATGGAAAGCAGCGGTCCGTGCGAGATACTGCGTGGGCGATGTCGGAGGAGAACGTAAAGACCGTCCGCGATGCGGCTGAGGCCTTCAACAGCGGCGACCTGGATACCTGGGACGAGTACATCGCGGACGACATCGACTACCGGGCGGTAGAGGGCGCACCTGATGACCACGGCCCAATTCGCGACAAGGACGCCCTGCGCGCCTACCTGCAGGACTGGCAAGACACCTTCGACGACTTCACGAGCGAGCCGGTTGAGCTGATCGACGCGGGCGAGGACAACGTCGTCGCTGTCATCCGAATCAGCGGTCGCGCCAAGCTGAGTGGCGTCGAGACGGATCTGACGTTCGCCGCCCTTTCACGTTCCGAGAGGGGAAGATCGTGCGGGGCCGCGAGTACTGGACACGAGAGGAAGCCCTCGAAGCCGCCGGGCTGTCCGAATAGCTGCTTTGGACGAGAAGCGGCTATTCGCTTTTGAATGGATGACAGCGGTCCGCCGAGTGATACTGGGTGGCGATGTTGCAGGAGAACGTCGAGACCATCGGGTGTAACGCAGGGGCGCGTTAGGCTCGTTCCGCTTGCCTGGCCAGCTTCGCCAGCGCGGCAATCTCGGCGTCCACGTCGCTTGCGGAGTGGAGTTCGCCGTTCGCGGTATGGCTACGTCCAGGAGACGGTCGGCGGTGTCCCAGCAGCCTCATCTGGGGCACACCGCGAGAGACGACCTCCAGCTCACCCCTGCAGTTGGTGCAGCGCGCTCCTTCGAGAGCTCCTTCACCATCCACCGCATATCGCCGCCCACACGAGAGACAGGCTAAGACGTCCATCTGAACCTCCTTCCTCGGACCGCTGGCGGTCCAAGTCCAAGTCGTCAACCGGTCAGGCTGCGACTGTCCTTTAGAGGAGGGGCACTGGGGGTGTCCGAGCAGACAACCTGCGAACCGCTTTCGCACGAAAACGTTGCCTGGGCAGCCATTCCTCAGACCACTCACCCTGATTCATACCAGTTCTTCGCGAGCCCCGCAAAAGTGGGTAGCAGCACCGAGGTTCGTGTGCCGGTGCGCCGCTTTCCATGAAACAGCGGTTTGCGCGAGATACTGCGCGGGCGATGTCGGAACAGCCTTGGCACCAGGGAGGAGTGATGCTGTCGAACGCACCGGTAGCCCCGACTTTGGCCGTGAACGACCTCGAGCGAGCCCGCCGCTTCTATGAGGAAAAGCTGGGCTTCGAGGTCGAGGTTCAAGTTGCGGAAACCGTTCGCTATCGCTGTGGCAACGGGACCGGACTGGCGATTTTCGAGCGCCCGATGACGCCGATCGACCGAACTGTGGCCGCATTCGAGGTCTCGGACATCGAGACTGAGGTCAGCGATCTGAGGAGCAGAGGAGTCGAGGTGGAAGGCGTCATCACGCTGGCCAGCGGTGTGCGTCGGGCGTTCTTCAAAGATCCCGACGGCAACATCATCGGCATGCGACAGATTTGATCGGCGGCTCGAAGCGGCCCGCTTGCCGGCGTAGCCGCTTTGGACGAAAAGCGCCGCTTTGCATGGAAAGGAGCGCTTTTCGACCTGGCCGTCGCTTCTCGCACTAAGCGGAAGCTGAAATCTGAGTCAGTTGTAGCTCGGGAAGCTGATTCACGAACTGGACGTGTGATCAGTGGCGGATCTCGTCACTCAGCCAGCGCCCGTAGCCGCACCGTCTCCGCTTGGAGTTCTTGCTCGGCCCTCCGGAGACGCGCTTCAGACAAGACGCAATCCCGCTCCAACTCCTTCAGTTGGACAAGACTCGCTGGCCGCGGACCGTACATCTCGGCCCGGTACAGGTCACGGCAATCGCGGTGGTGGCGGGCATCCGCTCTCAGTTCGTCCAGGCGATGCAGAGAGGTCATCGCCCTGACTGCTCTCCCAATCGGACGTGGAGGCGATCCCCCGCTCGCGTCCCTGGGGCGATCTGCCCCGGGGCGCCGATAGCGTGGCCAACCTGGCGATTGCCATAGGCGCGATGAAGCTCGCCGCGCCGTCTTGCTGCCGGTTGGGATTGCTTGCTGGTGCTCATCTCGTTCTCCTAGCTGGCGCGCCCGATCTGCCTTCGGTCCCAGTGCTGGTCGACCCACTCAAGCCACCTCGCGCGTGTCGCAACCCGCTCGTCTGCCTCGGATAGCCGCGCGTGGGCGTTCGGCTCGTCCGATGTTTCAAATGCCGCCTCGTACTGGCGGCGACGGCGGCCCTGCTCCACAAGCGCCCCCTCCAACCGCCCCACCGCGTCGTCGTGTTGTGAGGTCAAGGATTCTGCGGGGAGCGACTCGGACTTGTGATCCAACCGTGCCCGGGCGCGGATTGGGGTGGCGGTTCCGGCCATGGCTGACCTCCTCCGGGGCCCTCCGGCCTTCACCGAAGGGCCCTCTTCGCTTGCCTTTGTCGCGGCGGGGCAACGGACGGCCGCTTGCTCCAAAGGCAGTGTCGAACTCACAATGTACCATCTATTCATGAAACAATCTTCCGGAAGTTTGATGCAGGGTTCTCAAGCATCGGTCCCGCGCTGGGACTTTCTGACAAACCACGCCCACGTCCTTGTATGTGTGGCTCATGACTCGGGCATCCGCCTGCGCGACATTGCCGCTGCGGTAGGCATCACCGAGCGTGCCGCCCACCGGATTCTGTCCGAGCTCGTCGAAGAGGGCTACGTGCTGCGCGAGCGACAGGGCCGGCGAAACCGCTACCAGGTCAAGCCTGAGCTTCCCCTGCGGCATCCCCTCGTGCAGGAGCGGGAGGTTGGCGAGTTGCTCAAAGTCCTGTCGGAGGGCTGGGCAAGTCGCTAAGCAGCGGGAAGCTGGCAGACCTCCGGCGAAGCTCTCGGTGGGTGGTAGCCGGCTCGGCCCTTTCGCTTTCGGTGAATGCGGGAGTGCGACAACGTTCCACCGAACCTGTGCGTTAGTACCGCTTTGGACGAAAGCGGTGGTCCAGGCGGGTGACGGTCTTGCTCATGGCTCCGTCACGGCGCTAGGACGCTTTACGACCGAAGAGCCAGCCGCCGAGGGCGCCAAGGAGAAGTCCAACTTCGGGGGCGAGCGGGAGATCGGTGGCCACGCTGACGAGAATGCCGAGCACCAACCCAGCGACCGCGCCGATCCCGATTGCGGCTCCGGTACTCAAGGCGCCCACCCTATAGACCACGCCCCGGCTTTCCATGCGGGGCGCTGCTTTTCGTCCAACGCGGGCATCTGACAGAGGTCTCCGAGCAGCCTCAAGGTGCTGCGCTCACGGCAATAGGCGTCTCACACGACGCCTCCCAATCGTCCGCGGCATGGCGGTTAACGGAAAACTCCGGGCTCGGACCACCGCCAAGTCGATGCCGTTGTCGGCCAGACACTTACCATGGCTCGCAGTGGGCTACGCGGAAGTCAGGCTCCTGAACGGCGACGTCTTGACGGTGCAGGGAGCGTTGGAGGAGGTCGAGGGCAAGCTCTCCGATGCTGCTCGATCAGGCCAAACGCGCCTCGCCTGGTTCACGGAGCACGGAACCGATCTTCCGGTTGGCATCAACCCGGCCCACGTTGCGACCTTGAAGGTCAGCGAGATCTCAGACTGATCGGAGGACGACCCGGCCCTGGTTCCATTGGAGACGCTCCCCGGTCGGGACCACTACTTGTCCCGTCGGACGAGGAACCTCCCTGGCGCTGGTCGATCGCCTCACGACCGAGCGGTCGCCCCTTCGATTAGAGCTGCGATGCGAGATGCCGCTTTGCATGGAAAGCAGCACCTTGGCTAGGCCCTACTGGACCTGCTTGTCCTTGCCGGGGCCGCCCTTCAGCTTGTCCTTGCCGGGACCACCCTTGAGGGTGTCCTTGCCGGGACCGCCCTTCAGGGTGTCCTTGCCCTTCTGACCGTAGAGCTTGTCGTTGCCCTTGCCGCCCTTCAGGGTGTCCTTGCCGGCGCCGCCGCAGATCAGATCGTTGCCGGCGAGGCCGGAGAGCGCGTCATTTCCCCCCAAGCCGGCGATCACGTCCTTGCCGGATGTGCCCTTACGCACGTCGTTAGCTTCCGTGCCGACGATGGTTGCCTGCTTGCCCCCGCAGCTAGCGGTGGGCGCGGGCTGCGCGGGCGGCGGCGGCGGGCGCGGGGGCGGCACACCCAGCCGGAAGATCTCGGCGGTCGTCCCGGCGTCGCCGGCGAAGGTATCCGGGCATCCCCTGCCCAGAAAGTCGTAGCTGTAGTAGCCACCAGCAACCAGCACCCCGTCGGGGAGCGGCGCCGCGGCGGCGCTGGCGCGCGGGCGAGACATCGAGCCGATCCCCGCCGAGCTGAAGCTGTCGGTGGCGGGGTCGAAGACCTCGGCGCTCGAGAGGTAGCACGGGTAGATGACGACGTTGTCGACGATGCCGCCTGCTACCAACACCCTCCCGTCGGGGAGCGGGGCGGCGACGGCTACGGTAGCGCGAGACGGCCATCGAGCCGATCCCCGCCGAGCTGAAGGTGCCCGTGGCCGGGTCGAAAACCTCGGCGCTCGACAGCGGCCCGACGGGGCGGATCCCGTCGGAGTAGAACTCGTTGCCCCCGGCCACCAGCACCCGGCCGTCGGGGAGCGGCGCCGCGACGGCGCCGGCGCGCGGCACGGACATCGAGCCGATCCCGGCCGAGCTGAAGCTGTTGGTGGCGGGGTCGAAGACCTCGGCGCTCGAGCCCGACGCGGAGCTACCGAACCCCCCTGCGACGAGCACCCTCCCGTCGGGGAGCGGCGCCGCGACCGCCTCGCCGCGCGGCACGGACATCGAGCCGACCCCGGCCGAGCTGAAGCTATTGGTGGCGGGGTCGAAGATCTCGGCGCTCGAGAGGCCGTGCCCGCCAGCCACCAGCACCCGCCCGTCGGGGAGCGGCGCCGCGACGGCCTCGGCGCGGTACGGCACGGACATCGAGCCGATCCCCGCCGAACTGAAGGTCCCGGTGGCGGGGTTGAAGACCTCGGCGCTGGCGTCAGGGCCGGCGACGAGCACCCGCCCGTCCGGGAGGGGTGCGGCGACGGCGCCGATGCGCTCGACGGACATGGAGCCGGTCGGGCTGAAGAAGCCCGGTCCAGCGGCACTCGCCTGCGGCGCGAATCCGAGCACGAGCAAAGACACGAACGCCACGGGGAGAAGCACGCGGCGCCGCTGGCGTAAAGCCAGGGGAATCCCGGTCATGGCCGCCTGATCAGACACCGCCTAGTCGAAACACGCCTAAGGGTAAGAGTCGCGCATACGGCGGCTGGCGTCATCGGCGCCCAGTACCGATCTGTCCTCCGGGCAGACCACCCATTCATCGGGAGCGACGGGACTCTCGAAATAGCCGCTTTGGACGAAAAGCGGCGCTCTCCCTAACCAATCGGAACCTCGATCAGCGGCAGGGCCAGGCCTCCTGTTTATCGGTGGAAAGGTGGGGGCGGTGGCTCTCACCTTCGCGAGATACTGCGCGGGCGATGTCGGAGGAGAACGTCAAGACCGTCCGCGATGCGTTCGTGGCGTACAACCGTGGCGAACTGGATGCGTTTCTCGAGTACTGCGCGGACGACATCGACTACCGGGCGGTAGAGGGCGCACCCGATGACCACGGCCCAATCCACGGCAAGGAGGCCCTGCGCGCCTTCATCCAGGACTGGTTCGACACGTTCGACGATTTCAGAGCCGAGCCCGTCGAGTTGATCGAGGCGGGAGAAGACAAGGTCATCGCGGTCGTGAGGATCAGCGGACGGGCCAAGCTGAGCGGCGTCGAGACGGATCTGACCTACGCGGAGCTCTGGACGCTCCGAGACGGGAAGGTCGCGTGGGGCCGCCAATACTGGACACGAGACGAGGCCCTCGAAGCCGCCGGGCTGTCGGAGTAGCTGAGCAGTCACGCCGCGACCTCGATCACCGGCAGGGCCAGTCCCTCCGGTTTATCTGTGGATAGGTGGAAGGCTGGGCACTCCTGCTTTGCATGGAAAGCAGCACCTTGAGCTAGGCGCTACTGGACCTGCTTGTCCTTGCCCGCCCCGCCTTTGAGGATGTCCTTGCCGGGACCGCCCTTGAGGGTGTCCTTGCCCGCCTTGCCGCTGAGCTTGTCGTTGCCCTTCTGACCGTAAAGCTTGTCATTGCCCTTTTGGCCGCTGAGAAAGTCGTTCCCGGCGCCTCCCCTGAGAGTGTCCTTGCCCAAGCCGCCGCAGATCGCATCGTTCCCCGCCAGGCCAAACACCTTGTCGTTGCCTCCAAGCGCCGCGATCACGTCCGTCCTGGCGGTTCCGGTGATGGCGTCGTTACCGGCAGTACCGACCAAAGTCGCTTGCTGACCCTTGCACGTGGCGGTGGGCTTAACCGAGGGTGGCGTGGCCGAGGGTGGGGCGGCCGAGGGTGGGGCGGCCGAGGGTGGGGCGAGCCCGACATAGGTCTTGAACGTTTGGTCGCTCCCCGCCTGTGCCATCCAGGTGCTACCCGGCGGAGGGCCCTCGGTGCTGAGGAACGTCCCGCCACCGGAATACACGTTCCCTGAGTTCTGATCCGACCACGCGACGTAGTTGGTGACCGTCCCCGGGCTGTAGGCGACGATCGCGTACTGCGTGCCTGCCGCAACCAGCGCGGGCGAGGCGAATGTGACCGGTACGAACGCGGGAAAAGTTGGGATGGCCGAGGTGGGGAGGCTGGCGGTCGCGAGAACAGTACGGGGGTTACCAGCGTTATCCGTATTGCGTATCTCGACGGTGACGGAAGCCGGCGGCGTGCCAACCTGCTCAAGCGACAGGTCGACTTGGTCCAGCACCCCGCTGATGCCAGCCGTGAAGGTCTGAGCAGGGGTCTGGCCTGAGAGCAGAGCGATATTGGTGTTTTCGCTGGTTTGCTGCTGATCGAGCGTCCCGGCCGTAGCAGGAGCCGCGATAGCGAGCAACAGGGCCGCAGCGGCGGTGAAACCCCCAAGAAAGGTGCGCGAACGGTTCCCTGCGCCTGCCATCTCGCCGAGCCTATCCCGCCCGAAACATCGTTGTCAATCGCCGCGTCCGGCGGCTCAACCCACCGCTTTCCGTCGTGCCTCCGCCTGAGTCGGGCCGTCGCGGATGCCCGATAAAGGAGAACCTCCGAATGGCTGCTTTGGACGAGAAGCGGTGGTTGTGCTTTGCATGGAAAGCAGCACTTTGGGCTAGGCCCTACTGGATTTGCTTGTCCTTGCCCGCTCCGCCCTTGAGGACGTCCTTGCCGGGACCGCCCTTCAGGGTGTCGTTGCCTGCCTCGCCGTAGAGCTTGTCGTTGCCTTTGCCGCCCTTCAGGGTGTCCTTGCCTGCACCGCCGCAGATCAGATCGTTGCCGGCATGGCCGGGGAGCTTGTCGTTCCCGCCGAGGCCGGCGATTACGTCCCGAGCGGGCGTGCCGCTGAGCAAGTCGCTGCCGTCCGTGCCGATGATCGTCGCCCGGATGCCCTTGCAGGTCGCCGGCGGGGGTTCACCCAGAAGCGGCTGTTGACCTGGAAGCGGCCCCTCAACTGGAGGTCCCCCTGCGCCTGGAAGCGGCTGTCCACCTGCAGGCGGTTGTCCACTTGGAGGCGGGGACGCGGGCGGAGGCGATGATCCACCTGTGCCCAGACACCCCCCGGGCCCGACCACGTTCACGCCGGCGACGCTCTGGATGGCGCTCTGAAGCGCGCTGCATATCGGGTTTTGTGCCACTCGCCCATAGACTCCCGGGGAGTTGAGCAAACCACAGCCGTTGCCCCAGCTCGTATCGCCGATCAGGCGGAAGGCCCCGCCGCCGATCGGAGTTACGAGGGGGCCGCCGCTGTCGCCTTGGCAGGTGTCCTGACCGCCCGCCATCTCTCCGGCGCAGACCATCGTCTCGGAATGGAAAGAGCCGCCGTAGGAGGTCTGCGCGCCGCAGCTTGAATCGGCGATCCTGTCGATGTTCACCTCCCGCAGGGTGTCGCTTCTCGAACCCCCGGACGAGGTCGTCCCCCAGCCGGTGGCCCAGGCGTTCTCGTTGCCGGGCGCCCAGAAGGCGGCCTCATTGGCGCCGGCGATCTGGATCGGGGTGGAGTTCGAGGAGGGCGACGGTGAGCTGAGCGTGGCGAAGACGACGTCCCAATCGAACGTCTGGGGGTTGAACAGCGGTTTGCCCGAGCCGTCGACGAAGATGTAGTAGTTGCTCCAAGCGATCTCCTGTCCTTGGCTCGAGTTAGACAGCGTGGTCCGACCGGTGATCGACGCGTGATCGCTGACTGGGTAGAAGTTGCTGCCGGACTTGTGGACGCAATGCGCGGCGGTGACGACGATTGTGGGCGCCACCAGCGAGCCGCCACAGAACTGTCGGTCGAAGCCATTTCCAGAGTAGAAGGCAGGATTGAGGGTGACCGCCGCCTGCCACGGCCACTCCGAAATCGTGGTCGTATTGCCGCCGACGATCCGCGGCTGCAGATCGCTCGAGCGAGGTGCCTGGCGGTCACCTGACGGCCCACCCTTGGGTACCTGCGCGAGGAATACCCCGGGAGCGAGCTTGGGTCCCGGCTCGTATTGCCCGACAGCGAAAGCGGAGCTGCCTGGCGGGAACAGGAGTAGCGCTGCAAGCGCAGCACCACCCGCGATAAGGAGTCCCCACGTCCGAGCTCCCAATACTCCAGCGCTGACGCTCTTCATTCGAATCTAACCCTTGCCCCGGCAGCCCCCAGCATCGCCGCACAATACCGGTCTACCTCTGGGGAGAGGACCTACTAGTCCGGAGCACCGAGGCTTTCGAAATAGCCGCTTTGGACGAGAAGCGGCTTTGCATGGAAAGCAGGGGTTCCTGGTCGGGTAGGCTCGCGGCCGCTAGGCGTGCTGCTCCGCCTCGCGGCTGGCGCTACGGATCAGGCGGCGCCAGTCGGTGGTCCGGAAGACGAAGATCAGGGCGAGGGCTCCGAGGACGACCGTCCAGGCGGCTACCGCGATCTGCTGTCCGACCGAGTAGGTGAGCACGGCGATCGGCCCCGGCCCGACCAGCGTGGCGACCAGGAGCGCCTGCTGGGCGCCCGCGCCCCCCGGGGTCAGCGGCAGCAAGTTCGAGACCGTCTGCACGCTCATCACCAGCAGCACGTTCTGGAACGAGCCCCCGACGTTGAAGGCGTCGAGGAAGAACCAATAGGAGAAGAAGCGCATCAGCCACCCCAGGCCCTGCCAGGAGGCGACAGTGCGCAGGTAGAGGCCCGGGGCGGCGAGCACGATCGCGCCCTGCTTGATGTGGTCCCAGAACTCCTCCACTCGGCGGGCGAGCACCGCGAAGAGGATCACGACCAGGATTCCGAGCGCGGTGAGCGTGAACAGGAGCAGGCTCGGGTGCTGGGCCCAGAAGGCGATGTCGAAGGCGGGCAGGTCCGGCAGCTCAGGGGGATTCGGGAGCAGGCCCTGGGTGAGCGCATAGAGGAAGACCAGAATCCCCGCCGTGGTGTCGAAGACCGAGCCGACGAAGAAGGAGGAGACGACCGCGGTGTAGGTCGAGCGCGGGATCGAGCGCTTGGCGAGGAAGATCTTGACGGCGTCGCCGACGCGGGCGGGGACGATGCTGTTCATCCCCGCGCCGACCAGGTAGGCGGCGGTGATCCGGGAGTACGGCACGGAGCGGTCCGGATATGCCGCCCGCAGCGTGTTCTGCCAGGCACGGCTCCGCGCGAGCAGGTGGGCGAGGTAGAAGAGGAGTGCGATCACCATCGACGGCCAGCCGATGTCGGAGAGCCGATGGAAGAACTCCTCGGCGCCGTGCCGGAAGCTCTCGAGGCTGTTGCCGAGGTCGACTCCGAGCGGGGGCGTCATCGACCCTCGCCCTTGACCCGCCTGGACTCGGCGTTGAACAACGCACCCAGCAGGAACGCCAGGTTGCCGAGCCAGAGCCAGATCAGCAGGGAGATCAGGGTGCCGAGGGTGCCGTACGTCTTGTCGTAGGAGCCGAAATGGGAGACGTAGGTCGTGAAGAGCAGGGAGACGCCGAACCAGAGCGCCGTGCCGATCACCGCTCCAGGCAACACGGACAGCAGCGACCGGTCACCCGGTCGAGGAGTGCGCTGCGGACCGAGCGCATAGACGACCGCGAACGCGGTGAGCAGCGCCGCGGCCCCGATGGGCCAGCGCAGGTAGCCCACCAGGCCTGCGACCAGGCCGGAGAAGCCCGCGGCGTCAGCGATGCTGCCAAACAGCGGGCCGGCGACGACCACGGCGAGAAACGCGATCAACACGAGGACCGCCAGCAGGGCGGTCAATCCGAGGCGGACGCCGAGATTGTGGAGGAAGCTCCGGGATCGCTTCGCCCGGTTGATCGCCTCCAGCGAGCGCATCGCCGCGCCCATCGCCCCCGCAGCGGAGTAGAGGGTCAGCGCCAGCCCGACGACGAGCAACACGCCGGCGTTGCCCCGATCGGAAAGAGAGCTCCGCAGGGCGCTGTCGATCGTGTCGACGGCCGCTCCCGGCGCCGCCTCCCGAAGCGTGTTGACGATGCTCTGGTAGGTGTCGGGGTACTCGCCGAGCAGCGCGAGCAGCGAAACGATCACGAGCAGCGCCGGGAAGAGCGAGAGGATCGAGTAGTAGGTCAGCGCGGCCGCTCGATCGGTCACCTGGACCTCGCCGAGGCGGCCGTAGATCGCCTTGGCGACGGCGACCCACTGGTCCCTACCAGATGGCATCGTGCGCCTCCATCACCCCGAGGGCGGACGCGATCGGCAGGCCGTTCAGGGAGCCGGTGAAGGTCCCGAACGGCGCCTCGTAATCGGATCGCGCCAACAGGGGAATGCCCTCGTGGTGGGTGCGCTGAGTCTCGGCGGTGAAGTTGAGCCGCGACTCGTCCTCGAAGTGGATCGACCCGAGCCCCTGGAACTTGACCGGCCCGGGCTCGGAGGGCTCGCCGGCGACCCAGATCGCGCGCTCGCTCGAGATCGGTGGGTCGTTGATCCCGGTGACCAGGTTCCAGGCGACCTTGCGGCCGTCGCGAGCCGTGCCGACACCCGCAGACCACTTCCACGACGTGTAGCGGCGGTGGTAGCCGGCGGAGTCGTCGATCACGCCCAGACCGTCCACGGGATTGGCCCTCCGGCCGATCCGGACCTCACCGCGGACGGGCATGCCGGCGGACTTACGCGTCCAGGAGTAGCCACCCTCGCCGTTCGGGCACATGCATTCGATCGGATACCCCTGATCGAGCTCCAGGTCGAACTCGATGGTTCCCGCGCGCACACGGACGGAACGCCCCCGCATGGCGACCTCCCGGCGCCGCCCGGGAAAATCCCTGCGGGTGCGCTCCCAGAGACGCCGCCGGTCGCGATCCCAGATCCCCCAGAAGGTCATCGAAGCGGGCCCCACCTGGACGACCGCGGCGAAGACGATCAGGTTGTCCGCGAAGGCCCCGACCCAGCGCCAGCGCTTGCGGAACCGGCGTCCGAACAGCAGCGGCATCGCATCCGGCGGGACCGGAAGCGAGGGTCGGTCCTCCGCCGGACCTCGCCAGGGCAGCCGAGCCACCCGCTCCTCGATCTGCGCGGCCTTCAATCCAGAAAGCGGAGGATCTCGCCCGCGATCTGCTCGCCGCGGTCCTCCTGCAGGAAGTGGGCCGCCCCCTCGATCTTCACCTGCTCGGTGACGGTCGGGATCCACTCGATGAAGCGCTCGCCGGCGCGCGGGAACGGAAAGACGGGATCGTTGTCGGAGAAGGCGACGAGCGCCGGCTTCTCCCAGCGACCGAGCGCGTCGGCGACCTCGCGCATCTCGGCGGCCCCGGCGGCCTCCGTCTCGCTCGGGACGAGGAGCGGGAACTGCGCCGCTCCGGCCTTCGACTCGGGGGTCGGGAACGGCGCCTCGTAGGCGGCGACCACATCGTCGGGCAGCTCGGTCGTGGTCGCTCCCTGGATCACGAACCCGACCGGCAGGTCGGGATTCTTCTCGGCGAACTCGCGCCAGGCCATGAACCCCTTCGAGACCCGGCCGGTGAAGAGGCCGGTGTTGAGGATGACCAGCGCGCCGACGCGGTCGGCGTTCTCGACCGCCCAGCGCAGGCCGATCGGCCCGCCCCAGTCCTGGACCACGACGACGGCGTCGTTGAGGTCGAGGCCCCCCAGCAGCGCGCCGACGAGCTCCACGTGGCGGTCGTAGCTGTACCAGCCGCGGTCGGTGGGCTTGTCCGAGCGCCCGAACCCCGCGTAGTCGGGGCAGACGACCCGGTGGCCGGCCTCGACCAGCGGCGACGCATCTTCCGGTAGAGGTAGGCCCAGGTCGGCTCGCCGTGGAAGCAGACGACCGGCCGCCCGCCCCTTCGCCTTCTCGTCGACGTAGTGGAGCCGCAGGCCGTCGACCTCGGCGTAGTGGGGCTCGAAGTCGTAGCCGGGAAGGCCCTCGAAGCGCTCGTCGGGCGTGCGGAAGACGTCCACGGCGCCCAGGATATGCGGCTTCGCCCTCAATTGCGGCGACCAGCCGCCGGGCCACCCGCTCGGGCTCGCCTCGCTATAGTCGAGCGCTGGTCGCCGCTAACATGCCCGCCTCCGTGGCTGCCGTCTCCTGCATATGACGGGTCGCTCCTCGGCTGCGCCTGCGGAGCGCCCTCGCACATGCCCCCGCCCACGCACGACCCCGCCGACGAGGCGATGTGCATGCGCGCGCGCGAGCGCTACGCCGCCGACCGCAAGCGCGGGGGCAGCGTGCCCAGGCGCCGGCGACGCCACGCCGCCATGCCGAACCTGATCATCATCGGCGGGCTCAAGTGCGGGACGACGAGCATCCACCACTACCTCGGCCTCCACCCCGAGATCCACATGTCGAAGCCGAAGGAGCTCAACTTCTTCGTCGAGGAGCTGAACTGGGACCTGGGCCTCGACTGGTACCGGGGCCGCTTCGACGATCGCTTCGCGGTCCGCGGCGAGTCCTCGCCCCACTACACGAACCTCCCCTACTTCCACGGCGTCGCCGAGCGGATTCACGCAGCACCTCCCCGACGCGAGGCTGATCTACATGGTCCGCGACCCGATCAGCCGCATCCTCTCCCACTGGCGCCACGCCATCGGCGCCGGCTACGAGACGCGGCCGATGGAGGAGGTGCTGGCCCGCGACGACCAGACCTACGTCACCCGCTCGCTGTACTGGATGCAGCTGCAGCCCTACCTGGAGCTCTTCGATCCCCGCAGATCGCGGTCATCACCCAGGAGGAGCTGCAGGGCGACCGCGACGGCACGATGCGCAGGGCCTTCGAGTTCGCCGGGGTCGACCCGAACTTCACCTCCGAGCAGTTCGACCGCGAGTGGGAGAAGTCGACCGCCAAGGAGTCCGACCAGTACCAGTTGATGGAGAAGCTGATCAAGCTCCCGGGCTTCCGCTCCTTCGACCGCAACTTCGACCGCCTGCCCGAGCGCATGCGCTGGATGGTCGAGAAGGTCGTCCACGACCCCGAGGCGCCCCCGGCGCCGAAGCCGGAGCTTCCCGACGCGGTTCGCGAGTCGCTGCGTCGCTCGTTCAGCGAGGACTCGCCGCGCTCCAGGAGTTCGCCGGCCGCGAGTTCGCAGGCTGGAAGTAGTACTAATCCCGTCGCTGAAGATCGCCGTCGCAGCCGACGAGCGGACCGGCGTCGCCGAGGCCGTCCTGGAGGAGCTGCGCAGAGCGCGGCCACGAGCCGATCCCCCACGGCGCGCTGGCCGAGGGCGAGCGCGACGACTGGGCCTGGGCCAGCGAGGCCGCCGCCCGCGACGTCGCCGAGGGCCGCGCCGACCAGGCGATCGTCTGCTGCTGGACCGGCACCGGCGCCTCGATCGCGGCCAACAAGGTCGCGGCGTCCGAGCCGCGCTCTGCCTCGACGCCCAGACCGCCGAGGGCGCGCGCAGCTGGAACGACGCCAACGCCCTCGCGCTCAGCCTGCGCGCCACCTCCGAGGCCGAGCTCGCCGAGATCCTCGACGCCTGGTTCGCCGGCGAGCCCAGCGCCGATGCCGATGACCGCGCCAACGTCGAGCACCTCGCCGAGATCGAGCGGCGAGCGGTGAGCCGATTCCCGGCGAGACCCACGCGGTGCGCCGGCTGCTGCCCGACGAGGCCGAGACCACCGTCGCCGAGCAGCTCGCCGAGCTCGACCTGACAGGCGCTCGCGCATGCCGACCGGCCCTATCTGGCGCTCAACTTCGCCACCACGCTCGACGGCCGCGCGGCGATCGACGGGAGGTCGGGACCGATCGGCAGCGCCACCGACACCGAGATGCTGCAGCGCCTGCGCACCCGGGTCGACGCGGTGATGATCGGCGCCGGGCACGATGCGCGCCGAGCGCTACGGGCGGATCGTCTCCGACCCGCGAGCTGCGCGCCTACCGCGAGCAGACCGGTCTCGCGCACGACCCGCTCGGCGTGATCGTCTCCAACCGCCTCGACCTTCCCTGGGACGCCGGCGCTGTTCACCGACGGCGGCGGGCGGGTCGTGATCTTCACCGCCTCCGACGAGGAGCCGCCCGAGACGGCGACGCCGGTGACGGTCGTCCGCCACGCCGACGGGGTCGACGCTCGACGAGGCGCTCGAGTGGCTGCGGAGCGAGCGCGGCATCCGCTCGGTGCTCTGCGAGGGAGGCCCGCACCTGCACGGCGACCTGCGCGAGGGCGGGCCTGGCCGACGAGCTCTTCCTGACGATCGCCCCGAAGCTCGCCGGGGGCGAGGGCGCCCGCATCCTCGAGGGCGCGCTGCCGAGACGTCGACGACCTCGAGCTCGCCTGGCTGCTCGAGTCCGAGGGCGAGCTCTTCGCCCGCTACCGCGACAGCCGAGCCGCGTCCGACCGGTAGCTTTCAGCGTCAGTGGACTTCAAGCCCGAGCCCCGAGGTCGAGTCGCTGCTGGAGCGCATCGAGGCGTTCATGGACGAGCACGTCTATCCGGTCGAGGCCGAGGCGATCAAGGCGCTCGACGACGAGGTCAAGCCGGGCGTCGCCTATCCCGCAGATCCTGGTCGAGATGCGCGCCAAGGCCAAGCGAGGAGGGGCTCTGGAACCTTTCATCGCCCGACGACGAGCTACGGCGCCGGGCCTGACCAACTGGGAGTACGGGATCCTCTGCGAGCAGATGGGCCGCAGCCCGGTCGCCGCGCCGATGGCCTTCAACTGCTCCGCGCCGGACACCGGGCAACATGGAGATCCTCGCCGACCACGGCACCGACGAGCAGAAGGCAGCGCTTCCTCCAGCCGCTGCTCGAGGGGAGATCCGCAGCTGCTTCTCGATGACCGAGCCCGAGGTCTCCGGCTCGGACCCGACCACGCTCCAGACCCGCGCCGAGCTCGACGGCGACGAGTGGGTGATCAACGGGCACAAGTGGTTCACCTCGGGCGCCATCGGCGCCGAGTTCGCGATCGCGATGGTGGTCACCGACCCCGACGCGGCCCCCTACACGCGGGCGAGCATGATCCTCGTGCCCGATCGACACCCCGGGCTTCAACCTGATCCGCCCGGTCTCGGTGATGGGCCACGACGGCGGGCCCCGGCCACTGCGAGATCCGCTACGAGGACTGCCGCGTGCCGGCGTCCAACCTGCTCGGCGAGCGCGGCGCCGGCTTCGTGATCGCCCAGGACCGCCTCGGCCCCGGCCGCATCCACCACTGCATGCGCGCGATCGGCACCGCCGAGCGCGCGATCGAGATGATGTGCGACCGCGCCAACTCGCGCGAGGCCTTCGGCGGCCCGCTCGCCGACAAGCAGTTCGTCCAGGACTTCATCGCCAAGCTCGCGCATGGAGGTCGACCAGGCCCGCCTGCTGACCCTCTACGCCGCCTGGCAGATGGACACCGAGGGCAAGCGCCGCGCCCGCCAGGCGATCTCGATGATCAAGGTCGTCGCCGCGAACGTCGTCATGGACGTGCTCGACCGCGCGATCCAGGTGCACGGCGCGCTCGGGATGTCCGACGACACCCCGCTGGCGCGGATGTGGCGCTTCAGCCGCATGCTGCGGTCGCCGACGGCCCCGACGAGGTCCACAAGATGGTCATCGCCCGCCGCGAGCTCAACCGCGCCGCGAAGCGGCCGAGGCGAGGCGGACGAGCGGCACGGCCGCACCGACGCCGAAGAGCCCGCCAGAGCGCCAGTCGAGCGCCCTAGCCGAGCCGCTCGGCGGCCTCGTCGGCCGCCTCGGCGAGGCGCTCGACGATCTTCGCGAACTCCTCGAAGCCCTCGTCGGTCTTGCCGTACTGGCCCGCGGCGTAGCGGGCGAAGACGCCCTCGAGGATGATCGCCAGCTTCCAGTAGCCGAGGGCGACGAAGAAGTCGATCTGGCAGAGGTCGCGGCCCGAGCGCTCGGCGTAGCGCTCGCGGACCTCGTCGCGGCTCGGGAAGCCCGGGGCGATCGTCGGCCGGGGCGAACAGGGGCATGAAGTCGTCGCCCGGCCTCGCGACCAGTAGACGAGCAGCAGGCCGACGTCGGCGAGCGGGTCGCCGAGCGTGCAGAGCTCCCAGTCGACGACGGCGGCGACCTCGCCGGAGGGCGAGAGGATCATGTTGTCGAGGCGATAGTCGCCGTGGACGATCGTCGCCGGCCCCTGCTCGGGGATGCCGGCCGGCGAGGCGCGCGTGGACGTCGTCGACCAGCGGCAGCTCGCGGGTCTTCGACTTCTCCCACTGGCCGTGCCAGCGCTTGAGCTGGCGCTCGACGTAGGCCTCCTTGCGGCCGAGCTCGCCGAGGCCGACCGCGTCGGGATCGACGTCGTGGATCGCGACCAGCGTGTCGACCACGCGCTCGCCGATCGCCGCGGCGCTCGGCCTCGTCGAACGCCTCGCGTCCTCGGCGCGAGCGCAGGATCGGGCCCTCGACGAAGCCCATCACGTAGAAGGGCGCGCCGTTGACCGACTCGTCCTCGCAGAGGCCGACCACCGGCGGGACCGGGACCGGGGTGTCCTGGAGCGCCGCGATCACGCGGTGCTCGCGGCCCATGTCGTGGGCCGAGCCGAGCCGCTTGCCGAGCGGCGGGCGGCGCAGCGCCCAGCGCTGCCGGCCGCGTCGCGGACGCCGAAGGTCAGGTTCGAGCGCCCGCCCGAGATGCGCTCGAAGCTCGAGCGGCGGCTCGGCGCCTGGGACGTTCGCCTCGAACCAGCCCTCGACCCCGGCGCGGTCGATCCCCTCGGGGCCTGCGTCCGGTAGCCTGCTCCGCCCATGGCCGCAGCATATGACGGCGCCTCCTCAGTTCCGCATCCGGGCGACGCTCGCATGAGACGGCCGTGCTGTTCGACTTCGGCGGGGTGCTGACGACGCCGGTCTGGGACAGCTTCGCCGCCTTCTGCCGCGAGGAGGGGCTCGACCCGGACGCGATCAAGAACCTGTTCCGCGACGACCCCGAGGCGCTCGCCGACCTGCGCGGGCTCGAGACGGGGACGCTCACCGAGGACGAGTTCGAGCGCAAGCTTCGGCGGCCCGCCTCGGCCTGAGGACAGCTCCGAGGGCCTGATCGACAGCATGTTCGCCGGGATGCAGCCGCTGACGGGATGGTCGACGCGGTGCGCGGCGTGCGCGCCGGCGGCCTGCTCACGGGGCTGATCTCGAACTCCTGGAGCATCGACCACTACGACCGCGAGCTGCTCGCCGAGCTCTTCGACGCCGTCGTGATCTCGGCCGAGGTCGGCATGCACAAGCCCGCAGCCCGAGATCTACCTGCTGGCCGCGGAGCGGCTGGAGCGTAGCGCCCGAGGCCTGCGTCTTCGTCGACGACCTGCGCGAGAACTGCGAGGGCGCCGAGGCGGTCGGGCATGACCGCGATCCGCCACCGCGACGCCGCCGAGACGATCGCGAGGCTCGCCGAGCTGACCGGATCGAGCTCGCTCGGCCGCCTGACCGCACCGGACCGGCCTCAGCCGCCCGCGGCGATCAGCACGACGCCGGCCAGGGCGAGGACGACGCCCGCCCACTGCACGCGGCGCAGGCGCTCGCCCAGCACGAGGTGGGCGAGCACGACCGTGAACGCCGGGTACATCGAGCCGCCGACCGCGACCACCGGGAGCAGGCCCTTGGTCGAGGCGACCGCGAACAGGGTGTTGGCGGGGATGTCGAAGAAGCCGATCACGACCAGCACCGGCCGAGCGGGCCGGACGCCGTCGAAGCTGCGGGCGAGCGACCAGGAGCGCCACCAGCGACGGTGGCGACGCCGCCGACGCGCACCGCGACGATCGCCCAGCCCGGCCGGTCGGCCGCCGCGGCGTCGAGCACGGTGAAGAAGACGCCGAAGCCGAGCCCGCCACGATCGCGAGCGCGATCGACGACGCGCGGCCCTGGCCGTCTCGGTGCTCCGGGCCGCTCCTCGTAGCTCAGGACCACGACCCCGGCGATCGCCGGGACGAGCCCGACGAGCTGGATCGCCGCCGGCGCCTCGCCCTCGGCGAGGCCGACCGCGACCGGCACGACGACGCCGAGCGCCGCGATCGGCGCGACGACGCTGACCGTCCCCATCGCCATCGCCGAGTAGAAGGCGCCGAGGCCGCCGAGCGACGCCGCGCCGGCCACGAACGCGATCGCGAGCTTGCCGGCGGAGATCGAGTCGGCGCCGGTCAGCGCGATCGAGCAGCGCGATCAGGACCAGGCCGGCGGGCTGGGAGACCGCCAGCACGCCGAGCACCGGCAGGCGCCGGCTCTGGAGGCCGCCGAGGAAGTCGGAGACGCCCCAGGACGCCGCCGAGGCGAGGCTGATGGAATGAGAGCAGGCCTACGGCGGCGCTAGGTGGCACCGCCGGTTGTTGACTCCGGACGGAGCAGACCGCTGCCGCTTCGGAGCCGCCTACCGCCGCCGAGCAGGCTGTCGAGGGTGTCGGTGTGACCCCGCCGACCGCGTCGCCGCCGGTGCCGCTCGCCGGTGCCCGTCGCCCGCCGGTGCCGCAGCGCCGAGCCGGTTGCAGCTCGAACCGCTCGGCGAGCGCCGCGCGGACTCGCGAGATTCAGGTGCGGTCGTTGCGTACGGGTGGGCCCGATGGAGGCCGCGGACGGCGCTCCGGCCCGCTGGTGACTGCCGAGAGGCCGCCCGGCCACACCGGAGAGGCTCGTCCCGAAGCCGATCGCTGCGGCGACGGCAACCGGAACCGCCAAGAGCACCGCCCCGGCAATTCCGCGCGCCACGATGCGGCGGCGCCACGACGCAAGCAATCCTTTACCCATGTCGATCCCCCGGCAGGCGTAGTGTACGGCCCCCAACGGGCCTCAGCAAAAAAGATGAGCTTCAACCCCTCTCTGACGGCACGACTGCGAATCGGCTTTCTGGTCCTGTTCGCGCTGCTTCTGCTCGTCTCCTTGCTCGGCGTCGGCCGGCTCTTCCAGATCCGCGTCAACTACGAGGACGACATCACGCGCTTCTTCCAGCTCGAGCTGGAGAGCGAGCGGCTCCGCTCCGCGTTCATCCTCGAGCAGGCGGCGTCCCGTCCCGCGACGCCCGACCAGAAGCCCAGCCGGACCGAGCTCAACCGCGCCGCGGCGAATTTCGCGGACACGGCCGATCGCGCGCAGGACCTGACCGGGGGCGACCCCCAGCTCTCCGCGGACCTTTCCAAGCTGGTGGCCGACGAGAGCGCCTGGCGCCGAGCGGTGGCCCAGCCGCTGGTGCAGGGAAAGATCCCGCAGCCCGGGGTCGAGCAGCGCCTGAGCCGGGCGGTGACCGACAGCGGCGAGGCTCTGGCTACCGGTACGCGGGAGGCGCGTGACTCCTCTCGCGACCATGCGCGCACCGAGACGCGTAACACGACCCTGTTGGTGGCGGCGGGCCTCGCCGGGGCCCTGCTAGCCGCGCTGATCCTCTTCTCGGGGCTGATCAACTCGATGCGCGCGCCGCTCGGCCGCCTCGTCGAGGGAGCCCGGCGGCTCGCGGGCGGCGATCTGAAAACCCGCGTCGAGGTCGGGGGCCCGGTCGAGATCGCCACCCTGGGTCGGGCCTTCAACGAGATGGCCAACTCCCTCGAGCGGGACGCGCGCGAGCGCGACCGGGTCGAGCAGATGAAGGACGACTTCGTGCTCACGGTCTCGCACGAGCTGCGCACCCCCGTGACCGTGGTCAAGGGGTTCGCCGAGATGCTCACCGCCGAGCGGAAGTCCCTCATACACGCCAGTACGAGGCGGCCGAGGTGATCGCCGAGAGCGCCGGCGCAGCTCCAGAAGATGATCAACGACCTGCTCGACCTGGCCCGCAGCGACGCCGGCAAGCTTCGCATCGAGCCTGAAGCCGACTCCGGTGCAACCCCTGGTCGAGCGGGTCGGCCGGCAGATGCGGCCCCACTTCGAGGAGCGGGACCAGCGCCTCACCGTCAGCGTCGAGAAGGACCTGCCCGAGGTCGAGGCCGACGCCGACCGCATCGCCCAGGTGCTCGCCAACCTCCTGACGAACGCCAACAAGTACGCGCAGGAGGGGGCGCAGGTGCGGCTCGCCGCGACCCGGGTGGGCGACGAGATCGAGTTCGCGGTCTCCGACAACGGCCCCGGCCTCGGAGAGGAGGAGCTCGACCACGTCTTCGACCGTTTCTGGCGGGCACAGAGCGGCGAGACCCAGGCGGTCGGCGGAACCGGCCTCGGGCTCGCGATCGCAAAATCGCTCGTCGAGCTGCACGGCGGAGCGATCTCCGCAAACTCCACTCAGGGCGAGGGCGCTACCTTTCGCTTCGTGCTGCCGATCGCCAAGGATGGACGACCGACGCGGACCGAACCCGCGAGCAGGACGAAAGCGGGAGCGCCGAGTTGACGCGCCTGCTCGTCGCCGACGACTCCGAGACGGTGCTCCTGATGCTCCAGCGGCGCCTGGAGATGGAGGGCTACGACGTCGTCACAGCGACGGACGGCTTCGAGGCCCTGGAGCGACTCCGCGAGGCCGGCTCCCAGGCACCCGACGTGATCCTGCTCGACGCGATGATGCCCAACATGTCGGGCACCGAGGTCCTCGAACAGCTGCGCAAGCAGGGCTCGACGATCCCCGTCCTGATGATCTCTGCCCACCTCGACGCGCAGGAGCCCGATCGGATGCGCTCGCTCGGCGCCACGGACTGCATCCCCAAGCCGTTCGAGTGGGACGACCTGATCGGCAAGATCGAGGAGCTCGCCGGGAGCTCTCACGCCGACGGGGACTCGAACTAGCTCCGGGCGATCTCCATCCGGATCTGCTTGCCCTTCAGCTTCGTCCCATCCAGGTATTCGACGGCCCTCTCCGCCTGATCGGCGGCTACCTCGACGAAGGAGAAGCGCTCCAGCACTCGGATTGAGCGGATCGCGCCCTCGGGGACGACCGCGCCCTCGACCAGCGCCCAGTTGAGGTCCTCCTCGCTGATCCCGCCGCGCCTGCCGCGGTTGACGAACAGCTTCACCGTCCCGTTCGCCGGCTCCGGCGGAGGGCCCTCGCGGTGGCGTGGCGTGGGGGCGTGCTCGAGCCTCTCCTCGGGGGGCTCCCACTCGCCGATGTGGGCCTTGACCACCCGCTCGACCTCCTTCAGCTCCCCGTTCTGCTTTGAGGTGACGAAGGTGATCGCCCGGCCGGTGCGCCCGACGCGCCCCGTCCGCCCGATGCGGTGCACGTAGATCTCGGGATTGTTGGGCAGGTCGTAGTTGATGACGTGGGTGACGTGCTCGATGTCGAGGCCGCGGGCGGCGATGTCCGTGGCCACCAGCAGGGGCGTCTTGTGCTCCTTGAACGAGATCATCACGCCGTCGCGCTGTCCCTGGCTGAGGTCGCCGTGCAGTGACTTCACCCGCAGGCCCTTGTCGGCCAGGTCCTTGCCGAGGCGAGCCGCGCCGATCTTCGTGCGGACGAAGATGATCGCCTGCTCGGGCTCCTCCGCCTTCAGCACCTCGGCGAGGCGCTCGAGCTTCTTGCGCGGCTCGACCATCACGTAGGCCTGCTCGACCGAGTCGACGGTCAGCTTCTTCGGCGTCACCCGGATCGTGACCGGGTCGTACATGTACTGCTCGGCGAGCCTGGCGACGGGCTCCGGGATGGTCGCCGAGAAGAGCAGGGTCTGGCGCCCACTCGGGCACATTCGCAGGATCTTCTCGACGTCCTCGATGAAGCCCAGATCGAGCATCTCGTCGGCCTCATCCAGGACGACGTAACGGGCGGCGGTCAGCACCAGCGACTTCCGCGAGATCAGGTCCATCATCCGGCCGACCGTGGCGACGACGATCTGGGCGCCATGACGCAACCGCGACTGCTGTTCGCGGATCGGCGCCCCGCCGAAGACGGCGACCACATTGACGCCCTCCAGGTGCTCGGCGTATGCCCGCAGCGCCTGGGTCACCTGGATGCAGAGCTCGCGGGTCGGCGTCAGCACGATCGCCTGCGTCTCCTCGTTGTCCGGGTCGATGTGCTCGAGCATCGGTAGCCCGAACGCCGCGGTCTTGCCGCTCCCAGTCTGCGCCTGGCCGATCACGTCGTGTCCGTCGAGCAGCTCCGGGATCGCCTGCGCCTGGATCGGCGTCGGCTCGACGTAGCCGAGCTCGTCGAGCGTCTGCAGCAGGCCCTCGGACAGGCCGAGGTCGGGGAAGGAGGTCGCGGCCGGCACCTCACGGGTCGCGCTGCGCGCGCCTTCGCATCATCAGCTTTGTCGTTCATCACGCCGAGGGGTCGAGGAGGAGCTTGCCCGTGGTCCGGCGCTCCTGAAGGTCCTTGTGGGCCTGGGCAACCTCGCTGAGAGGGTAGGTGTTCCCGATCACGACCTCGAGCTCGCCCGAGGCGACCGCGCCGAGCAGGTCGGCGGTCATCGACTGGATCAGGTCCCGACGCCGGGCGATCAGCGCCACCAGCCAGAAGCCGAGCACCGACTTCGAGGTCTGGAGGAGGTAGTTGGTCTGCAGCTCGTTCGGGTGGCGCGCCGCGTTGCCGAAGACGACGATCCGGCCGAGCATGCCGAGCGCGTGGAGCTCGGGCTCGAAGCCGGTGCCGCTCATGTGCAGGATCACGTCGACCTGCTCGCCCCCGTTCGCGTCGAGAATTGCCTCCTTCAGGTCATCGGCCCGTGAATCGGCGGTCGCGTCCGCGCCGAGGCGCCTGCAGAGGTCCTGCTTCTCGCCGCTGGAGGCGAGCGCGATCACCTTCGCGCCGGCGCGCTTGGCGAGCTGCACCGCGAGGCTGCCGGTGCCGCCGGCCGCGGCCTCGACGACGACGGTCTCGCCCTCCTCGACGTGTGCGCAGTAGTGCAGCAGCGCGTGGGCGGTGAGCCCCTGGAGCAGAAGTCCGGCCGCCTGCTCGTCGCTCACCTCGTCCGGGAGCGGCACGAGCCAGGCCTCGGGGACGGCGACCTTCTGGGCGTAGCCACCGTTGGCCATGATCGCGGCGACCCGGCGGCCGTCAGGGGTGCTCCCGCTGATCTCTGCCCCCGGGATCAGCGGCAGGGTCTGCTCCGCGAGGTAATCGTTGCGGATCGCGTGAGTGTCGGCGAAGTTGATGCCGGCCCGAGCAACGTCCACCACGGCATGGCCGTCAGCCGGCTCAGGGTCCGGCAGATCGACGACCTCGAGGACGTCAGGCCCGCCGAACTCCTCGATCTGAATAGCCTTCACGCTGCAAGCGTATGTCACTGACCGTAGTGGGAAGCATCGCCTTTGATTCCGTGCGCACCCCGTTCGGGGAGCGCGACCGGATGCTGGGCGGGTCGACCGTCCACTTCAGCCTCGCCGCGAGCTTCTTCACCGAGGTGCGCGTGGTCGGCCCGGTCGGTGAGGACTTCGGCGACGCCGAGCTCAAGGTTCTCCTGGACCGGGGCGTGATCACCGACGACATCGAGCGGGTCGAGGGCGGCGAGACGTTCTTCTGGCGCGCCCACTACGAGTACGACATGAACGTCGCCCACACCGACGACACGCAACTCAACGTCTTCGCCGACTTCGATCCGAAGCTCTCGGATGCCGCGAAGAATTCGGATCTCCTCTTCCTCGGGAACATCGATCCCGAGCTCCAGCGCAGGGTCCGTGCCTCGTGCCGGGCCGAGTTCGCCGCCCTCGACTCGATGAACTTCTGGATGGAGAGCGCTCGGGAGTCGCTGGTGGACGCAATCGCCGAGGTGAACTGCCTGATGCTCAACGACGCCGAGATCCGCGAGCTGACCGGGGAGCCCAACCTGGCTCGGGCGGCCCGCGCCGCCATGGAAATGGGCCCCGGGGTGATCGTGGCGAAGAGGGGCGAGTACGGCGCAGCCCTGTTCTCCGGCGACGAGTTCTTCGCGATCCCGGGCTACCTGCTCGAGGACGTCCGCGATCCGACCGGCGCGGGCGACTGCTTCGCGGGCGGCTTCCTCGGTTATCTCGACAGCCGCCGCGCGGCGGGCGACTCGGTGCTCGATCCAGCGATCCTGCGCCAGGCGATGGCCTACGGGTCCGTGCTCGCCTCGTTCAACGTCGAGGACTTCGGCACCGAGCGGGTCCAGAGACTCTCCAAGGAGGAGATCGACGAGCGTCTGCGGGACTTGAGACGGATCACGAATTTCGAGATCGATTCGGAGACGGCGCGCCTGGCGGGGGAGAGCTAGCTCCGGAGGCGAGCCTCCTCCAGGTCCAGGTCCGACTGAATCCGGCGAAAGATGTCCTGCTTGAGCCGCCCGTCGCTGCGCATCTTGAGCAGCGCGCCGCGCTCGCTCTCGATCAGCTCCCGGCGCAGGCGGCGGAACCCCTTCAAGGGATCCTCGATCGACACCTCCCCATCCTCGCCTGAAAGGGCCGCGACGCAGCGGGCGAAGCGGGCCTGATAGATCTCGCGAAGGCGCTGGACCGCGTTCTCGGGCACGCTCTCCGCCATTCCCTCGATCTCCTCGAGCCGGTCGAGCGCCGCCTGCGCGGCCGCCAGCCGCGCGACCGCCTCGTCCGGCGACCAGGCATCGTGCTCTCCGAGACCGAGCTTCCGGACGACGAACGGCAGCGTGAGCCCCTGGCCGACCAGGGTGACCAGGATCACGGCCACGGTCAGATAGATGATCAGGTCGCGAGAGCCGAGCGGCGCGCCCGAGTCGAGCGAGAAGGGCAGCGCCAGCGCAGCGGCGAGGGAGACGGCGCCCCGCATCCCGCTCCAGCCGATCAGGGCGTTCTCGCGCCAGTCCTCGCCGGGCGACCAGCCGCCGACCCGCTGGGTGAACCGGCCGAGCAAACCGGGCAGGAACTGCCACGCCATCCTCACCACGACCACCACCGCCGAGATCAGCAGCCCGTAGCCGATGATCTCCCCGACCGAGAACTGCTCGCCCACTCTGCGAAGGACATCCGGGAACTGGAGGCCGACCAGCACGAAGAGGACTGCGTTGAGAGCAAAGATGAGAACGCGCCAGAAGGCCTGGGCGTTGAGGCGGGTGTCGGCGTCGAAGACCACGTGTGATTGCGAGCCGGCGTACAGCCCGGCCGTGACGGCGGCGAGTACGCCCGAGGCCCCGATCCCGTCGGCCAGCGCGAATGAGGCGTACGCGAGCAAGACGGTCAGCAGGATCGCCAGGGGTGGATCGTCGAGGCGGCGGATCCCCAGCGCGGCGACCCAGGCGGTGGCCAGACCGATGGCGACGCCCCCGGCGACGCTCACGATCAGGTCGTCGAGCACGGTCTCCGCGGTGAAGGCACCGCTGACGAGCGCCGCGAGCGCAACCTTGTACGAGACCAGCGCGACGGCGTCGTTGATCATGCTCTCGCCCTCCACCAGGGTGGCGACGCGGTCCGAGATCCCGAGCCGCTGAAACGTTGCGATCGCCGAAACCGGGTCGGTCGGGGCGACGATCGCGCCGAGGACGAACGCCTCCGCCCAGTTGATGCTGGGGATCACGGTCTGGGCGACCACCGCCACCGCGACCATCGTCACCAGCGTCAGGCCCAACACCAGCCAGGTGAGTGGGATCAGCTGGGCGCGCAGCTCCCTGAGCGACGACCAGTACCCCGCGGACTGCAGGATCGGCGGCAGGAAGACGAGGAAGACGACGTCGGGCTCGAGCTCGAGATTCGGGCCGCCCGGGATGAACCCGATCCCGAGACCCCCGAGCACGAGGACGATCGGATACGGGATCGAGATCGCGTCGGCAAGCCGCACGAGAACGATCGCCGCAGCGACCAGCGCAATAAGCGTCTCGATGTCGTTCACTCGGCGAGCATACGATCGACTTCATCGCATGTCAGATCTGACGCCCCCTCTCTCCGCCGAGGACCACGTCGACGGCCCTGAGCGCGCCGAGCTCGAGCTGGTCATGTACGGCGACTTTCAGTGCCCGTACTGCGCGGCGGCATATCCGATCGTTCGCCGGATCCGCGACCAGATGGCGGGCAGGCTGTTGTTCGGCTTCCGGCACTTCCCTCTCCGGCACATTCACCCCGACGCGGAGCGTGCGGCGGAGGCGGCCGAGGCGGCGGCCGCGCAGGGCGCGTTCTGGGAGATGCACGACCGGATGTACGAGTCCCGAGGTGCGCTCTCGCGCGAGGACCTGACCGGCTACGCGGCGGAGCTCGGGCTCGAGTCCGAGCGGGTCGCGGCCGAGCTCGACTCGGGCGCGCACGCCCCACGGGTACAGCGCGACGTGGACAGCGGCATCGCCAGCGGCGTGACCGGCACGCCCGGGTTCTTCGTCGGCGGGCGCCTCTACGGGGGCTCGTTCGACGCGCAGTCTCTCAGGGCGGCACTCGAGACGTCGCAGAGCTGACGGTTCCCTCAGTACCGGATCACGACCAAGCCGATCGACAGGACGACGATCGCCCATGAAAGTCCGCGCAGGGACCCATCGAGCGGCCCGGCGAGCTCCGAGGCGGTCAGCGGGATCACGGTCCCGTCGTCCAGGCGCTGCTCGCCGCTCACCGAGGCCGTCCTGCGCCGAAGACGGCGGGCCGATGTCGAGAGACGGCGTTGCACCGTGGTGACGCCGAAGCAGCCCGCAGTCACAAGGGCACCAGCCATGACCGTCTTGGCCGAGCCGAACGAGAGGGTGTTCACCCACCAGGAGGTGAGCGCCGGGAAGGCACCCCAGGCGGCGGCGAACCAGAAATCGGTGTGGAACCGGCCGCCGAACAGCTCGAGGTTGTACGCGAGGGCGATGAAGGCGCCGGCGACCACGAACGGAGCAAGGGTCGCCGAGACGATGAAGCAGCCTGCGATCCCGATTCCGATCGCGCCGGCGAGTGAGAGGAACGCGAGCCCGATCAGCGTGCGATCCGAGAGCTGGGTCTTCAGCGGACGGCCGTTGAGCTCGTCGAGGGCATGCCCGCCGATCCCGACGGCGAGGAAGAAGGCGGCCAGCGTCGCGATCAAGCGGTCGGTGTGAATCTCTGCCGCCGCCGCCGCGCCGAAAGCCACGTTGGACAGGTGCCAGGCGGTGTACGGCGGGTGGAGCACGGTGACGAGATCGCGCCAGCCGCCGGGCCGCAGCGCATAGAAGGCGGGACGCCGTAGGCGCGCCTCCCGGTCGGAGCCGGCCAGGGCCGGATCAGACACGGGTGCCCCAGACCACCACGCCGCCGCCGAAGCTCATCACGCGTGCCTCGACGCCCTCGATTCCGGCGGCTGCTCCAGAGCTCGAGCTGCCGGTCGAGCGGGAGCCGCGAGTAGAGCTCGTCGATGCTGGGACCGAGAAAGCGGCCCACCTCGTACCAGTCACGCGAGATCAGGCGGCCGAGAACCGGCATGAAGCCGCGCGTGTAGACGCGCCAGAGCGAACGAGCCAGGGGGTTCGGCGGCAGCATGAACTCGAGCGATGCGACGCGGCCGCCGGGCCTGACGACGCGCGCGAGCTCTGCGAGGGTGGCCCCGGGATCGTCCACATAGCGGAGCAGGTAGGTGAACGTCAGGTGGTCGAACTCGCCCTGGTCGAAGGGCAGCGACTCGGCCTGGCCGCGAACGAGCCGGATCCGCCCTCCCAGCCGTGGATCGGCATCGAGCTTCGCCTGAGCGCCCGAGAGCATCTCCGGGCTCTGGTCGAGGCCAACGACCGAGCACCCATAGCGCCGCACGAGAGCGGTGGCCACCATTCCCGTGCCTGTCGCGACGTCCAGCACCCGGTCATCCGGGAGCGCCCCGACCCGGCGCACCATCGCGCTGCGCCAGCGCGGGTCCTGGCCGAAGCTGAGCAGGGCCCCCGCGAGGTCGTATCGCCTCGGCAAGCCCGAGAACAGCCGCTGCGTCTCCTCCTTGGTGAGTCTGTTTACCGACATCCCCACCGTGAGAAGATATGCCGGAAGGGCTGTTACGCGAGGGTGCGCCACCAGGCGCCACCCGTTTGATGTCGAGGAGGTCCGATGGCGACCAAGCAGGAGACCCAGGAGCCGCAGGTGGAGACGTCGCGTGACGGCGCCACGGGCGGCGACACCCTGAGCGTCACCGACAACCGCACCGGCAAGAACTACGAGATCGAGATCAGCGACGGGACCATCAAGACGATGGACCTGCGGCAGATCAAGGTCTCGGACGACGACTTCGGCCTGATGGGCTACGACCCTGCCTTCACCAACACCGCGTCGTGCCGTTCGGCGATCACCTACATCGACGGCGAGGCAGGGATCCTCCAGCACCGCGGCATCCCGATCGAGCAGCTCTGCGAGCATTCGACCTACCTCGAGGTCGCCTACCTGTTGATCTTCGGCGAGCTGCCCACCCCGGCCCAGCTCGAGCGCTGGATCTTCGACGTCACCCACCACACCTTCGCCCACGAGGACATCAAGAAGTTCAACGAGGGCTTCCGCCACGACGCCCACCCGATGGGGATGCTGCTCGCCAACGTCGGCGCGCTCTCGACCTTCTACCCGGAGGCCAAGCACATCGACGACCCGGAGGAGCGCTACATGGCGGCGATCAGGCTGATCGCCAAGGTCCCCACCCTCGCCGCCTGGGCCTACCGCCACAGCATGGGCCTCCCCTACGTCTATCCCGACAACGAGCTCTCCTACTCCGAGAACTTCCTCTCGATGCTGTTCAAGATGGAGAACACCTACAAGCCCGACCCGCGGCTGGCGAAGGCGCTCGACGTGCTCTTCATCCTGCACGCCGACCACGAGCAGAACTGCTCGACCAACGCGGTCCGCTCGGTGGGCTCCTCGGGCGTCGATCCGTACTCCGCGGTCGCGGCCGGTGTGGCCGCGCTCTACGGCCCGCTCCACGGCGGCGCCAACGAGGCGGCCCTGGCGATGCTGCGCCGGATCGAGACCGTCGACAACATCCCGGACTTCCTCGAGGGCGTCAAGAACCGCGAGGAGAAGCTGATGGGCTTCGGCCACCGGGTCTACAAGAACTACGACCCGCGCGCCCGGATCATCAAGAAGCACGTGGACGAGGTGCTCGAGGCGACCGGCGACAACCCGCTGCTCGACATCGCCACCGAGCTCGAGAAGCGCGCGCTCGACGACGAGTACTTCACCTCGCGCAAGCTCTACCCGAACGTCGACTTCTACTCGGGGCTGATCTATGAGGCGATGGGGATCCCGACCGACATGTTCACGGTGATCTTCGCGATCCCGCGGACCTCGGGCTGGGTCGCCCAGTGGATGGAGCAGAACGAGGACCCGGACCTGAAGATCGCCCGCCCGCGCCAGATCTACACCGGCCGTCGCGATGTCGACTACACCCCGCCCGAGAAGCGCGACGGTCCCGAGAAGATCACCGGTCCGCCGGCGAAGCGGCCGAAGAAGCCGCGCCGCGGCGCCTAGCCGTAGGGCGGCCGGCCGTTAGGCTGGCCGCGCGTGGCCAAGTGGAAGGTGACGGTCCGGCACGGGTCCAGTGTCGGCAGGGAGAGGTTCGACTCGCTCGACGACGCGATCGCCGAGGCGCGACGGCGGGTCGAAGTGGTCAGGCGCGAGGGCCGGCTGCCCGCGATCAGCTTGTTCCGCAGGCACACTCCCGATCAGCGAGTCCACGCCCGAATCGAGATCTCGGGCCCCGGGCTGTTTCGCGCACCCGAGGGTGGCATCGACGTGATGGGCGACGGCACGGCGATCGCCTACACCGGCGCGATCCGCAAGGAGACGATCGAGGCGGACTCGCTCGACGAGGCGTTCGAGCGGCTCAGGCAGGCGCTTGAGCGGTGAGGTCGCGGGAATAAGCTGCGATCGATGGCGGAGAGCGTCGAAGTCGGGCGGCGTGTGCGCCTCCCCAACGGGGCGGGGCGCCCGATCCAGGTGTTCATCAACGGGACCGAGCAGCGCGAGGGCACGGACTACTCGGTCCACGGCAGGGAGATCGTCTTCACCCGCCCGCTGGTGAAGGAGAAGGTCAGCGGGGCACGCTGGATGGCGATGCTCCTCGGCCTGTTCGGCAGCTACGGCACGAATGAGACGGTGGACGTCCACTTCCGGCACGGCGGCAAGATGCAGGTGATCTCCGACGCGAAGATCGTGGACTGATGCGCGTCTGTCTGATGATCGAGGGGCAGGAATCGGTCTCCTGGGAGGACTGGGTCGCCCTGGCCAAGGCCTGCGAGTACAGCCCCATCGACGCGCTCTTCCGCTCGGACCACTACGCCTCGGTGATGGGCACGGCAGATCGGGGCTCGCTCGACGCCTGGGCGACGATCGCCGGCCTGGCCGCGATCACCTCGGAACTGCGCCTCGGCACACTCGTTTCGCCCGCCACCTTCCGGCACCCATCGGTTCTGGCCAAGAATGCGGTCACCGCCGACCACATCTCGGGTGGCGGGCGCATCGAGCTCGGCATGGGCGCCGGCTGGCTGGAGGCAGAGCACCGGGCCTATGGCTTCCCATTTCCGCCGACCGGCGTCCGCTTCCGGATGTTCGAGGAGCAGATCGAGATCGTGCGGCGCCAATGGGGCGAGGGAAGCTTCGATTTCCAGGGCGAGCACTACGAGATCGCCGGTGGCAACGCGCTGCCCAAGCCGCTCTCCCCTCCCAACCTGATCGTCGGTGGCAATGCCGGACCGCGGAGCCTCGCGCTCGCCGCGCGCTGGGCCGACGAGTACAACCTGGTGATGATGGGGGCCGAGGACTGCGCCGAGGCGGCTCCCAAGATCAAGCGGGCCTGGCAAGACGCGAGTCGCCCGGAGCCGGTCATCTCGCTGATGACGGGCTGCGTGATCGGCTCGGACGAAGTCGACATGCTGGAGCGCGCCCACGCGGTAGCCGAGATCCGCGGCGAGGAGGCGAGTGACCCGGAGGCCTACGTCGAGCAGCTGCCACGGCACTGGCTCGTGGGGACGGTCGCGCAGGTGAGGGAGCGGCTCGGCGAGCTCGAGGGCGTCGGGGTGCAGCGGGTGATGCTCCAGTACCTCCCGCACCGCGACCTCGACGGCGTGGACTACATCGCGGAGCTCGCCTGAACGAGACGGGTTGCTCCTCGCCCGCCAAACGGTCGCGCCTGACGGCCCGCCCTCGCATCACCGGAGCACCCTCGGATCAGACGGCGGCGGGCTCGCCGGCGCCGAGGCCGGAGAGGTCGGCGACCCGCTCGCGGTGGTCGCGAGGGGTGCCGAGCATGCGGCCGGCGACGCGGCCGCGCTTGAGCCAGAACTGCAGGTCGTGCTCCCAGGTGAAGCCGATGCCGCCGAAGACCTGCAGCGCTGAGGCGGGAACCTCCCAGCCGGCGTCCGCGGCGCGCGCGCCCGCCATTGCGGCGGCCATCGGCAGGGACTCCGGCTCGGCGTCGGCGGTCCAGGCCGCGTAGTAGGTCAGCGAGCGGGACTCCTCGGTGGCGAGCAGCATCGCGGCGCAGCGATGGCTGACCCCCTGATAGGCGCCGATCGGGCGGCCGAACTGCTGTCGCTCGCGCGCGTACTCGACGGCCATCTCGAGGGTTCGCTGGCGCGATGCCGGTGAGCTCCGCTGCGATCGCGACCGCGAGCCGGTCCCGGCCGGCGTCGACGTCGCCGGGAAGCCGCTCGCCGGCGGCGTCGGAGACCAGCCCATAGGAGCGGGTCGCGTCGATCGTCTCGAAGGGCTCGAATTCCACCTCCGGTGAGGACGCGAGCAGGGCGCCCTCGCCATCGAAGGTGACGACGACGTCAGCGGTGGGGAGATCGCAGAAGAGGGTGCTGGTGCCGTCGGAGAAGCCTCCGAACGCGCCCGTCGCCTCCCCCGAGGCGAGCCTCGGGCAGCCACCTCGGGCGCTGCTCGTCCGAGCCCGCGGCCGAGATGACGAGCGCGGCCCCGGCGCTGCCCAGAAGCGGGCTGGGCGCGCAGGCGTAGCCGGACTCCTCGAGCAGCACAGCCAGCTCGACCATGCCGAGGCCCTGCCCCCCGTCGTCCTCGGAGATCGCGATTCCGGGCCAGCCGAGCTCGGCGATCTCCTTCTAGAGGGCGTCGTCGTAGGACTGCGGCCTCGGCGAGCTCACGCACCTTCTCGGGCTTGAAGCGCGCGCCGAGGAACTCGTGAGCGGTGCGCTTGATCTCCTGCTGCTCGTCGTTGAGGTCGAAGTTCATCGCTACCTCAGCCTCGGGAGGCCGAGCACGCGCTCGGCGATGATGTTCTTCAGCACCTCGGTGGTGCCGCCCTCGATCGAGTTGGCCCGGGAGCGCAGGAAGCGGTAGCTCCACTCGGTCCCTGCCCGCATCCCCTCCGGGCCGAGGACCTCGTTGCCGAGCTCGGTGAGCGCCTGGTTGTAGTCGGCCCACTGCCACTTGGAGAGCGATCCCTCGGGGCCCGGGATGCCGGTCTTCATCGTTGCGGTCAGCGCGCGCAGGGCGCCGAGCCGCATCGACTCGATTCCGATCTGAAGCTCCGCGATCCGCTGGCGGATCACCGGGTCCTCATCCAGTCCGCGTTCGCGGATCACCGCGAGCGAGATCCTCCATCGTCCGCTTCAGTCCGATCACGGCAGCGGCGCCGAGCCCGGCCCGCTCGAACATCAGCGTCGTTATCGCCACCTGCCAGCCGCCCCCGACCTCGCCGACGACGTTCTCGTCGGGCACCTCGGCCTCCTCGAGGAAGATCTCGTTGAACTCGGCCTCGCCGGTGATCTGGCGGAGCGGCCGGACGTCGACGTTCGGCTGGTCCATGTCGAGGATGAAGTAGGTGATGCCCTTGTGCTTGGGAGCGTCCTGGTCGGTGCGGGCGAGCAGCATGCACCACTTCGCCTCGTGGGCGTAGGTCGTCCAGACCTTCTGGCCGGTGACCTTCCAGGTGCCGTTCGCTCTTCACGGCCCGGGTCTTGAGCGAGGCGAGGTCCGAGCCCGACTCCGGCTCGGAGAAGCCCTGGCACCAGATCTCATCGCCGGAGAGGATGGGCTCGAGATAGCGCTCCTTCTGCTCCTCGTCGCCGTGCGCGATCACCACGGGGCCGCCCATCACCAGACCGAGCACGTTGGCCGGAGCAGCGGACTCGCTGGCGGGCCAGCTCCTCATTGAAGATCGACTGCTCGATCAGCGTCGCGCCCTTGCCGCCGTACTCCTCGGGCCACGAGATCCCGGCCCAGCCCGCCTCGTGCATCCTCTTCTGCCAGGCGCGGCGGAACTCGAACTCGGCGGCGTCATCGCCCTCGGGGGCGGGCCCCGGGTGGTTCTCCTCCAGCCAGCTCCGAACCTCGTCGCGGAAGGCGGCCTCCGAGTCGGTCAGAGTCAGATCCACGCCCGGAGCGTATCGGACTGGCCGACTGGCCAGTCAGCCTCAGGCGGTCACGCTAGTGGTAGATCGCAAGCAGGATGATCACGCTGGCGACCCAGGTGACCCCGGCGCCGATCATCCCGTAGTCCTCGAGCAGGATCGCGTCGGTGGAGCGGGTGTCCTTGCGATCGTAGATCAGGTAGAGGTAGCGGAAGATCCCGTAGAGGACGGGCGGCAGGGTGGCGAGCATCTTGGAGCCGATCAGCGGTGAGTTGACCGCATAGATCGCGTAGCTCATCACCGTCGCCGCGGTGACCAAGGCGACCATCTGGTCGAGGAAGGGGATCGAGTAGTGCTCGAGCACCGGACGGCTCTTGGTTCCCGCGTGAAGTTCCGAGGTGGCCTCCTGACGCCGCTTCGTGAAGCCCAGGAAGAGCGCGACCATCCCCGTGCAGAGCAGCAGGAATGCCGACGCGTCAGCCCCCACCGCGACGGCTCCCGCGAGCACCCGCAGCACGAACAGCCCCGAGATCGTCATCACGTCGAGGATCACCTCGTGCTTGAGCACGTAGGAGTAGAGAGTGGTGCCCACGCCGTAGGCCAGGACGAGCCCGCCGACCTCGAGGCCCTCGAGCACGGCTGAACCGGCGAGCGCAACGACGGCGAGCACGATTGCCAGGCCGATCGCGGTCGGGATGGCGAGCTCGCCCGCAGCGATCGGCCGGAAGCGCTTGGTCGGGTGCTGGCGGTCCTCGGCGATGTCGTGGGCGTCGTTGATGAGGTAGCCGGCCGAGGCGACCATGCAGAAGGCGGCGAAGGTGACGGTCGCGTCCACGACGGCGTCGAAGTCCCTGTACTTCGCCGAGAAGAGGAGCCCGGCGAAGACCAGCAGGTTCTTCACCCACTCCTGCGGGCGCAGGGCGACGATCGCCGCGCGCACCGGACCGCGGCGGGGCTTGGAGGCCGGGCCGTCGGCGGCCACCTCGGCCACCTGCGGTTCGGGCCTCTCCCTGGTCAGGGGGCCGGCCATGGACCGCGAAGGGTAGTGCCCGGAATCGACGCTCGAGGGCGTCGCTATGCGTCTCGGTCCGGATCTATGAGCACACCCGGATTGAGCACGGCGCTGGGATCGAGCTCGCGCTTGGCGGCCCGCAGCGCGTCCGCGAAGCGGTCGGGCCGCTGACGGTCGTACCAGGGCCGGTGATCCCGCCCGATCGCGTGGTGGTGGGTGATCGTCCCGCCGGCGTCGATCACGGTCTCGGAGACCGCGGCCTTGATCTCGTCCCACTGCGCTACCTCGTCGCCGCGCCGGGCCTTCGCCAGCACCGTGTAGTACGGCGCCGGCCCGTCCGGGTAGACGTGGGTGAACCGGCAGCTGATCCGCGGTGAGCCGGGGCCCTCGGCCTGCTCCCCGCTCGCCTCGGCGACCGCCCGGCTCGCCGTCTCCATCACCTCGGCGTGGAAGTCGGGGAAGCGGTCCCAGGTGATCGCAGTTTCGAAGGTGTCGGAGAGGATCCCGCAGGCGACCAGGGAGTCCCGCAGGTAGGGCGCGAACAGGAAGGCATTACGCCAGGCGTTGACCGGATCGTCGCCGGGCGCGGAGGACGCCCGCCTCACCTCCCCGGGCTCCCCGCCGTGAGCGGTCGCGGCGTCGATCGCAAGCGCGAGCGAGTCCTCGACGGGATGGTGCGCGGACTCGAAGCCGAGCACGAGCAGCGCCTTGCCGGGCGGTCCCGCCGATGAGGTCTCCGACTCGACTGCGTCGAGCAGTCGGCAGTTCGACGGATAGAGCCCGGCCTGCGAGATCTCGCGCACCGCCTCCGCGCCCGAGGCGAAATCGTCGAAGGCGATCGCGGCCGAGACCTTCTCGTCCGGCCGCTCGCGCACCCGCACCCAGGCATCGACGATCACCGCCAGGATTCCCTCCGAGCCGAGCAGCATTCGATCGGGGCTCGGCCCCGCACCGGAACCGGGCAGGCGGCGGCTCTCCCAGTCCCCGTCCAGCGTCACCGCGCGGATCGACTCGACCAGGTCGTCGATGTGGGTGTAGAGCGTCGCGAAGTGGCCGCCGGCGCGGGTGGCGATCCAGCCGCCCAGCGTCGAGTACTCGAACGACTGCGGGAAGTGCCGAAGCGTCAGCCCGTGCTCCCGGAGCTGGTCCTCGAGCCCCGGCCCGGTGGCGCCCGCCTGGATCCGAGCCGCCATCGAGATCGGGTCCACCTCCAGCACCCGGTCCATCCGCCGCATGTCGACGCTGACCACTCCCCGGTAGTCGTCCAGGGCCCGCGGCTCGACGCCGCCGACCACGCTCGTGCCGCCGCCGAAGGGGATCGCCGCCGCCTTCTCGTCGGCGCAGAAGTTGAGGACCAGGTCGACATCCTCTGGCGTCTCGGGATACGCGACCAGGTCGGGCGGGTTCGGGAACTCGCCCCGGAAGCCGCGGACCACGTCCCGGTAGGCCTTGCCGAGCGCGTGCGCGAGCCGGTCGTATCGGTCGTCGGAGAACATCTCGGCGAAGCGCTTGGGCGACCTCAACCGGGACCCGGCCAGCTCAACCGAGTCGAGCGGGACCGGCTCCTCGATCCCGTCGACGTCGAATCCGAGCCGATCGGTCACCGCCCTTGCGATCCCCTCGACCTCGTCCTTCGAGGACTGCTGGTCCTCGTACCCCCACCCCCAGTGCTTCAGCCGGCGGGTCTGGGTGGCCACGCGCTCGACCCTACTACCAGTGAACTCCTCTCATGAGGTAGGCGAAGGCCACACCCTCGGTCGAGAGCTCCTGCTCCTTCTCGGGCGGCTTCCCGTCCTCCTTCCCCTTTGCGGCGCTCGAGTCCGGGAATAGCTTGTACGCCGTGTTGAGGATCGCGTCCGATGCCTTCGGCGCGACGTTGTAGAGCAGCTCGCCGAAGTTACCCAGCCGGGTCGCGACCTTCTTCGGCTTGGAGATCATCGCGTTGGTGATCATCTCGGCGGCCTCCTCCGGGGTGCTCGTCGGGAAGGCGTCGTACATCTTCGTCGGGGCGATCATCGGGGTCCGCACCAGCGGCATGTAGATCGTGGTGATGTGGACGCCGTCGTCGATCACCTCGCTCGCGACGCAGCGCGACCAGGCATCGAGTGCCGCCTTCGAGGCGACGTAGGCCGAGAAGCGCGGGGTGTGGGTCTGCACCCCGATCGAGCTGACGTTGATGATCTGGCCGCCCTTGCGGCCCTTGCTGCGCTTCCGCATCGCCGGCAGCAGGCTGAGGATCAGCCGGAGGGCGCCGAAGTAGTTGAGCTGCATGGTCCGCTCGAAGTCGTGGAAGCGCTCGTAGGAGAGCTCGACCGAGCGGCGGATCGAGCGGCCGGCGTTGTTGACGAGGATGTCGACCCGCTCGTGCTGGTCGAGCACCTCCTTCGCCATCCGCTCGACGTCCTCGATGTCCGAGAGGTCGCACTGGTGGATGTGGGCGGTCCCGCCGGCCTCCTCGATCTCGGCCTTCGTCTCCTCGAGCTTCTCGGGCGTCCGGGCGACGAGCAGGACCTCGGCGCCCGCCTCCCCGCACTTGATCGCCGTCGACTTGCCGATGCCGGAGGACGCGCCGGTGATCAGCACCGACCTTGCCGCCGATCGCGCCGGACAGCGAGCGGTCCTTGAACAGGTCGGGGTCGAGATTGCGCTCCCAGTAGTCCCAGAGCCTGTCGGCGTAGCTGGCGAGCGGCGGGACGGAGATGCCGGTCCCCTCCAGAGCCGTCTGTGTCTTGGTCGAGTCGAAGTCGGTCGGATAGTTGATGTAGACGAGCACCGAGCGCGGGATGCCGAGGTCGGCGAGGACCTGGTCGGTGATCCGCTTCACGGGCGGCAACGTCGTCAGGCCGGCGCGGACCTGCTTCGGGATGAAGTCCAACATCCGGGAGTCGATCCGCATCGCCGCCTCGGGGGCGTGGGCCGCCTTCGCGAAGACGTTGATCACTTGGCCGGCCGTGAGCGGATTCGGATCAGTGAGGTGGAAGGCCTGCCCATCGAAGCCGTCGATATGCGCGATGTGGTCCATCGCCTTGGCTACGAAGTCGACCGGGACGATGTTGATCCTGCGGCCCTCGATCCCGACGCCGGGGAACCATTGCGGCAGGGCGTTGCGGGCGCGCTGCAGAAGCTTGAAGAAGTAGTAGGGCCCGTCGATCTTGTCGATCTCGCCGGTCTCCGAATGGCCGACGACGATCCCGGGCCGGTAGACCCGCCACGGGACCGAGGACTCCTCCCGAACCACCGCCTCGGACTCGTGCTTGGTCTGGAAGTAGGGGTGGTTCTCGACCTTCTCGGCCTCCTCGAACATGTCCTCGGTGAAGGTGCCCTTGTAGAGGCCCGCTGCGGCGATCGAGCTGACCATGTGGAAGCGCTTCGCGTCGAGATCCTCGGCCAGCCGTACGGCCTCCCGCGTTCCCTCGACGTTGGCGACGCGCTGGCTCTCCGCGTCCGCGGTCATGTCGTAGATCGCCGCCAGGTGGAAGAAGTGATCGATCTTGCCCCTGAGCTCGTCGATCTGATCGCCGCAGCCGAGCTTCTCCTGGGAGAGGTCGCCGATCACCGGCACGATCCGGCCCTCCTCGGCGCCCCAGCGGCTCCTCAGCTCCTCGAGCCGGCCCCGGGATCCCTCACGTACCAGGACGTAGATCGTCCCCTCGCGCTCGAGCAATTGCTCGACCAGGTTGCGGCCGATGAACCCGGTGGCACCGGTGACGAAGTAGCTCATCTCACCTCCCCCTCCGTTCCATGCTCAGAGCGGAACTTACACGGCGCGCGGCCTCGGACGCGCGGGGGTTTGGCCGAGAGGGCGCGAGCGCAATAATCAATACGTGGGGATCTTCTACGACCCGGCCAGCACCCCCGGTCCAGAGCGAGATGAGCGGCTGAGCGCCGCCGCCGGACGGGTCGAGCTGCGGCCAGCCGAGCGGGCCGCGTGGCTCGGGAGCCGGTCTCTCGCCTGTCCCGCCTGCGACATGCCGATCGCGATCAACGGCCCGGTCGGATTCTCCGACGTGATCGCCTGCGCCTTCTGTGAGACGACCGCGCCGACCCGGGAGTTCCTGCGGGATCAGGGCTGGCCGTCGGTCGACCTCATTGCCCGAATTGGGTAGCAGCGTTCCTGGCAGACAGATTCCGGGAACGTCATACAGTTAGTAGGGAATGGCCACTAAGCAGAAGGTGCAGCTTTTGATGCCCGAGATGGGCGAGTCGGTGACTGAGGGCACTGTGCTCGAGTGGCGTGTCACGGAGGGGGATCCGGTCGAGGAAGGCCAGACGATGGTGGAGGTCTCGACCGACAAGGTCGATGCCGAGGTCCCCGCACCCGCCTCCGGCACCGTCACCAAGATCATCGTCCAGGTCGACGAGGAGGTCGACGTCGGCAAGCCGCTCGCCGAGATCGATCCGAACGGAGGCCCGCCCGAGCAGGCAGCTCAGCCGGCCGCCGATCAGGAGGTCCAGTCCGATCAGCCCTCGGCCGAGGCGGAGGCCGAGTCGAACGGCGCGGGCGCGGCGACCACTGAGGAGCCTGCGGCCGACGCGGGCGAGAAGGCGACCACCGACGACGCCTCGGTGTCCGCCGGCAAGTCACTCGAGGGTGGTGGGCTCGAGATCGTGATGCCCGAGATGGGCGAGTCGGTGACAGAGGGGACCGTGCTCGAGTGGCACGTCTCGGAGGACGACCAGATCGCGGAAGGCGACACCGTCGTCGAGGTCTCGACCGACAAGGTCGATGCCGAGGTTCCCGCCCCCGCCTCCGGAACGATCACCAAGATCCTGGTCGGCCCCGACGAGACGGTCGAGGTCGGCAAACCGCTCGCCGAGATGACCAAGGGCGAGGCGCCATCCGGCGACGGGGCCGGTGCGACAACGGTTGCCGAGGCAGACGCGCCCTCGCCCGGCACGCCCCGCGCGGGCTCCGCCCGCGCCACCGCTTCGCTGAGCGAAGCTGAGGAGGTGCCGGCTGATGGCGAAGCCGTCAGCCGCCGCGCGACCCCGGTCGCGCGCCGCGCCGCTCAGGCGAACGGTGTGGACCTGAAGAACGTGAAGGGCAGCGGCCCCGGCGGAAAGATCAGGAAGTCGGACGTGCTCTCGCCCGAGGGCAATGGCGCCGTCGCCCCCGCCGTGACCGAGGGAGAGACGAAGCCCCTCCGCGGCCCAGCTGCGTCCCTCGCGAGGGCGATGAACGAGAGCCGCTCGATCCCGACGGCGACCTCGTTCCGCGAGCTCGCCGTCGACACGCTCGACGCCAAGCGCAAGGCCCTCAACGAGGTTCTCAGGGAGCGGGGCATGAAGGTGAGCTTCACCCATCTGATCGCCTGGGCGATCGTCAAGGCTGCCCAGGAGTGGCCGGTGATGGCCCGCCATTACGAGGACGCCGACGGCAAGCCGACCGTCGCGGAGCCGGGCAGCATCAACCTCGGGATCGCTGTCGACGTCGAGCGCAAGGGCCAGCGGTCGCTGCTCGTCCCCTGCATCAAGGGAGCGGACGGGCTCGACTTCTCGGGCTTCCACTCCTACTACGAGGAGCTGATCACCAAGACGCGCGAGAACAAGCTCACCGCCGACGACTTCCAGGGCACCAACATCAGCCTCACCAACCCGGGCGGACTGGGAACAGTCGCCTCGGTGCCGCGCCTGATGTCCGGGCAGGGCACGATCGTCGCCGCGGGCTCGCTCGCCTATCCGGTGGAGTGGCGCCACGCCCAGCCCGAGAAGATCAAGGCGCTGGGAGTGTCGAAGGTCATGACGATGACCTCGACCTACGACCACCGCGTGATCCAGGGCGCTGAGTCCGGCTCGTTCCTGCGCCGGATCGAGGAGCTGCTCCAGGGCGAGGACGACTTCTACGAATTGGTCGCCGGCGACCTCGGCATCGATTCGGCATCGATCACCGCGGCCCATCCGGCGTCGGCCTCGTCGCCGCCGCTGCCGGCTCCGGGCGCTCCCGGCGTCCAGGGCTCGGCGGTCGCGGCCAAGCCAGACACCGAGCTGCTCCAGGCTGTGCAGGCCGCGACCTCGCTGCTCAAGGCCTACCGGACGCACGGCCACCTCGCGGCCCGGCTTGACCCGCTCGGCTCAGAGCCGAAGGGCGACCCGGCTCTCCAGCCGGAGAACGTGAACCTGACGCCGGAGCTGATGTCCGAGATTCCCGCGGAGATCCTCCGCATCGGGGTCGAGGGTGAGACGCTGCTCGAAGCGCTGCCGCGGATGCGTGAGGCCTACTGCGGCACGATCGCCTACCAGATCGAGCACCTCTCCTCGCACCAGCAGCGGATGTGGCTGCGAGACATGATCGAGACCGGCTGGCACCGCAAGCCCTTGGATCCCGACGAGAAGGGGGCGCTGCTCGACCAGCTGATCCAGGTCTTCGGCTTCGAGCGCTACCTGGAGAAGGCCTACCTCGGCCAGAAGATGTTCTCGATCGAGGGCCTCGACACTGTGGTGCCGATGCTGAACGAGGTCTTCGAGATGGCCCACACGGAGGGTGCCCACGACGTCGTGATCGGGATGGCTCACCGTGGCCGGCTCAGCGTCCTCGCCCACAACATCGGTCGGCCGATCGAGGCGATCCTGGCGGAGTTCGAGGGGGCGAAGGCGATCGAGGCGGTCAAGTCCCTCGCCGCGATCCCAACCGGCGGCACCGGCGACGTCAAATACCACTACGGCCACACCGGCGTCTTCAAGACCAAGGATGAGTCGGAGATCGTGGTCCGTCTCTATCCGAACCCCAGCCACCTCGAGTACGTGGACCCGGTCGTGACCGGCGCCGCCCGCGCCTCACAGACCACCCGCAGGGACGGCCGCCTCGAGCACGACCCGATGGCCGCGGTCCCGGTCCTGCTCCACGGCGACGCCTCCTTCCCGGCCCAGGGTGTGGTCGCTGAGACGCTCAACCTCCAGTCGCTGAAGGGCTACGCGACCGGCGGCACCGTCCACATCATCCAGAACAACCAGATCGGCTTCACGACCGATCCCGAGGAGGGCCGCTCGACTCCCTACGCCGCCGACATGGCGAAGGGCTTCAACGTACCGATCGTCCACGTGAACGCCGACGACCCAGAGGCGTGCCTTGCTGCCGTCCGCCTGGCGATGGCCTATCGCGAGCGCTGGGGCCGCGACGTCGTCATCGACCTGATCGGCTATCGCCGCTTCGGCCACAACGAGACCGACGAGCCCGCCTACACCCAGCCCCTGATGGCACAGAAGATCAAGGATCACCCCCCGGTCAGCCAGCTCTACGCCGAGGAGCTGGTCAAGGAGGGGATCGTCACCCCGGACGAGGTCGAGGAGCGCAATGACGAGCGGCAGAAGCGGCTCAAGGCCGCGCACGACGATCTCCGGCAAAAGATCGAGTCGGGCGAGTTCGCCGATCCGACCGCGACCGGCACGGGCGAGCTCGACCGGACGCGCAGCCCGAGCGTCGAGACCGCGGTGCCGGAGGAGAAGCTCCGCAAGCTCAACGAGGAGCTGCTGCGCGTGCCGGACAGCTTCACGATCCACCGCAAGCTGCGCAAGCCGCTCTCCAAAGGCTCGAGGCGATGGACCAGGGCGGGATCGAGTTCGGCCACGCCGAGGCGCTCGCGCTGGGGTCGCTGCTCACAGAGGACGTGCACGTCCGCTTCACCGGCCAGGACACCGAACGCGGCACCTTCTCTCACCGCCATCTCGTCCTCCACGACGAGAAGACAGGCCTCCGTTACGCACCGATCCAGAACCTGCCAGACGCGACGGCGCCGCTCGAGCTGCACAACAGCCCGCTATCGGAGACGGCCTGCCTCGGCTTCGAGTACGGCTACTCGGCGCACTCCCCGGACAGCCTGGTGCTGTGGGAGGCCCAGTTCGGCGACTTCGGCAACGCGGCGCAGGTGATCATCGACAGCTTCATCGTCTCGGCCGAGGCGAAGTGGGGCCAGACCTCTCGGCTCACCCTGCTGCTTCCGCACGGCTACGAGGGCGCGGGCCCCGAGCACTCGAGCGCTCGGATCGAGCGCTTCATCCAGCTCGCCGCCGAGGGCAACATCCGCATCGCGAACCCCTCGACCGCGTCGCAGTACTTCCATCTCCTTCGCCGACAGGCCCACATCGCGAAGGCCCGGCCGATGGTCGTCTTCACGCCCAAGGGGCTGCTGCGCCTGCCACGCGCGACCTCCACGCTCGAGGAGCTGAGCTCGGGCTCGTTCGAGTTCGTTCTGGACGACCCTCGTGCCCCGGACCGCAAGAAGAAGGTCGACCGCCTCATCCTCTGCAGCGGCAAGATCTACTACGACATCGACGCCGCGCCCAAGCGCGAGGAGATCGACAACGTGGCCATCGCCCGAGTCGAGTTGTTCTACCCGTTCGCCAAGGAGCAGCTCACAGAGCTGATCGCGAGCTACCCGAAGCTCAAGGAGATCGTCTGGGTCCAGGAGGAGCCGCGCAACATGGGCGCCTGGTCGGTGATGCAGCGCCGCATGCCCGAGCTGCTTCCGGAGGGCGTAGAGCTCGGCTACGTCGGGCGTCCGCCCCGCGCCAGCCCCGGAGAGGGCTACGCGGTGGCACACACGAAGGAACAGGAGCGGATCGTGCTCACGGCCCTGATGGGCCGCGCCGACCCTGCCTAGGCCGAGTCGGCCACTGCGACACGCCTGATCACGGCCACCGAGAGGGTGCGGCCGCAGTCCGGACAGGAGCTGAGTCGAGCCCAGGAGTGATGTGCCGCGCAGGCGCGCTAGCTTGCGCTCGTGACCACAGCCGAGCAGGTCCAACCGCTGCCGAAGCCAGTCCCCGGCACGCTGTTCAGGTGGGTCAAGTACGCCTCCTGGTTCGAGTCGTGCCTGTTCGCGGCGCTGCTCTTCTTCTGGATCGCGCCGGGGTACCACTCCGAGACATCGCTCTTCGGCCTCCTGCACGGCGTCGGCTATTTGGGCCTCTGCGCGCTGGTCTTCGTCGCGCTCCTGCGCCGCGAGGCACCCTGGCCGCTGTTCGCGGCGACGCTCACGCCGATCGGGCCTTTCGGCACGGTGATCGGAATCGAGTTGATCGAGCGCCGCGGCTGGGGAATCGAGCGATCCGGGGGACTTGTTCACAGGAACAGTTGACACCGCCGGACGAATCGAGGGATAATCGCCCTGGAGGCGGGAGGACGTAATACCTTCACAAGACTCGTCCCGGGGCCAGTCCCGCCTCCCGGGACGATCGCGTCGGAAATCCCTCCCTGGCTACCGACGCGCAGGCGTGGCGCGGGCCGTGTGGACCCCCTGCCTCCCGCGGCCCCGCCACGCCGCTCTTTTCTGCCCCATCTCAAATAGGGGAAACGGGGGCCCACCGCTTTCGACGCGCCAGTCCCTGCCGGCTAGGCGCGCTGCCGCAGGTCCCGCAGTACGCGGTGAAGGATGCCGCCGTTCTGGAAGTAGGTCACCTCGTTCGGCGTGTCGATCCGGACGGTGGCCTCGAAGGTGACGTCGTCGGCGCCGTCGCGTGTAGCGGTCACCTCGACGGTCTTCGCCTCCCCGTTCTCGAGATCGGCGACATCGAAGGTCTCCTCGCCGGTCAGGCGGAGCGACTCGATCGACTCGCCCTCGGGGAACTGCAGCGGCAGGACGCCCATCCCGATCAGATTGGATCGATGGATGCGCTCGAAGCTCTCCGCGACCACGGCGCGCACGCCGAGCAGGTTGGTGCCCTTCGCCGCCCAGTCGCGGGATGAGCCGGAGCCGTACTCCTTGCCGGCCAGGACGATGAGCGGGACACCCTCGTCGGCGTACTTCATCGCCGCGTCGTAGATCGTCGTCTCCTCGCCATCCGGAAAGTGCTTGGTGAAGCCGCCCTCCCTCTCGACCAGCCGGTTCCGCAGCCGGACGTTGGCGAAGGTTCCGCGGATCATCACCTCGTGGTTGCCGCGGCGGGAGCCGTAGGAGTTGAAGTCGCGGACGTCGACGCCCTGGTCGATCAGCCACTTCCCGGCCGGACTGTCTTTCTTGATCGCGCCCGCGGGCGAGATGTGATCGGTGGTGACCGAGTCGCCGAGCACGGCGAGCACCCTGGCGCCCTCGATCGGCTCGACCGGCTTCGGCTCGGGGTCCATGCCCTCGAAGAAGCTCGGCTTGCGCACGTAGGTCGAGTCCGGCCAGGTGTACCGATCGTCCTCGGGAACCTCGATGCCGCGCCAGCGGTCGTCGCCGGTGAAGACGTCGGCGTAGCTCTTGGTGAACATGTCCGCGCGCACCGCCTCCCCGACGATCTCCTTGATCTCCTCGGAGCTCGGCCAGACGTCGGAGAGGTAGACCGGCTGCTCGTCGGAGTCCAGGCCGAGAGGCTCCGAGTTCAGATCGATGTCCATGCGGCCCGCCAGGGCGTAGGCGACGACCAGCGGAGGCGACGCCAGGTAGCTGGCTCTCGTGTCCGGGTTGATCCGGCCCTCGAAGTTGCGGTTCCCGGAGAGGACCGAGCAGACCACCAGGTCGTTCTCGTTGACTGCCTCGGAGATCGCCTCTGGAAGCGGGCCGGAGTTCCCGATGCAGGTGGTGCAGCCGTAACCGACCAGGTTGAACTGGAGCTCGTTGAGGGGCTTGTCCAGGCCCGACTTCTCCAGGTATTCGGTCACCACCGTCGACCCGGGGGCGAGGGAGGTCTTGACCCAGGGCTTGCGATCCAGGCCGCGGTCCACCGCCTTCTTGGCGAGCAGGCCGGCGGCGAGCATGACCGAGGGATTCGAGGTGTTGGTGCAGCTCGTGATCGCCGCGATCACCACCATCCCGTGGTCGAGCTCGACCGTCTGACCGTCCTCGAGCTCCACAGAAATCGCGTCACTGGTCTTCTTCATCTCCGCCACCGCAGTCAGTCCCGCCCTGCGAGGCTTGCCGGTTTCCCCGTTGTGGTCCTCGGCGGGGGGATCGGAAGCGGGGAAGGACTCGTCGATTGCCTGGTCGAGCATGCTGCCGAGCTCCTCGCCCGCCTTCTCGTTCCATTCCTGCATCGCCTCGAGGAAGGCCGGCTTCGCGTTGGTGAGCGCGATCCTGTCCTGCGGGCGCTTCGGCCCGGCGACGCTCGGCTCGACGTCGCCGAGATCGAGCTCGAGGGTGTCGCTGTAGGTGGGCTCCTCGGAGTCCGGCTCGTGGAAGAGGCCCTGCTCGCGCGTGTAGGCATCGACCAGCTCGATCTGCTCGGTCGGCCGGCCGGTGAACTCGAGGTAGCGGAGCGTCTCGGCGTCGATCGGGAAGATCGCGCAGGTCGAGCCGAACTCCGGCGACATGTTGCCGATCGTGGCCCGATCGGCGAGGCCGAGCCCGGAGATGCCGGGGCCGAAGAACTCGACGAACTTCGAGACCACTCCCTTCTCGCGGAGCATCTCGGTCACCGTCAAGACCAGATCGGTGGCGGTGGCCCCCTCTCGCAGCTCGCCGGTCAGCCTGAAGCCGATCACCTGGGGGAGCAGCATCGAGATGGGCTGGCCGAGCATCGCGGCCTCAGCCTCGATCCCGCCGACCCCCCAGCCGAGCACACCGAGCCCGTTGATCATCGTCGTGTGGGAGTCGGTGCCGACGAGGGTGTCGGGATAGGCCTGGGCCATGCCGTCGACCTCGCGGGTCCAGACGCAGCGGCCCAGGTACTCGAGGTTCACCTGGTGGCAGATGCCGGTGGCTGGCGGCACGACCCGGAAGTTGTCGAACGCGGTCTGGCCCCAGCGCAGGAACGCGTAGCGCTCGCCGTTCCGCTCGTAGTCGCGCTGGGCGTTCACGTCGAAGGCGCGCTGGTTCCCGAAGGCGTCGACCTGGACGGAGTGGTCGATGATCAGGTCGACGTCGACGAGCGGGTTGATCGCGCTCGGGTCCCCGCCGAGTTCCTCCATCGCGTCGCGCATCGCGGCCAGGTCGACGACCGCGGGGACGCCGGTGAAGTCCTGCATCAGAACCCGCGCCGGCTGGAACGGGATCTCGACCGAAGGCTCGGCCTTCGCATCCCAGCTGGCGATCGCCTCGACGTCGCCCGAAGTGACCGAGGTCCCGTCCTCGAGGCGCAGCGCGTTCTCGAGCAGGACCTTGAGCGAGTAGGGCAGGCGCGCGACGTCGAAGCGCTGCTGCAGAGCGTCGAGCCGGTGGATCTCGAACTCGCGGCCACCGACTTCCAGGCTCGCCTGCGCTCCGAAGCTGTCCTCCGCGCTCACGTCCTCAGTCTATTCCCGGCGCTTCGCCGGCCAGACGCTCTCTAGCGCTTCTTCTTGTGCTTCTCGTGGGACGCGGCCACCTTGACCTTGGTCAGCTGCGCCGTGTTGCCGGCGGAGTCGATGGTCGTGATCTGGACCAGGACGCGACCACCGCGCCGCAGCGCGACGCGGCCCTTCTTCGTGAGCTTGACCTTGACCTTCTTACTCTGGCCGCCTGCGATCGTCGCCGTGCCGCGGCCGAGCACCCGGGTCTTCTTCTTCTTGCCCTTCTTCTTGGCGGCCCGGCCCTTCTTCTTTGCGACGCGCGCCTTGAGCAGCGTGACCTTGGTCCGGCACGGGTTCATCCCCGGTGCCGAATCGACGGGGACTCGCCCCTTCCGCCCCTTCACGCGGACCTTGCCGGCTCCCAGCGTGGCGCGGAGGTACTCCGACGAGGAGTACTGCTGCGCGATCGCCGAGCCGCACGGCAGCGGCAGCGCCGGAGCTGCGACCACCTGGCCACCGGCCGCGCCCGGTCCCTCGAGCACCGGCAGGCGGAGGTCGAGCTTCGACACGGTGATGTCGCCCTGGCCGTTCGCCGGTCGGCCGTAGCTGCTCAGGTCCGATCCCCCCGCGTCGCGGGGGAGCAGCTCGAGCTTGGCGACGTGGCCGGCCGCAAACAGATGTCCCGAGGGATGCAGCTGGAGGACCTGCCGCGCCGCGCCGACCTGCGGCCGGTAGAGCTGGCGGTCGACGAGGGTCTCCGTCCCGTCCGGCCCGACATCGAGCAGCCTGGCGGCGAGCTCGGAGTTCGCGACCTGGGAGTTGATGGTCGCCACCACCGTCGGCGATCCCATCAGCGTGTAGCCGCTCCCGGCTGCGGCGGGCAGCCGGTAGGTCGCCACGCCGGAGAGATCAGCCCCTGACGCCGTGGCGCAGGCGTCGTGCCCGGCGACGGGATCGAATTTCGCGTCGACGCTGGGCGAGCCGCCACCGGCGGAGATCGTCTTCGTGCCCGAGTCGCGGAAGCGCACCACACCCTTCTGCAGGCCCGCCCAGCTACCGGCCCGGAACGGGCCACCGGAGGGCTGCGAGTCAGGGCAGGTCATCGCGAAGCTGGTCACCCCGTGGAAGGGCTGCGAGCCGCTTCCCTTGACGTAGAAATCAAGCCAGGCGTCCTGCGCCGCGGTCAGGGCGGCGATGTCACCGGGCTTGTTGTTCGCCCGCATGTGACCGAAGTCGCCGAACAGCAGTGAGATCGGGGCATCCGGGTACTGCGAGCGAATCCGGTTGTAGTAGGCGATCGCCTCGTCGGCGGGGAAGAGGTCGTCCGTGAAGCCGTTCGAGATCAGCACCGCCGCGGGGGGGTCGGAGTGATCGATGTAGTACGCCGAGTGATGTGCCTTGACCTCGCCGAGGAGCGAGCTGATCAGGGGGTCGCCGTCGTAGGGCTCGCCCTGATCGAGGCGGTTCTTCCACTCGGTGACGTTGGACTGGGGGTCGGTGCAGGTCGGATAAGGAGCCTGTCCGCAGTAGCTGCCCGCCAGCTGGCCGCTCAGATAGAGACCGCTCTGGAACGACAGCTTCTCGATCCCGGGCCGCCCGCTGTAGGACGCGTCCGCGACGTAGTCGAGCTTGCCGCCGTTCGGGCTCAGCGAGTACGCCAGGTCGCTCCAGGGGATGTCGGGGGTCGCTCCGGCGATCCGCATAGGGATCCCGTCGACCGGGCTCGTCCAGGGCACCAGCCTGCCGTCCGGCATCATCACGCGGTCCTTGAGCGAGGCGAGCTGGAGCGAGAGGCCGCCGCCGTAGGAGCCGCCGATGGCGCCGACCCGCTGGCCATCGACCAGGCCCTCGTCGGCGAGCTCACCGGCGAAGAACTGGGCGTCCCGGATCTCATAGCGGTCATCCATCAGGTGAATCCATCCCGCGCGGTCGCAGGCGCCCGCCGCGTCGCTGATCGCATTGGGCTTCCCGCAGGATTGATGGAATCCGCGGGCGGTCATGGCGAAGACCGCGTAACCGCGGTCGGTGAAACGCCGCATAGCGCTGAACGAGATGTCGTTCTTCGACCCGCCGTAGCCGTGGCCCCAGATGATCAGCGGGTAGTCGCCGTCGGTTCCGCTCGGGAGGGAGGGGAAGGCCACCTTGACGTCGATCGGGGTCCCGTCCCAGCTGGCGGCGGTGCTGCGAACGCCGGTGGCGTCGTTGCTCGCGTCGGTTCCGCACTCGCGCACCCCGTCCCCCGCCACCGTGCAGGTCAGCGCTCCACCAAAGAGGTTGGGGATCGCGGCCTGCGCGCTCGGCGCGAGCAGCAGCAATCCGAACACGACCGACACCAGCGCGAGCTTCCTCATCGGCTCTCCTGTCCTATGACGCGATGGAGCGTGTCCCTCGGCACGCCGCGCGTCTGTCCTTGACGCGCGCCTCGCAGAGTACTTCAGCGCTTGCCGGCGTGGCCGGCGACGAGCTCCTCGGCGATCCTCTCGGCCCCGCCCCGTCGCTGGATGCGAGCCGCGAACTCCGGATGCCGGTAGGCGATCGCACTCGCCAACCGCAGGCGCAGCGTCGCGGGCTCGACTTCGGACCGGTCCCGGGTGATGGCGGTGACGACCGCCTTGCCGACCTTCGCCGGCGAGGTCGTGCCGAGGCCGGCCGGCGACTTGACCCCCGAGTCGTGGAACATGCCGGCCTCCCGGATGAAACCCGGCAGCACGGTCGAGACACCCACGCCCTTCGGCTGAAGATCCTCGCGGAGCGCCAGCGCGAAACCGCGCATCCCGAACTTGGTCGCGCAGTAGACGGCGGTGCGCGGGGTCCCCACCTTCCCGTTGATGGAGGAGATGAAGACGATGTGGCCCTGACCTTTCTGGATCAGCGCCGGGACCAGCTCACGGGCCATCAGCATCGGCGCCTCGAGGTTGACGCGGAGGGTCCGGGTGAGCTCCTCTGCCTCGACCTTCTCGATCGAGCCGACACCGGGAAGGGCGGCGTTCGCGACCAACACGTCGAGGGCGCCCGCGTCCCTGACCAGCTGCTCGGCGGCCCCCGCCTCGGCCAGGTCGGCGACGATCGCCCGGTGCCGGTCCGCTCCCCCTGGAAGTGAGTGCGCGAGCCGTTCGAGCTCCTCCGGCTTTCGGGAGCTGAGCACCAGCACGGCCCCGTGCCCGGCGAGCTCACCCGCGATGGCCCGCCCGAGCCCCCCGGTGGCACCGCTCAGCAGCACCCTCTTCCCCTCGAGTTCCACGGATTCCAACTTATCCGACTGGACATTTGTTAAGGCACGCTCACAGAAACCCCTGCTCTGATACGGTCTTCCGCTTACGGAGGAGGCCAGTCCCAACCGATTAGGAAGGGACCGGAGGAGGGATTCATTGCTGTCTCGCCGATCACGCCAAGGCCGCCGGCTTGGGCTGGCAGGGGCGCTGCTCGCCGCCGCGCTGATCGCCGCCGGCTCGGCTTCGGGCCAGACAACCAGCACCGGAACGACGACCACCACCCCGGTGCCGGGCGCACCGGTTGGCGCCCCCGCCGCCCCGGCCAACGTCGCGACCATCCTCGCCGGGGGCAAGGCGAGCATTCCGGCCGGCGCTCCCTACTCCGTGGCCCGCGCGATCAAGGCCGCCAACAAGATCCACCGCAGGACCTACATCTGGGGCGGCGGCCACCGCGGCTTCAAGGCGAGGGGCTACGACTGCTCGGGCGCGGTCAGCTATGTGCTGCACGCGGCCGGGCTGCTCAGCTCGCCACTCGTCTCCGGCCAGCTCGCCTGGTGGGGGTCGCCGGGTCCCGGCACCTGGATCACGGTCTACGCCAACAGGGTGCACACCTACATGGTCATCGCCGGGCTGCGCTATGACACCTCGCCTCGGGGCGAGTGGATCGACCAGGGCCGCGGCCCGCGCTGGCGGTTCACGCTGCGGACGCCGACGGGCTTCGCGATCCGCCACTGGGACGGGCTCTAGCCTCCATGCCGCGAGCTCTGTGAGCACCTGCTCACAGCTCCGGTTCGTTTGCTAGCGTTCCGCGCGAACCAAACGCCGAATCTCGTCCCCGCCAGTGCGGGACGAGAACGGGGGAACCAAAGCAGTTGGGGCGAATCCACCAGGGGTGGAGACGCAGGCTCCTTTCGCGTCAGCCCGTCAGCTAACCCCGTAGGCCGACGAAGGAGAACGGTTTGCGGTCAGATACACCCAGCAGAGGTACGAAATCGATGGTGGCAGGGCTGCTGTTGGTGGCTTCGCTCGCGGCCGCGGTGCCGGCGATGGCCCAGACCGGTGGGGCGGCGCCCCCCGGCAGCACGACCACCACGACCATCACTCCGTCCGTCCCCGGCAGCACGGCGCAGCTACAGCCCGACGGCACGGCGCTGCCGCCGGCTGATGCCCCGGGCCAGGTACGCAAGGCGATCAAGGCGGGCAACAGGATCCACACCAAGCCATACATCTGGGGAGGCGGCCATCGCCGCTTCAAGTCGAGGGGCTATGACTGCTCCGGCGCAGTCAGCTACGTGCTGCACGCCGCCGGGCTGCTGCGCAGCCCCCTCTCCTCCGGGCCGCTGATGACCTGGGGCGCCCCCGGACCCGGATCCTGGATCACCGTCTACGCCAACCGCAGCCACGCCTGGATGACGGTGGCCGGCCTGCGGTTCGACACCTCCGCGGTCGGCGAGGCACTCAACCAGGGCTCGGGACCGCGCTGGCGGGCGAGCATGCGATCGGGCAGCGGCTACGCCGCCCGCTACTTCCCCGGCTTCTAGCCGCCCCAAGGCGGCTGGGAGGCCTCTCTCCTCCCATCCCAGTGCGCGGCGCGGCCCCCTCTCCCCGGGGCCGCGTCGCCGCGCTGGGCAATCGCGAGCTGAAGGGAGCTTTCCCGCGACGTCGAATCCCAGGGATCGTGCGGGTAATCACTAAGGAACGGTCGGCGATTGCAAGGGTTCTTTCACGTTTGCTAAGGTCCCGCGCCAGTTACGCCGAGTCCCATCACCACCTGGCGATGGGAGCGGGGGAACCAGATATTGGGGCGAACCCACCGGAAGCGAGGGTGGGGGCGCAGGCTCCTTCAGCGCTAGCCCGACAGCTAACCCCGCAGGCCGACAGAGGAGAACTGTTGGATGCGAGACACACTTAGACGCAGGCGTCGCCTCGCAGTGGCGGGGATCACAACTCTGTGCGTACTTGCGATCGCCGTTCCGGCGGCCGCCCAGACCGGCGGGTCGGCCGCCCCCGGCAGCACGACGACCACGACCAGCACAACCACGGCCGCGCCCGTTGGGCCTCCCGGCCGGGCGACGCTGCGCAAGGACGGCACGGCGGTAGCGCCCGCGGATGCGCCGGCCAACATCCAGGCCGCGATCGCCGCGGGAAACGCGATCCACACCCTCCCCTATCGCTGGGGCGGCGGCCATCGGACGTTCTTCGACCAAGGGTACGACTGCTCCGGAGCGGTGAGCTACGTCCTGCATGCGGCGGGACTGCTGGCCAGCCCAATGCCGTCTGGGCCGATGGCCTCGAGCTGGGGCGTGCCGGGTAAGGGCCGCTGGATCACGGTCTACGCCAACGCGAGCCACGCCTACATGGTGGTAGCGGGGCTGCGCTACGACACGTCGTCCGGCGGTGAGCGCTGGAGGCAGGGTTCGGGGCCACGGTGGCGCAAGACGAAGCGCAAGCCGCTCGGCTTCACGGCCAAGTACGCCCCCGGGTACTAGGGCGACCCGGAACGCGGCTGGACTCCCGAACGTAGAAGTCGGGAAGTACAAGCCGCCCAGCAAAGATTGGCCACCCTGGCCTGGCGAGGCAGGGTCATGCTCGGATATACCTACGGCCGCACCGGTCGGCGTTGTACGGTGCGCACATCCGAGCACCTGATCGATCGAGGAGAAGGAGGCGGCGGTAGCCGCGACGCCCGCAACCAGTGAGGCAGATCCGGACCCGGGACCGGGGGCCGAGCCCGCGGACGTAAACCTGGTCGGGGCGAGCAAGCGCTACGGCGACGTCGTCGCCGTCGACTCGCTGGATCTGGAGGTGAAGCGTGGGGAGTTCTTCACCCTGCTCGGCCCGTCGGGGTCGGGCAAGACCACCACTCTGCGGATGATCGCTGGCTTCGAGGAGCCCGACGAGGGCCGCGTGGAGCTCGCAGGGCAGGACGTCACCGGCCTGCCGCCTTACGACCGCTCGGTCAACACGGTCTTCCAGGACTACGCCCTCTTCCCCCACATGACCGTTGGGGAGAACGTCGAGTACGGGCTGCGGGTCAAGCGGGTCGGTAAGGAGGAGCGGCGGCGCCGTGCCTCCGAGGCGCTCGCGACCGTGCGGCTGGGGGGCTATGAGGAGCGCAAGCCGAACCAGCTCTCCGGCGGCCAGCAGCAGCGGGTCGCGCTGGCGCGGGCGATCGTCAACGAGCCCAGGGTGTTGCTGCTCGACGAGCCACTCGGCGCCCTCGACCTGAAGCTGCGCGAGCAGATGCAGGTCGAGCTCAACGCTATCCAGGAGCAGGTCGGAATCACGTTCATCTACGTGACCCACGACCAGGAGGAGGCTCTGACGATGTCCGACCGGATCGCTGTCTTCAACGAGGGCCACGTCGAGCAGATCGGAGCTCCGACCGAGATTTATGAGCGACCCGACAACACGTTCGTTGCGGGCTTCGTTGGAGCCTCGAACCTCCTGGAGAGAGATGGGCGGCGCTTCACGGTCCGCCCCGAGAAGATCTTCATCGTCGAGAACGGCAACGTGCCGAGCGGCCTCCACGTCGAGGAGGGGACGATCAGGGACGTCTCCTACGCCGGCATGGTGACCCGCTACCTCGTCGACCTCCAGGCAGGGGGAGAACTTCAAGTCGTCCGCCAGAACCTGGAGACCACCTCAGCCGAGGTCCAGGGGCAGCGCGGCCGGAAAGTCAAAATCGGATGGCGAGCGGATCAGACCGTCGCCGTAAAGGGAGAGGAGGAAGGACAGTGAGCCGACTTAGAGCTCACCCCGCCTGGACGCCCGCGGCGATCGTCGCTGGGCTTGTCGCAACCATGCTGGTGATCGCCGGCTGCGGCGGTGGGGATGACAACGGGGGTAGCAACGGAGGTCAGGAGCTGACCAGCGTCGGTGCCGGCGAAGGTGAGCTCAACATCATCTGCTGGGCCAGTTACTGCGAGGACGGCAGCGTCACCAAGGGCGTCGACTGGGTGAGTCCGTTCGAGCAGCAGACCGGCTGCCAGACGAACGTCAAGGTCGCCGACACGTCCGACCAGATGGTCGACCTGATGAGGACCGGACAGTACGACGGCGTCTCTGCCTCTGGTAACGCGACCGCCCGTCTCGTCGATGGTGGCGATGTGTCGCCTGTCAACGTTGATCTCGTCCCGAACTACAAGACGATCTTCGACGACCTCAAGGACCAGCCCTACAACACGTTCGACGGGACCCACTATGGGATCCCGCACGGACGTGGGGCGAACCTGCTGATGTGGAACACGAATGACGTCAAGCCCGACCCGACGTCCTGGTCGGTGATCCTCGATCCGAACGAGGCCCAGAAGTACAAGGGCCACATCAGCGTTTACGACGACCCGATCTACATCGCGGATGCGGCCGTGTATCTGAAGGCGCATCAGCCGGATCTCGGGATCGATAACCCGTACGAGCTGGACGATGACCAGTTCAACGCGGCCGTGGATCTGCTCAAGCAGCAGCATCCCAACGTCGGGGACTACTGGTCCAGCTATCTGAAGCAGATCAACCTGTTCACCAGCGGTGACGACCAGGTGGGCACGACGTGGCAGTACCAGTACTTCACCTTGCTCGCCGACGGCCAGCCGGTGAAGGCCCCAGGTGCCGACACGGGGTTCGTTCCCGACAGAGGGGGCAACCGGGTGGTCGGATACCTGGATGATCTCCTCGGAGGCCAAGAACCCGAACTGCATGTACAAGTGGATGAACTACATCACCAGCGCGCCTGTGCAGGCACAGGTCATGCAGTGGTTCGGTGAGGCACCCGCCCAGAGCAAGGCATGCGAGTCAGCCGCGATCGCGACCGCGGACAAGGCGCTCGGCCTGCCGCCGGATCCGAAGTTCTGCGACAACTACCACGCAGCGGATCCGGGGTTCTGGAAGCGCGTGTACTACTGGAACACTCCCCTTGCGGACTGCGGCGACGACCGCGGTGACGTCTGCAAGGACTACAACGACTGGGTCTCGGCCTGGACCGAGATCAAGGGGTGATGTTGCTGGTCTACATCGCCTCATGAGCAAGGGGCCGTGGAAGCCGCCGGCGTAAGCGCCGGCGCCGAGAAGAGGTCGGTGGGCCGCAGGCTCGCCGACCTCTTCCACGGCCGCCCCGGCGTCCAGGTCGGGTCGCTGCTGAGCGGACCGATCGCCTGGCTGGTGATCGGCTACCTCGGGTCCCTCGTCGTCCTCCTGATCGCCTCCTTCTGGGGGGTCAGTGCGATCAGCGGCGAGCTCGAAAAGAGCTTCACCCTCGACAACTACAAGGAGCTGCTCGACCAGTCGGTCTACAAGGACGTCGCCGTGCGGACTGTTGGGATCGCCGCGGCGGCGACGCTGACCGACGCACTCCTCGCCTTCCCGATCGCCTTCTACATGGCGAAGGTCGCCAGCCCGAGGGTGAAGGGCCTGCTCGTCGTCGCGATCCTGATGCCGCTCTGGTCCTTCTACCTGGTCAAGGTCTACGCCTGGCAGTCGATGCTCGCGACGGGAGGGTTCATCGACTGGGCGCTCAACCCGTTCGGCGTCAGTGGGCCCGGATACGGATCCACCGCCGTCTGGCTCGTGGAGAGCTACCTCTGGCTCCCATACATGATCCTGCCGATCTACGCGGGCCTCGAGCGGATCCCGAACTCGATGATCTCCGCCTCGGAGGACCTAGGGGCGAACCCGTGGCGGACCTTCCGCAGCGTGGTCTTCCCGCTCGCCTTCCCGGCCATCGTCGCCGGGTCGATCTTCACCTTCTCGCTGACCCTCGGCGACTACATCACGCCAACGTTGGTCTCGCCGGACACGCAGTTCATCGGCAACGTCATCTTCTCGCAGCACACCAACAACCTGCCGCTGGCATCCGCGTTCGCTGTGGTGCCGATCATCGTGATGGTGATCTACCTGGTGATCGCGAGACGGTTCGGGAGCGTTCGAGCACCTATGACGCTCTCGCACTCCACGAGGAACCTGCTCCGCGTCGGCGTGGGGATCACTCTCGCCTTCATCTACATCCCGCTGATCGTGATCGCGATCTATGCCTTCAACGGCGGCAATTCCCTGGCGTGGCCCCCACCGGACCTGACGACCAAGTGGTTCGGGGAGGCGATCGACAACACGGGCGCGCGGACGCGCTGTGGACGTCGATCAGGGTGGGGGCGGTCGCCACCGGGATCGCGCTCCTCCTGGGCAGCCTGGCCTCGTTCGCCGTGGCGCGCTTCCGGTTCTTCGGCCGCGA
>CAVSLI010000016.1:0-17238 GCA_963728755.1 uncultured Solirubrobacterales bacterium | reverse complement strand
GGGATCGGCGAGGGGGCCGCCGGGCTGCTGCTGGGCGCCGTCAGCCTTGCCGCCACGATCAGCCGGGTCGGCCTGGGTGTGATCGCCGACCGCTCGCGCGGTGACCCGCTGCGGCTCGCCGCCCTGACCCTCGCAGGGAGCGTCGCGGGCTACCTGCTCCTGATCGCCGGCGAGCCGGCGGTGATCGTGCTGGCGGCGCTGATCGTGGGCAGCATCGGCTGGTCGTGGCCGGGGACGCTCACCCTGGCCGTCGCTCCCGCCGGCCCAGGCGCCGGCCTGGGCCGTGGGGGTGACGATGTCGGCCTCTCGCGGGGGCGGCGGGCGGCCCCCTGCTGGTCGGCCTGCTCGCCGAGCACGACCACTTCACCGCAGCGTCGTCGTGTGCGCCGGGCTGGCCCTGGCCGCCGCCGCGACGATCGCGCCACGCGCCGTTCGAGCAGTCCGCCGCCGCTCCGGCCGATCTCATGCTCGGGGGGCGAGTCGAGCCCTTCATTAGGGTTGGGAACCGCCGGCGACGGAGTGAGGAGAGGGCATGGAAGGTGAGAGGCAGCTCGCGCACCCAGGTGGGGATCGTGGGCGCCGGCCCGGCCGGCCTGGTCCTCTCCACCTCCTCGCCGCCAGGGCATCGAGTGCGTGGTGCTCGAGGACCGCAGTCGCGAATACGTCGAGAAGCGGGTCAGGGCGGGCGTGCTCGAACAGGGGACCGTCGACCTGCTCACCGAGCTCGGCCTCGCGGACCGGCTCCATCGAGAGGGCCTCGTCCACCAGGGCATCGAGCTGCGCTTTGACGGCCACGGCCACCGGATCCCGTTCGAGGAGCTCGCCGAGGGCAGGGCGATCACGATCTACGGCCAGCAGGAAGTGGTCAAGGACCTGATCGCTGCGCGGCGGACGCGGACGGCCCGCTGCTGTTCGAGGTCGACGACGTCACCCTGCACGGGATCGACTCGACGCGACCGAGCATCCGCTTCACCCACGACGGGGTGGAGAGAGCTCCGCTGCGATTCGATCGCCGGCTGCGACGGCTTCCACGGCGTCTGTCGCCCCTCCGTTCCCGACGGAGTGCTGAGCTCTACGAGCTCGACTATCCGTTCGCCTGGCTCGGCATCCTCGCCGAGGTCCCGCCGTCCACCGACGAGCTGATCTACGCGCCCCACGAGCGCGGCTTCGCGCTGCACAGCCTGCGCTCGCCCGAGCTCAGCCGCCTCTATGTCCAGTGCGACCCCGAGGACTCGGTCGAGGAATGGCCGGATGAACGGATCTGGGAGGAGCTGCACCTGAGGCCCGCCCGCGACGACGGCGGGACCCTGAAGGAGGGCCCGGTGATCGAGAAGGCGATCGCGCCGCTGCGCAGCTTCGTCGCCCAGCCGATGCAGTACGGGCGCCTATACCTGGCCGGGGACGCCGTCCACATCGTCCCCGCAACCGGCGCAAAGGGGCTCAATCTCGCGGTGGCCGATGTCCAGGTCTGGGCGAGGCGCTATCGAGTCCTTGAAAGGAAGCGACGACTCGCTGCTCGACCCGGTACTCGGACGCCTGTCTGCGCCGTGTCTGGCGGGTCCAGCACTTCAGCTGGTGGATGACCTCGATGCTGCACCGCTTTCCCGACGACGACAGCTTCACCCGGGGACTGCGGCGAGCGCAGCTCGAGTATGTCTGCTCGTCCCGGGCGGCCGCTGCGACGTTGGCGGAGAACTACGTGGGCCTGGGGCGAGTCTGGTGATCGAGAAAACGAGACCGAGGAGCGAGCGGAGATGAGTTTGGTCGACCAGCTGTTGGACGTGCGGGACGCCCGTGTGGTGGTCACCGGGGCCGCCAGCGGGCTCGGTTTGGCGATGGCCGAGGTGATGGCGGAGGCGGGTGCCCGGGTCACCCTTGCCGACCTGGATCCCGAGAGGCTGGAGGTGGAGACCTCGCGGCTGGCCGACGCGGGCGGGCAGGTCCGCTCTTTCCAGCTGGACGTCTCCGATCGCAACCAGGTCAGGGGCCTGATCGACGACGTCGTCCGAACACGGAGGCGTGGACGTCCTCTACGCCAACGCGGGCATCTCGCTCGAACCGGGAATCACCGATCCGCACGGCGGCATCGCCGCGGTCGACACCGACGACTGGGGGCGGGTGCTCGGGGTCAACCTGAACGGGGTCGTCTTCTCGATGGGCGCGGCTGCGGAGGTGATGAAGAAGCAGGGCGCGGGCAAGATCGTTGTCACCGCCTCGAATGCCGGGCTCAAGGTCGAGCCCCTGGTCGGCTATTCCTATGCCGCCACCAAGGCGGCGGTGATCCATGTGGTTCGCCAGGCGGCGGTGGAGCTGGCTCCCCACGGGGTGAACGTCAATGCGATCGCCCCGGGGCCGTTTCGCACCAGGATCGGCAGCGGCGAGCTTCCTGACAAGCGCATCGAGCGGATCTGGGCCGATCTGATCCCGCTGGGCCGGATGGCGGAGACGGACGAGCTCAAGGGCCTCGTCCTGATGCTGGGGTCGCCGGCGGCGAGCTTCATCACCGGCGCGGTGATCCTGATCGACGGCGGGGCGATGCCCTCCTCGTTCCGGGAGGAGGCCAGCCTGGCTTAGATTCGGCGGCGGTGCTTGTGGCCGCCGTCGATGTCGGTGTCGTTGAGCCAATTGACCAAATCCTCTAGGTTGTTGCCGTGCTCGCTGCGGTGACTCGGGGAATCAGGCAGATGGAGATCCTCGATTTGCCGGAGCCGCCGCCCCCGGGTCCGCGCGAGGTGGTCGTTCATCCGGACGCGGTGGGCATCTGCGGCTCGGATTTCCATTTCTTCGCGGGTGAGCTCCAGATTTTCGATGAGTCGCCCTATCCGCGGATTCAGGGCCACGAATTCACGGGGACGATCGAGCGGCTCGGTCCCGAGAGCAGCGGCCGGCTCAGCAGGGGCGATCGCGTGGCGATCATGCCGATCAGCTCCTGCGGCAGCTGTTATCCGTGCCGGGTCGGGCGCGGCAACGTCTGCGACAACTTCAGCCTGATCGGAATCCACACCGACGGGGGGCTGCAGGAGCTACTCCGCGTGCCCGAGTCCCAGGTCTTCCCGATCGACGCCGCCGAGCCGGCGGTCGCCGCGCTCGCGGAGCCGGTTTCGATCGCGGTGCGCAGCATCCATCGGTCCGGGATCTCCGAGGGCGAGAGGGTCGTCATCCTCGGCGCTGGGCCGATCGGCCAGGCCGTGCACCTGCTGGCGCGTGAGCGGGGAGCGACGACGCTGCTCGTCGACCGCGTGCAGAGCCGCCTCGAGTTCGGCTCAGCGAACGGCGCCGAGACCCTCGTCTGGACCGATCGCGACCACGTCGTCGAGGACTGCCGCGAGTGGAGCGGCGGCGAGGGTCCGCCGCTCGTCTTCGATGCGACCGGTGCGCCGGATCCAATCCGCGCCGCCGTCGACATGGCCGCGTCGGCGGGCCGGGTGGTGGTGGTCGGCATGTCAGGGGAGGAGGTCCCACTGCGGATCGGGACCTTTACCGAGAAGGAGATCGACCTGCTCGGTGTGAGCTGCTGCGGGAGCGACGAGTTTCGCGAGGCCGTCGGCTTCGTCGAGGCCCACCGCGAATCGCTCGAGCGCCTGATCAGCCGCCGGTTCCCGCTCGACGAAGCGCCGGAAGCCGTCGGCTACGCCATGGACAATCCCGAGGAGGTGATGAAGGTGGTGATCACCAGTTCCTGACAAATACTCTGACTTATGGATAATCTGGCGTCCAGGCGCTGAAAGTGGAGAGATCCCCGTGGGAGTGACTAGGAGGAGGCATTGACGGCCGGTGGCCAGGGGGTCGGCGTGCAGCCCGGTGCGGCCCGGCAAGAGGAGCGGCTGGCTGAGCTCTTCGATGCCGTTCTCGAGAGCAATCCCTTCCAGCGGGGCCGGGTCGAGGAGCTCGGGCTGGGCGATCGTCCCAGCCTCTCGGAGTTCCGCCCGCTGACCAAGCGCGACCTGGTGACCGACCAGGAGCGCCATCCTCCCTTCGGCACGAACCTCACCTATCCGCTGGAGCGCTATACCCAGCTCTTCCAGACCAGCGGCACTACCGCGCACCCGTTGCGCGTCCTGGAGACGGCCGAGGACTGGAACTGGTGGCGGCAGCGCTTCGCCTACACGATGGCCGCCGCGGGCCTGGACAGCTCAGACCGGGTCGCCCTCGCCTTCTCGTTCGGACCGCACGTTCAGTTCTGGGCGGCCAAGGAGGGCCTCCAGGAAATCGGTGCGATGGGGGTCTCGATGGGCGGCATGGGGTCAGTCCAGAGGCTGCAGACGATCGCCGAGCTCGAGGCGACGACGCTCTGGTGCACGCCGACCTACGCCCTCCACCTCCTGGAGGTGGCAGTGGAGCAGCGCCTCGAGTCGACTCTCGAGTCGGTCGAACGAGTGCTCTGCACCGGCGAGCCCGGTGGGTCGCTCCCAGGCCTGCGCTCCAGGATCGAGGAGGGCGTCGGCGCGGTCTGCATCGACCACGCCGGGCTCACGGAGGCCGGGCCGTTCGGCGACCCCTGTGTGGAGGGCCACGGGCTGCACGTCGACGAGACCGAGTTCATCTGCGAGATCCTCGACGAGGACCTGAGCCCGACGCCTCAGGGCGAGCGCGGGGAGCTGGTGATCACCCCGCTGCGCCTCACCGGGTTCCCTGCGATTCGCTACCGGACGGGTGACTCGGTGATCGCGACCGATGAGCGCTGCCCAGCCGGTCACGCGGGCCGCTGGTTGCCCGGCGGGATCGTTGGCAGGACGGACGACATGGTCGTGGTCCGCGGCATGAACGTCTACCCGTCGGCGATCGAGGAGGCGGTCCGTCAGGTGAGTACCAGCGGCGAGTTCCGGATCACCTTCTACACCGAGCGCAGTGGCATGGACGAGGTCAAACTCGAGGTTGAGCTGACGGACGGCCCGGACGCCCGGCGCTTGCAGGAGAGGATGCGCCAGCAACTCGGCCTGCGAGTCCGCGTCGTTCCGATCGCCCCCGGCATCCTGCCCCGACAGACCGGCAAGTCGCGGCGGGTCGTGGACGAGCGCACCCCGAGGTGGGTGGCATCGTGAGCGCTCAGCGGGCGGGCCCCGGGCCCCGCCCGAGGGCGCAGGCCCGGCAGATCAGGGGGGCGAGCGAGCAGGTCGCGGTGCAAATCCAGCACTACGTGCAGGACGAAGGCCTCGCACCGGGCGACTTCCTCGGCCGCGAGGAGGATCTCGCGGCCGAATTCGGGGTGAGCCGCCCGACCCTCCGCGAGGCGCTGAAGCTGCTCTCCAGCGGCAACCTGATCCGCGCGACCAAGGGACCAGGCGGGGGCATCTTCGTCGCTCACACCGCCGAGCAGGGAATGGGCCGCAGCCTGAGCGACGCGATCGCGATGATGCTCGAGACCGAGGCCGTCAGCCTCCACGAACTGCTCGACGCCCGGGTCCTGCTCGAGGTTCCGCTCGCCGGTCTCGCGGCGTACCAGCCGGACGACGAGACCCTGACCCGGTTGCGCGCGGCGGTGGACAGGGCCGCCGCAGACCCCGACAACGTCGAGGTGGTCTCGGAAACCGACGCCGAGATCCATCAGACGATCGCCGCCGCGGCCGGCAACCGGATGATCCAGGCGCTGACCAACTGGATCTTCGAGGTCCTGCAGCCGTCTCTCATCGAGGTCCTTCAGCCCGCGGTCGTTCACTCGGCGATCGTGGAGCAGCACGAGGCCCTGGTGTCGGCCGTTGAGAAGGGCGATCCCGCGCGCGCCGAGCGAGCGATGAAGGATCACCTGCTCTACCTGGGTGACGTGCTCAGCATGGTGCGGGAGCAACCGCAGCAGCAGGCGGCGGCCGGAGGAGCCGGTGGCTGAGCTGCTGGCGCTGGACGAGGCCGTCGCCGAGCTCGTTCGCGACGGCGACAGCGTCGCGCTGGAGGGCTTCACCCACCTGATTCCGTTCGCCGCGGGCCATGAGATCGTCCGCCAGCAGCGCCGTGACCTGACCCTGATCCGGATGACCCCGGATCTGATCTACGACCAGATGATCGGGGCGGGCTGCGCGAGCAAGCTGGTCTTCTCCTGGGGCGGCAATCCGGGCGTCGGGTCCCTGCACAGGCTTCGCGACGCGGTCGAGCACGAGTGGCCGGCGCCACTCGAGCTCGAGGAGCACAGTCATGCCGGCATGGCGGCGCGGTACGCGGCGGGCGCGTCGAACCTGCCTTTCGGAACCCTTCGTGGGTATGTCGGCACGGAGCTCGTCGAGCACTCCGGGGAGACGGTGACGGCGATCGACTGCCCCTTCACAGGCGAGACGCTCACCGCCGTGCGCGCCCTTCGGCCCGACGTCGGGATCGTGCACGCACAGCGGGCCGACCGGGACGGCAACGTGCAGATCTGGGGAATCGTCGGCGTCCAGAAGGAGATCGTGCTCGCTTCGGAGCGCTCGCTGGTCACGGTCGAGGAGGTCGTTGACGAGCTCGATCCGCGGCCCGGGGCGATCGTGCTGCCGACGTGGGCGGTCGGCGCCGTCGCCGAGGCGCCGCGGGGCGCGCACCCCTCCTATGCGCACGACTACTACGACCGCGACAACGGCTTCTACCAACGCTGGGATGAGATCAGCAGGGACCGCGACTCATTCAGGGAGTGGATGGCGGAGCACGTGCTCACCTCGGCGGGCGTCGCATGAGCGCTGAGACCGAGACCGGCCGTGTCGGCCGACGAGATGATGACCGTGGTGGCGGCGCGGGCGCTCACCGACGAGACCATCTGCTTCGTTGGGATCGGCCTGCCCAGCACCGCCGCGAATCTCGCACGGCTGACCCACGCGCCGCGGACCGTCCTGGTCTACGAGTCGGGCACCATCGGCTCCAAGCCCGCCACCCTCCCGCTCTCGATCGGCGATGGCGAGCTGGCGGAGACGGCGGATGCGGTCGTTCCGGTTCCGGAGATCTTCGCCTACTGGCTGCAGGGCGGGCGGATCGACGTCGGCTTCCTCGGAGCCGCTCAGATCGATCGCCTCGGGAACCTCAACAGCACCGTCATCGGGGACTACGACCGTCCCAGCGTTCGGCTGCCCGGGGCCGGTGGCGCGCCCGAGATCGCTGCGATGGCCGGCGAGGTGATCGTGATAATGCGCCAGTCCCCGCGCAGCTTCGTCGAAAGACTCGACTTCCTGACCTCGGTCGGCTACGGCGTTGCCCCCGGCGACCGGGAGCGGCTCGGCATGCCGGGGCGCGGGCCGACGATCGTGATCACCGACCTCGGCGTGCTCCGTCCCGATCCCGAGTCTCGCGAGCTGACCCTGACGCAGATCCACCCCGGCGTCTCGGCCGACCGAGCTCGAGAGCAAACCGGCTGGGCGCTGCGGATTTCGGACGACCTCGAGGAGACCGAACCCCCCTCGGATGAAGAGCTGCGCGAGCTGCGCAAGCTGCGGGCGACCCTGGAGGCGCCGGCTTGACCGCGCGACGCGGAGCCGGGCAATGATCAAGGAGGCAAGACGGTGGCATCAGAGCTGACCAGGAACGGACAGGTGATCGGCTACAGGCGCGACGACCTGGAGATCAACCCGCCCTATCTGTATCCCGACTATGTCTCCACGCGGACGCGGGCCCCGCAGCGCCCGCTGGTGCCGATGCCGCACACGCTCTCCGAGATCACCGGCCCCGTCTACGGCCACGAGCGAATCGGTGAGCTCGACCACGATCTCACCCGCCAGCATGAGGGTGAGCCCATCGGAGAGAGGATCATCGTCCACGGCCGACTGCTCGACGGGGACGGCCGGCCGGTGCGGAACTCACTGATCGAGATCTGGCAGGCGAACGCCGGCGGGCGCTACCGGCACCACGGCGACCAGCACCCGTCGCCCCTCGACCCGAACTTCAGCGGCGGCGGCCGGTGCATGACCGACGACGACGGCCGCTACGAGTTCATCACGATCAAGCCGGGCGCCTATCCGTGGCAGAACAACCCCAACGCCTGGCGCTCGCGCCACATCCACTTCTCCCTCTTCGGGCCGGCGTTCGCGACGCGGCTGATCACCCAGATGTTCTTCCCCGGCGACCCGCTCTTCTTCCAGGACCCGATCTTCAACTCGGTCCGCGATCCGAAGGCGCGCGAGCGGATGATCTGCGAGTACGACCACGACCGGACCGTCGAGGAGTGGGCGCTCGGCTACCGCTACGACATCTTCCTGCGCGGCCGCGAAGCGACCCCGATGGAGGATTGAGCCAGTTGCCGGCGGTCACGCCATCCCAGACGATCGGCCCCTTCCTGCACATCGAGGTGCCCTACGAGGGAGAGGATCGGCTGGTGGAGCCCAACCATCCCGGGGCCATCCGGCTGCTGGGCACCGTCACCGACGGCGGGGCAACGCGGTCGACGACGCGCTCGTCGAGATCTGGCAGGCGAACGCCGCCGGCCGGTATGCGCATCCAGAGGATGATCGCAAGGACGTGCCTCTTGAGGATGGGTTCACCGGGTTCGGGCGCTGCGCCACCGATTCCGAGGGCCGCTTCGAGTTCCTCACCGTCAAGCCCGGCCCCGTGCCCGGCCCCGGCGATCGCCGGCAGGCGCCGCACATCGACGTCTCGGTGTTTGCGCGCGGACTGCTCAACCGCCTCGTGACCCGCATCTACTTCCCCGACGAGGAGGAGGCGAACGCGGAGGACCCGGTGCTCTCGCTGATCGAGGACGAGGCCGAGCGCGAGACGCTGGTCGCCCGGGCGGAGGATGGAGCCCTCCGCTTCGACATCCGCCTGCAGGGCGAGGGCGAGACCACTTTCTTCGTCATCTAGCAAGGGCCGTGCCCGGCGATCCCTTCAGCGGGCTCTTCGTCCCTGAATTCGCGCGCCAGGCCACCAGCGGCGAGGCCTGGCTGGAGGCGATGCTCGACGTGGAGGCAGCCCTCGCCGGGGCGGAGGCGGAGGCGGGCCTGATCCCGAGCGAGGCCGCCGAAGCGATCGAGAAGGCCCGAACCGCCGGCCGCTTCGACCCCGAGGCGATCTCCGCCGAGGGCCGGGTCAGCGGAAACCCCGTGGTGCCCATGGTGAGCGCGCTGCGGGAGAAGGTGGGTGGCGACGCGGCGGGCTTCGTCCACTACGGCGCGACCAGCCAGGACGTGATGGACACCGCCGCGATGCTCGTCGCGAGGACGGCGCTGAACGGAATCCGAGCGGAGCTCGACGGTGTGGCGGAGGCATGCGCGCGGCTCGCCGAGGGGCACCGGGAGACACCGATGGTGGGGCGGACCCTGCTCCAGCAGGCCGTGCCGATCAGCTTCGGCCTGAAGGCGGCCGGTTGGCTCGACGCGATCGTCGGCGTCCGGGCGCGGCTCGATTCGCTGTCGCTCGCGGTCCAGCTGGGCGGTGCCGCCGGCACGCTCTCCTCCCTCGGGGACGGCGGCGAGCGGGTGGTGGGGCTGCTGGCGGCGCGGCTCGGGCTCGACGAGCCGGCGGTCCCCTGGCACACCGCCCGCCTGCGGATCGCCGACCTCGGCGCCTCGCTCGCGCTCGCCGCCGGGGCCCTGGAGAAGATCGCTCAGGACCTGGTGCTGCTCTCTCAGACCGAGGTCGGGGAGGTGGCGGAGCCCTCGGGCGGCGGGCGCGGGGGGTCCTCGACCTTGCCGCATAAGCGCAACCCGGTGGGCTCGGTGCTCGCCATCGCCTGCGCGCGGCGGGTCCGAGGCGATGCGGGCGTGCTGCTGGCCGCCATGCCCCAGGAGCACGAGCGCGCCGCGGGAGCCTGGCAGTCGGAGTGGGCCCCGCTCAGCGAAGCCCTCGCCCTGACCGCCGGCGGCGCCTCGGCCCTGCGCGAGGCCCTGGACGGCCTCGAGGTGAGGCCGGACCGGATGGGCGAGAACCTGGAGGCGACTGGCGGGCTGATCATGGCCGAGAGCGTGGTCGCGGCGCTCGGCGAGCGGCTGGGTCGGGCTCGGGCGCGCGAGCTGGTCGATGCCGCCTGCGGGCGCGCGCTGGCTTCGGGAACTCCGCTGCGCGATCAGCTGGTCGGCGACGAGGCCGTGAGCGGCGAGCTCTCGGCGGAGGAGATCGACAGGGCGCTCGACCCCGCCGGATACCTGGGCTCGGCCGGGGCCTTCGTCGACCGGGCCCTGGAGCGCTACCGGGGTTACCGTGAGGAGCGGTCGTGAGCGTCGAGCTTCATCACACCCTGGAAGGTTCCGAGGGCGCGCCGGTGGTGCTGTTCTCCAACTCACTCGGCACGCGCGGCGAGATGTGGGACGCGCAGGCGAGCGCCCTCCGCGATCGCTTCAGGGTGCTGCGCTACGACACCCGCGGCCATGGCGACTCCCCCGTCCCTCGGGGGCCCTACGCGGTCGAGGAGCTCGCCGGCGACGTGCTCACCCTGCTCGACCGCCTGGAGCTCGAGCGCGTCTCCTTCTGCGGGCTCTCGATCGGTGGGATGACCGGGATGTGGCTCGCCGTCAACGCTCCGGAGCGGATCGAGAGACTGGTGATCTGCTGCACGGCGATGCAGCTGCCGCCCGCCCAGATGTGGCTCGATCGCGCCGAGCAGGTCCGGCGGGACGGCATGGGCTCGGTGATCGAGGCGACGATGGAGCGCTGGTTCACCCCCGACTTCCCGAAGCGGAGCCCGGAGCTGGTGGGCCGGATCCGCGAGGCTTTCCTGACCACGGATCCGGAGGGATACGCGGGCTGCTGCGAGGCGCTCTCCAGATTCGACATGCGTGGTCGGCTCGACGCGATCCGGGCGCCGACCCTGATCATCGCCGGGGCGGACGACCCGGTCGGCACGCCCGAGCGCGCCGCTGCGATGGCCGAGGAGGTCGTCGGCTCCCGGTTGGTCGTCCTTCCGGATGCCCGCCACCTGGCGGCGGTCGAGAAGGCCGACGAGGTGACACGCGAGCTCGAGCAGCACCTCTTGATCGAGGCCCGGGCATGACGGATCAATACGACCGCGGCATGGAGGTCCGTCGGCAGGTGCTCGGCGACGAGCACGTCGATAACGCGATCGCCAAGACCACGGAGTTCACCGAGGACTTCCAGGACCTGATCACCCGCAACGCATGGGGCGAGATCTGGACCCGGCCCGGCCTAGACCGCCGGACCCGGAGCGCGATCACGCTGATGGCGTTGATCGCGCTCGGCCATTTCGAGGAGCTCGGCATGCACGTGCGGGCCGCGAAGCGAAACGGGCTGACCGACGAGGAGATCAAGGAGGTGCTGCTCCAGTCCGCCGTCTACTGCGGCGTGCCGGCGGCCAATCGGGCCTTCAAGGTCGCGGATGGGGTGCTGCGGGAGGATGGCGAGTGAGTGCTGCGATCGGGATGATCGGCCTCGGCGAGGCGGGCTCGGCGATCGCCGCCGACCTCGTCGAAGCCGGGGCCAAGGTGCGCGGCTGGGACCCGGTGGCCTCCGCGCCGGAGGGCGTCGAGACGGCGAGCGACGCGGCTGATGCCGCGAAGGGAGCCGACGTCGTGCTGAGCGCCAACTCCGCGGCGGCCGCGGCCGAGGCGACCGAGTCCGCGCTGCCGGTCCTCGGCGAGGGTCAGGTCTTCGCCGACCTCAACACGGCCGCGCCGGGGCTGAAGCGCAAGCTGGCGGAGCTCGTTGATCGCACCGCAGCCCTCTTCGCCGACGTCGCCCTGCTCGGCCCCGTCCCCGGCAACGGCGTTCGGACCTCCGCTCTCGTCTCCGGGCCGGGCGCCGAGGCCTTCGCCGCGGTGCTCGGGCCGCTTGGCATGCCGGTGACCGTGGTCGGCGCGGAGCCCGGCGAGGCCGCCGCCCGCAAGCTGGCCCGAAGCGTCTTCGCCAAGGGGCTCGCCGCTGCGATCGGCGAGTCGCTCGCCGCCGCCGGTGAGCTCGGCTTCCAGGATTGGCTCTACGCCGATCTCGAGCGCACGCTGGAGTCCGCCGACGGCGCGCTGTTGCGCCGCCTGATCGAGGGCAGCCGGCTGCACGCGGCGCGCCGGGTCGAGGAGATGGCGGCGGCCGTCGCCATGCTCGAGGAGGCGGGGATCGAGCCGCGGGTCGCCTCGGCCAGCGAGGCCTGGCTGCGCTCGCTGGCGCAGGAATCCGAGACGGGGGCGCGGCGATGACCAAGCCACTCGGGGAGATCGCCCACATCGCCCACGCCGAGCTGCTCACGCCGGAGCCGCAGCGCTCGCTCGACTTCTTCACCGAGGTGCTCGGCATGGAGGAGGAGGCGCGCGATCGGCAGTCCGTCTACCTGCGGGGCTGGGGCGACTACCAGCGCTACTGCCTCAAGCTGACCGAGTCCGAGCAGGCCGGCCTCGGGCACATGGCGCTTCAGGCCTGGAGCCAGGAGGCCGTCGAGAGCCGAGCCGTCGCGATCGAGCAGGCCGGCCGCGGAATCGGCTGGATCGACGGCGACGTCGGCCACGGCCCGGCCTATCGCTTCACCGATCCCGACGGCCACGTGATGGAGCTCTGCTACGAGGCCGAGCGCTACGCGCCGCCGGAGCGCCTGCGCCCCTCGCTCAAGAACCAGCCGCAGCGCTACACGGGACGCGGCGCCGCGATCAAGCGGCTCGACCACGTCAACCTGCTCGCCGAGGACGTGCGGGCCAACCGCGACTTCGCGGAAGGGGTGCTCGGCTACCGCCTCTACGAGCGGATCGAGCTCGACGACGGCAGCGAGGCGGGCGCCTGGCTCAGCCTCTCGATCGCGGCGCACGAGCTGATCTACGTGCGCGACGCGTACGGCGCGCGCGGCCGACTGCACCACCTCGCCTTCTGGGTCGACACCCGCGAGGAGGTGCTGCGCGCGGCCGACCTCTTCCTCGACAACGACGTGGAGATCGAAGCCGCGCCCTCCAAGCACGCCGTCGCGCAGGGGTTCTTCCTCTACGGGTTCGAGCCCGGTGGCAACCGGATCGAGGTGACGACCGGCGGCTACTTCGTCTTCGACCCGGATCCGGAGGCGACGGTCTGGACCGAGGCTGAGCGCGCCAAGGGCCAGGCCTGGGGGGTGAAGACCGTCGAGAGCTTCCACACCTACGGCACGCCGGCGATCGAGGAGCCGGCCAAGACGGGCCCGACATGAGCGCCACCGGTCAGGCGACCGCCGAGCCGAGCCAGGCCGCTCGCGATCTGGTCCGCGGTGGCTTCGACCTCCACGTCCACATCTCTCCCGACGTGGTCGAGCGCCGCATCGACGACATCGGGCTGGCGCGCCGCTTCGGCGAGCTCGGCCTCGCCGGCTTCGTGCTCAAGTCGCACTACAACTCGACGGCCGAGCGGGCCGCCGTGGTCCGCGCGGCCGTTCCGGGCGTCCAGGCGCTCGGGGCGATCGTCCTCAACCGCGCGGTCGGCGGGGTGAACCCGGTCGCGGTGGAGATCGCGGCGCGCGAGGGGGCGCGCAAGGTCTGGCTGCCGACCGTCGATTCGGAGAACGAGCGCGCTCATCTGGCGGCGGCCGGGCCGGAGACGAAGCTGCCGGTCTGGTCGAAGCTCGAGTTCGAGCTGCGTGAGAAGGGCATCGGCGCCGACCCGGTGCGGGTGCTCGACGGCGACGGCAACGTGCTGCCGGAGACGCGGGACGTGCTGGCGCTGGCAGCCGAGCACGGGATGGTCCTCTCCACCGGCCACATCTCGGCGCCCGAGGCCCTCGCGGTCGTCGACGCCGCGCTCGCCGAGGGGGTCGAGAAGGTCGTCGTCACGCACCCCGACTATCCGGGCCAGGCGATCCCGATCGACGACCAGGTCGAGCTCGCCCGCAAGGGGGCGATGATCGAGCGCTGCTTCACCACCCCCTACACCGGCAAGTGCAGCTGGGAGCAATGGCTGGAGGGCACGCGCACGGTCGGCGCGGAGCGCACGGTCCTCTCCAGCGACCTCGGGCAGGTGAAAAATCCGCCTGTCGAGGACGGCCTGCCGCTGATGGCCGACAAGCTGCTCGAGGCGGGGTTCACGGAAGAGGAGGTGCGGAGAATGGCGGTGCACAACACCCGCCTGCTGGCCGGGGTGGAGGCGTCGTGAGCCGGAAGGTGCTCGCCATCGGGGCGCACGCCGCCGACTTCGTTTGGCGGGCCGGGGGCGCGCTCGCCCTGGCCGCCGATGGCGGCGGGACCGCCAGCGTGATCGCTCTCTCCTATGGGGAGCGTGGCGAGTCGGGGGCGCTCTGGAAGGAGGAGGGCCAGACGGTCGAGCGGGTCAAGGAGATCCGCCACGCCGAGGCCAAAGCGGCGGCGGCCGCGCTCGGCGCCGACTTCCGCTGTCTCGATCTCGGCGACTACCCCCTCGAGGTCGACCGAGACGCCCTCGGCCGGCTGGTCGATGCGATCCGCGAGCTCGCGCCCGACGTGATCCTGACCCACACCGACCGCGATCCCTTCAACCCCGATCACCCGGTCGCTTTCGCCGCAGTCGACCGGGCCCGGGCGCTCGCCGCGGGGGCAGGCGTCGCGAGCGCCTTCGAGACCATCAGCCCTCCGCAGTTGCTGCTCTTCGAGCCTCACCAGCCGGAGCTCTGCAACTTCACGCCGGGCGTCTTCCTCGACATCACCCCCGTCTTCGAGCGGAAGGTGGTCGCGATGGCCGAGATGCGCTCCCAGGAGTACCTGCAGACCTACTACGCCCAGCGCGCCGAGCAGCGCGGCAACCACGCTCGCCGGGCCTCGGGGAATTCCGAGATCCGCCAGGCCGAGGCGTTCATGCGCATCGTGCCCAACGTCGTGGCGGAGCTTTGAGCGAGCCGTTCGACGAGCTCGCGCAGCTCGGCTCGGCGACCGTGTTCGAGGCGTCCGGCCGCGAGGGCCTCGTCGACCTCGACCTGCATCAGGTGATCCCGGGATCGCGCGCAGCCGGCCCGGCCCGGACGGTCCGCTGCGGTCAGGACGACATCCTGATGGTGCACGCAGCGATGGACCGGGTCGCGGTCGGCGACGTCCTCGTTCTCACCATGCCCGAGCCGCGGCCGATCGCCCTGCTCGGGGAGCTGCTCGCGACCCAGGCGAAGGCTCGCGGCGCCGCGGCGGTACTGATCGACGCGGCAGTTCGAGACACCGCGGATCTCCGCGAGCTCGACCTTCCGGTCTGGGCGCGTTGGGTGCGGGTCCACGGCGCCAACCGGTCCGACGTCGGCGAGCTCGACGTGCCAGTGGAAATGGGAGGTGCCTCCATCGAGCCAGGCGACGTTTTGGTGCTGGACTCGGACGGGGCGGTGGTAGTGGCGCGCCAGCGGCTCGACGAGGTGCTGGCGGCCTCCCGCGAGCGTGCGGCGAATGAGCGGGAGAAGCGCGAGAAGTTCCGCTCGGGTGTGCTCTCTTACGACCTCTACGGCCTGCGCTCGCTGGTCGAGGAGGAGGACTAGTCTGATAATTTGACGTATTGAAGTGACGATCACGCTCAGCCCGCCCGGTCGCGCCAGCCTCGACGCGATCTGCGACACCTTCGTGCCGGGTGAGAACGGCCTTCCGTCGGCGACGGACATCCACGTTCCCGACGTGATCCTGGGGGCGATGGGCGCCAACCCGAGCGCGGACGTCCGCGACGGATTCGCCGGGCTGATCGAGGGCTGGGACCCGGAGTTCGCCTCGCTTCCGCACGACGAGCGCGAGCGGGCGCTGCTCGCCTGGTGCGACTCCGAGGACGTCATGCAGCGGGCCGCCTTCCAGGCGCTCCGCAAGCTGACGATGGTCATGTACTACACCGTCCCCTGGCAGGGCGACGGGTCCAATCCGGTGGACGAGGCAATCGGTTATCCCGGTCCCCACGGCAAGCTCGAGGACGCGCCGCCGAAGGCGATCAAGCCCCTCGGGATCACCGAGGACACGGAGCTCGACTGCGACGTCGTGATCGTCGGCTCGGGCGCCGGCGGCGGCACCGCGGCGGCGGTGCTGGCCGAGGCGGGCCTCGACGTGGTGGTGGTCGAGGCCGGGGCTACTTCAGCGAGGAGGACTTCGACGGCGCCGAGCTCGATGGCTACGTGCGGCTCTACCTCGGCGGCGGCGGGGTGCCCACCCCCGATCAGAGCATCGGCCTGCTCGCCGGCTCCTGCCTCGGCGGTGGCACGACCGTCAACTACACCTGGTGCTTCCGGCCGCCCGACCACGTCCGCGACGACTGGCAGGACCGCTTCGGCCTCGACGAATGGGCGGGCCAGGACTTCGACACAGCCTCGACGCGGTCTGGGACCGGATCCAGGTCAACTCCGAGGACAGCCCGCCCTCGCTCCGCGACCTGCGCTTCCGGGAGGGTCTCGCGAAGCTCGGCTGGGACTCCCAGGTGATGCAGCGGAACACGGTGGGCTGCGACGAGGAGATCTGCGGGCAGTGCCACTACGGCTGCCCGCTCGGCGCGAAGCAGTCAACCTTAAGACGTGGCTCCAGGACGCCTACGACGCCGGCGCCCGGATCGTCGTCAACGCGCCCGTCGAGAAGGTCCTGATCGAGAACGGAGAGGCGAAGGGCGTCGAGGCGACCACGGCCGACGGGCACAAGCTGACCGTCCGCGCGCGCGCCGTCGCCGTGGGCGGGGGCGCGATCCACACGCCGGCGATCCTCGTCCGCTCCGGTCTCGGAAACCCGAACGTCGGGAAGAACCTGATGATCCACCCGGTGCTGCTCGTGTGGGGGGTGTTCGAGGAGGAGATCCTCCCCTGGACGGGCGTCTTCGGGTCGACCTTCAGCGACGAGTTCCTCGACATGGGCGAGGGCTACGGCGTCAAGTACATGCACGGGTCGGCAACCGTCCCTCCCCGCGCACTTCATCCCCTGGCGCGGCGCCCGCGAGCACTCCGAGCTGATGCTCAGCCTCCGCCACACGGGTGCGTTCGGCGTCCTCCAGCGATCTCGCGACGCCGGCGAGATCGTGGTCGGCAAGAACGGCCTCCCGACCGTTCTGGAGCCTCTCCGACTTCGACCGCGACGTCATGCGCAAAGGACTCGACGGGCTCGCCCAGATCCTCGAGGCAGGCGGAGCGCGCCGGATCTACACCACCCACGCCGGCTGGGTCTCCTACGAGCCGGGCAAGGAGCCGCGCGAGAAATGCTGAAGGCCGCCGACGACTACGGCTGGGGTCCCGCCCAGGTCACCCTCGGCGCGTTCCACTTGATGGGGACCGCCCACATGGGCGCTTACCGGGGGAGCACGGTCTGCGACCCGGCCGGCGAGGCCTGGGACGCCCGAACAACCTCTTCGTGGTCGACGGCTCCGTGCTGCCGACGGCTCTCGGGGTGAACCCGATGATCACGATCGAGGGCGCGGCCCACAAGATCGCGCGCGGCATGGCGGCGAAGCTGACTTAGCGAACGATTTCGACTCGGAAGGAGTCACCCAATGGCA
>CAVSLI010000015.1:0-24068 GCA_963728755.1 uncultured Solirubrobacterales bacterium | reverse complement strand
GCGAGGCCGACGCGATCCTCCAGGAGGAGATCCGCGCCGGGGGCCTCTACCGAGAGCTCTGGCAGTCCTTCTGCGTCCTGCCGGTGGTCCGCTCAGTCGGCGTCCAGGGCGACGAGCGCTCCTACGCCCACCCGATCGTGATCCGCGCCGTCACCTCGGACGACGCGATGACCGCGGACTGGGCCCGCCTGCCCTACGACCTGCTCGAGCGGGTCTCCAACCGGATCATCAACGAGGTCCGCGGCGTCAACCGCGTCACCCTGGACCTCACCTCGAAGCCGCCAGGCACCATCGAGTGGGAGTGAGCTGCTAGTAACGGCGAGATGGATTCGCCGCCCAGCCTCCGCGCGCGGTTCCAGTCCTGGGTCGCAGGGTGGCACCGTGATCGCTACCTGAACCAGCCTAGGTTCGATGCGCTCGAATCGCGCATCGTCTGGATCTTCGGATCCCCGCGGACGGGCAGCACCTGGCTGCTGCAGATGCTCGCTGATATTGGCCCCCCCGGAGTGGCGACGATCGACGAGACCTGGGCCGGGGAGCTCTTCAACAGGGCGTTCGCCTGGCCAAAAGATGGGACGCTGAAGATCGTCTCTTCATCGGACTCCCATGCGAACCTGGCTGGCTGGGTCCTCGCCGCGGAACGCGAGCCGCTCTGGCGCCCGGTTATGCGGGCGTTCCTCTTGGAGGGCTTTGAGCATCAGCTCGAGCACGGCCAGGCTCGTACAGAGTGGACGACCCCGTATCTGGTCATCAAGGAGCCAAACACCTCTGAGGCGGCGGACACTCTCGTCAAGCTCCTGCCGCGATCTCGAATTCTGTTCCTGGTTCGAGATGGTCGAGATGTCGTCGATTCGATGCTGGACCACTACACGACCGCCTCCTGGGGGGCCCCGCAAGAACTTGGATGGGACAGGCTCCCGGCCGGGGAACGCCGGAACGTCATCGTGGGAACGGCCGCGAGTTGGGTGTACCGGATGGAGGCCGTGCAGCGAGCGTGCGAGCAAGTGGGGCCCGGCGGGGTTCTGACCGTCCACTACGAAAGCCTCCTCGACGATACTCCCGCCGAGCTGGCCAGGGTGGGACGCTGGCTAGGTGCCGAGGTCTCCGACGACTCGGCCACCGAGATCGCCCACCGTCACGCCTTCGAGCGGATCCCCCAGGAGGAGCGCGGCAGCGGCAAGTTTCATCGGGCAGCCACTCCCGGGCTGTGGCGTCAGAACATGACCGTCGCCGAGCAGGCCGAGATGCGGGCGGTGATGGGCGACAAGCTGCGGGAGTACGGGTACGACCCCGGCTGAGATGAGGAGATCTCGATGGGCCGCATGGGTCCTGCGGCAAGCGGTGCGATAAGTATCGGGCCTAGTAGCCGGCGAAGCTCTGCAGGTAGGGCAGCGGGTTGACCGGATGCCCGCCGCGGTACCACTTGCCGAGCCAGAGCTCGAAGTGAAGGTGACAGGCGGTGGCGTCGCCGGTCTCGCCGACGATCCCGATCTGCTGACCAGGCATGACAACCTGGCCCTTCGTCACCGATGCGCGGGTGGCCAGGTGCGCGTACATGTAGTCCTGGTGGAGCTTCTTGTTGCGGATCACGACGTAGTTGCCCGCCAGCCTCTGGAAGCTCACCCACTTGACCTTGGCGCGGCTCACCGCCACCAGCGGTGTGCCGCAGGCGGACATGATGTCCTGTCCCTGGTGGGTGTGACCCGAACGCGGCGCGCCGAATCCCTGGCCCATGATGTGGGATCCGCCGACCGGGAAGACCATCGACCCCGCCGGGGCCGTCGTGGTCGTGGGCGTGGTCGTCGTCGTACTGCCCGGTGCCCCGACGCCGCCGCTCTGGGCGAAGGCCAGGCCCGTGCCGAGCATCGCCGTCGTGACCGCGGTCACGGCGAGCGCCGTCACCGCCCTCTTGGGCGTGCGGCGAACCGGCTTGTCGAATCCTGCCTCGACCATGCTCTCTGCGGCCTGCGGAGTTAGCTGTCGGGCTCGCGCCGAGAGCGGCGCTACGAACCAGTTGGTTGCGATTCGCCCCTGGGGGTTGATCCCCTTCGGGTCCCCCGCTCTCCCCGGCGTGCCGGGGAGATTTGGCCATCGATTGGCGCGGCAGTATAACGAGAGGACCGGGGGTGCACCCCGGTCCTCTCGAAACAACCCTTCGGTATCGAACGGCGGCGCCTGGAGGCGCGCCATGTCTGCTACTGGATGTAGCCGTCCTCCTTCAGGTACTGCGCCGCCACGGCGGCGGGCTCCTGCTTGTCGATGTCGACGCGGGCATTGAGCTCCTGCATGACCGGCAGCGTGAGGCCCTGCTGGACCTTCTCGATCGTCGCCTTGTAGTCCGGCCCGGCCTTCTGCGACCGTCGACTGGTCGGTCACCCAGATGACGTTGCCGTTGGGGAAGATCCCCTTGTCGTCCTGGAGCAGGACGTACTTGTCCGGATTCGCCGCAAGCTGCGCGTCGGACGTGAACACGATCGACAGGTCCGCCTGGCCCTTGTCGAGCACCGTGTAGCGCAGCCCGATGTCAACGGGGTTGAACGACTTGAACTGCAGGCCGTAGACGTCCTGCAGCCCGACCAGGCAGTCAACCCGCTGGCGGCACTCCGGGCGAGCCGTAGAGGGTCAGGTCCTGGGACTTGCCCTGCAGGTCGGAGATCTTCGTGACCCCGAGCTCGTCGGCCTTCGTCTTCAGCATCCCGAGGGCGTTCGCGTCGGCGAAGGGAGTCGGCTGGAAGGCCGTCTGACCCTTCGGCTCGAGCTCCTGCTGGGACTGCTGGTACGCCTCCTGAGCATCGGCCGGGACCTGGTTCGCCTCCTTGCCGAAGATCGGAGGTGAGGAGCGTCGACGTGTACTCGGGGTAGCCGCTGATCTCCCCATCCTGGAGCGCCTTGTAGGCGACCGTCTCTGACCCCAGGTTGAGGTTGGTCTTCACGTCGTAGCCCGCCGCCTGCAGGGCCTGCGCGTAGATGTTCGCCCAGGATCAACTGCCTCGGTGAAGTTCTTCGAGCCCACGGTCAGCTGGATCCCGTTGTTGGCGGGGTTCGACTTGATCAGGTTGGCGGAGTTGCCCCCGCTGGTCCCGGTGTCGTTGTCGTCGTCACCGCCCCCACATGCGGCGACGCCGAGGGCGAGAACCAGCGCCGCAATCAGTGCGAACGCCGCCCTCAGTCGCGAATGACCGGTCACCACGTGACCCTCCTCTCGTCTGTGGGCCCTCCTGCACCCCGGGAATGGACGGCGTAAGCCTATGCGGCTGCAGCCGCCCGCGCCACCTTGAGGCCCCGCGGCGTGAGCAGCCACTGGATCCCGGCGAGGCCGAACTCGAGCGTGAGCGCGAGCAGCGCGATCAGGATCGCGCCGGCCACCACGCCCTGCGTCGCCGTAGACGTTGCGGCCGAGGATCAGGTCCCCGAGCGTGCTCAGACCCGCCAGCGAGGCGAGGGCCGCCGTGGCGATGATGTTGATCGCGGCCGTGCGCACCCCGGCCATGATCGTCGGGCACCGCGAGGGGCAGCTCGACCCGGCCGATCACCTGCAGCCCGCGCATGCCCATGCCACGGGCGGCCTCCACCGCGTTGCGGTCAACCTGGCTCACGCCCACATAGGAGTTGGTCAGGATCGGCGGGATTCCCAGCACCGCCAGGGCGAAGGTCACGTTGAGCAGGCCGACACCGATGAATGCGGCGACGAACGCGATCAGCGCCAGCTCGGGAACCGCCCGGCCGGCGTTGCCCACCGAGATCGCGACGGCCTCGCCGCGGCGGAAGTGGCCGAGGGCCACCCCGATGGGCAGCGCGATCACTGCGGCCAGTCCGAGGGCCAGGAAGGTGACCTTGAGGTGATCCCAGGTCAGTTCCCACGACCTGATGCGGCCCGCCGACCATCGTCTGGCCGGTGCGCGCCTCCTGCTGGTGGAAGATGAAGTCGATCGCGTCGCCGAAGACGCTCAGCACGCCGAGATGGAGGACGCCGCTCATACCCTCGCCTCCATCGACGGTCTTCGCCACGGTGCTAGCAGGCGCTGGGCGAGCAACAGGAGCACGTCCAGGAGGATCGCCATCAGGATCGAGAGGCCACCGGCGATCACGATGTTGGTCTTGAAGTCGATCTGCTGGTAGAGCGGCTGGCCGAGCGTATTGACGTTCGCGAACACCATCAGCGTCGAGATCGCCACCGTCGAGACCGTCGCGATCCGAAGGCCGGCGATGATCTCGGGCAGCGCCAGCGGCAGCTCGACGCGCCAGAGCAGCTGGCGCTGGGTCATCCCCATCCCGCGCCCGGCGTCCTTGCTCTCCATCGGCACGTTGGCGAGCCCGGCGACGATGTTGCGGTAGATGATCTGCAGCGTGTAGACGGAGAGCACGATGATCGCCGTCGTCCAGCCAAGCCCCGTGATCGGCAGGAGCAGGAAGATGAAGGCGAGCGAGGGGATCGTGTATAGGACGCCCGTCGCGCCAGTGAAGGTCGGGACGAGCCAGCGCTGGCGGTGGGAGAGGATCGCGAAGGCGAAGGCCACCGCGAAGCCGATCGCGACCGCGATCAGGACGAGGACTAGCTGGTTCAGCAGCGGAGTCGTGTAGCGGTCGAAATTGTCGATCGCCCAATCGAGGCAGAACACCTTGCCCTGCTGCGCTTGGCAGGGGGCGTTCTCACCGGTCCGGTTGTGGAGCTCCACCTGCCCGACGGGCGGGGCGAGCTGGGAGAGCGGGCCAGTCACTCGCCCACCGGGTGCTCGACCGGCCGCTCGATCGCCGCGTGCTCCTCGACCTTCGCCTCGGGTGAGACGAGGAACTCGGAGATGATCTCGACCGAGAGCACCCCGGCGATTCGTCCGTCGGCGTCGGTCACCGGCGCGTACTGGGTCTCGCTCTGCAGCAGGTCCGCAAGGGCGTCCCGCATGACGTCGTCGAGGTCGAGGATCGGATCGGGGCCGCTGTCCGGTCTGGCCGGGACCGTTTCGGCCTCCAGGTCGGATTCCGAGAGCCAGCCGATCGGCCGCCGCTCCGAGTCGACCAGGAGGGCGTGGGGCACCTCGGCGCCCTCCAGCTTCGCCTTCACCTCACCGGTCGCCTGCCCGACGAAGGCGAGGGGTGCCTCCCAGAGGTCGATGTCGCGGACCCTCATCAGCGCCAGGCGCTTCAGCGCCCGGTCGGCCCCGACGAAGTCCTCGACGAAGTCGTTCGCGGGGGCCATCAGCAGCTCCGCCGGGGTCGCGTACTGGGCCAGCCGGCCTGCCCTCCTCGATGATCGCGATCCGGTCGCCCATCTTGATCGCCTCGTCGATGTCGTGGGTGACGAAGAGGACCGTCTTGCGGATCTCGGTCTGGAGCCGGAGGAACTCGTTCTGCAGCCGCTCCCGGTTGATCGGATCGATCGCGCCGAAGGGCTCGTCCATCAGCATCACCGGCGGATCCGCGGCGAGCGCCCGCGCCACCCCGACGCGCTGCTGCTGCCCGCCGGAGAGCTGGCTCGGGAAGCGGTCGCGCAGGCGCCCGATCGAGTCCGATCAGGTCGAGCAGCTCGTCGGCGCGATCACGGGCCTGGGCGCGGTCCCAGCCGAGCAGGCGGGGCACGGTCTCGATGTTCTGGACGACCGTCCGGTGCGGGAATAGTCCGATCTGCTGGATCACGTAGCCCATCTCGCGCCGCAGCTCGGCCGGGTCTCGGTCGCGCACGGAGGTGTCGCCGATCAGGATGTCCCCCTCGGTGATCTCGACCGTGCGGTTGACCATCCGGAGGGCCGTCGTCTTGCCGCTGCCCGAGGGGCCGACCAGCACGCAGATCTCGCCGGCCTCGACCTCCAGCGAGAGGCCGTTGATCGCGGGTTCCTCCTGACCCGGATAGCGCTTCGTGACCTGCTGATAAGACACAGACGCTGCTGGACGCCCAGCCTCCACGGCGGCGATCCTACTCCGGGCGGCGCCGCTCGCCGGGGCTCGGCATCCTGGCTATCATCTTGCGGCCGCGGAGGTGCGCGGCTCTTTTTATGGCCACTGCGACTGCGATGAAGACCTACCAGGCGACTTCCCAGGACCGCGAGCGGGTCTGGCACGTCGTCGATGCCGAGGGCAAGACCCTCGGCCGGCTGGCCACGCAGATCGCGGATGTGCTGCGCGGCAAGCGCAAGCCGACCTACACCCCGCATGTGGACGTGGGCGACTTCGTGATCGTCGTCAACGCCGAGAAGGTCGCTGTGACCGGGGACAAGCGCGAGAAGAAGCTCTACTGGCGCCACAGCGGTTACCCCGGCGGGATCCGCTCCCGCACCCTCGGGGATCTGCTCGAAAAGCGCCCGGAGGAGGTCATCCGCAGGGCTGTCAAGGGGATGCTTCCCCGCAACCGCCTCGCCCGGCAGCAGCTTGGCAAGCTCAAGGTCTACGCCGGGCCCGACCATCCCCACCAGGCCCAGAAGCCCGAGCAGCTGGAGATCGAGACTTAGATGCCGGACGACGAGCAGCAGCAAAACGGCGAGCAGTCGGACGAGCAGCCCGAGGGCACGCCCGAAGAGGGCACGCCCGAGGAGCAGCAGGCCGACGAGCAGCAGGCTCCGGAGGAGGCCACCCCGTCGGAGGGCGGCAGCCCAGAGCGCGGCGAGGGCGAGGGCGAGCCGCCCGAGGAGGCGCTCTCCGAGGACGCAGCCACCGAGGACGACACCCCGGCCGAGGAGCGGGGCGGCGATCAGCCGCGCGCTCAGGACTCCGCCCCCGCCCGCCAGCAGGGGGGCAAGAGGGAGGACGTGGTTCCCGGGGCCGAGCTCGACCCGATCGCGATCGAGCCGGAGCGCGAGCTCGACGCCGAGGAGCGCGCCCGTCGTGAGGCCGAGGAGGAGGAGCGCCTCCGCCGCGAGCGCGAGCTGATCGGCGACGTCGACGAGGACGCAACCCCCGTCGCTGCGAAGCCCGCGAAGCTCGAGGGCGACACGAGCTACGCGGCGACCGGCAAGCGCAAGTCCTCCGTGGCCCGCGTCATCCTGCGACCCGGCAGCGGCACGATCCAGGTCAACAAGCGCACGCTCGAGGAGTACTTCCCGCGTTCCTACCTCCAGTCCGTGGCCAAGCAGCCGCTGACCCAGACCGGCTACGAGGACAACGTCGACGTTCGAGTCCGCGTGCATGGCGGCGGCGTCTCGGGCCAGGCGGCGGCCGTCAGGCACGGCATCGCCCGCGCTCTGGTGGAAGTGGACCCCGCGCTGCGCCCGGAGCTCAAGCGCCGCGGGCTGCTCACGCGCGACGCCCGGGTCAAGGAGCGCCGCAAGGCTGGCCTCAAGAAGGCCAGAAAACGGCCCCAGTTCAGTAAGCGTTAGCTTCCGCCCGAGGTGGCGGAGAGACGACTCTTCGGGACCGACGGCGTCCGTGGACCCGTCGGGGAACTGCTCACGCCGGACCTGGCCGTGCGGCTGGGCCGCGCGGCGTCGCTGCAGGCCGAGGCTGAGCGCCCCCAGGTCCTGATCGTCCGCGACACCCGCGAGTCCGGCCCGATGCTCGAAGAAGCCCTCGCCGCGGGTGTGGCAGCGGGAGGCGGGGACGCGATGCTCGGCGGCGTGCTCCCCACGCCCGCCGCATCCGTGCTGGCCCGCCGGCTGAGCTTCGACCTCGCTGGGGTCGTCTCGGCCTCGCACAACCCCTACGTCGATAACGGGATCAAGTTCTTCGACTCGCGGGGGATCAAGCTCGACGACGACACGGAGGCCGCGATCGAGGCTCGCCTTGACGGGGAGATCGCAGCGCAGATCGGGGGCGTGCGCCGGCTGGAGGGCGCCTTCGACGACTACATCAGGGAGCTGCGCAGCGCCTTCCAGCTCGATCTGGCCGGCATGCGGATCGCCCTTGACTGCGCCAACGGCGCGACCCACCGGGCCGCGCCGGCGATCTACCGCGCACTCGGGGCTGACCTCGAGCTGATCGGGGTCGAGCCTGACGGCCGCAACATCAACGCCGAATGCGGCTCGACCCATCCGGAGGCCCTGATCGAGCTGGTCAGGTCGTCCCGCGCGATGATCGGCTTCGCCTACGACGGCGACGGCGACCGGATGCTCGCGGTCGACGGAACCGGGGAGCTCCACGACGGCGACGACCTGATCGCCCTGGTCGCGAGGGACCTGCAGAAGCGGGGCGAGCTCCAGGGGGGAGTCGCCGTGACCGTGATGACCAACTACGGCTTCATGACGGCGATGGAGGAGGCGGGGATCGACGTCGAGCAGACCAAGGTCGGCGACCGCTACGTGATCGAGGCGCTTGGCGAGCGCGACTGGCGCCTGGGGGGCGAGCAGTCGGGCCACATCGTCTGGGTTGACTTCACGCCGACGGGTGACGGAATCGCCGCCTCGCTACTGGTGCTGCGCGCGCTGGCCGGGCGCCGTCTCGAGGACATGGAGCCGTTCAGACGGCTCCCGCAGCGGCTGGAGAACGTGCGCGTTGCGGATCGGGGGGCGATAGACGGCGCGGACGAGCTCTGGCGGGCCGTCGATGACGAGAACCGCAGGCTCGAGGGCCGCGGGCGGGTGCTGGTCCGCCCGTCCGGCACCGAGCCGATCCTCCGAGTGATGGTCGAGGCGCCCGACGAGGAGGAATGCGAGGCCGTCACGAGCCGCCTGGTCGATCTGGCCAGGCGCGAGCTTGCCTAGGCTCGGGTGCTGAGAGGTTCCCGGGAGCCATTTGGGCGCCGATGCATCTGCCACTACCCTGTACCGCCTCTAATGTGCGGCATCGTCGGATACGTGGGTGACCGACCGTGCCGGGATCTGCTGATTGCCGGGCTGGAGAAGCTCGAGTACCGAGGTTATGACTCGGCCGGCGTTTCGGTGATCTCGGATGGTGGGATCGACAGCGTGCGCGCCGTCGGCAACCTGGCGAATCTGCGCGAGGCAGTCGAGGGGCACCCGGGCAACGGCGCCGGCCGCGTCGCCGTCGCCCCGCGGCCGTCCACCATCGGGCTCGGCCACACCCGCTGGGCCACCCACGGGCGGGTCACCGAGGAGAACGCCCACCCGCACGGCGACTGCCAGGACGACGTCCATATCGTTCTCAACGGGATCATCGAGAACCACGCTGAGCTGCGGCGGGACCTGAAGGCGGACGGGCACGAGTTCACCTCGGAGACCGACGCCGAGATCGTCAGCCACCTGATCGAGCGCCACTACGAGGGCGATCTGACCGAAGCCGTCCGAAAGGCGTTCGGCGAGCTCCGCGGCCACTACGCGTTCGTGGCGATGCATCGCGAGCAGCCGGACACCCTGGTCGCCGCCCGCAAGGAGTGCCCGCTCGTCATCGGCCTTGGGGAGAACGAGAACTTCGTCGCGTCGGCAATCCCCGCATTCCTGGCGGAGACGCGCACCGCCCTGGGCATCAAGAACGACGAGATCGTCACCGTCCACAAGGGCGAGGTGACGATCACCGACGCCGAAGGCAACATGGTCGAGCGCGAGCCGGAGGAGGTCACCTGGGACGAGGACGCCGCCGAGAAGGGCGGCTACGACACGTTCATGCTCAAGGAGATCCACGAGCAGCCCGACGCCGTCGCGGAGACGATCACCGACCGGCTCCCGTCGCTCGAAGGCGTCGATCTCTCCGACGTCGACCTCGATGACGACTACCTCCGCGGAATCGAGCGGATCGTGATCGTCGCCTGCGGCACCTCCTACCACTCGGGGCTGATCGGCCGGTACGCCATCGAGCAGTGGGCTCGCGTGCCGGTCGAGATGGACATCGCCTCGGAGTACCGCTACCGCGAGCCGGTCCACCGTCCGAACGACCTGGTCATCGGCATCACTCAATCCGGCGAGACCGCCGACACCCTGGCCGCGATGAGGCTGGCGCGAGAGGGCGGCTCCAAGGTCCTGGCGATCACGAACGTGATGGGCAGCCAGGCGACCCGTGACGCGGACGCCGTGCTCTTCACGCGATCGGGGATCGAGGTGAGCGTGGCCGCGACCAAGACGTTCGTCAGCCAGGTCGCGGCGATGTACCTGCTCGGCCTGCGGCTCGCCGAGCTCCGCGGAACGCTCCCGAAGGAGCGCATCGCGGAGCTGGTCGCCGAGCTGAAGTCGCTCCCGTCGAAGCTCCAGGAGGCGATCGTCGCTCTCGAGGAGCCCGTCAAGGTGATCTCCCGAGCCGAGCAGAACCAGCGCTTCTTCATGTACATCGGCCGGCACATTGGGCTCGCCGTCTGTCTCGAGGGCGCGCTCAAGCTGAAGGAGATCGCGTACATCCCGGCCGACGCCTACGCGGCCGGCGAGATGAAGCACGGACCGATTGCGCTGCTCGACGAATCCACGCCGGTGATCGCGGTCGCCACGGACAGCCCGGTCGTCGAGAAGATGCTCTCCAACATGGAGGAGGTGCGGGCGCGGGGGGCGGAGGTGATCGCCATCGCGACCGAGGGTTCGGCGGAGATCGGCGAGGCGGCAGACCAGATCCTGTACGTCCCGCGCACCGACTGGATCCTCCAGCCGATCGTCGCGATCGTTCCGTTGCAGCTGCTCGCCTACTACACCGCTCGCGAGCAGGGCCTCAACGTGGACCAGCCCAGAAATCTCGCGAAGACGGTCACGGTCGAATAGGTGTACGTCGGGATCGCCAGGATGCCGCGCTCGTGAGGCGCCGGTGGATCGCCATGCTCCTGGTCGCATGCGCCGCCGCCCCAGCGGCGCTGATCGCGGGCTGCAGCGGTGGCCGCGGCGGCGACAGCGACGTCGATGTCGGCCCCGCGACGGCGGTTCCGCCCAGCGCCGCCCTGTACATCGACGGCACCGTGAAGCCCACGGGCCAGACCCAGACGGACGCCAAGGCCGCGCTAGGCAAGGTGCTCAATACCCCCGATCCAGGCGGCAAGATCGTCTCGCTGATCGAGGGCCAGGCCAAGGCAGACGGGCACCCGTTCAACTACCAACAGGACGTCGCCCCGTGGCTGGGAGAGCAGGCCGGCATCTTCTTCACCGACCTCACCGACAACGCCCAGAAGGGCGCCGCCGTGATCGAAACCACCAACCCGGGCGCGGCGCTCGCCTTCGCACGCAAGGTGTCGGGCGCGACCGCGACCACTCCGGCTCCGCAGACCTACAACGGAGCCAGCTACCAGGCGGAGCCCGATGATCCGACCACCGTCTTCGGTGCGGTCGGCGACTTCCTGGTGACGGGCGACGTCGAGGGATTCAAGGCGGCGGTCGACGCCGACAAGGGCGATTCGCTCGGCGACAACAGCGATTTCAAGGACTCGCTGGACCAGCTGCCGAGCGATCGGCTCGGGACGTTCTACACGGTCCCCAAGACCCTGATCGACGCGCTCGGCACCGACCAGATCGACCAGCAGAGCCAGGCAGCCATCGAGAAGACCGCGGGCGAGTCGCTCGACAAGCCCGTTTCCGGCGCCCTGACCGCTTCGGCGGACACGTTCGATATGCAGTTCGTCGGTGGCGACAACGGTGTCGAGACGCCGGAGAGCTCTCTGATCGGCGACGTGCCCGCGGACTCGTGGCTTGCGCTGGGAGTCGGCAACCTCGGCGACACAGCGAAGCGCACCATCAATCAGCTCAAGGAGCAGGGCGTGCCGAACCTCGAGCAGGGACTGGCGCAGGTCGAGCAGGCGACCGGGGCCTCGATCGACCAGCTGACGAACGCGCTCGGCGACGCCGTCGTCTACGTGCGCGGTGAGAGCGAGAACACCCTGAACGGCGCCCTCGTCATCCAGACCAAGGACCCGGATCTCACCGGGCGTCTGCTGAGCCAGCTCCAGACCCTGGTCCAGCTCGGGAGCAAGGGGACCACGAAGCCGCTGCAGCTCGGCGGCGGGGGCACCGGCTTCCAGATCAACGACCCGACGCATACCCCTCAGCCCGTCGAGATCGCAGAGCAGGGCGACAAGATCGTCATCGGCTACGGCGCCGGCTCCGCGGCGCAGAGCCTCGCGCCACCCCAGGCACTCGGCGACTCGCCGACCTTCTCGTCCGCGAAGGGCCAGGTCTCGGACCTGGGGACCGACTTCTTCCTCGATTTCCCGAAAGTCTTCAACCTCGCGGAGGCCCAAGGCGCCAAGTCCGATCCGGGGTACGCGCAGGCGAAGCCCTACATCGCCGCGCTCAGATATCTGGTGAGCGGCTCCGGCACCAAGGGCGACCAGGCCGAGCTGAAGGCGGTCGTCAGCCTAAAGTAGGCCCGTGGCGCTCGCGGTCGGCATCGACCTGATCGAGATCGAGCGCGTCGAGCGTGCGCTGGAGCGCCGGCCCCGGCTGGCGGAGCGGCTCTTCACGCCCGGCGAGCTCGCCTACGCGCGTGGGCGCGCACGTCCCGGCCGCCACCTCGCCGCCCGCTTTGCGGCCAAGGAGGCGGTCATCAAGGCTCTGGGGCAGGGCGTGCCGCCGCGGGACATCGAGGTGGTGAGGGACGAACCGCCTGCTCTGCAGCTGCACGGGCGGGCCGCCGAGCTCGCCGGCGACACCGAGATCGCGATCTCGCTCACGCATTCGCGGGAATCCGCTGCCGCGGTCGCGATAGCCGCTTAGGGCGAGCGCCGAACCGCGGGTAGTCTGGCGCGGTCATGGAGAAGTGGCTGAATCCGTGCCTGGACGCCGAGCAGATGCGGGCGACCGATGGCTGGGCGATCAGCGACCGAGGTGTGCCGTCCCTGCGGCTGATGGAGACCGCCGGTCGGGCGGTCGCCGAGGCCGCGGCCGAGCTCGCCGTGCCCGGCCGGGTGGCCGTCGTCTGCGGCAAGGGGAACAACGGCGGTGACGGACTGGTGACCGCCCGGGAACTGCGCGAGATGGGGTTCGAGGTCGATGCGCTGCTGCTCGCGCCAGGGGATCAGCTCTCGGAGGACGCCCGCGCGAACCTGGCCCGCATCGACGGCGCGCGCCACGTCGGCGTTGGGGAGCTGTCGGGGGCGCTCGAGGGCGCGGGCGTGATCGTCGACGCGATCTTCGGGACCGGCTTCGCCGGCGCGCCCCGCGATCCGGCCGGCTCCGCGATCGACGCGATCAACGACGCCGATGCACGGGTCGTCGCGACGGACATCGCGTCGGGTGTGAACGCATCCACCGGGGGGGTTGAGGGCAGGGCGGTCCGGGCCGACGAGACGGTGACGTTTCACGCGCCCAAGCTCGGTCACTGGGTCGCACCCGGGAAGGACCACACCGGGCAGCTGCGGGTGGCGCCGATCGGCATTCCCGATGGTGCACCCGTGGAGCCGACAGCCGGCCTGATCTCCTCTCGGGTTCTGGAGCTGGCTCCTCACCGTGCGGCTGGTTCGACGAAGTTCAGCTCGGGTCAGGTCGTTGTCGTCGGCGGTTCACGCGGGCTGACCGGGGCCGTCTGCCTGTCGGCCCTCGGCGCGATCCGGAGCGGCGCCGGCTATGCGACGGTCGCGGTCCCCGCCGACCTCGAGTCGATCTTCGAGATCAAGCTCACCGAGGTGATGTCGCTGGGCTGCGCGAGCCGCGAAGGACGGCTGCGCCCCGCGGCCTCCGAGCAGATCCTCGGCGCCACCGAGCGGGCGGCCTGCGTAGTGCTCGGGTCGGGCATGGGCCGCGAACAGGGCACCCAGCGGCTGGCGCGCGAGGTGACGCAACGCATCAGGGCGCCGCTGGTGCTCGACGCGGATGGCCTCAACGCCCATGCCGGCCGCATCGAGACGCTGGCCGACCGCGAGCCACCCCTCGTTCTCACCCCGCACGAGGGAGAGATGGGCCGCCTCCTCGACCGGGACTCCTCGGCGATCAGCGCGGAGCGCCTGGACAGCGCAAAGGAGGCGGCGCGGCGAAGCGGTGCGATCGTTTTGCTGAAGGGCGATGACTCGATCGTCACCGACGGGGAGCGGGTCGCGGTCAACACGGTCTCCAGCCCGCAGCTTGCGACGGCCGGGACCGGCGACGTCCTGACAGGAGTGATCGCGGCTCTGATCGCGAGGGGTGTGGAGCCCTTCACCGCCACCTGCGCAGCGGTTCATGCGCACTCGCGGGCGGGGGTCGTCGCCGGCGATCGGGTCGGGCACGACGCGGTGATCGCGGGCGACGTCGTCGAAGCGCTGGCCGCGGGGTTGAGCTACTGAGATGGCGGAGGGGGAGCGCCGCGCGCTGGCGGTCGTCGACGTCGGCGCCGTCGAGCGCAATTGCCGGCTCCTGAAGGAGCGGGCTGGGGACGGGACCGAGCTCTGCGCTGTGGTCAAGGCCAACGGCTACGGGCACGGCGCGGCCGCCTGCGCCGCCGCGGCGCTGCGCGGCGGAGCGACCCGCCTGGCGGTGGCGGCCGCGGACGAGGCGGCCGAGCTTCGCCTTCACTTCCCTGACGTGCCGCTGTTCGTGATGGGGGCGCTGACCGAGGAGGAGCTCGGGACAGCGTTCGCGGCAGGCGCGGACGTCGCGGTCTGGCACGAGGGCTTCAGGGAGCAGTGTTCGCGCCTCGCCGCTGAGCGCGGCCGGACCGTCGGGGTCCACCTGAAGCTCGACAGCGGCATGGGCAGGCTGGGGGAACGGGACCCGTCCGCGCTGGTCGAGCTGGCCCGCCGCTGCGCCTCGGACGGGCCGCTCGAGCTGGCCGGCGTCTGGACCCACTTCGCCACCGCCGACGAGCCAGACGACGATTTCCTGGAGGAGCAGCTGGCCACTTTCCGCCCCGTCGCCGCGGCGGTCCGGGAGATCGCGCCCGGCTGCACGGTGCACGCCGCCAACAGCGCGGCCACGCTCCGGGAACCGAAGACGCACTTCGACATGGTGCGCTGCGGGATCGCGATCTATGGCCTCGATCCCTTCCACGGCGAGCCCGCCGAGCACGGGCTCGAGCCGGCCCTCGAGCTGCACTCCTACGTGGCCGACGTGAAGCGCTTCGAGCGCGGCGCGAGCGCCGGCTACGGCCGCACCTGGCGGGCCCCGGAGGAGACCTGGGTCGGGGTGATGCCGATCGGCTATGGCGACGGCGTCAGGCGCGGGCTCTCCAACAACGCCGAGGTCCTGGTGCGCGGCCGCCGTTATCCGCTGGTCGGCACGGTCTCAATGGACAACATCACTATCGACCTCGGGCCGGAGACCGACATCGAACCGGGAGCGCCGGCGGTCCTGATCGGGACGCAGGGCAACGACCGGATCCTCGCCGAGGAGCTGGCTGCTCGGCTCGAGACGATCAACTACGAGGTGACCTGTGGGATCTCGCAGCGGGTTCCGCGGGATTTCCGGGAATGAGGTCGCTCGAGGCCCTCGATCGGGCGCCCTCGGTCGCCGCCGCTCGCACCGCGCTCGAAGAGCAGGGACCGGCCTGGATCGTCGGCGGGGCGATTCGCGATGCCCTGCTCGGCGAGCCGGTGTCGGATGCCGACCTCACCGTCGAGCGTGGCAGCGAGGAGAGCGCCGCCAGGGCGATCGCGCGCGTTGCCGGCGGCACGGCCTTCCGACTCTCCGAGGATCATGCGACCTGGCGGGCGATCGCGCCCACGGATGGATGGCACGTCGACGTCGTCGCGCTGCGGGCCCAGACCATCGAAGACGACCTGCGCGCGCGCGACTTTTCGGTGAACGCGATCGCGCGACCGCTCGAGGGCGGAGATCTGATCGATCCGACCGGTGGGATCGCCGACGGCGGGGACCGCCTCCTCCGCGCGGTCTCCGACCACGCCTTCCGCGACGACCCGATTCGGCTGCTCCGTGCCCCACGGCTGGCGGCACGGCACGATCTCACCATCGACCCCGGAACCGCCGAGCTCGCCCGCTCGACGTCTGAGAAGGCCGCCGACCCGGCCGGGGAGCGCCAGTTCGCGGAGCTGCGCGGGATCGTGGCGGGGCCACGCCCCCTGTGGGGAATCGAGCTGATGGACGAGCTCGGCCTGATCGCGGTGGTCCTCCCCGAGCTGGAGGCGCTCCGCGGGGTGGTCCAGAACCCGAACCATCACCTCGACGTGTTCGGCCACACCCTCGCGGTGCTCGAGGAGTGGCTCGGCCTGGAGCGCGACCTCGAGAGCTTCGCCGGGGACATCGCCCCGGAGGTCGACGCGTTCCTGGCCGAGCCGCTGGCCAACGAGCTCAGCCGACGGGAGGCGCTCCGCTTCGGCGCGCTCTTCCACGATCTCGGCAAACCGGAGACCCGCTCCGAGGGGTCGGGCTACATCACCTTCATCGGCCACGACGAGATCGGCGCCCGGATCATCGCCGGCATCTGCAGGCGCCAACGGGTCAGCCGAAAGCTCAGCACCCACCTCCAGGGACTCGCCCTCCATCATCTCCGCCTGGGCTTTCTGATCCACCAGCGACCGCTGCCGCGCCGGGCCGTCTACGACTACCTGGTCGCAACCGAGCCCGTAGCGGCAGACGTCACCCTGCTGAGCGTCGCCGATCGCCTCGCCGCCCGCGGGGAGGGGCCGCTGGCGAGTGCCGAGATGGTCGAGGCGCACCTCGACCTCTCGCGTGAGATGCTCCGCGACGCGCTCACCTGGCATCGCGAGGGCCCGCCGCACCCGCCTGTATCGGGGGACGATCTCGCTCGCGAACTGGATCTCGAGCCGGGCCCGGAGCTCGGCCGGCTGCTCGAGGAGCTCCGTGCGGAGAGCTTCACCGGCGAGATCAACGGCCGGGATGAGGCCCTCGTGCGGGCCAGGCAGCTGATTCAGCCCGGCGGCGGCCGATAGCCTGCCGCCGCATGGCGGATCCTGATTGTCTCTTCTGTGGGGTCGTCGCCGGGTCGATCCCGAGTGAGACGATCGACACCGACGAGCGGACCGTCGCCTTCATGGACATCAACCCGGCCACGCCGGGGCACGCCCTGGTGGTGCCGCGGGAGCACTCCGCCGATCTCCTCGAGATCGGTGCGGAGGACCTGACCGCGACGATACTCGCCGCGCAGCGTCTGGCGAGGAGGATGAAGGACGTGCTTGGTTCCGATGGGATCAACCTGATCAACGCCTGCGGCGCGGAGGCCTGGCAGACGGTCTTTCATTTCCACATCCACGTCGTGCCCCGATATGAGGACGATCCGCTGAAGCTGCCGTGGGTGCCCAAACCAGGGAACTCCGACGAGATCGCCAAGGTTGCCAAGAGACTGCGAGGAGAGGATGGCTGAGACGCGAGGGTCCTCCGCAGGCGAAGCCGAGGAGCAACCCATTCCATGACGAAGAGTGCGCCGATAACCCTGGAGCGCGACGGCAACGTCGCGGTGATGATTTTGGAGAACCCGCCGCTCAACCTGTTCGGCGACGACGCCTGGCAGGCTCTCGTCTCGTGCGTCGAAGAGGTAGAAGGGTCTGACGCCCGTGCGCTGGTCTGGCGGGCGGAGGGCGACATCTTCACCGGCGGCGTCGACGTCCACAGCTTCCAGCGCGTGGTCCAGGAGGGGGCCGCCTCCGATGCCTTCGGCTCGCTGATTCCCGTCGTGCAGCGCCTCGAGGCACTGTCGATCCCGACGCTTGCCCTCGTTCACGGCGTCTGCCTGACCGCCGGCCTCGAGATCTCGCTGGGCTGCGACATGATCTGGGCGACCGAGTCGGCCCGCTTCGGGTTGGTCGAAGCGGTCGTCGGCCTCACGCCGGGAGCCGGCGGGACCCAGCGCATGGCCGAGCGCGCGGGGCCCGCTCGTGCGACCGAGTTCGTGATGAGCGGCGGGCTCTATGACGCCGCGACGCTCGAGCGCTGGAACGTGGTCAATCGCGTCGTCCCGGACGATGAGCTGTTCGAAAAGGGGATGAGGTTCGCGCACCGGCTGGCGAACGGGCCGACGATCGCCCACGGTGCCACCAAGCGGATCGTCCGGGCCTACCGGGCGGGCGGGGTCGAGGAAGCGGACCGGGTCACGCCCGAGGTCTTCGCGGAACTGTTCGCCTCGGAGGACCTGCAGAACGCCGTAGCCAACTTCCTCAAGGAGGGGCCCGGCAAGGCGACCTTCGAGGGGAAATGAGGCGAGGCGCTACCCTGCCCCGCGCAGATGGCGAAGGAAGAGAAGATCGAGATGGAGGGCGAGATCACCGAGGCGCTGCCCAACACGATGTTTCGCGTGAAGTTGGACAACGACCACGAGGTCCTTGGCCACATCTCAGGCAAGATGCGCCGCCACTACATCCGGATCCTGCCGGGTGACCGGGTGAAGATCGAGCTCTCTCCGTACGACCTCGACCGCGGGCGCATCACCTACCGTTACAAGTAATCCCGGGCGGGTAGACGACTCGGGTCTCACCAACGAGCGATGAGGAGGGTGCGATGAGGGCGGGAAGAATCCTGGCGGTGGTTGCGATCGCGGTGCTGGCAGTAGGCTCCTTCAGCGCGGTGGCGTTCGCGGGCAAGAAGAAGAAGACCGACGTGATCTTCTTCAGCCAAAGCCCCAAGATCAACAAGAGCGGCAAGGTGAACGCCAAGGGGTCGCTGAATACGGCCAGCGCCTGCGAGCCAAATCGGTCGATGAGGCTTCAGGTGCTGGATGCGAACTTCGTGGTTCTCACGACGCTGGACGGCTCGACGTCCGATTCGAGCGGGAATTGGGCCCTGTCCGGCCAGCTTCCGACGACGCTGCCGGCCGGTACGAACTATGTGCGGGTCAAAGTGAAGAAGAGGACTGCCGGGAAGTTCGTCTGCCAGGCCGGAGTCTCGCGGAACGTAGCGATCCCGGCCGGTGTAGCCATGCCGGCCTAGCCGAGATACGACCGGGCGGCGGTCGGATCCGGTTCGACGAGCTCCGCGATCAGCGAGGACCAGCCGAATTCGCGGGCGCCCAGGCCCTCGCCGGTGTAGGGCTCGTAGAACTCGCGCAGACGCTCTCTGACGACCGCCTCGGCGAGGCGCTTCGCCAGCTCGAGCCCCTCGGGCTCGTAGCCGCTGCGAAGCAGGCCGATCCAGATCAGCCAGGCCGAGTTGATCCAGGTGGGGCCGCGCCAGTAGAGGCGCCACAGCGGCCCCTTCCACTTGCGTGGCTCGAAGCTCGGCTCCTGGGCGGAGACGGAGGTCGGCGGGTAGGGCAGCCAGTACTTCCGCTGATCGAGCAGGTGCTCTTCGACCAGGCGCCTGCCGATCTCCTCAGGCAGGTCGGGGAGCGCCAGCGGTGCGAGGGCCGACCAGGTCGAGACGCGGATGCGGTGATCGCCGCCAACCGGGTCGGTCTGGCCGATCTTTGCCACCTTCCCGCGGGCGGTGTCCAGGAAGAGACCGCGCCGCTCGTCCCAGAGGCGGTCGATCAGCGCCGGCGTGATCGAGGGCTCGCCGGCCGCGACCCGGGCGAGGCACCAGAGCACGTTCGTGACCACCTCGCAGAGCACCGGCCCGCCCGCCGCGAGCACGCGGCGCGCATCCCAGTCGAGCCGTCGGTTCCTCGCGATCAGGAAGGGAAAGAGGGGGCGGGCGTGGGCGTGCCGCCCCCAGACGGCGTCGAATTTCGCGGAGGAATCCAGGCCCGACTCGTCGGGCTGGACCAGCCAGAGCAGGCCATCGCCGTCCAGATCGCGGTTGGCCTCCAGCCAGCGGTGATGGGCCGCGATCCTGCGCTCGCCCGCCGGGTCCCCGATCGCGATCCTCCACGCCCAGGCGAGCAGCGGCGGCTGGATCGTCGAGGTGTTCCGCGCGCTCTTCGAGGTGACGTTGTAGGTCCAGCGGCGCTGCCAGTCGACCGGGCGGTCCCAGAAGATCGTGTGGCCGATGAAGCCGTCGGCGCGGCCGCCATCGAGCAGACTGCGCAGCTCCCTCTCCGCGCGGCTCCGGTCGAAGCGCCGCCACACGATCGCGTGGAAGCAGGAGTCCCAGTACCACTGCCAGGGGTAGTGGCCCGGGCTCGGCCGCGAGTATCCGTATGGGACCCCATCCCGCTCTCCCTCGATCCAGCTCGCGGCGAGGGTCTGCTGAGCGATCAGCATGACCCTGTCGCGGACCCCCGCGTCGACGACTAAGGGGATGCTCACGGGGCGCAGACTAGACTGGCCGCTTGGCCGCCTCGATCAACGAGTCTCTGCTGCAAGCGTGGCTCCAGCCACTTCTCGCGGACCTGCCGAGCGTCGCTCTCTTCGACGCCCACACTCATATCGGCGCCAACGACCCGGATGGCGCACGGCTGTCCGGCGAGCAGCTCATCAACATCCTGGCCCCGCTCGACGCCCGGGCGGTTGTCTTCCCGATGCACGAGCCCGGCGGCTACCGAGAGGCCAACGACCTGATCCTCGCCGAGGCCGCCGGCTCCGACGGCCGGCTGGTCCCGTTTTGCAGGCTCAACCCAAACGACGGCGCCGTGGCCGAGGGATTGAGGTGCATCGAGCTCGGGGCCCGCGGCATCAAGCTGCACCCGCGCTCCGACGACTTCCTGATGGACTCGCGCGAGGCACGGGAGGTCTTCGCGCTGGCCGACGAACATCGCCTACCGGTCCTGATACATGCGGGGCGCGGGATCCCCGCTCTCGGCCGCCACACGTTCGCGTACTCGGAGAAGTTCCCGCGGACCCGGATCATCCTCGCGCACGCAGCGGTTTCGGATCTGAGCTGGATGTGGCGGCACATGCCTGACCACCCGAATGTCTTCATCGACACGTCGTGGTGGGTTCCGGCCGACCTCACCTTCCTTTTCTCCTACGTCCCACCGGGCCAGATCCTGTTCGCGAGCGACGTGCCCTACGGCGCGCCCGCGCTGAATGCGATCCTCACGATCCGCTGCGGCCTTGAGGCCGGCCTCTCAGTTGAGCAGCTGAGAGGCGTCTGCGCCGCCCAGCTTGAGCGTCTCCTGGCGGGTGAGGATCCAGTCGACCACGGGCCCGCGCCGGGCCCGCCGGACGGAGATCGCGACCTGATCCTCGAGCGCGTCCACCTCTACGCGATGGTTGCGCTCGGCAGGATGATCGCCGGCGCCGACGCGGAGGAGATCATCGCCATGGCGGGGCTCGCGGCCTCGGTCGAGGCAGACGCTCCTCAGGCTGCCACCTGCCGGACGATGACCGAGTTGATCGGGCTCCAGACCGAGGCGATCGCCGAGGTCGTCGCAAAGGATCTGGCGACGCCCTCGACGCAACGGCTCGCCCTGCTCACCCCGCTGCTGCTCGCGGCCACACTAGCCGCGACGCCGTCGGTTCCCGCACCCCAGGGCGCGACCACCGGTCGAGCTACCACAGCCAGCCAAGCCAGATAACCGGCGCTCGTGGCCGACCTCGGAGGATCGTCACACAGCCCGGACGGGCACCGAGGGCTCCGTCACGGGTGGCTCCCGTCCCGCCCGCCAGCGCGACACGATCGCCGTCGGATTCGGAGGCAGGCGGTTGCGGTGGCCAGCCAGGAGCCCGCGAGGATGAGCAGCAGGCCGGCGATCGCGCCCGCCCCCGGGCTCTCTCCAAGCACGATCACGCCCAGCGATGCGAGGAGTCGACACGCTGCTCGCCCGCCGCGATCAGCGGAAACGGCCCGACCATCTCAACGGTCGTGTAGGCGAGGATCCAGCCGCGGGGTCCGCGGCGGAGCATCTCGAGCCCTGCCGGGGGACGAGGGCGAAGAGCAGGGCTGCGCCGAGCACGAGGCGCGCCCAGGTCAGGAAGAACGGTGCGACACCGTCGTCGACCGCGACCTTGATGAGGAGGTAGGGGACGCCCCAGATCACCGAGAGCGCCGCGAAAGCGATCCATCCCCGCCGGCTCATCGGCTCAGGATTGCAATCAGGCGACGGCTGCCGGCCGGAGCTCCACGAACTCGCGGTTGGTGGCGCGCTCGAGAGCCTCGGCGGCATCGAGCACCATCCCGTCCCGGCCCCACGCCCCAAGCAGTTGGAGCCCCACCGGCAGGCCGCCGTCCAGGCCGACGGGCACGTTGACCCCGGGAACCCCGGTCAGGTTCGCGATCACTCCCTGTCGTGCGTTGCCGGCGTCCGCCGAGGTTGGTCCCGAGGGGAGCTCAATCATCGGGTCCGTCAGCGGAGGCGCCACCGCGGGCACCGTCGGCCAGGCGAGCAGGTCGATCCGCTCGAAGAGCTCGGCCAGGTTCCGACGCGCCTGGGCCCGGGCGAGGAAGGCGCGCGCGGTGAGGCTTCCCGGGATCAGGCCCCGCAGCTTGAGAACGCCGCGGTTGAGCACGCTGAGCTCGTCGGGAAGAGAGTTCAGATTGGCGGGCGTCAGGTGCGCGGCCTCCTCCGACTGGGCGACGAGCACGGCGGTGGGGAGGATCAGATCCTGCATCGGGGAGCTCGACCTCGATCACCTCGCCGTCCACCTCCGACCGCAGGGAATCGAGGGCAAACTCGCACGCCTCGCGCACGCCCGGGGCGCTGTCGCTCCAGAACGGGTCCCGGATCACTCCGATCCGGAGCCCCCCTGGCTCCCCGGCCGGAAGCTGTTCACGGAACATCGCCGACGCGAGCAGCCGGCAGTCGGCGGCGTCGCGGCAGAGCGGGCCCGAGACGATCGTCTCGGTGTTCGGAATGTGGTGCCCCGCCATCGCCGAGCGGCCGAAGGTCGGCTTCAGGCCCGTGAGGCCGCAGTAGGCGGCCGGGTAGCGGATCGATCCGAGCCCGTCGGCGCCGATCGCGCCCGAGACGAGGCCGCCCGCGACGGCGGCGCCGGGGCCGCTCGAGGAGCCGCCGGGACAGCGCTCGAGATCCCACGGGTTGTGTGCCGCTCCGTAGACCGAGGTGTTGCCCGTGCTGCCCGAGCCGAGCTCGTGCATGTTGCCCACGCCCGCGATCACCGCGCCCGCCTCGCGCAATGCGCGGTAGGGGCCGGACTCGCCCGGCCGGGTCGTGACGCCCGGAACGGCGGCCGCGCCGACCGTCTCGGCGCGCCAGGGCAGTGGCCACTCGTCCTTGATCACCACCGGCACCCCCCGGAGCGCACCGTCGGGCGCGACCTCGAGCATCTTCCGCGACTCATCCGGGAAGGTCGCGACGATCGCGTTCAACTCCGGGTTGCGCTCCTCGATCCGCGCGATGCAGGCCTCGAGCAACTCACCGGCGTCGATCTCTCCCGAGGCGATCCCGGATACCTGCTCGCGTAGCGGCAGGTCGAGCGCGGTCATCCGCTCGGCGGGGCTGAGAGGTCGGGGTCGGTCTCGTGCTCGACCTCGTCGAGGCCCGCCTCCCGAAGCAGGTTCATGCCCGGCTCCCAGATCGACCAGACGCCGGCCATCACCGCCCGCTCGGTCTCATCCGCCTCGATCCCGAAGCTCTCCAGGGCCGAGTCGAGATAGCGCTGGAAGGCCGTTCCCGCTTCCATCGGCTCGCAACCCTAGCGGGACGTGATCGTCGGATCCCCCTCGTCAGTTGCAAGGAAACCCCGCAACCCGCCCGGAAATGGGGTGTTCAATGAAGTCCATGGGGCATGAAGCTCACGCCTACGCGCGCCTGCGCAGGCGCGCGTAGGCGTGAGCTTCATGCCCCATGGACTTCATTGAACACCCCATTTCCGGGCGGGTTGCGGGGTTTCCTTGCAACTGACGAGGGGGATCCGCCGGAGTACAGCGTCCCGCTAGGTTGCGAGCCGATGGAAGCGGGAACGACCTTATAGAGCTAATATCAACTCGGCCCTCGAAGAGGTTAGGGATCAAGGCGGATGAGACCGAGAGGGCCGTGGTTGTGGCCGGCGTCTGGTCGATCTGGGAGCCGGGCATGAACCTGCTTGGGAGGCGGGCCTCGACGAGGTCGAGCACAAGACCGAGCCCGGAACCTCTCAGCCCCGCCGAGGGGATGACCGCGCTCGACCTACCGCTACGCCGGAGCAGTTATGCGGGATCGCCTCGGGAGGAGATCGACGCCGGTGAGTTGCTCGAGGCCTGCATCACACAGATAGAGGAACGCAACCCGGAGCTGAAACACAATGGTGGGCAAAGTCTCCCAGAATAAATAAAGGAGGGTGCTCGAGGTCGCGCCCGACGGTGGCACGCTCCGGGGGGGTGCGTGGGGTGTGAGCAAGAGACAAGTGGCCTCTACCCTGGCGCGCCGAGACCGTCCGGCGCGGCCGCCGTTCCCGGCGTCACGACCCAGCCGGGCGAGTCCGGCCCCTACCGCGGTGCGCGAGGCGGGAGCGGTCATCGCGGGCGTGGGCGACGTCCGCGAGACTCGGCTCGGGCAGCACAGGCAACACCTCGGTCTACGGAGCGGCACGCGCCATTTTGGGATCTCGAGCGCTGTCCCCGGCGGCTCCTCGAGCGGCCCCGGCG
>CAVSLI010000014.1:0-22796 GCA_963728755.1 uncultured Solirubrobacterales bacterium | reverse complement strand
CTGCCCTTTGCCGGTTGCGGCGGGAGCGAATCCGGGTCGTCCTCTAGCGGAGCATCCGGCAGCCAGTCAGCGAGCTCACCGTCAAGTACGCCGGCACCGCCGCAGTTCCGTCAAAGGCCGCCCCGCCCCTCGCCCTTCGGGACTCGCTCGGTCATCCCGTGAATCTGGACCAGTACCGAGGCAAGGCCGTGCTCGTCACGTTCATCTACGACCACTGCCCGGATATCTGCCCGCTGATCGTCGGAAATCTCCACACGGCTCAGGCCCAACTCGGGCCGGAGGCTCAGAAGCTCCAGATCATCGCCGTGTCAGTCGACCCGCGGGGCGACACCCCGAGCACCGTCAAGGCCTTCCTGCGCGAGCACCGGATGACCGGTCGGATGCAGTACCTGATCGGGTCGCGCCCCGAGCTCGAGAAGGTCTGGCGCGACTGGTTCATCCTCTCAAAGGCCACGCCGACCCCGAAGGATCCCGATCTGGTTGAGCACTCCGCGCTGGTCTAGGGATCAGCGCCACGGCAGGATCACCACCCTCTATCCGCATGATTTCGTCCCCTCGCAGATCGTCCACGACGTCCCCATCCTCGCGTCCGAGTAGGAGGCCGCCATCCGTCGGCGAATGCGCGTCGGTCTGATCGTCCTCGCCGCCGTCGCTGTACTGATGGCGATCATTTTGCTCTGCGGCACCTCGAATCGGTCCGGGACCGGCAGGCAAGCGCCCCGAGCTGCCCACCCCGTGTTCTGGTCCCGCCGCAGGTCACGCTCGCCTCCCTGCGCGGCAAGCCTGCCGCGATCAACTTCTGGGCAAGCTGGTGTGCGCCTTGTAAGGAGGAAGCCCCGGACCTGGAGCGTATGGCTGGCTTGCTGCGTGGGCGGGCCCGGTTGGTCGGTGTCAACTGGACCGATGGGACGGGTGCCGCTCGCTCGTACGTCGACCAGTACCACCTGACCTTCCCGAATTTGATCGACCCGGACGGAGTCGTTGGCAACAACTATCGATTGAACGGCCTGCCGACCACCTTCATCCTCGACTCCCAGGGAAAGATCACCGCTGTCCTGCGGGGACCTCAGTCCGCGGAGTCTCTGCTGCGGGCGCTGCACCTGACGGCGAACCAGCCGGATTCTTAGCGAACTGTCAGCGGTCGCTTAGGCCCCTCCCAGGTTCCGCCGAAAAGATGTCAGGTGAGTGACATCGGGAACGGGTGTCAGGAATGAGAACCAAACCAACACCGAAAGGAGGCGAAGAAAATGACGATGGCAACGATCTTGATCCTCAACCTGGTGGCGGTCGTCGGCCTGCTCGCCTTCTTGGCCGCGACCATGCGACTTCCGTACCACCTGGCCACTTCTCCTGGATCCGGCGCGGTGGAACGCCAGAGGCGCCGCCGTCGGCAGACCTCGACGGCAAGCGAGGGCACACGCCGCCGGCGTGGTGCGCCCGAGCCCGCCTACTCCGAGTAGGCCCACAGGCGAACAGGCGGCGGCACGGTCAAACGACGGCGACCGTGTCGACCGCCATCGCCGAAAAGAGGATCGCCAGATAGAGCAGCGAGAAGTGGAACAAACGTCCGGCGCGCGCGGGATTCGTTTCCCGCGCCAGGCCCAAGGCCAGTCCGATGAAGACGGCGTCGAGGGCCAGCGCGATGCCGAGATAGAGGCCACCGACCGAGTGCCAGAGGAAAGGCAGGAGCGTTGTCGCGGCCAAGATGAGCGAGTACGCGACTATCTGGCGGGAGGTCTCGCGATCCCCGCGCACGACGGGCATCATCGGGATGCGGGCGGCGGCATACTCGCGCTTGATCAGCAGGGCGAGGGACCAGAAATGTGGGGGCGTCCAGAAGAAGATGATCAGGAAGAGGAAGATCGCCGGCAGAGTCAGGTTGCCGGTTGCGGCGGCCCAGCCAACGAGCGGCGGCACGGCGCCCGCGGCGCCTCCGATGACGATGTTCTGGACTGTCCAGCGCTTGAGCCATTGGGTGTACACCAGGACGTAGAAGAGGCCCCCGACCAGCGCCAAGGCAGCGGTCAACACGTTCACCAGGCTGGCGAGGAGGACGAAGGAGAAGGCCGAGAGCACCAGTCCGAACTCGATTGCCCGCGGGGGGATCAGCCGGCCTGCGACGATCGGCCTGTCCGACGTCCGATCTCCCATCAGCGCGTCGATGTCCCGGTCGAGGTAGTGATTCAGCGCACTCGCTCCGGCGCAGGCGAGTGCACCCCCAATCAGCACGACCGCGAGCTTGGGCAGGTCGGGCACACCGCCGGCTCCCACGAACATTCCCGCCGCCGCCGTGATCAGCAGCAGCACCATGATCCGCGGCTTGGTCAGCGCCAGGTAGTCGCGCCAGGCGCCCGCGGGCACAGGCTCCCCGCGGAACGACGCAGCGGCGCTGAGCAGCGCCGCTGCCAGGGCGAGGCCGGCGAAGGCCAGGTGGAGGGCGACGGCCCACTCAGGCCGACCCGCCAGCGCTACCACAGCACCCAGAGCGCTTTCCCCGGCGAACAGAACCAGAGCAGCAATCGCGACCCCCAGCAATCGTCGATGCGCCGTCGCCGCGGCGACGACCACCGCGGTGAGCAGCGGGACAGCCAAGATCGCCAGCAGCCGGTGGGGGAGGTCCAGGTCGAGAGCACCGCTGATGACCACCAGTGCCGTGACGGCGGCACCTCCCAGGGCGGCCAATCGCAGCCAGGCGCCGGGCGCGGCTTCACCTCCATCGGATCGCACACCCCCGCGCTGGAGGCCGCGGATTGGCGTACGAAGATGAGCCATGCCAGTCTCCTTCACTGACGCTCGGCGGTGCCGAGCTACGACTCCGCGCCAAGTCTGGTCTCTTAATCCGTGACTGTCAAATCCGTCAGGCGAGCAGCAAACACGGCTCACGCAGACTTGACAGCCAATGCCGCCGGCGAGGGCAACAAAAGGGCAACAGACGGGACGGAGTCCAGACGAACTCAGACGAACTTGAGTCCCGGTATGGAGCCAAATTCCGCGCCCAGACGAGCCCCGGAAAGCAGCATTGGTTGGACCGAAAATTCGCCTGCTCTATCTGCTCGGCCCCGAGACCCGCGAAGTCGAGGGCGACGCGATGACCGCCGACACCAGCTTCCGCGCCCGCTTTGCGACCTCGTTCGACCGCGTCGCAGTGGTCAGCGACGAGACCTGGATGCGACCCGCAATGCGGGCGCTGTCGTTCCTGCTCCCCGGCAAGGCGAAGGCGTTCCCGGTCGCCGAGCTGGCGGACGCGAAGGCTTGGCTCGCCGAAAGCGGTAACTAGACGCGACGGCGTGGGGCCTGCGTTGGGCCACCCAGTACCCCGGCTCCCGGGCAACAACAGCAGATCGTCAAGTTCTCGCTCGAGAAAGAGCTCACAAACTTAACGGCAACTAGCCTGTCTCATCGGCGTCCTTCGATGCGCCGCTCGTGTCCTGAACCCTCCCCCTTCCTGGGCGCGCCGCGCGGTCGACGCACGCACCGGTCAAGTCGCCCAGAACCACCCCGGCCAGTGCGCCCACGACGACATCGAGCGGGTAGTGCACACCGGTGTGGACGCGGGAGTAACCGACCAGTGCCGCGAGCGCGTGGAGCGGGGGCCCTGCCCAGGCGATTTCCCGGCCCGCGCCCGTCGCGAACGCGAAGGCAGCTGCCGTATGGCCGGAGGGAAACGAGCGGGAGGTGGGCATCCTGACGCGCGGTCGTCCGGCCTCGAACAGCCCCTTGCGGTCCGGTCGCCGCCGTCGCATGAGCGGCTTGAAGCCGAGGTTGACGACCGCCGAGGTGACGCCGACGGAGGCCATGCCCCGCAGCGCCGCCCGGGTGCCCTTCGCCCCGCCCGCAAACGCAAGCGCGAACGCGAGCCCGATCGAGATCCGTGAGTAGTTCGCAGCCCGGGAGAGCCGGGCGAGTGGCGCGTCGAGCGCGGGGGTGCGGGTATCCGCAACCGCCCTGTAGAGCGCCAGGTCGAGGCGCCTGACGTCCGCCGCAGCGCTCCCTGCCCGCCTCGATCTCACCAGGTCAGCTCGATCTCCAGCTCGCGCTCGTCGGTCTCCAGCTCGAGCTCGACCTTGACCTGAACCTCGTCGGGAACGTGGACCTTGAACTGCATCCCGCCGCGCTCGAACTCGACGTCGTTGTTGCGGGCCAACTTGTCCGCGAATGTTCGCAGCCGGGCAGCGGCCTCTTCCCGCGACATCTTCTCCTTCGTCTCGACTTCCAAAATGTCCATCAGGTCTCCTTTGTCGGTGGTGTGCGTCCGACTGCCATGTCGAACAGGGCCCGGATGCCGCCCAGGGCGGTTTCGGGGATGGCCGCGGATGGAGAGGCCCCGGGGTGCTTCCTCGAGATTCTTACGCGCAGAACGCCGGGCTTGATACGGAATCGCAGCGGCGGGTCGAGCGTCACCGCCTCGCCGTCGATGCCCGCCATCACTGGGTGCTCGGAGCGCACCTCGAACTCGGGCGCAGACCACTCGCGCCAGGGTCGCTGGGCGAGCCGGCCCGGCCTCCCGATGGGCGGAGCGGCGACCGTGATGCCCAGCAGGCCGTCATCGATCCGCGGGCGCGTCCCCGATCCCACCGCCGTGCCGAGCCGGTAGCGATTGTTCGAGACCAGGACCGCGGCCCCGGATCGGCGCTCGTGGCCCCCGGGCCCATGCCAGGAAAGATCGAGCTTGCCATCCGATCCGGCGACGTCCGGCACGGTGTCCAGCAGGGTGCGCAGCTTGGCCTCGCGGTATCCGGGCTTCTGGACGGCCTCCGCGTAGAGCCCGAGCGAGACGTTGTTGACGAAGACGCGGCCGTTCACCTCTGCCAGGTCGACTCGGCGCTCCCCGCCGTCGACAAACGCATCCAGGGCACCGACGACGTCATCACGGTCAACGCCGAGGTCGAGCGCGAAGTGGTTTCGCGTCCCCGCGGGCACACAGGCGTATGGGAGATTCAATTCCGCGGCCATCGCCGCCACCACCGCCTGGGAGCCGTCCCCGCCGGCCATCGCCAGTGCGTCCGCGCCACCGGCGACCGCTTTTTCGACCAGCTCGGCCAGATCAGCGCCTCGAGTCAGCTCGATCGGCTCGATGCCACGGGCCCGAGCTTCGCCGGCGAGCCCGAACCGCTCCGCCTTTCCCCCACCGGACTTCGGGTTGTAGAAGAGCACGGGACGCTCCGGGCCGGGGACAGTTGGCAGTGACACCCTCCTCCTGAACGCCGCACGCGCCAGCGCCAGGGTCACCGTCAGGCCAACACCGATCAATATGGCCTCCCCGAGGTAGTCCCCATCTGTCAGCAGGAGCACGACCGGTACGGCGAGTGCGACCAGCGCCACTCCGAGCGCCGCCAGGCGGACGACGCCACGCCGCAGCAACCCGTACCAGCCGGCCGCCAGGGCAGCCGCCACACAGCCGAGCACGATCAGGCCGCGAGGGAACTGCTGGAACACGACGTAGACGGCCAGAAGCAGCGTCGCTGCCCCAAGCACGAGCGCGAGTCCGGCCGCAGCTCTTCGTCTACTCCCCGACGCCATTTCGTGACCTCAAGCATGACGCCCATCCGATCGCTCTGCTCGCCCGGATACTTCTGTCGGTGAGAAGCTGGTTTCGGGGTTACGCCGCTGGCTTCGCGTGGAAGCAGCGCTCTTCACGAGATACTGCGTGGCGATGTCGGAGGAGAACGTCGAGATCGCAACCCGCTGGTATGAGGCGGCGACAGGCAAGGACGCGCTGCTGGCTGCGATGCCCAGAACGATGGGGTTGTGCCATCCCGAGGTCGAATGGAGCGCTCCCGAGGACGGAACGATTTACCGGGGCCGTGAGGGAGTCAGGCAGCGGCTTGAGGAATGGCCGCAAAGCTTCGCTGACTACAGTATGACGTCCAGCGGATCATGACTGCGGAGGCGATGAGGTGCTGGTCGAAGCGACCGAAGTGGGACGCGGCGAGAAGAGTGGCGCTGAGGTTCGCTCGACCAACTACGAGCTTCTCACGATCCGGGACGGGATGATCGTGCGTATACGCGAGTTCTACGACGAAAGTGAGGCCCTCGAAGCCGCCGGGCTGTCGAAATAGGCGCTTTGGACGAGAAGCGGCGCTTTGCACGGAAAGCGGCACTTTCGGATGGCGCGGGATACTGGTGGGCGATGTCGCAGGAGAACGTCGAGATCGTGCGGCGGATTTACACAGAGGGGCTGATCGACCGCGATCCGAAGCGCCTCGTTGACCACTTCGCTACCCCGGACATCGAATACGCGGAACCTCCCGACGACGTAGATCCCGGTAGCCGGCGTGGCCGCACTGAAGTGATGCTCGCCCTGCGGCGCGCCCGACAGTCGTTCTCCGAGTACCGGCACGAACTTCACGAACTGTTCGACGCCGGCGATACCGTCGTCGCCGCCGTCAGCTTCCACGCGAAGGCCCAGCGCGGGAGCAATCGCGAGGTCATTCAAAAAGAGGAGGCCCACGTCTGGACACTCCGCGACGGCAAGATCGCGCGCTTCGAAAACGGTCGCAACCTGGAGGCCGCCCTCGAGGCCGCCGGGCTGCGGGAGTGACCGAGGAGACGCAGCGGCAGAGGACTTCGCATTACCCGAACACGTGTTTGGCTGGTGTCGCGGCGGGTAAGCAACCAGAGCGAGGCAGCTTGCTTCGCCGAAACGCGATAGCGACCTGACTCGAGTTCTGGGAGCAAATGGGCGAGAGTGGCTGCGGTCACCTTGCACGGCCCAGGCGGGACACCCAAGACAGGAGAAGTGAAACGCATGGAAGCTGCAACTAAGCCCGGTGCCGTGCGCACCGATCAAATCCGTCACGGGGGCAGGCTTCGCCGCCTGACGACCGAGACGAAGCAGGCCTTCAAGACCACGGAGTTCTGGGGAATGGTCGGCGTCATCGCCGCGATTCTCGTCAGCGCCGCCGTGATCAAGGGCGGGGACACCGACGGGACCGACGAGTTCATCGCCCGCCAGGCATGGCTCTACGTCTCGATCGTCGCCGGTGCCTATTTCATCGGCCGGGGGCTCGCCAAGTCCGGGTCGAGCGATCCGTACACCGAGAGCCTCGAGGACGGCGACCGGAACGGTCGCTAGTCAGCGAGTTTGCCCGGCCGGGGCCCTAACGGGGCTTCGGCCGGGACTCCCTCTGATAGCCCGACCCTGCAATTGGTGAGCGATGTTCGTGATTTGGAAGAGATCTGGTGAACGGGCGCAGGTGGGCTTCCTGCCTGGCTGCCTGCTCTGGTCGATCGTGCTGTCGATTGCGCTCACCATCTTGTTGAACCTGCTGATCAGGCTGTTCTGAGCGGATCTCTCCTCACCATTTACGTGAGCAGGCAGGGGGCCTTCGAAGCCGCCGGGGTACGGGAGTAGCGGCTCGGTGTCGGCTTGGACGAAGAGCATCCCTCCGTAACCGTCCGATTGGAGGAACGATGCTCGAACTAACCGCCCGCGACCGGCTTAACTGCAATTCCCGATCAACCCGCCCTTGATTGCGAGCGACTCGTAAGCCCCTCCAAAACGACCTCGATGGCGGACTTGGACTTGCGGGGCGAACTGTCCTCACTGATCGCTTCGCTTGCGACGCGCACCTGTTCGGCCACTTTCCCGGTTCGCTCGGCGAACATCCCAATGCTCTTGGCCGCCTCGCCGAGACTCTTCGTTGTTGCGCGCCTAGTCCCGCGACGACTCGCCAACGGGATGCCGGAGATCCCCTTGTTCTTCTTCCGAGTAAGGGCAAAACCCGCAGCGACTCCCGCAAGCCCCGTTCCCGTGGCGATCAGCGGAGTCTTGAGCCTTTTCGCGGCCGACGTGACGGCGTTACCGGCGGCGTTCGCACCCTTCGCCGTTGCATCCTTAGCCGCGTCGACGGCGCCCTTGTGATCCGACGAACTCGCCTTGCGCTTGCGTGTTCTCGCGGTCTGCGAGCGGCTCGCGCTGGAGCGTGACTTGGCGGCCGTGCGGCCGTTTGCCGATGTGCGCCTGTTTGGCCGACTTCCCGAACTTGCACGCGACTTGCTCTTGGTCTGTTGAGCCATGTGAAGAGAATCCTTTCCCTCTGGGGTTCAAAGGTGACTACCCACCTTCCAAGTTGATCAGCCGCAAATTGCGAATTTCAGTGCATTTCCCGACTGCGGCATACGACCGACCTGGAAGCCGCCAGGCTGGCGGAGTAGTCGCGCACTTTCAAAGACCCAGACGGCAACATCATCGGTATGAGGCAGATTTGATCGCTCCTGCGGCACCGCCTTTGCCGCGTCGGGCTTAACCGCCGCTTTGGGCGAAAAGCGGCCGCTTGCCCCCGAGCAATGCTGGGCAATCCCCTAGCCAAGCTCTCGGCCGGAGCGAGATACTGCGCGGGCGATGTCGGAGGAGAACGTGGAGATCATCCGGTCCCTGGCGGAGCCGCTCGATGGCCTCAATGTTGCTGTGATCGACTGGACCTCGGAGACGATCCGCGAGGTGATCGGGCGCGCTTACTCGCCAGATATCGAGTTGACAACGCTGGCATCGGGTCTCGGAAGCGGCGTCGGGGAGTTCTACCGGGGTGTGGACGGCTTGTCTCGCTACTTGCGAGAGTGGTTGGAACCCTTCAGCGAGTATCACGTCGACAACCTCGACTACATCGCGGCTGGCGATTGTGTCCTCGTTCCGAGTCGACAATGGGGTATCGGGGCCGGCAGCGGTGCGCGGGTTGAGCTCGAGCTCACCACTCTCTACGAGCTGCGCGACGGCCGGATCGTGCGGGTTCACCAGTACGACACCCTTGACGATGCCCTCGAAGCCGCCGGGCTGTCGGAGTAGGGCGCTACAAGCCCAGCCCCCTCTGGCATTTGAGACCAAAACGCACGGCACCCGTCAGCAAAGCTCCGCTCGCTGAGTCGGACCTAGCGGAGTAAGCTGGATGCAGCTGGCCCTGCGGCCAACAATCCTGGCCAAAGAGCGGTACTGAGCCAACACGCGAACAACGCGGCGAGGTAACCCCCCTCTTAGGCGCACAGGATCGACTGCGGGGCCAGTCGCTTGGGGGAGCCACCTAGCGGCGCTGTTTTTACGTGTGCGCCTTGTCACTTCCAACCCTCGCCCCGCGGCGTACGCTTCAGCTTCGCCTCGGCTCGACGTTCTTGGATTTCCCACTCCACTCCGGCGTCGGGCCGGGGCTTTCACAGCGCCACTCCCCGTCACGAGATACTGCATGGCGATGTCGGAGGAGAACCTCGAGACCATCCGCGCCCTATGTGACCGGAAAGACGCCGGGTTGTCGGTGTAGCAGTGGCGCGAGCTCTTGAGCCCGAGGCGGCGTGGTCCGCGGTCCAGCTCGGCTTCGCGCAGATTCTCGATCTGAGAACCGAGATCGAGCGTCGCCGCTACGGTGCCCCACCTGGGTCTAAACACGTCTCGCTCGCCAAGCACATGGCGAGTCCGGAAGGGCCGGGCGCCATCTACCTCTGCCAACACGCCATCCGCTCGAAGGTGACCTTGCGCCGCGGGGCGGCCGAGGTCGCGGGCGGCTTCGCCGCGTGGAAGGAGGCCGGCCTTCCAGTCGAGCAGTTCGATTAGCGCTCCGCGCCTGCGGCGAGCGCCGTCACAGTTGGCGATCCTCCCCTCCCCCAGAGATACTCACGGGCGATGTCGCAGCCCGGCTTCGTCTACCGCGAACGCGTCCGCTTCGGCGATCTCGATGCGATGCGCCACGTCAGCAACGTCGTCTTCCTGCGCTACTTCGAGACGGCATGGATCTCCTACCGGCAGACGCTTGGACTGCTGGAAGGCGATTTGTTCGCCGAATCGGAGACCGGATTCGGGCTGATCCTCGCCGAGGCCCACATCCGCTACCGCTCGCCGGTTCAGTTCGACGAGGACCTCGACATCGCGCTGACGATCTCAGACATCCGGCGGTCGTCGTTTGGAGTGGCCTTCGAGATGCAGGTCGGCGATCGCCTCTGCGCGGAGGGCAACTGTGTGTACGTGGGATTCGACTACGGGAAGCAGCGGTCCGCGCCGCTTCCCGAGCCGTGGCGGGCGCCCCCTCGAAGCCGCCGGGCTTTCGGAGTAGGGCGCTCCGGTGGAGGGCTGCATCCCCGGGCGCCTAAGATCGGCGCAGTGCTCACGCTGATCGCGCTCATCTTTGTCGGGGTTGCCGTCATCGCCGTGGCGGCCGTGTTGCTGCGGCGCTCAACGCACGCGACCGAACCGACGGAGGCGGGCGACCCCGATCGGGAACGGGGGGAGAGGGAGGTCTACGAGAAGCTCTACGGGAAGCGCTCGCTAACCGTATCCGCCCCATCGCCTGTGGAGCCGCCGCCCCAAGCCGATGCGGACAGCGCCCCCGATCACACCCCCTCACCGGACGCGCGCCCGTGGGCTCGCGGACGATCCCGAGAGTGAGGCACTCACCGAAGGAGTCCCGGTGCCAAGCCTGTGAGCCTGCGTAACCCTCAAGAGTCCATGTCTGCGCCGCTAATCGAATTCCCTGCAGATGACCCAGCACGTGCCCGCCGGTTCTGGGGCGGCGTGCTCGGAGCCGAGCTTGCGCCACGGCCCAGCGATGCCGGAACGGGCTGGGAGCTCGACGATGGCGACCTTCGCATCGGAGTGCACGAGCGGGGAAGGGGCCCCGGGGACACCGCCGCGCTGCCCTACTTCACGGTTGCCGACCTCTCGGCCACGCTCCAACGCGTCCGGGAGCTCGGCGGTTCGGTGATCCATCCCGGCGAGCGCTGGGCCGTGTGTCGTGACTCCGAGGGCAGCCCATTCGCTCTCGCGGCGAGCCCGATCAAAGCTCCGTAGGCAGTGCGGGCGCCTCCCCGGCACTCATCTCAGCAAGGCAGCGGCTCGCCTGAGGTGGACGGCGATCGCGCCGCAGCTCAGTTCTCGAAGGGCTGGTAGTCGCGGCACGGCTCGCCGCGCAGGCCGGGGCACGGCGGAAGCCCGGTGGGGGCGCTCCCGCCCGGCACCACCGGGAGAATGAGGCGGGACGGCATCTTCTTGCCGTAGCCGATCGCCACCTGCGCCTGCCCGGCAGGCTCCGTCTCGCTGAACGACCAGATGGGCTGGTCGCCGTTGGGCGCGCTGATCCGGACGCGGATTCGCGAACCCGCCCGATACACGTGCCCCTCGTAGTAGAGGGGGATCGTGACCTCCACGAACGGTCCGAAGGCAGCGGCGAGACGTCCGCCGCGCGCAGGCTCAGCACTGGCTCGAGCAGCGTGCTCTTGGCGGCGTCGAGCTTGCGCTCGTTGCCGCGCACCCAGCCGTTCTGCACGAATGTCTCCTTGCCGTCCGGCCGGACCTCGCTGATCGTCGCCTGCAGGTCGACGTTCGGCGCCGACGAACGGACCCAGACGTCCATGGCTCCGGCACCCACCACGGTCGTGTCGTCGCTCAGCGGTGGGGTCACGTAGGCCACGGCGCTGCGGTCGGGATCCTGGGTCCATTGGTAATTCGGCGTCGCGGTCCACAGGCCGCCTGGGCCCGAGCCGGTGTCACCGGAGAAGTCCGTCAGCGGCCGGGCATGGGCGTCCCAGGTGAACGCGTCGCCGCGGCGTTGCCCTTCGGGCTGGTCCGCCAGCGCGCCGTTGGGCGCCGACGTACCAGGAGCGAGCCGCGGTGCCGGGGACCGGGAAGCTCGAGTACGAGCGCTCGAAGCCCGGATAGGGCCAGCCGGCATTCGGATTGCCGGCGCCGTTGTCGAACAGGACGCGGATCGGCTTCTGCGCCTCGAACGCCGCCTTGGCGAGGTCATAGGTCGGCTGCCGTTGGATCGGGTCGGGCGGCAGCGTCATCGGCCCCTGGATCCCGAAGATCGCCTGGAAGGCGGCGGGCGCGCTGGCCTGGACGAGCGCCGACTTGGTGATCGGCGCCTCCTTCGCGACGTAGAGCTCCAGGAAGTCGTAGAGGCGGTTGTAGGTCTCGGGGTTCAGCGAGTCGACATGCGTGCCGTTCGTGAACGTGAACCACTTCTTGTCCGTGCCGGTCATGTGCTCCGCGAGCGTCGGGCAGTGCCCGCCCGTCTGCTCGTCGGTCCACTGGCACGCCATGAAGACCGGGACGTCGATCTTGTTGACGAAGGTGATCGGGGACAGCGGGTCGGCGACCTCGGGCACGTAGTGGTCGTTCGCGCGGATCTTGCCGAGCAGATCCGCCGCCTCGGGGTGGAGCACCTGGTTGTCCGCGCAGGTCTGTCGCCCTCCTGGATCCGCTGGTAGGCCCAGGGCTGCCCGCTGTCGGGGCCGGCCGCCATCGCGTCGTGCTGACGCTCCTGGGCCCAGGCGACGGCGAATCCGGTGTTCAGGATGCCGCCTGGGTAGAGCGTCGTCTGCGTCTGGTCGATCACCGAGAGCGGCGCGATCGCGGCCAGGCTCGGCGGCTGGGTCTGGCCGGTGAACAGCTGGCTGATGCCGCCGTAGGAGATGCCGAGCATCCCGACCTTGCCGTGGGCGACCCAGGGCTGGCGGGCGACCGTCTCGACGACGTCGTAGCCGTCAAGGCTCTGTAGCGGCTCGAAGAAGTCGAAGGCCCCGCCCGAGCAGCCCGTCCCCCGCATGTTGACGTCGACCACCGTGAACCCCATCAGGTTGGCGAGGGCGGCGATCCCGCTCTGGGGCCCGGCGGGATCCGCGTAGCCGTAGCCCGAGTACTCGACCAGCGTCGGGGACGGGACGCTGTCACCGGCCGGGTTGGGCGGAAGGTCGATGCCCCCGGCATTCGACGCGTCCGACGGCGGGTGGACCGAGTAGGCGAGCTTGGTGCCGTCGCGGGTGGACAGGTAGCCGTAGCCGTCGGATGGGATCCCCTGGTTGTAGATGTCGGTCGAGGGGGGCGCCGACTGAGTCGTCAGCACCGTGAGAGGCTCCGATGTCTCGCCGGACGTTTCGAGCCGCACCCGGTAGCCGTCTCCCGGAGGGACGCTGCGGAATAACACTCCACCGAGATCGTTGGCGTTCCTGCTCGCGACCACCTGGCCGGTGGAGTCCAGCAGCGACGTCTCGGCGCCCGTGGGCAGGCCGGTCGCGTAGACCTGCCCGACGCTCCCCTGCGCGTCGAAGGACGGGTCGGCGGCGGCGGCGCTGCTCGCGAGGACGAGCGCGAGAAGGACTGTCACGACCAGGCTCCCTATTTTTCGGTACATGGTCGGCTACTAAAACACAGCGCGGCCGCCCATGTCGCAGTCAGGTGCCGACCCCAGACCTGAGAACCTTGTCCGCGTGGACGCCGCAACGGTCAGGGAGATGCTTCAGCAGCACTTCGACTTTGCTGGCAGCGATCCTGATCGCGCTCATGCGATGTACCGGGAGGATGCGGTGCTCGAGTTCCCGCAGTCGGGCGAGCGCTTCGAGGGCGTGGAGAACTTCCGGGAGTGGAGGAGCAACTACCCGGCCAACACGCGCTTCGAGTTCCGCGAGGTGAGGGGCGACGGGGACGTGTGGGTCGCGGAGCTCACCGTCCGCTACGACGAGGGTCCCCGCAACTACGGGGTGAGCGTCCTGGAGATCCGTGACGGCAAGATCGCGCGCGAGTCGATCTATGTCAGCGAGGGGTTCGACGCGCCGGAGTGGCGGGCTAGGTGGAGGGCCGCGCCCTGAGCACCGCCCGCATCGAGCGCCGAGCGCGGGCGAAGACGTCGAGATCGCGCCTATGACGCCCGGCGGCTCGAGCCCGGCGAGGGCTTCGAGCCCGCCGCCACCCCCCGCCGACGCCTGACCCAGCCGCGGCGGGGATAGCCTGCCGAGCATGCCCCGCACGGAATGGCAGCTCGACCGGGATCGGCTTGCGATCCTGCTCGAGCAGGAGGAGCGGCGCTTCGTCGAGCTGCACCCCGGATCGCAGCAGCTTTACGAGCGAGGCGAGAAGGCGCTCCTCGGCGGGGTGCCCATGCCGTGGATGACCGAGTGGGCGAGCCCGTTCCCGGTGTTCGCGGCGAGCGCGGAGGGCGCCCGCTTCACCGACGTTGACGGGAACGAGTACGTCGACCTCTGTCTCGGTGACACCGGAGCGATGACGGGTCACTCGCCGCCGCCGACGGTGATGGCCGTGGCCGAACGCGCCGCCCGTGGGATCACGCTGATGCTTCCGACGGAGGACGCGAGCTGGGTAGCCGCCGAGCTCGGCCGGCGGTTCGGCCTGCCGCGCTGGCAGTTCGCGTTGACGGCGACGGACGCCAACCGCTTCGCGCTTCGCCTGGCGAGGGCGATCACCAGCCGGCCGAAGGTCCTGGTCTTTGCCTGGTGCTACCACGGCACCGTCGATGAGAGCTTCGCGATCGAGGTCGGGGGGGAAACTCGGTCGCGGCCTGACAACATCGGCCCGCCGGTCGATCCGGCCGTGACCAGCCGCGCGGTCGAGTGGAATGACCTGACCGCCCTGGAGAGCGCGCTGGAGCCCGGCGACGTCGCCTGCGTGCTGGCGGAGCCGGCGATGACGAACGCCGGGATCGTCCTCCCCGACTCCGGCTACCACGACGCCCTTCGCCAGCTCACCCGCGAGCGCGGAACCTTGCTGATCATCGACGAGACCCACACCTTCTGCGCCGGGTCCGGCGGCTACACGGCCGCCGCGGGGCTCGATCCCGACCTGCTCACGATCGGCAAGGCGATCGCGGGCGGCATCCCGGCGGCTGCGTACGGGATGACCGAGGAGGTCTCCGAGCGGATCACCGCCTACCTGGAGAGCCTGGAGACATCCGACGTCGGCGGGATCGGCGGGACGCTCGCGGGCAACGCCCTCTCGCTCGCCGCCGCCCGCGCCACGCTCGAGGAGGTGCTCACCGACGAGGCGTTCAGCCACATGACCGAGATGGCGGAGCGCTTCGAGGCCGGCGTCAACGACGTGATCGTCTCGCACGGCCTGCCCTGGAACTCGGTCCGGCTCGGATGCCGCGTCGAATACCACTTCCAGGCGAAGCCGCCTCGCAACGGCTCCGAGGCGGTTGCCGCCGACGACCGCATGCTCGGCCGCTTCATGCACCTCCACGCGCTGAACCGCGGAATCCTGCTGACGCCGTTCCACAACATGGCGCTGATGTGCCCCGCCACGACTGAGGCCGACGTCGACCGGCACACGGAGGTGTTCGAGGAGGCCGTCGCCACCCTGGCACCGTCCGACTCGGCCTGATCGTCGCCCGGTTCAGTGGAGGACAATTGAGGCTCGATGGCGCTTGTGATCGGGCAGACCCTGCGCGAGGCCCGCACCGAACGCGGTGTTGAGCTGAGCGAGGTCGAGCGCGTCACCAAGATCCGCGTCAAGTTCCTGCAGGCCATGGAGGAGGACCGCTGGGAGGCGCTGCCCGCCCCCGCGTATGAGCGCGGCTTCCTCGAGATCTACGCCCGGTATCTCGGGCTCGACCGTGAGGCGCTGCTCGACGAGTACGGGCGCACGGTGGAAAGAGATCGTCATCAGCCGATCCCCGAGTCGGTGATCAAGCAGGGCAGCCCGAGGCAGACACGCCCGAACCGTCGCATCCCCTCGATCAACCTGGCGCCCGTGGCCAAGGTACTCGGGGGCCTGATCGCGCTGGTGGTCATCGGCCTGGTGATCGTCGGGTCGATCGGCGGATCCGACAACGGCGGCGGCAACGGGAAGCGCCAGAGGGGGAAAGACGGCGGGACGAAGGCGGCCGGCCCGTCCGCGCCGACGAGGAGCACCACGAGCACCACACCCGGCCAGGTCTCGGTCGAGCTTCGCTCCACCGCCACCGTCTGGGTATGCCTCGTGGACGATGGTGGGAACCCGGTGGTCGACGGCGAGACGCTGAGCACCAACGAGGCGCGCGGGCCCTTCAGCGCCGGCGGATTCGATGTGACCTTCGGTAACGGCTCCGTCGAGATGACAGTCGACGGCCAGCCGGCGCAGGTGCCCGCGCTCGCCGAGCCGATCGGCTACCGGATCACACCGAGCGCGGTCCGCAAGCTCGACCCCTCCTCACAGCCGACCTGCCTGTGAGCTCAGGCGGTCTCGCCCGCAAGCTGCGGCAGCTGCGTCAGTACCAGCGACCGCGCGCGAAGCCGCCGAACGCGATCAGGCCGATCAGGACGATGATCAATCCCACCCAGAAGCTCCAGACGATCATCAGGATGATCCCGATGATGACCAGGATGCCTCCGAGCGAGATCCCCCCGATACCGCCGCGCCGCTCTGGTGTCGCCATCACTCCTCCTTGCAGTAGACGAAACGACCAGTGGGTACCCAGCGCCGCCACGAACTAACCCCCCGCGGCCGCCGTTCGATCCGGGGGCCCGAGATCGCGGAGCTGCGCGCGTTCTGCGCCGCGGTCGATCTTGGGACGCTCGGGAAGGCCGCCGTGTCGCTGAAGATCAGCCAGCCCGCTCTCTCGAAGCGGCTGCGCGCCCTCGAGGCCGCAGTGGGCACTCGTCTGCTCGAGCGTTCGCACCGAGGGGTGGCGCCGACCGCCGCCGGGCGCCGCCTCTACCCGGAGGCTCGCCGCCTGCTCGAGCAGGCGGACGTCGTCGAGCGGCTGTTCGAGTCCGCGCCGCGAGAGCAGGCACCGATCGAGCTCGCAGTGAGCCACACGATTGCGGAGTTCTTCCTGCCGCCGGAGCTGGTCGCCTACCAGGCCGATGGCCGGCGCCCGCCGGTCCAGCTCACGATCGCCAACTCGAGCTCCGTGCGGCGCATGGTGGCGGAGGGGCGGGCCACGATCGGGATCGCGGCGGCGGGGCCGGCGGGCGGGGAGGACGGGGCGGATGAGCTCGAGGAGCTCGAGCTGCTGGCGGACGAGGTGGTGGTGGCGGTGCCGCAGGACCACGCGTGGTATCGCCGCAAGCAGATCCCGCAGGACCTCTTCCTCGCCACGCCGATGGTGTTGCGCGACGACGACGCACACGTCCGCCGCCGCGTGGAGGCCGAGCTGGCGCAGCGCGGTCTCTCCCTGGCGGAGCCGCTGATCGAGGTGGCAAGCACCGCCGTCGCGAAGCGCGAGGCGCTGCAGCGCTCGGCACCGGTGCTGCTCTCCGCCCTCTCCCTGGACGAGGCGCGAGATCGCCTCTACCGTCGTCCCGTTGCCGACCTCATGTTCCCGCGCCGATTCGTCGTCGTCTGCCGCTCCCTGGCTTCGCTGGCGCGGCAGGACCGGGATTTCGTCGATTTCATCCGCCGTCGCCGATCACAGGACGACACGGAGCCTCATAACTGACGGTTATGAGTGTCATAACCGATTCGCCCCATGAATCGGCGGGATTCCCTTGGCCGTTTTCGGGCACGGACCTACAGTGATTCCAGGTCGACGCAGTATCGGCCGCGTTCTAGGTGAATTCCCAGCGGCCCCTCAAGTCGACCACCACATATAAGTACCTCTCCTCCCTGTAGCACCGTTAGCGCCCCGCCCCGGCGGGGCGCTTCGAGTTTCTAGACAGGTTGCCCCTCTAAGCCGAGCGAGCCTTCTCGAGCAGCCGCTCGGCGAGGCGGTTCATGCCCCGCTCCCGAGCCGCTCGGGCCGCGCCCCGGTAGTCGGTTCGCTTGTCGCGGGGCCGGCTCACCTTCGCCTTCCGCAGAGTGGCCACGTCCTTGAAGGCGAGCAGCTGCTCGCGATCTCCGAGCAGCGCCGTGCGCAGGGCAGGGCGAGGCTCGCGGATGGCGGCGTCCAGGACCTTCTCCAGCGAGCCGTGCTTGCGCAGCAGCTCGACGGCGGTCTTCTCACCGACGCCCTTCGCCCCGGGGATCCCGTCGGAGGGGTCGCCCCGCAGCGCGATCAGGTCCGGGACGAGCTTGGGCGGAATCCCATAGCGCTCCTTCACCTCCGCCGGCCCCATCGGCTGGCCGCCCTGCTTGCCGGTGCTGACGTAGAGAACCTTGGTGCTTCCATCGGCGCACTGGAACATGTCCCGGTCACCGGTCATCAGCAGGCTGCGGCCACCGGCCTCCCTCTCCTTGGTCGCCAGGGAGCCCAGCAGGTCATCGGCCTCGAGTGAGTCGCTGGTGGCGATCTTCCAACCGAAGGCACCGTAGAAGTCGGCGGAGTCGTCCCACTGCGGCCGGAGCTCGTCCGGGAAGGCCGCCTCGCGGTCGGCGTGGTACGCCGGGAAGAGCTCGAGGCGATAGGTGGCGGCGTCGGGTCCGAAGCAGAGCACCACCGCGCGCGGGTCTTGGGCCTCGACCTCCCTGAGGATCAGGTTGGCGGTGCCGAGGAGCGCGTTGACCGGATTGCCGTCCGGGCCCTTGATCGATTTGGGCAGCGCATAGAACGCGCGGAAGAGCATCGAGGGAGCATCGACGGCGAGCAGGGGGCGTGCCAAGCCCCGGACGCTAGCGGCCGAGGACCGTTGGTTCGGCCGTGCGGCTCGGCTCCGCGGGTAGGTTCCCCACCTGCTCGGCCTTCGGCGGCTTCCGATCGCGCCGCCGCCACCGCTCGAAGCCCCAGTTCACGGCGGAGATCGCTGCGGCCGCATAGACCCACCCGAGCAGGATGTCGATCAGATAGTGCTCGCCCAGGTAGATCAGCGAAAGCCCCATGCCGATCGGATAGGCGGCGAGCAGCGGCCGCCAGCGGCGGTTGACGCGCGGCCACAGGAACAGGCAGATCAGCATGGTGTAGGCGGCGTGTAGCGAGGGGACCGCCGCGACGTCGTTCGCCCAGGTCGTGCCCTGCTGGAACATCGCCCCCGCCTTCGGCACCGGCAGGTTGTTCACGACCGCATGGTTGATCCGGTAGACGGCCGGGAGGTAGTCGTGGTGGCTCGCGAGCCAGGGTGGGGCTGCCGGGAAGAGCGCGTAGGTGACCAGGCCCATCGCCGCGAGTGCGACGACGCACGCGGCGAAGCGATGGAACCACTGGTAGCGGTAGAGCCAGATCAATACCCCCACCAGCAGCGTCGCCAAGAAGTGCGAGAACCAGAACGAAAAGGCGAGGTAGTCCCAGAAGTGCAGGTGTCCCGGCGTGTAGAGCGCGTCCTGGAGCCGTATGGTCGGGACCCGGCCGAGCCCGAGGATCTTGTCCGCGTGAATTGGCGCCTCCCAGTGGATCGGGATGAGGTTGCCGTCGGCGATGCCGCGCAGCAGGTCGTAGGCGAGCAGCGCGCCGATGATCGGCAACCAGTCCTTGATCAGGCGGCGGACCGAGTGCTGGCCGTCGCCGACCGAGAGGGCGAGCAGCAGGCCGACGATCCAGAGGAAGATCCAGTCCTGCGAGTAGGGCAACCCCACTCGGTCGATCGCGATCGCCGTCGCGAGGAGGTAGGCCGCGGGCATGCCTATCCGGACCGCCCAGTGCGATCGCCATCCCTGCTTCCTCTCTCGTTCAGGCGCGTAGCGGAGCCTGCCTGCGCCGCCGATGCCCATGGGCGAAGACTATGGCGGAATCTTCACCATCGGCGGTTTGCGACTACTTGGGACCGTCGGCTCGAGTGCCCCCCAGCCCGCGGAGTAGGCAATATCGGAGAAGACGGCGGTTTTCTGAGCGGGCAGTTCTCGGCTGACACCCTCCCCTCCACCGGGGGATACTGCGTGGGCGATGTCGGAGGAGAACGTCAAGATCGTCCGTCAACTCCTTGAACATTGGGAGCGACACGAGTGGGGCAGCGGCAGGGAGTTGTACGACGACAGTTGTGAGGTCGTCTTCAGCACTGCCTGGGTTCCGGACCCGGGCGCGTACAGCGTCGGGCGGGAGGCACTGGGTGCCTTGACCGCGTTCCTGGATTCGTTCGAGGAGTTCACGATCGGGGTCGATCAGATCTTCGATGCGGGCGACTCCGTCGTCGCGTTCAGTTGGATTCGGGCGCGAGGGCGAGCCAGCGGCGCGGATGTCGATGCGAAGGTTGGGTGCGTCTTCACCCTTCGGGGCGGGAAGATCGTTCGGTATGAGCTGATGGGGGACAGGCGGGAGGCCCTCGAAGCCGCCGGGCTGCGGGAGTAGCGGCTGGACGGCGCAACCGGTTAACAAGTGCGCCGCCGGCGCGGCGCGCCGCGACTACGCGGGGACGCCCAGCAGCGCCGCCTCGACCTCGCGGAGGCGGTCGACGTCGCCGCGGATGTCCGCGACGGTGTCGTTGAAGAGGAAGGCCTGGGCGAGCTTGACGATCGCGTAGCCGAGGATCGCCGGCTCGACGGGTGGCTCGTAGGTGCCCGCCTCGACCTCCTGGGTGATCAGCGAGGTGATCAGCTCCACGATTCGGGGCTGGACGATGCCGGCCCCCGAGGCGATCAGCCGTAGTGCCGCGTCACGCTCCTGTTCGACGAAGGCCCGCAACGCGGGAGCCTCCGAGAGGGAGCGGTTGAAGCGGTCGAAGGTATCGAGGAGACCGGGGCCGCCCCTTCCCTCGAGGCCGGCGCGGGCCTCGGCCAGCACCGGTTCCGTCGCCCGGATCACGACCTCACCGATCAGGTTGTCCCGGGAGCCGAACCAGCGATAGACCGTCGCGCGGCCAACTCCGATCTCCGCGGCGATCGCCTGGACGTCGATGCGCTGGCCGCGCAGGTAGCGGTGGAGCCCCGCCTCGATCACGTCCTCACGACTGGCGGCGGCCGGCCTCCCTCGCCGTCCGATCACTCCCTTTTGAGACATATCTAAAGCTATCCCGCGCGAAGGTCCCGGGGCGACCTTCCGGAGAGGGAAGTGAGGAAGGTTCGGCTAGGTGGGCCAGCGAACCGGCAACGTCTTCAGCTGGTTCAGGAAGGCGGAGATGGCCGGCTGCGGCTCCCCCGCGAGCTCAATGTCCGGAAAGCGTCGCAGGGTCTCCTCGAAGAGAATCCGCAGCTCGAGACGGGCGAGCGCCGCGCCGAGGCAGAAGTGGCGGCCTCCGGCGCCGAAGGCCTGATGCTCCGGGTTGCGGTGGACGTCGAAGCGCTCAGCGTCCTCGTAGACGTCCTCGTCCCGGTTCGACGACACGTACCACATGATCACCTTCTCGCCCTCCCTGATCGGGTTCCCGGCGATCTCGGTGTCGCGGGTGGCCGTGCGGCGGAAGTGGGCGAACGCCGGGTACATGCGGAGGCACTCCTCGACCGCGCCGGGGATCAGCGATGGGTTCCCGGCGAGCTCGCGCATCTGCTCCGGGTGCTCCATCAGCGCCCGCATCCCGCTGGTGTACGTCGCCTTGGTCGAGTCGTTGCCGGCCGCCACAAGCAGGAAGAAGCCCATCACGATCTCGTGCTCCTGGAGTGAGTCTCCGTCGATCTCGGCGTGGACCAGGACGCTGGTCAGGTCGTCGGTGGGGTGCTCCCGCCGCTCCTCGATCATGGCGCGGCAGCGTTCGAAGATCTCGGGGAGGTCCTCCTGCAGAATCTGGTCGAGCCCGCCGGGGTTGAGATCGTCGTCGCCGAGGCCGAGCGCCGAGTTCATCAGCCGCGCCCAGACGATGTCGTCCTCCTCGGGGATGCCCATGAAGCTGCCGATCACCCGGGCGACCACCGGCTGGGCGACCTCGGTGACCAGGTCGCATTCCCCGCGCGGCGCGACGCCGTCCAGGACCTTCTCGACGATCGCCCGAATCCGGTCCTCGTGCTCGGCGATCCGCTTCGGGGTGAAGCCGCGCTGGAAGAGCATCTTGAGGCGGTCGTGCTTGGGCGGGTCCTGTGCGATGAACATCCCGCGGGTGAGCTCGAGCGGGATGGCGTGGGTGAGCCCCGTGACGCCGCCGAGCTCGGACGAATAAGTCTCCCAGTCGAGGCTCACCTGGCGGACGTCGTCGGCTTTCACGACCGACCAGAAGCCCTCCTCGTTCGGATACTCGTTGATCTCCGACCAGTGCACCGGGCATCGGCCGCGGAGCTCTTTGAAGATCTCGTGCGGCGGGCCGTTCTCCCAATTCTCGCGGTCCGGGACATCGATCGCGTCGAGGTCGCTCAGGTCCTGTGCGGCAAGCTGCTCCTCGGGCGGCTTAGGCATCGAGCCAGACTAACTGGCCAGACAGCCAGTTTCCAGTCGTTCGGCCGGCGTCTGCGGGCGGGGAGCCCCCGCACATGGGTGGATAGGGTCTGGTCCATTCGTGAGTGACGAACCGCGCGTCCCGCCGCTGCCCCCCGAGGAATGGACCGACACGGGGGACCTGAAGAGGATCCTGGAGACCGTTCCCGGCGGGGTCTCCCGGAGGCTGGGCGACAACAACATCTTTCCGACCTTCGCCCGACACGCCGACTTCTTCCGGGCCTGGCTGCCCTTCGGCGGCTACCTGCTGACGGCCGGCAAGCTGCCCGGGCGAGACCGGGAGCTGCTCATCCTGCGCACCGCCGTGAGCTGCGGGTCTTCGTACGAGTGGGGACAGCACGTGCGCATCTCGCTGGACGGCGGCATCGATCGCGAGACGATCGACCGCGTGCTCGAGGGACCGGACGCCGAGGGCTGGAGCTCGCATGACGCCGCGCTGTTGCGGGCGGTTGACGAGCTCCACGACGACTCGCGGATCACCGACACGACCTGGGCCACCCTCGCCGAGACCTACGACACCGAGCTCCTGATCGAGGCCACGATGGTCGTCGGCCACTACCACATGCTCGCCTTCGCGCTGAACAGCTTCGGAGTCGAGCTCGATGAGGGCCTCGAGCCGCTTCCCTAGACCCTTGGGGTTCCGCGAATGAAGCGACTGACCTCGATCTAGCTACATTCCGGGACCGATGCGGGTAGGGCGAACCTTTCTCTGGACGCTGTGCGGCGCCGCGCTGGTCGCCGCGCTCGCCGGCTGCGGCTCGGACTCGAGCGGCGAGGACAGCATCACCACGGCGGTCTCGATTCCCTCGCCCACGTCTCCGATCCCGACCACCACCACCTCCACGACGACCAGCACCAGCGGTGGCGGCAAGCAGGAGCCCGCCCCGACGACCACCACAACGGGGGGATCGGCCCCCTGCTCGGTCTCCGACGCCTATC
>CAVSLI010000013.1:0-181665 GCA_963728755.1 uncultured Solirubrobacterales bacterium | reverse complement strand
TCGTGCCTGCTTCGTCGACGTATTGCTCGTAGATGGTGGCCCTGACCAGCCGCGGCCGTCGGCGGAGCGTGGGCACCGCGGTCTGGCCGCCCGGGCACAAGGTATCGCCGCCGCGCCCGCCGCCCGCAAACGTCGTGTCGAAATGCTTGTGCCACAGGCGCTCGCCGCTCGCGACATCAATGCCAAAGAGGTCGTCCGAAACGCCTGCGACGACGGCGACTTCGCGAACGCCCTGCGGTGTGTTCACGCGTTCGGCGATGAGCGGCGCGAAGAGGTTGTGCATTTCCCGCGGCGTGCTGGGCAGCTTGATCTTCCACAGCAGTTTCATGCTGCCGACATTGGTCGTGTTGAAGATTTTCTCGTCCTTACCCAGCCGGTCCGGGCGGCATCGACGCCCTCCGTCAGGAAATCGGAGGCCCAGAGAGTGGGGACTGAAAGCAGGAGTGCCAGCAGTGCCGCGACCAGGGACGTTCGATTGCGCATGGGTGCCTCGTATTCGTCGTGACGTTCTTGAGCGGGATGATAGCAGCGGTTGCGGTTGCGAGCGTGTGTTAATCGCGACCCAGCACGTTTCGCATTGCGCTACAGCGTGAGGAGCCGACCCGTCGACGTCTTTTCACGTCGTTTCTCTGGGTGTTCACCCTGCGACGGCCTGTCCAGGTCGCTGCCCCAGGCAGGCCGGCGTTTTGCGAAACAAAACGTCCCGGGTCGTGGTAGAAATGCCGGCACCGCGCGCAACCGGCCGGCTCCTGGAGGATGGTTCCCATGGAATTCACACGACGTGAGCTTGGAAAGCTGGCCCTGGCGGTGCCATGCGCGGCGGTACTCGGCCGATCGGAAACGCTGTTCGCGAATGGGCGCAGGCGGGCAAACCCAATTCGAATTTGGCGGCGTGCAGATCGGCACGATTACCTACAGCTACCGCAGCATGCCGGACCAGAGCGCGGAAGCGACGCTGAAGTACATCGTCGATCCGGCATCAGCGCGATCGAGCTGATGGGCGGACCGGTCACGCCTATGCCGGGCGCGGACCGGCTTCACGCCGAGCGCGGGTGCGTGGCGGCGGCGGTGGGCGGGGCGGCGGGCGCGGCGGGCGGTGGCCGCGGCGGCAGCAGGCGGTGGCGCGGCGCCGGCACGGCGCGGCGCCGGATCCGGCGACGCTGACGGCGTCGTGGAACGGCGTGCCGTGCGCGCCGGGCCGGCGCGGTGGCGGTGGCGGCGGTGGCAACGCGCCGCGCGGCGGCCAGCGGCACGGCGCGCGGCGCCGCGGCGGCGGCCGCGGCGGCGCCGGCCGCGGCGGCGGCCGCGGCGGAGCCAGACGCCCGAGCAGACTCGCGGCGGCCGAAGAGCAGCGCAAGTGGCGTCAGTCGCTGTCGATGGACATCTTCAAGGACCTGCGGAAGATGTACAACGACGCCGGCGTCACGCATCTACGCCGTGAAGAACCTCCAGCCGAACGCGTCGGACGAGGAGCTCGAGTTCCAGTTCGCGGTCGCCGAAGCGCTCGGCGCCACTCACGTGACGCTCGAGCTGCCGGCGGCCCGAACGCGGCCGCGACGCTCAAGCGCGTCGGCGACTGGGCGACTGAAGCAGAAGATCTACGCCGCGTACCACACGCACGCGCAGGGCAGCATGACGGCGTTCGACGAGGCGTTCGCGCTCTCGAAGGGCAACATGGCCAACGTCGACTTCGGCCACTTCGTCGGCGGCCGGCAACAGGGCGGCACGCCGATGGACTTCCTGAAAAGTTCCACGACCGCATCGCGAGCTTCCATCTCAAGGACCGGACGCTGCCCGAGCATTGCGCGCTGAATCTGCCGTGGGGCAAGGGCGAGACGCCAATCAAGGAGATGCTCCAGCTGGTGGCGAAGAACCGATGGGCGATTCCCGCGTCGATCGAGCAGGAATACCCGATCCCGCAGGGATCGGACGCCGTGCAGGAAGTGAGGAAGTGCGTCGAATACTGCCGGGCCGCGCTCGCGTAACGACGACGTTTGGAGATGGCCGGCCGCGCTACCTCAAGGCCGATGACCGCCCAGCATCAGATAGTCACCTTGCCCGCCCGAGGATGCCGAGCTGCATCAGTTTGATGATTGCGTAGGCCATGGCCAGCAGAAAGACGACGATCAACACGACGCGCTGTCTTGGCTCAAGCGTTTGAGCCAGCCGAATAACGCCGGCCACAGCCAGAACTAAGATCACCAGGATTAACAACACGGTGGGATGTCGCGCGCCGCCCTATTTCTGGAACGTCATGTTCACCTCAGTCTGGCCACTCGAGCGTTTCTGAATCACGGACGCCGGCTGCGTCACCACCCTATCGACGGACACGCTGGCCCGCGCCGGAATCCATCGGTACGTCGGCACGCCGAACAGCCGCCGCGGTCGATCATCTGGCGTCGCGTTTCTGGGAAGGGCGACACACCGAATTCCATGCCGCGCGTCAGTCCGGCGCCGTTCAGCGGCGTGACCGCGACCAGCGCGTTCACGGAGGGCGCGCAGGCTGCGGCGGAGGGCGTGGGGGAGCCGTCCTCGGTCAGCGACTGCCTGGACGCGCTCAGCCGCTGATCCTCAGTCGGCGTGGTGAAGCGCGAAGGCAACCGCGCCGATCGCCATCGCGGACATGACCAGCCACGCCGGGATCAGCCAGGCGGCGATCTCCGCGATCCGCAGCGACCGCCGCCGGTATCCCGGCAGGATGAGCGCCATCATGCTGGCGAGGGACACCACCACCGCGAAGATCACGACGGGCGCCGCCACGAGCGTTCGGGCCGGCGTGTCCACCTCGTCCTCGAAGCCGCGCCCGAGGTTCGACGCGAGCACGGCGACGATCGCCACTAACACCAGGGAACCGTAGAGCGCGCCGAGCAGCGGCCAGGTGAAGGTCTGCTCGGCCGCCCCCTCGGGCTCGCCGGGGTCCTCGCGCTCCTCCATGGCACGAATCTATCCCGGCGGATGGCGCGCTTACACTGGCCGCGAGGGCCGGTAGCTCAGCTGGTCAGAGCAGCGGACTCATAATCCGTCGGTCGCAGGTTCGAGTCCTGCCCGGCCCATCAGGAACCGCCTGCTATCGGGTCCGTTTGCGGTTGTGCGGGACTGCAACTTGGTCCCAAACCTGGTCCCGAGCAAAGCTCGCTACGGCCCATGGTTGTGCGGTTCCTACCGCCGTATAGGCTGCCTCCGTCTCGTTTGTCTGAAATAGCGGAACGCGTCGGGGGGACGCGTGTCGCGTGGTGCGCGTCCCGCTCGAAGCCGCCGGGCTGTCGGAGTAGGCGATGTCGGAGAAAAACGTCGAGATCATCGAGGGGCTTCAGCGGGGTTTCGACGCCTACAGTCGCTGTGACTTCGACGCCGCCGTCAAGAACTTCCATCCCGAGGTAGAGCTCGTCCCCGCTGGCGGCCAACCGATGATCAAAGGCGTGGGGGCGGTTCGCGCTTGGATGGAGCCAGACGCGTTCGAGTCCCAAGTGGTGGAGCCACTGGAGTTTCGCCTCGCTGGGAACAAGGTCCTGGTCCGGCACCGCAGCAAGATCCGTGGAGCCGGGAGCGGCATCGAGGCTGATTTCGTGAACTGGTCGGTTTATACGTACAACGAGGCAGGCCTGGTGATCCGGTTTGAGATCTACCTCCCGAACCAGGAGGCCGAGGCCCTCGAAGCAGCCGGGCTGTCGCTGCGACCTGGGCGCTGGGCTCGGCTCGCGCAGCGGGCGGGACATTGGCACCTGCGGCCACAACGGCGCTTGCGGGAGTAGGCGATGTCGGAGGAGAACCTCGAGGTCGTGCGCCGAGCCATCGAGGCGTATGGCCGTGAGGGACTCGACGGGGTGCTGGGCTACTACGACCCTGAGATCGAGTGGACCAGCACCAGTAGGGATGTCGGAGGAGAACGTTGGAGATCGTCGAGCAATCAGGACCTGACGCCGAAGCCTGGCTACTGCGAGCTGGGCGCCGCGATCGGGACCCCTGTGGTTGAGAAAAGCCGTCGATAGCCCAAGCAGCTGCATTCAAATGCGAAGCGCCGCTTCTCGTCCAAAGCAGCACTGAGACGGCTACTCCCGCAACCCGGCGGCTTCCGGGTGCCCGCAGCTCGCTCAGGTCGTCTTGACGACCATCACCGTGCAGTCGGCCTTATGCGTGACTTTGTTCGGGACGCTGCCGAGCACCCGGCGCTTCATCCCCTTGTTGCCGATTACCAGCAGATCGGCGCCACACGCTTCCGCGAGCCGCACCAACACGTCCGCGGGATCGCCCTCGGCGGAGCGCGTCTCGCACTCGATCCCCTGTTCACGGAGGGCCGTCTCGCTCCGCTCCAGGAACGTCCTCACTTGAGCCCGCGAGCTCGAGGCCCACTCAAGCTCGATGCCCGCGATGGCTGCGGGCGACCCTGGGCTCACGAGACCTCGCGAGTCCAGGGAAGCGCTCAGCAACACGAGCTTGGCCCGGTAGCGGCGGGCGAGTTCGGCTGCCTGCCTGACCGCCTCCTCTGCGGTTTCGGATCCGTCGGTTCCTACGGCCACGGTGGAGATCATCCGAGCGCAGTATCCACCAGATAGGCCACTCGCCCTCGACGTTCTCCTCCGACATCGCCCACGCAGGATCTCGTTCCATCCGAAACTGCGTGGTCCGCTGACGACCGGACGTACTCGGTGAACCTGCTTCAGGCGTACGAGATGAGTTCGAGCAGGCTGCCGTCGGGATCGCGGAAGTACACGCTCGTTCCCTCGCCGCGGGCACCCTGGCGGCGAACCGGCCCGAGCTCGACCTCCACGCTGTGGGCCCGCAGGTGATCGATCGCGCCCTCGATTGGTCCAGACCAAACGAAGCAGAGATCGCTTCCGCCCGGCTGTACCGGAAGCCGCGCAACCGGGTTCGGTTTAAGGCCGGGTCCATGGATGTTGAGCTGCTGTTCGCCGAAGCGGTACATCGCAACACCGTCTGGGTCGCCGACGAGCTCCGCGCCGAGCACCTCCCGGTAGAAGACGTTTGAGCGCGACCGTTCGGAGACATGGATCACGCAGTGATCAAGCCGGATCTCCATCGGGCGACTTTACTGTGGGGCCAAAGCGGCTACTCCCGCAGCCCGGCGGCTTCGTTGGTCCGCGCCCAGTGCATGATGTTCTGCGACCCGTCGATGATCGTGCCGTTGTCGAGAACGAGCGTGGGCACTTTGTAGTTGCCGCTCAGGCGCTTGACCTCACGCCGTCGTGGAAAGAGCGGGTCGGTTCGGTAGCAACCCCGGGTCTTGACTACCTCCGGCTCGTAGCCCGCGGTGATCAGTGCTTGGTGAGCCGCACCGCAAGGGTGCCCGCGGTCAGGGCGGAACGTCCCCCAGCAGACATAGAGCTTCATGCCTACTCCCGCAGCCCGGCGGCCTCGAGGGCTTGGGTTCGATCAAGGAACGCCCGCGTTCGAGCGATTTTGCCGCCCTGAATCCAGGCGAGGACGTGGACGGTCATCCCCACAGGGACTCCGCTCCGTTCTCCCACACCGCGTACCTCGATATCCATGAGTACCGCGTCGTCGAGTCGGGTGAATGCCCGTGGATTCATGCGAAAGTCGCCGAGAACGCTTCGGACGTTGGTGGCCCAGCGCCGAACGCCATCATGGCCGCGGTAAGGCTGAAAAACGTCGGGGAGTTCCGTGAAGTCATAGAGCTCGGCATCGGGATGCCACGCAGCGATCCACTCATCCTCATCGCCCCGGTCGAATGCCTCGACGGCGCGACGAAGGGTCTCCACGTTCTCCTCCGACATCGCCTACTCCCGCAGCCCGACGGCTTCGAGGGCCTCGTCCAGCTCGTCGAACAGGCGAAGGCAAGTGATCTGCCCGTTCTCGACTGTGTATACGAGCGCGGTCCTCGCGCTCACTTCGATTCCCTCGCGCCCCCGCATGTGGGCGGTGTTCGGGAGCACGACTTCGGAACCCGCCTCTGTGAAGTCGTGCGGCTCAATTTGGACGTCCTCCCATGTCGACCAGAACACGTCCCAGAAGGTCTCCAGCCCGCCATGACCGCGATAGACACCCTTGAACGGACTCCGGGATCGCGACCAGTCAACTTCCGCATCGGAGCGGAACGAGGCCAACCATGCCGGTAGGTCACGCCGATTCCACGCTTCGATATTGCGCCGCACGACCTCCACGTTCTCCTCCGACATCGCCCACGCAGTATCTCGCGAGGACCGCTGCTTTCCATGCGAGTAGCGGTTGCTGAGGCGATTCCGTCACGTCCGCGGCTTCGAGCCTCAGCCTTGCTCCTCTTCTTCCGCACGCTCGGTAGTGACCACGAGTGCGAACAGGATCTGCCGGATGTCGTTGTCGGGCATCGAGTTCAGCGAAGCCGCCACAGCCCCCGGACCGTCCCTGCTCATCTCCCCGCGCAGACGGGCGAAGAGAGCTAGCGATTCCTGCATTGCCGTCGCGATCCTTTCCTGGTCGTCAGTCATTTATTGGGTCTCATGCGTTTCGTCAGGCTTCGGTGAGCGTTGGCAGCCCGCCGTCGGCTAGCGCGCGGGCAAGCCGGTGGTGGTCGTCTTCGTTCTGATCGGCATAGGCGAGGGAGAAGCGCTCGATCGCGCGTTCGAAGCGATCTGAGCTGCCGAGGTACCCGGCGATCATCGGGGCCCGCCCGGTACGTGCGTGTGCGCGTGCGAGCGCCCAGCCGCACAGCGCGGCGTACCTCTCGAGCTGACGCGGCTTCATCGCCGGGATGTCCATGTCTCCCTTCATGTCTCGTAGCTGGCGCACGTAGTACTGCTTCGGCGTCACGCGGTCCGACCCGACCGCGGTCGTCCAGCCGAGGAAGGGATCGCCGGCAGCCTGTATCAGGCGCTGTCCAGCGACGACGCGCTCACCCTCGTGCTCGTAGCTGCTCGCGCCCGCGTACGGCGCCAGGACCGACTCCTGAGCCTCCTTGACCTGCAGGAAGAGTGGCTGCCCTTGCGTATCGCTCATCAAGAGCAGGACGAACGCCTCCGTGCCCACCGAGCCCACCCCGACGACCTTGCGTGCGAAATCGGCGAACCAATGGCGATTTACCACCTCCCGCAGCTCGATCGGGAGCGTGCCCTCATAGCGCGCGATCGCTTCCCGTAGCACCCGCTTCATCTCCGGGTGGTCCTCGATTGGCAGACGGACGATCAGCGGCGGCTCGGACTGAATTTGGTACTCGCCGTCGACCTGGTGGCAGAGCTTCGCAAGAGCGCCCACGCTCGTTCTCCTCTCTGCCTTCTCGATCAAGCGGTGCCGCCGGCGCACATCCGCCTTCGACTCGACCGCGTCCCACATACGGACCAAGCCATCGACGTCGATCCGCGAGTACCAGACGTCGAGGAAGGGCATGCCGGCAAAGCGCTCGATCCGAGTGTGGTAGGCAGAGGCTGTGCGCCGCGCCGCCGCCCGTCCTTGGGCATCAGCGAAACCGTGATCGCGCGCGGCGACGAGCACGCTGGAGGCCAGACGCTTGACGTCCCACTCGAATGAGGCAGGCAGCGTCTCGTCGAAGTCGTTGATGTCGAAGACGAGGCGCCGATCGGGCGCGGCGAAGATGCCGAAGTTGAGCAGGTGGGCATCGCCGCACGCCTGCACGCGAATGTCCGTGGTCGGCGTGTGGGCCAGATCCCACGCCATCGCTGCCGCGGCTCCGCGGAAGTAAGGGAACTGCGACGCGGCCATTCGGCTATGGCGGATTTCGACTACGTCCGGCAGGCGGCTCCTCTCCTGTTCCTGCAGGACGGCCACCGGGTCCGGCCGGTTCGGCGGCGGATCCCACTCAGCGTGGCTCGAACGGCGGACAAGCTTGCGTCGGGCTCGACCACGCCTCCGCCACTCCTCCGGAGACAACACCTCGTGCGGCGGCGACACGATCCCCGGGGTGACATCGGACACGGAGCGAGTATGTCACCGCTCGGGACCCCGACAATCCGCTCAACCCGGCATCGGTTTCAGCCAAGCACCGGGCTGGGAAGGCCGTCCGGCTTTCTCAGTCGAGGTCGCGCTCGCGCTCGGAGGCGCGCTCGCCGTGGAACTCGGCGGCGCGCTGCTCGCGGCCCGCACGCTCCTCAGCCTCGGCTGCACGCCTCTTGCGCTCCTTTGCCTCCTGGGCATGCCTTTCCGCGGCCGCCGCGTGTTCGGCGGCGCTTCCGCGCTCGTGTGCGGCCTCGTCACGCTTTTCCGTCGCCTTCACCGCGTGGGCCTCGGCCTCCTGGTGATGTCCGGCGACCTCGCTGCGAAGCCGCTCGCGCGCAATTTCGCGGTCGCGGCGCCTTCGCTCCATCGATCGTCGGGTGACCAACAGCACGACAGCGACCACGATGACAGCGGCAACGACGATGGCAATTACGGCGATCGTTGACATGCCTGATGCGTACCCTCCCGGAGCGTTTCGCACACGCCGCCGCGTTTCGCCGTTCCGCGGGCCCGGATGGGGTCCTAAGCTCGATCAGATGACCAAGAAGCGGACCGCATGGGTCCTGGACACCGAAACCAAGGGCACCGGCGCGGAGATGGTGCCGCTCGAGAGGCTCGAGAAGCGAAAGCGCCTGCAGGGCGAGCGCGAGCGAATCCGCGTGGTCGCCCAGAAGCCCGACCCGAGGCGAGCGCTCCACAGAACCTGAGGCGCCACGCGCTCCACGCCGTTTCAGGGTCATGGACGTTCTCAGCCGCGAGCTGCTCGCCGACGATGCCGGGATCAACGAGGCGCTGCAGGCGCTGCGCACGGTCGGAAGCGTGGTGGACGCCAACATCTATGTCTGGGAGCCGACCGATGAGGACTGGCGCCCGCTGACGTTGTCCGAGCGGCGCAGGCTCTGGAATCTCAGGTCCGCGGAAGGGTCTGCGGACCCATCAGCCCAAGCACGCCGCTGACCGCGCGGGCGGCCAGCTCCTCGTCGTGCGGTGCCTGGCCGGCGAGCGCGATGACCGTGCCCTCTAGCGCGCCCATGAACGCCAGAGCGGCTGTTCGAGCGGGAGGACCGGGCGGAATCGACCCGTCGCTGCGCCCGGCCCGGATCAGTCGCGCCACTCGCTCGATTCCCCCCTCATAGATCCGCTCGATCTCCCGCCCGACGGGGTGCTCGTGGCCGCTGAACTCCACCCTGAGGGCCATCACGACGCGGGCGATGTCCCGTCGGCAGAACACGGCGTGGCCACGCGCCAGCGCCAGCAGCTCGGACACCGGATCAGGCGCGCGGGTGGCCGGATCGCCGACCTCGCGCATCCAGTTCTCGTTGACCCACTCGATCACCGCCAGGGCCAGGTCGGCCTTGTCCCTGAACTGGTGGTAAAGCGCACCCCGCGTGTAGCCCGCCTCGCGGGCGACCTCCTCGAGCCGGAGGTGCCCGTAGCCGTACCTGGAGAGGCCTCTTGCGGCCGCCTCGAGCAGGGCGCTCCGCGACCGAGCCCTTCGCTCCGCCTGGGTGGGGCGATCGGTACTTACGTGCATGCATGTATGTTACTGTGATCGTGGCTATGAGGCTCCCGGACTCGGCGCACACTTCCCGGCCCTGGCGGATTCACGAGCTCAGCCGCGATTTCGAGCTCGAGGACGTCTGGGAGCTGCCCACTCCGGGTGGCCCGGACGACTTCCACTACCTGGTCGAGGGCTTCGCCTCGGCCGATCCCTCGGAGAGCGCGTCCGCCCCCGTCAGGGCCCTCTTCGCGCTGCGGTGGAAGCTGGGCGACCTTCTCCGCCTTGATCGGCCCGACGCAGGGATCGGATCGCGGGTGCCGACCCTTCGTGACCGCCTGCCCGCGGACCTGCGCGAGGCGGCGCCCGGCCCCGAGTTCGATGAACTCCCGTTCAGGCCCCTCTACCTGCTCCAGGACGAGTGGGCCGCCGAGATCGCCAACCGGACCATGCACGGAGTCCTCCATCTCGGCTGGGTGCCCGACGGCGCGGGCGGACACCGCGGCCAGATGGCGGTACTGGTGAAGCGAAACGGCCTGCTCGGCACCGCCTATATGACCGCCATCAGACCATTCCGCCACCTGCTCGTCTATCCCCAGATGCTGCGGGACATCGAGCGGCGATGGCGTGAACGGACGGGTAGCGAGACGTCAACGGTCACGGGCTGACCGGCCAAGAGTGTTTTCCCTCGGCGGCGGCGTGGTACCCGCCCGTGGTGAGCGGGAACGGCGCCAAGTGGTGGCAGCGCGGTGCGATCTACCAGGTCTATCCGCGCAGCTTCTCGGACTCGAACGGGGACGGCGTCGGGGACCTGCAGGGAGTGACCGATCGGCTCGACTACCTCAACAACGGCTCCGATGACTCACTCGGCGTCGAAGCGATCTGGCTCTCCCCGTTCTATCCCTCGCCGATGGCCGACTTGGGCTACGACGTCAGCGACTACACCGCCGTTGACCCCCTGTTCGGCACGATCGCGGACTTCGACCGGCTGGTGACCGAGGCCCACCGGCGCGGGATCCGGGTGGTGATCGACTGGGTGCCGAACCACACCTCCGATCGCCACCCGTGGTTCCTCGAGTCCCGCTCGAGCCGCGACAACCCCAGGCGTGATTGGTACGTGTGGCGTGATCCCGGACCCGACGGCGGGCCCGCCAACAATTGGCGCTCTGGCTTCGAGGCGGTGGGGCCAGCGTGGACCTTCGACGATCGCACCGGCCAGTACTACCTGCACTCATTCACCCCCCAGCAGCCCGACCTCAATTGGGACAACCCGGAGGTCGAGGCGGCGATGCACGACACGCTCCGCTTCTGGCTCGACCGCGGCGTCGACGGGTTCCGGATGGACGTGATCCACAGGATCGCAAAGGACCCCGAGCTCGGCGACAACCCGCCGTCCCCTGACGCGCGCGGAGCACCGGAGGTACAGCGCGACCAGGACTGGCCGACGATTCACGAGCGGCTTCGCAGGATCCGGGCGGTCCTTGACGAGTACGACGACCGGATGATGGTGGGGGAGGTCCATATCTACGACCTCGGCCGGCTGGTCGAGTACATCGCGGGCGGCGACCAGCTCCACCTGGTCCACAACTTCATCTTCATGTACCTGCCCTGGGACGCAGCCGCGATGCGCGCCTCAGTCGACGAGTTCGAGGCCCTGAGCGGCGATCGCGCCTGGCCAGCCTGGTTTCTCGAGAACCACGACCACAGTCGCATAGTCACCCGCTTCGGCGGCGGCGAGATCGGGGAGGCCCGCGCTCGTGTGGCGGCAATGTTGCTGTATACGCTCCGCGGAACGCCGTTCATCTACCAGGGGGAGGAACTCGGCCTTCCAGATGCACTGATCCCTCCGGACAAGATGGTCGACGTCGATGGACGGGAGCCCGAACGGGCTCCGATCCCATGGGAGCCCCCAGCACGAGTCGGGCCGGGCGCCGGCTTCACCACCGGTGTGCCCTGGCTCCCGATGGTGAGCGAGGCGAATCGGCTGAACGCAGAAACCGAGTCGAAGGACCCGGACTCGATCCTGTACCTCGTACGGCGGCTCGCCTGGCTTCGAAGCGGAAACGAGTGCCTTCAGTTCGGGGAGCAGCGCTCCCTCGATGCCGGCCCTGGGGTCTTCGCCTATCTGCGCGAGTGGGAGGGCTACCGGATGCTCGTGCTGCTCAACTTCTCCGCGAACCCGCGGACGCCCTCGACCGAGCAGCTTCCCGAGGAAGGGCTATTGGAGGCCTGCACACACCGCGGTCGTGACGACGATGACCCGAGGCTCGCGCTCGCCGAGCTGCAGCTGGCCCCCAACGAGGGCCTCCTGATCCGCGTCTGATGCTCAGCCCCAGGGAACCAGATCATCCGGTGTGCCCCGCAGCGTCCGTGGGATTGTGTGGCCCATGAGACAGTTGGGTGATGGGTTCCCCGGAGGAGCCGCAGGCGACCGGATCCGATCGACCGCGCTCTGCGCGCGACGCGTTCACGGGCCATACGGCCTGGGCGCGCAATCTCGCCGCGCCCGTTCGTGACTTCCTGACGCAGGAGACCGGCGGCGCCGTCGTCCTGCTGGCGGCGGCGGCGGCGGCGCTGGTCTGGGCCAACTCCCCGTGGTCGGACTCCTACGAGTCGTTCTGGACGACCAAGCTCTCGGTGACGCTCGGAAGTGACGGCATCACCCTCGACCTCCGTCACTGGGTCAACGAGGGCCTGATGACGTTCTTCTTCCTCGTGGTCGGGCTCGAGGCAAAGCGCGAGCTGGACACGGGAGAGCTTCGTGAGAGGCAGCGGATCGCCATTCCGGTGGCTGCCGCGATCGGCGGGATGCTGGTGCCGATCGGGATCTTCCTTGCCTTCAACGCAGGGCGCGCCGGAGCACACGGCTGGGGGGCGGCGATGTCGACGGACACCGCTCTCGCCCTCGGGGTGCTGGGGCTGGTGGCACCGGGGGGGACACGACTTCGCCTTCGACTCCTCACACTCGCCGTGGTCGACGACCTGGTGGCGCTGGTGGTGATCGCCGTCGTCTACTCGAAGGAGCTCTCATGGCTCCCGCTGGGACTGGCGCTCGGCTTCTTCCTGATGATGGTCGCCCTCCGGTACGTGCAGTCGAGCTGGCGGCGACAGGCCACCGTGGCGCTCGGCGTTGCCCTCTGGGTCGCCCTCTATGAGTCGGGAATCGAGCCGGTCGTCGCCGGGCTCGCGATCGGGCTCGTGACGAGCGCATACCGGCCGGCGCGCGAGGAGCTCGAGCGGGTGACAGCCCTGACACGGTTGTTCCGCGAGCAGCCGACGCCGGAGCTGGCGAGGACGGCACAGCGCAGCGTGGCGTCCGCGATCTCCATGAACGAGAGGCTCCAGTACGCCCTTCACCCATGGACCAGCTACGTGATCGTGCCGGTCTTCGCGCTCGCGAACGCTGGAGTTCACATCGACTCGGGGCTGCTCAGCGACGCCCTCACCTCGCCGATCACGCTGGGGATCTTCTTTGGGTATGTCCTGGGCAAGCCGCTCGGTGTCCTTGGCGCGAGCTGGCTCGCCTCGCGACCGTGGCTCATCGGCCTTCGACGCGCGCTGAGTTGGCCAGTGATCGCCGGGGGCGGGACGGTGGCCGGCATCGGGTTCACGGTCTCGGTCCTGATCTCGAGCCTCGCCTTCGACGGTCAACCGCAACGGCTGGAGGAGGCGAAGCTCGGTGTGCTGGCGGCGGCCATCGTCTCGACGCTCCTTGCCTGGGGCGTGTTCCGAGTGGTCCGCCGACTGCCCGCCGAGGTGAGGGCGAGGCAGATTGCCGGAACGGTCGAGGAACTGCTCGATCTCTCCGAGGACGTGGACCCGGACCGCGATCACATTCGCGGCTCCGAGGCGGCCCCGGTGACCCTGGTGGAGTACGGCGACTACGAGTGCCCCTACTGCGGTCGAGCGGAGCCGATCATCCGCGAGCTGCTCGACTCCTTCGGCGACGACGTCCGATATGTCTGGCGCCACCTTCCTCTCAGCGATGTTCATCCAAATGCCCAGATGGCGGCCGAGGCGGCAGAGGCGGCCGCCGGGCAGGAGGCCTTCTGGGAGATGAACGACAAGCTCCTCCGGCACCAGGACGCCCTGGTCGCCGAGGACCTGACGCGCTACGCCCGGGAGCTCGATCTCGACGTCGAGCGCTTCTGGGACGAGCTCCGCCACCGGCAGTATGCGGACCGCGTGGCCGAGGACGTCGCCAGCGCGGACGCGAGCGGGGTCGCCGGCACACCCACGTTCTTCATCAATGGCAGCCGCCACCAGGGCGCCTACGACATCGACACCCTCACCGCCGCTGTGAGTAGGGCCAGGCGTGAGGCGCTGCTCCGGGGCACTGGGGACGCCCGGCGGGAGCCCGAAGGCCTGCGCTCGGCGTAGGCTCGGGCCTGACGGCTAACTGAGGAGGGCCCCATGGAGCTGGACGGAAAGATCGCGCTCGTCACGGGCGCGAGCGGTGGCATCGGGGCCGCGGTGGCGCGCAAGCTGCACGACGCGGGAGCCTCCGTCGGCTTGCTCTCCCGGCGCGGAGATGATCTGGGCCTCGAGCGCGGCCTGGGCGTCGAGTGCGACGTGCGCGATCGCGCCGCGGTCGCTGACGCCACGAAGGCAGTGGTCGAGAGCTTCGGCGGCCTCCAGACGGTCATCGCAAACGCGGGGGTGGGTGCCTACGGCCCCTTCCTCGAGCTCGACCCGGAGCAGGTCGAGGCGATGATCGATGTCAATCTGAAGGGCACCCTCTACACGGCGGCCGCGGCCCTGCCCCATCTGATCGACTCGGGGGAGGGCGACTTCGTCTCGCTCGCGAGCGTCGCCGGGCTGCGCGCGTTCCCCGGCGAGTCCGTCTACAACGCGTCCAAGTTCGGGCAACTCGGGTTCACGCGCTCCCTCGACCACGAGCTGCGCGAGCATGGCGTCCGTGCCACCTGCATCTGCCCGGGCGGGGTGAAGACCAACTTCGCGATCGGGTCAGGGAGGACGGAGGGCGACCCCGAGCTCGAGGGCATGCTCACCGCCGAGGAGGTCGCCGAAGTCGTGCTCTTCGCGGTGACCCGCCCCCGTCGCATGCGGGTCCTGACCACGAGCTTCCGTCCGATGATCGAGGGGTCCTGGGGCTAGTCGTGCCCGAAACGTTCGCCACGACATCAAGCGGGCTCGCCCCGGTCGGGGAGCGGGACCACGTTCTCGGCGCCAGCGAGCCGGAGATGACGATCATCGAGTACGGCGACTTCGGTTGCCCATTCTGCTTCGCAGCCCGCCGGCCGCTCGAGTCCCTGCTGGATCGCTTCGAGGGCCTGCGTCTCGTCTGGCGGCACTTCCCGGACTCCGAGCTTCATCCCGGGGCCGATCTTGCGGCCGAGCTCTCGGAGCTGGCGGCGACGGTTGGAAAGTTCTGGGAGGCACACGCTCTGCTGCTCGCCGGGCGCGAGAGCTTCCCGATGGAGAAGCTGATCTCGGTCGGCCAGGACCTGGACCTCGAGAGCGGGGCGGTCGAATCCGCCCTGCGGGACCGGACCTTTCGGGAACGGGTGGGGGAGGACGCTGCCGGCGGGGTGCGTGCTGGGGTGCGCGGCACCCCGGCCTTCTTCGTCGACGGGACCCGGCTGGCGGGGCACTGGAGGCAGCTCGGCGAAATCGTCCCCCGGTCCCTAGGCCGCTAGCGTCTGACCATGGCCGCCGAGTGGCCCGCCCTGTCCTACGAGGCGTGGAGCGCGACCTGCGACACGCTCCACGCCCACACCCAGATCCTCGGGAAGCTGGCGGTCGAGCTGGCCACGCCCGAGCCGCAGCTGCAGCACGCGGCGCTCCGCCTCACACCGCGCGGCTGGGAGACCGATGTCCTGCCGGCCCCCGACGCCTCCGGCGCCATCGTCGCCGGCCTCGACCTCCACAGCCATGAGGCTTTCGTGGAGCACAGCGACGGCCGGGAGACCCGGATCGCGCTCACTCCGGACCGTCCGGTGGGCGAGGTGACGAGCGAGGTCCTGGAGGCGGTGGGGCGCCTCGCGGGGAAGGTCGAGATCAACCCGAAGCCGCAGGAGGTCGCCTGGACCGTTCCGCTGGACGAGGATCGTGAGCACTCCACCTACGAGCCCGATCGCGTCGCCACCTACTTCACCGCGGCCACGCAGGCGGCAATGGTGCTCGCTGAGTTCCGGGCGCCGTTCCGCGGGCGGGCGACCCCGGTCAACGCCTGGTGGGGGACCTTCGACCTGGCGGTGCAGTTCTTCTCGGGAAGGCCCGCCGATCCCCCTGGGGAGGACTTCATCATGCGTAACGCGGGCGACGCGGAGCTGATCCAGGTGGGTTGGTGGCCCGGCGATCCCAATCACGGCCGGGCCGCCTTCTACGCCACCGCGCACCCGGCTCCGGATCGATTCGCCGAGGCCAACCTGGAACCCGCGGCAGCGCACTGGGACGATGAGCTAGGCGAGTTCGTGCTCGACTGGGAGGACATCCGCACGGCGGAGGATCCACACGCTCTCGCGCTCGAGTTCGCGCACTCGGCCTTCGCCCACGCATGCGAGGTATGCGAGTGGGATCCGGTGCTGGCCGAGAGTGCGGAGGGCAAGCCGCCGCCGATTCACTGAATCCGGTGTCCATATCGCGGTGCTCCCTTCGTCTCAGGGGCGAACACCACCAAAGGAGGAATCAGATGAAGTACATGCTGCTGATCCACCAGGGGGACGCTCCGACGCCGGATGACCAGGAGGCCTGGGGCAAGCTTTCCGAGGACGAGCAGAAGGCCGTGTACGCCGGCTACCAGGAGGTCAACCAGACCCCGGGCGTGACGCCCGCTGGCGAGCGGCTCCAACCGCCCGAGACGGCGACCACGGTTCGCGTGGAGGACGAGAAGACGCTGACCACGGACGGTCCCTTCGTCTCGGTGAAGGAGGCGCTGGGCGGTTGGCTCTTCTTGGAGGCCGACGACCTCGACGCGGCGATCGAGCTCGCCTCGAAGATCCCGGCCGCTCGCATGGGCGGAGCGATAGAGATCCGGCCCCTCGTCGGGAGCTAGGCGATCCTCGACCGCGTCTTTCGAGACGAGTGGGGCCGCGTCCTCGCCAACCTGATCGGCTTCCTCGGCGACTTCGACCTCGCCGAGGAGGCCGCTCAGGAGGCGTTCGCGATCGCCGCCGAGCGCTGGCCCCGCGACGGCACGCCGGACCACCCGCGCGCCTGGCTGGTGACGACGGCGCGCAACCGGGCTATCGACCGGATCCGCCGCGACCGCACTCTCGCCGAGAAGACCAGGCTCCTCGAGGTGCCGGAAGCCACTGAGGATGAAATGGAAGAGACAGCGATCCCGGACGAGCGCCTCGAGCTGCTCTTCACCTGCTGCCATCCCGCGCTCGCGCTCGAGGGCCAGGTCGCGCTGACGCTGCGAACCCTGGGCGGGCTGAGCACCGAGGAGATCGCTCGGGCATTCCTCGTGCCCCGCGAGACGATGGCCAAGCGCCTCGTCCGCGCGAAGCGAAAGATCGGGGAGGCCGGCATCCCCTTCCGGGTCCCGCCGGCACACCTGCTGCCGGACCGCCTCGCCGCTGTCCTTGGCGTCATCTACCTGATCTTCAACGAGGGCTACGGCGGACGAGACGAATTGGCCGACGAGGCGATTCGGCTCGGGCGGGCGCTCGCCGAGCTGATGCCGGACGAGCCCGAGGCCCATGGGCTGCTCGCGCTGATGCTGGTGAACGATGCACGTCGGGATGCCCGGTTCACGGAGGGGGAGGTGGTCCTGCTCCGCGATCAGGACCGGTCGCTCTGGGACGCGGATCAGATCGAGGGGGCGAGGGCCGAGGTGGACCACTCGCTCGCCCTCGGCGGCCGTGGCCCCTACGTGCTCCAGGCCGCCATCGCGGCCCTCCACACCGAGGATCCGCAGGACTGGCAACAGATCGCTGCGCTCTACGGCGAGCTCGGCCGTCTCACCGAATCGCCCGTCGTGGAGCTCAATCGCGCGGCGGCGATCGCCGAAGGAGGCGATCCCGAGGCTGCGCTGCTGCTCGTCGACGGCCTCGACCTGGATCGCTACCACTATCTGCACTCGACCCGAGCGGAGCTGCTTCGACGGCTCGACCGCACGGAGGAGGCGCGAGCCGAGTACGGGCGTGCGCTCGACCTGGTCCATTCGGACGCCGAGAGGCGATTCCTCGAGCGTCGCCTTAGGGAGCTGAGCGGCTGAGCGGGGCTTAGGCCGGAAGCGGGACGGCGGCCTCGGGGGTCGCGACCCGGAAGCTGAAGCTTTCCTCGAGGTAGAGCTGGACCGCGTCCGCGTCGTGGCCCTCGTATCCGATCGAGAGGTCCTGCCCCGACTCGAACATGAAGTCCCCGCCCCGCAGGCTCACCACGACCCCGCCGGCCACCCCTGGGGCCCAGAGGATCGGCCCCCCCAGAATCTGACCAAGATGCTCGAGCAGCGGGTAGCCCCCGTGCTCCGCCGTCTCGAGCACGTGCGTGTGGCCCTCCGGGCTGAGCGCCAGTCCGTAGGGGCCGCCGATCCCCGCATCCCGCAGCGCATCGACCGACTTCGCGACGTGGCGCGGGTAGACCTCGCAGTCCTCGCCGAGGTTGATCTCATCGTGCGTCGAAGACGCTGCGATTCCCTGCACGCCGGCGGCGTTCAAGCCGTGGAAGACCGCGGCGTTCTCCGCGATTGCGATCCTGCGAGCAGCGGTGTCGAGGGTGCCCAGGTCCACGTCCTTTGCGCCCCGCTCGGCGTCGTCCAGCTGGGCGCGGCTGATCGAGAAGTGCGCCCTGAGCTCGACCAGCCCGAGGACCCGCCTGCGGCTCGCCGCGATGCCGTCGCCGGGCACATCTGCGATGTCCTCGACGCGGCCCAAGTTGGTCGCCGAGTGATCCCAGCCGTGGGGCCCCGAGAAGTCGACGAGCTTGCGCGCGGCCAGCGCCGGCGTGAGCCGCTCGCGCGCCTCGTCGTCCAGCAGACGCCAACCCGCTTTGGTGATCGGCGCCTTCTCTCGGAGCAGGTGGCTCAACGGCGCTCCTCTCGCAGGCTCCCGATCCCGAGCGACTCACTGCCAACGCCGGGCGCTCCCTTGGCGGCCTCCTCCTCGACCGCCCCCTCCTCGGCCTCCTCGCCGTGCTCGACGATGTCGCCCTCCTGGAAGAGGATCCCTTGCGCGATCTCCCGCCACAGGGGCGTCCGACGCAGCAGGAACTCCAGATCCATGGCGAAGTGCTTGAACTCCTCGCCCTGAGCATCGCGCATGATTGCGCGGGCCGTCCCGTCGGGCTCAATCGCGAGCCGCTGCTCGTACCAGCCGATCGCCTCGGCCTCCTCTGTCAGCGATGCGCAGAGCCGGGCGAAGGTCCGTGTCTCGGCCGGGAGCTCCTCCGGGGGCTCGTGATACTGGTCGAATCCCATCGCCGCATCCTTTCAGGCTTAAGCGGTCGCCGACACGAAAATCAGCGGCCACTTCGCTCACCGCGCAGGAGGGCGAGAGCATGGGGAGGGCGCGGATCGCCTCGGCGATGCCGGACGCGAGGCGCTCGGGTTCAGCCGGTAGGACCGAAGCGCTCGGTCCGGACCTCCTGCGGCTCGTAGCCGGCCTGCAGAAGGAGCTGCGAGGCCGACTCGACGAACCCGTTGGAGCCGCAGACGAAGCTGACGCCGCCGTCGATCCCGGCCTCCTCGAACAGCTCGGCATCGATCCGGCCTCGGTGCCCGCTCCAGCCCTCCGGCGGTTCCCGGGTGAAGGTGAGCACCGCATCGTCGCCCAGCTCGTCCGCATAGATCACGTCCTCGGCGTTGCGCACCGAGTAGACCAGCCGCATCGGCAGCTCGGGCATCGTTCGCCGGCGGTGGCGCAGGATCGCCATCAGCGGGACCACGCCGGAGCCGCCGCCGACGAGGAGGACCGGCTGCTCGCCGCGCCAGACGAAGTAGGAGGCGAAGGGGCCGCGGACCTCGACCTGATCGCCCTCTTCCACGATGTCGTGGAAGTAGGGAGAGACCTCACCGTCATCGAGGCGGTCGATCGTCAGCTCGATCTCCCTCTCGTCGAGCGGGGAGGAGGCGATCGAATATGAGCGCTGAGCCCGATAGCCGTCCGGGGCGGTCAGCCGGACGTCGTAGTGCTGGCCGGGGAGGTGCGGCATCCACATCGGCAGTCGGATGCGAAACGACTTCACGCGCGGGGTCTCCTCCTTAACCCGGGTGACGGTTCCGATCTGCCAGCGGCCGGGCGCCTTCGGTGCCACGGGGGTGAGCGGCTCCGCCGTCAGTCCGTCCAATAGCGCTCTTCCTTCCAGGGGTCGCCCCGGTTGTGGTAGCCGTTGCTCTCCCAGAATCCGGGCTCGTCGTGGTCCATGACGCGGACGCCTCGGACCCACTTCGCGCTCTTCCAGAAGTAGAGGTGCGGCACCAGCAGTCGCGCCGGCCCGCCGTGCTCTCGCGGCAGGGGTTCGCCCTCGTGCTCGGTCACCACCCAGGCCTTGCCGTCGCTCAGGTCCTCGATGGCCAGGTTGGTCGTGTACCCGCCGAAGGAGTAGATCATCGTGTAGGCGTCGAGGGGCTCAGCCTCCTCGAGCAGGACATCCATTGAGATACCGCCGAAGCTCGTCCCGAGCTTCGACCACTTGGTGACGCAGTGGATGTCGCAGGGGATCTGCTCCCAGGGCAGCTGGTGGAACTCCTCCCAGCTCCACTCGCGTTCCCGGCCGACCATGCCGTCGATCCGGAAGCTCCACTCGTTCGTCGGGACGTCGGGGGTCGGGCCGGCGGTCAGCACCGGGTAGCCGGACTCCGAGTACTGGCCCGGGGGCAGCCGGTCCGCCAGCGCCTCCGGGGTCCGGCGGCGACGGGTGAAGCCGCGTGAGACAAACCCGTTCAACGCCCGCAGCTTACGCCTCGGATGGCGAAGGGCCGCCCTCGGGCGGCCCTTCGCTTGGTACGCGGTTCTGGAACGGGCGCGGGATTGACGGCGGGGCGGGACAGCTCCCACCTCCCTCTGCTCGCCGGTGCCCGGGTTGGATTCCGCTGGATCGCCGCGTTGCGACCCGACGGCCCCATGGGCCCTATGTAGGAGACCGAGCCTGCGGCCGGCCTCCAAAGCGCCCGGGCCTAGCGGCCCTGCACCTCCGGCGTCCCGTCAAACATGGAATTCAAGTTAGGACCACCTCCTTTCTCCGGTAGCCCTTATTGAAGCAGGCGCTTCGGCCGGGGTTAGAGTCGCGATTTCAGTGTTCCGCGCCAGACGAGTCCTGCCACTGATTCCAGCAATCGCGATCCTTTCGCTGGGCGGATCCTGCGGTGGGGGCAAGGATCAAGTCTCCCCCGCGGAGCTCGTCCAGAAGGCCGACGAGATCTGCGGCAAGGAGCGGACCAGCTTCGGCCGCATCCAGGCCCGCCCGCCGCCCAACGCATCCGTGGCAGCCGATCAGACCGAGGAGCTGATCAGGGTGACCGAGGACGCGAACTCCCGGCTCCGGGACCTGAAGCCGCCCGAGGAGCTTCAGTCGGCCTATGACCGGTACCTGGAGTCCCGCGATCGGGTGATCGACCAGATGAAGCGCGGCGAGGACGCCGCCGAGAACCAGGACTCCCGCGCGTATGGGGCGGCCCAGGCCGCGGTCGCTCGAGATGCCCAGCAGCGCCGGAAGCTGGCCCGATCGCTGGGCCTGCGAGTCTGCAGCTCGAGCCCGGCGACCGCCTGAGCCGGGTTCAGTCGCCGCGCCGAGCCAGGTGCCCGAAGCCGAGCGTCATCGCCAGGTTGCCAAGGCCGGCGAACCAAAGCCCGATGCGGGCCCCGGGCCGTGAGAAGGCCGGCGATCGCGACCAGAGGATGTCCGTGGCGAGCTCGGTGCCGCGGAGCCAGGAGAGAGCCCACCAGTCCTTCGCGCGGTTCCGGCGGTAGGCGACCAGGTGCGCCGCGGCGAAGGTGAGCCAGACCGGGCCGCAGCGGCGGAAGAGCTCGCGGGCGTCATCGGAGGGCTCGTCGTGACCGAGCAGGCGCAGCGTCTGGGAGGGCGCCAGCAGCGCCCCGGAGCCCAGCGCGAGGTCGAACAGAATCATGTTGCGGTTCAGGCTGCGCAGCTCTCGGTCGAGCGCCATTGCGCGATCCAACCACATTCGGCGCCAGGCAAGCAGGGAAACCCCGAGCGACCGCGAAATGTGCCGCCGTGGCAAGGACAGCGACCAAGACCCACCCGGCTCGCAAGAGCCTCTCGGACTTCATCACCGAGCGGTTCGACGACTTCTCGCGCTCGCAGAAGGACGTCGCCCGCTACATCGTCGACCACCTCGACGAGGCGGCCTTCCAGACCGCGGAGGAGCTAGCCCGCCGGGCGAACACCTCGTCATCGACGGTCGTCCGCTTTTCGCAGGCCCTCGGCTTCGACGGCTACCCCGAGCTTCAGCAGGCGGCCATCGAGGAGTACCGTCACAAGGTGGCCGAGGGACCGCCGAACGGCAACGGGGGCAGCGGCGCTGCCGCCCTGTTCAACTTCGACCACTCGGAGTTCGAAGCCTCGCTGGGCGCTGATTACTCGAACATCGAGGAGACGGCGCGCAGCCTGACCCGCGAGCAGATCGAGGCCTCGGTCTCGGCTCTCGCAACCGCGAGGCGAGTCCTGATCGTGGGGGTGGAGCAGATGGCGTTCTTCGCCAGCTACCTCCGCCATCTGCTCGGCCTCCTCGACGTGCGCGCCGAGATCGTCCCCTCGCCGAGCCAGGACAACATCCAGAAGCTCTCGCGGATGGACGAGGACACCCTCTTGGTGGTTCTCACCGCCGGCCGAGCCCACCCGCTCATCCTGCGAGCGCTGAAGCTCGCCAGGCACCGGCGCGCCAGGACGCTGTCGATCACCGACGCGACCCTGTCCGACGTCGCCGAGCACTCGGAGCTGACGCTCTACTACTCGTCGAATGGGCCCTCGTACATCCGCTCGAACGCGGCGCTCATGGGGCTCATCCAGGCGCTCGCCCACGGGGTCTACTCCCGGGATGAGGCGGCGCACCGCGACCGGATTCGCGCCTTCAAGCTCAAGTAGACGCGTCTCCACAACGGCCACAGGCCCGGGGGGCGATCCGGACCTGTGGCTTATACCGGGGTCCGGGGGAGAGGACCCCAAGGTAATCACGCCAAAGCTTTAAGTTGTGACTCACCCTCCGTGCTGCCCCCAAGCGGCGAGTAGCTCTAGGTTTTCCCACCTTCCAATCAGTCAAACCTCGGGCGGACGATTCATCGGAGCCCCTGAGAGAGTCGCTGCGGCCTGCCTTCTACTATGGGGTCCGCAGTGGCCGAGCGCGCGACATTCCGGGTGAAGACGGGTCTCGCCGAGATGCTCAAGGGCGGCGTGATCATGGACGTGACCACGGCGGACGAGGCGAAGATCGCCGAGGACGCCGGCGCCTGTGCGGTGATGGCCCTCGAGCGGGTTCCCGCCGACATCCGGGCGCAGGGCGGCGTCGCCCGCATGTCGAATCCAGCCGTGATCCGGGAGATCCAGGAAGCGGTGACCATCCCGGTGATGGCCAAGGCCCGCATCGGGCATTTCGCCGAGGCCCAGGTCCTGCAGTCGCTGGAGGTCGACTACATCGATGAGTCCGAGGTCCTGACCCCGGCCGACGAGTCGAATCACATCGACAAGTTCGCCTTCGAGGTGCCGTTCGTCTGCGGTGCGACCAACCTCGGGGAGGCGCTCCGGCGCATCGGCGAGGGCGCCGCGATGATCCGCTCCAAGGGCGAGGCCGGCACCGGGAACATCGTCGAGGCGGTCCGGCACATGCGCGAGATCACCGACGGGATCAAGCGGCTGGCCTCGCTGGGCGGGGAGCAGCTGGCGTCGGCGGCCAAGGAGCACCAGGCTCCGCTCGACGTCGTCCAGGACGTCGCCGAGCGCGACTGGCTTCCTGTGCCGCTCTTCTGCGCGGGCGGCATCGCGACCCCGGCGGACGCCGCCCTGATGATGCAGCTGGGGGCCGAGGGCAACTTCGTCGGCTCGGGAATCTTCAAGAGCGAGGACCCGGCGCGGCGGGCGCGGGCGATCGTCGAGGCCACCACGCACTTCAACGACCCCGAGCGCGTCGCCCAGGCGTCGATGGAGCTGGGGGAGGCCATGCCGGGGCTCGAGATCGACGCGCTGGCGGCCGACGGTGGCCTGCTCCAGGGCCGCGGTTCTTGAACGAGGACCGGCTTCGTGTCGGTGTCCTGGCCATCCAGGGCGACTTCGAGGCTCATCGCCGGATGCTCGCCTCGCTCGGGGCGGAGGCGAGCGAGGTCCGCACCCCGGCCGAGCTCGATGGACTCGACGGCCTGGTGATTCCCGGCGGCGAATCGACCACCATCTCGATGGGCATGGAGCGGGACGGTTTGGACGAGGCGATCAGCTCCGTCCACGCCGCCGGGATGCCGATCCTGGGCAGCTGCGCGGGGATGATCGTCTGCGGCCGAGACCATCTCGGGCTCGCTGACTACGTCTGCCGCCGCAACGCCTTCGGGCGCCAGCTGCAGAGCTTCGAGGAGGACCTCGTGATCGAGGGCCTCGGGGAGGAGCCCCTCCGCGCCGTCTTCATCCGGGCCCCGTGGATCGAGGAGGCCGGCCCAGAGGTCGAGGTGCTCGCCGAGGTCCGGGGCCATCCGATCGCGGTGCGGGCCGGCAACGTCCTGAGCGTGGCCTTTCACGCCGAGCTCACCGAGGACAGCCGGCTGCACGCCGCCTTCATGGCGATGTGCACGTCGGCGCGATCCGGCGCGCGAGCGCAACGCTAGGTTGTTGACCTCATGAGGGATCCCCGCGTAACGGCGCTCGCCCAGATCCTGGTCCGACACTCGACCGGTGTACAGGAGGGCGACGTCTGCACGGTCGAGGGTGAGTCGGCCGCGGAGCCGCTGCTGCAGGCGGTCTACGAAGAGGTGCTGAAGGCGGGCGGCAACCCGATCGTCAACATGGCGCTCGAGGGGCAGTCCGCGTCGTACTTCGAGCACGCCTCGGACGACCAGCTGGAGTGGATCTCTCCGGTGGCGGAGTGGGCGGTGGAGAACGCCGACGTCCGGATCGCGGTGATGGCGAGCCAGAACACCCGCGCGCTCTCCCAGGTGCCGCCGGAGCGGCAGGCGAAGCGGCAGGCGGCGACACAACGCCTGATGAAACGGGCGATGGAGCGCAGTGCGGAGGGCAGCTACCGCTGGGCCCTCACCCTCTTCCCGACCCACGCCTACGCCTCGGAGGCGGGAATGAACCTCGCCGCCTATGAGGACTTCTACTACGGGGCATGCCTGGCGAACGAGGACGATCCGGTCGGCGCCTGGGCCCGCCAGTCCGAGGAGACGAAGCGGCTCGCGGAGTGGATCCAGGGGCGCTCCCAGGTTCACGTGACGGGCGATGGGACGGACCTGCGCCTCGGCATAGAGGGCCGGACGTTCATCGCCGCCGACGGCAAGCACAACATGCCGGACGGCGAGTTCTTCACAGGGCCGGTCGAGAACTCGGCGGAGGGCGAGATCAGCTTCCACCTGCCGGCGAGCTATGCGGGGCGAGAGGTGTCCGGGGTCCGCTTCCGCTTCGAGGGCGGGAAGGTGGTCGACGCGAGCGCCGACAAGGGTGAGGAGTTCCTGATCGAGATGCTCGACACCGACGACGGAGCCCGCCGGCTGGGCGAGCTCGGGATCGGCACCAACTACGGGATCACGGGCGGAACGGGCGAGATCCTGCTCGACGAGAAGATCGGCGGCACCGTCCACCTCGCCGTCGGCCGTTCATATCCGGAAACCGGCGGCGCCAACGAGTCCGCGATTCACTGGGACATGATCTGCGACCTGCGCAAGGGCGGGCAGATCGAGGTCGACGGCGAGCCGCTCCAGCGCGACGGCCAGTTCGTCGTCTAGCTGCCGCGAATCCGATGGCGAAGCCGGCGTCGCCGCAACCCGCGCACGCGGCGCGGGTTACAGCGGGCACAAACCGGTAGGCGCTCGGCTGGGGAGAACGAGCCCTCCAAGTTGGTGGCTGACTGTTCACGATCAAACGGGTTGCTCCTCGCCTCGCTCGGAGCAACCCCGCATGACAGGAGGAGGGACAACGATGAACGCAGGCAAGCTGGGTCGGGCCGCCCTGTTGGCGACGGCCGCCCTGCTGGTGGGGTTGCTGGTTGCCGTTCCGGCGGCACAGGCCAGGAAGAAGGTGGTGACCAAGACCTACGAGGTCGGGGTCGGCGCGCCGAGCGGCGGCTTCGCAATCCCGATACCCGACGGGGCCGGACAGGCGACACAGCTCGCGCGCTCGTCCATCCACGTCAAGGGGCTCAACCCGCGGGGGAAGATCAAGGACGTCAACGTCGGCGTCCGCATTCAGCATCCGTTCGCCAAGGACATCGAGGTCTATCTGGCGAGCCCTCGCGGCGTGATCAACCTCTCGCACGACGTCGGCGGCGCCGGCAACAACTACGGCGCCGGGCCGGCGAGCTGCGCGGGGACGTTCACGATCTTCGACAGCAACACGCCGACCCGGATCGACACGCCGGGTCTGGAGGCTCCCTTCGCCGGGTTCTTCGCCCCGACGGAGAGTCTCGGCCTGCTCACCGGGCTCGGGGACAAGAAGGCGACGAACGCCGCCTGGTCGCTGCTGGTCGAGGACGACGACAACACCCACCCAGCGGGAACGCTGGCGTGCTGGTTCCTGCAGATCAGGACGACCAACCCGAGGTAAGGCTCGCTCGGCAGGGAGCGGGAACGGGGCGCCTCCGGGCGCCCCGTTTTGTTCTCCAGGCCCCTCGTAGAATCGACGCCATGTCCGGTCACTCCAAGTGGTCCTCGATCAAGCACAAGAAGGGCGCCGCCGACGCCAAGCGCGGCAAGCTCTTCACCAAGCTGGCGCGCGCCATCACCGTCGCCGCGCGCGACGGCGGCGGGAGCCCTGAGGCCAATCCGGCCCTCGCCCTGGCCGTGCAGAAGGGCCGCGACGCCTCGATGCCCAAGGACAACATCCAGCGGGCGATCGACCGCGGGACCGGGGCCGGCGCCGACGCGGCCGCGATCGAGAGCGTCACCTACGAGGGCTACGGTCCCGGCGGCGCGGCGATCATGGTCGAGGTGCTGACCGACAACCGGAACCGGACCGGTGCCGAGGTCCGGCACATCTTCGACAGGCACGGCGGCAGCCTCGGTGAGCCTGGGTCGGTCGCCTGGCAGTTCGAGAAGCGCGGCGTGATCCTGGTCGATGGCGATCGCTACAGGGAGGACGACCTGATGCCCGCCATCGACGCGGGTGCGGAGGACGTGACCGAGGACGGCGACCTCCTCAAGATCACCGCTGCCGCCTCGGATCTCGCCGCCGTCCGCTCGGCGCTCGAGGAAGCCGGGGTCGAGGTCCAGTCCGCCGAGCTCTCCATGGAGCCCAAGAGCGTCGTCGAGGTTGGGGAGAGCGACGCGCCCGCGCTCCTGCGCCTGATGGATGGGCTCGAGGAGCACGACGACGTCGACTCGGTGCACGCCAACTTCGACGTGCCCGAGGAGATCCTCGCGAAGGCCGCGGCGACCTCCTGACCCAGAGGGCATGAAGGACATCCGCCCTCGGTTCAAGAATTAAGGGGCGTGATCGTCATCGGCATCGATCCGGGTATCGCGAACACCGGCTTCGCCGTGGTCCGGACCGTCGGGGAGCGGATGGTGGCTCTCGACGGGGGCGTGATCGAGACCTCCGAGGATGAGCGCGTCGAGCAGCGCCTGGGCAGGGTGCACGAGGCGCTCGGCGAGCTGATCCGCTGGCATGAGCCCAGGGCGATGGCCCTCGAGGACCTCTTCTTCGGCAAGAACGTCAGCTCCGCCCTGAGCGTCGGGGAGGCTCGCGGGGTTGCCCTCCTCGCCGCGGCCCGCCATGCCGTCCCCTGCTTCGACTACACGCCGCAGGCTGTGAAGAAGGCGGTCTGCGGCTCGGGGTCGGCCGACAAGGGCCAGGTGCAACGCATGGTCGCGAGCCTTCTGGGCCTGCCCGAGCCACCGGCTCCAGACCACGCCGCGGACGCGTTCGCGGTCGCGATCTGCCACGCCGGCACCGCCGCCGCCCGCGATGCGGGGCACTTCGGCAGGAAGCAAGCCGCCGGCGCCCCGGCTATCGCGGCGCGCGAGCAGCTCGCTGGCTAGCGGCCACCAGGTCGCGATCTGACAAAGGCATCCGGTCCGAAGCCCAGAATCAGAGGGCATGATCGCCTCAGTCAGCGGCGAGGTCCTGGTTCGCCGTGCCGACCACGTAGTGATCGACGCCAACGGCGTTGGCTACCGCCTGGCCGTCTCCGCCGAGACGCTCAAGTCGGTGCCCGCGCGGGGCAAGCGCGCCTCCCTGCACGCCCACCTGGTGGCGCGCGAGGACTCGCTCAGCCTCTACGGCTTCGCGAGCGAGGAGGAGCGCGACCTCTTCCTGTATCTGATCTCGGTGGGCGGGGTCGGTCCGAAGGTGGCGATGGCGGCGCTCTCGGGTGGCCCGGTGCGCGAGCTGCTTCGGGCGATCGCCGCCGGGGACGCGAAGCGCTTCCAGGCCGTTCCCGGGATCGGGAAGCGGACGGCGGAGCGGATCATCGTCGAGCTGCGCGAGAAGGTCGCTGGGGAGATCGAGGGCGGCGCCGACTCGGCGCCGACGGCCGCCGGCGACGATGACCCGCGGTCACTGGCCCGCGAGGGCCTCCTCAACCTCGGCTACACGCCGCCCGAGGCGGAGAAGCTGCTCTCCACCGCCGAGGGAGAGAGCCCCGAGGAGATCGTCCAATCGGCGCTCCGCACCGCGGCGGGGGCGAAGGCGGCCTGATGGGGGGTTCGTAAGTGGGCGTCGAGCCCGGAAAGGGGATCCGCACCCCGGGAGTCGACGCCGGTGAGGAGATCGTCATCCACGACGCCCGCGCCACGGGCGTTGACGACGACTTCGACCAGTCTCTCCGTCCCCCGAAGCTGGCGGATTTCGTCAACCAGGTTCAGGTCACCGAGCAGCTCGGGATCTTCATCGAGGCCGCACGTCGACGCGGTGAGGCATTGGACCACGTTCTGCTGGCCGGCCCACCGGGGCTCGGCAAAACGTCGCTCGCATACATCATCGCCGCCGAGCTCGAGGTGCCGATGGTGCAGACCGCGGGCCCGGCGCTCGAGCGCAAGGCCGACATCGCCGCCTTCCTGACCGGGCTCGAGCCGGGGACCGTCTTCTTCATCGACGAGATCCACCGCCTCGGCCGCGCGGTGGAGGAGACCCTCTATCCGGCGATGGAGGACCGCCGCCTGCCCGTCGTGCTCGGCCAGGGCGCGGGCGCGCGCACGGTGACCCTTGATCTGCCGCCGTTCACGCTGATCGGGGCGACGACCCGGACCGGCCTGCTGACGACGCCCCTTCGCGACCGCTTTGGAGTCTGCCACCGCCTCGAGCATTACGACGCGGCCGACCTCCGCCAGATCGTCCTGCGCTCCGCCGGGATCCTCGGCATCGAGGTGGACGAGGCCGGGGCCGAGGAGATCGCCGGCCGGGCCCGCGGTACCCCGCGGGTGGCGAACCGGCTGCTGCGGCGAGTGCGCGACTTTGCCGAGGTCAAGGGCCGCGGCCGCGTCGACCACGACCTCGCCGCGGATGCGCTGGAGATGCTCGAGGTCGACAGGGCGGGCCTCGACCGTCACGACCGCCAGCTGCTCGAGCTGATGGCGACCAAGTTCGCCGGTGGCCCGGTGGGCCTGTCGACGCTCGCCGTCGCGATCGGCGAGGAGCCGGACACGATCGAGGACGTCTTCGAGCCCTATCTCCTCCAGCAGGGCCTGATCAAGCGGACGCCCCGCGGCCGGGTTCTGACGGAGAGGGCGTACCAGCACCTCGGCCTGCCGGTCCCGGAAGGCATGGCCAGCCTGTTCTAGGCACGAATTGGGGCTGGTCGGTGTTTGCGGTTGGCTAGCCTTCGGTCCGGAATGCCGTACTTCATCTGCCCGAACTGTGGGAACCGAGAGCTGAGTGGGGAGCGCACCGCCGGGTTCTCGACCCGCCCGAAGGGTTGCTCCAAGTGCGGTTTCGGTTTTCTCTTCGAGCTGCTCGACGACTACATGCCCGCTCCCGGCGCGGCCTTCTTCACCTGCGACCAGCAGGGCCGGGTGCTCGACCTCGGGAAGGGCGCGTTCGAGCTCACCGGCCTCCAGGACGAACAGGTGATCGGACGGCCGGTCCGCGACGTGCTCGGCCTCGAGTGGATCGACAAGGGGGATGGGGACGAGGCGGCCGACACTGATGGCGACGGCGACACCGATCCCATCGAGACGACCCTCGAGTGGGGCGTTCGCTCGCTTGGGAAGCGGGTCGCCGTCCACGCCGAGGGGGATCTGCCGACCGAGGCGGTGGCCGACCTCTTCCCGGCCTACGACGACGACGGCGGGCTGCTGCTGGTGCTGACGCCTGAGTAGATGCGGCGGCGGTTTTGCGGGCGCCGAATATGTGGGCCGCTGGCTGTGTTGCAATGGGGGCGGATAACGCGCCTCAGCCCGCTAGCGTGAACACCTCAATCTCGTGAGCAATCGCCGCCGCAATCTTTTCATCCTGGCGTTCGTCGCCCTGCTGATCGTCGCTTCGGGAATCGTCGTCGCCACCAAGAAGACGACCCTCGGACTCGACCTCAAGGGCGGGACCGAGCTGATCTTCCAGGCACGGCCGACCCCCCAGAACCCGAAGATCGACGGCGCCGACATGGATCGGGCGATCGAGATCATCCGCAAGCGCACCGACGCCTTCGGCGTGTCCGAGCCCGAGATCTCCCGGATCGGCTCCGACTCCATCCGCGTCGGTCTTCCCAACGTGAGCAACGCGGCGCATGCGAGCGAGGAAGTCGGGCAGACGGCCCAGCTCCATTTGTACGACTGGGAGCCGAACATCATCCCGAACCCGGTGACGACGAACAAGGCCCGAGCCGATCGGGACTTCCCGAGGTACTACGACGCAGTCAAGTTCGCCTCGCAGCAGCAGCCGGAGTGCTTCGAGAACAAATGCACGACCAGCGGACCGCAGTTCTACCTCTTCAATTCGCAGACCCACGCCTGGATTGCCGGCCCCACCGAAGTCCAGAGGGACCTCTTTTCGGAGTTGCCGGGTCAGAAGCAGCCGCCAAATACCCAGGTCCTCTCCGTCCCGCAGGGCACGCTCGTGGTTCAGCAGGAGCCGGCCCAGGGGGAGGAGCAGACCGACGATCCGAACGCGGCCGCGTGGTTCGTGATCAGGGACCGACCTGCTCTCTCGGGCACCGACATCAAGGATCCGAAGGCGAGCTTCGACCAGTTCGATCAACCAAACGTCACCTTCAGCTTCAGCGATCAGGGGCGCCAGGAGTTCGCCGACACCACCAAGGCGATCGCCCAGCGCGGCCTACAGAGCGCACCGCCCGGTGTCGCCGGCAACTCCCAGGCGGCGGACGCCTACTCCGGGCATTTCGCGATCGTCCTCGACACGCAGATCAAGTCGCGGCCGATCGTCAACTTCGTCGACAACCCGGATGGGATCAACGGCAGCCAGGGCGCCGAGATCAATGGGCTCACCACGGGCGAGTCCCAGGACCTGGCGGAGATCCTGCAGATCGGCGCGCTGCCGGTAACTCTCACGCAGATCTCGAGCTCCACGGTCTCGGCGACGCTGGGCCAAGAAGCCCTCGACCAGGGACTGAAGGCCGGGATCGTCGGGCTGATCTTCGTCTGCCTCTTCCTGCTCGCCTACTACCGCTTCCTCGGCCTCGTCGCGGTGATCGGCCTGGCGATCTACGGGTTGATCTTCTTCGCTCTGATCAAGTTGATCCCGATCACGCTCACCCTGCCGGGCATCGCGGGGTTGATCCTGACTATCGGGGTGGCGGCCGACGCCAACATCGTCATCTTCGAGCGGATCAAGGAAGAGGCGAGGGGCGGCAAATCGATGCTGAGCGCGATCGCCGCCGGCTATCGCCGCGGCATCGCGACGATCATCGACGCGAACGTGATCACCCTGATCACGGCGTTCATCCTGTTCGCGCTGGCGACCTCGAACGTGAAGGGCTTCGCCTTCACTCTGGGCGTCGGGACGATCGCCTCGCTGTTCACCGCGGTGGTCTTCACGCAGGCCTTCCTCGGGCTGTTCGGACGGGCGCGCTTCATGCGCTCGCCCGCGGCGCTCGGCGCGCGGCCGGAGCAGCGGGTCCGCTGGCACTTCGACTTCAGCCGGGCGAGCAAGTACTTCTTCACGCTCTCCGGCTGCATCCTGCTGGTTGGCGCGCTCGCCTTTGCGACCAAGCAGCTCAACCTCGGCATCGACTTCGAGGGCGGCAGCCGGATCACGGTCGGGCTCCAGCAAGGCCGCGAACGTGGACGACGTCCGCACCACGGTCGAGGCCGCCGGGATCAACGACGCGGAGATCACCAAGGCCTCCAACAAGCAGCTGGGGACGAACGTGTTCGAGATCGACTCGAAGGCGAGCCCGGAGGAGGTGCAGAGCGTCCAGCCCGCTCTGCAGTCGCAGTACGGGATCGTCGCCAACGGCTTCAACGCGACGACCGTCGGCCCGACCTTCGGCCAGCAGGTGGCGAGGAGCGCGATCGAGGCGATCATCTTCTCGCTGCTGGTGATCTGCGGCTACGTCGCCTTCCGGTTCGAGCCGAAATACGCGGTGCCGGTGATCATTGCGGTGATCCACGACATCCTGATCACGGGAGGCGTCTATTCACTGACGGGGAGGGAGGTGACCAGCGGTACCGTCGCCGCGTTCCTGACCATCCTCGGGTACTCGCTCTACGACACGGTCATCGTGTTCGACCGAATACGCGAGAACGTCCCGCGACTGCCGCGTGCGACCTTCTCGCAGATCGTCAACCGCTCGATGAGCGAGGTTCTGACGCGGTCGCTGATCACTGGTCTGTCGAGCGTCTTCCTGGTGACCGTGCTGTACATCTTCGGCGGCGCGACCCTGCAGGACTTCGCCTTCGCGATGATGATCGGGCTGCTGTCCGGTACGTACTCGTCGATCTTCATCGCATCGCCGGTGCTCACCCACTGGAAGGAACGCGAGCCGGCCTACCGCCGGCGGCGCGAGCGGATCGAGGAGCAGATGGGGCGTGTCCCGGCCTTCCCGGAGGAGAACGTGGTGGCGCGGACCGAGGGTGGGCCGGAGGAGCCGGTCCAGGCCGAGACGCCCGTGCCCGCCGCGCCGGCCCCGAGCCGCTCCCAGGTACCCGGGGTCGTCCCGGAGCGGACAGGAGCCGTTCCGCCCCCGCCCGAACCGGAGCCCGTCCAGCCTCCGGCCGCCGTGCCCCCCGAGCCGCCGGCACCGGTCGGTGCGCCGCGCGAGGGCGGTCCGGACGACGGCGACGGCCAGCCGGCGGATGGTGACGGTGCGGCCGCGAGCGAAGCCGACGGCGCCGCGAGCTCCGAGCGGGAGCGCCCGGAGCTCAGCGAGGCGAGCGCCGCCGCCCTGCGGCGCGTGCGGGAGCAGCAGTCCGGCGGCCGGCGCCAGAGGCGGCGCAAGAAGCACGGGAGGAACAGGTAATGGCCGCCCTGGTCTGGTTCACGATGGGTGTCGCCATCTGGCACTTCACGGTCTACGTCCCGGATCGCTTCTGGGGCGGCATCGTCGGCGCTTTCATCGGCGCCGCCGCCGGCGCGATGGTGACAGGCACGATCGCCCAGATCGCGCTCAGCCGCGGCATCGGCGACACCGACCTCGCCACCGCCGTGTACGCGGTGCCCGGCGCCGTGCTCGGCCTGGCGGTCGTCTACCTGATCGGCGTCCGTTCGGGCGTCGAGGCGGAACACATCTAACCGCCCGCCCGGGACAGTCGTGCGCGGCCGACTCGATCGAATCCTGGATACGGTCGGCCGTATCCCTCCGGGAGTCCGTCTCGCCGTTGCGGCCCTGGCCGCCGCGGCCGCGATCGCGGCGACCGTCGCCCACGACCGCGGGTCGGACGCGAAGGACGCATCCACCGCAGCGGGGGGAGAGGTCACCGGGGGGGAGGCGCCCTCCTCCTATTTCGGCCCCCGCGGCGGTGGGCACGGCTGGATGCGGTCGCGCCCTGCGCCCCGCTCCGTCGTCTGGGCGATCGGCGACGCCGCGGACGGCAGCACAGCGGGGCGCGCGGTCGCGGCCATGGTCGCCTCCCACCGCGTCGACCGCCTTCTCTATCTAGGTGACGTCTACGACATGGGCACCGCGTCGGAGTTCATCTCGAATTACCGCCCGCTCTACGGTCGCTTCGACGCCATCACCGCTCCCACGATCGGCAACCACGAATGGCCGAACCTGGCGACCGGCTACGTCCCGTACTGGACCGCGGCGCGGGGATCCCCGCCACCGCTCAGGTACGCGTTCGCCGTCTCCGGCTGGCAGCTGATCAGCCTGAACTCGAACCTGCCGGCCGATCCCGCTCAGGAGGCGTGGCTCAGGCATGAGATCCGCCGCACCCCCCGGTACGGGAACTGCCGGATCGCCTTCATGCATCACCCCCGCTACAGCGCCGGTCTCCACGGCGACCTCCGCGGGCTCCAGGCAATCTTCGGCGAACTTCGCGGCCACGCCTCGATCGCGCTCGCCGGGCACGACCACGACATGCAGCGCCTCCATCCGGTCGACGGGATCACGCCGTTCGTCGACGGCGCCGGCGGCCAGGAGCTTTATCCGGTCAACCGCGACGACCCCCGCCTCGCCTTCTTCGACGAGACCCACCACGGGGCTCTCCGGATCAAGCTGGGCCCCGGCAGGGCGGTGCTCAGCTTCGTCGCTCAGAACGGCACGACCCTCGATCGCAGTCCCGTGACCTGCCGACAGGGCTAGCCCAGCCGGCCAGCGCGCCTCGCCGGTTCCGTCTGGGGCCGAACCTAGGTTGGCGGGATGGCGTCGATCCAGCCCGCTCGAGCTGATCCGAGGGCGCCCCGATCACGCGAGAGCGCGCGAAAGCACGACCCGTCTAGTGCGGGAGGAGCAACCCGTTTCACGTTGGTTCCCTACGACTATGGGGAGGTCCGCCGCCTGGCCTCCGAGCTGGGCCTGGCGGAGCCGATCGCCATCACCCTGGTCCGGCGGGGTTACCGAACGGTCGACGCCGCCCGCCGCTTTCTCGAGGCCCGCGAGTCACACGATCCCGGCGAGTTCGACGGAATCGAGGAGGTCTGCGAGCGGATCCTCTCCCTGGTCCATCGTGCGGGCCGGATCACGATCCACGGCGACTACGACGTCGACGGCGTCTGCTCGACGGCGATCCTCGTCTCCACGCTCCGCTCGCTCGGTGCGGAATGCGACTGGCTGATCCCCGACCGGCTCGCCGACGGATACGGGCTGACGATGGCGAGCGTCGAGAAATTGCGCCGCCGCGGCACCGAGCTTGTGATCACGGCCGACTGCGGGATCGGCTCGGTCGAGGAGGTTGCGGCCGCCCGCTCCGCGGGCATCGAGGTCGTGGTCACCGACCATCACCTGCCGGGCGAGCGCCTCCCGGACTGCCCGATCGTCCACCCGATCGTCTCCGAGTACCCCTTCGAGGGTCTCTGCGCAGCCGGCGTCGCCTACAAGCTGGCCATCGGCCTCTGTGACGGCGCCGGACGGGGAGCGGTGGAGACCGTCGGTGGGCGCCGCCATCCCTGTGACGGCGCCCTCGATCTGGTGGCCCTCGCCACCGTCGCCGACATGGTCCCCCTGGTGGGCGAGAACCGCCGCCTGGTCCGCGAGGGCCTCCGCCTGCTCCGCGACAGCCCGAGGGTGGGCCTGCGGGCCCTGATGGCCGTCGCGCGCGTGAACCCTGAGACCATCGACGCCGCCGCACTCGGCTTCCGTCTCGCCCCACGCATCAATGCAGCGGGCCGGCTCTATAGGGCCGACGCCGGGGTGGAGCTGATGCTGACGACGGACGCGGACCGGGCCGCCCAGATCGCCGACGAGCTCGACCGAGCCAACGGCGAGCGGCGCTGGGCCGAGCAGGAGGTGGTCGAGGGAGCCGAGCGAGCCCGCTCGGCGCTTCCGGCCTCACTGGCCGACGCCCCGGCCCTGGTCCTCGCCGGCGGGGGGTGGCATCCCGGGGTGGTCGGCATTGCCGCCTCCCGGATGGTTGAGCGCCACTACCGGCCGACCATCCTGCTGTCGGTCAATGGCGAAAGGGCCAAGGGGTCCGCCCGGAGCATCCCCGGCTTCGACCTCGTCGCGGCCCTCGGAGCCTGCGATTCGCACCTCGTCCGCTACGGCGGCCACCGCGCCGCGGCGGGGCTCGAGCTGGAGGCCTCTGACCTCGATGCCTTCCGGGAGGCCTTCATTGCGTACGCGGCGTCAGAGCTCGACCCCGACGATCTGGTCCGGATGGAGCGGCTCGACGCCCTGGTCGGCGTCGGCCGGGAGGGCATCGGAATGGATCTCGCCCGCCAGCTCGAGAGCCTGGGCCCGTTCGGGATGGGGAATCCGGGCCCGCGGTTGCTGGTTCCCTCGGGGCGGCTGCGGGAGGTCCGTCCGCTCGGCGATCAGGGCAAGCACTCCCGCTTCCAGCTCGAGAGCGGCGCCGGCCGCGCCCTTGGCGTCGCCTTCGGCATGAACGGCGAGATCTCCCGCCGAGAGGATCAAGCGCTCGACCTCTCGATCGAGCTCGAGGTGGACCGCTGGAACGGCGCCGAGCAGCCCCGGGTCGTGGTGCGCGACCTCTATCCGCTCCCGAGCCCCTCCGGCCAGGACCCGAAGCGCGCCACCTGCGGCGATCACTGTCCGGCTCCCGACGATGAGTGGTGGGAGCGTCTCGAGCGGGAGCTCGCCCGGGTCGCCGAGGGCAGGCCGGGCGGGTTGCTCGACGTCAGGCCGGCGGCAACCGGCCGGCGCGAGGGGGTCGACCGGCGGGGAGGACCCGCGGTGGCCTCGCTCGCCGAGCTGATCTCGAGCGGCGAGCCGGTGCTCGCGCTCTGCGCCGACGCAGCGAGGCGCGCCAGGCTCGCCTCCGAGGCGGCGGATCCACGGCGCTTCGGCGCGGCGCTGCCCAGGATCGCCTGTTGCCGCTGCGGTTCGGTGGGGTTGGACGAGGCCCTCTCCCAGGCCCCGGCCGCCGGGCTCGTACTCGCCGACTGGACCTCCGTGGCCCTTCGTCCCCAGACGCCGCTCGCCTTCCGTCATGTCGTCCTGGTCGATCCCCCGCCGAGCGAGCCCCTCCAGGCCCTCGCCTGGGCAGCCACCCCGCCCGCCGCCGCCGGAGGTGGCACCCGCTCATACATCCATCTCGCCTGGGGGCAGGCCGAGGCCGACCTCGCCGAGCGCGTCTTCGACTGGGAGTGGAACCTGCGGACTGCGATCCGCGAGGTCTGGCGCAGCCTGGCCGCGACCGGGGGGGAGGCCTCCGGCGCAGGGCTCCGCTCACTGCTGGCAGGCGACTCGGCCTATCCCCGAACGCCCGAGCTTGCCGCTCGCTGCGTGCGTGTGCTCGGCGAGGTCGGCCTCTGTCAATGGCTCCCCGATGGCGGCGGTCCGGTGTTGCGGGTCTTATCCTCGGAGAGGACCGATCTGGGGCGATCGCGGGCCTACGCGGACTGCGACGCCAGACACCAGGAGGCCATTCGATTCCTCCGAAGCAAGGCACAACCCACGTAGCGAGCACCTCGACGGACGGGAAGCTCCCGGACGGCGTCGAGCTGCGCGACGTCGATCGCCGTGGGCACACGCGCGTGGGCGAGCCGCCCGGTCGGTCGCGGACCCCGCGCGCGGACTCCATCACGCGCGAGCTCACCGCCGACCAGCGCGCCCTGCTCGGCGATCTGTTCGCTGTGATCGAGGAGCACAAGTCCGACGTCGCCGAGCCGATCGACCGCGAGGAGATCGAGCGCGCCTTCGCCTTCGCCTGCGAGAGCCATGCCGGCCAGGAGCGCAAGTCGGGCGAGGACTTCATCACCCACCCCCTCGGCGTCGCCCGGATCTGCGCCGGAATGCGCCTCGACACCGCGACGCTCTGCGCGGCACTGCTGCACGACACCGTCGAGGACACCAGCGCCAGCCTGGACCAGGTACGCGAGGACTTCGGCGACGAAATCGCCCAGCTCGTCGACGGCGTCACCAAGCTCACCGGGATCACCTTCAAGAGCCGTGACGAGCGACAGGCCGAGAACTACCGGAAGATGATGGTGGCGATGGCCACCGACGTCAGGGTGATCCTGATCAAGCTGGCCGACCGCCTCCACAACATGCGCACGATCGGTGCGCTCCCCAAGCAGAAGCAGCAGGAGAAGGCGCGGGAGACCCTGGAGATCTTCGCGCCGCTCGCGCATCGCCTCGGGATCCACGCGATCAAGTGGGAGCTAGAGGACCTCGCCTTCGCCACGCTCCATCCGCGCAAGTACGACGAGATCAAGGAGCTGGTCGCCCAGCAGCGTGCCGAGCGCGAGCGCTACGTCGAGGAGGCGGGGGAGTTCCTCGCCGAGGAGCTGGGGAAGGTCGGGATCGAGGCCGAAATCTCAGGGCGCGCCAAGCACTTCTACTCGATCTACACAAAGATGACCCGCAAGGGACGCGAGTTCAACGAGATCTTCGACCTGACCGCGATGCGCGTCTTGGTCGGCTCGGTGAAGGACTGCTACGGGGCGATCGGGATCGTGCACTCCCTCTGGAAGCCGCTCCCAGGCCGCTTCAAGGACTTCGTCGCGATGCCGAAGGCGAACGCCTACCAGGCGCTCCACACGACGGTGATCGGGCCGGAGGGCCGTCCGCTGGAGATCCAGATCCGCACCCCCGACATGCACGAGCTGGCCGAGTACGGGATCGCCGCGCACGTGATCTACAAGGAGGGCTCCTCGTCCGCCGACCCGGGCAAGGAGAAGATGACCTGGCTCCGCCAGCTGCTCGAGAACGAGGAGCATCAGGGCCCGCAGGCGTTCCTCGAGGCCCTCAAGGTCGATCTCTTCGAGGACGAGGTCTTCGTCTTCACCCCGAAGGGCGAAGTGAAGAACCTCGCCGCCGGGTCGACGCCGCTCGATTTCGCCTACTCGATTCACACCGACGTCGGCCACCGCTGCGTCGGGGCGAAGGTGAACGGCAAGATCGTGCCGCTGCACTACCAGCTGCGCAGCGGCGACATCGTCGAGGTGCTGACCGCCAAGCAGGGGCGCGGTCCCTCTCGCGACTGGCTCAAGCTCGTCCGCACGAGCCGCGCCCGCAACAAGATCCGCGCCTGGTTCTCCCGCGAGGGCCGCGAGGACGCCGAGCACAAGGGCCGCGAGGAGCTCGCTCAGGCCTTCAAGAAGCACGGCCTGCCCTATCCGAAGCTGGCCGGGTCCCCGCTCCTTGTGGACGTGATCCGCGAGATGGGCTTCCGCAAGGCCGACGACTTCTACATCGCGCTGGGCCAGTCCAAGATCTCCACCAAGGTCGTGACCAACAAGGTCATGCAGCGCCTGAAGCGGGGCGAGGCGGTTGAGGAGGAGCCGGCCGAGGGTCTGATCAAGGGCACCGACGACGCGCGGCGCCGCACACGTGAGGCGACCGACTTCGGGATCAAGGTGAAGGGCATCGAGGACGTCGTGGTGCGCCTCGCCAAGTGCTGTCGCCCGGTGCCCGGCGACAAGGTCGTCGGCTACATCTCGCTCGGGCGCGGGATCACCGTTCACCGCGAGGACTGCCGCAACGTCGCCGCGCTGAAGAAGGCCCCGGAGCGATTCACCGAGGTGTACTGGGACGGCGGGAACGAGTCCTCCTACCGGGTCGAGCTCCAGGTCGACGCCTGGGATCGCACTCGCCTGCTCGAGGATCTCTCCCGGACCTTCGCCGAGGCGGGGCTCAACATCCTGGAGGCGCGCTGCGCCACCAAGCACCCGATGGTGAAGAACCGCTTCGTCGTCGAGGTGGGGGACACCGAGCAGCTCAAGCAGTGCATCTCGCGGCTTCGCAACCTCGACTCGGTGTTCGACGCCTATCGGGTCACCCCGACGGCTTAGAGGGAAAACCAATCCTTTTTCGCCACAATCGCGTTATTAGAGAAACGATGCTGAAGCGCGAGACAGGGAGACGCTTGTGGCTGGCCGTTGCGGTTGCGGCGTTCTCTGCGATGGCCTATGCGGGGTTTGCCCTGGCGGCCTCCGACACGATCGTGGCCGGGCCGGCCGACACCTATTCCCAGGCGACCCCCTACAACACCGATCAAGGCGCGGCCGTCCAATTCCAGGACCTCGGAGGCAGCCATAACGTCACAGCTCGCCAGAACGGTCCCGACGGCCAGACTCTCTTCAAGACACCCACCATCACCGGCGGCACCGCGGGCGTCGACGGGACGCAGTATCTGCCCGCAGGCGACTACTCCTTCTTCTGCACGGTTCACCCGACAACCATGCAGGGCACACTCCATGTCACCGGCAACGGCACGCCTCAGGCGCGGCCATCCGCGACGGTCACACTGCGGACGAAGACGATCTCGAAGGCCATCAAGAAGGGCCTGCTCGTTTCGGTCAATGCCAGCACCGCGGTCAGCGGCGCGACCCTGACCGCGAAGCTCGGCAAGGCCACCATCGGGAAGATGAGCACCTCACTCGCCTCCGGAGCTCAGACGAAGAAGGTGAAGCTGAGCAAGGCCGGCAAGAGCAAGCTGGGCAAGAAGAGCTCGGCGAAGGTCTCCGTCACCGCCGAGATCCCCTTCGGGGCGCCGGCCACCGCGAAGGCGAAGCTCAAGTAGCCCGTCCGACCGCCTTCCGGACGCGCTCGGCTACCTCGCGCATCTGATCGTCCGAGTCGTACTTCGTCCGCGGCCAGAAGAAGCCGCGGAGCCCGTCCTTCGGCTTGCGCGGGACGACGTGGACATGGAGGTGCGGCACGCTCTGGCTGACCACGTTGTTGATCGCGACGAACGATCCCGGCTTGCGCATCGCCTTCGGCACGGCGACGGACAGCAGCCGGGCGTTCTCGAAGAGCGGTCCGATGAGCTCGTCGGGCAGGTCGCCGAGCGTCTCGTGGTGCTCACGCGGCACGAGGAGCGAGTGCCCGGGGAATAGGGGCCGGTTGTCGAGGAAGGCGAGGGTGCGCTCGTCCTCGAAGACGACGTGCGAGGTCTCGTCCCCGGCGACGATCTGGCAGAAGCGACAGGTGGGGTCGGCTCCCATTGGCGGAGCAGCTTAGAAGCGGTAGGGTCGCGTGCGTATGGGGTGCAAGGCGGTAGGGAAACTGCTCACCGCAGCCATGCTGGCGGGTCTCGTCGTTTTGGGTCCGGGCGTGGCCGATGCCGGCGTGACCGTGAAGAGCGGCAAGTACAACGGCAAGACCGACCAGGACGCGATCAGCACGGCCTTCCGGAGAGTTCAGTTCACGGTGAAGAAGGGGAAGGTCAAGCTGATCACCGAGCCGACCGTCGCCAGGGAGGCCTGCGTCTCCTCGCCGGTCTTCACCCTCGGCGGCACCACCGTGACGAAGAAGCTCGGGGGTAACGGCACCTTCACCTTCACCCACACCTTCCTCGGCAGCAAGATCGACAGGATCCACGGCCGCTTCGTGAGCTCGAACGAAGTGGAGGGGTTCGCGGTCTACCACTTTCCGGCGCAGGACCTCTGCTCCGCGGGCAAGTCGCGGGTCAACTTCACGGCCCGACACAAGTAGCAGGGACGGCTTCGCCTTCAGATCGCGGCCACAAGCGGCCGCGCCTCGCTCATGGTGGAGCGGCCTGGTGGCCGCTACGCCACAACCGTCAGCGCGCCCGGTTCCACCGAGAAGTCGAGCTCGGTGTACTCACCGATGTAGTCGCCGTCGACCTGCACCGGGAAGGGACGGGGCAAACCGTCCTCGTCCTTCGAGATCGATCGCACCGAGGCCCTGTTGACGTCGTCGAACTCGTCGATCTGCCGGTGCTTGACGAGGTGGAGGCGGTTGCTGAGCACCCGCGAGGCGATCGGGAGCATGTGGCGCTGCTTGGCGCGCCGGAGGAGCGCCATCGAGATCGTACCGTCATCCAGTCCGATGTCCTCGCAGATCCGGATCGGGATGTTGGCGAAGTAGGTGAAGGGATCCGAGTTCTGGGCGATGGCGGTGACGCCCTCGAGTCTCTCGCCGTCGACTTGGAGCTCGAAACGCACCGGGTCGCGAAGGTACTGCCGGTAGAAGCCCGAGATCGCCGCCCAGGTGTAGTACCACTGCCTCGCGCGGGCCTTCAGTCGCGGGTGGGCGTCCACACGCCTGACGACGGTTGCGTCAAGGCCGACGCCGCAGGCGAAGACGAAGTGCCGGCCGTTGCAGCGGCCGAGGTCGATTTTGCGGGGACGGAAGTCGTCGGCCAGCGCGATCAGGTGCTCGGTCGCGTCGACGACGTCGTTGGGGATGCCGAGCGTGCGACAGACGACGTTCGTGGAACCGCCCGGCAGGACCGAGACCGGGACATCGGTGCCGGCGAGCCCGTTGGCGACCTCGTTCAGGGTGCCGTCGCCGCCGAAGGCGACCACCAGGTCGTAGCCGCCGGTGCGCGCCTCGCGGCCGATCTCAATCGCGTGCTCGGCCGCCTCGGTGTCGACCGCCTCCACCTCGTAGCGGGCCTGCAGCGCGTAGACGACCAGATTCTTGAGGCGATTGGAGACCGTCGTCGCATAGGGGTTGACGATGATCAGCATCCGCTTCTTTGCCGCGTCGGGCTCGAGCGGCATGGCTAGAGCGGCGGGTTCCGGCTCTCTGTGCGTCGGGGCGATCGTGGGCACGCCTTTCTCCTAACCCCGGCCGCTGACCCGGTTACCAGGCGCGTCGGGGATCAGATCGCCGAGCCGGTCGTCGGGGATCTCCGCGGTCGCCTCGTAGCGAAGGACCCTCCCATCCTCGACCTCGCGGACGTAGCCGGCGTTGACGAGCAGGTCGACGTGGCCGATCACCTCGGAGAGGGTGAGGAACGCCTGTGTCACGGCGACGTCGCCCCAGAGCGCCTGGGCGAGCTCGTGTCCCGTGCGGGGCTCTTCGGCGATCAAGCGGTAGAGCTTCTCGGCCCGTCTCCGGTGCAGCGCGAAGCGCTCATCGATGAGCGCGACGTGATCCGTGATCGGCTCGCCATGACCCGACAGCACGATCTCGGCCGGCAGCTCGCGGGTCCTCTTCAGTGACTCGAGGTAGACGACCAGTGCCTGGGTGCGCTCCCCGGAGCCGTCGAGTGGCCGCGAGATCAGCGGGTTGGAGGAGATGTGCTTGATCAGGTGATCGGCGGCGATCAGGATCCGCCGCTCGGGGTCCCAGAAGAGGGTGTCCGACGGGCTGTGTCCCGGGCGGTGCTGCACCTCGAGGCGGCGGCCCCGGAGCTCGATCACCTCCCCATCGCGTAGCGGCCGGGTGACGTGGGCCTTCGACCCCCATGCACGGAAGCTGCCGGTCACCTGACGCAGGGCGCGGACCACCTCCTCGGAAATGCCGTGGCGGAGCATCAGGGCGGCGGCCTCCTCGTCGTCGCGCTCGGCGTCGGCGCCGAAGTTCTCCACGAAGGGCGCCAGCAGGTCGAGGGACGCCACCTCGGCACCCGATCGCTTGGCGACGATGTCCACCAGTCCCAGGTGGTCGATGTGCTGGTGGGTGATGATCACCAGCTCGAGATCCACGATCCCGTGGCCGAGGGCCTCCAGCTGTCGTTCGAGCTCGTCGAGCGCCTTGCCGGAGTTGGGGCCGGAATCGATCAGGGTGAGGGGCTCGTCCTCGAGGAGGTAGGTGTTGACACGCCCGACCTGGAAGGGGGTCGGGATCCCCAGCACCCGGATGCCTGCGTCCGAGATCCGCTCCCAGACAACGGGCGGTGTCTCGTCACTCACGAATCAGCCCGAGGACCTCGTCGCGCTTCGCCTCCATGTCTTCACGGGAGACGAGTGACTCGAGGTTGAGGCGGAGCAGCGGCTCGGTGTTGGAAGGGCGCACGTTGAAGTGCCAGTCGGGGTAGTCGACCGAGACCCCGTCGAGATGGGAGATCTCGGCATCCGAGTAGCGCTCCTCGATCCCCTTCATCTTCGCCTCTTGGTCTGCCACCTCGGAGTTGATCTCGCCGGAGATGAAGTACTTGGAGCGGAACTCCTCCATCAGGTCCGAGAGCGAGCGGCCCTCGCGCGAGACGAGCTCGAGCATGAGCAGCGCAGGCATCGTGCCCGAGTCCGCGCAGTAGAAGTGCCGGAAGTAGTAGTGGCCGGAGACCTCGCCGCCGAAGACGGCGCCGGTCTCGCGCATCCGGATCTTGAAGAAGGCGTGGCCCACCCGGCTCAGGTCGGACCTGCCGCCGGCGGCCGCCACCGTGTCCGGCACCGCCCGGCTCGAGCGGGGGTCGTAGAGGATGGTCGATCCCGGCTCCTTCGCGAGGGTGGCTCGGGCGAGCAGCGCGCAGACGAAGTCGCCGTCGCAGAAGGTTCCCTGGTCGTCGATGAAGAAGCAGCGATCCGCGTCGCCGTCCCATGCGATGGCCAGGTCGACACCCTCCTTCTTCACCTGCTCCACCAGCATCCGTCGGTTCTCTTCGAGGAACGGGTTTGGGCCCGCCTCGGGGAAGTCGCCGTTCGGCTCCCAGCGGCTGGTGGTGACCTCGAGGTTCAGTTTGTCGAGCAGCGGCCCGACCATCGGACCGGCCATCCCGTCGCTGCCATCAGCCAGGATCCGCAGCGGCCCGATCGCGTCGGTGTCGATGGCCGCCAGCATGTGCTCGTGGAAGTCGGGGTAGATGTCGATCTCCTCGACGCTCCCGCCGCCTGGGGCATCGGGCAGGCCGCGCTCGATCTCAGACCGAACCTCCTGGATGCCCGCGTCACCGGACAGCGCGAGGGCGCCCTCCCGCAGCAGCTTCACCCCTGTATAGGCCTTCGGGTTGTGCGAGGCAGTGACCATCGCGCCGCCGTCGAGCTCGCGAGACCCGACCAGGTAGTAGCTCATCTCGGTGGCGATCTGCCCGGCGTCGATCACGGTGGCGCCCTCCTCGACGAGGCCGTTCCGGACGCCGGTGGCCATCCCGGGCGAGCTCAGTCGCATGTCGCGGCCCAGGCCGACTCGCAGCTCCGAGGTTTCTTTGCCGCGGATGTTGCCCAGAACGCGGGCGTAGGCGCGGCCGATCAGGTGCGCGGTCTCCTCGTCGAGCTCCTCGCCGTAGACGCCGCGGATGTCGTAGGCCTTGAAGATCCCGGCCGGTGGGGCGGTGATGGCCATCATCCGAACGCTCCCTTCAACGTCTCGTAGCTGTCGTGGAGCGTCTGGTTCATGACGCGGGTGTCTCCGAGCACCGGCATGAAGTTGGTGTCGCCCCCCCAGCGCGGGACGACGTGCATGTGGATGTGGTGCTCGACCCCGGCGCCGGCCACTCGGCCCTGGTTGAAGCCGACGTTGTAGCCGTGCGGGGCGTAGCTCGTCTCGAGCGCGTGCATCCCCTGCTGGGCGAGGGACATGATCTCGGCCATGGTCTCCTCGTCGAGCCTCTGGAGCTCCGCTACGTGCTCATACGGAGCGACCATCAGATGCCCGTTCGTGTAGGGGAACTTGTTCAGCATCACGAAGCAGCGCTCGCCGCGCCGGACGATCAGGTTCGCCTCGTCATCCTCGGCGTCGGGTGCCGCGCAGAAGATGCATTCCGACTCTTTGTCCTTGGAGGCGTCCTTCACGTACTCGAGCCGCCACGGCGCCCAGATTCGATCCACTCAGAGATCGTATTGATGGGTTCGCCGCCGAACGGGTCGCACACGGGTGGCGCTCAGGCGCGCCCTCGCCTCAGAGCCAGCCGCGCCGGCGGAAGTAGGTGACCATCCCGACCAGCAGCACCACCATGGCTCCCACGATCACCCAGAACGCCGTCATGTCCTGCTCCCCAGGGACGCCCACGTTCATCCCCCAGATGCTGGCGAGCAGTGTGAGCGGGAGAACGATGACGCTGATCGAGGTGAGGACGCGGAGGATGTCGTTGACGCGATGTGAGAGCACCGACTCGTTCGTGTCCTCGAGCGCTTCGACGACTTCCTTGTAGTTCTCGAGCATGTCCCAGATCCGCTCGTGCGCGTCGACGATGTCGTCGAAGTAGACCTCCAGGTCCATCGCTGGGGAGAGGTAGCGCCCCTTGACGCGCTCGAGGTCGCGGAGGACGGGCCGCTGCGGGCGGATCACCTTGCGGAAGTTGATGATCTCCTGCTTGACGTTGGAGATGTCTCGCACGATCTCCTCGGAGCGCCCCTCGAAGATCTCCTCCTCGACAGCGTCCAGCTTGTTGCCAATCTTGCGCAACATCGGGAAGCAATAGTCAAAGCCGTCGTCGACGATCCGGTACAGGAGGTAGCCCGCGCCCCGGCTGAAGAGCTGGTCGCGAAGCTCCTCCTTCTGGCGGCAGCGCTCGAACAGGTACTCGACCGGCTGGAGCGGCTGGTTCGGGATCGTGATCAGCACGCCGGCCCCGACGAAGATGTCCAACTCGCCCGCGTTGAGCCTGCCCGCCGACGGATCGAAGATCGGGAACTGCAGGACGATGAAGAGGTAGTCGTCGTAGACGTCGATCTTCGGGCGCTGGTTGCGGGAGAGGACGTCCTCGTAGTCGAGGGCGTGGAAGTTGAAGTTCTCCTCCAGCCAGGCCTGCTCGAGCGAGCCGGGGCGGTCGATCTTCACCCAGCGAAGGCCCTCGGCCGCGATCTCTTCGACCTTGGGCGCCTGGGGCTCAGGCGGAAGCGGCGCGACGAGCTCGCCGGCGCGGGTCCTGCGCAGTCTGGGGCGAGGGAGGTTCGGCATCTTCCCCGCCATCAGACGGGTTGCTGCTTGCGGAGCACCCTCGCGTCATCGTCGCTTGCATCTCCATGTCAGTCCACTGTACTGCGATGCGAACTGCGTCGCCGCACGTGAATGCCCGGATTTTGCGCATGTAAATGCGGATTACGGGCGTTGCTATATTCCCTCATCACATACGCACCACATCAAGAGGGGTGGAGGGACTGGCCCGCAGAAGCCCCGGCAACCCCCTCGGATCTCGGTCCGAGGAAGGTGCCAACTCCAGCAGGTGTCGATCAAATGCCTGGAAGATGTGGGAAGAGAGCTCCAAACGGAACCTCCGCCCACATCAGACCCGGCGGAGGTCTTTACGTAGAGGAGCCAATGGCAGTCGAGTCTCTGAAATGCAGGGAGTGCGGGGAGAGCTATCCGCTCGACGCCCGCTTCGTCTGTGAGCAGTGCTTCGGCCCGCTCGAGGTCGCCTACGACTTCTCCGACCTCGATCCCGCCGAGGCGCGGCGGAAGATCCAGGCCGGTTCGCGGGGCATCTGGCGCTATTCGGACTTCCTGCCCTTCGAGCGGCGTCCGGACGACCCGCTCGAGCCGGGGCTCACCCCACTGGTCCGCGCCGACCGGCTCGCCGACCGGCTCGGCCTGGGGGAGGTCTGGATCAAGAACGACGCGGCCAACCCGACGCATTCCTTCAAGGATCGTGTGGTGGCGGTGGCGATCGCCAAGGCCAAGGAGCTCGGCTTCGAGACAGTGGCGTGCGCCTCGACCGGGAATCTCGCCAATGCGGTCGCAGCCCACTCGGCCGCCGCGGGGCTCGACTCCTACGTCTTCGTGCCGGCGGACCTCGAGGAGCAGAAGCTGCTCGCCACCGGCATCTACGGAACGAACCTGGTCGGCATCCGCGGCACCTACGACGATGTCAACCGGCTCTGTACTGAGCTCAGCCAGACGCACCCCTGGGCCTTCGTCAACGTCAACCTCAGGCCCTACTACTCCGAGGGGTCGAAGACCCTCGCCTTCGAGACGGTTGAGCAGCTCGGCTGGAAGCTCCCGGATCGCGTCGTCGCGCCGGTCGCCTCCGGCTCGATGTTCACCAAGGTCGCCAAGGGCATGGGCGACTGGATCGACCTGGGACTGGTCGAGGGGGAGCTCCCGACCTTCTGCGGCGCCCAGGCCCTCGGCTGTTCCCCCGTCGCGACCGCATTCGCGGAGGGCTGGGACGTCTGCAAGCCCGAGCGCCGGCCCGAGACGATCGCCAAGAGCCTCGCGATCGGAGACCCGGCTGACGGTCCCTACGCCCTCGAGTTGGCGCGGAAGAGCGGCGGCGTGATCGAGTCCGTCACGGACGACGAGATCCGCGACGGGATCCGGCTGCTCGCCGAGACGACCGGTGTCTTCACCGAGACGGCGGGCGGGGTGACGATCGGCGTGTTGTCCAAGCTTGCCGAGGCTGGCGAGATCGGGGCGGACGAGCGCGTGGTCGCCTACATCACCGGTGAGGGGCTGAAGACGCTCGACGCGGCCCGCGAGTCGTTCCGCATGCACGAGCTCGAGCCGACGCTGGAAGCCTTCGAGGCGGAATTCGGGGCAGCGGAGGTCTCCGCGTAGCCCCGTCGCCGTCTGGGAGCGACGACTAAGATTCCCGCCCGACGATGAGCGTCACGGTGAAGATCCCGGCCCAGCTCCGCGCCGCCACCGGCGGCGAGGGCGAGCTTGAGGTCGAAGGATCCACCGTCGGCGAGGCGCTCGACGCTGTCTTCGAGCAGCACGACGGGCTTCGAGAGCGGATCACCCAGGACGGCGATCTGCGCCGCTTCGTCAACGTCTACGTCTCCGGCGAGGACATCCGGTTCCAAGACGGCCTGGATACCGAGGTCTCCGACGGCGACGAGGTGACCATCCTCCCCGCTGTCGCCGGCGGCTGACCCTCCCGGGGGTTGATGGCGTCAGGGCCGGATAGCGAAACGCGCGCTTCACCCGGATCGAGCTGCACGTGCGGAACGTCTGCATCGTCCAAGCGGGTCGCAGCGCGCCCGGCAGGATTTGAACCTGCGGCCTCTCGCTCCGGAGGCGAGCGCTCTATCCACTGAGCTACGGGCGCGGGGTGCCAAGTTTAGGCTTGGCGCGACATGGATCTCTCGGTCGTCTTCCTCGGCACCGGCGGCTCCGTCCCCTCGGCGCGGAGGGCGACCGCCTGCGTGCTGATCCGCTCCGGCGGCAGCAGGGTCCTGGTCGACGCGGGGGAGGGGGCCCAGCGCCAGATGATCAACTCGACCGGGCTCGTCCAGGTCGACGACATCTACGTCACCCACTTCCACGCCGATCACTACCTCGGCCTCCCTGGGCTGCTCAAGACCTACGACCTGCTGGAGCGGCAGAAGCCCCTCCGCATCATCGGGCCGGCGGGGCTGATCGGCCTGTTCGAGGCGCTCCGCCGGATCTTCGGCAGGCTCCGCTACGACGTCGAGCTGGTCGAGCTCGAGCCGGGCGCGGGCGTCGCCCACGACGGGTTCGAGATTCGGGCCTTCGCCGTCGAGCACCGGATGACGGCGCTCGGCTATGCGTACGTCGAGCCGGAGCGGCCGGGGCGCTTCGACGTCGACGCCGCCCGGGACCTCGGGATCGCCGACGCCCGCGACTTCGGGCGCCTGCAGCGGGGCGAGACGATCTCGGTGAATGGGTCGGAGGTCCGCCCGGATCAGGTGATGGGCGAGCCCCGCCACGGCCGCAAGGTCGTGATCACCGGCGACACCGCCCCCTGCGAGATGACCCGCGTCGCGGCCCACGGGGCTCAGCTGCTCGTTCACGACGGAACCTTCGCGGTCGAGGAGCTGCGTCGGGCCGCGGAAACCGGCCATTCGACCGCCCGTGATGCCGCCCAGCTCGCGGTCGATGCAGAGGTCGGAATGCTCGCGATCGTGCACGTCTCCTCCCGCTACAACGTCTCCAAGGTGCTGGGTGAGGCGCGTGAGACCTTCCCCGACACCATCGCTCCGCGCGACTTCGACCTGGTCGAGATCCCGTTCCCCGAGCGCGGGGAGCCCCACCTGCTCTCCGAGGGAGCGAAGCAGCGGCCGGAGCCGCAGGCCGAGCCGGTTCCGGCCCCTGACGACTAACCCGAGCCGGCAATGCTCGCGATCGCGTCGGCGACAACCGGCGCCCGGTCCTCCTGGAGGAAGTGCTTCGCTGGGACGACGTTCGCCTCGATGCCGAGGGCGTCCTCGAAGGCGCGCCGCCGATCCTCGCCCAGCGCCGGATCGCGATCCGCCCAGAGGATCGTCGCCGGCCAGCCGGCTTCACGCAGTCCCGCGGTGTAGAAGCGCTCCTTCTCCTCGGTGAGCTCAAAGCCACGGACGATCTGACGGAAGGACCGGCCGCCGCCGTCCCGGTGGAGCAATGCGAGGTGGGCGTCGACCTCGTGGGCCCGGGTCGCCGAGCGGTCGCCGATTCCCTGCATGTAGAAGAGCCAGCGCGCGATCGGAGGGCGGGTGGTCGCGACCCAGACCGGACCTATCAGGGGAGGGGCGGCGAGCCCCATCGTCCACACCCGCCGGAAGTGAGCCACGTCGATCATGGTGTCCAGCACCGTCAGAGTCCGCACTCGATCGCGGTTGTGAAGCGCCCACTCGAGGCCGACCGGCCCGCCGATGTCGTGCAGGACGAGGTGACAGCGGTCGATGCCGAGGCGATCGACCGCCTCACCGGTCCATCGTCCGAGCCCGGTCCAGGTGTAATCGAAAGCGCCGGGCTTCTCCGCCAGCCCGAGACCGGGCAGATCGAAGGCGACGCCTCGCAACCCACGCTCGGCGAGCAGCGGCAGCACCTTGCGGTAGAGGAAGGAGCTGACCGGAACACCGTGCATGAGCACCACCGGCTCGCCGTCCCCCTGCTCCCGGACGAAGCTGCGCACGCCGCCGGCCTCGAAGTCCCGGCCGGCGTTCCTGTGGCGCTCTATTGCCTCCGCAACCTGGGGCTTCACCGTCCGGAGATCGTCGCATCCCGCTGCTACGCTGACGCGGCAAGCCCCTTTAACCCGGTCCCGTGAGGCCAGGAAGGAGCACAGCGGTGAGCGACGAGAAGGTCGTGCTCGATCACGACGATCTGCGGCGGACGCTGGTCCGTATCGCCCACGAGATCGTCGAGAAGAACGAGGAGTCGGATCGGCTGGCGCTGGTCGGCATCCACACGCGCGGAGCCGTGATCTGCCGCCGCCTGCACGCTCTGATCGGCGAACTCTCGGGCGCCGACGTCCCGCTTGGGCGACCTCGACATCTCCTTCTACCGCGACGACATCGAGCGCCGTGAGCCACGCGACGCCCCGGTGGTCCACGACTCGCATCTCGACTTCGACCTCGCGGGCCGAACCGTCGTCCTGGTGGATGACGTGCTCTACACGGGGCGCACGGTCCGCGCCGCGATCGACGCGCTCTTCGACTACGGGCGCCCCGCCCGCGTCCAGCTCGCCGTGCTCGCCGACCGCGGCCACCGCGAGCTTCCGATCCGCCCCGACTACGTCGGCAAGAACTTGCCGACCGCGCCTGGGGAGCGGGTGAACGTCCGGCTCGAGGAGACCGACGGTGTCGACGAGGTGGCGATCACCCCGGCCTCAGCCCCGGCGACAACGATGGAGGACTCATGAAGCACCTGCTCGGAGTGGACGGTCTCTCGCGGGATGAGATGGACCGCATCCTCGAGCGGGCCGACAGCTTCGCCGAGGTTGGCCGCCGCGACATCAAGAAGGTGCCGACCCTGCGCGGCCGCACGATCGTCAACCTCTTCTACGAGGCCAGCACCAGGACCCTCTCCTCCTTCGAGCTCGCCGCGAAGCGGCTCTCCGCCGACGTGGTCAGCGTCAAGTCGGCGGGCTCCTCGGTCGACAAGGGCGAGTCGCTGAAGGACACGGTCGCGACGCTCTCCGCGTACGACCCCGCAGCGATCGTGATCCGCTCCCCGCACGCAGGCGCCGCCGGCCTGGTAGCGCGCTGGACCGAGGCCTCCGTGATCAACGCCGGCGACGGCAAGCACGAGCATCCGACCCAGGCGCTGCTCGACGTCTTCACCCTGCAGCCAGCGCCTCGACTCGCTCGATGGCCTCGAGATCTGGATCGTCGGGGACGTCCTGCACAGCCGCGTGGCGCGCTCATGCCTGCTCGCCTTCCAGAAGATGGGTGCGAGGGTGACCGCTCTGCGGCCCGCCCACCCTGATCCCGCGCGGGATCGAGGCGCTCGGCTGCGCGGTCTCCTACGACCTCGACGGGCTGGGCGACGCCGACGTCGTCTATGCCCTGCGCATGCAGCGCGAGCGCATGGGCGAGAGCTTCGTCCCCTCCCTCCGCGAGTACGCGAGCCGGTACCAGATCGATTCCCGCCGGCTGGGCTCCGCGCCAGCTCCTCATGCACCCGGGCCCGGTGAACCGCGGCGTCGAGCTCGCGCCGGACGTGATCGACTCGCCGCAGTCGCTGATCACGGCCCAGGTGGAGAGTGGGCTGGTGGTTCGCATGGCGATCCTCTACGAGCTGCTCAGCGGGCAGCGACCGGGCTCGCCCGGAGCGCGGTCCCGCGCCGGCCGACACCCCGACGATCGGGCAGCCGGCATGAACAGGCTCGGTTTCACGGCACGGGCCGGCGGCGAACCTGATCGTCCGGGGTGCCCGGCTCTTCGACCCGCGCACGGACCTCGACGCCGCCCGGGACCTCGTGGTTCGCGACGGGGAGATCGCCGAGCTCGCCGAGCCGGGCGCAGCGGCGGAGATCGAGGGCGCGGAGGTGGTGGACGGCGACGGGCTGCTGGGCCTGCCCGCCTTCGTCGACCCGCACGTCCACCTACGGGTACCCGGCCAGGAGCACAAGGAGGACCTCGAGACCGGCACCCGCTCCGCCGCGGCGGGCGGCTACTGCGCCGTGGTCGCGATGGCAAACACGTCGCCTCCGATCGACTCGGCCGCGGTCCTTGGCTCGGTCCGGGAGCGCGCCGAGCGCGAGGCCTCGATCCCGGTCGGCTTCGTAGCCAACGTCACGCGCGGGATGGCGGGTGCGGAGCTGACCGAGATGGCGGAGCTCCGCGATGCCGGCGCGATCGGGTTCTCGGACGATGGTCTGCCGATCCCGAACGCAAGAGTGCTGCGCAGGGCGCTCCAGTACCAGCGCCTCGCCAGCGGGCTGATCGCGCTCCACGAGGAGGACCCGGACCTCTCCGCCGGCGGGGTCATGCACGAAGGCGAGGTCTCGGCCGTGCTGGGGATGGCCGGCGTGCCCTCGGTGTCCGAGTCGACCATGATCGCCCGGGACTGCTCCCTCGCCCTCTTCGAGGACACCCCGATCCACGTGCAGCACCTCTCGGCGCGCGCCTCGGTCGAGGAGGTCGCCCGCGCCAAGGCCGTCGGCGTCCAGATCACCTGCGAGGCGACGCCGCATCACCTCACGCTCACCGACGAGGCCGTCCGCAGCCTGGACGCCCGCTTCAAGATGAACCCGCCGCTGCGGACCGACGACGATCGCCGAGCCCTGATCGACGGGCTGCGCGACGGGACGATCGACTGCGTCGCCACCGACCACGCGCCCCATGCCGCCGAGGAGAAGGAGGTCCCCTTCGAGGAGGCGGCCTGGGGGGTCACCGGGCCTCGAGACCGCCTTCGCCGCGCTCTACACCGACCTCGTCCTCCCGGGGGTCCTGCCGCTGGAGATCCTGGTCGAGCGGATGACCTGCGGCGGCGAGCCCTTCGGGATCGAGGCTCCCAGGCTCGAGGTCGGCGCCGCGGCAAACGTGACGCTTGATCGATCCCGAGCTCACCTGGACGGTCGGAGAGGAGGGCTACGAGAGCCGCTCCTACAACAACTGCTTCGGCGGCCGGGAGCTCACCGGCCGTGTCCTGATGACCGTTGCCGCCGGCCAGGTCGCCTTCCGGCAGCGCTCCTTCGCCCTGGGAGTCGCTTCTTGAGCGGCAGGCTCGAAGCCGATGCGGACCACGCTGGTCGTGGTCGACGTCCAGGAGGCCTTCCGCAAGGCGATCCCGGACTTCGAGCGGATCGCGAAGGCCACCGCGACGCTGATCGAGGGCGCCGAGGCCATCGGGATCCCGGTCGTGATCGACCGAGCAGTACCCGAAGGGACTGGGGGAGACCGTGCCCGGAGGTGGCCGACCACCTGCCGGACGGCACCGAGCCGCTCGAGAAGGTCTGTCTTCTCGGCCGCCGGATGCCGAGGGATTCGACCTCGGCGGCCGAGACCAGGCGCTCGTCTGCGGGATCGAGACACACGTCTGCGTCAACCAGACCGCCCTCGATCTGCTCGACTCGCGGCGTCGAGGTTCAGATCGCGGAGGATGCCGTCGGCTCCCGATTCGAGGAGAACAAGCGCGTCGGCCTCCACAAGATGGAGCGGGCGGGAGCGGTGCTGACCAGCGTCGAGACGGCGCTCTTCGAGTTGCTCGGCAGCGCCGGCACGGACGAGTTCAAGCGGGTCCAGAGCTTGATCCTCGACTACGCCCCGAATCCCGGGAGGCACCGTCGAGTGAGCGGCTACGTCCTGCTCGAGGACGGCACTCGCTTCGACGGGGAGCTGCTGGGCTCGGGCGGCGAGATCAGCGGCGAGGTCGTCTTCAACACCTCGATGACCGGTTACCAGGAGGCGGTCACCGACCCCTCCTATGCCGGCCAGATCATCACCTTCACCTATCCGCTGATCGGCAACTACGGGGTCTCGGCCGAGGCGATGGAGTCCGAGCGCGTCCAGGCCCGCGGCGTGATCATGCGCGAGGGAAAGAACGGCGAGGACGCCGCGACGGCCGAAGGCGGCTGGCTCGACTGGCTGCGGGACCACGGGGTTGCCGCGATCGGCGGCATCGACACACGCGCGCTGGTTCGCCATATCCGTGACCGCGGTGCGATGCGCGGCGGGATCTTCCCTGCCGAGCTGCCGGAGGCCGAGGCGCGCGGGCGCATCGAGGCGGAGCCCTCGATGGAGGGAGCCGACTTCGCCCGCGAGGTCACCCCACCCGAACCGGTCGAGTTCGACGGAGACGGCCCCCACGTCGTCGGCATCGACACCGGGATCAAGCTCTCGATCATCCGGCAGCTGCGTGAGCGGGGCTGCCGGGTCACGCTGCTGCCGTGCGACAGCTCCGCCGAGGAAGTGCTTGGCCGCCATCCCGACCTCGTCTTCCTCGCCAACGGCCCCGGCGATCCCGCCGCCCTCGACTACGTGGTGGAGAACGTCCGGGGCGTGATCGGCAAGAAGCCCGTTGTCGGCATCTGCCTCGGCCATCAGCTCCTCTGTCGCGCGGTCGGCCTCGAGACCTTCAAGCTCCCGTTCGGCCATCGCGGCGCCAACCACCCCGTCAAGGACCTGGAGACCGGGCGGATCGACATCACCTCCCAGAACCACGGCTTCGCGGTGCTCGGTCCCGGGGGAGACCGGACGATCGACGGCGACCAGCCGGTTCGCTGGCAGACCGACTTCGGCGAGGCCGAGCTCTCTCACCTCAACCTCTACGACCGGACGGTCGAAGGCCTGGTGCTGAAGGACGTCCCGGGCTGCACCGTCCAGTACCACCCCGAGGCCGGCCCGGGCCCGCACGACGCCCGATACCTCTTCGACCGCTTCCTGGAGCTGGCCCGGCAGTGACCGGCACCACCAACCTCGAGACCGTCCAGCGCTGGTACGAGCAGACCGGAGGTGAGTATGAGACGAGGCAGTCTCGAGGGACTCAACGAGCTCCTTCCCGAGATCTTCGATCCGGAGGTCGAGTTCTCCCCCTGGCTTGCCAGAGAGGTCGAGACCGCGTTTGGCTCGCACGAGGAGGCAATGAGCACGGCGATGGGGGCGCAGCGTGCCTAGGCGCGACGACATCCAGAAGATCCTGTTGATCGGCTCGGGCCCGATCGTGATCGGGCAGGCGGCCGAGTTCGACTACTCCGGCGTGCAGGCCTGCAAGGTGCTGCTGGAGGAGGGCTACGAGGTCGTGCTCGTCAACTCGAACCCGGCGACGATCATGACCGACCCCGAATTCGCCGACCGAACCTACATCGAGCCGCTGATACCGCGCCCGGTCGCCAAGGTGATCGAGCGTGAGCGTCCGGACGCGCTGCTGCCGACGCTCGGCGGACAGACCGCGCTCAACCTCGCCAAGGCCCTTCACGACGACGGGACCCTGGAGCGCTTCGGGGTCGAGCTGATCGGCGCTGACTACGAGGCGATTCACCGCGCCGAGGACCGTGAGGCCTTCCGCCGCACGATGGAGGAGGCGGGGCTCCGGGTGCCCTGGTCTCAGATCGTCACCTCGGTCGCCGAGGCGGAGGCCGGCGTCGCCGAGGACACCATCACCCTGCCTGCGATCGTTCGCCCGGCCTTCACGCTGGGCGGCCACGGTGGCGGTGTCGGCAACACCGAGACCGAGCTCGCTCAGGTCGTCTCCGAGGGCCTCGCCGCAAGCCCGATCAACCAGGTGCTGGTCGAGGAGTCGGTGCTTGGCTGGGGCGAGTTCGAGCTCGAGGTGATGCGCGACCGCAACGACAACGTCGTGATCATCTGCTCGATCGAGAACGTCGATCCGATGGGGGTCCACACCGGCGACTCGGTGACGATCGCGCCCGCCCAGACGCTCACGGATGCCCTCTATCAGGAGCTCCGCGACCAGGCGATCCGCGTGATCCGCGCCGTCGGCGTCGAGACCGGCGGGTCCAACATTCAATTCGCGGTCAACCCGGAGACGAGCGAGGTGGTGGTGATCGAGATGAACCCGCGCGTGTCGCGATCCTCGGCCCTCGCGTCAAAGGCGACCGGCTTCCCGATCGCGAAGATGGCGGCGAAGCTGGCGGTTGGCTACGCACTCGAGGAGATCCCCAACGACATAACGCAGGCCACGCCGGCCTCTTTCGAGCCGACGATCGATTACGTCGTCACCAAGGTCCCGCGCTTCGCCTTCGAGAAGTTCCCCGGCGCCGAGGGCCGTCTCTCCACCCACATGAAGTCGGTCGGGGAGTGCATGGCGATCGGGCGAACCTTCCGCGAGTCCTTCGCCAAGGCCATGCGCTCCCGGGAGCTCGATACCGAGGCCGAGGTCCCCGCATCGACCGGCGAGCTCCTCGAGCGGCTCGCCACTCCCTCGCCCGACCGTTTCGACCTGGTACTGGCGGGCTTCGAACGCGGAGTTGAGCTCGAGCGGATCCAGGAGGCGACCATGATCGACCCCTGGTTCCTGCGCGAGCTGCGGGCGCTGGCGACGAAGGGAGACGGCACCGAGGGCCTCGGGCGGACCTATCGCTCGGTCGACACGTGTGCCGCCGAGTTCGAGGCCCGCACCCCCTACTTCTACAGCGCGCATGAGCGAATAGCGAGAGCTGCCCCCGGACGCGGAGCGGAGGAGGCAACGATCAATGGTGCTGCCGGGGAGGTGGAGCGGGGAGATCGGAACTCCGTCGTGATCCTCGGCTCTGGCCCAAACCGGATCGGCCAGGGGATCGAGTTCGACTACTGCTGCGTCCACGCCGCGATGACTGCCCGGGAGCTCGAGCGCGACGCGGTGATGATCAACTGCAATCCGGAGACGGTCTCGACCGACTACGACACCTCCGATCGCCTCTACTTCGAGCCCCTGACGGTGGAGGACGTGCTCGCCGTCTGCGCGATCGAGCGGCCCGAGGGGGTGATCGTGCAGTTCGGCGGCCAGACTCCGCTGCGGCTCGCGAAGTCGCTGGAGGAGGCGGGCGTGCCACTGCTCGGCACCCCAGTCGACGCGATCGACCTCGCTGAAGACCGCGGGCGATTCGGGGCCCTGCTGAAGCGGCTCGAGATCAAGCACCCGCCCTACGGCACCGCGCTCTCAGCCGAGGAAGCGGTGTCGATCGCCGAGGATGTCGGCTTCCCGCTGCTGGTCCGTCCCTCCTACGTGCTCGGCGGCCGGGCGATGGAGATCTGTTACTCCGCCGAGGCCCTGGGCGCCTACCTGGAGCAGCATGTGAAGGCGGACCAGGAACACCCGCTGCTGCTCGATCGCTTCCTCGAGAACGCGATCGAGGTGGACGTCGACGCGCTCGCAGACGGCGAGCAGTGCTACGTCGCCGGCGTCATGCAGCACGTCGAGGAGGCGGGCGTGCACTCCGGGGACTCGGCCTGCGTGATCCCACCGATGAGCCTGGGCGAGGAGATGCTCGACGAGATCCGCGAGACGACTCGCCTGATCGCGCTGGACCTCGGCGTGATCGGGTTGATCAACGTGCAGTATGCGGTCGCGGAGGGCGAGCTCTTCGTGATCGAGGCGAACCCGCGCGCCTCCCGCACCGTCCCCTTCGTCAGCAAGGCGATCGGTACGCCGCTCGCGAAGATCGCCTGCCGGCTGATGCTGGGCGAGTCGCTGGCGGAGCAGGAGCTGCCGAGCGAGGCGCCCACCCACGTCAGCGTCAAGGAGGCGGTCCTGCCCTTCGCCCGCTTCGCGGGGGCCGACGCCGTGCTCGGGCCGGAGATGAGGAGCACCGGGGAGGTGATGGGCATCGCGCAGGACTTCCCGACCGCCTTTGGCAAGGCTCAGGCGGCCGCCGGGGTCTCGCTGCCGGAGATGGGAACGATCTTCATTAGCGTCACTGACTCGGACAAACCTGCCGCGACGCAGCTCGCAACGCGCTTCCACGACCTCGGCTTCGAGGTGATCGCGACCTCCGGAACCGCCGAGGCAATCTCGCGGATGGGGGTGCCGGTCCGGCGGATCAAGAAGATCGGCGAGGGTTCGCCGAACGTCGTCGACTGCATCCGCAGCGGAGAGGTTGACCTGGTGATCAACACTCCGACCGGCTCGGGCGCCCGTACCGACGGCTACGAGATCCGGACGGAGTCCGTTCGGCACGGCATTCCCTGTGTGACGACGATGACCGGCGCCTCCGCCGCGTCGCGGGCGATCTTCGCGGCCGCCCGCGGCGAGGCGGAGGTCCGAACCCTGCAGGAGCTGCACCAGTTGGAGGAGCGCGAGCCATCGAAGAGGTGACCGCCACGCGAGTGCCGATGCTGGGCGAGAGAGTCACCGCCCCCTTCGGCCGGCGCCGCTGCGAGGTGACCCGGAACCTCACCTCCGGCGGCTACCGGATCTTCTCCGCCCTCGATCCCGTGGGACCGGAACCGGCCGCGGGCCAGTTCTACATGCTCGCCGCGGACTCCCGCTGGGGCGGCGATGGTGGACGCCCATACCTTGCGCGGGCCTTCTCGGTCGCGGACGCGGCGCGGGAGGACGGCGGGGTGCGGCTCGACTTCCTGGTACAGGCGGTGGGTCCCGGAACCTCACGGCTCGCCGCGCTCGAGGTGGGGGAGGGGCTTTGGATCCACGGGCCGCTCGGGAGGCCGTTTTCGGCTCCACGCGACGTGGCCCAGGACGCGGCCGGAGCGATTCTGATCGGCGGCGGGATCGGGGTGGCGCCGCTCGCGATCTGGCGCCGGCAACTGCTCGCCGCGGGGATCCCTGCGCGGGTTCTCCTCGGCTTCAGAGACCGCGCCAACTCGGGTGGGCTCGACCTCTTCGACTGCTCGGAGATCCGCCTGGCAAGCGAGGACGGACTTCATCCTGTCGGCGGCCACAAAAACCGCCGCCGGACCTACCGCGGCTTCGTCACCGATCTGCTGGCCGTTCTGCTCGAGGGCGATGACGTCCGCAGCGCCGCAATCTACGCCTGCGGCCCCCCGGCCATGCTCGAGGCCGTGCGGGGGATGTGCGCCGAGCGTGGCGTTGCCTGCGAGCTCGCAATGGAGGCGCCGATGGCGTGCGGCTTCGGGGCATGCTTCGGCTGCGCGATCCCTCGGTCGAAGGGCGGCTACGTACGGCTGTGCGTCGACGGCCCCGTTGTCCGCGGCGATGAGATCGACACGGCGCTGGTCCCCGGATCGGGGCACTGACCATGGAGGGCAACGTCACCGTCCTTCCGGACCCCGGTCCCTCGACGGAGTTCTGCGGCATCGAGTTGCGCCACCCCGTCATCAACGGCTCGGGCACCTTCGACGCGATCGCAGCGCGACGGGCCTTCGGGGACGAGCTGCTCGACGAGTTCCCGTTCTCGGCCTTCGTCTCCAAGACGATCACCCCCGAGCCTCGGCCCGGCAACCCCCCGCCGCGGCTCTGGGAGACGCCCTCTGGGCTGATCAACTCGATCGGGCTCCCGAACAAGGGCCTCGACGGGTTCCTGGCCGCCGATCTGCCCGAGCTGGCCGAACTGCCGGTGCCGCTGATCGTCTCAGTGATGGGCACGAGCCACGATCAGTTCGCCCGCCTGGTGGAGGGAGTGGGCGCTCGCGAGGAGGTCGCTGCCCTCGAGCTGAACGTCTCCTGCCCCAACGTGAAGTCCGGGCTGATCGTCGGCGAGTCGCCCGAGGAGGCTCGCTCTCTGCTTCAGCGGGTACGTCCGATCACCGAAAAACCCCTGCTCGTGAAGCTGACACCGAACGTGGCGAACCCGGTTCCGGTCGCGGCGGCGGCCGAGGAGGGGGGCGCGAATGCCGTCTCGCTGATCAACACCCTGCGCGCCACGGCGCTCGCGCCCGCCTCCGGCGAGCCCTGGCTGGGGGCGGGAAGCGGCGGCCTCTCGGGCCCCGCGGTCCGGGCGATCGCCCTGGCCCAGGTCGGCGCCGTGTCGGCTGCGGTGTCGGTTCCGGTGGTGGCGATGGGCGGCATCTCGAGCGGCCGGGACGCGGCCGAGATGGTCGCAGCGGGGGCGACCCTGGTTGCGGTTGGCACGGAGAGCTTCCGAGATCCCGCCGCCGGATCGAGGATCGCCGAGGAGTTGGCCGGAGAGTTGGCAAGGATCTCCGGTTAGACGGCGGTTTTTTTCGCGATCCCCGGAAAGGGGTTTCCGCGCTCGGTGCCCGCGGATATACTGCCGCCCCGATGCAGGCCCCGGTCCAGTCTTCCAACGCCGCCCCCGAGAGATCACTGGACCAGCGGATGGAAGCCCTCCGGCGCGCGAACGACATCCGCTCGAAGCGTGCGCAGCTCAAGCGCGACCTCAAGGCCAACAAGGTGAAGATCCAGACGCTGCTGATGGACCCGCCGGAGTACGTCCAGACGGCGAAGGTCATCGACATGCTGATGGCGGTTCCCAAGTACGGCCGCGTCAAGACCAACCGGATCCTCAACCAGTGCAGGATCTCGCCGTCGAAGACGATCGGCGGCCTCTCCGAGCGCCAGCGCGCGGAACTCGTCACGCAGCTGCGCAAGTAGCGCGGCATTCCAGGGGTTTTTCGCGGCCGTCCCGGCGGTCATGATCCTCGCCGTGGGGAAGGTCTTCGTCATCACCGGTCCGTCGGGGGTCGGAAAGGGAACGCTGATCGAGCGCCTGCTGGAGCGGATCCCGGAGCTCGAGCTCTCCGTGTCGGCGACGACGCGTGTCCCGCGCCCGGGAGAGGTGGACGGGCGCGACTACCACTTCCTCACTCCCGAGGAGTTCGATCGGCGGGTCGAGGCCGCGGACTTCGTCGAGCACGCTACCTACAGCGGAAACCGCTACGGCACTCTGCGCGAGGAGGTGGAGCGCCGGCTCGCGGAAGGGCGGTCGGTCGTCCTCGAGATCGAGGTGCAGGGTGCTCGCCAGGTCCGGGACGCGAGGCCCGAGGCGGTGCAGATCTTCATCGCGCCTCCCAGCCTGGAGGTGCTCCGCGATCGGCTCGAACGACGTGGAACCGACTCGGCGGATGCGATCGAGGACCGGCTTCGCACCGCGGATACGGAGCTCGAGGCGCGCTCCGAGTTTCCCCACGTGGTCGTGAACGACGACCTGCAGAACGCGGCCTCCGAGCTCGAGGGGCTCGTCCGCAGCGAGCTGTCCCTACACTGACGATCCCATGTCAATGATCCGACCCAGAGTCGACAAGCTTCTCGAGCACACCGACACCCACTACGCCGCCGTCCTGGTCGCGGCGAAGCGGGCCCGTCAGATCAACGCCTACTACCACTCTCTCTCCGAGGGCGCCTACGGCGAGTACACGCCGCCGATGGTCGAGGTCCCAAGCGGGAACTACCTCACGATTGCCCTGGAGGAGACGGCGGCGAGCAAGCTCAAGTACGAGTACAAGTCCTAGTCCCTAGGAGGGCTCGTGGCCCGCATCCTGCTCGGGGTGAGCGGCGGCATCGCCGCCTACAAATCGCTTGAGCTGGCCCGTCTCGCAACCAGGGAGGGCCACGCCGTCCGCGTGCTGATGACCCCGGCGGCAGAGAACTTCGTCGGCGCGGCTTCCTTCGAGGGGATCGTCGGCGCGCCGGTGCTCACCGACGAGTTCCAGCGCGACCCCACGCGCGGCGCCTTCCCCGGCGACCCCGTGCCCGAGCACGATCCGATCGGCCACCTCGAGGTCGTGGCGAACGCGGACGCCTACCTGATCGCCCCGGCCTCGGCCAACACAATCGCCAAGCTCGCCGCCGGGATCGCCGACTCGATGGTCACGACCTCCTTCCTCGCCTGCTCCGCTCCGCGGCTCGTCGCCCCGGCAATGAACGACCGGATGTACCGCGACGTCGCGACGCAGGCGAACCTGTCGACCCTTCGCCAGCGCGGCGTCACCGTGATCGAGCCCGAGGAGGGCGCGCTCGCCTCCCGCGGCGAGCACGGCGTCGGGCGGCTTCCCGAGCCACGCACGCTGCTCGATGCGATCGAGCAGGCGGCGCCCGGCCCGATCGGTCCGTGGGACGGGCTGCGAGTTCTGGTCTCGGCGGGCGGCACGCGTGAGCCGATCGACCCGGTTCGCTTCATCGGCAACCGCTCCTCCGGCCGCATGGGCCTCGCTCTCGCCGAGCGCGCCGCGCGGCGTGGGGCGGAGGTGACCCTGGTCGCCGCCAACGTGTCCCTTCCGGCCCCCCCCGGGGTGAGGCGGGTCGACGTCGAGACGGCGGCAGAGCTGGCCGATGCCCTGGGCCGCGAATTCGACTCCAGTGACGTCCTGGTGATGGCGGCAGCCCCAGCCGACTTCCGGCCGAGGCAAGCGGCTGGGAAGAAGATCCACCGCGAGGGCAGCGGCGGCTTCGAGCTCGACCTGGAGGCGACGGATGACATCCTCGCCGCCTTGTCCGCCCGCCGGCGCGAGGACCAGACAATCGTGGGGTTCGCCGCCGAGACCGGTCCCGACCCCGGCCGCGTCCGGGAGAAGCTCGAGCGAAAGGGCGCCGACGCGATCGTCTTCAACGACGTCTCGCGCTCTGAGATCGGATTCGAGGGCTCCGAGAACGAGGTCGTGATCGTGGACCGCTCGGGCGAGCACCCGGTTCCGCTCGCGTCCAAGAAGCAGATCGCGGACGCGATCCTCGACCGGGTCGAGGCGCTTCGCACGGACGGGGGCGACCGCCGGACCGAAGCGCGCGACTAGCCCGCCCGATCTGGCCCCTTGCCCGCCCTCTTACACTGGGTTGATGGCCCAGAACGAGCACACGCCCCCGGGCGAGTCCCTCTACTCCCTATACAGGCGCGGCATGGAGCTGCTCGAGGACGGCTCCTTTGAGGAGGCCACGGTCCCGCTGAAGGAGGCCGCCCGCCAGGCGCCGGAAAAGAGCTCGGTGCGCGAGGCACTGGGCCGCGCCCTGTTCCGCACCCGCCACTACGCGGAGGCGGCGACCGAGTTCGAGGCCGTGGTCGAGACCCATCCCGTCAACGACTACGCACACTTCTGCCTGGGCAGGGCGCTGAGCAAGACCGGGGAGACGAGGCGCGCTCGCCACCACCTCGCCCTCGCCTCGAACCTGCGTCCCGAGCGGCGCGACTACCGCATCTACAGAGAGCGCCTGGCGGCGGCAAGCGGCTGAGCCCCACCCGCATGACGGCGACATGAGGGCGCTGGTTCAGCGCGTCAGCCAGGCGGCGGTCGACGTCGAGGGGGAGAGGGTCGCGCAGATCGGGCCGGGCATGCTGGTGCTGCTCGGCGTCTCGCGCGACGACACCGAGGCCGAGGCCGACCGGCTGGCGGACAAGGTCAGGGCGCTGCGGATCTTCGACGACGCCGACGGCAGGATGAACGAGTCCCTCGGCGACCGCGAGATCCTCTGCGTCAGCCAGTTCACCCTCTATGGCGACACGAAGAAGGGCACGCGGCCGAGCTACATCGAGGCCGCGCCGGGCGAGCAGGCCGAGCCGCTCTATGACCGCTTCTGCGAGAAGGCGGTGGCGAAGAAGGGCGTCTTCGGAGCCTGCATGGGAGTGGCCCTCATCAACGACGGGCCCGTCACGGTGATGCTCGAGGCCTGAACGGGGAGCCTCGTGCGCCCTCCCGGCACCGCGCAGGCTCTCGCGCATTCGCGTCTTGCGCGTGCGGGAGGCGGGGCTATACTCGCCCAGGAACCTTTTTTCGCACCGAACCGCGTGTCGAAAGGTGGGCGAGCGCCCGCCTTTTTTTGGGCCTACGAATGGATACAGAGCTTCAGCAACTACAGGAGACCATCGAGTCAAGGCTTCGCGATCAGGAGCCGGAGGTCGAGCTGCTCGCCCTCGAGCGGCCTGCGTCCGAGCGCCTTCGGCTCGTGATCGACAGGCCCGGGGGCGTCAACATCGCCCTCTGCGAGCAGGTCACAGACCTGCTGCGCGACCTGCTCGAGTCGTATTCCCTCGAGGTCTCCTCACCGGGCCCGGAGCGCCCGCTGACGAAGCCGGAGCACTTCCGCCGCTTTCTCGGCCGACGCGTGCGTGTTCGAACCCGCGAGGAGGTCGCCGGCCACAAGAGCTTCACGGGCCGGCTAACCGACGCCGACGACCAGAGCGTCAGCGTCGACTCGGGCGACGGTCCCATTGCGATTCCGCTCGCGGCGGTGCGCCGCTCGAATTTGCTGTCCGACGGAGCCACGAACGGAGGTGTGGGCGCATGACCCAGGAGATCGTCGACGCCGTAAGGATGCTCGAGCAGGAGAAGGGGATCGCGGCTGACACCCTGATGGATGCGCTTCAGGACGCCCTCCTCTCCGCCTACAAGAAGACTCCCGGCGCGGCCAAGTACGCGAAGGTCGAGCTCGACCACAACACCGCGGACTTCCGCGTCCACGAGCTGATCGTCCCGGAGGATCTCGAGAAGCGGCTGCTCGACGAGCAGTTCGAGGACCAGCTCCAGGCCGCCGAGGCCGCCGAGGCCGCCGGCGAGCCGATTCCCGAGATTGAGATCAACCGGCCTACGGTCGATCCCGAGACGGGCGAGCGCCGTGAGGCCACAGAACCGGAGGTTGAGCCGGAGCGACTCGAGCCCTACATGGACCAGATCGAGACCCGCGACGTGACGCCGGACGACTTCGGCCGAATCGCCGCGCAGACCGCCAAGCAGGTGATCCTGCAGCGGATCCGCGAGGCCGAGCGGGGCATGATGTTCGAGGAGTACAAGGACCGCGTCGGTGAGCTGGTCACCGGGATCATCCAGCAGTCCGACAACCGCTACACGCTGGTCCAGCTCCGCGAGCGGGTCGAGGCGCTCCTACCGCGGTCCGAGCAGGTCTACAACGAGCGCTACGACCACGGCATGCGCGTCAAGGCCGTGATCACCGACGTCTCGGCAGACACCAAGGGGCCGAGCATCGTCGTCTCCCGCCGCAATTCCGAGCTGATCAAGAAGCTTTTCGAGCTGGAGGTCCCGGAGATCGCGGACAAGCTGGTGGAGATCACCGGGGTCGCCCGCGAGCCGGGCTGGCGCTCGAAGATCGCGGTCGTCTCCCACGCCGATGGCGTCGACCCGGTTGGGGCCTGCGTCGGGCCGCGCGGCTCGCGGGTGCGCATGGTCGTCTCCGAGCTGCGCGGCGAGAAGATCGACATCATCCCCTACAACGACGAGCCCGCCCGCTTCGTCGCGAAGGCCCTCTCCCCGGCGCGCGTCCGCGAGGTACTCGTCGACGACGAGACCAAGGAGGCGACAGTGATCGTCCCCGACGACCAGCTCTCGCTGGCGATCGGGCGCGACGGGCAGAACGCTCGCCTGGCGGCTCGCCTGACCGGCTGGAAGGTCGACATCACCTCCGAGACCGAGTTCGCCCAGCAAGAGGAGGACATCGAGTACGAGGGCGAGGAGGCCGCCGACGGCCGTTGCATGGCGATCATGACCACCGGCCGCCGCTGCCCGAACGCCGCGCTGCAGGGCTCGCAGTACTGCGGCCTGCCGCAGCATCAGGCCCTGGCCCGCTTCAGCACGAACCAGGTCGCCGTGCTCACCCCGCTGAGTGACGAGGAGGTAGCCACCCTCGCCGATGCGGGTGTCGACGAGGCCACGGTGAAGCCGATCGTCGAGAAGGCCGAGAGCCAGTTCGACGAGAGCACCGAGACCGATCAGGCCGAGGGGAGCGAGGAGTTCCCCGCCGAGGCCTCCAAGGCGGAGCCCGCCGAGGTGGGAGAGGTTGAGAAGCCTGCCGAGGAAGAGCCTTCAGAGGACGAGGAGCCCGAGGAGGATGAGCCAGAGGTAGAGGAGTCGGCGTCGGCGGAGGGAGAGCCCGTCACGGATGAGAGCGCAGCCTCAGAGGACACCGACGAGCCCGAGGCCGCAACGTCGGAGGACGGGGCCGAGCCAGAGGGCGAAGAAGCATCTTCGGCGGCCACAAACACCGCCGCCGCACCAACCGCGGAGGAGCGGACGACCGAGTAGGAGATGGCGAAGAAGCGCGTACACGAGATTGCCAAGGCCCAGGGCCTGACCAGCAAGGATCTCCTTGCTGCGCTTAAGGCTGCTGGGGTCGAGGCGAAGGCCGCCCAGTCGAGCGTCGAGGAGTCGGACGCCCTCGCCGCCCTGAAGAGCTCGGGGGACGGAGGCTCCGCCACCGCCACCAGACCGAAGACCGCCGCCAGGCCCACCGCCGCACCCGCGGAGACCGCCCCGGCGCCCAAGGCGCAGCCGGATGGCGCGGCGAAGGCCGCCAAGCCCTCGAGCGGCGATGGTGCCGGGACCGGCACCGCGAAGAAGGGCCCACCCAAGCGCCGCCGCCGCGTCGTGATCGATTCACAGGCCGCGCGGCGCGACCACATCGCCAAGACCCAGCCGCCACCCCGGCCACCGCGCCGGCGTGGTGGACGCCGACGTCGCCCGCTGCTCGAAGAGCCCAGCGACCGGGAGCTCAAGCAGCCCGAGGAGCAGCCGCCGATCAAGGTCAACTCCGGCGCCACCGTCCGGGAGGTCGCCGAGAGCCTGGGGCTCTCCGCCGCCGAGGTGATCAAGGCTCTGATGACGGAGGGTGAGATGGCCACGCTCACCCAGACGCTCACCGACGAGTCGGTCGAGTCGATCGCCAAGCAATTCGATCGCAAGGTCGAGATCGTCACCGCAGCCGAGGAGGAGGTCGAGGAGCCCGAGGAGGTCGACGAGGACGAGCGGAGGGACCTCGTCGAGCGCCCGCCCGTCGTCACGGTTATGGGCCACGTCGACCACGGCAAGACCTCGCTGCTCGATGCGATCCGCCAGACGCAGGTTGCCGCCGGCGAGGCCGGTGGGATCACCCAGCACATCGGCGCCTACCAGGTGCAGCACGACGGCAAGACCCTCACCTTCCTGGACACCCCCGGCCACGAGGCCTTCACCGCGATGCGCGCCCGCGGCGCCAGCGTCACCGACGTCGCCGTGATCGTCGTCGCCGCCGATGACGGCGTGATGCCGCAGACGGTTGAGGCGATCGACCACGCGCGCGCTGCTGGCGTCCCGATCCTGGTCGCCGTCAACAAGATCGACAAGGAGGGGGCGGACCCCAACCGGGTCCGGACCGAGCTCGCCCAGCAGGACCTGAATCCGGAGGACTGGGGCGGCGACACGGTCTACGCGGACGTCTCGGCCAAGACCAGGGACGGCCTCGATCACCTGCTCGAGATGATCCTGCTGGTCACCGAGCTCGAGGAGCTCGGTGCAAACCCGAAGGCCGCCGCCTCCGGCGCCGTCGTGGAGTCCCGGCTCGATCCGGGCCGCGGTCCGGTCACCGGGGTCCTGGTGCAGCGCGGCACGCTGCGCGTCGGCGACGCCCTCGTCGCAGGCCCTGTCTGGGGCAAGGTCCGCGCGATGCTCGACGACAAGGGCGAGCGGGTCGATGAGGCTACCCCCGGCACCCCCGTGGAGGTCCTGGGCTTCGACGGGGTCTCCGAGGCCGGCGAACACGTCCAGGTCGTCGAGAACGAGCGCAAGGCGCGCTCGCTCGCCCAGGAGCGCGAGACGCGGCTCAAGACCGAACAGCTCGCCCGCCGCGCGGCCCGGAAGGTCACCCTCGAGGAGGTCTTCGAGCGCGCGAGAGAGGGCCGGCTCAAGGAGCTCAACATCGTGCTCAAGGCAGACGTCTCGGGCTCGCTCGAGGCGCTCGAGGACGAGATCGCGAAGCTGCCTCAGGAACAGGTCCCCGTCAACGTCATCCACGCCCAGACCGGCGGCATCAACGAGTCCGACGTCATGCTGGCCGCCGCCTCGGATGCGGTCATCATCGGCTTCAACGTCCGTCCGCTCGCCGAGGCGCGCCGCGCGGCAGAGGAAGAGGGCGTGGACATCCGCACCTACACCGTGATCTACAAGGTGACCGAGGACCTGCGCGCCGCGATGGAGGGCCTGCTCGAGCCGGAGGAGGTCGAGGAGGCGGTCGGCCAGGCCGAGGTCAAGCAGACCTTCAAGGCCTCCCGGGTCGGCACGATCGCCGGCTGTCTCGTCACCGACGGCAAGGTGACCCGCTCCGCCAGTGTGCGGCTCGTCAGGGACGGGACGATCGTCTGGACCGGAAAGGTCGGCTCGCTGCGGCGCTTCAAGGACGACGTGGCCGAGGTAGAGGAGGGCCAGGAGTGCGGCATCGTGCTCGAGGGCTTCGCCGACATCAAGGAGGACGACGTCCTCGAGTTCTTTGAGACGCGGCAGGTGGAAAAGACCCTGGAGTAGGTAGCGGGGCAGCGGATGCGAAGCGGAGTAGCCACCGGCATCATGGGACAGTGAATCCGTTCGTCGAGCTGATCGAGTTTCGCCTGCATTTCGGCGAAGTCCAGGACCTGAAGGGCAAGCGCAAGCTCGTCAAGTCGCTCAAGGACTCGGTCCGCAGACGCTTCGGTGCTTCGGTCGCGGAGATCGACGGACATGACAAGTGGCAGCGCTCGACACTGCTCTGCGCGCTGGTCGGTGATGGCGACGTCTCCGACCGCGCGGACGGGTTGATTCGCTTTGTCGAGAGCCGCTGCCCGGACGGCTGCTCCGTGGAGCGCGACCTGCTCAGCCTGAATGACATTCGCGGCTGAGCTGTGTCAGGTGATCCGGGCGGTCTGAGATCGCTTCAGGAACTGCTGTTATCGTCGGCGGCCGAGATGCCTGGCGCTCGGATGCGTCGCGTCAACGAATCGATTCGAGAGGTGTTGGGGGACGCGATTGCCGCTGAGCTGAAGGACCCCCGTATTGGATTTGTGACCGTGACCGAAGTAGACACTTCCCCTGACCTCCGCTCCGCGCGGGTGTACGTCAGCGTGCTCGGCGACAGGCGGGAGCGCGAGCGCTCCCTCGCTGGCCTTCGGTCGTCACACGGCGTGCTCCAGAGCAAGATCGCCGGCGCGATTCGGTTGAAGCGGACGCCGACCCTGACGTTCGAATACGACGAGAGCGTGGAGCGAGGCGACCGCATCTCCCGTCTCCTCGACGAATGAACGAGTCCACCGAGCTACTGACGAGCGACATCGATCGTGTCGCCGATGCGATCCGCGCCGGCGACCGGTTCCTGCTGACCACACACGAGAACCCGGACGGCGACGCCCTCGGTTCGCTCCTGGGGATGCACTGGATCCTCGAAGCGCTGGGCAAGGACACCGTGATGTTCCTGGCCGCCAAGGAGTTCCCGCTCCCCATGGAGTACCGATTCCTGCCTCTCAAGGAGGTCTTCCACGAGCCTCCCGCAGACATTGCCGACCGCACGGTGATGTTCCTGGACTGCGGGAACATCGACCGGATGCCCGCCGACTTCCTGCAGCACGGCGACAACAAGGTGATCAACATCGATCACCACCACGACAACACTCGTTTCGGGGCCGTCAACCTAGTCGACGTCGACTCCTCCTGCACCGCGGAGATCGTCTACGACCTGGCGGCCCTGCTCGACGTCCAGTTGACGCCGGCGATCGCCAACGCGCTCTATGTCGGACTGGTCACCGACACCGGGAAGTTCATGTACGAGAACACCGATGCCCGTTCCCATCGGATGGCCGCCGGCCTGATCGACGCCGGAGTCCAGGTCAACGAGGTCTACCGGCGGCTCTACGAGCACGCGCCGATCGAGAAGCTCAAGCTTCTCGCCCGCGCATTGGAGGGCATCACTCTTCGCGACGATGGCCGCCTCGCGGTCACCTACATCTCCACGGAGGATTACGCCGTCACGGGCGCGAGCGAGGCGCTCACGGAAGGGATCATCGACCATCTCCGGACGGTCGACGGTACGGTCGTCGCAGCGGTCGTGCGTGACCAGGCGGATGGCGGTCGCGCCGCCCGGAAGGTGAGCATGCGTTCGACCGATGGGCGGGTGGATGTCTCGGCGGTCGCCCGCTCGCAAGGCGGCGGCGGTCACCGCCGCGCCGCCGGCTTCGGAACCGATCTCGAGTACGAGCAGATCGTCGAGTTCCTGGTCGCCGAGATCGACTCTCAGCTCGGCTCCTGACGCGGCAATGAGCGCGGCGGAGACCCCCGCCGGCGGGCTGCTGGTCGACAAACCGGCCGGCGTGACCTCCCACGATGTGGTCGCCGAGATCAGGCGCGAGCGCGGCTGCAAGGTGGGGCATGCCGGCACCCTCGATCCCTTCGCCACCGGGCTCCTCGTGGTTCTCCTGGGCCGCGCGACCCGTCTGCAGCGCTATCTCCTCGCGCTCCCGAAGACGTATCGCGCCACCGCCCGGCTCGGCTGGCGCTCCTCCACCGGCGATCCCGACGGCGAGCTCACGGAGACCGGCCGGATCCCCGAACGCCTCGAGCTGCCGACCGGCGAGATCGAGCAGCCGGTGCCCATGACCTCGGCGGTCAAGGTCGGGGGCGAGCGGCTCTACCGAAAGGCCCATCGTGGGGAGGCGGTCGAGACCCCGACCCGCCGGGTCACCGTCCACCGCGCCGAGCTGATCGAGTCGGACGGGGAGCGAGCGACGTTCGAAATCGAGTGCTCGTCGGGAACCTATGTTCGGACGCTGATCGAGACGCTCGGGGACGCCTACTGCGAGTCGCTCCGCCGGACCGCCATCGACGACCTCCGGGTGCCGGAGCGAAGTCCGCACGAGATCTCCGTCGAGAAGCTCGTCTCATTTCTCCCCGAGCGGCTGCTCGACGATCAGGAGGCCGTCGCGGTGAGCCACGGCCGACCGGTCCTCGAGCCCTTCGACGTGCCTCCCGAGCTCGTCCGCCTGACCCACAACCGGCGTCTGGTCGCGGTCGCGCGCGTGGATGGAGAGAATCTGCGACCCGAGGTGGTCCTGACTTGACGATCCAGGTGACAAAGCTCCCCGACGCCAAGCCACGCGATCGGCACGTGGCAATCGGCGTGTTCGACGGCGTTCACAAGGGCCACCAGGCCGTGATCGACGAGGCCGACACCGTCCTCACCTTCGACCCGCACCCGCTCTCGGTCATCAACCCGGACGCGGCGCCCAAGCTGATCATGCCCTTCGACGTAAAGCGGGACGTGATCGACGGGCTCGGGGTCGATGAGCTCGTGGTGATCCCATTCGACAGGGAGTTCATGAAGATCCCCGCCGAGGACTTCGTCTCCCTGATCCTGGTCGAGAGGCTGGGGGCCGAGAAGGTCTCGGTCGGTGAGAACTTCCGCTTCGGTGCACGGGCGACGGGGACGCCGCAGATGCTCGCCGAGCGCAACGAGTTCGAAACCCGGATCGTCCCCTTGGTGGAGGTGGACGGTGAGACGGTCTCCTCCAGCCGGATCCGCGCTCTGGTCGCGGCAGGCGAGGTCGAGGCGGCGATGCGCTGCCTGAACGCGCCCTTCATGGTCGAGGGGAAGGTGGTCGAGGGGGATCGCCGTGGGCGCGAGCTTGGCTTTCCCACAGCGAACCTCGTGCCCGACGACCACCTGGTCGTCCCTGGACACGGCGTCTACGCCGCCTTCGCCAACGGCCACCCGGCGGCGGTCAATGTCGGCATCAGGCCCACCTTCGACACCGGCAGGGGGTTGCTGATCGAGCCATACCTGATCGACTTCGACGACGACCTCTACGGACAGAACCTCCGCGTGGCATTCGTCAGCCGACTGCGGGGTGAGCGCCGCTTCCCGAGCGTCGAGGACCTGATCGCGCAGATGCACCGCGATGTCGCCGAGGCTCGCGAGATCACCGCCAAGTACGAGGGCATGGGAGCGTGATCGCTACCCTGTTGCGTCGATGCCGCTGACCAAGGACAGAAAGCAGGAGCTGATCGGCAAGTACGGCCGGTCCGGCGAGGACACCGGGTCCGCCGAGGTGCAGGTCGCGCTGCTCACGGAGCGCATCAACGAGCTCACCGAGCACTTGCGCACACACAGCAAGGATCACCACTCCCGCCGGGGCCTGCTCAAGATGGTCGGCAAGCGCCGTCGCACCCTCCGCTACCTGGAGCACAACGATCTCGAGCGCTACCGCTCCCTGGTCGCGGAGCTGGGCCTCCGCCGCTAACCCCGGCGCATAGGGTGATCGCCGCCGGCACCAAAGCACCCGACTTCTCCCTTCCGGACCACGACGGCAACCAGGTCTCCCTGGCCGACTTCGGGGGGCGCAAGCTCGTCCTCGCGTTCTATCCGCTCGACTTCAGCCCGGTCTGCACCGATCAGCTCAGCCTCTATCAGGAGGTCCTGGGAGAGATCGAGTCGCGGGGGGCAAGCCTGGTTGGCATCAGCGTCGACTCCTCCTTCTGCCATCACGCTTTCCGCAAGCACCGCAACCTGCACATGCCGCTGCTCGCAGACTTCAACCCGAAGGGCGAGGTCTCGCGCGCCTACGGCGCCTGGATCGACTCCGTCGACCACGGCAACCGCTCTCTGGTGCTGATCGATGAGCAGGGCATCGTGGGCTGGTCATATGCCTCGCCGACTCCGGCCGAGATCCCCGGGGCGAACCTGATCTTCGACGCGCTCGCGGCCTAGGCGCAATGGGACGCTCGTCGCGGGGCTTGCGCATCGCTGACCTGACCAGCGCTTCCGTGCCGCCGATCGGCCCGGAGGATCACGTCACCGGCAAGGGGATCGAGGCGATCGTCTACGCCGACTTCGGCTGCCCCTACTGTGCGGCCGCTTGGGCTCGCCTGCGCGAGCTGCCCCTGCGGCTCTGCTTCCGCCACTTCCCGATGGCGTCGAAGCACCCGCGGGCGCCGGCGCTTCACGCTGCCGCGGAGGCCGCCGGCCTCCAAGGCGCCTTCTGGGAGATGTGCGACTCGCTCTACGCCGATCGCGGGCGCGTAGACGACCCGCATCTCTGGGAGAGGGCCGAGAGGTTCGCCCTGGATCTCGGGCGGTTCAACTCCGACCGCCGCTCCGAGGCCGTTCGCGTGCGGATCGACGGGGATTTCGCCAGCGGCATCCGGGCGGGCGTGGGGGGGACGCCGACCGCGTTCATCGACGGACGAGCGATACACGGGAACCTGCCCGAGCGGCTCGCGCACCTGTCCTGAGTCTCAGCCGGCGTGCGCCGGTCGATGCGAGTGTGCTCCGAGCGCAGCGAGGAGCAACCCGTTTCATGTGGGTACCATCCTCCGGACAGAGAACGAGAGTTCTGAAGCCAAAGCGGTCGCCAACCGGGCGGCCGGAAGGGAAACACAACCTATGAGCATGTTTGACGTGACCCGCGTCTCGGCTGAGGTAGGCGGGGAGGAGATCTCCTTCGAGACCGGAAAGCTCGCCCGTCAGGCGAGCGGCGCCGTCGTCGTGCGCTCAGGCGACACGATGGTGCTGAACACCGCGACCGCGGGCAATGACCGCGACGTGGACTTCCTCCCGCTCACGGTCGACGTCGAGGAGAAGCACTACGCCGCGGGCAAGATCCCCGGCTCCTTCTTCCGCCGCGAGGCCAGGGCGGGTGAGAAGGCCACTCTGACCGCCCGGATGATCGACCGTCCGCTGCGCCCCCTCTTCCCGAAGGGCTGGCATCGCGAGACCCAGCTGGTCTCGCAGCCGATGTCCGTCGACCACGTCCACCCCTACGACATCCTTGCGATGAACGGCGCCTCCGCGGCGCTTGCCATCTCCGACATCCCCGTCGCCGCGCACGTCGGCGCGGTCAGGATCGGCAAGCTTGACGGCGACTTCGTCGTCAATCCCGCCGAGGAAGCCCTCGAGGAGCTCGATCTCGACCTGATCGTCTCTGGCACCGACGAAGCGATCCTGATGGTCGAGGCCGGCGCCAACGGCGTCACCGAGGCCGAGATCCTCGATGCGCTCGACATCGCCCACAGCGAGATCAAGAAGCTCGTGGCCATGATGGAGGAGCTGCGCGAGAAGGCCGGCAAGGAGAAGATCGAGATCGAGCCGCCTCAGGTCGACGAGAAGACCTACGAGGCGATCAAGGCCTCCCAGGGCGCCAAGCTCGACGAGGCAACTCAGGTCCAGGCCAAGCTCGAGCGCCAGGAGGCGATCGACGCCGTCGAGGCTGAGGTGCTGGCCGTCTATGCGCCCCCGACCGAGGACGAGCAGCCCGACCGGGAGCGTCTCGCCGAGGTCAAGGCCGCCTTTGCCAAGCTCGAGAAGGACATCATCCGCAGGCGCATCGCCGTCGACAAGAAGCGCCCCGACGGCCGCGCTCAGGACGAGATCAGGCCGATCGAGTGTGAGATCGACGTCGCTCCGCGCGTGCACGGCTCCGCGCTCTTCACGCGCGGCGAGACTCAGATTCTCTCGAGCGTCGCGCTCGGCACGACCCGCATGGACATGAAGGTCGACAACCTCGGCCTGCAGGAGACCAAGCGGTTCTGGCACCACTACAACTTCCCGCCGTTCTCGGTCGGGGAGGCCGGCTTCATGCGAGGCCCGAAGCGCCGCGACATCGGCCACGGAGCGCTCGCCGAGCGGGCGCTGTCCGCGACCATCCCGCCGGAGGAGGACTTCCCATACGTGATCCGGGTCGTTTCCGACACCCTGGAGTCGAACGGTTCCTCGTCCATGGGCTCTGTCTGCGCGTCCTCGATGGCGCTGCAGGCCGCGGGCGTGCCGGTCAGCGCCCCGGTCGCCGGTGTGGCGATGGGCCTGATCAAGGAGGGCGACGACTACACCGTCCTCACCGACATCGCCGGTGTCGAGGACCATCTCGGCGACATGGACTTCAAGGTCGCCGGTAGCGCCGAGGGCATCACCGCCCTGCAGATGGACATCAAGATCACCGGGGTCACCTTCGACATCCTCCGTGACGCCCTCAATCAGGCCCACGAGGGCCGTCAGTTCATCCTCGGCAAGATGGCCGAGGCGATCGACGGGCCGCGCGAGCAGCTCTCGCAGTTCGCGCCGAAGATCACCTCGATCAAGATCGATCCGGAGAAGATCGGCGCCCTGATCGGCAAGGGCGGCGAGACGATTCGCGGTCTCTCGGAGGAGTTCGAGGCCGAGATCGACGTCGATGACGACGGCACGGTGCGTCTCTATGCACCGACCGGCGATCAGGTCGACGCGCTCGCGGATCGGATCACATCGATGACCAAGGACGCCGAGGTCGGCGACCGTTACTCGTCGGGCAAGGTGGTGAAGACCACCAACTTCGGCGCCTTCGTCGAGCTGACCAAGGGCACCGACGGCCTGCTCCACATCTCAAATGTGAAGCCGGGCGAGCGAGTCGGCGCAGTCGAGGATGTCCTCAACCAGGGCGACGAGATCGACGTCACCGTCGTCGAGGTCGACAAGGAGCGAGGCCGGATCGGCCTGCGGCTCACCGCTGACCCCGACGTCGAAGGCAAGTCGGCCGAGGACCTCGCCGGCGTTGGCACCGGGGACCCGGGACCGCCCGGTGGACGTCGCCGCGACGGCGGCGGTGGCGGGCGCAGGCGCGAGCGTGACGGCGGAGGGCGCCGCCGCGAGCGTGACGGCGGCGGCAGAGGCCGCTGAGCCGGCTTCGCATGACCGACAGAGCGCAGGTCACCGAGCTCGACTCGGGCCTCCGGGTCGTCACCGAGATCGTCCCCTCGGTGCGCTCGGTCGCGCTCGGCCTCTGGGTTCGCACCGGCTCGAGGGATGAGACGCCGGCACAGGCCGGCGTCTCGCATTTCCTCGAGCACCTGCTGTTCAAGGGCACCAAGCGGTACTCCGCGATCGAAATCGCGGAGATCTTCGATGGCCTCGGCGCCGCCGTGAACGCGGCGACCGGCAAGGAGTCGACGAACCTCTACGCGCGGTTCCTCGATACCCACACCGAGGAGGCCTTCGACCTGCTCGCGGAGATGCTGCTCGGACCGACCTACCCGGAGATCGACTCCGAGCGTGAGGTCGTGCTCGAGGAGATCGCGATGTACGAGGACGAGCCGCAGGACAAGGTCCACGATGTCCTCGACCGGGCCGTCTTCGGCGGCCATCCCCTCGGCAGGCGGGTGCTCGGAGAAGCGGACGTGATCAGCTCGATCCCGGTCCCGGACATCGACGCGTATCACCGCGCCCGGTATACGGGCGCGAACATCGTCGTTGCCGCTGCGGGCAACATCGACCACGACGCGATCGTGGAGCTCTCCAAGCGGCACGTCGAACCCCCGGTGGCGGACACCAACGGCGACTCACACGATGCCCCCGATCTCGACGGCGCGCAGGTGGCGTTCCAACAGAAGGACACCGAGCAGTTCCACATCGCCCTCGGCGGTCCCGGCATCGACCGGGCAGACGAGCGCCGCTACGCGCTCACGATCCTCGACGCGGTCTTTGGCGGCTCGACATCCTCCCGGCTCTTCCGCGAGGTCCGGGAGAAGAGGGGCCTCGCCTACGCCGTCGGCTCCTACACGCAGCAGTACGCCGACAGCGGCCTGGTGGGTCTCTACGTCGGGACTCGTGAGGACAACGTCGAGGAGGCCTGCGGGATCATCGGGCGGGAGCTCGCCTCGATCCACGCCGATGGCATCACCGAGGACGAGCTGGCCCGCGCGAAGGAGCACGTCAAGGGACGCCTGGTGCTCTCCTCCGAGTCCACAGCGGCGCGGATGGGCCGAATCGGCAAGGCGGTGCTCTTCGATATGCCCCTCTTGACGCTCGACGAGCTGATCGAGAAGGTCGACGCGGTGACTCGCGACGAGGTGGCGGAGCTCGCCCGGGACTTCTACGAGCCGGCGGCACTCTCGGCGGCGGCGATCGCTCCCGACGAGAAGCGGTTCCGCGCGGCTCTGACACCGGTCAACGAGGCGCTGGCCGCCGCGTAGAGGGCCCCGCTGGCCGACGCGATCAGGGTCCTGGTGTCCGGCGCCGCAGGGCGCATGGGGGAGGCCGTCTGCGCGGCGGTCGAGGACGCGGACGACATGGAGCTCGCCGGCCGGGCGGATCCGACGCTCGACAGCTCCGTCGCCGACCTGATCCAGGGGGCGGACGTGATGGTGGACTTCACCACGCCGCAGGCGGCGCCCGCGAACGCCATGGAGGCGATCGACGCCGGCGTGCACGCCGTAGTGGGCAGTACGGGCTTCGACCTGGACGAGCTTCGCGACCGGGTGAATGGCGCGAACGGCGATGCCAGGTGCTTCGTCGCGCCGAACTTCGCGATCGGAGCGGTGCTGATGATGGAGGCCGCGAAGCTGGTTGCCCCGCACATGCCGGAGACGGAGATCGTGGAGCTTCATCACAACGAGAAGAAGGACGCTCCGTCGGGTACGGCCAAGCGGACCGCCGAGCTGATCGCCGAGGCCGGCGGCAACGTCCACGAGCCGATCCACTCGATTCGGCTGCCGGGGCTCGTCGCCCACCAGGAGGTGGTCTTCGGCGGCCAGGGGCAGACCCTTGCGATCCGCCACGACTCGACCGACCGCACCAGCTTCATGCCGGGCGTGCTGATCGCGGTTCGCAGGGTCCCGAGGCTGCCCGAGCGCTTCGTCGTCGGCCTCGAGAACCTGCTCTGAGCGGCCGTCGATGCTGGCCCGCTGACGCCTGCCGGTCCCGGTACTCTCACGCCATGGCGGAGATCGGAGGGGTAATCACCGCGATGGTGACGCCGTTCACCGCGGACCGCTCGGTGGACGAGGCCGCGGCTCGCAAGCTGGCGCGCCACCTGATCGACAACGGCTCCCACGGTCTCGTGCTCTCGGGCACCACCGGAGAGTCGCCAACGCTCGGCGATGAGGAGAAGCTCTCTCTCCTGCGGGCGGTCCGCGCCGAGCTCGGTCCGGAGGTCCTCCTGATCTGCGGTACCGGCTCGAACGACACGCGTCACTCCGAGCACCTCTCGGCGGCGGCGGCCGACGCCGGGGCGGACGCGGTGCTCGCGGTGACGCCGTACTACAACAAGCCGAACCGCGCCGGGATCCTCGCCCATTACCGGGCGGTCGCGAGGGCCGCCGGCGTCCCCGTCGTCCTTTACAACATCCCCTCGCGCGTGGTCCTGAACGTCCCCCCGGACCTGCTCGCCGAGCTGGCGGCGATCGAGAACGTGGTCGCCGTCAAGCAGGCGAACGACGATGAGCTGCAGCCGATCGACGGCCTCCGCGTCCTCGCCGGCAACGACGGGACCTTCCTGCGCACCCTCGAGATGGGAGATCCGGGCGGCATCCTGGTCGCGACCCACCTGGTCGGCCCCGAGATGCGGGAGATCTACGAGGCCGCGCAGGCGGGCGATTTCCGGCGGGCGCGCGAGATCGACAAGTCACTTCGCCCCATCTACGCCGTCCTGAGCAAGACCAACCCGATCCCAGTGAAGGCGGGGCTGGAGCTGCTCGGGATCTGCTCGGCTCGCGCTCGGCTGCCGATCGTCGAGGCCGACGAGGAGCAGAGGTCCGAGGTCAGGCAGGCGCTCGAGGCCCACGGCCTGCTGGCGGGGAGCGCCGCGTAGGTTTGACCAGCCCCGGCGTTCGGATCCTCCCGCTGGGCGGGCTGGGTGAGATCGGCAAGAACATGACCGCGATCGAGGCGGAGGGCCGGATCGTGGTGGTCGACACCGGCCTGATGTTCCCGACGGCCGAGATGCTCGGGATCGACCTCGTCCTGCCGGACTTCTCCAGCCTGCGAGACCGCGCCGACGACATCGAGGCGATCGTCCTCACGCACGGTCACGAGGACCATGTCGGTGCGCTGCCGTACGTGCTGCGCGAGATCGGGATCCCGCCGGTGATCTACGGCGGCCTCCTCACCATCGGCATGGTTCGATCCAAGCTCGACGAGCACAAGCTGCGCGACGTGCCCCTCGAGGAGCTGCCCGCCGGGCAGCGCGTCGGGGCGGGGCCGTTCGGGATCGAGCTCGTGCACATGGCGCACTCGATCCCCGACGCACGCGCCGTCGCCCTCACGACGGAGCTCGGCACCGTGCTCGTGACCGGCGACTACAAGTTCGACCAGACGCCGGTCGACGGGATCCCGGCGGACGTCTCCCGGCTTGCCGAGCTCGGGCGCGAGGGCCTTCTCTGCCTCTGCGGGGACTCGACCAACTCGGATCGCCCCGGCGTGGCCCCGTCCGAGTCGAGCGTCGGCCCGGCCCTGCTCGAGGTCTTCTCGCGCTGCACGGGGCGCATCATCGTCACCTGCTTCGCCTCGAACATCCACCGCGTCCAGCAAGCCATTGAGGCAGCGGCTCGGCTGGACCGCCGGGTCGCGCTGGTCGGGCGCTCGATGCGGAAGAACTTCAACATCGCCTCGAACCTGGGGATGGCCGGCGCGCCCCACGGGCTCTTCATCTCGCCCAAGGAGGTCCAGGACTTCCCCGACGAGAAGGTGGTCGTGATCTCCACGGGCAGCCAGGGGGAGCCGCTATCGGCGCTCCGCCGGATGGCACACCGCGACCACCCCGACGTCGAGCTCCACTCCGGTGACACCGTGATCTTCTCGGCCACCCCGATCCCGGGCAACGAACGCTCGGTGAACGAGACGATCGACCGGATCTTCCAGATCGGGGCCCAGGTGGTGACCGCCGCCGACGCGCCGATTCACGCCTCGGGTCACGGCTGGCAGGAGGAGCTCAAGCTGATGCTCAACCTGACCAAGCCGCGCAACGTCTTCCCCTTCCACGGCGACCACAAGCGGCTGCGCCTGCACGCCGACCTCGCCGAATCGGTCGGCATCAAGCCGGAGTGCATCTTCATCGGCCGTAACGGACTCGCGCTCGAGATCGACGAAGCGGGCGCCCGCTTCGGCGACGACGTCCACGCCAGCATGATCTTCGTGGACGGCGTCTCGGTCGGCGAGCCCGACGAGTTCGCGCTCCGCGACCGCCGCAAGCTCTCCGACGACGGGGTGTTCATCGTGGTGGCGACGATCTCCTCGGACGACGGCTCCCAGGTCGCCGACCCCGAGGTGATCTTCCGCGGTGTGCCCTTCGCCGAGGAGGCCGACGGTCTTCGCGACGAGCTCAGGGACGTCGTCCAGGAGACGCTCAACGAGGCCGCCGAGGATCAGGTCCGGGAGGTCTCCCTGCTCCAGCAGGACCTGCACGACGATATCGCTGAATTCGTCTACGAGAAGCTCCGCCGCCGCCCGCTGGTCCTACCGGTCGTCGTCGAGGTCTGAGATGTCCGAGCCGGCGCCCGCGGGCCGCGCCCCGGCAACGGCGGACGAGGAGATCATCTACGCCGACAGCCGCACGGTTCTCTCAAAGCGCTCCGAGGCCGAGCGCCTGCGCCGGATCGAACGGGAGCTGGTCTTCGGGTTCAACGAGCTCGGGAAGATAGGGCCGGCGATCTGCGTCTTCGGGTCCGCACGCACGCCGGCGGACGCTCCGCAGTACGAGCTGGCCCGCCAGCTGGGTCGCGCGATCGGAGAGGCGGGCTTCGCGCTGATCACGGGCGGGGGTCCCGGGACGATGGAGGCCGCGAACCGGGGAGCCCAGGATGCCGGCGCACTCTCCGTCGGTCTCAACATCGAGCTGCCTCACGAGCAGGCGATCAATCCCTACGTGGACCTCGGGATCCAGTTCCACTACTTCTTCACCCGGAAGCTGATGTTCGTGCGCTACTCGGAGGCCTTCGTCGTCTTCCCCGGCGGCTTCGGGACCTTCGATGAGCTCTTCGAGGCGCTGACGCTGATCCAGACCGGGAAGGCGATCGATCATCCGGTCATCCTTCAGGGCACCGAGTTCTGGTCCGGACTGCTCGACTGGATCCGCTCACACCCCCTCGCCGAGGGAATGCTCACCCGGGAGGACCTCGCTCAGGCAGAGCTTGCGGACGGCGTGGACGACGTTATGTCGCGGCTGCTGTCGGGTATGCGCGCCCGGGGATAGCGCCCGCGGACGCCATCGACGAACCGCGCCAGCCGCTCGGCCAGGGAGGCGTCGTGGATCTCGAGCACCGACTCGGCGTTCTGTTCCCCCGAGCGCGACAGGTTGAACGAGCCGAGGAAGACGATGTCGTCCGCGACGGTGACCTTCGCGTGCATGAAGTCGTGGACGCTGAGCTCCGGTGTCCACGGGGTGGAGGGCTTGGCGGCGAACGGCAGCTCGGAGAGCGCCGCGGAGAGCAGCGGGATCTTCCAGGCTGTATGCCCGTTCGCCGCCCACTGGCGGAACACCGTGTCGGTCTGCGGCCCATCGACGACGCCGGCGATGTCGCGCCCGCCCTTGTCAGCGAGCTCGGCGAGGGTGGCGAGGATCGGCCCGGAGGTGATCACGGGGGAAGCGATCCGCACCCGGCGCCGCCCCGCTCCGATCGCCGTGGCGATCCGCTGCGAGAGCTCTTCCCCGTGTCCCGGGGTGAACCAGGCCGTCATCTGGACCCCGTCCACGTCGACGGGCTCCGGATCGACCCGGCCGCTGCGCCCGACGTCGCGGTCGGACCAGAGCTCCTCGAAGTTCTGCCTGAAGTGAGCGGCGACCCGGCGATCCGACACGATCGCGATCACGTTCTCCTGACGGGTCCAGGAGTCGATCGTCCAGTTCGTCGATCCAGCCCAGACGGCCTCGCCGTCCCGAATCGCGTACTTGTGGTGCATCAGGTCGGGGATCCCGGGAACCGCCTGGGCCGCGATGGGCAGCTCGGCCAGGATCTCGGGGCGAGTCCGGGGAGGTGGGTGGAGCTCGGAGGGCCTGCCCGAGTCCACGTTGTAGAGAAGCCTCGTGGCGACGCCGCGCCTCTCCGCCTCCCGCAGCTGGTCCGCGACGATCGCGCCGGTCGGATCCGGGAGGCGGAGGTCATACAGGGCCAGCTCGAGGCTCGACTTCGCCGGCCGCAGGAAGGCGGCCACGCGCTCGGCGACGTCGTCGGCCGTCTGGCCGCCATCGGACAAGGTGAAGACCTCTATCGCTCCCATCAGCCCTCCGGTGGACGGGCGGATTCTGGCGTGAACGCGATCCGCATGAGATATGGCCAAAAAGAAGCCCCCGGCGGTCGAGGGAGGGGCGACCACCGGGGGCGACGCTTGGGTCCTCATCACCGGCGGCCACAAAAACCGCCGCCGAATCAGGGCCTAAGCGGGTCTCGCCGAGGTGTGTGGGGTTTCGCACCGCCGGCGAGGTGTCTCGTCCAGTTCGGAAATCTAGGACTCGTTCTTGAACGTTTGCTAAAGCTTCTGACGCTCGTCCGAACGCGGCTCCGGACGCCTCTCCGGCTCCCAGTGGGGGGCGAGATCCAGCGGGAGCCGGATCGAGAATCGGGCGCCGCCATAGGTGCTCCTTCCCGCATCGACCGACCCGCCGTGCGACTGGGCGACCGCGCGGACGATGGCCAGGCCGAGGCCGCTGCCACCCCCGCCGACGGTGTCCGCTGGGCCGTCGCCGCGGACGAAGCGGTCGAAGACCTGCTCCTCGATCCCGGCGGGGATGCCCGGCCCGTCGTCGAGAACCTCGAGCAGCGCCTCGTCGGCGTCGCGGCGGGCGGTCAGCTCGACGGTGGTCTTCTCGGGCGTGTGGCGAACGGCGTTCTCGAGCAGGTTCCGGACCATCCGATGTAGCTCGTCCGGGTTGCCGTTCATCGGCAGGGGCTCCTCCAGGTGGCTCTCCAGCCGGCGCTCCCCAGCGAGTGGCCGGACCTCGTCGAGCGCGCCCGCCGCGATCCGCGCCAGGTCGATGTCGGTGCGAGCTGCCCGACGGCCGGCGTCGGCGCGGGCGAGCAGCAACAGGTCGGAGACCAGACCGGACATCCGCTTGGTGGAGGAGAGCGCCGAGTCGATCGCATGCTGGTCGTCGTCGGACCCCGACCCCTCGGCCTGGAGCAGCTGGAGGTTCGCTTGAATGCTCGTCAGCGGGGTCCGCAGCTCGTGAGAGGCGTCGGCGACGAACTCGCGCTGCCGCTCCAGCGCCTGCTCGCGCTCGGAACGCGCGTTGTCCAGAGCCTGGAGCATGCCGTCCATCGTCCGGGCCAGCTCACCGACCTCGTCGTCGCTGGCGGGAGCAGGGATCCGCTTCGACGGGTCACGGGTGTTGGTGATCTGGCGAGCGAGCCCGGTGAGCGCCTTGATCGGGCGCATCGCCCGGTCGGCCACGGCCAGCCCCGCGAGGAGCGCCAGCACGGTGCCGCCGAGGACGCCCGCACCGAGGAAGAGCCAGAGCCGCGCAACGGTCTCGTTGACGCCCTCATACGGGCGCGCGTACTGGACGTAGGCAGGCAGGGAGTCGGGGGCGGTGACCGGCTGCGTCGCCACGCTCAGCGAGCCGACGTTGCGGATGCTCGCGCTCGGCGGCCCGAGATCGATTCCGGAGTTGGTCGCGGCGAGGGGCTGCCCGGCCTGGTCGAGGACCTTGATCACCGCGTCCTCCGGGAGGGCGAACGCGCGCAGGTCCGGGCTCTTCCTGACGAACACCCCGGAGATCGAGTCGCTGGCGACACGCGTCTCGGCGGCCAGCGAGCCGCCCGCACTGCGCAGCTCGTCGCGGAAGTCGCTGCGGATGCGGTTGCCCACCACCTGTCCGAGGACGAGCGCGAAGATCACCAGAATCAGCAGCGTCAGCCCCGCCGTGGTGATGGCGATCCGCCACCTGACCGGGATGCGCTCGAAGAGGGGTAGGTGCCTAGGGTTGGCCCACTTCACGCCGCGGCCTTGAGGACGTAACCGGCGCCGCGCTTGGTGTGCAGCAGGCGGGGCTCGCCGCCGGACTCGAGCTTGCGCCGCAGGTTGGAGATGAAGACGTCGATGGTGTTCGTCTGCTCGAACGGGTCGTAGCCCCAGACGTCCTCGAGCAGCCGCTCGCGGGAGACGACCAGCTTCTTGTTGCGGGCCAGGTACTCGAGCAGCTCGAACTCCCTGTTGGTCAGCTCGATCTCCCGCTTGCCGCGCTTCACCTCGCGCGTGTCCGGATTGAGAAGCAAATCGCCCACGACGATCGAGGCGCTGCCCCGCGGCGGGCGCCGGCGCAGCAGAGCCCTGATCCGGGCGAGCAGCTCGTCGCGCTCGAAGGGCTTCGGCAGATAGTCATCGGCGCCCGAGTCGAGACCCTTGACGCGGTCGTCGGTCTCGATCCGGGCGGTCAGCATCAGGATCGGGACGTCGCTCTCGGCACGGATTCGGCGACAGACCTCGATGCCGTCGAGACGGGGAAGGCCGAGGTCGAGCACGATCAGATCAGGGCTGAACTGCTCGGCCGCGGTAAGCGCCTCGGCGCCGTCGCCGGCGCTTCTGACCTCGTGGCCCTCGGCGCGCAGCGAACGTCGGAGGACGTCGGCTATGGCCTCGTCGTCCTCGACGACGAGCACGCGTGCGGTGGCTGTCGCCTGTTCCATCACGACCTTCAAGGGTAGAGGCGAAACCGCGCTTCCAAAGGGGCCTTGAGGAGACCTTTAGGCCGCGCTCCCGTGCCCGGCAGGGCTGCGCGGGCAGGCGTCGAATGGGATGGGCGGATGCTTGCAGACCGCATTTTTGGGGCGTCGGAGCGGCGAGATCCGCCCCGGCGCAAGAGGCAGCCTGCTCGTGGGCGGAAGCGAAAGCCCGCGGCGCGTCGGCGCGCGCGCGGCAGGGTCCGCGCCTCACCGGAGGTGCTGCAGCGCCGGCTCGACCTCGGCGGATTGTGCTGCATCGGCCTGGCGGTTTATCTCGGCTACGTCATCTACCTCGGCTGGAACGGCGGCACGATCGGAGATGGGTCCGAGACGGCGCTCTCGTATGCGGTGGGAGCGGGGGCGGTCGTCGTCCCCGTCGCCCTCGGGCTCGTCGGCATCGCGCTCATCCTGCGCCCCTTCCTGCCCTCGCCCCGCTCCGTGGCGGTTGGGGTGGTGGCGATCGCCTGCGGCCTCCTGCTCGCCCTCGCCGCCCAGACCGCCGGACTCGGCCCCGACGGGGTGCGCAAGGGCCTCTTCGACCCCGACTTCTTCCCGCACCACGGCGGCGGCATCGGCGAGACGCTCTACTGGGCGACGACCACGCTCTTCCAGCGCATCGGCGCCCAGATCATCGCGGTGCTGCTCGTCGTCTCGGGATTGCTGCTGATCTCGGGGCGATCCGTCTCGGACATGGTCCGCGCCGGCAGGCGCGGTTTCGGTCGGGCGAAGCGGGGCACGGCCGGGTTCGCGACAGCCGTCAAGGAGAGCCGCATCCGCACCGATCCCGACCTGATCGACACCTCGCCGGCCTCCACGGAGCCGATCTTCGGCCCGCCCGAGCCGATCGCCGGCGGGGAGGACGAGTACAAGGTGCTGGCGCGCGGGGACGATGACCAGGAGACCGCGAAGGTCGCGAACTTCGACGAGGCCGTCCGCGTGGCGGACGAGCCGGACACGAGCGAGCTGACCGAGCTCGAGGAGGCAGAACAGGAGACGATCAGGGTTGCCAAGCCGGACGCCGCCGAGCCGCCGCATACGCCCGGAAGCGAAGCTGAGGAGATGGGCGTTGATGGCGAAGCCGTCGAGCCCGCCGGGGCTGCCGTCGTCGACCGCACTCCGATGGGCGAGAAGCGGGGCGGCGTCACCGAGTCGGAGGAGATCGACTACGCGCTGCCCAACCCGGAGCGGGTGCTCGAGCGCGGCGCTCCCGACAAGGGGCCGGACAAGAAGGACCACGAGGCCGTCGCGCGCACCCTGCTGGAGGCGCTCGGCCACTTCGGCGTCGAGGCGCGGATCGTCGGCACCGTCACCGGGCCCCACGTGAGCCGTTATGAGCTCAAGCTCGCCCCCGGGACGAAGGTCTCCAAGATCACCCAGCTGAAGGACGACCTCGCCTACGCCCTCGCGTCGACGGACATCCGCATCCTGGCTCCGATCCCCGGGAAGCAGGCCGTCGGCGTCGAGGTGCCGAACCAGCGCCGCCGCCTGGTCCGTCTCGGCGACATCTACGGCGGGCGGCCGCAGGGCTCGTCACCGCTGGTCGCCTGGCTCGGAAAGGACATCTCGGGCAGCGCGGTCTGGACGGACCTGCAGAAGATGCCGCACGCTCTGATTGCGGGTACAACGGGGTCGGGCAAGTCCGGCAGCGTCAACGCGATCCTCAGCTCGATCCTGCTGCACGCCTCGCCGAACGAGGTGCGGCTGGTGCTGGTCGACCCGAAGCGAGTCGAGCTCAACCACTACGAGCGGATCCCGCACCTGCTGACTCCTGTGGTGACGTCGCCGCGCCTGGCGGCGAACGTCCTCAACAACCTGATCGCCGAGATGGAGAGCCGCTACGGCGTCATGGAGGAGGCGCGCGCGCGGAACCTGGCGGAGCTCAATCGAGTCCGCGAGCGCGAGGGCGACCCGCCGCTGCCGCACATCCTCTGCGTGATCGACGAGCTCGCCGATCTGATGATGATCGCCCCGGCCGAGGTCGAGGACGCGATCATCCGGCTCGCGCAGAAGTCGCGAGCGGTGGGCATCCACCTGCTCCTGGCGACGCAGCGACCCTCCACGGACATCATCACCGGGACGATCAAGGTGAACATCCCCGCGCGGATCGCGTTCGCGGTCTCCTCGCAGGTCGACTCGCGGGTGATCCTCGACCAGGGCGGCGCCGAGACGCTGCTCGGCCAGGGCGACATGCTCTTCCGGCCCGCGGGCACCTCGAAGATGCAGCGCATCCAGGGCGCCTTCATCACGGAGGCGGAGATCGCAAAGCTCACCGAGCAGTGGTCAGATCAGGGCGAGCCGGACTTTGCGGTGGAGCTGCTCGAGGCCGCGCAGCCGCAGCCCGAGGAAGCCGGCGATGACGACTTCGACCCGGACTCGGACGACCTGCTCGATCAGGCCGCTCAGCTGGTCATCGAGAGCGGCACGGCCTCGGTCTCGATGATCCAGCGGCGTCTGCGGGTTGGCTACACGCGTGCCGGGCGCCTGATCGACATGCTCGAGCGCCGCGGCATCATCTCTGGCTACGAGGGCTCAAAGCCCCGCCAGGTGCTCGTCTCGCTGGCCGACCTGCCTCGGGTGCTGGGCGGGGGGTATGCGGCTCAATCGGAGGCGTCGGAGCCCGTCGGCGCTCCCGCGGAAGGGGAATAGGCCGGACCCGCAAGAATGGCCCGCGTGAGTGTGCGCGCGGGAATCCTCGTCACCGGCACCGAGGTGCTGAGCGGTTATGTCACCGACCGCAACGGACCGTGGATCTCAGAGCGGCTGGCGGAGCTGGGCGTCGAGGTGGAGGAGATCACCGTGGTCGGGGACCGGCCAGAGGACCTCGAGGGCGCCCTCGGACACATGCGCGACCGGGGTCTTGACCTGATCGTCACCTCCGGGGGGCTCGGGCCGACCGCGGATGATCTGACGGCCGAGGTCGTGGGTCGCTTCGCGGGCCGCGAGCTCGTGCTCGACACCGAGATGGAGGACAAGATCGGCCAGATCATCGCCCGCTACGCGCGGCGCCTCCGCTTCGACCCCGAGGCGGTGCACGAGGCCAACCGCAAGCAGGCGATGGTGCCGGAGGGGGCCACGGCGCTCGATCCGGCCGGGACCGCGCCCGGCCTCGTCGTGCCCGCGGACGGCCAGGTGGTGATCGTGCTGCCGGGACCGCCGCGCGAACTGCAGGAGATGTGGCTCCGGGCGCTGGCTGCGCCGGCGGCGGAGGAGGTCCTCGGGCGCGCCGAGCCGTACCGGACGCTGTCGATCCGCATGTTCGGCATCCCCGAGTCCGAGCTCGCCAAGGCTCTGCGGGAGATCGAGGAGGATGGGGTGGCCCTGGACCCGCTCGAGGTCACCACCTGTCTCCGCGGCGGCGAGCTGGTCACCGACATCCGCCATCGGCCCGGAGCGGAGGACGCGGCCGAGGCCCTCCGAGCGGGCCTGGAGGAGCGGCTCGGGCGGTTCACCTTCACCGAGAGCGGCGAGTCGATCGAGGAGGTCGTCTTCCGGCTGCTTGGCGATCGCACGATCGCCGCGGCGGAATCCGAGAGCGGTGGCCTGCTGGCGGGTCGACTCACCCTGCGGCCGGGATCCTCGAATTGGTTCGCCGGGAGCGTCGTCTCGTACTCGAACGAGTCGAAGGCGAAACTGCTCGGAGTCGACCCGAAGCTGATCGAGGAGCGCGGCGCGGTCTCGCAGGAGGTTGCGGAGGCCATGGCCGACGGAGCGCTCGAGCGCTTTGACGCCGACGTGGCGGCCGCGATCACGGGTATCGCAGGGCCGGACGGCGGCACGGAGGAGAAGCCCGTCGGCTACGTCTGCTTCTGCGCGAAGACCGCGGCCGGCGAGAAGCTCGCGCGGGACCCGGTCCTGCCCGGCAGCCGCAACGATGTGCGCGAGCGCTCCGTGGTCGTCGCGCTCCATCTCGTCCGCTACCTGCTGGAGGGGCGCGAGCCGCCACGATGAGCGGGCGGGTGCGGGCATGGGCTGGGCTGGCGGTCGTGCTTGCCGCGATCTCGCTGGCGACGCTCGCTCGTGCGGAGGAGCCGGCCGCGGCCCCGTCGGCGGGCACCGGCGGCGACTTCGCCGGGAGGGTCGAGATCCCAGGCGGCCGCTACCTCTACCTCGAGTGCCACGGCAGCGGTTCGCCGACGGTGATCTTCGAGTCGGGGCTGCGCAGCCGGGGAGACATCTGGACGTGGTCGCGGCAAGGCGTGGGAACGGGTGTGTTTTCACGGGTCGCTCCAGTCACGCGAGCCTGCTTCTACGACCGGCCCGGCACCCTGGCCCCCTTCCCCTACGTCAGCCTCAGCGACCCGGTGCCGATGCCGCGGAGTACCGGCGAGGTCGTGGCCGACCTGCACGCACTGCTGGGCGCCGCCGGTGTCCCCGGCCCGTACGTGATGGCCGGCGCCTCGACCGGAGGGCTGATCGTCCGCCAGTACGCGGCTCTCTATCCAGCGGAGGTCAGTGGGCTGGTTCTGGTCGATGCCATCTCAGAGGCCATGGAGGGCCTGATGAGGCCCCGTCAGTTCGCTCGCTACAACGCCTCCTACCTGCAGTCCCCCTCGGAGGACGCCGGGCAGTACAAGGACCTCGAAGCGATCGACTTCTACCGGAGCTTCGCCGAGATGAGGCCGATGCGACGCGCGCCGCGCCGGCTGCCTGTGACCGTGCTCTCGGCCAACTACGGCTTCGGGACCCCGCAGGGCGTCCGGCGCCGGTTCGGGGAGCTCGTCAACCGCACCTGGAAGCGCAGCCAGCTCTACCTCGCCAAGCTGCATCCGCGGACCAAGCGGGTCGTGATCTTCGGCAGCGGCCACCAGATCCACGTCAACCGGCCGGCAGTCGTCGCCCGCTACGTGCTGGGAATGGTGGCAAGGGCGCGCCGTGGGTGAACGCCATCTCGGGTTCGCGGCTGCGGTGGTCCTGGCCGCGGCCCTTGCCCTGATCGCCGCCGACTGCGGGTCGGACACCACCACCGCCGACAGGCGCCGGGCGCTGGAGGACTACGTGGCGGAGGTGCAGCCGATCCGCCTCGGGATCAATGAACTGCTCGACAAGGCCGATCCAGTCCTAGAGGGCTACCGCGATGGAGACCTGACCGCGAAGCAGGCGCAGCGCGGAATCGATCGGATCGAGCGTGGGACCGCCGATTATGCGGTCCGGATAGCGGCAATCGATGACGTACCCGATGAGCTCGGCGCGGCTCATCAGGCCTACGCACACACCTTCGTGCTGCAGGACACCTACCTGAGCGCCCTGGCCGCGGCGCTGCCGGGGCGGCACTTCGACGAGCTGCCGCACTTCCAGAGCGAACAGCGCGCCGCCATCATCGTCTGGCGGACACGGCTGCAGGTGCTCGCCGATCGCTGGAACGCGCACCTCCCGGCCGACCTCCAAGTCGCGGGCAGGGGCGAAATCTCGCCGTCGCCGACGGGCGACTAGTCGGGCTCACACGGCGCTGCTTGGCATGGAGTGGGGTATCCGGCTAGCTGTCCCGGAATGCCCGGCTCTTGAGCGACTTGGGCCTCCGGCCGGTCGGCTGACTTCGCGGACTACCCTTTTTGGTGCGTCATGACGCAGCGAGCGCGTAGACGGCGCCGGCGCCTTCGGGACTCGGGCATGGAGGCCGCCCAGGGGGCCGACTGCCCCGACTTCGAGGTTCCCTCGAGCCTGCCGAGCCTCTCCGCATACCACGGGGAGCACACGGCGTCGGGGCAATCCGCCTCGACCTACGGCAGGTCGACGTCGACTTACCCGACGACGACCTACCCGTAGACGTCGACCGGCGGCAGCGGGCACGGGCCTTAGGGCCGCAAGCCGCCCGGCCAGGGCAGGCACACAATCGCCTCGCCCAGGGCCATCGTCGGTGGCGGCAGCTCGTACTGTGAGTGCGTGGAGCCCCGGACCCTGACCTGGCGGGCGGTGACGACCGAAGATGCGCCGGCCCTGACCCGGGCCTACGCCGCCGTCGAGGCGGCGGACGACACCGGCGAGCACTACTCGGAGCAGGACGTCCGCGACGAGCTGGAGGACCAGTCGACCGACCTCGGCCGGGACACCATCGCCGCGCTCGCCCCCGATGGGGAGTTCGTCGCATTCGCCCGGGTGCACGGCTCCGCCGAGGTTCGCGACCTCGACTGGATCGACCACGACGGTGCGGTGCTGCCTGCCGCCCGCGGCCGCGGCGTCGGCCGCCGGCTGCTGGATTGGGCCGAGGAGCGGGCCGCTGGCCTGCACCGCGAGCGGCACCCGGACAGCCCCGGGGCGATCTGCGTTCACGTGCACGAGAACAATCCCAGCAAGCAGGCACTGGTCCGCGCCGCCGGCTACGAAGCCACCCGCTGGTGGTACACGATGGCCCGCAGCCTGGACGACCCGCTCCCCGGCGTCCCCCCGACCCCGCCCGGCCTCACGCTGGCGCAGTACGCGACGGATCGGGACGAGGCGGTCCGGCAGGCGCACCGGGAGGCGTTCGCCGACACCTGGGGCGCCACCCCGCCGGACGAGCAGAGCTGGTCGCGGTCGTACACCGGGTCCCACACGTTCCGGCCCGAGGTGAGCTGGCTGGTGCTGGATGGTGACGAGGTCGCCGGGTACCTGCTGACGTTCTTCTGGGAGGCCGACGCGGCCGCCAGCGGCGTGCGCGAGGCGTTCGTGGGGCAGCTCGGGGTGCGGCCGGGGTGGCGCCGGCGCGGTCTCGGCGGGCTGCTGCTCGCCGCCGCGCTCGAGTCGTACCGGTCCGCCGGCTACCGAGCGGTCGGCGCTCGGCGTGGACACCGGCAACGCCACCGGCGCGCTCGGCCTGTACGAGCGGGCCGGGTATGCGGTGAAGGACACGACCGTCACCTGGATGAAGCCACTGGGGTGATTCTCCAGCCCGGATCGAAACCAGGTGCTCCACCATCAGGGGAGACTCAGGGCCGACGCGCAGCCGCTTCTGCTTCGGACGAGAAGCGGCGCTTTGTTGGAAAGCGGCACTTCGCCGAGAGATACTGCGTGGGCGATGTCGCAGGAGAACGTGGAGATCGCGCGACAGGCGAATGCAGGCCGGGAAGACCGAGAAACGCGTGTCAGGCGGTATTTCAAACTGCGCGGGTCCGCACTCGGACTGCGGCGAGGTTTCCAACCCAAGTCAGCATGAGGAGGTTTCTATGAGCCCAAAGGAGGACACGCGGAAGTCCGCCAAGAGCACCACCGCGACCAACAGGAAGTCCACGGGATTCACGGACGAGGAACGAGCCGCGATGAAGGAGCGCGCCCAGGAGCTGAAGACGGAGGCGCGCCGCGGCTCGAAGAAGGGCAAGGCGGACGGGGAAGGCGACGTCCTCGCGAAGATCGCCGAGATGCGGGAACCGGATCGGGCCATGGCCAAGCGGCTCCACGCGATCGTCAAAGCAACCGCGCCAGCCCTCTCGCCGAAAACCTGGTACGGGATGCCCGCGTACGCCAAGGACGGCAAGGTCGTCTGCTTCTTCCAAAGCGCGCAGAAGTTCGACGCGAGGTACGCGACCTTCGGCTTCAGCGACAAGGCGAACCTCGACGATGGCGCCATGTGGCCGACCGCCTTCGCGCTGAAGAGAGCTGACCTCCGCCGAAGAGGCAAGGATCGTCGCGCTCGTGAAGAAAGCGGTGAACTGAGGACCGAGCTCGCCCGGGGCCCCAGGCCGCGCAGTTGAGCAGTTTGCGTCGAAGCCGTTAGCTGAACCGCTGCTTTGGACGAAAAGGCGTTATCCGGTTAGCTGCCCTGGATCCGGCGGAAAGGGACGTCGTCCGCCCGAGTCTCGGGGTAGCTTCTGGTCGTGAGCGATCAGCGAGAGCTGCCGATGCGTGCTGAGCATGCGGTGGCAATCGCCGGAGGAGGCCCGACAGGGCTGATGTTGGCGGGCGAGTTGGCGTTGGCGGGGGTCAACGTCGCGATCGTCGAGCGGCGCGCCAGCCAGGATCTCCCAGGCGCCCGTGCGGGCGGCCTTCAGTCACGCACCATCGAGGTTCTCGATCAGCGTGGAATCGCCGATCGGTTTCTGTCTGAGGGACAGGTTGCCCAGGTCCAAGCCTTCGGCGAAAGCCGATTGGACATCAGCGACTTTCCCACCCGGCATCCCTACGGGCTCGGGCTGTGGCAGAACCACATCGAGCGCATACTGGCCGGCTGGGTCGGCGAGCTGGCGGTGCCGATCTATCGCGGACGTCAGGTGACCGGTTACGCGCAGGACGACACCGGCGTCGAAGTCGAGTTGTCCGACGGCCAGTCGTTGCGGGGGGAATACCTCGTCGGGTGTGACGGAGGACGCAGTCTGGTCCGTAGAGAAGCCGGCATCGAGTTCCCCGGGTGGGATCCGACGACCAGCGCCCTGCTCGCCGAGGCCGAGATGGCCGAGCGGCCGGAGCTGGGGATCCGCCGGGACGAACGCGGCATCCATTCCTTCGGCAAGTTGGAATACGAGATCCGCGATGGCGAGGTGGTCTACGGGGACGGGGGACCGCTGCGGATCATGGTGACCGAAGGGCACCCCGGAACCGCGGGGGAACCCACCCTGCGCGATCTGAGCGAGACGCTGATCGCCGTCTACGGGACCGACTACGGGGTTCACAGTCCGACCTGGATCACCCGCTTCACCGACATGACCCGGCAGGCGGAGGACTACCGCGTCGGACGGGTGCTGCTGGCCGGCGACGCCGCACACGTGCATTCCCCGGTGGGCGGACAGGGCCTCAACACCGGCGTGCAGGATGCGGTCAACCTGGGCTGGAAGCTGGCCCAGGTGGTGAACCGGACCTCGCCGGAAAGCCTCCTGGATACCTACCACGCCGAGCGCCATCCGGTCGCCGCCCGCGTGCTGCGCACCACGATGGCGCAAACGGCGCTCAACCGCCCCGCCGACGCGCGTCTCGAAGCCTTGCGCGAGAGCATTTCCGAACTCCTCAGCATGGACGAGCCTCGCAGGCGGTTCGCCGCGATGATCTCCGAGTTGGACATCCACTACGACCTCGGCGAGGGGCACCCGCTGCTCGGCCGCCGCATGCCCGATCTCGACCTCGTCACCGCCGACGGCCCGCTTCGGGTCTTCACGCTCCTGCACGATGCCCGGCCGGTGCTACTCAACCTCGGTGAACCCGGCGGCCTCGACATCGCCCCATGGGCCGACCGGGTGCAGCTGATCGACGCCAAATACGCTGGGGTGTGGGAGCTTCCGGTGTTCGGCGCGGTCACTGCTCCCACCGCCGTGTTGATTCGGCCTGACGGACATGTCGCCTGGGTGGGAGACGGCACGGACCTGGGGCTTCCTGACGCGCTAACCGCCTGGTTCGGGCCGCCTACTGCGGCGTAGCCAGCAGATCTAGCCCGACGAACTCCGCGAAGAGCAGATCGCCACTCGCGGCTCTGTCTCACCGGCCTCAAATGCTCATCGGGATTTTTGTCCCGCTGTTTTGGGTGATTGGGGCACTGTTGCCGCCGCGCCGACCCTGATTAAGCGCCGCCCGCGAGATACTGCGTGGTGATGTCGGAGAAGAACGCCGAGGTCGTCCGGCGCGGAATCGATGCCTTTAACCGGGGCGAAGTGGAAGAGCTGCTCCTGTACGCCAATCCGGAGATCGAGCTGAATGTGACGATCGACGCAGCGGAGCGGAACGTGTATAGAGGGCACGAGGGCGTGCGGACATGGTTCGCGGACACGTTCGCGACGTTCGAAGACATAAGGACCGAGGTGAGCGAACTTCGCGATCTCGGTGATCGCATAGTCCTGCTCGGACGAACGAGGGCACAAGAGCGGGATTCTGGGGCGTTGCGCGACTCCCCTGCGGGCTGGATCTTCACCCTGAGCGGCGGCACGGTGATGAACGCCGAGAGTTTTGCCAGTCGAGCTGAAACCCTCGAAGCCGCCGGCCTTCAGGAGTAGGCGATGTCGGAGGAGAATGTGGAGCGGTTTCTCGAGGCCGCCGAGGCCTTCAACCGGGGAGACATCGAGGCGGTGTTGGCGCGGTACGACCAGAACATCGTCTTCGAGCCGCGATTCGCGGGCACCTATGTCGGGCACGACGGGGTTGGAGCCTTCCTCGGGGACCTTGTTGATCTCTTCGTGGACTTCCGGACTGACTACCCGGACGTCAGGGATCTCGGTGACCGGGTGCTCGCGCTGGGGACGGCCCGCGGGCGCGGGATCGAGAGCGGTGTCGAAACCGAGCTCACTCTGGCGGTCGTCGCCACGTTCCGGGATGGTCTGCTGACCCACTTCAAGGACTACGGCGACAAGGACCAGGCCTTCAAAGCCGCCGGGCTGCGGGAGTAGTCAGAAGTGCCGCTTGGACGAGAAGCGGCGCCTGGCATGGAAAGCACAAGCGGCGAAGGTTGGTTCGGCGACAAAGCGTGTGCCAGCCAATCGGCATGCGGTGGATCGAGCCAGTGCTCACGACCACGACTCCCGTGATCGTCCACCCGAACGCTCTCGGCGAGTCCGAGATGGCGTGCTGCCGAAGCTGACTCAAGGTGATCCGAACCAACTCGGGGATTGCTTCTCCGCATGGGAAAGGGACAGCGGCTCAATCGATCAGTCCGGCTTCGGAACCAGCCTTCGATGCGCCGTCAGTGGCTTCATGGCTTCCACTTGATCGTGCAGCCCTCGGCCTCGGTCTCCGACGGGTCGGGCTCCTGTCCGGCCAGCACCGCGTCGAGCGCGGCGCGAAGCCAGGCCGCGTCCCGCGATGGATCGTCGTAGTCGGCGTCCGGAGCGCCTCGGTAGCGCAGCTGCAAACCCGAGTCGAGCACGAATACGTGCGGCGTCCGCTCTGCGCCCCACTCGCGGGCGACCTGCTGGGTCTCGTCATACAGGTAGGGATGCGGCCAGCCGCCCTCTTGCTGAACCCGTTCGACCATTGCCTCGAACGAGTCGGCCGGGTATCGCTCGGGATCGTTCGAGCTGATCGCAAGCACCCGCACGCCGCGATCCGAATAGTCGCGAGCAACGTCGAGGAGGCGCTCGTGCCAGGCGAGGGCATAGGGGCAGTGGTTGCAGGTCCAGTAGACCACCGTCGCCGGGGCGCCTTCCGCGCTCAGCGCGTGGCGCTCGCCGTCGGTGGCCGGGAGCTTGAAGTCGGGGGCCCGTTCCCCAATCGCAGTCGGCATCGGCCGCAGGCTACCCCCGTCAGCGGAGCGCGGCCGCTCCGAGCGCCTCGCGCAGATCCTCCGGATCGGGGAGCGGTGAGGTCCGCCCGTCCCGGCGGCGGTATACGCGGCAAGCGAGCCCGGTTGGCTCACCCTCCGCGGGCGGCTGAACGTCCACCCCGTTCACTCGGATCGTCGGCGAGCCAACGAACTCATGCCGCCGGGCCGCCGTCTCGGTGTCAACCTCGCTCACTTCGATCGAGTCCGGATCGAGCCCCTTGTACGCCATCGCCTCGCGCAACATGTCGAGCGCCCGCTCCCAGGAGGGGCACTCACGCCACCAGAGAAGCTCGACGCGCGGCGCAGAAGCCACGCATCCCAGGCTAGCTACCGAGTACTCCGGGAATGGAGTTCGTCTGGGTTCGGCTGGACTCCGTCCCGTCCGCTTCCCTTTCGTTGCCCACGGCGCTCCCGGTCACGCATCTCGTTGGGTAGAGGGCACAACGGGCTTGTACCCGGCGTGAACTTCCGCAACTCCGCCCATCAGCACCGAGGGGTGGCGGTCTGTCTCGACTAGGGTCGGCGCACGGCGAGTTCGGTTTTTGGAGACGCGAAATCCTGGCCGCCACCCTCCCCCTCCGCGAGGTAGTCTTCCCGCCGCCATGACGAGAAGGCAGATTGGAATCGTGGTCGTCCTCGTGGGCGTTGTGGCCGCGCTAATCGGCGCGTTGGCTAATCCGCTTGGAATCGGGGATCCAGGCTTTGGCTGGAAGCAGGGTGTGCTGCTCGCCATCGGGATTCTCCTGATCATTGCCGGAGGTGTGATGATGCTTCGCTCTCCCAGCAGCGAAACCGGAGCGGCTCCGCCCGCCCGGTAGAGCGCGCTACAGCCATTTCCGGGGTGTTGCGAAGGGCAGCGGAATCGAGACGGAGATGGACCTGGGCCAGATCTGGACACTGCGTGACGGCAGAGCCGTGCGTTGCGAACACTTTTTGAGCCGCAAAGAAGCCCTCGAAGCCGCCGGGCTGCGGGAGTAGTCAAAAGTGCCGCTTTGGACGAGAAGCGACCACTTGACCCTTTCGCACCGTGTGGGGAGCAAAAGCCGCCAATCGCGGCCGTTTCACCGCCAGGGAGCCCGCTGAGGGGGAGGGCGGCGCCGAGTATCCGCTTAAGCGCCTGGTGTCCGTGCGAAACGCGTCAGGTGCGGCCGATGCGCCATCTAGGTTTTCGGCGTGGCCAAGGAGCGGCTCAAGAGCCCCAGGGCTCGATTGTTCGTTGCCCTCGATCTGCCGCACGATGTCCGGGCAGGGTTGGTCGACTGGCAGCGGACGGCTCTCTCCGACCCCGCGCTTCGCGTGGTGCGGCCCGAGGCCCTGCACATGACGCTCGTCTTCCTCGGCTACCAGGCCGAGAAGGAAGCCAAGGCGATCGCCAAGCGGGCGTTTGGCGTGGACGCGCCGGCGCCCTCCGTCGAGCTCCTCACCGAGCCGGTCGGCGTGCCGCGCGGCAAGCGCCCGCGGCTGATCGCGCTGGCGGCGAACTCGGACGACACCGTGGCACTGCAGAAGCAGGTCGAGGAGCGGCTGGTGGAGGCGGGCTTCTATGAGCCCGAGAAGCGCCCGTTCTGGCCGCACCTGACCATCGCCCGCGTCAAGCCCGAGGTGCCGGGGAGCCGCAAGCCGGCCCTGATCAGGACACCGCCGCACCCTCTTCCCGAACACATGTTCCGGTTCTTCCGTCCGACTCGTCTGGTGCTCTTCAGGTCCCACCTGCGCAGGACAGGTGCCGAGTACGAATCCCTGGCCGAGTTGGAGCTTCCGACCGCCAACGACGAATAGAGCAGAGAGGTGACCCAATGGCAGATCAGAAGCCCAATCTGAGAGAGGCCGGCGAGAAGGACGCGAAGGCGCGCGACCAGGCGCTCGAAGCGGCGGTCAAGCAGATCGAGCAGAACTTCGGGCAGGGCGCCCTGATGAAGCTCGGGGACCTCGGCGCGCTCGACGTGGAGACGATCTCCACCGGCGCGCTACCCCTGGACATCGCGCTCGGCGTCGGAGGGGTGCCGCGGGGCCGCATCGTCGAGATCTTCGGCCCGGAGTCCTCCGGGAAGACGACGCTGATCTACCACATCATCGCCGAGGCTCAGGCCCGCGGTGGCGTCTGCGCCTTCGTCGACACCGAGCACGCCCTCGACCCGGCCTACGCCCGCAGGATCGGGGTGAACACCGACGAGCTGCTGATCTCCCAGCCGGACTACGGCGAGCAGGCGCTCGAGATCGTGGACGTGCTGGTGCGCTCCGGCGCAGTCGACGTGGTCGCCGTCGATTCCGTCGCGGCGCTGACTCCGCGGGTCGAGCTCGAGGGGCAGATGGGCGATCAGCACGTCGGGCTGCAGGCGCGCCTCATGTCGCAGGCCCTGCGCAAGCTGGCCGGCAACCTGAACCGCGCCAAGACCGTCTGCCTGTTCACCAACCAGATCCGGGAGAAGATCGGCGTGATGTTCGGCAGCCCGGAGACCCAGCCGGGCGGCCGCGCGCTCAAGTTCTATTCCTCGCAGCGACTCGACATCCGCCGGATCGAGACCCTCAAGGAGGGCACCGAGGCGGTCGGCAACCGGGTCCGCGTGAAGGTCGTCAAGAACAAGGTCGCTCCCCCGTTTCGCCAGGCCGAGTTCGACATCGAGTACGGCGTCGGCATCTCGAAGGAGGGCGGCCTGATCGACATGGCCCTGGAGCACGACCTGATCCAGAAGTCCGGCTCGTTCTTCTCCTACGGCGAGACCCGGCTGGGACAGGGCCGCAACAACACCAAGGAGTTCCTGCGCGACAACCCGGAGCTGGCGGCGGAGCTCGAGCGGAAGGTGCACGAGAAGCTCGGGCTCGGCGGCGACGCCGAGGCGCGCCCGGAAGCGGAGAAGGAGGCCGACGCGGCCAAGGCCGCAGAGGCCGTCAAGGTGGCGAAGAAGCCGGAGAAGAAGGCTGCCTGAAGACGCCTACGAGCTGGCGCTCAAAGCGCTCGGCTACAAGGAGCGCACGGAGTCCGAGCTGCGCGATTGGCTGGCCGAGCGGGGTGTGGAGGAATCGGAGATCGAGGGGGTGGTCGCCCTCCTGGCCGAGGCCGGGGCGATCGACGACGCCAGCTTCGCCCGCCGCTACGCCGAGGACAAGCGCCTGCTGGCGGGGTGGGGGCCGGATCGGATCGCCAGGACGCTCGAGCGCCGCGGAGTGCCGCGGAAACACATCATGGCGGTCCTTGAGGGGGACGATGAGTCCGCTCAGCTGGAGCGCGCGACCTCGCTGCTCTTGGGCCGCGGGATGAGCTGTGACACGAAGCGCGAGCGCGAGCGTGCCCTGGGACTGCTGGTCAGGCGCGGCTATTCGCTGGAGCTCGCCTACGACGCCGTGCGAGCCGCGGAGCGTCGCTTGCGCGAGGCGGCCTGACCCGCTGGCCTGCCCCTGACCGCGGCCGCCCGGCAAGGGTAGGATCCTCGCCGATGGACGGCAATTTCTTCTTCGTGCTGGGGGTCATCCTGGTGATCGCAGCCGTGGGGCTCGCCTTCCTCGGGATCCGGGATGCCGACTCCTTCCCGCCCGGTCGTGGAGTGCTGATCGGGGCGACGGCGCTGTTCGCGGCGGTCGTCGTCACGACGATGGCCTTCGCGGTCGTCAAGTCCAAGGACGAGCAGAAGAAGCGCAACGAGGAGCTCGCCAAGGAGGAGCCGCTGCCTGAGAACACCGGGCAGAACGCGCCGCCTCCGGCGACGCCGGGCGGCCAGCCGCAGGCGAGCTCGGGCGGCAACCAGCAAGCTCCCACGACCGGAACCCAGACCGGAACGACGCAGAGCACTGGGGGCACCGGGGCCAGCGAGGCGCTCGACGTGAGCTCCCCGGCTGACGGCGGCCTGATCTTCCAACCGAACGGCCTGATGGCGAAGCCGGGCAACGTCACGATCACCTACGACAACCCCTCGCCGGTCCCCCACAGCATCGCCGTCGCCACGTCCAACGGGAACGTGCTCGGCGAGGTTCAGCCGTTCACGAACGGTAAGCAGTCGGTCCAGCTCGCAAACCTCGCGCCCGGCCAGTACGTCTTCTACTGCACCGTCCCCGGCCATCGCGAGGCCGGGATGGAGGGCGACCTCACCGTCCCCGGGGGCTAGCCGCGCCGCTACATTGGGCGGCAATGGAGCGCCGCTACCACGTCACCACCTTCGGGTGTCAGATGAACGAGCACGACTCGGAGCGGATGAAGGGGATGCTCGACTCGCTCGGCTACGTCGAGTCCGAGGACCGCGAGGGCGCGGACCTGATCCTCTTCAACACCTGCTCGATTCGGGAGTCGGCCGACAACCGGTTCATCGCGCACCTGGGGGAGGCCAAGCGGCTCAAGTCAGAGGACCCGGCGCGGGTGGTCGGGGTAGGCGGGTGCTGGGCGCAGTCGGTGAAGGACGAGGTCTTTCGCCGCTTCCCGTTCGTCGACGTCGCCTTCGGACCCGGCCAGATCCACCGCCTCGCGGAGTTCCTGACCTCCGACTCGCTCACTGCCCAGGGCTATTTCGAGTTCGAGGACGTCTCGGGCCACCTGCCGATGAAGCGCGAGCGGGAGTTCCAGGCCTGGGTGCAGATCTCGCAGGGCTGCAACTGCGTCTGCTCGTATTGCATCGTTCCCTCGGTGCGTGGCCGGGAGGCGAGCCGTGACCCCGACGAGCTACTGGTCGAGATGGAGCGCCTGGCAGCGGAGGGGGTGCGCGAGGTGACGCTGCTTGGGCAGAACGTCAACAGCTACGGACGGGACCTGCCGAAGGAGCGCAGGATCGGGTTCGCCGACCTGCTGGCACGGGTCGACGCGGTTGGGGGGATCGACCGGATCCGGTACACGAGCCCACACCCGAAGGACACGCGGGAGGAAGTGATTCGTGCCCACGCCGAGCTGCCGTCGGTCTGTGAGCACATTCACCTGCCCCTTCAGTCTGGATCGAGCGCCGTGCTCAAGAGGATGCGGCGCACGTACAACCGGGAGCGCTACATGGACCGCGTCGCGCTGATCCGCGAGCACGTGCCGGACTGTGCGATCACGACCGACATCATCGTCGGCTTCCCCGGCGAGACCGATGCCGACTTCGAGGAAACGCTCGAGGTCGTTCGGGAGGTCGGCTACGACGGGGCTTTCACCTTCATCTTCTCCCCGCGGCGGGGCACCGAGGCGGCAGATCTCGAAGACCAGCTCCCGCACGCGGTCAAGCGCGAGCGCATGGAGCGCCTGGTCGACCTGGTGCAGCGAAGGGCGCGCGAGCGGTCCGAGCGCTTCGTCGGGCGGACGATGGAGGTCTTGGTGGAGGGGCCGAGCCGCACGGATTCCAGTCGGCTTCGCGGCCGTACCCGGCACAACAAGACCGTGAACTTCGATGGGACCGCCGCCCCGGGGGAGCTGGTCGATGTCGAGATCAGCAGCGCGACCTCGACCACGCTGAGCGGCTCGGAGCGGCTGCTCAGCCGCGCCGCTTGAGAATCCTCGCCCTCTTCGGTCCGACGGCCGTAGGCAAAACGGGGGTTGCGATTGCGGTGGCCGAGCGACTGCGCGAGCGCGGGGAGGATCCGGTGGCCGTCAACTGCGATTCCATTCAGGTCTATCGGGGGCTGGAGGTCCTCAGTGCGGCGCCGGACGCCGGGCAGCAGGAGCAGCTGGAACACCGGCTCCTCTCGTTCGTGGACCCAACCGGGGAGTTCAGCGCCGGGCGCTACGCCGACCTCGCTCACGCCGAGATCGACTCCCTGCTCGCCGAGGGCCGGCGCCCGATCGTCGTCGGCGGCACAGGGTTGTATCTGCGTGCGGCGTTGGCCGATCTGGACATGCGTCCTCCGGTGCCCGCGGAGGTCCGCGACGAGGTCGCGCGGGAGCTCACCGAGAGGGGGTCGGGCGCGCTTCACGCGGAGCTCGATCCCGAGTACGCGGCTGGAGTCGATCCGAACGACCGCAAGCGGATCGCCCGGCTGACCGAGTTGAGCCGGGCCGGCATCGAGCCCGCCCGAAGCTCCGAGCGCCTCTGGACGGCCGAGCTGCGTCATCCCACGCTCCTCGTCGGCCTGTCGATGGCGCGCGGCCAGCTCGGCGAGCGGATCGACGAGAGGGTGGACGAGATGGTGGCGTCGGCGGCCGCCGACGAGGCGAGGCGAGCGGCGGCGGCCGGTGCGTCGCGGACGGCGCGAGCAGCACTCGGGTTCGAGGACCTGGTCGACGGCAATCCCCGCGCGATGAAGCGCGCCCACCGTCAGTACGCGCGGCGTCAGCTCACCTGGATGCGCCGCATGGAGGACGTGGTCGTAGTCGACCGGACCGGACGGGAGGATGCCGACGTGGCGAACGAGATCGTGGAACTGCTCTAGTGGATTCCGCAAGCCGCGAGGCACTCCTCCGGCGCTCGGTCGAGGCCTGGAACGCAGACGACTTCGATCAGCTCGCATCCATCTGGCAGAACGACGGGACCATCGTCTCGCCCGAGGGGTGGCCGGAGCCCGGCACCTTTCGGGGTTGGGACGCGCTCGTCGCGCAGTGGCGCCGCCTCAAGGATTCATGGGATGACGAACACGTCGAACTGATTTCGACCGAGACCGCGGGTGAGATGGCGGCGCGCAGCGCCTTGGGGGAGAGCCGGTGAGGTTCGAGAAGTGGACCGCCCTCGGCAACGACTACCTGATCGTCGAGGCGGCGGCGCTGCCCTGGGCGCCCACGCCCGAGCGCGTCAGGCGGCTCTGCGATCCGCATTTCGGCGTCGGCTCCGACGGCCTCCTGCTGCTCGCGCCGGTCGGGGATCCCGCCTACGTCGCGGAGCTGCGCATCTTCAACCCGGATGGCTCGGAGGCGGAACTGTCAGGGAACGGCGCACGGGAGGCGGTCCTGTACCTGCGCCGCTCGGGCTGGACCGACGCGCGCCAGTTCACGATCCTTACCAAGGCCGGTCCGGTCAAGCCGACGATCCGCTCCGATCGCGAGGCGACCCTGGAGATGGGCAGAGCGAGCACCGCCTCGGATGCCTACCCATCGGGCGCCGAGGACGGCCGGGGGGAGGTGGTGGCCGCGGGCCGTTCCTGGTCCTTTCAGCACGTCTCGATCGGGAACCCGCAGTGCGTAATCGAGATGGGCGATCAGCTCGAGTCACTGGACCTGGCGGCCATCGGGCCCGAGCTCGAAAACAGCTCGCTCTTCCCGAACCGGACCAACGTGAGCTTCTACCGCGTCGACGGGAACCGTGTCCGAGCGCGGATCTTCGAGCGGGGGGTGGGGGAGACGCTCGCCTCCGGAACCGGCGCCGCGGGGGCGGCGGTCGCAGCCCACCTCGCCGGCGCGCCGGACCGGCTCACCGTTGAGCTCGACGGAGGGGAGCTCGAGGTGGAGATCAGAGGCGACCTGGCGGTGCGATTGACGGGCTGGGCCGAACCGCTATTCAGCGGGGAGCTCTCAGCGGAGCTGCTGCGAGCGCTCGACCAGCTCGGCTGACCTAGTCTTCCGGCTTCGAATGGCGGCACCGACCGAGAAGAAGGGGCTGGCCGCCCCCTCCGAGCGCCTGGGGGCGATCCCGCCCTACATGTTCGCGGAGCTCGAGCGGCGCATCGAGGCGAAGCGGGATGAAGGAATCGACGTGATCAGCCTCGGCATCGGCGATCCCGATACACCGACCTTCCGGTACATCGTCGACGCGATGCGCGAGGCGGTCGGCGACCCCGAGGCCCAGCGCTATCCCAGCAACCGCGGTCGCCGTGAGTTCCGCGAGGCATTCGCGGACTTCTACCTCCAGCGCTTCGGCGTCGAGATCGACGCCGTCACCGAGGTGATCCCCGCGATCGGGGCGAAGGAGTGCATCTACAACCTCTGCTTCGCGTTTCTCGACCCTGGCGATGTCGCCCTGTCCTCGGACCCGGGTTATCCCGTCTACACCGGCGGGCCCGTGCTCGCGGGGGCCGAGGCGCATCTGCTTCCGCTGCGGGCCGGCCTCGGTTTCGCCCCCGACCTGGACGCCATCCCCGGCGATCAGCTCGACGCCGCGCGCCTGTTGTTCATCAACTACCCCAACAACCCGACCGGTGCGGTCGCGCCCGACGGCTTCTTCGAGCGGGTCGTCGAACTGGCCGAGCGACACGAGTTCCTGGTCGTCCACGACAACGCCTACTCGGAGATCACCTTCGACGATTACGTCGCCCCGAGTTTCCTCGCGACACCGGGCGCCAAGGCCGTTGGCGTCGAGGTCTTCTCGCTATCGAAGGGCTACAACATGACGGGCTGGCGTTGCGCGGCGATCCTCGGCAACGCCGAGGCGATCAAGACCTACTGGCGCCTGAAGACGAACGTCGACTCGGGCCTCTTCGAGGCGGTGCAGCTCGCGGGAGCCGCGGCCCTGCGTGGGCCGCGCAAGGAAGTCGAGGCGATGTGCCGGATCTATCAGCGCCGCCGGGACCTGGTCATCGCCGCCCTCCGCGACATCGGAGTCGAGGTGGAGCCCCCGAAAGGGACGATCTACGTCTGGGCGCCAGTCCCGGAGGGCTACACGTCCAGCTCGTTCACGGAGAAGGTGCTGGAGGAGGCCGCTGTGGTGATCTCGCCGGGATCGATGTACGGCCCGAGCGGCGAGGGCTTCTTCCGGATCTCGCTGACCACGCCGGATGAGCTGCTCACCGAGGCCGTCGGGCGGATGCGGGTTCACCTGACGCCCTAGCGGGTAGGCCTGAGAACCGGCGCGAAGCGAGCCAGAACTTCGTAGTGTGGGTCGAGACGGGCACTGCGGGGGGCGAATTGGCCTTTATCCGCCACTCAGCTAAAGGCGTGAGCCTGGACGCCCGAACGACCATCCAATGAGCGAAATCGGACTGATACTGGCACTGGGTTGCGCCGCCTTCTCGGGCGTCGCGATGCTCTGCAAGCACCGCGGCGCCCTCGCCGCGCCCGACGTCGCGATGCGGAGCCCGCTGCGGAGCGCGGCGGCTCTGTTCCGCTCGCGCTGGTGGGCGATCGGCTTCGGGCTCGCCACGCTCGGCTGGGGCATGCACGTGGTGGCCCTCTCGATGGCGCCCCTGTCGCTGGTCCAGGCCGTGATCGCCGGCGGCCTCGCCTTGCTGGCGGTTCCCGCGCGCCGCTGGTTTGGGGTCGCCGTGGGTACGAGGGATTTGATCGGGCTGGGACTGTGTGCAGCCGGCCTCAGCTTCCTTGCGCTCACCGCCGGCCACGGGCGCGAGAACGGCACCTTCACGAGCTCGACGATGCTCGCCTTCGAGGGCGGGACGCTCGCGCTCGTCGGCACCCTGCTGTTCGCCTCCGCTCATCGGCGGCTGGTCAGCCAGGGGTGGATCCTGCTCGCGGTTGCCGCCGGGAGCTCGATCGGCGTCTCCGACGTAGCGATCAAGGCCCTCGCGGTCACAGTGCCGGCCTCGCCGCTTAGCGTGCTCAGCCCCTGGACCGTGCTGGCGATCATCGGGGGCGTCGGGGGCTTCCTCGCCCTGGCCCGCGGATTGCAGCTGGGCGAGCCGGTTGCCGTGATCGTCGCCTTCTCCGCGAGCGCCACACTGGCCGCTATCACGGGAGGGATCCTCGTCTTCGGCGACCCGCTGGGCTCGGACGCGCTGGACGTGATCGCCCGCTGCCTTGCGTTCGTCGCCGTGATCGCCGCGGCCGCGCTGCTCCCGATGGTGCCGCAGAAGACGGCCGATGGACGGGTGGCGGCGCAACCCGCCGTCTGACCAGCCCTACCCCCGTCCTCCCGCGCTCGCCCTACCATCAGGGGAGTGCAGAGAAGCCGCAACGGACGGCGGTCCGAGACCCGTTATGAGAACGGATCGGCGGGCGTGGTCAATCCCCGCGCTCGTCAGCGCGCCTTCGCGATCGGCATCGTCCGTGAGGGCGAGCACCGCGATGACCCCCTCGCCGAGCTGAAGGAGCTGTTGCGCACGGCGGGGGTCGCGACCGCCGGGGAGCTCACCCAGGTGCGGGCGCAGCCCGACCCCGACCGCTACCTGGGGCGCGGCAAGCTCGCCGAGCTGAAGCGCGAGATCGGCGCGGCGGACGCCAACCTTGTCGCCTGCGACGACGAGCTCGTCCCTCGCCAGGAGCGCAATCTCGAGCAGGAGCTCGGCGTCCCCGTGATCGACCGCACCGCGGTGATCCTGGACATCTTCGCCGACCACGCACATACAGCCGAGGGCAAGCTGCAGGTGGAGCTGGCTCAGCTCGAATACAACCTCGCCCGCATGAGGGGGCTGTGGACGCACCTCGAGCGACTCGGCGCGGGGCGAATGGACGGCGGCATCGGCACCCGCGGGCCGGGCGAGTCGCAGATCGAGACCGACCGCCGTCTGGCGCGGGACCGGATCACGGGGCTGCGTCGCCAGCTCCGGGGGGTCGAGCGGAACCGCGCGGTGATGCGCGCCGAGCGCGAGCGCGCAGCCCTGCCGTCCGGAGCACTCGCCGGGTACACGAACGCGGGCAAATCGACGCTGCTCAACGCCCTGACCGGCGCTGGGGTCGGCGTGGGGGAGAGGCTCTTCCACACGCTGGATCCGACGACGCGGGCGTTCACGTACGAGGGCCGGCGCTACCTGCTCACCGACACGGTCGGCTTCATCCGCAAGCTCCCGCACCAGCTGGTCGAGGCCTTCAAGGCCACCCTCGAGGAGACGGTGCTCGCCGACCTGATCCTGCACGTCGTCGACGGGTCCGAGCCGGAGGCGCAGCGGGTGGACTCGATCGCCGCGGCGGATGCGGCTCTCGAGGAGATCGGCGCCGGCGCTACGCCTCGGGTCCTGGTCATGAACAAGATCGATCTGCTCGACGAGGAGGCCCGCCGCGAGCTCTCGCTGCGCCATCCCGAGGCGGTGCTGGTCTCGGCCGAGACGGGTGAGGGCCTCGAGGAGCTCAGGTCCGGGATCGCCAAATCGATCCGGGCGTCAATGATCCGAGTGGAGTTGCTCGTACCCTTTGACGCTGGTGATCGGCTTTCGGAGCTTCACCAGATCGCTGGTGACCTCGAGCGCGAGGATCGCGCGGACGGGGTTCTCGTTCGCGCGCGACTTCCTGCCCCGCTCGCCGATCGGTTCGCCGACCTCGAGGTCGACGGCCGCTGGGCACAATCCCGGAACGGCATTCGCGCCGGGAACTGAGGCGCAGGGCAGCGGCGGGACGGTCGCGGTGGCCGTCGCCGAAGAGGAGGCCTCGGGCGGACGCGCCGGCGACCTCCGATTCGTCAAGCTGAGCGAGAAGGCGACCCTGCCGACGCGGGCCCACGACAGCGACGCCGGGCTCGACCTGTACGCGGCCGAATCCGGTCGCCTGGCGCCCGGCGCGCGGGTCAGCGTCGGGACCGGGCTCGCGGTCCAGATTCCCGGCGGAGTCGGGGGCCTCGTCCTGCCGCGCTCGGGCCTCGCACTGAAGCACGGCGTGACCCTGGTCAACTCGCCCGGGCTGATCGATCCCGGCTACCGCGGTGAGGTTCGGGTGCTCCTTCTCAATACCGACCCGACAATCGAATTTCAGATCTCGCCCGGAGATCGGATCGCCCAGCTGCTGTTGGTCCCACTCGTCCACGCCGCGCCGCTGCAAGCCGACGCGCTGGACGAGTCGACCCGAGGCCCGGGCGGCTTCGGCTCCTCCGGCTTCTAGGAGGCTCAGCCAGGCTTCTGGCTGGATTCGGTGAAGGAGACCTGCGGTGCCTCGCGCTCGCCCGCCTCGGTGATCTCGAAATAGGGCTTGGCCGTGTAGGCCATCTGGTTGGCGACGACCGAGGCCGGGAACTGCTGGATCCGGGTGTTGAACTGCTGCACGTTCGAGTTGTAGATCCGGCGCGACGCCTGGATCTCATCCTCGAGCTCCGAGAGCTGGCGCTGCAGCTGCTGGAAGTTCTCGGTGGCGCGAAGCTGCGGGTACTGCTCGGCGACCACCCGCAGGCCGCCGAGTGCGGCTGTCAGCTGTCCCTCCGCCTGGCCGGCCTGCTCGGGACCGCTCGCCTGCATGGCCGCGGCGCGGGCCTGAGTCACCTTCTCGAAGGTCTCGGACTCGTGCGAGGCGTAGCCCTTGACCGTCTCGACCAGATTCGGCACCAGGTCGTGCCGCCGCTTGAGCTGCACGTCGATGCCGCTCCAGGACTCTTCGACGCGCTGGTTCAGGCTGACCAGGCTGTTGCGAACCAGGACGTAGACGAGCCCGATCAGGAGCAGCAACGCGACGATGATGATCACGATGACCACGGGTTGATCCTATATGGCTGAGTTCACGGGGAACGTAAATCGGCTCAACCCCGCTCCGCCGCCCGCAGGGCGGAGGCGTGGGAGGCGGCTTCGAGCTCGTCGCCGAGCGGCTCGAGGTCGGGCTCGGCTCCGCTCCGGCGGCCGATCGCGAGGGCGATCAGGCGGTCCGCGAGCCAGGCGTTCTTCGGCAGCAGCGGACCGTGGAGATAGGTGCCGATCATGTTGCTGCGCTTGACGCCCTCGTAGCCGTCCCGGCCGTTGTTGCCGTGCCCATGCAGTACCCGGCCGAGCGGCTGGGCGCCGGGTCCGAGGTGGGTTCGCCCGCCATGGTTCTCGAACCCGGCGAGCACCCGGGGGCCCTCACCGAGGTCGACCTCGATCGAGGTGTTCCCGATAAGGCGCGGTCCCGGCTCACGAACCGTCTCGAGGTCGGCGATGCCGAGGCCGATGATCGATCGATCGCCAAGTTGGTAGCGGTGACCGAGCAGCTGGTAGCCGCCGCAGACCGCGAGCAGGGCCGTACCGCCGTCGACTGCCGAGGCGATGGCGTCGCGCTTGGTCCGGATCATGTCCTCGGCCACCAGGACCTGGTCGCGGTCCTGGCCACCGCCGATGTAGATCAGGTCGTGCTCGCCAGGGTCGAACCCTTCGCCAGGCCCGGCGGCCGAGTACTCGAAGGGAATCCCCCGCCACTCGCAGCGGCGCTGGAGGAAGAGGAGGTTGCCGCGGTCCGCGTAGATGTTCATCTGCTCGGGGTAGAGGGCGAGCAGGCGGACCCCGGAGCCCCTCACTCGGGGACCTCGAGCAGCACGACCACCGAGTCGGCCTCGTTGGGGCCGGAGCTGATCTGCCGCCTGCCGGCGCCGCGCAGGCCAGCCTGCTCGGCCTCGAGCTCGAGACGGTCCGGGCTCACCCGGTAGAGGAGCTCATCGTGCACGGTGCGCTCCATCGCTCCTTCGGGGGAGACGCGCTCGCGCAGCCGGCGGATCCGCAGGGCCTGATCGCCGACCTGCACCCAGAGCGGCTCGCTCGAATAGACCCAGCCGTCGAGCTCGCGCATGTCGGGCAGGATCTGCGGGGCCGCGGCGCCCGCGCTGAGGAGCGTGGTCTCGTCGACCACCGTCAGGGCGATGCTTCCGCCCGGCGCCACGAGCTCGGCGAGCCGACCGAGCAGGGTGGGCCTGACGGCGCCGTCGAGTTCCTGAATCAGGTGGAGCGGTCCGATCGCGAGAGCCGGCTTCGAAGGCACGCGAAGGTCGGCGGGGGAGGCCAGGTCCGCGCCTACCGCCGACACGGTCAGGCCCCGTTCGGCGGCCGAGCGCTCGAGCTGGGCGGCAAGACCTGGATCGCGCTCCACCGCGATCAGCTCCTCTCCAGCCTCAGCGAGATAGAGAGTCACGCGGCCGGCGCCGGCACCGAGCTCGAGCACGGGGCCGCCCGCGTCCTTCGCCAGTTCTGCCCAGAGGGAGAGATCGGCCGTGTAGGAGCCGAACTCGATCTCCTGCCAGATCGCGGCCTCGTCGCGCGCGCGGGCGCCTACCTCTCGCGGGGAGCTCATTCCCAGTAGTCCCGCGCCAGCCCGCGGTGTGCGAGGAGGGTGCGGAGCTCGAGCAGGGCCGTGTAGGTGGGAAGGGCGAAGAGCCGGTCCGGCGCAACCGAGACGGCGTCGTCGAGGGACGCCTCGATGGGCTCGATCACCTCGATCGAGTCCTCCGGCCAGCCCGCGTACTTGAGGCGGAGTGCCATCTCGGGCGCGCGTGTTCCCGCGCAGACCACTCGCCGGACGGCATCGGAGAGCAGCTCGAAGTCGGCGTCCCAGATCCACGACACGTCGCGCCCGTCGGCGATCCGGTCGTTGAGCGCAAGCCAGAGGTCGATTCCGCCGTTGGTGGACTCGAGTCGAAGCGTTCGGAGCACCTCATTGGCGCCGGCCGGGTTCTTGATCAGCAGGATGGAGACGGGCCTGTCTGCCACCTCGATCGTCTCGACGCGTCCGAAGACGGCACGCGTCGACTCGACGCCCTGGCCGATCCCCTCGAGCGGCACCCCAGAGCGAAGACCCGCCGTGATGGCCGCGAGCGCGTTGTAGACGTTGTAGAGACCGGGTAGCGGGAGCTCGAGCTCAAGCTCACCGTCCGGCGTCGTGACGTGTACCCGCGAACCCGAGATGCCGCGGAGCTCGATCTCCGTTGCCGCTACGTCGGGCGCCGGCCGGTCGGCGTCGCAGTTGGGGCAGGTGTAGTGCCCGAGGTGGCCGACGAACGCCCTGTCGTAGACGTAGGGGGCGCCGCAGCGGCGGCAGTGCTTGGCGTCATGGGCGTGCTGGAGCTCGGGTAGCGCCTGGCTCGTGTCCTCGATGCCGAAGTAGGTGACCTCCCGGCGGCGATGCAGATCCGCATCGCGGCCAAGGTCCGCGATCAGCGGGTCGTCGGCGTTGAGGGCGAACCCGCAGGAGCCCTCCAGGCGCGTAACAAGCTTCGCCCACTCATCCGCGAGGCGCTCGAGCTCGCCGTAACGGTCGAGCTGGTCCCGGAAGAGGTTGCCGAGTACGAGCAGGCGCGGGCGGAGCTGGGGCGCCACGCGGGGCAGCCACGCCTCGTCGAGCTCGAACAGCCCTTCATCCCCGGATTGCTCGAGCAGGGCCGTGGCGACGCCCCAGTGCATGTTCGAGCCGGCCCGGTTGTGGACCGGAGTGCGACCGTCGGCGCGCAGGATCGCGGCGATCATCCCGGCAGTGGTCGTCTTGCCGTTGGTCGAGCTGACCACGATCGAGCCCCGATCGAGAGGCTTAGCGAGCCGCTCGATCGCATCAGGGGCCATCCGCACGAGAAGTCGACCGGGCAGGGTGGTCCCACCGCCGCGGCCGCTGCGACGGCTCAACGACCCCACGGCCCGGGCGAGGCCGCGCTTCGCAGTGAACATCCCGCTCATCGCGCCCGCAGGTTAGGGGCCGGGCCCCGGCTCAGCCCGGCGGGCCGACGAAGGGACCGGCGGGGGCGATCACCCTCAGGGCGCCCGGGAGGATTCGCAGGGTCACCGGGAGGTCGCTGAGGTGCTCACCGTCCGCGTAGACGGCGAAGTCGCGGTCGGCCCTCGCCTTGACCTCAGCCGCCCGCATGACCCGCACCTCTTCGTTTTCGAGGTGGGTCCCCTTGAACACCTTGGGGAGGTTGAGGAGGAAATGAAGCTTGCTTCGCTCCCCGATCAGGACCACGTCAAACTCTCCGTCGGCGAGGTCGGCGTCGGGTGCGATGAACATTCCGCCGCCATAGGCCTTGCTGTTCGCAACGGCCACGGAATGGCCGAAGTTCTCTACGCGCCTTCCGTCGAGCTCGAGCGTGAACCGGGCGGGTCGCCATGCGATCAACGCTCTGAGCGCCGCGTACGCGTAGACGAGGTTCCCCCTGACCAGACGTGCCTCGTTGGCGATCCGGTTCGCGTCGGAGTCGAAGCCGAACGAGGCGACGCCTAGGAAGCGGCGTCCGTTCGCCTCGCCAACGTCGATCCGCCTCTCCTCGCCTGCCGCCAGCACGGCGACCGCTCCGGCGGGATCGGAGGGGATGCCCAGGACGCGGGCGAGGTCGTTTCCGCGGCCGCCGGGAATGATCCCCATCCTGGCGCCTGTCTTCGCGAGGGCGCCACCGACCTGGCCGATCAGCCCATCGCCGCTCACCACCACCGGGACCGCGCCGGACCCTGCCGCTCGACGTGCCTCGCTCACCCCGTGCTCGAGGCTCTCCGTGCGGGCCATGCGGTAGGGGAGCGAGCGGGCGTCAAGCTCGCTCCGGATCTGCGGCAGGAGCTTCAGCGCTCGCCCGCCGCCCGAGTGCGGGTTGACCAGGAGGACGTGGGGGCGGTGGGAATCGATCCGGTGAATCTATTTGGGCGGGGCGTCCGGCCGGCGGGCGACGAAGTACGTGCCCTTGCCCGCCTCGCTGCTTTCGCACTGCTCGATGCCCTGCCGATGGAAGCCGCGGCGCAGGACCGGCTCGGGCGTGTAGAAGGGCGTGCTCGGCCCCCAGCTCGCGGCGATCACGACGAATCCACCCGGACGGAGGACGCGCGCGATCTCGGAGAAGAAGGGCGGCATATTGAGCTGGGTGACGAGGTCGAATGAGTCGTCCTCGAACGGCAGGTTCGCGGCGTCGGCGACCTTGAAGGCGACCCGCCCCTCCGGATCGAGGCCGATCCGTGCCTGGGCACGTCGGACCATCTCCTCGGCGAGGTCCACGCCGCGCACTCGCGCGTGCGGGAATTCGCGGGCGACCAGGAGCGCTCCGTCGCCGAGGCCGGTGCCGATGTCCAGGGCCCGCTCGGGCTCGGGCCGGACATGGAGCAGGGCAGCCGCGAGCGGGCTCAGGTAGTCGGCCCCGGAACGGTTGACGCGATCCGCCCAGGTCGGTGCAGCCTCCTGCCAGAAGCGGTGGCTCCAGCCCCGGAGCAGGGGCCAGGTAACCGGCGCCCTCGCGACCAGGGCGCTGATTGCCCTGCCGATCAGCTGGACTCGCTTGGGCGGGGGCGAGGGATCCAAGGAGGGGTCGGCAGATGGCGACATGGGGCGATCATCGCAGGCGCCGGGAGTACCCTTCCGGCGCCTTGATGACGGCACGGACAGCGGTCGCAACCATTCTCGTGCTGCTCCTAGAAGCGGGATGCGGCGGGGGAGGCGGGATGTCCACGGCGTCGGAGCTGCCCCCGGGCTGCGCCCAGGTCCGGGAGCCCGCCCCCAGGGATGTTCACCTATCACGGCCGACCGCGACCCTCCACGGCCCGGCGACCGCGACCGTCGAGACGAGCTGCGGCGACTTCACGATCGCGCTCGACACGCGGCGGGCTCCGAGGACGGCCTCCTCGTTCGCCTATCTGGCGCGCCGGGGTGTCTACGACGACACGCGCGTTCATCGGATCGTGCCGGGCTTCGTCGTCCAGGGTGGTGACCCGACGGGAACCGGCGGCGGCGGGCCCGGGTACTTCGTCGACGAGCCACCCCCACGCAACCTCTCCTACACGCAGGGCATCGTCGCAATGGCCAAGACGGCGGCCGAGCCGCCCGGTCGGTCCGGGAGCCAGTTCTTCGTCGTCACGGTTCCGGATGCAGGGCTGACGCCGGACTACGCGCTGGTAGGGCGGGTGAGCGACGGCTTCGACATCGTGCAGAGGATCGAGCAGCTGGGGACGGCGAGCGGGGTGCCGAAAGCGCCCGTGTTGATCCGGCGCGTCACCATCGAGGGCGGCTGATGGCCGCGGAGCGAGCCGGTCAGCTGGAGCCCCGCACCTTTGAAGTCGTATCCGACGGCGTGCGGCTCGCCGGCGAGGAGGTGGGGGAGGGGTCGCCGATCGTCCTCCTGCACGGTCTCACGGCGACCAGGCGCTATGTGCTGCACGGCTCGTTGACCCTTGCGCGCCGCGGCTATCGCCTGGTTTCGTATGACGCGCGAGGACACGGCGAGTCCTCGCCGGCACCGGAGGGGCATGGCTACGGATACCCGGAGCTGACCCGCGACCTGGCGGCGGTGCTGGCCGATCGGTGTCCGGGCGAGCGCCCGGTTCTCGGCGGTCACTCGATGGGCTGCCATACGGCGGTCGCGTACGCGCTCGACCACGCCGACGCGGTTGCGGCGCTCGTCCTGGAGGGCCCGGTGACGCTCGGGATCCGCGCCACGGAGGAGGTCCTCGCCTCCTGGGACCGGCTCGGCGATGGCCTGAAGCGCAGCGGAGTCGAGGGCTTCATGGAAGCCTACGAGGCGGATCTGCGCGTGGATCCGGCGTGGCGCGAGACCGCCCTGCGAATCACCCGTGAGCGGATGGAGCGGCACCGGCACCCCGAGGCCGTCGCCCGGGCCCTGCGTGAGGTCCCGCGATCGCTTCCCTTCGAGGGGCTGGCCGAGCTCGAGACGCTGGACGTGCCCGCCCTGGTCGTGGCGAGCTACGACGAGGCGGACCCAGGCCACCCCTATGCCATTGCCGAGGCGTGGGCCGAACGGCTGCCCGCCGCCCGCCTGGTCAGCGAGGAGCCGGGCAGGTCCCCGCTGGCCTGGCAGGGCGGCCGGCTCTCCCGTGTGATCGCCGACTTCCTGGAAGAGCCGCGCGTGGGGGGGCGGCTCAGCTAGGTACGTATATTGCGGGCGTGGGCCAGGACGACGGCTACCCGATTCACTATGCAGCCGTGAAGCGCGGGACGCCCGTGTACGCGTCCGATGGGGAGCAGGTCGGAGTTGTCGACGAGGTGGTCGACAACTTCCAGGAGCACATCCTCGACGGCTTCGTGATCGAGACCGTTGTTGGCGAACTCCGTTTCGTGGATGCTCCGGAGGTCTCCCGAACGGCCGAGCGGGCCGTCCGCCTCACGATCGACGCCGCGGCCGCGGCGCAGCTTCCTACGCCGGAGAAGGCCCCTCCGACGTTCAGCCCCAGGCGACCGGGCCGGCTGGGCAAGTTGCTGGGTCGGAACTGGCGCAGGCGCTAAACCCCAAGCTGCTTCTTCAGGAGCTCGGCGTTCCGCAGCGCGTAGCCCTCCCAGTCGTTGTTGAAGTAGGCGTAGACCTCGGTATCGCGTCGCCACTGCGCGATACGGCGGGCCCAGCTCTCGAGCTCGGACGCCGAGTAGTTCCCGTGGCGCCCGCGGCTGCCGTGGTGGAAGCGGATATAGGTCCAGTCCGCGGTACGAACGTGCGGTGTCTTCACCCAGCGTGACGACTCGTCGCCGATCACCAGCGCGACACCGTGCTGCCTCAGCAGTGCATAGATCTCGTCGGTGAACCAGCTCTCGTGTCGGAGCTCGAAGGCGTGGCGGCCGGGAGGCAGCTTCGGCAGGGCGTCGGCCAGGCGGTCCTCATCGCGCTGGAAGTTCGGCGGGAACTGCCAGAGGACGGGACCAAACTTGTCCGTGCCGGGGAGGCCATCGAGGCTCTCGTAGAAGCGCTTGATGCCCTGGTCGAGCATCGTGAGGCGCTTGATGTGGGTGATGTAGCGGCTCATCTTCACCGCGAAGATGAAGCCCTCGGGACTCTGATCGAGCCAGTTCTCGACCGCCGCCGGTGAGGCGAGCCGATAGAAGGTGCTGTTGATCTCGACGGTCTCGAAGTGCTCGGCGTAGTAGGCGAGCCAGCGCCGCTGAGGCACTCCCTTGGGGTAGAAGCGGTGCCGCCAGTGTGGGTAGACCCACCCCGAGCAGCCGATGTGGACCGGCCTGCGACCCAAGCTCAGCCGGTGGCGTTGCGATGCAGCACCAGGATGGCGATGTCGTCCCGCAGCTTGCCGCCGTGGCGCTCGATCGCGGCTTCAGCAAGGGCCTCCGCGATCCCGTCCGCGCCCTTGCCCACAAACTCGGCAATCTGCCTGGAGAGCCAGTCCGAGTCGCCGCGCTCCGCGCGGTTCTGGACGTCCAGCACCCCGTCCGTGTAGAGGATCAGGGAGTCGCCTGCGTCCAGGGTCGCGTCGGAATCCGCCAGGACGGGGGAGGGGAGGACGCCGAGCAAGGTCCCGGGCCTGCCAATCGGGTCCACGGCCCCATCCCTGCGCAGGATGATCGGCAGCGGGTGGCCGCCGAGCGCGACGGTCAGGTGTGCCTTGCCTTCACCGTTCGATGGCGTCTGGATCCGAGCCAAGGCGGCCGTGCAGAAGCGGAAGTCGGCACGCTCGGAGCTGATCGAGTCGTGCAGGGTTCGCAGCACCTCGCTCGGCGAGCTGTCCGGAGAGGACGCGGTGCGAACCGTGTAGCGGGCCAAGGCGGTGAGGGAGGCCGCCTCCGGGCCCTTCCCGCAGACGTCGCCGATCACGGCGGTCCAGCTGCCGGAGCCGCTGCGAAAGACATCGTAGAAATCGCCGCCGACCTCATAGGCCTCGCCGGCCGCCAGAAACCGAGATGAGGCCTCGAATCCCTTGATCTCCGGCAGCGAGCGCGGCAGCAGGCTGTGCTGGAGGACGGAGGCGATATGGCTCTGCTGCTCGTGCAGCCGCGCATTGTCGAGCGCGAGTGCGGCCCGATCGGCCAGGCGCTTCGCCGTCCGCCGCGCGGTCTCGTCGAAGGCCTTGGCCGGGCGCATGATCCAGAGCGTCAGTGCGCCGAGGACCGAGCCCCGGGCGCCCAGCGGCAGCACAACGCAGGACTTGAAGCGGTATCGGCGGAGCATCTCCCGTTCGTTCTCCCTCGTCGTGATGCCCTCGATCGCCTCATCGCTGAGCTCGTCGAGGTACTTCGTCCGCCCTGTGCGGATCACCTCGGCGACGGGATGCGGCCCTTGCGGATCGATCGGCGCGTCCTGGCGGAGCCTGACGAAGACCTCCGCAATGTCGCTGCCCCCGCTCTGTCCCGCCACACGCTCGATCACTCCATCGGGCGTGAGCATGTCCACCATCGCGACGTCGCCGAGCCTGGGCACGGCGAGCCTGGCGAGGTGAGCCGCTCGCTGCTTCTGGTCGAGCGCGTCCTCCATCAGGGCGCCGGCCTCGGCGAGCAGCTCGGAGGCCGCCGTCTCACGGTTCAGGCTGGCCCTCAGGCTCGCGACCCAGAGCCCGCAGATGGCGCCGGCTGCGACGACGGCACTGGAGACCAAGCGCTGATCGTGCATCCCGCTCCAAAGGGGTGACAGGAAGGCGAGAACGACGCAGAAGACGGCGACGACCGCAGTCTCCGGGAGTGATGCGCTCATTGCGGCGATCACCGGAGGGATCGCGAGCAGGCCGATGAACACAAGTGATCCCCCGACCACGGCATCGACTACGGCTATCCCGGCGGCCAGCAGCATGGCTACCAGCGCCGGCCCCGAGATCTCCTGCAGGTTCGTCAGAGTCGGCGTAGGGGTGATCAGCTCCCGGTCCCTGAGCGCCATGGCCTAATCGTAAATCCGCGCCGCGGATAACCGGTAAACAGACGGATCTGGTCGGGATTACGGCTCCCGACCGGGCCGCATCGCCTTAGAGGCGGCTCTTGAGCAGCTGCTTGCCCTGCTCGGCGCCCTTCTGGCTCTCGTGCTGTGCCTTGCGGAAGAACTCCACGAGCTCGGAGTCGCTCTCGCGCTCGGCGTCCTGGATGTACACCTCGAGCCGCAGAGCGTTGGACAGGCACTGCTCGGTGAACCAGATGATGTTGTAGTCCTTGTCCCTGGTGCCGGTGATGTCGCCGGTCTCGGGGGTGGTCGTTTCCAAGGGTGCCATCGGTGCATCTCCTCCTTATGGTCGTGTGAGGCGTCGGTAGTGGCGGACTACCCGGCATCCGGGCGAGAAAACCGGCCGGAGGCGCTCGGGAGCCTGACCCAGGCGTGCCGGTGCGCGAGTTCACATAACGCGCGTTCCCGTGCATTCCATCCGACCGTGGGTTCCGCCGTTTGCGTGCGAGAAACGGAGGTAACCGGGAGTGAAGGCCGAGGCTCCCCCATGGCGGGTGGTTCGACGATCCGCTCGGGATGGACGATCTCGCGACCGATCGTCTCCCCCTGGATCAGGGGCCGAAGGCCTACGAGATGTTTCAAGAGAAAGAGGAGGGCGCCATCAAGGTCGTCCTCGAACCCTGAGAGGAGCTTTGATGAGCGACCGGACGATTCAGGAGCAGATAGTCAAGTACCTCGGCGACGTCCACGCGATCGAGGAGCAGGCCCTTCCGCAGATCAAGGCGGCGCCCAAGATCGCCGGCGACCCCGTGTTGGCGGACGCCTTCGAGCGGCACATCGCGGAGACCGAGGGACACAAGCGGAGGGTCGAGGACCGTCTTGAGGAGCTGGGCAGCAGCCCGAACAAGGTCAAGGACCTTGCGGGAGCGCTCAGCGCCCCCGCCTTCGTCCTGTTCGCCAAGGCCCAGCCCGACACCCCGGGCAAGCTCGTCAGCCACGCGTACTCGTACGAGCACATGGAATTGGCCGCGTACGAGCTGCTCTCGCGCGTCGCCAGGCGAGCCCAGGACGACGAGACCGCCGCCGTCGCGCAGGGCATCGCGGGCGAGGAGAGCGACATGGCCCACCGGCTCGAGGACTGGGACCGCGTGGTGGATGCGTCCCTCCGGCAGGCGGACCCGGACGACCTCGGCGAGCAGCTCAACAAGTACCTGGCCGACGCCCACGCGATCGAGGCCCAGGCCCTGCAGATGCTCGCCGTCGCTCCGAGGATCGCCGGCGACCCGCAGCTCGAGCGGGCGTACTCGGAGCATCACGGCGAGACGAAGGCCCAGCAGGAGCGGATCAAGGCGCGGCTCGAGGCCCGTGACGCCGGCTCCAACAGGCTCAAGGACGTGGCGATGCGGCTCGGAGCGATCAACTTGGGCACCTTCTTCGCCGTGCAGCCCGACACGCCCGTGAAGCTCGCGGGATTCGCCTACGCCTTCGAGCACCTCGAGATCGCCTCCTACGAGCAGCTCAAGCGTGTCGCGGAACGCGCCGGCGACCCGGAGACGGTCGGTGCGGTGGACGTGATCCTGTCCCAGGAGCGCGACGCGGCCCAGACGCTCTGGGATGGCTTCGACCGCGCGCTCGACGCGTCGCTCGAGAAGCTGGGCGTCGCCGCCTGACCGGTTTACCGGCGCGACAGCGCCGGGTATCTATGGCGCACGCGCCCTGAAGAAAGGCGGTGTGACATGGCGAAGGATCACGGATCGTCCATCAAGAACGACAAGCAGTACGAGGGGCTGCGCAAGAAGGGCATGAGCAAGCAGCGCGCGGCCTCGATCGCCAACTCCCCCGACTCTTCGAGCAAGGGTGGCAAGAAGAGCGGGAAGGGCCGCGGCGGCAGCAAGTCGCAGAAGCGCGCAGCGGGCCGTGAGGGTGGTCGTAAGTCGGGGTCGAAGTCCTGACCCTGGCTCAGGCCACCCGCTCGATGGCAGGTGATTCACGCCGATCGATGAGGTCGAGAACGGCCTCCTCGATCGGCCTCTGAATCTCCGGCCAATCCGCGGGGTCGTCGGGGAGCCGCTCGAAGACACCGCCTACGGTGAGCCCGCCGTCGAAGCGATCGAAGACCCGCGGGTCGATGTAGGAGGCACGGCAGACCGCTGGCGTGTTCCCCAGGTAGTGGGCCACCTGTTGCACGGCGTCGCGCTTGGCCCGGTTGCGCCCGCCCTTCGTGCTCATGTCGCGCTCCCGTGCGGAGCCCGCGAGCACGACAGCGGCGAGCACCGTCGCGTTCCAGGTGCGGAAATCCTTGGCGCTGTGCTCCTCCCCGATGACGCCCTTGATGTAGTCGTTGATCTCGGTCGAGCGGATGTCCCGCCACTCCCGGCCGTTGCGGTAGGCGAGCAGCTCGTGGCCGCCGCCGCGCCGTTGACGGAGCTGCTTCACCAGTCCGGAGATGGCTCGGTCCCCGATGACCTGGACCCGGCGCTTTCCGCCCTTCGCCTCGTAGTCGAAGACGACCTTGTCGCCGGTGACGGTGACGTGGCGCTTCCGCATCGTCGCGATGCCGTAGGTCTCGTTCTCCTCCGCGTAGTCCTCGGACCCGATCCGGAAAAAGCCGCGGTCGAGAAGCCTGACCGCGCAGGCAAGCACCCGCTCGCGGGAGATGTTGCGCTTGCGCAGGTCCCGCTCCACCTGGTCCCGCAGCCTGGGGAGAGACCCACCGAAGTCGAGCATCGCGCCGAACTTCTGTTGGTCGCGACGCTCTCGCCAGCGGTCGTGGTAGCGGTACTGCTTGCGTCCCCTCGCGTCCAGGCCGGTCGCCTGGATGTGGCCCATGGGGTCGGCGCAGACCCAGACCTCCTTCCAGGCCGGTGGGATCGCGAGGGCTTTGATGCGCTGGATGACGTCCGCGTCGTCGATGCGCTCGCCGGTGCTTCCATCCACGTACTCGAAACCCTTCCCCCGCCGCCGGCGCGTGATGCCCGGTGACGCGCAATCGACCCGCCTGAGCCGGTTCATGCCGCCTTGTTTACCCGGCCCGGGCCGCGGTCAGACAAAAGAGGTGAGGGCGACCTACGTACTTCCGATCCGCTGGAGCGACGATCGCGGCCTGGAGGAGCTCACCCGATACCTCCGAGAGCTCCCCGATTGGATCGAGCTGATCGTCGTCGACGGCTCGCCGCAACCGCTGTTCGACCGCCACGCCGAGGCGTGGGCGCCGCTCGGGCGGCACCTGCGCCCGGACCCGGCGCTGGAGACGCCGATGGGCAAGGTCGGCGGCGTGCTCACCGGCATGCGCGAGGCGCGCAGCGAGGCGGTCGTGATCGCCGACGACGACGTGCGCTACGAGGAGCGGTCGCTTATCCGTGCGGTCCGGATGCTCGGACTCGCCGACTGCGTGCGGCCACAGAATTTCTTCGACCCGGTGCCGTGGCACGCGCTCTGGGATACGGCCCGCACGTTGCTCAATCGCTCCCTGGGGGCCGACTTCCCCGGTACCCTCGCCGTCCGGCGCAGCTCGCTGCTTGCGATCGGTGGCTACGACGGGGACGTCATCTTCGAGAACCTCGAGCTGATCAGGACGATCCGCGCGGCCGGCGGCACCGTGATCAGCCCCCTCGACCTCTACGTCGCGCGCCGTCCGCCGAGTGCGGGCCACTTTCTCTCGCAGCGAGTCCGCCAGGCCTACGACGACTTCGCGATCCCGAGCAGGATGGCCGCCTGGCTGGCGGTCGTGCCGAGTCTCGGCACGGCGGCTGTTCGGCGGAGGTGGCGGGCTCCGGCGGCCGCCGCCGCCGGTCTGGTCGCCGCTGCGGAGATCGGCCGGCGCCGCGCCGGCGGGCGACGCCTCTATCCCGCGACGAGCTCGTTCTTCGCGCCCCTCTGGGTTCTCGAGCGTGGGATCTGCTCGTGGCTCGCCGTGCGCGAGCGCCTGCATCGTGGAGGCATCCCGTATGGCGGCGCCGTGGTCCCCCGCGCCGCCTCCTCGATGCAGCGCTTACGTCGCCGGTTCGCGGATCGTGATGGGCTTCTCGAACGGAACGGCCTCTCCGCCGGGAGCGCGGAACCCGATCAGCTTGTGGGTGCCGTCGCAGAAGGGCTTGCGCCGGGACGCTCCGCAGCGGCATAGCGCGACCGTCCTCCGCCTCGGTTCGATCTCGCCGCCCTCCGGATCCGTCAGGCGGAACTCACCTCGGAGCAGGTACGGGCCGTTGGGATAGGGAGTGAGCTCGCTCGGCACGTTGGCGAGTCTCCCCTCACCCGGATCCGCGAAACCCCTGCATCGGCACCGGGGAGTGGTGCCGAGCGCGACCGGGTAGAGAGAGGCCGTGACCCGACCTCCCCTGCCATCCTCCCGCGGGCCGCTGAGCGAGTTTCTCGTCGAGGCGCTCCGCGGTTCGCCGCGCCGTGTCGACGACTGGCCGAGTGCCGGCGGAGGGGCTCTCGGGGACGACCACCAGCTTGCCCTCTATGTGCTGTACGAGCTCCACTACCGTGGCTTCCGAGAAGTGGATGAGTCCTGGGAGTGGCAACCGGGGCTGATCGCCCTCAGGGCCGTGCTGGAGACGGACTTCGAGGCGTGCCTTCACGAGCGGGTTCCGCGGGCGGAGGCGGACCCACCGCGGATCGGCGAAGCCATCGTCCGGTTGATCGACGAGGACGATGGGCCCCAGCTTTCCGCGTACATGGAGCGGAGGGCCGACCTGGATCAGTTCCGCGAGTTCCTGATCCACCGCTCCGCATACCAGCTCAAGGAGGCCGACCCCCACTCGTGGGCGATCCCCCGGCTTCACGGGCCGGCGAAGGCCGCTCTGGTCGAGGTTCAGGCGGACGAATACGGTGGCGGCCGGCCGGAGCGCGTGCACGCGACGCTGTTCGCGAAGGCGATGCGGGCGCTTGACCTGGACCCGGCCTACGGCGCCTATCTCGACCGGATCCCCGCCGTGACGCTCGCGACGGTGAACCTGATGTCGCTGTTCGGCCTGCACCGCAGGCTCCGCGGCGCCATCGTGGGACACCTCGCCGCCTTCGAGACGACCTCCCCGATCCCCAACGGCCGCTATGGGAAGGGCCTGCGGCGGCTCGGGGTCGGCGAGGAAGCGCTCGACTTCTTCGACGAGCACGTCGAGGCGGACTCGGTTCACGAGAACATCGCCGTCTACGACATGGCGCAGGGTCTGGCGATCAGCGAGCCCGATCTCGCCGGCGACATCCTCTTCGGCGTTCGAGCTCTGCTCGACCTGGACGCCCGATGGGCGCAGCACGTTCTGGAGCACTGGGAGCGCGGGGCGAGCTCCCTCCTGGAGCCGCTGGCCAGCGCGCGATAGCCGATCATCTGACCGGTGTCCATCGCAGTCGGCACCTCCAGCTGGTCGGACCCCGGCTTCGTCGAGCACTGGTACCCCAAGGGCCTCCCGGCGAAGGACCGGCTCGGCTTCTACGCCGAGCGCTTCGATGCCGTGGAGCTCAACTCCACCTTCTACGCGATTCCGGCCACCTCGACCGTCGAGGGCTGGGCGAAGGGAACGCGCGACGGGTTCCGCTTCGACGTCAAGCTACACCGGCTCCTCTCCCGCCACGCCTCCCGGCTCAAGGAGCTTCCCAAGGACCTCAGGGACGAGGTCGTGACCAACGAGCGTGGACGCGTCCTGCTCGATGCCGCGCTGCAGGACGAGATGGTCCGCCGCACCACCGAGGCGATGAAGCCACTTGCCGATGCCGGCAAGCTCGACGCCTATCTGCTCCAGCTCACGCCGGCCTTCGACCCGCGGCACAACGAGCTCGACGAGCTCGCCCCGGTGATCGACGGCCTCTCCCCCATCCCGGTCGCCGTCGAGCTCAGGCGCCGCAGCTGGGCATCCTCCAAGCGCTTCGAGAGCGTGCTCGACTGGCTCTCCGCCCACGATGCGGTCTTCGTCTGTGTGGACACTCCCCCCGGAGACCACGTCCCGATCTTTCCCCCGATCGACGCCGTCACGAACGACGCGCTCGCCTACATGCGCTGCCACGGGCGCAACACCCAGGGCTACCTCCACGGCCGCAGCGTCGCCGAGAGGTTCGACTACGACTACCCGAAGGAGGAGCTCGAGGAGATCGCCGGGCGCGCGCGTTCGCTCGATGCGGACGCCGAGCAGGTCCACGTGATGTTCAACAACAACGCCCGGGAGCTGGCGCCGAAGGCCGCCCGCGGGCTCCGGACGATCCTCGGGCAGGACCCCGGGCCCGAGCCCTAGCCGGGCGGGCATCGGTCCGAAGTGCCCGAAAAAGGTCCGGCGAGGCGACCCCAGGGGGATGAAGGCCGCCTCGCCGGGTTGGCCAACGTGCTGGACGCCTTTTACGGTGTGCAGTTGGCCGGGGATCCGGATGCAGGCCAAACCCTACGCACGCATCTATCGACGGGCATCCGGGCCGATCCGCAGACCCTCTCCGTATTAAGCACGGTGAAACACGGTGCCCGGGAGGGCCGCCGACTCTGCCTGGCTCGGGCGTGACTCGTCCGCCAGAATTCGCCCATGAGCGGGGATCCCGCATCCGGAGTCGGCATCCTGACCGCCCTCGCGGCGGGCATCGTCTCGTTCCTCTCTCCCTGCGTGCTCCCGCTCGTTCCCGGTTATCTCTCCGCCGTCACCGGCGTGGCCGCCGCGGACCTCGAGAGGGCCGACTGGCGCCGTGTGATCGTCCCCAGCCTGCTCTTCGTCGCCAGCTTCTCGACGATCTTCATCCTGCTCGGCCTGGGCGCCACGGGCATCGGCAGCACCCTGCAGGACCACCAGCTCCTCCTCGACAAGGTCGCCGCCGGGCTGATCATCGCGATGGGGGTCTTCTTCATCGGGGCGCTCTTCCTCCCGCAGCTCAACCGGGAGTGGCACGTCGAGGGCCTCCTGGCGCGGGCCGGGACCGGCGGCCCGCTGGTGGCCGGGGCCGCCTTCGGGCTCGCCTGGACGCCGTGCATCGGCCCCACGCTCGCAGCGATCCTGAGCGCCGCCGCGCTCTCCGGCTCCGCGGCCCACGGCGCCTTCCTGCTCGCCGTCTACTCGGCCGGCTTGGCGATCCCGTTCCTGCTCACCTCGATCGCCTTCACTCGGATGACAACGGCATTCGCCGTGGTCAAGCGCCACTATCCGGTGATCATGGCGATCGGCGGGCTGATCCTGATCGCTTTCGGCGTCGCGATCCTGACCGGCTGGTTCGACACCTTCAACCGCTGGGCACAGGACCTGCTCGACAACCTCGGCATCAACGTCTCCAACGACGTCTGACCGGAACTGGCTAGCCAGCCAGTTCCCTAGACTCACGGTCGCCATGTCCGCCAAGCCCACCACTTGCGTGATCGGCGCCGGGATCAGCGGGCTGACCGCCGGCAAGGCGCTCTCCGACTGGGGCCTCCCCTACACGTGCTTCGAGGCGAGCGACGACATCGGCGGCAACTGGTACTTCGGCAACCCGAACGGCCGCTCCTCCGCCTACCAGTCGCTCCACATCGACACCTCGCGCGACGGAGTCTCCTTCCGCGACATGCCGATGGGCCCCCATGAGTATCCGGATTACCCCCACCATCCGCAGATCCTCGGCTACCTGCATCGTTACGCTGACGCCTTCTCGCTGCGGGAGCGGATTCGCTTCGGGAGCCCAATCGAACACGCCGCCCGGAAGGAGCATGGCGGCTGGCGGATCACGCTCGGCGATGGCTCCGCCGAGGAGTTCGATTTTCTGATCGTCGGCAACGGCCATCACTGGGATCCGCGCTACCCGCACTTTCCGGGCAGCTTCGAGGGCGAGACGATCCACGCCCATCACTACATCGGGCCCGACAACCCCCTCGATCTGACCGGCAAGCGGGTTCTGGTCGTCGGCATCGGGAACACCGGCGTCGACATCACCTCGGAGCTCTCCCGCAAGGGCGTCGCCGACAAGGTGTTCATCTCGACTCGCAGCGGCGCCTGGATCATCCCGAAGTACTTCCTCGGCCGCCCATTCGACACCCTGGTCAAGATCAACCCCCGTCTACCCCTGAAGCTGCAGCGTCTGTTCGCGAGGCCCCTACCCCGCCTCGCCTCGGGCCGGATGGAGGATTTCGGTCTTCCAACGCCGGATCACCGGTTCCTGGAGGCGCATCCGACCGTCTCCAGCGAGCTGCTGCTCCGTCTCGGTTCGGGCGACGCCGTCGCCAAGCCCAATGTCCAGGAGCTCGGAGGCGACAGTGTTCGGTTCGAGGACGGCAGCGTCGAGCAGGTCGACGTGATCATCTGGGCGACGGGTTACAGCATCACCTTCCCATTTTTCGATCCGGAGTTCCTCTCAGCGCCTGAGAACCGTCTGCCGCTCTACAAGCGGATCTTCAAGCCGGGGATCGACGACCTGGCGCTGATCGGGTTCGCGCAGGCCATCCCGACCCTGTTCCCCTTCGTCGAGCTGCAGTCCAAGCTGGTCGCCCGCTATGTGGGTGGCGACTATGCCCTCCCCCCCATCGCGGAGATGGAGGAGACGATCCGTCGCGACGAGTCGATTCACACGGCCAACTACTCCGACCGGCCCCGGCACACGATGGAGATCGAGTGGTACACGTACGAGCACGACATCTGGAATCGGGAGATTCCGGCCGGTCGTGAGCGAGCCGAGCAAGGGAGCGCGCCCAAGCTCGCCGGCAGGGCGCTGACGGCGGAGGCCGCGGCTGCCTGAGCTCGCGGACGTCTCCTTCCCGAGCAATGGGGAGACCTGCGCCGGGTGGCATCTGGGCGGTGAGGGCGAGGCCTTCTCGTCCGAGCGCGGCCGGCCCTGCGTCCTGATGGCCCACGGGATCGGAGGTACGAAGGACTCGGGGCTCCTGCCCTTCGCCGAGGCGTTCGCGGAGGCCGGGCTCGACGTCCTGCTTTTCGACTACCGCTGCTTCGGCGACTCGTCCGGTGGAGCCCCGTCAGCTCGGCTGGCCTGAGCGCCACCGGGAGGACTACCGCGCGGCGGTTGAGTTCGCCCGTAACCTGGACGGTGTCGACCCCGACCGGATCGTCCTCTGGGGCACCTCGTGGTCGGCCGGACACGTGGTCTACGTGGCTGCGGACGACCTGCGAATCGCCGCCGTCGTCTGCCAGGCGCCGGACCTGGACGGCCTCCGGACCCTGAGGGAGATCTCGCGCTACGCCGGCTGGGGGCACCTGGCGCGCGTCACCTGGGCGGGCCTGAAGGACCTCGCCGGAGCTGCGCGGGGCGCCCCGCCTCACCTGATTCCGATCGTGGCTCGGCCCGGTGAAATCGCGACGATCAGCACCCCGGACGCCGAGCCCGGCTATCGCGAGATCGCCGGGCCCACCTGGCGCAATCAGATCTCGGCCCGCGTGGTGATCGCCGAGAGCACCAACCGCGCGATCACCCGGATCGACGACGTTCGCTGCCCGATCCTGGTCCAGATCGCCGACCGGGATGCGATCGCCCCTCCCTCCCAGGCCCGTGCCGCGGCCTGGCAGGCCAAGGGCCGCGTCGAAGTCCGCGAGTACCCGTGCGAGCACTTCGACATCTACCTCGGTCGGCGTGAGCGCGCGGTCGCGGACCAGCTCCACTTCCTGCGACGGCATCTGGCGGCCGCCGAAGCAGGCGTCGCCGGGCGGCCTGCGGCCACGACTGCCGACTGAAGCCGCGGGGTACGCTCAAAGACATGACCAGCGACGTCAGCGAGCGGGATTTCCAGGACAAGGTCGTCGAGCGCTCGAAGCATGTGCCGGTGGTCGTCGACTTCTGGGCGGAGTGGTGCGGGCCCTGCCGGACGCTCGGCCCGGCCCTCGAGGACGCCGTGCGGCGGCGGGATGGGGACGTCGAACTCGTCAAGCTCGACACCGACGCGAACCAGCGGATTGCGCAGCAGTTCCAGATCCAGAGCATCCCGGCCGTCAAGGCGTTCAAGGACGGCAAGGTGGTCGCCGAGTTCATCGGCGCCATCCCGCCGGCACAGATCGAGGCTTTCCTCAATCGGATCGTCCCCTCGGAGGCCGACAGGTTGGCCTCGTCGGATGACGAGGAGTCGCTCCGCAAGGCGCTGGAGCTCGATCCCCGCCAAGCGCCGGCGGCGATCAAGCTCGGTCGCCTCCTGCTTGAGCGCGGCGATCCCGACGGTGCGCTCGAGGTGCTCCGCGTATTCCCCCACGATTTCATAGCCGATGGGCTGGCCGCCCGCGCGGAGCTCTCCCAGTCGGAGAACGGAGCGAGCGCGGACGAGCTTCAGGAGGCGTTCTCAGCCTGGGACGCTGGCGACGCCGAGCCGGCGCTCGTGAAGCTGCAGGAGGTCCTCGCCTCGGAGCAGGACCCGGAGCGCAAGGACCTCCTCCGCCGCGTGATGGTCGCGATCTTCACGGAGCTCGGCGCCGACCATCCGCTGGCGCGCGAGCATCGCCGCCGGCTCGCGGCCGCGCTCAACTAGCGGCCAGATTACGCAGGCGGCTTCTCGGGCGTGCCGGGAACAGCGACCTCGATCGGGATCCCGAGCGCCTCGGCCTCCTCGATGCCCTCGCCCTCCTGGTCACGGGAGCAGATGATCCGGAAGGAGCCGGTGCCGAGGTTCGGGTCGGCGACGATTGGAAGGCCGCGGATCTCGTCCCACCCGAGGCGCTCGACCTCGAAGGGGTTCATGCGAACCTCGCTCGCCGGGAAGGGGCAGCTGGAGTTGTGCTGGTCGATCGCCCGGGAGATCGCCTCGAGGTTCTTTGCCTCCGCGTCCGTCACCGTGCTCAACATAGCGCCCTCCGTCGGAGGCCGAGCCTAGTCTCCGAGGGGCGCAGGTGATCGCCCATGTCGACATGGATGCGTTCTATGTCTCGATCGAGATGCTGCGGCATCCCGAGCTGCGTGGGAAGCCGGTGGTGGTCGCCTACGACGGGCCGCGTGGAGTGGTCACCACGGCCTCCTACGAGGCCCGCAAGTACGGCGTCCACTCCGCCCTCCCCATGATCACCGCCCGGCGACGGTGCCCAGACCTGATCGTGCTGCCGGTCGACATGCAGCTCTACCGGCGCGGCTCGAACAAGGTGATGGAGACCCTGCGGGAGTTCTCGGACGGGATCGAGGTGGTCGGCCTCGACGAGGCGTACGTCGACCTCTCCTCCTCCCCGGTCCCGCAGTCGCGTGCGCATGAGATCAAGCGGCGCATCAGGGATGCCACGCGCCTGGTCAGCTCGATCGGACTGGCGCCGAACAAGCTGATGGCGAAGATCGCCTCCGACCTGGACAAGCCCGACGGTTTCTTCGTGCTCAACGACGAGAACTGGCTGGCGACGGTGGGAGAGCGCCCGGCGTCCCTCCTGCCGGGCGTCGGCTCACGGACGTACGAGAAGCTCAGGCAGATCGGGATCGGCACCGTCGCCGAGCTCGCGAACGCCGATCCGGTTCTGCTCGAGCAGCGCTTCGGCCCCAGGCACGGTGCCGGGCTCCGCGCCCGCGCCAACGGGCGCGGCAGCGAGAGCCTCGCCCTCGAGCGAGAGCGCAAGTCGGAGAGCCGGGAAACGACGTTCCCGCAGGACGTCACCGACCGCCAGGTGCTGCGGGACACGGTGGAGCGGCTGGCCCGATCGGTGTGCGAGGGCCTCGCCTCGCATGGCAGGCGTGGGCGGACCGTGACGCTCAAGATCAGGCTGCGCCCGTTCAAGACCCACACCCGGTCGCGTAGCCTCCCGTCCCACACCGTCGAGCCCGAGACCGTCGCGGAGGTGGCGCTCGAGCTGCTCGAGCGCTTCGATCCGCAGACGCCCGTGCGCCTTGTCGGCGTCGGCGTGGCCGGGCTGGTGAGCGCTGAAGAGCGCCACCAGCCCGGCCAGCTCACCGTCTAGTCCGCGTCTAGCGGGTGGTCAGCACGGTCCCCGTGGAGGGGAAGCCGAGCTTCGCCTTGGTCGCGGCCGTGAGGTCGTACTCGCGATTGCCGGCATAGGGGCCGCGGTCGATCACCGGGACGGTGACCGTGCGGCCGTGGTAGCGGAGCGTGACCGCGGCGCCGCAGGCGAGCGTCTTGTTGGCAACACCCAGCTTGCCCGGGCTCAGGGTCCCGCCGCAGGCGAGGGCGCCCCCGTAGAGGCCGGGGCCGTAGTAGGAGGCCTCCGCCGGCCGGTAGGCGTTTACCCGGACGCGCTTGGAGCGGACGGCGGTGCCATCGACGCGGGCGCGCGCGGAGTACACGCCCGCACGCGGGGCGCGCCAGCGCAGCTTGTAGGCGCCGTCGCCGTGCGTGTGAGCGCGGACCTTGCGCGCGCCGACTCGCACGACGACCAGGTGGCTACCCCCCGGGGCGACGCGGCCGCGGAAGGTGATCGCCCGGTGGGCCATCACGTGGTGGTGGCCCCTGAGGCTCACCGCCGTGGGATTGCCGGCGGCGCTCGCCTCAGTACCGCCGCCCGACAATGCCGGGACCGTGTCCTGGGCGCCCGCAATTCCTGCTGTGATCATCATTCCGATGGCGGGCAGCAGCACGAGCGCGGCCCGCCTCCGCTTCCAACGGAAGCGACGCAAAGCAATACACCTTGCCTCTCTATCCGCCTACGGGGTTAGCTGTCGGGCTCGCGACGCTTGTTGCGTGCCGCTAGGAGCGGATCACCGCTCCGTTCGCCCCCGCCGGCCCGCTGTGGTGCCGGCGCCGGCCCCCTGCATGGATGCCGGCTGTGGGTCCCCCGCTCGCGCGATGTCCGTCAGCGCGATTCGGCGAGTCGTTTGACTCTGATTCGGCCGCGCAGGGTAGGGCACTATCTGCCCACCAGTGTGACCTCGCTCACACTCGGTATGCGACCATCACTGGGATGAGCGCTCGCCTGACAGGCTTGGACTCCTCATTCCTTCACCTGGAGCGGGATGGGACGCAGATGCACGTCGCCTCGACGACGCTGTTCGAGGGGCCCGCGCCACCGTACGTGGAGTTCCGCGACCACATCGAGTCGCGGCTTCACCTCGTGCCCCGATTCAGGCAGAAGGTGCGGTTCGTTCCCTTCGGGCAGGGCCGCCCGGTCTGGGTGGATGACCCCCATCTCAACCTGGCCTACCACGTGCGCCACACCTCGCTGCCAGAGCCCGGCTCCGAGCAGCAGCTCCGCACTCTGGCGGCCCGGATCTTCTCCCAGCAACTAGACCGCTCGAAGCCGCTCTGGGAGATCTGGCTCATCGAGGGGCTCAAGGGCGGCCGTTTCGCGATCGTCGGCAAGACCCACCACGCGATGGTGGACGGCGTCTCGGGCGTCGACATCACGACGGTCCTCTTCGACGTCGAGAAGGAGCCCGCCGAGGCCCCGATGGCGCTCGAGCGATGGATCCCGGAGCCCGAGCCCAACGGTGCCCAGCTGCTGGCCGAGGCGCTCGTCGAGCGGACGATCTACCCGCGCGAGATCGCGCGCGGCCTGCGACGGATCGTCCGGGGGCCCCGCCGGGCGCTGCGCAAGGCGGCCGATGCGGCGATCGCGGCGGGAACCTTCGCGTGGACCGGGGTCGGTGCTCCCCGGAGTCCGTTCAACTTCGACGTCGGGACCCACCGCCGGTTCGCCTGGGTGCGGGCGTCGCTGGCCGATATGAAGCGGGTCAAGAACGAGCTGGGCGGCACCGTCAACGACGTCATCCTGACGGCAGTCGCCGGCGCGCTAGGCCGCTACATGCGCTCGCGCGGCCACGACACCGCCGGGCTCGAGCTGCGCGCGATGGTCCCGGTCAGCGTCCGCACCGCCGAACAGCGCGGCGCGCTCGGCAATCAGGTGACCGCGATGATGGCGACGCTGCCGGTTTGGTGCGAGGACCCCAGGCGGCGGATGGAGATCGTCCGTCAGTCGATGGGAGACCTGAAGCAGTCGAGGCAGGCGATGGGCGCCTCCGTGCTCACCCAGATGGCCGACTTCGCGCCCCCCACCATCGCCGGCCAGGCAGCGCGCCTGCAGTCGCGGCAGCGATTCTTCAACCTCGTGGTCACCAACATCCCCGGTCCCCAATTCCCGCTGTACCTGATGAGCCGCCGCATGGAACGCGTCTTCCCGATGGTTCCCCTGGCCAAGAATCAGGGCGTCTGCATCGGGATCATGAGCTATGACGGGCAGGTCAACTTCGGCCTGATCGGCGACTACGACGGGATGCCCGACCTCGAGGACCTCGCGGAGGACATTGAGGCCTCGATCGACGAGCTGATCGAGGCGGCCGGCGGCCGCCCCGGGTTCTTCCGCCGTTTCGCGCTGCGCGAGGGAGCGGACGCAGCCCCTCAGAACGGCGGCGGCGAGCGGGAGGAATCCCCGGCCGGTTAGACGTCTAGGTGGCCCGCTCCTGGGCGAAGGCCTCCTTCATGCTGACGCGCCTCGAATCGCCCCAGACCGGCTCGTCGTAGCGGGCCCGCAGCATGATCTTCTGAAGCAGCGCGAGGTCCTCATGACGGGCGAGGTCATAGCTCGAGCCCGCCTCAGAGTCGGCGTGACCCGGGTGGATCATCCACTCGGTGACGCCCAGTGGCGGATTGCGGACCTCAGGCGGCTCCTCGGGCTCCTTGCTCTCCGTGCGCCCGATCAGGAGATCTGGCGTGTCGATGTTCCGCTCGCGAAGCCATTGCCGGTGGTCTGGATTGACGGAGCGGACCGGCGCGCCGATCTGCTGGGCGGTCTGGAGGACGGGGGTTGCGAGCTCGGGCCGCGCGTGGCAGTGCTTGTGCCCGTTGAGGAACGACGGCCAGCGGCCGAACAGGTCGCCGAAGCGCTCGAGCTGGACCCGCAGCGCCGTGCGGGCCGGCGCGCCGCTGCGTGGGCCCCAGCGCCCCTCGAACTCGATATGGAGCCCGATCTCCACTCCGGTCTCGAGCAAGGGCTCCGGGTTGCAGTGCTCCCGCTCGACCATGACGCTGACGCAGTCGAGCCCGCCCATCTCGACCGCCTCGAGGATCCCTTGGTTGTAGGACGGCCAATAGCCGTAGTCGTCGCCGGTGATCACCAGCATGCTGCGCTTGTCTCCCTGCGCGGCGGCCATCCGTCACTCATGATTGCCGACGAGAGCGCCCCGCGCGCCCCAGAGCGCTCAGCTGACCTGCTGGATCGCCGAGCGGATCTCGGAGAGCTGGAAACCGGAAAGCGGTTTCTGCCCATTGGGGCCCTGGACCAGAATGGATGGGGTCCCGTTGAAGCCGAGGGATTCGGCACGGGTCGTGCCGTTGGAGAGGATCGAATCCCACTGAGAGCTGTTGCGGGACTGGTTCCACTCGTCGATGTCTGGGACTCCGGCCCCCTTGGCGATGCTGGTCAGGAAGGCGTCGGTCACATAGCCGGAGTTCTCCCCTCCCTGGTTGCGATAGAAGAGCTGGAGGTAGTTCCAGAAGCGGTCCTGCTCCCCGGCGGCGAGTACGGCCTTCATTGCGGGCTTCGAATCCGGGCCGATGATCAGGTACGGCTGGAACTCGTACTTGACGCTGCCGCTCTTCACCTCGTTCGAGATCAGCTCGGGCGCGATCTGCCCGGAGAAGGTCGCGCATACCGGGCACTGCGGGTCACCGAACTCGACCACGGTGACCGGGGCGTTCGCGTCGCCCAGGACCTGACCGCTCTGCGGGATTCCCTGCAGCTCGGCGTCCACCTGGGCCACGCCCCGGACGTTCGAGGGCGATCCCCCTCCCCCGTCGTCGTCCCCGCCGGACTGGCTGATCACGATCAGGGCGACGATCACAGCGACCGCGGCAAAGCCGGCGATGATCAGGTACTGGAGCCGCCGCTTGCGCGCCAGGGCGTCGGCCCGCCGCGACTCGCCTGCCTCGCGGTCTGCCCGGAGGCGCTCCCGCTGTTCCCGCCTACCTGCCATGCGAGGACTGTATCTGGGGAGCACCGAGGTCCCGGCCGGCGTAGCCGAAGGCGCGGGTGGCCGCGACCGCCAGCGAGAGGGCCATCAGGATCGCGCTGGCCACGCACCACTGGCAGATGGCGTCGATCACGAAGAGCTCGAGATAGGTCAGGTAGACGCTGAAGCCGAAGCCGATCAGCGCGGTCAGGAAGCCGCCGAAGCGGCCCGGATCGCCCGGCGCGATGGCCGCCGCGAGCAGGAGGACGTAGCCGATGATCCCGATCACGGCAACGTTGACCCCGGCCAGATGCGAGTACTGGCTGTCGGCTACGGTCTCGCAGCCGTGTCCGCCGGCCAGGCACTTCGGAGCGCCGCCGCCACCCTCCGCGATGGCGATGTAGGTCGCCACCCCGATCCCGGCCAGGGCAAGGATGGCGGCCGCAATGCGCAGATTCCGCTCTGAGAGCATCGCCCAATGCTATGAACGAACGTCAAAGCAACCTCAGCCGATGAACGGCAAGACGGGGATCGACCGGATCAAGCGCGGGCCCGAGCACCTGCCGACGAGGCGAGCTCGAGCAAGGCCCAGAACGGGTGCTCGTGCGGCGGGATCCGCGGCGGGACCCGGCGGTACTGGCGGTTGCGCGCCCAATCGAGGTAGCCACGAAGGCGGCGTGAAATGGAGCGCAGCGTGGCCGGCGTCGGCTCGACGACGCTGTGGTCGAGCGCCCAGAGCCAGGCGTTCGCCTCCGATTCGAGCCTCGGGGCCGAGCGCCCCCGGCCGACGAGGTGCCCGATCTCATGCAGCGCGATGAAGTAGGACACCTGGCCGCGGATCGGCGGGATCGAGATCTCGAGCCTGCCGCCCCGCCAGCGGATCGCCCGCCCGCGTGATGACGCCCCGACCAGCTCGATGCCGTGCTCGCGGCAGAGATCCTCGATGTGGGCCTCCATCAGGTCCACGCGACGGCGCGTCGGCTGCTTCCGATCCTGCCTGAACACGGGCGGCAGAGTAGTGCGGGACGCGGATGAAGCCATACTTGGGTTATGGCCGAGTCGACCAAATTGCGCGTCGCGCTCGCCCAGATAGACCCGACGGTGGGCGACATCGACGGCAACCTGCGCCTGATCTCGGAGTCGATCGAGCGCGCCCTTGATCAGGGAGCGCAGCTCGTGCTGCTGCCGGAGCTCTGTTTATCCGGCTACCCACCCGAGGACCTGCTGCTGCGTCGCGACTTCCTCGCCGCCGTCAGCGAGGGCCTCGATGCGGCTGCCGCGGAGGTCGAGGGTATCGTCGCCCTGGTGGGCTTCCCCGAGCGAGTCGAGCGGCCGCCGGAGGAGCTCGAGCACTTCGATCCCCTGATCGACCCGCCCCCTCCCCCGGCCTACAACTCGCTCGCGATCGTCGCCGACGGTGAGGTGCGGGCCGTCTATCGCAAGTGCGACCTGCCCAACTACGGCGTCTTCGACGAGCGCCGCTACTTCGAGCCGGGCACCGAGCCCGCTCTCATCGAGGTCGACGGCGTGCCGATCGGCCTGACTGTCTGCGAGGACATCTGGCATCCCGGGTTTCCCGAGCGTGAGGAGGCCGCTGCCGGCGCCAGGCTCGTCGTCAACGCCTCCGCGTCCCCGTACCACCGCGGCAAGGGCAGGGGGCGCGAGGGGATGGTCGCCGACCGAGCCCGATCCTATGGAGTGGCGTTCGCGCTCTGCAACGCCGTCGGCGGCCAGGACGAGCTCGTCTTCGACGGCGGGAGCGCGGTGATCGCCGCCGACGGTCAGGTGCTGGCCCGCGCCGCGCAATTCGAGCCCGAGATCCTGGTCTGCGATCTGCTCGTCCCGGCCGGGGGCGGCACGGATGGCGCGCCGTCGGCCGGTCGGGTGCGGACCCTGGCACGGTTGACCTCAGGGTCGGATCGGTCAGAGTCCCTTGAGCCACGTCTCGCCGAACCGATCGCCAGCGAGGAGGCCGAGGTCTATTCGGCTCTCGAGCTCGGGCTGCGCGACTACGTGGAGAAGAACGGCTTCGAGCACGTGGTCGTGGCGCTCTCGGGCGGGATCGACTCGGCACTGGTCTCCCTGATCGCGGTGGACGCCCTCGGGCCCGAACGGGTCACGGTGGTCGTCATGCCCTCCCCCAACTCCAGCGACGAGACACAGACAGACGCCAGGACCATCGCCGCGAACCTCGGGGTCGAGCTGATCGAGATCTCGATCGCCGAGGCGATGGAGGCCTACGGCCGCGCCCTGGCGACGGCCTTCGAGGGGGCGGAGCCGGGACTCGCGGAGGAGAACATCCAGGCCCGAATCCGGGGCAACCTTGCGATGGCGCTCTCCAACAAGTTCGGCTGGCTCGTGCTCACCACGGGCAACAAGAGCGAGCTGTCGGTCGGCTACGCGACGCTCTACGGGGACATGGCCGGGGGCTTCGCGGTGATCAAGGACGTCTTCAAGCTGCTCGTCTTCAGGCTGGTGCGGTGGCGGAATGAGCAGGCGGGGCGGGACCTCATCCCGGGTTCGGTGCTGGAGCGGCCGCCTTCGGCGGAGCTGCGGCCCGATCAGCTCGACGAGGACTCCCTGCCCCCCTACGAGGTGCTCGACCGCATCCTAGAGGCCTACGTCGAGCGCGACCAAGGCGTCGAGGATCTGGTCGCCGAGGGACTCCCGGAGGACACGGTGATGGATGTCGTGCGGCTTGTGGACCGCGCGGAGTACAAGCGCCGCCAGGCTCCACCGGGCATCCGCGTCTCGAACAAGGCGTTCGGGCGCGACCGGCGCCTGCCGATCACCAACCGGTTCGGCTCGATGCGCCCGTTGCCGCGTTAGCGGCGCCGGGGACGCACCGCCGCCGTCATGCGCACGAGCGCGCAGACGCGGCCCTCGTCGTCAGTGGTCTCCGGCTGAGCCATCGGCGGCACCATAGTGTGCGGCCATGCGTTTCCTGCTCTGGACCGGCGTCGAGGAATGGCTGACCGAGTCGGCGACGGTCGATCTCGGCGGCGATGGGCTGAGCGCGACGGGCACGCAGCTGGGGGCGGAGCCCGCCCCCTTCCGGGTCGACTACCGCCTCGAGGCGCCGGAGTTCGTGACGCGGGAGCTCGAGCTGACCGCGACCGCCGAGGGCTGGCGAAGGCACCTGCTGCTTCGCCATGATGGATCCGGTGCGTGGGGTGCCGAGGCCGCCGACGAGGGCGACGTGCCGGGGGGCTCCTGGGAGGGCTCGCTGCCGGATCTCTCGGTGGCACTCGACATCGACATCGAGAACTCGCCGCTGACCAACACGATGCCGATCCTGCGCCACGGCTTTCAGCACAGTGGCTCGGGCGACTTCGTGATGGCCTTCGTCAGGATGCCCGGTCTGCGCGTCGAGGCCTCGCCGCAGCGCTACGAGCACGCGCATCGAACCGAGCACGGATCGGTGGTCAGATACATCAGCCGTGACGGCGATTTCACGGCCGACCTCGAGCTCGATGCGGAGGGCCTACTGGTCCGCTATCCGCGCCTCGCCAAGCGGGTGGATCCCGGTTTAAAGGCCGGCTAAGAGCTGCGTCAAGCATCCTCGCGCTGCCCTACGCTTCCTCGCCCGTGGCGCTCACCGATGAACAGCGCGCGATGCTCCAGCTTCTCTTGGAAGGGGGGCAGGGCTACGACGACATCGGCTCGCTACTGGGAATCGCACCCGATGAGGTGCGCGAGCGTGCCCGCTCGGCGCTGGGCGAGATCGGCGGCTCCGATCCCGACACCCAGGTCGGCCTGAGCGATTATCTCCTCGGGCAGGCCGATCCGATCGGCCGCGCCGACGCCGTCCGCCAGCTGCAGAGCGACCCCGAGGCGAACGCGCTCGCGCAGCGGCTCGTTCAGAACCTGCGACTGCTCGCGCCGAACGCTCAGCTCCCGGAGATCCCCGAGCCGCGCGGGGGCCGCAGGGCCGCAGCACCCCCTCCGGCCGCCTTCCCCCAGGCTCCTGTCCCGACAGCTCAAGCCCCCGGCGCGCCGTCCGCTCCCAAGGGGCCAGGGTTCGCCTCACGTGTCTCGGGCGCTCTCAGCGGCATCGGCGGGCTGAGCGGCAAGCGCCGGACCCAGTTCGTGGTCGGCCTCGCGGCGGCGCTCGCACTGGTCATCGTCGTCATCGTGGTTGCAACCAGCGGCGGGAGCGGCGGCGGCAGCGACTGCAAGGGTGTCGACACTTCCGCGGCCCAGCAGGCGGGGGTGCCAACGATCAAGCTGGTCGCTGCGGGCGCCGCGGCCGACGCTGACTGTCCACCGAGCGGGCAGATCACGCTGGGGGCGACCCAGCAGGCCACCAACAACCAGAACCAGACGCCCAGCTTCGCCCTGCAGGCGAACGCTGTACATCTGCCACCCAGCGCCAACGGCGAGCGCTACCTGCTCTGGCTCTACAAGTCCGATACGCAGTCGCTCCCGCTCGGCCAGGAGACGGTCGACTCGAGCGGCAACCTGACGGGCGGCGTCCCCCTGCTCGCCCAGCAGGTCCTGCTCCTGCCCGCGTTCGACTCGATCAGGATTTCGAAGGTCAGCTCCAGCGAGGCGCAGCAGCTCCAGCAGTCGCTCCAGCAGCAGGGCAAGAAGGCGAGCGGCGTCATCCAGTTCGTCGGCCAGCCGATGCTCCAGGGCAGCATCTCCGAGCTCGGCCTCAACCAGCTGCTGCAGCAGGCCCAGAGCCAGGCGCAGAGCACCCAGAGCACCGGCAAGAAGGGCTGAGCGCCTCCCTTTCACGATGGCCCTGAGCGAGGACCAGCGCGCCCTGCTCGGGCTGCTGCTGTCGGGAGATAGCTATGAGCGGGTTGCGGACGTGCTCGGCACGAGCTCCGACGAGGTTCGCGGGCGGGCGCATGAGGCGGCAAGAGCCCTGGAGGCCGAGAGGGACCCGGAATTGCCCGCGCGCGCCGTGAGGGAACGCCTGGCGGCCCTCGAGGGTGCCCCTGCGGAGTCGGCCGCCCCGGTCACCTCGGCCCGCACGGAGACGGGGCGCAGGCGGGTGGCGCTCTGGATCGTCGCCGGCGGAGCGACGCTGGTCCTGCTGGTGGTCCTTCTGGTCGTCGCCATCGGGGGCGGCGGCGGGGACGAGAACATCAGCACCTCGGCTGGTGGCCAGGAGGAAGCGGTCCCGGTCAGGCTCAGCCCCGTGGGCGGCGCCCGCGCGAGCGGCGGCCTGACGATCATCCGGATCGCGGACCAGCCCGCGGTCGACCTCGACATCCGCGGTCTCGAGCCGAGCGGAAAGGGCGAGAGCTACGTGCTTTGGTTCGTCGGCTCGGGCGGGCGAAGCCTGCCTGTCGCCTTCCAGGCAGTCGGCGCGAGCGGCAGCCTCACCGGGAGGACCCCGATCCCGACCGCGGCCGTGAGCCTGCTGCCGAGCTTCGATACGGCCGACCTCACACTGACCCGCCAGCGGGAGGCGGCCGCGGTGGTGCGGCGCGCGGCGCAGGCCGGGACCCTGCCCCAGCGGGTTGGCACCAGCGTGCTGCGCGGCCCGCTTCGCTGACCCGAGATCAGGCGGCGGGCAGCAGCTTGCCCGGGTTCATGATCCCCGCGGGATCGAGGCGCTCCTTGACGGCTCGCAGCGCCTCCACTCCGACCTCACCAACCTCAGCCGCGCATGTAGGGAGCATGGTCGAGACCAACCGCGTGGTGATGCGTGATCGTCCCCTCCGCGGCGACGATGGCCTCGCAGGCGGCCGCCTTTGCCGCACGCCATTGGTTGAGCTCTTCCCCTGGTCGGGCCCGGGTCAGAAAGGTGAAGTACAGAGAGGCCCCCTCCGCATAGGCGTGGGAGACATGGCACATGACGATCGAGCGATCGCCGAGGACCCCGCGCAGCGCCTCCCGCACCGCCAGGTAGAGCTCGTCGAGGCGACTCCAGGTGTGCGCCGTCTCGAGGGTCTCGACCAGCGCACCGAGGTTCATCAGCTCGTCGCGCAGGTAGGGGCCGCCGTAGCGGCTTCGCTGCCAGGAGTTGCCGGCCGAGCGGCCGAGCGGGACGGCGCCGCCGTGCCTCAGCCTGGCCTGGCTGAGTCCCCGCCGGCGGCTGACCGACTCGCTCTCTCCCTCCCAGCCGCAGACCATCAGACAGCCGCCACCCCGGCGGCGAAGCGTGAGATAGGCATCGAGCGCCCGCTTCCGCAGGCCCTCGGTGCCGGCCAGCTGAAGCGAGACCCGCGTCTCCTCCTCGTCGGAGAGGCGCAGGACGTCGGGCGCCTCGTGCCGCTGCGCGAGGTCACGGACGATCTCACGTCCCGCCTCGAAGTCCTCGGCGATCCAGCCCTCGTAGACGCGGGTGCGCGGAGCCGGGCGCACCCGGCAGCTCACCTCGGTGATCACGCCGAGAATCCCCTCCGACCCCAATACCAACTCGCGCAGCGACGGCCCCGCCGCCGTGTGCGGGAACTCGCGAGTTCGCAGCCGGCCTGCCGGTGCAGCGAGCTCGATGGCCGTGACGATCTCGTCGAAGCGGCCATAGCCGCTCGAGGCCTGGCCGGCGGAGCGGGTGGCCGCGAAGCCCCCGATGGTGGCCTCCTCGAAGGACTGCGGGAAGTGGCCGAGGGTGGCGCCGAGGGCGCCGAGCGAGGCCTCGGCCTCGGGCCCCGTCAGGCCGGGACCCAGGCGCGCGGTCAGCGAATGGGAGTCGAGCTCGGCCGACCGCAGGCGCGAGAGCTCTAGCGATACCACGGCTGAGTGACCGTCTCCGAGCGCCTCCAGGCCTCCCACCACGCTCGTCCCTCCCCCGAAGGGAACGATCGCGACGCCCGCCTCCCCACAGGCGCTGAGGACGGCCTCGACGCCGGCGGCATCGGGCGGTCGAAGCACCGCATCGGGCGCGTGCTCGAGTAGGCCGGTGCGCAGGCGGACGAGATCCGGATAGCTGCGCCCGGACGCATGCCGAATGCGATCATCGGGCCCTTCCAGGACCTCGCCTGCCGCTACCTGTACCGCCTTGGGAATCGGCCGTGCCCCTGGGAGGGAGACCTGGTCGATCGAGACGGGCTCGCTTATATCGCCTGGGCCGACGCCGAGCTCCTCCCGCACCGCGCCGACCGCGGTAGCGGGCAGCTCGACACGGCGCTCAGGGTCTCCCCATCCCCACCACTTCATTCCGGCGGTCAGAGCGCTAGCCCTCCGCCCCCGTTGCCGCCGTCTCGAGACCATCGAGCGCTTCGTTCAGCGTTCGTCCGATCGCCCGCCGCATCAGCGGCGAGCCGAGCCGCGACAGCCCCCTGAGCTGGCGATCCAGTGCCATCGTCACCTTGGTGTCGCCATTCTGCGGCTCGAGCTCGATCTCCGTGCGCGCCCGGCGCACGAAGCGCTCGAACGGGGTGTCCTCGACCGTCTGCTCGAAGACGTAGCGCTCACCGTCGCTCGAGTCGATGCAGCGGAAGTCCGCCCGGACACCGCGCCCTCCGCGCGTGCCCAGCACCTGTGTCCAGCTTCGCTCGGCGGGCGATCCCTCGCTGACGTTCTCGACGCGCTGCGTATTGGGCCACCAGCGGGGCAGGTGGTACGGGTCGATGATCACCGCCCAGAGCGCGCTCGCGGGCGCGGCGATGCGGCGCCTGCGCACGACGCGTGCCATGAGTTCTGAGCCCTAGTCCTCGCCGGTCAGCTTCCGCAGGTCGCGGACGAGGAGCATGTGGGTGAGGTTGCTGCAGGCTGCGGCGAGGCTCTCCAGGTTCTCGATCGCCTCCTGACGGGCATTGTGGTTAGGCGATCGCAGCCCCGGTCCGACCACCGCCTCGAGCAGCACGGCCTCGCGATCGGCGGCGGTGCGGAGCACCTTCAGGTTTCGCCCACTGGCCCCGAACCTGGCCAGCTCCGCGCTGGCCTTGACGATCTCGCGGTCGGTGTCGTCGTAGACCTTGGTGCCGCCGACCCTGCCGGGCTCCACTAGCCGCCAGTCCTCGAGGTCCTTGATCAGGGCGGCGCCGACGCCGGTCTCGTCGACGAGTTCGTCGAGCGTCAGGCGGGTGCCCTTGCCGGCATCGACGCTGGCCGCCCGTCGCAGCGAGGCGGCCTCGCCGCGTTCCTGGCGGGCGCCTGCGGCGAGCTCCTGGCGAATCACCCGCAGGGGCAGGAACTCGTCCCGCTGCATGCGCAGGATCGTGCGCAGGCGCTCGACGTCCGCCTGGCTGTAGAGGCGGTATCCGCCCGGCGTGCGCCGTGGCGAGAGCAGCTTCTGGTCCTCCAGGTAGCGAATCTTGGAGATCGAGACGTCCTCGAATTCGCGGCCGAGGATCTTGGCGACGGCGCCGATCGTCAGCGCCTTGCGGTTCGAGGGCGCCCCTTCGGTTGCGCCGTCGGCGGTGCGGCGATCGAAGGGTGTCGGCGTCGAGGCTTCCATCACTTCTCCAGGTAGCTCAGCTTGTACTTGCCGATCTGGATCTCGTCGCCATCCTGGAGCTGATGCGACTCGATCCGCCGCCGGTTGACGTAGGTCCCGTTGAGTGAGCCCAGGTCGTCGATATAGAGGCCGTCCTTGCGGCGTACCAGCAGCGCGTGATTTCGCGAGACTGTGACGTCGTCGAGGAAGACGCCGGCGTCCGGGGTGCGGCCAATCGAGATCCGCTCGTCATCGAGCGTGAAGCTCTCCCCCGCCCGGCCTCCCCCCGAGCGGATGACGAGCGCGGCGCCGTGCTTCTCCACCACCTCGTCGATGTCGACCTGGTGCATCTCGCCCGACTCGTCGACCGTGTAGGTCATCGTCGTCGGCTCGTCCTTCCCGTCGGGCCGCGAGAGGTAGGCCCCGCACTTCTGGCAGTAGTTGGCCCCCTCCGCGTTGACGAAGCCGCACTCGGGGCAGTGGATAGCCACCGTCGGCCCCGCCTAGGTCGGGGACTTGGTCGGTTGCTCGCCTCGCCCGGCGAGGATCTCGCTGAGACGCTGTAGATCGCCTCCCTGGATCAGCTGCTCGAGCTCCTGATCGTTCCTCGAGCCGATATCGGGAAAGGTCTGGTCCTGCAACTACTCCTCCGCATACGCGAGGGCGCACCTCAGCGCGACCCGTTTCATTAGGGCAGGCGATTATAGGTTGGTTCGCCCAGTCTCAACCGTGACTTCAGGGTTTTGGCTACGCGGTTGCAAGCTCCCTGAGCCCCGTCCGGACGTAGGCGATGGTGCCGAGGACACCGAGGACGACGCCGACGATCAGCATCGTGTCCCAGACCCAGCTCTCGGAGACCATCGCGAAGAAGATCGCCGCCATCACGGGAGCGACCGCGATGCGCCCCAGCCAATTGATTTCGAGCTCGCCGACCCGGTGCAGGTAGACCTGGGCGAGGATCGCGGTGACCACCTCTCTGGCTGCCAGCACGGCGAGCGCCCAGCGCGGCAGCAGCTCGAAGTGCCAGCAGACCGCCGCCCCGGAGAGGATCGTGAGCCGGTCGACGATGGGATCGAGGATCGCGCCCATCCGGCTGTACTGGCCGGTGGCGCGGGCTAGGAACCCGTCGACGTAATCGCCCACCGCGACCGCCCAGAAGATCGCCGCGGCCCAGAGGTCGCGCCCGTCGCCAGAGGAGAAGGCCAGGTAGAGGAAGACCGGCAGTGCGGCGAGGCGGACGTAGCCCACCACATTTGGAATCGTCCAGGGCCGCAGCGGCTGCCCGGGCCTTGTCTGACGCGGTGGGGGACCCGAGCGGTCGAGGCCGAACTGCCGCCGGAACCCCTTCCGGCGCCTCGTACGCAAGGATTGTCCGCGGCCACGGGCCATCAGGCGAGGATATGGAAGGCAAGGCGAAAACCGGGATCTCCCCCACGCGCGCTGAGGACTTCGCTCAATGGTTCCAGAGCGTCGTGCGCGACGGTGAGGTGGCGGAGCTCGATCACGTCCGCGGGGCGATGGTGATCCGGCCCTGGGGTTACGGGATCTGGGAGCTGATGCAGCGCTCGCTCGACGGCTCGATCAAGGAGACGGGAGCGGTCAACGCCTACTTTCCCCTCTTCATCCCCCTGAGCTACTTCGAGGAAGAGGCGAAGCACGTAGAGGGCTTCGCGAAGGAGATGGCGGTGGTGACCCACCACCGCCTAGAGCAGGGCCCGGACGGGCACCTCCACCCCGCGGCGGAGCTACCGGAGCCGTTGATCGTCCGCCCCACCTCCGAGACGGTCATCGGCCATTCCTTCGCGAAGTGGATCAACTCCTACCGCGACCTCCCGCTGATGATCAACCAGTGGTGCAACATCGTGCGCTGGGAGCTTCGCCCCAGGGTGTTGCTGAGGACGACCGAGTTTCTCTGGCAGGAGGGCCATACCGCACACGCCACCGAGGACGAGGCGCTCGAGGAGACCCGGAGGATGCTCCACGTCTACCGCGACTTCACGGAAAAAGAGCTCGCGATCCCGGTGGTCGTGGGCGAGAAGCCCGAGTACGAGCGCTTTCCCGGCGCGGAGATCACGCTCTCGATCGAGGCGATGATGCAGGACGGCAAGGCTCTCCAGTGCGGGACCTCCCACCATCTGGGCCAGAACTTCTCTCGGGCGATGGAGATGGAGTTCACCGACGAGGACGGCGAGCGCAAGCTCTGTTACACGACCTCCTGGGGCCTGACCACGCGGATGATCGGAGCCGTGGTGATGACCCACGGCGACGACAACGGGCTGCGTGTCCCGCCCCGGATCGCGCCGCGGCAGGTCCGGATCGTGCCGATCACGCGGGATGACCCGACCGCGGTGCTGCAAGCCGCGGATGAGCTGCGAGAGGAGATCGCCGGTCAGTCCTGGGAGGGGGAGCCGGTGCGCGTCGAGGTCGACACCCGCGAGCGCAAGCCGGCCGAGAAGCGCTGGGAGTGGATCCGCAAGGGCGTGCCGGTGGTGATCGAGCTCGGCGAGCGCGATCTCGAGGGCGGCGTGGTGACCGTGACGCGACGCGACGATCCCGGCCTGTCCCGCGATGCGATCCCACGCGAGGGCGTCGGCGAAGCGGTGGTGGGCGTCCTCGGCGGCATCCAGATCGGCTACTACCAGGAGGCCAGCGAGCGCACCCGGGAGCGCACCCGCGACGACATCACCACCCTGGATGAGTTCCGCGACTTCTTCTCGGGTGAGGAGACCGACTCAGGAGGCTTCGTAAAGGCGCCGTGGAGCGAGGAAGCCGAGACCATCGAGACAATGGGCGAGCTCGGCGTCAGCGTCCGGGTCATCCCATTCGACGAGGTCCTCCCCGCGGACGCCCGGTGCGTCCTCACGGGTGGACCCGCCCGCGTGATGGCGATCTTCGCCAAGGCGTACTAACTTCCTCATACAGGGGGGCCCCTACCGACAGCCCGGAAGGCCGTGCAAGCGAGTAGCGAGGCCAAAAAACCAGAGGAGTTCAGGGTCGTTATCTCGCCAGACACCGAGGCGGGCTGGCGCACGCGCCAGGCTCTCCGCCAGCGCTTCTCGGACTCTCTTCAGCCCCAGACGCTGATCGATCTGATTGCCGTCGTCACGGAGCTGGTCAACAACGCCGTGGAGCATGGCCCGGGTAGGCCGGTCACGGTGGCCCTCGTGATCGGCAACGAGACGGTTCGAGGCGAAGTCGCGGACCAGGGCAACCCTGCGGCCGCGATCCCGGAGATCAGGGAAGCCACGGAGACGGGCGGCCGCGGCCTCGCGGTGGTGGACAAGCTCACCTCACGCTGGGCCGTGTACGAGGGCAGCACCCACGTCTGGTTCGAGATGCCGCTCGAGCTCTAGGTGCGCGTGAAGCGGCGCCCTGCGGTCGGCGAGGCCTGCTCATCGAGCGCGGGACGCTTCACCTTGACGGGCTTCAGGTACGGCTCCCCCTCCTCGAGCTCCGGTCCCTCGCCGCCGGCCAGCACCCGCTCCGATTCGGTGGGCGTGTCGGCCTTCTCCATCTGGGCGATTCGCTCGGGGGTGAGCTCGCCGGTGTTCTCCTCCTCGATCCTCGCCAGCCAGTCGGCGCCCTCGCGCGACTTCTGCTCGTCCACGTGGACCTTGCCGCGGTCCAGGGACTTGTCGATCTCGGCAAAGAGCGCATCGACGAGCTCGGCCTGCTTGACCTTCCGGAGCGGCTTCCCGTGGGCGAAGATCAGGCCCTCGTCCTTGGCGCCGGTGATACCGAAGTCCGCGTGCGAGGCCTCGCCGATGCCGTTGACGGCGCAGCCGAGCACCGCCACCTCGACCGGCTCGGAGTAGGCCTCGAGCCGCTGCTCGATGTCCGCGACGACCGTGTCCATGTCGAACTGGAGCCGTCCGCAGGTCGGGCAGGCGATCAGGACTGGGCCGCGCTCACGCAGCTGCAGCGCCTTGAGGATCTCCCAGGCGACCTTGACCTCCTCCTCGGCGTGGAAGGTCGAGAGGCTGATCCGGATCGTGTCGCCGATCCCGTCCGCCAGCAGCGTGCCCAGTCCCACCGACGACTTCAGCGAGCCGGACCACCTGGTTCCCGCCTCCGTGATGCCCAGGTGGATCGGATAGGGGATCTTCTCCGCCAGCAGGCGATTGGACGCGATCGTGTTGGGCACGTTGGTGGACTTGATCGAGACCTTGAAGTTCTCGAAGTCGAGCGACTCCATGAGCTCGACGAACTCCACCGCGGCCTGGACGAGGGCCTCGACCGGGTTCTCGCGCTCCAGCGCGTGAAGGTGCTTGGGCAGCGATCCGGAGTTGACCCCGATCCGCATCGGGACGTTCGCGTTGGTCGCCTTCTCAGCGACCTCGGCAACCTTCTCGCGGCCGCCGATGTTGCCTGGATTGAGGCGGATGCAGTCGGCGCCGGCGTCGATCGCCTTCAGGGCCAGTGTGTGGTTGAAGTGAATGTCGGCGATCACGGCGATCGGCGACTCCTTCACGATCGTCTTGAGAGCCTCGACGTCCTTGTCGCGCGGCACGGCGACCCGCACCAGGTCGGCGCCCGCGTCGGCGACCGTCCGGATCTGCTCCATGGTCGCCTCCAGGTTCGCCGTCTCGGTCTTGCACATCGTCTGCACGGCGACGGGGGCGCCGCCTCCGATCGGGACATCGCGCACGAAGATCTGTCGCTTGGAGGCCACGGCCACAGGGTAGCTGTGAGCACCTGAGCGGCGTTTAAGGGGCGTGAATGAAGCGATCTTGGTCTGTGCGAAGCGGCGACATGGCCGGGCTGTACACGCTACGCGCCCGCCTGCCTCAGCTTCTGCCGCAGGCCGCTGACGCCGTCCGAGCCTGCCACGCGGATGCGGTGGAGCTCGAACATGTTGCCCCGAGAGGCCTGCCCGGGTAGCTCGGTGGTGGCGCCCCGGTAGCCGGCTCGGCGGACCGTGCGGATGGTCTCACGGTCGAACTTGCCCCCCGGGTAGCAGAAGAAGTTGACCGGCTGGTGGAAGCGCCGCCGCAAGGTCTCGCGCGAGCCCGTCACCTCCCGACGCAGCCTGGCGCCGCTCATCGTGGTGAGGTCGAGGTGGCTGATCGTGTGGGCGTCCAGCTCCCAGCCTTCGTCGATCAGCCGCTCGACCATGCCGTCGGTGAGCTCTCCGCCGAGGTTGCCGACGAGCAGGTTGAGGTCGCCGGGCCAGCGCAGTCGGCGCAGCACCGGCCGCGCGTACACGAAGTCGCCGCGGTAGCCGTCGTCGAAGGTGAGCACGACGGGCTTCTCGGGGAGCTTGCCGCCTTCGAACCATGCGTCGTAGACCTGGTTCAGGCTGACCGCGGCATAGCCATGGCGGGCGAGCCACTCCATCTGGGCCGTGAAGGTCTCCGGACCGACGAAGAGCTCCGGGAGCTGCGCAGTCGCGGGCGGGTCGGCGACGACGTGGTACATCAGGACCGGAACGGGCTTCTCCCAGGGTACGAGCCGCTGATCGGCGCGCGGCGGCCCGAGGCCGCCCCGGCTCGGCCGCAGGAGACCGGCGCTGACCTGGGATGAACCGCCACGGGCACCTGAGCCGATCACGGCTCCGACCACTGCACTCGCGATCGCCGCGCAGAGGAGCGCATTGCGCCTGCGAAGTGCGGCCCTCCGTCGTTTCTCCTGCAGCCGGCGGGCCCGCCGGCGCCGGCGGACCTCATCAATTCCCCGGGCAGGTTGGCGCCGCCGCTCGCTCGCCATCCGGCTAGCCGGAGTAGAGCGCCTCGATCTCCTCGGCGTACTTCTCGTCGATCGGCTTGCGCTTCAGCTTCATCGTCGGGGTGAGCTCGTCGCCGCCGGGCTCCCACGGCTCGGAGAGGATCTTGAACTTCTTGACCTGCTCGACCCGCGCCATCTTGGCGTTCGCCTCATCGACCGCCTCCTGTACCGCCTCGCCGACCCTCTCCTCCTGCGCCAGCTCCTCGAATGACGTGCCTTCGAGGCCGTTCCGCTTCGCCCAGACCGGCGCGTAGTCCGAATCCAGGACGATCAGCGCGACGTTGTACGGGCGTCCATTGCCGACCGCACAGGCCTGGCCGATCAGCGGGCTCGCCGTCTTCAGGTGCGATTCGATGTTCGCCGGCGACATGTTCTTGCCGGCCGCGTTGATGATCAGCTCCTTCTTGCGGTCGACGATCTTCAGGTAGCCGTCCTCGTCGATCTCGCCGATATCGCCGGTGCGGAGCCAGCCGTCCTCGTCGAACGCCTCGGCGTTCTTCTCCGGCAGGTTGCGATACCCCGGCATCACGCAATCCGCCTTCACCAGGACCTCGCCGTCCTCGTCGAGCCTGATCTCGATCCCGGGTGTCGGCGGGCCGACTGTGCCGAGCTTGATCCGGTCGGGGGGGTTGATGGTGCCGAGTCCGCAGGTCTCCGACATGCCCCAGAGCTCGCCGACCGGGATCCCGATCGCGTGGAAGAACTCGAGCACCTCGAGCGGCGTCGGCGCGGCGCCCGCGTTGACGGCGAGCGCCTCGTCGAGGCCGAGCTGCTTCCGGAGCTGGGAGAACATCTGCTCATCGGCCTGGGCGGCGGCCTCGGCGATCTCCGCCGGCACCTCCTCCCCGGCCTGCTCGGCACGGACCTTCTGCAGCGAAGCCTCCAGCCCCTTCTCGGCGACCTCGCGCTGCTCGTCGGGAAGCCCGGCGAGCATCGCCTCGAGCCCGGACTTGAGCTTCTCGAAGATCCGGGGTACCGCGAAGAACCAGGTTGGATTCACCTGCGGCAGGTACTCGGCGATCCGGCGTGGATCGGCGCAGACGGTGACCGATAGCCCCTTGGTGACGGGCAGGTAGTAGTGCGCGTTTCGCTCGGCGACATGCGCCGCGGGGAGCCAGGAGATCACCTTCCCGCCGCGCTCCGGCAGGTCGATCATCTCGTCGGCCGTCGCCACCGCGAAGAGCAGGTTGCGGTGCGTGAGCTGGACGCCCTTGGGAGGACCGGTCGTCCCGGACGTGTAGATCAGCGTGAGCAGATCGTCGGCGCCGATCGACTCCACCCTGTCGGCGGGATCGAACTCGCGGTCCATCTCCATCAGCTCGTCGAGGGTGTGGTCGCCGCCCTCGCCATCCACCAGGATCACGTGCTCGAGGCCTGGAAGCTCCTTTCGAGCCTCATCGACCCGGTCGATGAAAGCCTCCTCCGTGATCACGACCTTGGCCTCGGCGTCCGAGAGCACGTACTGGATCTGCTCGGGAGCGGAGGTCTGGTAGATCGAGAACGGGATCGCTCCCAGCGAGACCGCGGCGAGGTCGGTGGGGATGAACTCCCAACGGTTGTTGAGCATGATCGCAACCGTGTCGCCCTTCCCCACGCCGAGCTCGGCGAGGCCGCCCGCGATCCGATGGACGGTGTCGCGGAGCTCGGTCCAGGAGAGCTCCTTCTCTCGGGCCTCGTCGCGGATCGCGAGGTCGTCGCCGAGCCGGTCCACCACCGCGTAGAAGGCCTTGACCAGATTCTGCGCCGGCAGCTGGGGCGCTTCGCCGCCGCTCGCGTGGCGCTCTGAAGTCGTGACCTCCACTGGCAGCTCCCCTCTCCTCGGTAGAACTCGGAAAACGCTACACCAGGAGGAAGGAAATGCCGACCAGATGATCGTCGGCTGCTACCTCGGGTTGAGGGCGTCGTCCCCGAGGCGTCCGAGATCGTTCGAGAGGCCGACCACGAACAGCAAGAGGATCAGCAGGAAGCCGACTGCGCTCGCGCGCTCGATGACGCTGAAGGGAACCCGGCTTCCCTTGACCTTCTCGACGAGGCTCCAGAAGATGTGCCCGCCGTCGAGCGGCAGGAACGGGAAGAGGTTGATGACGCCGAGGGACAGACTGATCAGGGCGAGGACGAAGAACGCCTCCTGGGTTCCGAACCCGATCGCCTCGTTAAGTGCGCGCGAGCCCCCCACGGGGCCAGAGAGCTGTTCGCGCTGCTCCGGCAGGAAGATCCGGCCGATCGCCGAGACCGTCTTCGACGTGATCAGCCACATCGTGTCGCCGGCGTAGTCGGCCGCCTGGCCGGGGCTATCGATCGGCGTGATGTCGGTTGGCTCGAATCGAACCCCGAGCAGGACCTGCTGTGCCGCGGGGTCATACTGCGGGGTGATCTGGAGCGGCACCCGCTGCCCGTTTCTGTCTACGACGACCGACACGGGCGTCGCCGCCGGGCAGCCGTCGGTCTGCTGTCCGGCGCACTTGTGGGAGCCGATCAGGTTGCGGAACTTGTCGGCGCGCTCGGTGCCGTTGACATCGGCGAGCGACTGGCCGTCGATCGAGATCACCTTGTCGCCGGGCTGGAGCGCGCCCCTCGCGGGTGAGTCCTGGGTGAGATCCGCGATCTTCAGCCCAGCGCCGGTGATCTGGTTGAGGCTGAAGGCGAGGAAGAAGAGGATCACGAAGGCGATCAGGATGTTCATTGCCGGGCCAGCGGCGATCACCACGATCCGCTTCCAGACCGGCTGGTTGTAGTAGGCGCGCTCGAGCACCTCCGGCGGCAGCTGCTCGCGCTCGCCGGGATCCTGCCCGGCGGCCTCGACCCGCTGGAGAAGCCCCTGCGGCGTGTCCCGGCCGGCCTCCGTTTCCTGGGGAGCCGGCTCGGGCTCCAGCTCCTCGGGGTTCATCCCGGTGATCTTTACGAAGCCCCCGAGCGGGATCATCCCGATCCCGTACTCCGTCTCCCCCCTTTTCACGCTCACGAGCTTCGGTGGGAAGAAGAGGAAGAAGCGCTCGACGCGCATTCCGGTGGCCTTGGCGACCGCGAAGTGGCCGAACTCGTGCAGGATGATCAGCGCCGAGAAGCCGACGAGGACGAGGGCCCAGCTCACGCTACGGCCAGGCCCTCGATCAGCCCCCGGGCGTGCTCCCGCGCGGCGGCATCGGCGTCGAAGAGATCGTCGAAGCTGCGGACCGGGGCGCCCGGAAGCGCCCCGAGGGTGCGCTCGATCACCTCGGGGATGCGCGTGAAGGGGATGCGGCCGCCCAGGAAGGCCTCAACCGCCACCTCGTCGGCGGCGTTGAGGACGCAGGGGGCCGTCCCCCCGACCTCGCCCGCCTCCCGCGCCAGGCGGAGGCAGGCGAAGGTGCCGGTATCCGGGTACTCGAAGCTGAGCTCGCCGACGCTCGGGAGGTCGAGCGTGGGCACGTCGACGTCGGCTCGCTCGGGCCGGTGGAGCGCATAGGAGATCGGCACCCGCATGTCGGGATAGCCGAGGTGGGCGAGCGATGCGCCGTCGTTCAGGTGGACGAGCGAGTGGACGATCGACTGCGGGTGCACGACCACGTCGATTCGCTCGTAGGGGAGGCCGAAGAGGTGATGCGCTTCGATCATCTCGAAGCCCTTGTTCATGAGCGTCGCCGAGTCGATCGTGATCCGGCCGCCCATCTCCCAGGTCGGATGTGCGAGCGCCTCATCGGGGCTGATGCCGGAGAGATCGGTGCGGCCGCGGAAGGGTCCGCCGGACGCGGTCAGGACCAGCCGCTCCACGGTGCCGGGCCGCTCTGAGCGAATCAGCTGGTAGAGGGCCGAGTGCTCGGAGTCCACCGGCACGATCTGAGCGCCCGTCGCCTCGGCGAGCGCCGTGACGAGCTCGCCGCCGATCACCAGGCTCTCCTTGTTCGCGAGTGCGAGGTCGATGCCCTCCGTGAGGGCGACGATTGTCGGGCCGAGGCCGGCCGCGCCGACCACCGCATTGAGCACGAGGTCGGGCTTGGAGGTGACCACGAGCTCCCGCACGCCCTGCTCACCGCCAAGGACCCGGCCACCCCACTCCGAGGCGGCGCGTTCGGCGGCCTCGGTATCGGCCAGCGCGACTGCGGGCACCCCTTGCTGGCGGGCCTGTTCGAGCAGGGCCTCCCAGCTCGAGTCCGCCGAGAGGCCGGCGACCTGCAGCCCGTCACTCGCCGCGACCACCTCGAGTGCCTGGGTGCCGATCGACCCCGTCGATCCGAGTACGAGGACGCGCTTCACGGCGCCCAGTGTAGGTCTCGGGCGAAATTCCCCGTAAAACGGAGCAAGAACGCGGACGGGAGGCCCGTGGGCCTCCCGTCCGGTGGGTCCTGGTGGTGTCTGCTCTAGCGGACCTGGACCGCCGAGAGCTCGAACTGATGCACCTTCAGGTCGCCGCTTTCCTCGGTGCAGGCAAGGGAGAAGCTGTGCTGGCCCCCCTGCGGCGTGGTGACGATGTTGATGCCGAAGCCGGCGAGCCCAGCCTCACCTCGCACATTGGTCTTCGTGCCGTTGATCTCGGTGTTGTCCACCTCCAGGTGACAAACACCATTGCCGCCGTTGGCGGTGCCATCCGCAACCAACAGGTACTTGCGGGGGAATCCAGTCGACCCGTCGACGTCCACCGAGGTGCACTTGGTGAACGTGGTCGAGTTCGCCGGGTCACACGGCGTTGTGCCGGTCTGTGCGTTCGTCTTGGCGACCCCAAGGACCTTCAGACGGGCGTCCTTGCTGAGGCCCTTGTACTCGACCTTCTTGCTGGTGGCCGCGTACGCACCCCCGCCGAGCGCCACGCAGAGCGCGATGAAGGCGATCACCGTGGCGGGTGATGGCCGCTTGAACAGCTTCCTCATCCAGAACCACTCCCTTTCATGCCGTTGTGAGCGTTCGCTGACGAAACAGCATGAGGCGGAGAAGTTGCGCCATTGCGAGGATGCATGCATGCCCGCGAGGCGTCCGAGGCGCAAGAGGTCCGATCAATCGCTTGACGCGGAGAGCATCAGAGAGGTGGTCCGGCGCACGGACTCCAATCCGCAGCTCGTCAGGACCGCGAGGTTCCTCAGGGGACTGATCCCCGGGGATGAGCCGGAGACGGCTGAGATGCCCCAGGCGATGCAGCGCCTCGTCGAGGAGATGCAGCCGAAGGGCCCGAGCGCGATGCGCGAGGTCGGCAAGGGTGCCCTGCAGGCGTGGCAGGCGCTCTCCGAGGCCCAGAGGCGCCGCCGTGGGAGCGCTGACGTCGCGGTCCTCTTCACCGACCTCGTCGGGTTCTCCGACTGGGCGCTCGTCGCCGGCGACGAGGCCGCTCTCGAGGTGCTGCGCCAGGTCGGCGATGCCGAGCAGAAGGCGATCTCGTCCAACAATGGGGCGATCGTGAAGCGCCTCGGCGACGGCGCGATGGCCGTCTTCAGCGATTCCGAGGCGGCCGTCAGGGCCGCGCTCGCCTCGCAGCGCTCGATCTCCAGGATCGAGGTCGAGGGCTACCGGCCCGAGCAGCGCGCAGGCATCCACCGGGGCACGCCGCGCAAGGTGAAGGGCGACTTCCTCGGCGTTGACGTCAACATCGCCGCCCGCGTCGGTGACGCGGCGAAGGGCGGCGAGGTACTCGTCTCCGGCAGCGTCCGAGACGAGCTCGGCGGCCGCCGCTTCAAATTCGGGTCAGCGCGCCCACTGGGCGCCCCGGGCGCGCCGGCGGACCTCACCGTCTCCTCGGTGAAGCCCCGACGCGGACGCTAGCCGCGGGCTTCAGTAGACGAAGGCGATCGAGAGGTAGTAGCCCGCCACCACGGTGAAGAGCACCGCGTCGAGGCGGTCGATCAGGCCGCCGTGGGGCCCGAAGAGCTGCCCAGTGTCCTTGACGCCGAGGTCGCGCTTCAGCATGGAGGCGAAGAGGTCGCCGATCGGCGCGACCGCCGCGATGCACAGGCCCATCAGTAGGGCATCGAACCCCGACAGCCAGTCCTGGTAGAGCCCGGCGAACCAGAGTCCCAGCGTGCCGCCGATCAGGCCTCCGATCAGCCCCTCGAGCGTCTTGTTCGGCGAGATCCGCGGCGTGATCCTGCGCGTCCCGAAGAGGCGGCCGGCCCCGTAGGCGGCGGTATCGCTGAGGAAGGTCGCGACGAGCACGTCGATCAGCAGGGCGGCGCCGTGGGTGGGCAGGTCACGGAGTAGCACCGCGTGGGAGAAGCCCAGGCCCATCCAGGCCACCCCGAGCACCGTGAAGGCGATCGAGGCCGTGATCAGCTCGTGCGAGCGGCGCACCGCCGCGAAAAGGAAGGCGACGGGGAAGAGTGCGGCGAAGGCAAGCAGGATCTGGAAGGAGCCCCCGAAGTGCGCTGCGATCACCATCGCCGCGACCGTGGCGTAGCCGGGCAGGACGATCGGCCGGATCGATGCCGCCATCCGGAAGAACTCCCGCAGTCCGACGACCCCGAGCGCGACCATCGCCACAGCGAAGACGTCCCCACCGATCCCGACGATCGCGATCGCGAACACGACCCAGGGGATCGCCACCACCACTCGGGCGGTGGTCTCGGACATCTCCGGAATGAGGCGCTGGAACCGGGAGCGCTCCGGAGGCGGCGGCTCGGGCCGGAGCTCCTCCTCGGGCTCGTCGAAGTCGAGCAGGTCATCGGGGTCCGGCAGGAAGCTCCGCTCGCGCACGCGTTCTCGCTGCTCGCGCTCTCGCCCGAACTGGAACGAGGGCGGCTCGAGGTCCTCGATCATCGTCTTGCCCCGAAGCGCCGCTGGCGTTCCTCGTACTCGCGCAGGGAGTCCTCGAACGCTTCGCGGCCGAAGTCGGGCCAGAGCTCGTCTCGGAAGACGAACTCCGAGTATGCGCACTGCCAGAGCAGGTAGTTGGAGATCCGCTGCTCGCCGCTGGTGCGGATCAGCAGGTCCGGGTCGTGCATCTCGGGCGCGTAGAGATGGCTGCTGAACTCCTTCTCGCCGCCGCCCCCGTAGGCCGCCGCCGCGTCGAGGATCTCGGCTCGGCCGCCATAGTTGAAGGCGACGAACAGCGTGATCCGGCCGTTCTGCGCCGTCTGGGCCTCAGCCCAATCCATGCGGCCGGTGAGCTCCTCGCTGATCCCCTCGCGGCGGCCGATGAAGCGCATGCGGACACCCTCTTCGTCGAGCTCGGGCGTCTCCCTGTCGATCCGCTCGGCGAACATCGCCATCAACCCGTTGACCTCCTCGCGCGGCCGGGTCCAATTCTCGGTCGAAAAGGAGTAGACGGTGAGCTCCTTGACGCCGAACTCGACGGCATCGCGGAGGCGCTCCTTGACGGCGTCAGCACCCGCTCGATGCCCCTCGATCACCGGCAGGCCTCGCTGTTTCGCCCAGCGACCATTGCCGTCGGTGATGATCGCGACGTACTCGGCTGGCATCAGGAGGACCTCCAGGACCAGCCGCGGCTAGACCTCGAGGATCTCCTCCTCTTTGCCCTTGAGGAGGGTGTCGATCTCCCCGATTGACGCGTCGGTCTGCTTCTGCAGCTCGGTCTCGCCGTGATGTTCCTCGTCGGAGCCGGCCTCGCCCTCCTTCTTCAGCTCGCGGAGGTCCTGCATGACGTCGCGGCGGATGTTGCGCACGGCCACGCGGCCCTGCTCGCCGACGCCGTGGACGACCTTGACCAGCTCCTTGCGCCGTTCCTCGGTCAGCTCGGGGATCTGGAGGCGGATCACGTTCCCGTCGTTGGACGGGGTGAGCCCGAGGTCCGATTCCATCACCGCCTTCTCGATCGCCGAGATGGACGACTTGTCGTAGGGGGTGACGGTCAGCAGGCGGGCGTCGGTGGCCGCCACCTGGGCGAGCTGCTTGATCGGAGTCTGGGCGCCGTAGTAGTCGACCTGTAGCCGGTCCAGGAGATGCGGAGACGCGCGACCGGTGCGGACCGTTGAGAGCTCGTTGCGGGTCGATTCGACGGACTTCTGCATGCGGTCCTTGGCGTCCGCCAGAAGCTCGTCGATCATCTCCAGCGTCATGTGCGCACCTGTGGAGCCGGCTCGGTAGCGGGCTTCGAGGACACCAAGGTGCCGACCCTCTCTCCGCTCACGATCCTATCTATGTTGCGTTCGTCCGCCATGTTGAAGACGTAGATGGGCAGGTCGTTGTCCATGCAGAGTGAGAGCGCGGTCGAGTCCATCACCCGCAGCTCCCTCTCGATCGCCTCGCGGTGGCTGATCTCGGGCAAGAGCTCCGCGTTCGGGTCGATCGAGGGATCGGCCGTGTAGACGCCCTCCACCCCGTTCTTCGCCATCAGAATCGCCTCGGCGTGGATCTCGAGCGACCGCAGGGCGGCCGCGGTGTCGGTGGTGAAGAACGGGTTGCCCGTACCGGCGGCGAAGATCACCGCGCGGCCCTTCTCGAGATGCCGGATCGCGCGGCGCCGGATGTAGGGCTCGGCGACCTCGGTGACCGCCATGGCCGAGAGCACGCGGGTGTCGACGCCGACCTTCTCGAGCGCATCCTGGAGCGTCAGCGCGTTGAGGACCGTGGCGAGCATCCCCATGTAGTCCGCGGTGGCGCGGTCCATCCCCTCCGCCGCGCCCTCGAGGCCGCGATAGATGTTGCCGGCGCCCACCACGATCGCGACCTCGACGTCCCGGCCGCGAACCTCGTGCACCTGCTGGGCGATGCGCTCGATCTGTTCGGGGTCCGTGCCGTAGGCGAGGTCCCCCATCAGGGCCTCTCCCGAGAGCTTCAGCAGGACTCGGTTGAAGCGGGCCGAGGCCAAGGTTCGCTACTCCTGCCCCACCTCGAAGCGGGCGAAGCGGGCGATGCGGACGTTCTCCCCGGTATTGGCGGCGAGCTCCGTGCGCAGGTCCTCGATCGTCTTGCCTTCGTAGCGCTCCTCGTTGAAGTGCCTCTGATCGAGCAGCACGATCTCCGATGCCCATTTGCCCAGCTGGCCCTCGACGATCTTCTCGATCACATCGTCCGGCTTGCCCTCGGCCCGGGCCCTTTCCTCGAGGATGCGGCGCTCGTCAGCGACGTCCTCCTCGGGAATGTCCTCGAAAGAGACATGCTCCGGGTTCATCGCGGTGACGTGGATCGCCACCTGGCGAGCGAACTCCTGGAAATCCTGGTTGCGAGCGACGAAATCGGTCTCGGACTGCACTTCAACCAGGGCGCCCTTGCGGCCGTCGGCGTGGACGTAGGAGGCGATCACGCCCTCCTCGGTGCCGCGACCGCTGCGCTTTGCGGCGGAGGCGGCCCCCTTCCTGCGGAGGATCTCGATCGCCTTCTGCTCATCGCCCTCGGCCTCCTCGAGCGCCCGCTTCACGTCCATCATCGGTGCGCCGGTGCGCTCGCGAAGCGCCTTCACATCAGCTGCGGATACCGCCATCAGGAATCACCTCCGCTCTTCGCCGGCTCTGCAGCAGGCTCCTCGGTGGGCGGTGGCTGAGGGATCACCTCACCCGCCTCGCGGTTTGCCTCGGCCTCGCCGCCGCGGCGGTTGTGCGCCGGCGCCTGGGGCTCGGGCTGGGGCTGAGGCACCTCGGCCGCGGCCTCGCGCTGGGACTCCGCCTCCTTGGCGGCGGATTGCTGCGCGGCCTGCTGGCGGGCCCTCTCCTCCGCCTCCTGCTCGGCCTTCTCCTCGGCTTCCTGCTTGGCCTTCTCCTCGGCCTCGCGCCGCTTCCGCTCCTCCTCCTCGCGGCGCTTGCGTTCCTCCTCCTCGGCGCGGCGGCGGGCCTCCTCCTCACGCCACCTGGCGGCGGCTCCTTCGATCGCCCCGCCGAGGGTGCCGATGATCAGCTCGCAGGAGCGGATCGCGTCGTCGTTTCCGGGGACCACGTAGCTGACCGGACCGGGGTCGCAGTTGGTGTCCACCAACCCGACGATCGGGATCTCCAGGCGCTCCGCTTCGCGGAGGGCGATCTCCTCGGTTTTCAGGTCGATGATCACCACGGCGTCCGGCAGGCGCTGCATGTCGGCGACGCCGCCGAGGTTGTACTCGAGCTTGCGCAGCTCGGCCTCCATCGACATGCGTTCCTTGGTCGGCAGGAGATCGAGGCGCCCGCCCTCCTTCAGGTCGCGCAGCTCGTGGAGGCGCTGGATCCGCTTGCGGATCGTGTTGAAGTTGGTGAGCAGGCCGCCCAGCCAGCGCCGATTCACGTACGGCATGCCGCAGCGCTCGGCCCATTCCTGAATCGAGTCGCGTGCCTGCTTCTTGGTCCCGACGAAGAGGATGACGCCGCCCTTCGCCGCGACCTCGGTGACGAAATCGGTCGCCTGCCTGAGCAGTTGCTCGGTCTGGAGGAGATCGATGATGTGGATCCCCTCCCGCTCTCCGTAGATGAAGCGGCGCATGCGGGGGTTCCAGCGCCGCGTCTGGTGGCCGAAGTGAACCCCGGCCTCCAGCAGCTCCTTGATGCCTACCTCGGCCATCTGCCTTCCTATCGCTTGTCTTGTTCAGATGCCCCGTCGCGGCTCCGGGAACCCGCCTCGCGGCGGGCAGCGTCCCATTGCCTTTCGGCAGGGGTTGGGTGCAAAGTCCGCGGGATTGTAGGTGCTGATCGGTATTCGGCTGTTTCAGGGGGAAGAAGTGGCACGTGCGCGCTCGAGGGCCGCCCTGAGGTCGTCCGGCAGCTCCGAGGTGTAGGCCAGGCGCTCCTCCGTGCGGGGGTGAGTGAACTCCAGCCGCGATGCGTGCAGGAACTGGCGAGCGAGTCCGTAACGCCCGGGTGTGCCGTACTCGGGGTCGCCGACGACGGGATGCCGGATCGCCGCAAAGTGCACCCGGATTTGATGCGTGCGGCCGGTCTCGAGCCGAGCATGAACGAGCGCGTCGCTCGGCAGGACCTCGATCACCTCGAAGTGGGTGCGCGCCTCGCGTGAGCCCGCCCCCTTCACCGCCCGCTTCGTGCGCTCCCGCCTGTGCCTGCCGAGCGGGGCGTCGATCGTGCCCGTTCGGCTGCCCAGCCGGCCCTCCACGAGCGCCGTGTACTCGCGCACCACGTCCCGGCGCTTCACGGCTGCCGACAAGGCCCTCTGGGCCTCCTCGCTGCGTGCCACCAGCATCAGTCCGGATGTGTCCTTGTCCAGGCGGTGGACGATCCCGGGCCTGCCGCCCTCTCCTCCGGCCGCGATCCCCTCCATCAGGTCGACGAGCGTCTCCCCGCCGTATGACGGCGCTGGGTGGACCACCAGTCCGGCGGGCTTCTCAATCACCGCGAGGTCCTTGTCGAGGTGCACGATCAACCGCTTGGCCTCCGGCCTCACGGTGTTCCGCCCGGTGAATCGGGTGGCTCCCTTCGCGAGCCCCCTCGCGTCGACGAGCGCTCGACGTCCAGCAAAAGAAGCAGCACCCCCACCGTGATCGCCACGTCGGCGAGGTTGAACGTGGGCCAGAGAGGCAGGTCGATGAAGTCGATCACGGCGCCGTCCCGCACACGGTCGGCCAGGTTTCCGAGCGCGCCGCCGAGCAGCAGCGCCGCGGGCAGCCAGACGAGCCAGCCACCGTCACCCCTGAGCGCCAGGAAGACAAGCATCCCCACGAGCAGCACGATCGTCGCGCCGATCAGGGCTGCGGAGATGTCGCCTCCGAGGCCGAAGGCGACGCCCTCGTTGCGCACATTCTCGAAGGCCAGGAAGGGCGTCACCTCCACCCGGTCGCCCCGGTCGACGAGCGAGGTCGCGAGCGCCTTGGTGCCCTGGTCGAGCGCGACGATCGCGCCACACGCGGCGAGGCCCGGGACCAGCAGTGCGAGGGCGCGGTCCCTCAACCGGCGATCAGCGCCACGACCACGCGCCAGACGATGCTGAGGACGATGATCGCCAGGATCGGGCTGACGTCGATGCCCATTCCGCCGGCGCCGATCGGCGGGATCACTCGTCTGAAGATATTCAGGTAAGGGTCGACCACCTGGTGGATGAAGTCGACGGTCGCGCGCAGCCACGGGTAGTAGGGCATCCGCGGGATCCAGGAGAGCAGGATCCGGATGAAGATCAGGATGAAGTAGACGAGGAAGACCGCGCTGACGTAGTTGGCGACATCGTCGCGCGTGACCGCCAGGAGAAATGTCACTTGCGCACCCGCTCCAGCGAGGCGTCGACGGCCGCCATCAGGATCTCGCGGATCTTGCGCTCCTCGAGCGCGTTCAGGCCCGCTTCCGTCATCCCACCGGGCGAGGCGACCGCTCGCTTCAGCGCGCCGGGCTCGTGCAGCTCGAGCAGGCCTCCGGTCGCGCTCATCGCCTTGGAGACCATGCGTGTGGCCTGGTCCCCGGTGAGACCCTCCTTCCCCCCGGCCTCCACTAGCACCTCGGCCATCAACGCGAGGTAGCCCGGCGAGCAGCCCATGATCGCCGTCGCGGCGTCGATCAGGCTCTCATCGAGCTCGATCACCTCCCCCACGAGCCCGAGCAGCTGCGTGACGCGGCGCCGCCGAACATCGTCGGTTCCCGGCGGGAAGACGACGCAGAGAACCCCCTGGCGAAGCTGGGCGCCGAGGTTGGGCATGACGCGAATCAGCCCGATGCCGGGGAGCGCCTCGTGCAGGGTCTCGAGCGAGGTCCCCGCCAGGATGGAGAGAACCGGCGTGCCGGCCTGGACCAGCTCGGGCGCCACCTCGTCGAGGACGTTCGGCTTGACGGCGAGCACGACGAGATCCGAGCTGTCCGCGAGGGCGAGATTCCCCTCCATCGCTTCCCCGCCGACCTCCTCGGCGAGCTCCCTGGCCTTGTCCGGGTCGGCGTCGGCGAACGCCATCGACTCCGGCGCTCCCGGTTCGGCCTGCGCGGCGGCCCAGCCGCGGGCGAGCCCACCGGCCATGTTGCCTGCGCCAACGAAGCCGAGCTTCATGAGCGGGACTCTATTCGGCGCCCTCTCGCGCAAGTCGCTCATAGTCTGGTGGACTGTGGAATGCGTGGTCCGGGCCAATGAGTGACGCCGCTGACCTTGACGCCGCGCGCCAGCTCGCTGCCACCCCCGTCGACCTGCCGCCCGGACTCGAGATCGAATGGCTGGGGGTGTCGGGATACCGGCTGACCTACGAAGGCCAGTCGATCTTCCTGGACCCGTTCGTCTCGCGCGTTCCGCTCAGAACGCTGCTGCTCGGCAGGCAGGCGCTCCCCGATCCGGCGACGATCGAGCGCTTCATCGCTCCCCGGGGCGAGCTCGTCGGAATCCTCGTCGGCCATACCCACTGGGACCATGCGGTGGACGCTCCGGCGATCGCGGCGCGCTACCGGGTCAACGCCTACGGCTCGGCGTCTCTCGGGCACCTGATGCGCCTGCACGGTCTGGGTGATCTGTCCGTCGAAGTGGTGCCCGGGAGGGTCTACGAGCTCGGGCCGTTCGCGGTTCGATTCATCCGGAGCCGCCACGCCAAGCTGTTGTTCGGTAGGAGGGTCCTCTTCGACGGCGAGCTCACGTGTGAGCATCTCGATCAGCTCAGCCCGGCGGCGTACAAGTGCGGTCAGGTCTGGGGCATCCACATACGCGTGGGCGGAATCGACATCTACCACCAGGGAAGCGCCGACCTGGATGACGAGGAGCTCGGAAGGCTCCCGGTGGACATCTTCCTCGCCGGGGTCGCCGGCCGGAACTTCACCCCCGACTACTGGAATCGTGTGTTGCCGCGACTCGACCCCCGCTTCGTCGTCCCGACGCACTACGACAACTTCTTCACCCCGCTCGGTCGCGATCTGGAGCCCATTCGCCGCGTGCGCCTGAGCCGCGTCCCTGACGAGGTCGCAGCGGTCTCCCGGAGCGCGACGGTGGCGGCGCTCCCGAGAACTGATGAGCTTTAGCGGGGCGTCCTCGTTCGCCGGCGACCGCTCCTGGGCCCCCGGTGCTGCTTCTCCAGGAACTAGGACTGGTTGAAAAAGCCGCCCTCGAGGAGGCGGGCCTTCTCCTCGGCGGAGACCTCGACGTTCTCGGGCGTGAGCAGGAAGATGCCCTGCGAAATGCGCTGCATGCCGCCCCCCAAGGCGTAGGTCATGCCGGAGGAGAAGTCGATCAGGCGCTTGGAGAGCTCCCGGTCCGTCGCCTGCAGGTTGATGATCACGGGCTTTGAACGCTTGAACTCGTCGGCCACCTGCTGGGCGTCGTTGAAGCTACGGGGCGTGACCACGTGCATGGAGGCGACGCCGCCGCCGTTCCCGGCGGGCGCGGCTCGCCTTCTTCCGCGACGCGGCCGAGGCTCCTCCATCGTTTCGTCCCCCGCGCGAACGCGCGAGCGCCGCGGGGCCTGCTCCTCGTCGCCGAAGATGTCATCGATGTCGTCCTCCCGCCCCCGTCGCCGCGAGGACATCGAGCCGACCGGCTCACGAGGCGCCGCCGCCGTGTCGTCGAGGGCCCGCTCGCTGCCGGTGTCGCCCTCCTCGTAGTACTCGCCCTCCTCGACGTAGTCACCCTCGACGAGGCCGAAGTACTCGAGTGCCCGTCTCCATGTATCCCTGATCGCCATCTCGGCTCAGATTCGGCTTGACGCAGGTTATTCCTGCTGTCCGATCTTTCCCGATTATGAAGCCTGCGAACCGCTCGATGTGCAGTTCAGTCCCAGAGCACCGAGCCCAGGCGAATGATCGTCGCCCCCTCCTCCACCGCAACGCGCCAATCCTGGCTCGTTCCCATCGAGAGCCGCTCCAGGCCCCGGTCGCCGGCGAGCTCCGCCAGCCGCGCGAAGTACGGCCGCGAGGCCTCGGGGTCCTCGGTGAAGGGAGGCATGGTCATCAGGCCAGACACCCGCACCGGACAGCGCTGGATGAACTCGTCGAGCCCGGACGGGTCGACGCCCCCCTTTTCCTCCTCGCCGGAGAGGTTCACCTCGACCAGCACCTCTGCCCCGTCCTCGCCGTGCTTTCCGAGCTGATCGAGCACGGAATCCGAGGCGACGGAGTGAATCAGGCGGACGAGTGGCAGGATCCGCTTCACCTTGCGGCTCTGCAGGTTGCCGATGAAATCCCACTTGAAGCTCTCGCGCCAGCGCTCCTGCTTCGCCTCGAGGTCCTGAAGGCGGTTCTCCCCGACCAGCTCGATGCCGGCCTCGGCGAGGGGCCCCATGTCCTCGGGCCGCACGTACTTTGTAGCGGCCAGAATCTCCACCTCCGGGCCCGCGTGCTCGCGGACCTTCGCCAGCTTCTCGCTGATGCGTCCGGGATCCAGGTCCGTGACAGGCTCCATCATGAAACGGGTGGCTCCCCGGCTTCGCCTGCGGAGCTCCCTCGTACCGACTCCATCCAGATGAGTCCGGCCTGGCGGCCAGTCCGCTCGCCGTCGCGGCGGTGCGAGTAGAAGAGCTCGCCGTTGCAGCTCGTGCAGAGGCCGGAGCTCTCGATCGCCGTGACGCCGACGCGCTCGAGGAGCGCCGTCGCCACGGCGGTGAGGTCGAGCATCCGGCCGCGCGCGACCCCGTCCACGTCCTCGAACGCCGCCAGCACCTCCTCCCCCACCTCGTAGCAACAGGGACCGATCCCCGGCCCGATGGCGGCGGCCTCCGCCTCGACCGCCCCGGCTGCCTCCGCAACCATGCCGGCGGCAAGGCCCCGCCACCCGCAGTGGGCCATAGCCACGCCGCCCGACCCGACCATCGCCACGGGCAGACAGTCGGCCACCATCACCAGCGGGGTGAGCCCGGGGTTGGAGGTGACCTGCGCGTCGACCTCATTGGGGCTCTTGGCGACGTCCGCGTAGACGCGCGGCTCCTGGGAGCGCTCGTGCCGGCGCACGTCCGTTCCGTGAACCTGACGGCCCATCACGACGCCATCGGGGTCGCGCTCGATCGAGTTCGCGAGCCTGCGGCGGTTCTCGCCCACTCGGCCCGGCTCGTCGCCGGTCAGGACCGCGACGTTGAGCGCCTCGTAGGGTGCCTCGCTCACGCCGCCGAGGCGGGTCGAGAACGCCGCCCTCGCCCCGGGCAGCTCCGCCTCGAGCCAACGGACCCCTTGACGCTTGCGCCACTCCACCCCGGGCAGGCTAGATCAGGCCCGCGCGGGGACCCGCTCAGGTGAAACGCGATCCTATGCGCGGGTGATCGATGGAGCCACCCTCAGTCATTGGGAATCTCGCCCCGAGCGACCGCCAGGGCGATCCGCAGCTCGTCGTTCCGACCCGAGATCTCTCCATCGAGCTTGCCTGAGAGTGCGGCCTCGAGCCCCCGCCCCACGGCGGGCCCCTCGGGGATGCCTTCGGCGAGCAGGTCGTCGCCGGTGATCTCGAGCCGGACGTGCCGCCATTCGTCCGCGTACCGGTCGAGCCACTCCGCCCCGAGGGCGCGGGCGACGAGCAGCTGCGCCGGGTCCCAGGTCGCCGCCAGCTGAACGGCCTCGGAGGGGCGCTCAGGGGTCGCCGCAGCCAGCTCGCGGATCTGCGGCAGGGGCCGGACGATCGCCAGCAGCACGGCGAGCTCGCGCTCGGCCCAGTCCGACCACGGTGGTGCTGAAGCAAGGCGCGTCACCTCGGCCACCCGGCCGGGGGCCTCCGGGTCGAGGCTCGGCATGAGCCCCCACCCCGCAATCAGTCCCAGCGCCGCTGCGGGGTCCTCTTCGGCGCTGATCCGACGCAGCTCGTTATCGATCCGATCCTCAGAGACGGCCGAGAGGTCCGCGTCGCGGAGCAGCCGCGCGGTATCCGCGTCGAGCTCGAAGCCGAATCGCGCGGCATACCGCGCCGCCCGCAGCGCCCGAGTCGGGTCGTCGGCGAACGAACCCTGATGAAGGACGCGCAGCAGGCCGGCCCTGAGATCCTCGAGGCCTCCATGTGGATCGAGTAGGTCCCGACCCCCGCTCACGGAAAACGCCATCGCGTTGACCGTGAAGTCGCGGCGGGCGAGATCCTCCGTGATCGAGGCGGGCCGGACCTCGGGCAGAGCACCGGGCTCCGGGTAGGTCTCCGCCCGACTCTGCGCGACGTCGATCTTCACATCGCCCTGCTCGAGCCGCCCTGTGAGAAAGAGGCCGTCGCGCTCCAGGCTGAAGCCGGGCAGGTCGGTGAGGGCCTCGGGATCCCCCTCGATCGCGACGTCCAGGTCGGTCACCTCGCGGCCGAGCAGCAGGTCTCGCACCACACCACCGACCAGATACGCGGGCACCCGCGCGGCGATCTGCCGCAGCTGGCGGTTGGCCGACAGTGAATCGATCTGCTCTCCCAGCCGGCCGGAATCGATGTCGCTTGAGCCGGGCATTAGCGGCTTTCCTACCATGCTGCGCGATCCAAGACCTCTGGACGAACATCCGAGACCGCGGGAAGGCCCTCTGGAACGACCACCGGTGGGCGACGATCGGCGTCGCCGCGGGCCTGGGAGCCGCCGTCATCGGGCTGGTCGCCTACCTGGCCCTGAAGAGGCCAGGCGACAAGTCCTGCAAGGCTCCCTGCACGATCACCGCCACTACCCCAAAGCCGGTCAGTGGACTGGCCGATTGGCCGGTTTACGGCCTGAATGCGCAGCGAACGCGCTATCTGGACGCCCCAGCCGTGAAGCAGCCCTTCTCGATCCGCTGGCGGTTCAAGGGCCGCAACCTGCTCGAGTACTCGCCTGTGCTGGTCGGCAACCAGCTCTTCGGTGTCAACAACAACGGCATGGCCTTCGCGGTCAAGGCGACCACGGGCAAGGCGCGGTGGAAGCAGCAGATCGCGCATCTGAATGCGTCCTCGCCGAGCTACAGCGATCGCATCTTGTATGTCGCGAACCTTGAGCCCGGTCAGGTTGTCGCTCTCGCGACCTGGAATGGCCAGGTCCTCTGGAAGCATCCGCTGCCCGGCAGATCCGAGTCGTCCCCGCTGGTCGTAGGCAACAAGGTGATCGTGGGCTGCGAGTGCAACACGGTGTTCGCGTTGGACAGGGCAACCGGCAAGACGATCTGGGAGCGGCACCTCAACGGGGCGGTGAAGGCGGCGCCCGCTTACGAGAACGGGATCGTCTACATCGGCGACTACAGCGGCGAGATGAACGCGATCCGCGCCAGCGACGGCTCGATCAAGTGGCAGACGGGCTCACAGGGATCGGGCTTCGGCCGCTCTGGGCGCTTCTACGCCGCCGCCACCGTCGCCTTCGGGCGAGTCTATGCGGGAAATGTCGACGGGCGGATGTACAGCTTCGACCAGCGGACCGGCGACCTCGTCTGGAGCCACTCGACCGGCAACTACGTGTACGCGGCCGCCATCGCGGCACGGACGCCTGACACTCAGCCGACCGTCTACTTCGGCTCCTACGACGGGACCTTCTATGCGCTCGACGCCCGGACCGGCGACGAGCGCTGGAGCGTGCCCGATCTCGGCGCCATCTCCGGCGCCGCGAGCCTGATCGGCGACACCGCCTACGTCGCGGACCTGAAGACGACCTCGACCTACGGCTTCGACGTACGCAACGGCCACAAGGTCTTCCAGTACCAGGACGGGGCCTACAACCCGGTGATCTCGAACGGCAAGGAGCTCTTCCTGACCGGCTACAAGACGCTCTACGCGATGAAGCCCTCGTCCGGGCCGGCCAAGGACGGGATCCTCCAGAAGGAGCCCAAGGCGCCCGCGGCGGCCGGACAGAGCAAGGCGAAGCCCGCGAAGCGGCCCTAACTCGAGCGGACCGGAATTCCCGCGCGCTCCATCCGCTGCTTGGCCTCGGCGATCGTGTGGTGGCCATAGTGGAAGATCGAGGCGCAGAGCACCGCATCGGCGCTCCCCGTCTCAACCGCCTCGACAAGGTGATCGAGCTCTCCGGCGCCGCCCGAGGCGATCACCGGCACCCTCACCGCCTCGGCCACCGCGCGGGTGAGCTCGAGGTCGTAGCCGTCGGTTGTCCCGTCGCGGTCCATGCTGGTCAACAGGACCTCCCCCGCCCCGAGCTCGGTCGCCTCGCGCGCCCAGGCGACCGCCTCGCGGCCGTCGATCCTGGTTCGGCCGCCATGCGTGTAGACGTCCCACTCGGCGTCTCCGAAATAGCCCGGTGGCGCCTGACAGGTCGACGACGTGTCCCCCGCGCCGCGCCTCTTGGCGTCGATCGCGACCACAACGCACTGCGACCCGAAGACCCCCGCCAGCTCCGCGATCAGCTCCGGTCGCTCCAGCGCCGCCGAGTTGACGGAGACCTTGTCCGCGCCCGCATCGAGCACGGCCTGGGCGTCCTCGACCGAGCGGATGCCGCCGCCGATCGTGAACGGGATGAAGACGTTGTCGGCGGTCCGGCGGGCCAGCTCGACGATCGTGTCTCGGCTCTGATGGGAGGCCGTTATGTCAAGGAAGACAAGCTCGTCGGCTCCCTCCGCGTCGTAGCGCTCGGCGAGCTCGACCGGATCGCCTGCGTCTCGGATGTCGACGAAGTTGGTGCCCTTGACGACCCGCCCATTGTCGACGTCGAGGCAGGGGATGACGCGCTTCAAGACCATGTTTCGAGGTTAACGATGCGCCGATGTCCGATTCACCTCAAGGACTACGGCGACCACCACGCCGCCCTCGCCGCCGCCGGCCTCGGTTAATCCCAGTCGCCCGCTGCGTAGGCCCATGCGATGAGGAGCAGCTGCACCGGGAGCCGCGCGTAGAGCGCGTTGCGACCGCCGGGGATCCCCTTCTCGAACCTCTCCGGCTCCATCGCCATGTGCACGTTCGCCGGGAAGACGGCGAGCAGCGTGGCGATGCTCCACAGGCTCCCTGCGCGCCTCGTGCCCGGGTGCATCGTCGCCAGACCGCCGGCGAGCTCCGCGACTCCGCTCACGTAGACCAGCTCGCGGTGACGGGGCAGGTACGGAGGCATCATGCGCTCGTACCAGTGCGTCCTGACGAAGTGCATGATCCCCGCGAAAACGAAGAACGGCCCGAAGAGCCTTCTCATGGGCCGGAGCCTAGGGGCCGAGCGCGGCCCGCGCCTCGGCGACGGTGAAGCGCTGCTCATACAGAGCTCGGCCTACGATCACGCCCTCCACGTTGTCAAGCCCGATGCCGGCCAGCGACCGCAGGTCGTCGACTGACCCGATGCCGCCCGAGTAGATCACTCCGCCGTCGGTCGCCTCCGCGGCCTCCCGAAGCGACTCGAGATCGGGCCCCTCCATCAGGCCGTCGGCCTCGACGGGCGTGTAGACGAAGCGCCTCAGCCCGCGCCGGGTGAGCTCGCGGATCACCTCGGCCGTGCCCAGCTCGGAGGACTCGGTCCAACCCTCCGCGGCCACCTTTCCGGAGCGGGCATCGACCGAGGCGACGACGCGATCGCCGTGTGCCGCCGCGATCGCCTCGGCGATCGCCGGGTCGCGCACCGCCACCGTGCCGAGCACCACCCGTTCGGCGCCCGAGGAGATCGCCTCCTCCACCTTCTTGGAGTCGCGCAGACCCCCGCCCAGCTGCACCGGGACGTCCACCGCCGAGACGATGCGGCGGACGTGCTCGAGGTTGACGGGCTCGCCCGCCCTTGCGCCATCGAGGTCGACGACGTGCAACCAGCGAGCTCCGCCGCCCACCCAGCGCCTGGCCGCGACGACTGGATCGTCGTCGTAGGCCTTCTCCTTCTCGTAGTCGCCCTGGATCAGGCGGACGGCCCTGCCGCCGCGGATGTCGATCGCCGGGAAGAGGATCAACTGCAGATTCGGACGAAGTTGCCCAGCAGGCGCAATCCGGCCGAGCTCGACTTCTCCGGGTGGAACTGGACGCCGTAGAGGGGCGGTCGCTCCACGGCGCACGCGAAGCGCTCTCCGTAGGCGGCCGTGCCGAGCACGTCGCCGTTCGTCGCTGGCCGGGGGGCGAACGAGTGCACGAAGTAGAAGGACGTCCCCTCGCCCAGGTCCTCGGTGAGACGCGACTCGTGCTCCCAGCGCACCGAAGACCACCCGATGTGCGGCACCTTGTACCCGTTGGCCTCCAGCGGGGCGACGACGCCGTGGAGCAGCGCGAGACCGGTCGCCCCCTCATTCTCGACCGAGGACTCGAACAGGAGCTGCAGCCCCAGGCAGATGCCGAGGACGGGGGTCTCCGCCTCGATCCTGGCCGCGACGAGCTCATCGAGCCCGAGCTCGCGGACCCGTTCCATCGCGCGCGGGAAGGCGCCCACTCCAGGCAGGATCACGCCGTCGGCGGCCTCGGCCCTTGCCCGGTCCCGGGTGATCTCGGCCTCCGCACCCACGCGCTCCAGCGCCTTCTCCACGGAACGGAGGTTGCCCATCCCGTAGTCGAGAATCGCGATCCGTGTCATTCGGTGAGAGTGCCCTTGGTGGAGGGGACGCCACTCTCGTCCGGGTCGATCGAGACCGCTTCGCGGAGCGCCCGGGCGAACGCCTTGAAGGAGGCCTCGATCATGTGATGGGCGTTCGAGCCCGAGCGGATCCAGATGTGGAGCGTCATCCTCGAGTTGTTGGAGACCGCGCGGAAGAACTCCTCGGCGAGCTCCGAGTCGAAGCCGGCGATGCTGACCTCCGGGAGGGCGCCGTCGAAGGCACAGTAGGGCCGGCCGGAGATGTCGATGGCACATTCGCCGAGGGCTTCGTCCATCGGCACCAGAGCGGAGCCGTATCGGCGGATGCCCGCGCGGTCTGCCAGTGCTTCGTCGATCGCCAGCCCCAGGCAGATGCCGACGTCCTCCGTGGTGTGGTGCGCACCGGTCTCGAGGTCGCCGCTCGCCTCGAGGTCCAGGCCCAGTCTGCCATGGCGGGCGAGCAGCTCGAGCATGTGGTCGAGGAACCCGATCCCGGTCGAGACCTTCGCCTCTCCGCCATCAAGGTCGAGGCGCAAGCTGACCCTCGTCTCCTTGGTCTCGCGGTTGATCTCTGCGGTGCGCGCCATTTTCCTAGTCCTCCACCACTACTCGGGTCGCTCCTCGGCTTCGCCTGCGGGGCGCCCTCGCACGACTGCGGACTCCGCGTGCAGCGGAAAGCCCTCGGCGCGGGCCAATGTAGCGACCGTTGGCGCCAGCTCCCGGGCGGCCCCCTGGGTGAGCTCGACGGTCGAGGTGCGACGCCGGAAGGTGGCTGGACCCACGGGACCCTGGAAACGACCTGCTCCCCCCGTGGGCAGGATGTGGTTGGAGCCTGCGGCGTAGTCGCCGAAGGCGGTGGCGCCGCCTTCGCCGATGAAGACGGCACCCGCGGTCGTTGCGGCGCCGGCGAGAAGCGACGCGTCCTCGGTGATCACCTCCAGATGCTCGGGCGCGATCGCGTTCGCGAGCTGCACCGCGGTGACCGTGTCGGGCACGGCGACCAGAGCGAGAGGCGCGTCAGCGGCTATCCGATGCCTCGCCGCAACGCGTTCCACCGCCGCACCGATCGCGTCGAGGATGAGCGTCTCAACCGCCGCCGCGATGACCAGCCCATCGGATCCATGCTCCGCCTGCGCGCAGAGGTCCAAGGCGATCCACTCGGCGCTCGCTGTGTCGCCGGCGATCACCATCAGCTCGGAGGGACCCGCGATCCCGTCGATGCCGACTTCGCCGACCAGCTGGCGCTTCGCCTCCTGAACGTAGCGGTTGCCGGGACCGGCGATCACGTCGACCGCCTCGACGAGGTCTGTGCCGATGGCGAGCGCCGCGATGGCCTGCGCCCCGCCGAGCGGGTAGACCTGATCCGCTCCGCCGATCGCAGCGGCGGCGAGGATCGGATCCGAGAGCGGCCGCTCCGGCCCCGCCGGAGGGGTGGCGAGCACCACGCGGCGAACGCCGGCGACCTTCGCCGGGATGCAGCCCATCAGGACGGTCGAGGGGTAGGAGGCGGCGCCCCCGGGCGCGTACACGGCAGCGGAGCCGACCGGGACCTCGCGCAGCTCGATCGAGTGGCCCTGCTCGAGCTCGATCACCCGCCCGTCCCCGAGCTGCGCCTCGGCGACGGCGCGGATGTTCGCTGTGGCGGTCTCCAGCGCGGCGCGCATCCCGGAATCGAGACGCTCCAGGGCCAAGCGAACCTCGGCCTCTGGCACGGGGAGCATCCGGGGATCGACGGGACCCGCGCCGAAGCGTTCCTCGAGCTCGGCGACGGCGTCGTCACCCCGCCCGCGGACCGCGGCGATGATCTCGCTGACCGCCTCGCTCACCTCCCCCAGCTGGGGCTGCAGCGCCCGGATCTCTGCGGCAAGCGCGTGGGCGTCCCGTCCATCCCAGTCGAAGTACTCGATCCGCATCAGCGCCCCTCGGGTCGCAGTCGCTCGACCAGGTCGTCGACCTCCCCGGCGCGCAGCTTGTGGGAGACGCGGTTGGCGATCAGCCTCGCTGTCGAAGTCGCGATCTCCTCGCGGACCTCGAGGCCGTTCTCGGCCAGAGTGCGCCCGGTGGCGACCAGGTCGACGATCCCCTCGGCGAGGCCCGACAGCGGCGCGAGCTCGACGGACCCCTTCACCTCGATCACCTCGGCCCGGCGGCCTGTCTCCTCGAAGTGGCGCTCCGCGATTCGCGGGTACTTCGTCGCGATCCGCATCCCGCCGAGGCGCCGCTCGTCCTCGTCGAGTGCCGTGTCCCCCGCCCTGCCGGCGAGGACCATCCGGCAGGCGCCGTAGCGAAGGTCGAGCACCTCGTAGACGATCCTGTCCCGCTGCTCGAGCAGGACGTCCTTCCCGGTGATGCCGAGGTCGGCGGCCCCCGCCTCGACGTAGGTGGGAACGTCGGAGGGCCGCATCGTGACCAGCGTCAGCCCGTCGGCCTCGAAGACCAGCGAGCGCGAGTGGGAGCGAAGCTCGGCGCTGCCGACGCCGATGCGATCGAGCGCGTCGAGCGTCTCCCCCCAGAGCGCACCGCGCGGCAGTGCGAGTTTCAGAGGGCCCTCCCGGCGTGCGCGTGTCGCCTCCACCACCCGGGGCATCAGCGCCTCTCCTCTCTCCCCTGGCGCTCCTCCTCCGCCTGCGCGACGTGCAGCCGCTCCAGGTAGAGGGCGAAGCCCGCCGCGGGCAGCTCGCGCCCGAAGCGCCCGAGCAGCGTGTCGTAGCGGCCACCGCCACCGAGGATGTGCCCCAGGGCGGGGTCGTAGACCTCGAGGATGGCGCCCGTGTAGTAGCCGAGGTCGCGGAGCAGCCCGAGGTCGAGCCGGACCCGCTCGGCCACGCCCCGGGCGGCGAGCGCATCGTAGGTCGCGCGCAACCGCCGCGTCGCGCGCTTGACGGCTGTGCCGCCGAGCTCGGTCGCGCGGTCCAGAACCTCGGGGCCGCCCCGCATCCCCGGCAGGGCGAGCAGGGTGGCGCGGGCCTCCGCATCGAGGCCCTGAACCTCGTCGACGGCCAGTTCGAGGCCGACCAGGTCATGCGTCGCCAATCGATCGAGGACCCGGTCGCGGGCCTCTCGCTCCACGCCGAGCTCGGCCAGGAGCTGTCTGTAGAGATCGGCGTCGCCGAGTCCGATCACCGCGCGGGTCAGGCCGGCGGCGTCGAGCGCCGCGCTCAGCACCTGGATCACCTCGGCGGTTCCCTCCGGAGCGGCAGCGCCGATCAGCTCCACCCCGGCCTGGGTGAATTCGCGCATCTGACCGCGCTGCGGGTTCACCGCCCGGTAGGCGCGTGCGATGTAGGAGAGGCGGAACGGCGGCTCCGTGTCCTGCATCCGCGTCGACACGAGCCGGGCGATCGGAATCGTCATGTCCGAGCGCATCGCGAGCAGATCACCGCGCTCGTCGAAGAAGCGGTAGGCGGCGTTCGCGTAGCGCTCGTCGCCACGCCGCAGGACGTCGGCGTACTCGATCGTCGGCGTCGCGACCTCGCCGTAGCCGTGCTCGTCGAAGGCGGTGCGCAGGGCCGTCTCGAGCGTGCGCAGCTCGCGCATCTCCGCGGGCAGGATGTCGCGTGTTCCCGGCGGGGTCGGGTGGATCATGCGCTCATCATGGCGTTGAGGAGGTCAGCTGACTGCAAGCCCAGCGGCGCGGCGGCCCGAATAGGAGCCGGTTCAGGCGGGGACGCGCTCGGCGGCGACCCGCTCGATGCGGGCGCCAAGATCGCGCAGACGCATGTCGATCCGCTCGTAGCCGCGGTCGATCTGCGCGACGTTGCCGATCTCCGAGGTCCCGTCCGCCGCGAGCGCGGCGATGAGCATCGCCATCCCGGCGCGGATGTCGGGGCTCTCCAGACGGGCACCATGAAGACGGCTCGGACCACTTACGACCGCCCTGTGGGGGTCGGAGAGGTGGATCCGAGCGCCCATTGCGACCAGCTTGTCGACGAAGAACAGCCGGTTCTCGAACATCTTCTCGTGGATCATGATCGTGCCGTCCGCCTGTGTCGCAAGGGCCAGCGCGATCGAGGTGAGGTCGGCAGGGAATGCCGGCCACGGCCCGTCGTCGATCTTCGGGATCGCATCCCCCTGGTCGTCGCGGATGGTGAGCTTCTGCTCCGGCGGGACGAGGAGGTCGCCGCCCTCGAGCATGGTTTGCAGGCCGAGGCGACGGAAGTGCCTGCGGATCCCCTCGAGGTCCTCGGGCACGACGTCGCGGATGCGCAACTCGCCGCTCGTCGCCGCGGCCAGCGCCATGAAGCTGGCGACCTCGATGTGATCGGAGCAAACCTCGTGCTCCGCGCCACCGAGCTCCATCCGGCCGTGAACGGTCATCACGTTGGATCCGATCCCGTCGACCTGTGCGCCCATCTTGCAGAGCAGGCGGGCGAGGTCCTGCACGTGCGGCTCGGAGGCGGCGTTGGCGATCGTCGTCGGTCCCTCCGTCAGCGCCGCGGCGAGCAGCGCGTTCTCGGTCCCCATAACCGACGGCTCGTCCATGAAGATCCGCGTCGGCTTGAGGCCGTCCGGCGGTGCCGAAAGCTCGATCCAGACGTCGCCATCGATCCTCGCGCCGAGGTCGCGAAAAGCGTCGAGGTGCGCGTCGAGTCGCCTCCGGCCGATCGTGTCGCCACCTGGAGGCGGCATCCGGACCTCGCCAAAGCGGGCGAGGAGCGGGCCCGCGATCAGGAAGGAGGCGCGGATCCGGTCGGCGAGCTCCTCGTCGACCTCGGGGCCGGAGACCTCGTCGGCCTGCAGGCGTAGCTCGTTCTCACCCATCCAGTCCACCTTGACGCCGAGCCGCTCGAGCAACCCGAGCATCGACTGCACGTCGCGGATCCGCGGCACGTTGCGGACCACGACCTCCCGATCAGTCAGGAGGCAGGCCGCCAGGATCGGTAGCGCCGCGTTCTTGTTGCCGGCCGGAACGATCTCCCCGGACAGCGGTACGCCGCCCTGGATGATGAACTTCTCCATGGGCGCCTAGAGTAACCAGCCTCATGACGGAGGTCTCACGGGACGATGCATGGCAGCTGGTGACCGAATGGGTCGAGTCGGACTCCCTCCGGAAGCACCTGCTCGGAGTCGAGGCGGCCATGCGCGCCTACGCCCGGAAATGGGGTGAGGACGAGGAGATCTACGCGGTCACCGGCCTCGTCCACGACCTCGACTACGAGCGCTACCCGGACCTGGACACGGGGCACCCGCGCTACGCGATCAAGGAGCTCACGGACCGCGGCTACCCGCAGGAGGTGATCGACGCTGTCGCCGGACATGCGGACTTCATGGGCGTGCCGAGGGAGACACGGATGGCGAAGACGCTCTACGGCGTCGATGAGCTGTCGGGCTTCGTCGCCGCCTGCGCGCTGGTGCGCCCGACGGGGATCGAGGGCATGAAGCCGAAGTCGGTGAAGAAGAAGCTCAAGACCCCCTCGTTCGCGGCGGCGGTCAACCGCGAGGACATCCAGCGCGGGATCGAGGAGCTTGGCGTCGAGCAGGATGAGCACATCGCCCTGGTCATCGGGTCCCTCGCGGAGCGGGCAGACAAGCTCGGCCTCGAGCCCCAACATGAAACGGGTTCCCCCTCCGACATCTGACGGGTCGCGCTGTCGCGCGCCCTTACATAATCGGGAGACCCTTGCATATCCGGTTCCGAGAGTTAGATGTAGCCAGTGCCGCGTTGGCTGAAGATCACCCTGGGGCTGATTGCGGGACTCGTCGTCCTGCTGCTGCTCAATGCGATCGTGGTCTCGAACGCCACCAAAGACGCCTACGTGCGTGACAGCGGGGCGCGGCTGGTCGACACCTCGAACGGGACCCTTCAGGTCCTCGAGGAGGGCAACCCGCGAGGCACCCCGATCGTGCTGATCCACTGCTACACGTGCTCGATGAGCTGGTGGGACGACCTGGCGCCGCTCCTCGGGCGTGACCACCGGGTCATCCGGGTCGATCTGCTCGGCCACGGCGGCTCCGACAAGCCGAGCGCGGGCTACTCGATCGACGACCAGGCGACCGTCGTGGCGGAGGCTCTGGCGAAGCTCGGGGTCGCCAACGCCACCGTGGTCGGCCACTCGCTCGGCGGCAGCTTGGTCACGGCGCTCGCGCAGCGGAGCCCCCAGCTGGCCTCGCGCGTGGTGATCATCGACCAGACGCCGGAGGACGGCTTCGAGAACGAGTCGCTCGCGCAGCGCGTGAGCTACTGGCCGATCGTCGGGCAGGCGGCTGATCGCCTCCTGCGGATCACCCCGAAATCCACGGTCCGGGACCAGTACGAGGACGCCTTCGCCCCCGGCTACGACATCTCGCGCGGTTTCGACAACCCGGACCAGCCGGTGGACGACCTCCGCGCGATGACGTACACGGCCTACAAGGACACCTACGACGCCGAGAAGGACTTCGTCGCCCAGAGCCCGCTCGACGAGCGACTCGCGACGACCCGCCTGCCGACGATGGTGATCTTCGGTGCCCAGGACCAGCTCTATGACGCGCAGGCTGCCGTCGACCGTTATCGACAGAACGTTCCTGGGGTGCAGACCCACCTCATCCCCGGAGCGGGACACTCCCCGAACGTCGAGCGTCCGAACCTGGTTGCGCCGTTGATTCTGTCCTGGGCGGCGCCGCCGCGTGGGCCCCTGCCGCCGGCGAGGAAGCGCGGCAAGCCCGCGAAGAAGCCCTGAGAACAGCGAAAGGGCCCGATTTCTCGGGCCCTTTCTGAGAACAAGGTTTCCCTTGCTCCGTTGAGAAGCACCGTACGCCTCGCAGAGCGGAAAGTCAACCCCGCTTCGACGAACGTTTTCGCTAGTAGCGGGGTTTTGGAGGCTCAGGCCGGCTGTGGCGCCGGCGCCTCGGTCAGCTCGAGACGTGTCGGCCGGCGCGTTCTGGGCGCGCGAGAGGGCGATGAACGGGAGGGCGAGGGTCGCGATCCCTGCCGAGACGACATACGACGCCGCGTATCCCGACGTATCCGCGACACGACCCAGCAGCGGCTGCGCCCAGACGCCCCCGGTAGAGGACATCATCGAGTCGAAGGAGAGTATCGTCGCCCGCTGCCGTGACGGGATCATCCCGTTGATGTAGGTCTGGCGGATCGGCATCGTGGCCGCGAAGAGCAGTCCCCAGACGGTCGTCAGCCCGATCACGGCCCAGAAGCTCTGGATCGCGCCGATCAGCCCCAGCGTGATCACACTGAGTCCGGCCATGACGAGCAGGGCCGAGGTCCGGCGATGGAAGATGGCTCGGATCCGCGGCGCCGCCGCCCCACCGAGGATCTGGGCGCCCGCGACGATCGCCGCGGCCAGGCCGGCGATCTCGTAGGCGTGCGGGTCGCCATAGAGCTCGAGCAGGTACGGCTGCAGCGCGTAGAAAGCGTAGATCCCGACGCCGCCCGTGAACAGGGCCTCGACCATCAGCCACTTCACGGCGGGGACCCGCCAGCCGTAGTCGATCGAGTTGGCTGCGATCTTCCGCATCTCCGCGAGCGGCCTGCCGCCCCTGTCCGGCGTGAACCCGACATCGTGCATCAGCCTGAAGGCGACGGCGAACATGACGATGAGAATCGCTCCGCGAAGCACGAACGGCGTCCCCAGGCTGACCTGCTGCGCGATGAAGCCTCCGGCGACGGAACCTCCGAGCATCCCGGCGCCGGTGACCATTTGTCCGCGCCCGAATACGGTTTCGAGCTTGCCCTCGTACCCGGTCGCCGTGAGCGCGTCGACGAGCCAGGCCTCTACAGCGCCGGAGAAGAAGGTGAAGCCGAGGCCGAGCAGCAGCGACACGACAGCCCACTCCCAGAAGGGCCCCTCGATCTGCCAGAGCAGCACGTAGAGCAGGCTCGAGCCCGCCAGCGTCAGGGTGCCGAGCAGGTACGAGGTCCGCCTCCCGATCGTGTCGGCGACGATCCCCGTCGGCACCTCGAAGATCACCATGCCGGCGGTGAAGAAGGCGTTTGCGGCGAACGCCTCCAGGTTCGAGAGGCCCGCGTCGAGCAGAAAGATCGTGTTGATCCCCCAGATCAGCGATGTCGCGAGCGTGTTGCCCAGCATGAGGAGCAGATAGGTGCGCTGGATGGAGCGTGAGGTGGGCATGCCTACTGAAGGTAGTGACCGGCCATCCCGGCTCCGCTCATCGCTCGGTCCCGACGCCGACAGCGGAAGGGCCCGGTCGCCCGGGCCCTTCCTTTGAACTGAGCCTGATTGACCCGAAGGTCAACCTGCTTTGTTCAAGTGCGGGGACCCTACTGCGTGGACGCGCGGCGTCAAGAGGCCGTGAGGCCTGACGCCGCGTTTTGCGGGAATCCACGGATTCGGTCTCCTTGCGGATCGCCGCAAACTCGGAAAGTCACTGCCAGCGGCCGCCCGCCTTCGCCCATGCAGCCATGTGGTCGACGCCGCAGAAGGCGTCCGCGACCCGATGCTCGCCCCGGTGCCGAACCAGCAGGACGTGCGCATCGGTGAGCTCCTCGCCACAGTGCGAGCAATCGGTCACGCCCTCAGCGAGCGCGGGGGGCTCGGACATGGCTCCCACCTCCCAATGGGCACCCTGGATCGACCAGGGGATCAGGTGCTCGAGCCGGCAGAAGACGGCCCGCCGCTCGCCCTCGGGCTCGTAGGCCCGGAAGCCATCGTCGGGCTCGACCTCGACCCCGCACCAGGTGCACTGCTCCATAGGTGAGTAGCCTCGCAGCTCCGATGAGCCGGCTGCGGATAGTCGTGCTGGAGGGCGATCAGACCGGGCAGGAGCTGCTCGAGCAGGCGCTGCGTGTGATCGACCCCGAGGTGACCGGACTCGACCTCGAGCTGGAGCGCTTCGACCTCTCGCTGGAGAACCGGCGGCGTACGCAGAACGCGGTCTGCATCGAAGGGGCGATCGCAATGGCGGAGGCCGGCTTCGGGATCAAGGCCGCGACCATCACGCCCGAGGGCGCCGATGACGTTGGCAGCCCGAACCGGCTGATCCGCGAGGCGATCGACGGCAAGGTGATCGTCAGGACCGGCCGCCGGATCCCGGGAATCAGTCCGGTGGCGGGGATCCACCATCCGATCTCGGTCGTTCGGATGGCGGTCGAGGATGCGTATGGCGCCCAGGAGTCGCGCGCCCCGAGAACGGGGACGAGATCGCCGAACGCACGGAGGTGATCCACCGCTCGATCTGCCGTGCGGTCGCCGAGTACGCCTTCCGCACCGCCGAGGGGATCGGCGGGCGCGTATATGGCGGGCCGAAGTGGACGGTCAGTCCCGTCTACGAGGGGATGCTGAAGGAGGAGATGGACGAGGCGGCCGAGCGTCATCCGCAGATCGACTACGAGCCGCTGCTGATCGACGCGACTTACGCGGGCCTCCTCACCGGGCGGGCCGACGCGCCTCTGGTGATCCCGAGTCTGAACCGCGATGGCGACCTGCTCTCGGACCTCGTCCTGCCCCTGTATGGATCGATCGCCGGTGCCGAATCGGTGCTACTCGCCCTCGACGGCGACCTGCGGGTGCGGGTCGCGATGAGCGAGGCGCCGCACGGCACAGCACCGGCGCTCGAGGGGAAGGACATCGCCAACCCGATGGGGATGATCCTGGCCGCGGCCGCGCTGCTGCACCATGCGGCCCAGGCCGGCGTCGAGGAGGCCGGGCGGGCGTCAGCGGCGGTCTACGACGCCGTCATGCAGACGGCGTCCTCCGGGATCCGGACCCCGGACCTGAAGGGCCACGCGGGAACGACCGAGTTCACCGACGCGGTGATCGAGAGGATCCGGGCTGCAGACGACCGGGCCCTGAGTCGTCGACGTCCCCTCGCTGTCGACGACCCGGCGCCACTGGGTGATCAGTCCCTTGCGGACCACGAAGGCGGTCTTGGCTGTCTCCCCCACGCCGTTGCCGCACTCGCCGGGCCCGGGCCGTTCCGTGAGCTTGAACGTGGCGATGGTGTATCGGTCGATCGAGACCGCCTCCGTGAGCGTCGCGCCGCAGGGGAGCGATTGGTTGAAGGCCTCCACCTCGCTTCGGCTAGTGAGACGCAGCGGCGGGGTTCCGTTCTGGATGACGCTCGGGATTGCGAAACGCTCGCTCGCCGCGGTCACGTCTCCGGCGCGGAGCTCATCGGCCCAGCCCCTGATCACCCGAACGGTCGCAGGGTTGGCGCCGCCCGGGATCGTCGTGCTGTCGCCACCCGAGGACCCGCAGCCGGACAGCGCGGCGATGCCGAGGACTCCCAGGACGGCGATTGCGCGGGCGGTCACACGCAGATCATGGCAATGCGAGGTGGCGAACTCGATCACGTCGCCCTCCACGGTCGCCTCGCCCATCGAGCGGTGAGGGGCGCGACGGCGCTCGATGGGACTGCCCGGGTTGAAGATCTGGAAGCCGTCCTGCTGCTCGTGCAGCGGCATATGGGAGTGGCCGAAGACGACCGCGTCGGCGTCGGGGAAGCGGCCTCGCAGGCGCTCGAGGCGACCCTTGGAGGGGCCGGCGTCGTGGGTCACACCCGAACTACGTCTCAAGCTCGAGCGAGATCGATGGCAGCTCGCGGCGGAGCTCGGCGCTGTCGACGTTGCCGTGGACGGTGCCACCGGCCAGCTCACGAAGAACGTCGAGCACGGATGGCCGGCTGAAGTCGCCGGCGTGGACGATCAGGTCTGCCGCTCGCAGGGTGGCGAGACGGCTTCGCCAGAAAACGGGTTGCGCCTCGCTCCGCTGGCGCACCCTCGCATAACGGTCGCCGCGCGGCAGGTGGGTGTCCGCGATTACGGCGAGCCGAAGGCTCAATCGGTGTTTTCGTCGCCGCGCTCCGAGCGCTCCCGCTTGGCCAGCATGCGCTCGAGATAGGCGGACTTGTTGGCGCGGCGCTGGTGCTGGTGCGCCTCGTCGCGAGTCGCCGAGGCGTCGACGGCCTGATGCTCCTCCGTGGCCCGCTCGGGCTGGCGCAGCTCCTCGGTCGTCGGTTCCCGCTTGGCTAACGGGCCTCGCGCCCTTCGCTGCGGCGACCCTCGCATCAGCTACTCCGGTATCCGAGGGTCCAGAGCGGGCTCGCCGGCCCTCGCGGCCCTTCTCTCCGCTCTTCTGGACAGCCTTGCGGGACGTGGAGAACGGCTTTTGTAGCCATTTACCGACTTGCCGGGAGCCTTCCCGCCGGTCCGCTGCCCGACCTGCAGGGCTTGTCGCCGGCGCGCTGGAAGTAACGGGAGAGCCGCGGGGCCAGGAACGCCAGCACTGCGAGGACGATGCAGAAGACGATCACGGCAGCGATCAGCATGATGGGTCAACGATGCCCGTTGGAAGCGGTTCTTAATCGGCGCTTCTTGACGGATCGGGCTGGGTATACGAACATATGTTCGATGCCAGTCGCATGCGCCCTGATCCCCCGCTTCCGGCTGATCGCCGCGATCCACGACCAGGGCATCTTGTCGCGGCCGGCGGCGCTCGCCCCGGAGCCGGGCGGGGCGCAGCTGATCGGGGAGGTCACCGAGCCGGCGGAGAGCTTCGGGCTGCGGCCGGGTATGAGGATGGGAGAGGCGCTCTCGCGCTGCCCGGAGCTGGTTCTGATCTCACCCGATCCGGAGCGGGCCGAGAGCTCGTGGGAGCGGGCGCTGCGACGGCTCGAGGGGATCGGCGCGGAGGTCGAGTCCGACCGCGCCGGGGAGGCCTTCTTCGAGGCCGGCGGGTTGGCCGGCATCTGGGGAGGAATCCAGGGCGTGCTGAAGCGCGCCCGCGGGGAGTTGGGTTCGTCGGCGCTGCTCGGCGTCGGCCCGGGCCGCTTCTGCGCATATGTGGCCGCCAATCACTCCGAGGTGGTTGGAAACCGGGATGCCAGTGAATTCCTGGGCCCCCACCCCGTTTCGCTTCTCTGCGACCGGCTTGGCGGGGACCACGAGGCCGATGACCTGCCCAACGAGTTCGAGCGGCTCGGGATCTCCACCCTGGGGCGGCTCGCCGAGCTGCCCCGCGATGCGGTCGCCGACCGCTTCGGCCGGCTGGGACTGCGGGCGCTGCGGCTGGCCCGCGGCGAGGATGAGCCGCTGCGGCCACGGCCGGTGCGGGAGGCGATTGCGGTGGAGCTGGAGCTGCCCGAGGCCATCTCCGGCCAGCAGCTCGAGCGGGCGTTGGAGCTACTGATCTCACGACTGCTCGCGCATGATGGGCGACGGGGCAGGACGCTGCGGGCGTTGCGACTCTCCGCTCGCCTCGCCGCCGGTGGCGGATGGCGGCGGCAGGTCGCTCTGCGGCGCTCCAGCGCGGATCGGGCCCTGTTCGTCGATGCCCTCCTCCCCCACCTCTCCCTGCTCCCCGCTCCGGCCGCGACGCTGCGGCTCGAGGCCGTGGCGCTCGGGCCGGCGACCGGGGAACAGCTGACGCTTTCGAGCCCCGAGCAGGAGCGGCGCCGGCGGATCACCGAAGCGGTGCGCCAGACACGCTCGGCGGCGGGCGCCGATTCGGTGCTGCGGGTGCTCGAGGTGAATCCGGAGTCGCGGGTGCCGGAGCGGCGTGAGGTGCTCATGCCCTTCCCGGAGGAGGAGTTGTGAGGCCCGGCCGAGTCAACAGGCCCTGGCCGGTGCCGGTGCAGATGGGGCCCGACGGAGCGCCCCAGTCCGTGGGGCGGCTGGCGGTGGAGTCGGTGCGCGAGGAGTGGCTTGTAGAGGACGGCTGGTGGACGCAGAAACCCCTGCAAAGACGCTACTTCGAGGTGGTGCTCGAGGACGGCAGCGACGTCGTCGTCTTCTCTGAGACCGCTTCGAACGGGTTGCGCCCTCGCGCAGACTCGCTTCAATGGTTCCGCCAGCGGGATTGATGTACACCGAGCTGCACTGCCACTCCGCCTACTCGTTCCTGGACGGCGCCTCGGACCCGGCCGAGCTGGCGGCCGCAGCGGCAGGGCTGGGCCACGAGGCGCTGGCGCTGACCGACCACGACAACGTCTGCGGGGCGATGGAGTTCGCCCACGCCTGCAGGGGCGTCGGGGTACGGCCGATCTTCGGCTGCGAGCTGACCGTGGAGGTGCCGCGGCGGATGCCGCGCCCGGTCCATGTCACGCTGCTGGTCGAGGACGCGACGGGCTGGGCCAACCTCTGCCGGCTGATCACCGGTGCGCACCGCGGCACACGGGAACCAGCCTCAAACGGGTTGCGCTCTCGCGCGGACTCGCATCGAAGAGAGGCGCTGCCGCCCTCGCTCCCGATCGATGAACTCGAGCGGCATACCGAGGGGCTGGTCTGCATGTCGGGCTGCGCGCGCGACGGGGCGGTCGCGGGGCGCTGGGAACGAGGCGATCCGGCGGGCGCCGAGGCGACCTTGCCCGCCGGCTGCTGCGGGCCTTCGGCCCGACCGCTTCCGGGTCGAGCTGCAGCGGCCGCTCTGGCGGCGCGACCGCTGCGCGGAACCGCTGGCTCGCCGCCCTGGCGGAGCGGCTCGGGGTGCCGGCGGTGGCGACGGGCAATGCGCACGCGCATGAGCGCTCGCCGCGCTCGCTCCAGGACGCGTTCGTGGCGGTGCGGCTGGGGGCGACGCTGGACGAGACCGAGGGGATGCGCCGCGGCAACTCGGCCTCGGCGCTGCTCTCGGCCGAGAGGCGGCGGCGCGGTTCCGCGACCATCCCGGAGGCGGTGGCGGAGACGAAGCGGCTGGCCGGGCGGCTGCGCTTCGATCTCACCCGCGAGCTCGGCTACAGCTATCCGGGCGCCGAGGATCAGGGCGCGGACCGGCGGCTGGCCGAGCTCTGCCGGGTGCGGCTGGTGGATCGCTATGAGGGGACGCCGCAGCGCGCCGAGGCCGAACGGCGGCTGGAGGAGGAGCTGGCGCTGATCCGGAAGCTGCGGCTCTCGGGTTTCTTCCTGCTCCACCACGACATGCTCGAGCTGGCGCGGGAGGTGGCCGCCGAGGTGCGCGGCGCCAGAATCCGCGCGGCGGCTGCTGCCGCCGGGCCGGGGCCGCGGCTCGAGCGTCAGCTCGCTCGTCTGTTACCTGACCGGGCTCTCGCATATCGACCCGGTGAAGAACGACCTCTTCCTGGGCCGCTTCCTGAACGAGGAGCTCACCGACGTCCCGGACATCGACCTCGACTTCCCACGGGACATCCGCGAGAAGCTGATCCCGCGGGTCCACGAGCGCTACGGGCACGAACGCTCGGCGCTGGTCGCGTCCTTCGCCACCTACCGGGCGCGCGGCGCGATCCGCGACCTCGGCAAGGCGCTGGGGCTGCCGCCGGGCGAGGTCGAGCGGCTGGCGCGCGCGGTCGACGTCTACGAGGCGAGCCGGGATGCCTGGGCGCGGATGGAGGAGACGCTGGGGAAGCTGCGCGCGCGCTCGCCTCGCTGGCGGGCGCTGGCGGAGCTGCTGCCGGAGATCGCGGGCCTGCCGCGCCACCTCTCCCAGCATCCCGGCGGGATGGTGATCTCGACCACTGCCGCTGATCGAGCTCTGCCCGGTGCAGCCGGCGGCGATGGAGGGGCGGCAGATCGTCCAGTGGGACAAGGACTCCTGCGCGGACGCCGGCTTTTTGAAGATCGACCTGCTCGGGCTGGGGATGCTCTCGGCGATCGAGCGCTGCGTGGACGAGATCGCGCGGACGCGCGGGGAGCGGATCGATCTCTCCCGGGTGCCGCTCGACGACGACGAGGTCTGGTCGACGATCCAGCGGGCCGAGACGACCGGCGTCTTCCAGGTCGAGAGCCGGGCGCAGATGCAGATGCTGCCGCGGACGCTGCCCCGAGAACCTCGATGACCTGACGGTGCAGGTGGCGCTGGTGCGGCCCGGGCCGATCCAGGGCGGCGCCGTCCACCCCTACATCGAGCGGCGGAGGCGGTTGCGCGAGGACCCCGGCTACGAGATTCCATACGAGCATCCCGTCGCTGGAGCCGGCGCTGCGGGACACGCTGGGCGCGATCGTCTTCCAGGACCAGGTGCTGGAGGTGGCGATGGCGCTCGCCGGTTTCTCGGTCGGTG
>CAVSLI010000012.1:0-19083 GCA_963728755.1 uncultured Solirubrobacterales bacterium | reverse complement strand
CTTCGGGATCGCGATCCCGTAGGGCTCGGGCGGGAACGGGCCGCCCGTCACCTTGAGCTGGCCGTTCGACTTCTCGGCGATGTACGCCGCGACGGGCGAGTCCGCCATGGCCGCGTCGGCGCGGCCGCTCGAGACCGCCAGGTTGACGCCGTTCTGGTCCGGCAGGATCACTGGACGTCGACCCGGGCTTGCCCTCGGCGTGCACTTCTTGTTCTGCTCGTCGATCTGTCAGACTGGGTCGTCCCCCTCTCCGCGGAGACCTTGTGGCCGCAGAGCGTCGTCGAGCGAGGTGAGCTCGGGCCCGCCGTCGGCCTTCACGTAGATCGAGATCCGGCCTGCAGGTAGGTGACGAAGTCGACCGTCTTCTCGCGCTCCTTGGTGTCCGTGAAGGACGACATGCCAAGGTCGTACTTGCCGGCGGCCAGTCCCGGGATGATGCTGTCGAACGGTGACGTTCTGGACGCTCGCCTGAGGCCCATCACGCTGGCCAGGGCCTTCGCCATGTCGGCGTCCATCGCCGATGACGGTCTTGCCATCGCTGGCGATGAACTCGATCCGGCGGATAGGTCGCGTCCGCCGCGACGGTGAGCGTGCCCTTCGACTTGATCGCGGCGGCGGACCTGCGACTGCGATCGCGGGATCCGTCGGCACGTTGAGGTCCGGCGTCGCGGTCAGCGTGCCGCCGCCGCCGCTCGTGCTCCCGTTGTCGTCGTCGCCGCCCCCGCAGCCCGCGGCCACCGTGACGGCGGCGAATCGCGATCACTGCGATCAGTACGGTAAGTCTGTGTTTCATCTCTCGTCACTCCCCTCTCGGGGCTCGGGTACGCGACGGACCTTATCCGAGCTTCGTTGAGGCGAGGTTGCTCCGCCCGACTACTTCACTTTCTGAAGTATCCTTGTGACCGAGATGAGCACCGAGCCGCTCCTCAATCGTCCCTGCGGCGGCCACTTCGAGAACGTACTCGAGGCGATCGGCAACACACCGCTGGTCGAGCTGCCGCGACTGACGCCGAAGCCGGAGGTCCGCCTCTGGGCGAAGCTCGAGGGGCGCAACCCGACCGGCTCCGTCAAGGACCGGGTCGCCAAGTACATGATCGAGGACGCCGAGGCGCGCGGCGCGATCGAACCGGGTCAGACGATTCTCGAGCCGACCTCTGGCAACACAGGCATCTCCCTGGGGATGATCTGCCAGCGCAAGGGCTATCCGCTCAAGGTCGTGATGCCGGACAACGTCACCGGGGAGCGAACGCAGCTTCTGCGGATGTACGACGCGGAGATCGTCTACTCCGAGGGGGCGAAGGGATCCAATGGCGCGGTCGAGCTGGCCTTGGAGATGGCCGAGGGAGACGCCTCCTACTACATGCCGTATCAGTACGGCAACGAGGCAAATCCCCGTGCCCACTACGAGGGCACCGCCAAGGAGATCCTCGACGAGCTCGACGAGGTCACGGCGTTCGTCGGCGGACTCGGCACGGGGGGCACGCTGATGGGGAACGGCCGGCGGCTCAAGGAGGAGAACCCGGACACCAAGATCGTCGCGGCCGAGCCGATGCAGGGCGAGCTGGTGCAGGGCCTTCGCTCGCTCGACGACGGCTTCATCCCGCCGATCATCGACCTCAGCCTGCTCGACCGGAAGATCATGGTCTCGAACCGGGACGCGATCGTCTGGACGCGCAAGCTCCTCCATGAGGAGGGAATGTTCGCCGGGGTCTCGTCGGGGGCGATCGCCTACGTAGCTCATCGGATCGCCTCGGAGCTGGACGAGGGCAACGTCGTCTTCCTGGTCCCGGACGACGGCTGGAAGTACCTCTCCTCTGGCGTCTACACCAAGCCGATCGAGGAACTCGAGCAGATCGACTCCACCGTCTGGTGGTAGCCGGGCTTCCGTAGCCTGACTTACGTGAACGCTGATCCCGATGCCCTGAAGCGGGTGGCCGCCCGCGTCAAGGAGCTTGCCGCCGACTACGAGCCGCCGACGTTCGGGGAGGTGCCGAACCCGGACGCCGCCCTCTTCCTCGCCGCGATCGACCACCAGACCGGCTACACCGAGCCGCACCTGGTCGATGGCGAGGGCCCGTACGAGGGCAGCGCCCTGCTCTGGGCGCTCGGCCTGCGCGCGGAGCGGCGCGCGCCCGGGGCGCTCACCGCTCGGTCGCTGCTCGGCGTCGATCCCGCCGCGATCGCGGCCGTCTTCCGCGCCGGCCAGGACACCCTTCACGACCCCGAGCGCCGGGCGAAGCTCTGGGACGACCTCGCAACGGGCCTCCTGAAGGAATACGGCGGCCAGGCCCAGGCCCTGATCGATGCCTCCGGGGGGATGCTGGGCGGACCCGGGGGCGTGCTGTTTCGTCTCAGCGAGTTCGACGCCTTCGCCGATCCGCTCCGCAAGAAGGCCTTCCTGGTCGCCAAGGTCTGGGAGCGGCGCGGCTGGCTCGAGGTCTCCGATCCGGAGAGCTGGGAGGTGTCGTCCGACAACGTGCTGATGCGGCTCGCGCTGCGCTCGGGGCTCGTGGAGGAGGGGGAGGTCGAGGAGGTCCGGGAGGCGACCCGTGACGCCTTCAAGGAGGTGGCGGAGGAGGCGAAGATGTCCCCGCCCGTGCTGGACGACCTGCTCTGGGAAAAGGGCCGTGAGGATCCGGACCTGCTCGGAAAAGAGGCTGGCGACCTGAGCGAGCCACCCCGCCGCGAGGGCGTGGTCTTCTACTGATGCGGATTCCTGGGCATATCTACGAGGGGATCCTCGAGCATGCTCGCCAGGAGGCCCCGGATGAGTGCTGCGGGATCCTCGGAGGCAGGTCTGGTGAGGCGACGAACCTCTATCGCGCCACCAACGCCGAGCACAGCCCCCTCCGCTACACGCTAGACCCCAACGACCTCTTCAGGATCACCTTTCGCGAGATCCCCGAGAACGATGAGGAGATGGTGGCGATCTATCACTCGCACACGGCTAGCCCGGCCTATCCGTCGCAGACGGACATCAACCTCGCGACCTATCCCGACTCGATCTACCTGATCCTGTCGCTGGCCGAGGCCGAGGAGCCGCTCCGCGGCTTCCGCATCGACGACGGCGAGGTCACCGAGGTCGACCTCGCGAGGTCCTCCGAGGCGTAGCCGGGATGATGCGAGAGCGCCGGCGGCAACCCGGGGGGGCGCCCTTACCTGCCCGCGGTGTGCTCTCCCTCATCGGATCGACGAGCGCTTCTGCCGCAACTGCGGCATGCCGCTCGTCTACGCCGGCACCCGCGAGGAGGAGCCGATCACCGAGGCGCACGAGCGAGCGCGCAAGGTCCGCCCGCAGTACGCCCGCGGCGACCTGCTCCGCGTCACCGGGGCCCGCAGCCTCGCCGACGGCGAGATGATCCAGTCCATCCTGCTCGACCACGGGATCCCGTCGATGCTCCGCCGCACGCGCGGGTTCGACGTCCCGGACTTTCTGGCGGGGGGTCCACGGGATGTGCTCGTGCCCGAGTCGGGCTATGAAACGGCGCGCGAGCTGCTCGCCGGGAGCGACCTGCTCTCGGCCGAGGCACCGCCGGAGCGGCTACCGGGGGTCGGGTCGCCAGCGAGGCTCGCGCTCGGACTGATCGCGGCGGTGGGAGTCGCCGCCCTGGTCGTCTATCTCTTCTACCTCGTGTTCGGCTGAGCGCGGTCGCGTCGTCGGGTCGAAGCTGAAGTCGGTATCCAGATCGAGCTCGAGGTCGAGGTCCAGGTCGAGGTCCGGCCGCTGCAGCACGTCCCTCGATGAGTCCATCCCGGGCGAGTCGGCCTGCGGATGGAGGATCTCGTCGAGGTGCATGCGCCAGGCGCGCTCGATGTCGCGCATGCGCGCCTCGAAGGCGAGCTCCAGATTTCCCCGCGGGCCCGCGCGATGGAGGCGCGAGGCCATCCGGACACAGGCATCGGGCCCCGCGTGACGCTCGAGCATGTCGAAGATGGTCCCTCCGAGGATGAGGGCGTCGCGGCGGCTGGGGGGGAATGCCGGCCGATCGCCCTCTCGCAACCGCGTGATCACGGCCGCCCGGAAGAACCCGATTTGCCCCGTGAAGTACTGCGCCGCGCCCTCGATCAGCCAGGCCCAGCGCAGGTAGGTCAGGAAGCGCTTCGGCGTCCACATCGGCGGCAGCGCCGGGTTGTTCGCCGCCAGGACGATCTGGCAGTACATGCGCTCGGCTGTGCCCCGCAGGGCGCGCAGCGAGTCCTCGCCGGCGGAGCGCCGCTCCATCCAGGAGTCGTTCAGGGTGTGGATCTCGCCGTCCATCGGCCAGCCCGCCAGGTAGCGCCGCGCCGCCGGCGCCGCTGACCAGCGGACGGCGGGGAGCAGCGGGTGCGCCGCCGAGAGCCAGGCCGGGTTGTCGTGCAGGACGATCGTGACGTTGCCCGGAACCGCATCGAAGCGGTCCTCGAGCCGCAGGCGCAGGTCCTCGAGCCCGTCGAGGACGCGGTGCGCGCAGGCGAGGTCGGCGTCGTCGTGGCGCGCGGTGAAGCTCAGCGAGTCGGTCTCGATCCAGGTCATGCGGGTGCCCCAACCCCTCGACCAGGCTACTCCGAGGCTCCGGCGTCTATTCGGCGGCCGGTTTCGTGGCCGCTGCTCTTTCTCTCTCCAGATCCAGCTCGGTGCGCACACCCATCCCCATGAGCGCGTCGTGTGCCTCCTCGAGGCTTGCCGCGGGCGAGACGGCCGTGGCGAGCGGGATCGCCGAGTTGGCCGCCGCCACCGGGTCGAAGAGGAACGTCAGGGCCCCGAGCGGAGTGAGCTCCACCGTCCGCCGGCCACCGCGGATCGGGACGCTACCGCGCTCGCCGCGGGCACAGCGGACCGCCATCAGGCTCGCCTCTGTCGGCACGACCTGGGCGGCGGCCTCGACCAGATCCCCCGCCTCAGGGGTGAGCCCCCACGCCCCGAGCAGCGCGTCGGCCGACTGCAGCTCCGCGATCCGCTCCAGCACCTCCTCCGGGGTGAGCTCACCGTCGCAGCCAGGGCCGTAGACGGCGGCGATCAGATCGCCGTCCCAGTCGGCACCGGGGCGCTTCGATGAGTGCGCCAGGATCAATCCGGCGGCGAGGACGACGGCATCGCACAGCGGGCTCGCCAGCCCCGGCTCATGACCGTGGGCGAGGACGTCCCCGCCCACGTCGAGCAGCACGAGGGCATCACAGCCGAGCTCAGCCCGCGCCTCGCTGAGACCGGTCGCGAGCGCGGCCGGGCCATGCGTGATGTCGATCAGGAGAACGGGATTTCCGAGGTGACTCGCCATCTTCGACTCCGAGAATTCGACTCCGTCGGCGCTGGTTGTGCCGCCCTCGGTCAGCACAGCCGCCGAGCCGCATGGGCTCCCGCCGCGGATCTCCTCCAGGGAGCGCGGCCCTGGGCGGGGGTCGATCGGCGAGCGCTCCCAGGCGACTCCGCCCAGCACCCAGTCCGTGCCCAGGTCCTCGAGCAGCTTGCTGACTCCGAGGGCGCCGACCACGTCGCCGCCGCCGCCCATGCCGATCAGGAGGGCGCGCCGAGCGTCTTTGAGTGCCTGAAGCGCCGAACCTAGGCCGGGACGAGCTCGCCCTGGCAGATCTCGCGGATCGCCTCGGCGGCCCGCTCGAACTCCTCGTCGGCCATCACCGGGGTCCCCTCGAAGGGGAGATCGCGGTCGATCTCGACCCACGAGCGACAGCCGTGGTGCTCGTCCTTGACGCGCACGGTGACCGGCCTCGGGATGCGATGCACCCGGAGCAGCAGGACGTGAAGCGGATGGCGACGCTTCCAGGACAGCCGTTTCTGCGCGTAGTCGGACGTCCAGACGTGGAAGGGCGTGAGCGCCTCGACCACGCGGTGGTCGTCGGTCGTGAAGTGGTCGGTGATCTCGGCCCAGGCGCGGATCCGGACCCGGTCGGGCTGCGGGATGCCGCCGTCCTGGAGCAGTGCCCGCGCGGGCGGCTCCTCATCTGGCCAGACGCCCTCCTCGAGGGCGCGACGAAGTTCCGGGTGATGCGACTCCCGGACCAGGTCGTTGCGCTGGTGGTCGAAGGTGGGGTAGAGGAAGAACTGGTCGTGCTCGACCTCGAAGTGCTTGTTCTCCTCGCGGATACCGCCCTTCCGGAGGGCGACTAGCTGCTCGCCCTCGGCCAGCGCGCGGACTGTCACGGCCCACTCTTTGAAAGCAATCGGCATGAGGTTGGGAAGTGGTCGGTGTTCGGATTCGGGAGGCGGGGGGCGGGGTACCGAGTTCCGTGTCTACCGGAGCCCCTCGGAGGCGCGCAGTCTAGAGGACGGCTTTCGCTTTGACAAGGCTTGTGCGTGATTGTCACAAGGACAGCTCCTTAGTTGTAATAACGCGATACCCCATTCCCATGCGGCATCGAGGCTGGTTGACCGGCCAATCGATTCGAATACGGCCGGTCCGGAATGAGGTGTCGCGCTAGGAATTCGACTCCGAACCGAATCCACCGCCCCCGGGGGTCTCGATCCGCAGGCGATCGCCGCGACGCAGCTCTCCCTCCCCCTTGGCGGGGACCGGCTCGCCGTTCAGCAGGTCCCTTCCCGTCGCCCCCGGTGCCCCCCCTTCCCTACCCTGCGGCGCCTGCCTGCGCCGATCGCCGATCAGCGTGTAGCGCATCGGCTCGAGCGCCTCGAGCTCGCGCGCGATGCCGTCGCCGCCCCGGTGGCGACCCGCGCCGCCGCTGCCCTGTCGGATCGAGAGCTCCGCCACCCGGACCGGATATTCGGTCTCGAGCGCCTCGATCGGCGTGTTGAGGGTGTTCGACATCGCGACGTGCTCGGCGCTCGGCCCGTCGGCTCCGGGGCAGGCGCCCTGGCCGCCGCCGATCGTCTCGTAATAGGTCCAGCCCTCGGCGGCAAGCGTCAGGTTGTTCATCGTCCCCTGGCCGTTGGCGCCGACCGGGGCGAAGGCCGCGAGGGCCTCGAAGACCAGGTCCGCGACGCGGCTCGAGGTCTCGACGTTGCCACCGACCACCGCGCCGGGTTGCCGGGCGTTGAGCAGCGAGCCCTCCGGGGCGCTCACCGTCACCGGCCGCCAGGCGCCCGCGGACGGCGGCGCATCGGGGTCGCAGACCACGCGCACGGCGTAGAAGCAGGCCGCCTTGGTAACCGAGAGGGGGCAGTTGAGGTTGCCCTCGATCTGCTCAGCGGTTCCTTCGAAGTCGAGCTTCAGCGAGTCACCGCGGACCGTGGCCCGAAGGCGGAGGGGAATGTCGCCGTCGAGGCCCTCGAGCAGGTCCTCCGCGGAGCTCTCGCCGTCCGACATCTCCTGCAGCGCAGCGCGCGTGCGCCGCTCCGCGTAGTCGAGGATCTCGGCGGTCGCGGTGCGCAGCGGATCGATCCCGGTGCGCTCGGCGAGCTGCCGAAGCCTGCTGATCCCGGTCAGGTTGGCGGCCCGCTGCGCGCGGAGGTCGGCGAGCCGCTGCTCCGGGTTGCGCATTCGGGAGGCGAGCTCGGCCAGCACGGCGTCGTCCGCGCGGGTCGGCGGGATCACTACGCCCTCCTCGTCCAGCGATACCGAAAGAGCCGGCATCCCGCCGGGGGTGGGGCCGCCGATGTCGGCGTGGTGGGCCCGGCTCGCGGAGAAGCCGAGAAGTTCGCCGTGGTGGAACGCCGGCGAGATCAGCGTCACGTCAGGCAGGTGGGTGCCGCCGCGATAGGGGTCGTTGAGGATCCAGAGATCGCCGTCGTGGTGCTCCTCAGCGACGATCGCGTCCACGGCGTCGGGCATCGAGCCGAGGTGCACCGGGATGTGCTCGGCCTGCATGACGAGCTCGCCGCTCGGGTCGAAGAGCGCCGTCGAGCAGTCGTGGCGCTCGGTGATGTTGGGCGAGTGGGCAGAACGGATCAGGACGGCTCCCATCTCGTCACAGGCGGCGCGCAGCGCGCCGGTCATCACCTGGAGCGCGACGGGGTCGAGGGACGGGTTCGCCATGGTCATCAAACGGGTCGCGCTTAAGCGCGCCCTCGCATCTGCTCCTCGGCTGCGCCTCGAATCGCCGTCGCGTGTACCGCAGAGATCGTGCCCGCCTCGTCCACCGCCGCCTTCCAGCCCGGCGGCAGCACGAGCGTCGCCTCCGGCAGCTCGAAGACGCACGGTCCCTTCGCGGTGAAACCTGCCTGCGGCTCGCCCCGCAGGACGCGTGTGCTCACCCACTCGCCGCCGAAGCGCGCCTCGCGCCCGCTCTCGGCCACGCCTCCATCCGCGGCGGCCCGCGGGCGGGGCTCCGGGCCCGGCTCCACCGCCGCCACCCGGATCGTGACCAGCTCGAGCCTGCCCTCGGGGTCGCGATAGCCGTAGCGGGTCTCGTGCTCGCGCGCGAAGTCCTCGGCCAGGCGATCGGGGTCCGGTTCGGGCGGCCCAGGGATCGGCAGCTCGAACGCCTGGCCCCGGTAGCGGAGTTCGTAGACCACCTCGAGCTTCGGATCCCTCATGCCGGCGAGGAGCGGCTCGCTCAGGGCCTTGACCTCGGCGGCCACCCGCTCCGCCGTGATCTCGTCGGCGGAGAGCAGCACCGTGCGGGCGGTGTCGCGGCGATGGCCGGCGGCGATCAGCCCGAGGGCCGAGAGGACCCCGCTCGCCCGCGGACAGACGAGGCGCCCGATCTCGAGGTCGTCCGCCAGCGCGGCCGCGTGCATCGGGCCCGCGCCGCCGAAGGGCAACAGCGCATATCCGCGCGGGTCGACCCCCCGCTCGACGGTAACGACGCGCATCGCCCGGATCATCTCCTGGTTCGCGACCCGCACGATTCCCTCCGCAGCCTCGGTCTCGCCCAGGCCGAGCTGCTCGCCCAGCGAGCCGATCGCGCGGCGGGCGGCGTCGAAGTCGAGAGCGACGCCGCCGGCCAGGTCGGAGTCGGAGGAGAGGTAGCCGAGCAGCAGGTTCGCGTCGGTCACCGTCGCCTCGGTGCCGCCTCGGCCGTAACAGGCGGGCCCCGGCTCCGCCCCCGCGGAGCGCGGGCCGACCCGAAGAGCGCCCCCCGCATCGCGCCAGCCGATCGAACCGCCGCCCGCGCCGACGGTGTGGACGTCGACCATCGGCAGCTGGATCGGACGCCCCTCGATCTCGCGCGAGTCGGTCCGCCTCACCTCGCCGGCGTCGACGACGCAGACGTCGCAGGAGGTGCCGCCCATGTCGACGCCGATCGCATCCGGATGACCGGCGCTCCGGGCGAGCAGGCCGGCGCCGACCGCGCCGCCGGCCGGTCCCGAGAGAACGCTCCAGGCGCCCGATCGCGCCGCCTCGGCCGCATCGGCCGTGCCGCCGGAGGAGCGCATCACCTCAGGCTCCGCGAGGCCGCGGTCGCGGCAGGCCTCCGTGACGCTGCCCAGGTAGCGGCCGAGGAGCGGGGAGAGGTAGGCGTCGATCACGGTGGTGGAGAAGCGCTCGTACTCGCGGAAGGCGGGGAGCACCTCGTGCGAGGTGGAGACATGGAGGTCCGGGAGAGCCTCACGGAGCGCCGAGGCGATGCGCTGCTCGTGGCTCGGATCCCGGAAGGCGAAGAGCAGGCAAACCGCCACCGACTCGGCATCGCTGTCTCGCAGCCGATCGACCAAGCGGGCGACCTCGTCTTCTGGCAGCTCCTCGATCACCGACTGCGCGCCGATCCGCTCCGCGGCCTCGAACCGCAGCTCGGGGTCAGCCAGTGGCCGCGGCTTGGGGCGACAGGGGTGATAGAGGCTGGGGCGCTCTTGGCGGCCGATCTCGAGGAGGTCGGAGAACCCCCTCGTGGCGATCAGGGCGGTGCGCGCGCCGCGCTCCTCGAGCAGCGCGTTCGTGCCGACCGTCATGCCATGGGTGAACGCCTCGACGTCGGCCGGTTCCGCCCCGGCGCGGCTCAGCACCTCCTCTACGGCCGAGATCACGGCACGGGACTGATCCTCGGGCGTGCTCGGCACCTTCGCCGTTTGCAGGATCTCGCCGTCGAGCAGCGCGGCGTCGGTGAAGGTTCCACCGACGTCGACCCCGAGCAGCATCGCGCCAACTTATCGGGGAGGGTGCGGCGCCCGACCCCCCGGCGGGCGCATCACACCTGACCCCAGAAACTAGGCCGCCGCCGCTTCGACCTCGCGGACCCCGAAGGTCTCCTCGAGGTGCTTGTGCGAGGGGCAGTAGTCCATCGCCGGCAGCGGCTCGCGCTGGCACGGGGTGCCCTTGCGAGTGCTGGCCAGACAGCTTCTCCGCTGGCCGTCCAGCCTCACATCGGCGGGTAGCGAATCGAGGAACTCCTCGATCCGATCGATGTGCCGCTCGATAACCATGTAGACCCGCACCTGCTCGGCGAGCGCGAAGTGCTCACGAACTTCGCTGAAAAGCGTCTTCGCCGGGCGAGCGAAATAGCGGCGGTCGGAGACCAGCCGCTGGATGGTCGCCTCACATGCCTCCAGAACCTTCCGCCGGGCCGCGAGCGTCCTCTCCGCACCTTCGGATTCGTCGATGCGGGGGACGAGGTCCCGGTAGATGGAACGACTGAATTGATACATCCTGATCTCTCCTATCCCCCCTGAAGCCCTGTCCGTACGGGCAACCTTGCCCTGGACACTTCAGGCGAATGAGATTCAACCATGCCCAAAAGTAAGTAGGGTTAACCCTCTATTAAGCACTTTTAAGTAGGCCGCGACCAGGTTTTTAGGTAGGCACGGCTACGCCCAGGCCTCCCAGCGCAGTCGTCCGCCCGCGCAGACCAGATGGCGGCCGTCGAGCGCGGGGTCCCGCTCGGGGAACTCGAGGCGGCGATGCGAGCCTCGCGACTCCCGGCGCTCGAGCGCGAACCGGGCGATCAGCCGGGCGAGCGGGTACGGGTCCGAGAGCAGCCGCTCGAGCCCCTCGGCGCTCCTCAGCGGCCCGGCCAGCTCCCAGACCGCGTCGCGAGTCTCCGCCGGGGGCGGATCGAAGCGCCAGGTCGGCAGCTCGGGTGGCGGCCCGGGGTCGGGCTCGGCTGCTGCCGCCGCGGCCGCCCGGGAGCCGAGCACGAAGCATTCGGTGAGCGAGTTCGAGGCGAGGCGGTTGGCGCCGTGCAGGCCCGTGCAGGCGCATTCGCCGACCGCGAACAGCCCGGGGAGCGTCGAGCGCCCCTCCAGGTCGGTGGCGATGCCGCCCATCACGTAGTGGGAGGCCGGGGAGACCGGGATGGGCTCCCGGGCCGGGTCGTAGCCGGCCTCCCGCAGCGCCTCGAAGACGTTCGGGAAGCGGGCCTCGCTGAGGCCGCGCATGTCGAGGAGGACGTGGTCGGTCCTCTCCGCGCGCATCCGGTCGAGCACCGCAAGCGTGACCGCATCGCGCGGTGCGAGCTCGTCTGTGAAGCGCTCGCCGTCGGCGCCGAGCAGCGTGGCGCCCTCCCCGCGGACGGCCTCGGTGACCAGCAGCCCGTCGAAGCGCGACCCGGTGGCGGCCAGCGCGGTGGGATGGAACTGGCAGAGCTCGAGGTCGGCGAGGTCCGCACCCGCGGAGTGGGCCATGACGGGCCCCGCCCCGATCGCGCCCCAGGGATTCGTAGTGCGCGCCCAGAGCGCCGCGGCGCCCCCGGTGGCCAGGATCGTCGCCCGCGCCCTGATCTGACCGGCATCGGTGATCACCCCGTGGCAGCGCTCGCCGCCGCTCCACAGGGCCACCGCGGAGGTCTCCTCGATCACGTCGATGCGCTCGTCCTCGGCCGCCAGCGTGGCCAGGCGCTCGGTGATCCGGCGCCCGGTGCCCGCCCCGCCCGCGTGGACCACCCGGCGCCGGGAGTGGCCGCCTTCGAGGGCGAGCGCCAGCTGACCACCGGCGTCGCGGTCGAACTCGACCCCGCGGCCCTCGAGCTGCGCCACCACCCCCGGCGCCTCTCGGGCGAGCAGCTCAGCCGCCGAGCGACGGCAGGCGCCGCGGCCGGCGGCCAAGGTGTCCTCGACATGCAGCTCGATCGAGTCGTCGGGCCCGATCGCGGCCGCGAGTCCGCCCTGCGCCCAGAAGCTCGAGCTCTCCGGCAGCGGCTTCCTCGACACCATCGCCACTCGCGAGCCCGCGTCCGCCGCGGTCAGGGCCGAATAGAGGCCGGCGCCGCCGCCACCCACCACGACGACATCGAGGGGCTCGTTCGGCGTCATCGGAGCCGAGAACCCTAGTCTGCGCTAGATCGCGGGGCTGTACGTGCGACATCCGAGCTCCTTCGAGCACGACACCGGCGGCCATCCGGAGAACGCGCGTCGGCTGAGAGCGATCGAGGACGCCATGTCGGACCGGGATTGGCTCGGCATGGAGCTGGTCGAGGCGCCCGCGGCGACCCGCGTACAGCTCGAGCGGGTCCACACCGCCACCCATGTCGACTCGATCGAGGAGCTCGCCGAGCGCGGTGGCGGACCGATCGATCTCGACACGGTCGCGAGCGCCGGCTCCTGGAAGGCCGCGCTGCACGCCGCGGGTGGGGCGGTGCACGCGGCGGAGCGGCTGATCGGAGAGGGCGGATTTGCCTTCTGTGGCCTCAGGCCCCCCGGACACCACTCCGAGCGGGACCGCGCGATGGGCTTCTGCCTGTTCAACAACGTCGCGATCGCGGCCGCGCACTCGATCGCGGAGCTGGGGGTCGAACGCGTCATGGTCCTCGATTGGGACGTCCATCACGGCAATGGGACGGAGGCGATCTTCTACGGCTCGCAGGAGGTCCTCTACTCGAGCATCCATCAGAGCCCGCTCTACCCGGGCACCGGTGCGGCCACCGACTTCGGCAGCGGGGCGGGGAGAGGGCTACAACGTCAACCTGCCCGTGCCGGCGGGCAGCGGGCCCGACGAGTTCCTCTCACTGGTCCAGTACGTGATCGCCCCGATCGCGCGTGAGTGGCGGCCCGAGCTGCTCTGTGTCTCGGCGGGCTACGACGCCCATCGAGACGATCCCCTCGCCAATTGCGAGCTGGACGATGCCGCCTACGGCGACATGGCCGCCACGGTGCACGACCTGGCTGGGGAGCTGGAGGCTCCGGCGCTGATCTGCCTGGAGGGCGGATACTCGCTCGCGGCGCTGTCGGGCTCGGTGGTCGCGACCCTCGAGGCATTCGGCGCCGGCCGCGAACCGCGGGTCGCTGCGGGCGGTCCTGCGGACGAGTACCGCCAGCGGCTCGGGCGCTTCTGGCCGGCCCTCGACGGGTCGACTTAGAGGGTCAGCTTCTCCTTGAGCGCGCCGAGCAGGTCCTTGGGGATGCCGGGGACCGTGTCGAGATCATCGAGCGAGCCGAATCCGTCCTTGCGCTCGCGGTAGGCGATCATCCGCGTCGCCTGGGTCACCGACAGGCCGAGCCCGCGGAGCTGCTCGAACGTCGCCTCGTTCACGTCGATTCCCGAGTCCTTGCCGCGGGACCTGGGCTTGCTCGGCTTGGGGGCGGGGACGGTGGCGGCCTCCGGCTCCGGGCTCACCTGCTCGGCATTCGGCTGATCCGGTTGACGTTCGCGCTCTCGCTTCGCACGCCTCCCGGTCCTCTTCCGGTCGCGGGCCGCCGTCTTCTCGGCGGCCCTCTCACGGTCCTTTCGTTCGCGCGCCGCCCTGCGTTCGGCCGCCTCCTTCTCCCGTGCGGCGCGCTTTGCCTCCCTTTCCTCGCGCCTCGCCCGCCGGGCCTCAGCCACTCTCTGCATCAGGCCGGGCTCGTCCCGTTCGGCGGCCCCGGGCACGACGGTCTCCGTCTCCTCGCCGTCCTCGGTCTCCCCGCTCCTCGCCGGCTCCGCGGCCTTCAGAGCCTCCTCTGGCTCCTCGGGCGGCGGCGGTCCCGCGGCCTCCGCGGGTTCCTCGGGCTCCATGGGTTGCTCGTGCTCCTCGGGTCGCTCCGGCTCCTCGAGCCCCTGCGGTTCCTCGGCATCCGTCGTCCTCGCGGGAAGGTCCACGCCGACCGAGGCTGCGTGCGCCTGGGCCCCGCTCGCGCGGTCGGTCACCGACTTGATCCGCTGCTCGATCTGGCCCAGGCGGCTCTCGCGCTCCTCCTCCGCACGCCGCCGCTCCTCATCCGGGGTCTCGCCGAGCTTGCGCTCCGCCGACTCGGCGCGTGACTCTGCCTCCCGGAGCTGGTGCTGGGCGGCCTTCAGCGCTCGCGCCGCCTCGTCGAGCTCCGCGGCCAGCTCGGCCTCGCGCTTCGCGACACGGCGCATCTCGGTCTTGTGCTTCTCGCCCTCCTCCCGCCGCGCGGCCTTGATCTGCTCGTCGGCGGCGTCCTCTGCCTCGCGCTTCAGGGCCTTGGTCCTGCCCCGCAGCCACGCCGCCGCGTCCTCGCGCGCGCTGTCCTCCGCGCCGCGGAGCCTCTCGATCTCCTTGCGTAACCCGGCGACCTCAGTCTCTGTCTCCTTGGTAGCGCGGGACGCGGTATCGGACTCGACCTTGGCGAGCGCCTCCTGGATCTTGACGTCGGACTCGGCCTGCAGGCGGCGCATCTCCGCATCGATGCGCTCCTCCGCCTCGCTCTGGAGCCGGGCGCGTTCCTCGGACAGCTTCGCCTCGGCGCCCTCGACTCGGGACCCGGCCGCCTCGATCTGCTCGGTGATCTCGTCAAGGCGACGCTGCGCGGTCTCCGCCGCCTCCTTCGCGGCCTGGCGCTCCCGGCGCATGCTCTCCTCACGCGAGCGCAGCTCGGACTCGTACCGGGCCTCGGAGGCCTGGCGGGCCGCGGCGACCTCCTCGTTTGCGCGTGCGTCCGCCTCCGACTTGATCCGCGCGATCCGCTGCGCGACCTCCCCCTCGAGCTCCTGCCGGACCTGGGCTTCGAGCTCGGCGCGGCTCTGCTCGAGGAGCTCGCGCTCTCTCTGCGACCGGCGCGCATCCTCGCGGGCTCGCTCCTCCTTAGCGGCCCGCTCGAGCCGGGCCAGCTGCTCCCGGGCCTCCCGCAGGGCGGCGGTGGCCTCGTCACGCTCGGCGATCAGCTGCCTGTCGCGATCGGCTCTCGGGTCGGTCGCGGTGGCCTTGGCAGCGCGTGCCTCGGCCTCCTCCAGATGCCGCTGCACCGCCTCGATCGAGCGGGCGGCGTGCTCGCGCTCCCGTTCCAGCTCCTGCTCGAGAGCCAGGATCTCGGCGGTCGCTTTCTGCTCGGCCTGGCGGCGCGCGGTGTCGACGGCGCGCTCGAGGTCGTCGTCCCGCTCCCGCTTCGCCGGTCCAGTTCGGCTCTGGCCTGCTCGGCGCCCTCCTCTTGGCGCTCACTCATCGAGCCGACTCTATTCGCTGACCGGCTCATCTTTCGTCACACCCGGGCCTGGTTTCGCGAGGTCCCGGCGGCCAGCCTCGCTGGAAACGAGCCGAGGAGGTTTTGCATGGCAGAAGTCGTCACCGGAGTCGTGCTCGCCGCGCAGGCGGCGGGCGGACGGCTGCTGGCCCAGCCGCCGCGTCGCGGTCAGGGAACGGTCGAGTACGTCGGCCTGATCCTGCTGGTCGCCCTGCTGATGGTGGGGATGGTCGCCGCGATGAAGGGCTTCCAGGGCAAGCAGGGCCTGGAGCTGGCCCAGACGATCGTGGACAAGATCCGCGAGGCGGTCGGCCAGGTGAAGTTCAAGTAACGGAGCGCCACGCGTCCGGGCTTGCCGGCCGGTCCGGGCGCGCGGCCCACCGCGTCCGTTCTGGGAGACTGGCGCCATGCCCGCCAGCCGCAGCTATGACCGCGCCCCGGCCGACCCGCGCCCGACCACGATCGAGCCGGGCTTCGTCCGGACCGCTGACGGATCGGCCCTGATCTCGCAGGGCGAGACGCGCGTGATCTGCACCGCGTCGGTGAGCGACTCGGTGCCTCGCTGGATGGAGGGGAAGGGGCGAGGCTGGGTGACGGCGGAGTACGCGATGCTGCCCGCCTCCACCGGGGACCGCAAGGCACGGGACATCAACCGCGGCAAGCAGGATGGCCGCGGCGTCGAGATCCAGCGCCTGATCGGGCGCTCACTTCGCGGTGTGGTCGACTTCCAGGCCCTCGGGGAACGCTCGGTGTACGTGGACTGCGACGTGCTCGAGGCCGATGGGGGGACCCGCTGCGCGGCGATCACAGGCGGCTTCGTCGCGTTGCAGCAGGCATTCTCGGCCCTGGTCGACGCCGGCGCCATCGAGCGGCTCCCACTCGACCAGTCGGTCGCGGCGATCAGCGTGGGCGTGGTCGAGGGCCGAGCGCTCTGCGATCTCGACTACGCCGAGGACTCGACCGCCGAGGTCGACGCGAACGTCGTGATGACCGGGGACGGCGGGCTCGTGGAGGTGCAGGCGACCGCGGAGCGAACCCCGCTTTCCCGCGCCTCGCTGGACGAGCTCCTCGCGCTCGCGGAGGGGGGCATCGCCAGGCTGCGCGAAGCGCAGGAGTCGGCGCTGGGAGCGCTCCCCGCCTGAGGCTGAGATCCTGAGCGGCGTGCCGGTGCTGATCGTCGCAACCCGCAACGAGCACAAGCTCCGTGAGCTTCGCGAGCTGCTCCCGGGCGTCGAGCTCGATCCGCTTCCTCCCGGGGTGGAGTTGCCTCCCGAGGAGTGGCAGTCGTTCGCCGAGAACGCTCTCGGCAAGGCGCGGGCGGCGCACGCGGCGACCGGCCGCGCCGCAATCGCGGACGACTCTGGCATCGAGTCGAACGCGCTGGGTGGGCGGCCGGGTGTTCGCTCGGCTCGTTACGCAGGTGAGGGCGCGACCGACGAGCAGAACCTGGCGAAGCTCCTCCGGGAGGTCGGTAGCCAGGACGACCGGCGGGTCGCGTACGTCTGCGTGATCGGGCTCGTCGACCTGGAGGGCAACGAGTCGATCTTCGAGGGGCGCTGCGAGGGGACGCTCGCCACCGCACCGAGAGGGACCGGCGGCTTCGGCTACGACCCGGCCTTCATCCCTGACGACACCGGACCGGACGACGAGCGCACGATGGCCGAGCTCGCGCCGGACGAGAAGAACGCGATCAGTCACCGGGGCCGGGCGGCGCGCGCCCTGGCAACCCACCTCGGATTGGGGGCCGGCTCGTGAGCGCAGTGGAGTCGTTCCGAGCGGGACCCCGTTTCACGAAGCCCGCGGCGGCTGGGGTGTCGATCGCCTCCAACTCCGTCCTGATCGCCCTGAAGCTCGCCGCGGCCGCGATCACCGGCTCGGTGGCGATCCTGAGTGAGGCGCTCCACTCCGCGATCGACCTGGTCGCCTCGGTGATCGCCTTCGTCTCGGTCCGCAAGGCGGACGCACCCGCCGACGTCGAGCATCCGTACGGACACGAGAAGGTCGAGAACGTCGCGGCGACGATCGAGGGAATGCTGATCATCGTCGGCGCAGGGGTGATCGTCTACGAGGCAGTCCACCGCCTGTCGGTCGGCGCCTCGGTGGACAAGCTCGGCGTCGGCATCGCCGTGATCGGCTTCTCGGCAGTCGCCAACCTGATCGTCTCCCAGTTCCTCTCGCGACAGGCGCGGCGCCACGACTCGCCGGCCCTCGCGGGTGACGCCGCTCATCTCGGCACCGACGCGCTCACCTCGTTCGGCGTCCTCCTCGGCCTCGTACTCGTCCAGATCACCGGCGCCAACGCGATCGACTCGGCGGTGGCGACTCGCGGTCGCCGTCGTAATCGTTTTCGCGGGGGTCCGCATCCTGCGGCAGTCCGCCGCGGTGCTGGTCGACGAGGCCCCGCCGTCCGAGGAGATGGACCGGATCGAAGCGGCGATCGCCCGGGCGCGCATCGACCATCCCGAGGTGGTCGGGTACCACAAGCTCCGCGCTCGGACCACGGGGCGGCGTCGGTACATCGACCTGCACCTTCAGTTCGGCAGCGGCACGACCCTCGAGCGGGCCCACGATCTGGCCCATCAGCTGCGCGACGCGATCGAGTCGGATCTCGGGAACGCCGAGGTGCTCATCCACGTCGAGCCGGAGAGCTCCCGCCACGACCCGGCGGCGTCACCGACGGAGTTCCGGGCGGGCTAGAGCAGGTTCACCGCGGCCGCCAGCCCCACCGCTCCGACCACGATGCTGTAGCCCGTGTAGCCGCCGACCGCGAGCAGGACGACGGAGATCCCGCAGGCGATCACGACGGTCAGCCAGGAACCCTGCTCGAGAGTCACGCTCGCTATTTTGGACCAAGTGGGCGACGCCGCGACACCCGGCTCCCGATGACTCCCCCGGTCGAGGCTCCGAGTCTCCCGGATGCGGCCCGGGCGGTCGAGTATCTGGAGGACGTCTCGCGCGAGCTGCGGGGGTGCGCGATTCTCACCGATGACGGTGAGGTCCTGGCCGCGAGCGGGGATTCCGAGGCCTGGGGAGAGGCGGGGCGGGAGTTGATCGCCGCCGCAGACGCGGCCGGAGGTGAGCCGGTTGCCCACGCTCACGTCGCGACCGGGGAGGGGGAGGCCTTCTGCGTGCACGAGGGGGGCTACGTGGCCGTCGCCGTCACCGACCGGTTCACGCTGGCCTCACTGATGACCTTCGACATCCGGATCGTGCTGCGGCGGCTGGCCATGGGCGGTGGCGGCTCCTGATGCCGACCAAGCCGCACCGCGTCCTGCTCGAGCGAGTCTCCGGCTACGCGGACGAGGCCGCCGCCTACCTGCGGCGGCGCCGGCACCTCCGCAAGCCGTTCGCCAGGACCTACTACCCCGGCGGCCGGAGCATGGACTTCCCTGAGGACTCCGAGGCGGGCGGGGCGCTCTTCGAGGCGGCGGCGCGGTTGATAGAGGTGGCGACCCCGAAGCGGGCGCGCAGCGGCAAGTGAGCGGCGGGGAAGAATCGCTGGTCGAGGCGGACGTCGCGGTCCGCGTGCTTGAGCGCGCGCTCGCCCGCGGCGGGGACTTCGCCGAGCTCTTCTGCGAGGAGCGCCGCGGATTCACCCTCTCGATCGACGAGTCGCGCGTCGAACGGCCGCAGTCGGGCAGCGAGCGCGGCGCCGGGATCAGGGTGATCGACGGGGAGGTGACGCGCTTCGCTCACGTCGACGGCCTGGCGGAGGAGGACCTGCTCCGCGCGGCCGAGGGGCTGGCCGGCGCGCTAGGCGGCGACGCCACCCAGCCCGTTGCCCTCGAAGCGGCGTCCTCAGCGGAGCTGCAGGAGATCGAGGTCGACCCGGCCTCGGTTCCGGCCGAGCGCAAGGCTGCGGTCCTGCGAGAGCTCGACGAGCGCGCCCGCTCGGCCGCTTGGCGGGGGTCGCGCCAGGTCGC
>CAVSLI010000011.1:0-9448 GCA_963728755.1 uncultured Solirubrobacterales bacterium | reverse complement strand
CGGGAGCCAGCAGCAGGGCGGCGAGGTACAGCAGGACGATCGAGCGGAGCCCGATCCGCGAACGGCGGCTAAGCGCGCTCATGCCTGGACCTCCAGCTGGCGAACAGGTTGAGTGCGAAGAGCAGGCCCACGGAGATGGCGAGCAGCAGCACCGAGACCGCCGCGGCTCCGGACAGGTCGTTGGTCTGAACCCGCCCGAAGATGTAGACCGAAGCGGCCTCTGTCTTGAAGGGGATGTTCCCGGTGAGCAGGACGAGCGAGCCGAACTCGCCGATCGCCCGGGCGAAGGCGAGCGCGACGCCCGGCGATGATCGCCGGCGTCAGGTTGGGAAGGATGATGCTGCGGAAGATCCGGTGGTTCGGCGCGCCCAGCGACGCAGCGGCCTCCTCCATCTCCCGATCGACCTCGAGCAGCACCGGCTGCACGGACGCGGACGACGAACGGCAGCGTGACGAAGAGGAATGCCAGTGACGACTGCAGTCCCGGTGCAGGCGGCATGGATCCCGATTTGCGAAGTTGGGCCCGTACAACGAGAGCAGAGAGCCGCCACGATTGTCGGCAGGGCGAAGGGGAGATCGACGTCGAGTTGAGCAGCCTCTTTCCGCGGAACTCGTCCCGGACGAGCACCCAGGCTATCAGCGTCCCCATCACGGCGTTGATCGCGACCACGATCGAACGAAGAGATCAAGGTGAGCTTGATCGCCGTGACCGCCTTCTTCTCGGTCATCGCCTCCAAGAAGTGACCGGCCCCTCGTCGAACGCCCGGCGTGAATACCGCGGCCAGAGGAAGCAGCACGATGAGGCTGATCCACAGGGTGGCGGTGCCGCGAGCGAGAACAGCACCGCCGAGGGGGGCCGGAGGCCCGCCCTCGGCGGCCTGGCTACAGCGGTATCTGCTGAGGCCATCTCAGCGACTCGCTTCTGACGGCTAGCTGGTCGGGTTGCCGAGGTCCTTCTCGGCCTGGATCACCAAGCCGTCGTCCCCGAAGAACGGGTCCGCGACCTTGCTCCAGCCACCGAACTCGGCGATGGTGAAGAGGCCGGACGGGACCGGGAACTTGCTGGCGTTCTTGTCGGCCACCGACTTGACGACCGGGCGGTACCCCGCGTCGGCGAAGTCCTGCTGCGCCGGCTCCGTATAGAGGAAGTCCAGGAACTTCTGGGCCTCCGACGGCGCATCCTTTGTGACCGCGATCGGGTTCTCGATCAGGATCGTGTTGTCGGGGGTGACGTACTCGAGATCAATGCTCTCCTCCTTGGCCTGGATCGCCTCGTTCTCGTAGCCGACCAGCACATCGCCCTTGCCGCTGGAGAACGTCTGCAGCGAGTCACGCGCACTTGAGTCCTGGACAGAGGTGTTGGCCAGGACCTGCTTGACGAAGTCCTGGGCCTGGGCCTCGGACTTGCCCTCCGCGATCTGCGACCCGTAGATGGCCATGATGTTCCACCGTGCTCCCCCGGAGGTGGCCGGGTTCGGGTCGATCACGTCGACGTCGTCCCGGGCGAGGTCGTCGAAGGACTGGATGTTCTTCGGGTTGCCCGGCCGGACCATCAGGGTCACGACCGAGTTGGTGACGATGCCCTTGTACTGATTCTGGTTCCAGTTCTGATCGACGATTCCGGCATCGACCAGCCGCGTCATGTCGGGCTCGAGTGAGAACTCGACCACATCGGCCGGCTGGCCCGATTCGACTGCACGGCTCTGGTCACCGGACGCTCCGAACGAGTTCGAGAACTCCACGCCGTCGCCATTGGCCGTGTCCTTGAAGGCAGGCTCGAGCTTGTCCTCGTAGGCCTGCTGAGGAGTCGAGAAGGCAACCAGATTGATCGTCCCTGCTCCGCTCGCCGAGCCGCCGCAGGCCGCGATCCCGATCGCCGCGCCCAGAGCCGCCAGGGCGAGCCCGATGGATGCGACCGCCCGCCTCGGGCGGCGCTTGTTCTGTCCCTGAGTCATAGAGGCTTTGTGACCTTTCTTCATTGGGTTTCTTGACAAGACGGCGGCACGGTAGCAGCTTCTCGACTTTTTGGATCAAGAACATCTTGATTCCCTACCCGATCGGGGGAAATACCAGCTAACCGACGGGAAATGCGGCCCCAGGCGGTTAGGGACCCGGCGAGCGGGAAGGACTCCTCCGCTATGGAGGGAAAGACCTTCCCGGCATGAGAGTCATGTTCTGGACCTGGATCGGCCTGATCGCGACGGGCCTCGTCTTCTACTCGGTCATCGGGCTGGGCACACAACTGAGCTGGACGATGCGCCGCTTCATCCGCGACCACTCGCTCTCCCTCTTCTTCCTGGTGATCTTCCTGGCTTCGCTGGTCGGCCTGGCGATCGCTGGGCACACTCTCCACAACGAGGACGCGATCGCCCATCACGGAACGCCGATGACGTTCTGGCGCTACATCGTCTCCTCGGACTTCGGCAACGCCGTGATGGAGAACTGGCAGTCGGAGTACCTCCAGTTCATGCTCTTCATGCTCGCCACGGTCTGGCTGGTCGAGCGCGGCTCGCCGGAATCGAAGCCGCCCGGCGAAGAGGGGCTCGAGTCCGACCAGAAGCAGCGGATCGGCGGCCACGCGGACCGGGAATCGCCCGACTGGGCGAAGCCCCGGGGCATCAAGACCTTCGTCTACTCCAACTCCCTGCTGATCGTGATGTCGATCATCTTCTTCGGAGCCTGGTTCGCGCAGTCGGTCACCGGCTGGACCACGTACAACGCGCAGCAGGTCGACCACCACCAGGCGACTGTCACCGTGGCTCGGCTACATCGGGTCGGCGGACTTCTGGGAGGCGCACGCTCGAGAACTGGCAGTCCGAGTTCCTGGCGGTGGGCTCGTTCGTCGCGCTCACCGTCTTTCTGCGCCAGCGCGGCTCGACCGCAATCGAAGCCGGTGGGCGCTCCCCACCATTCCACCGGCGTCGAGGGATAGCCCTCGGCTCAGTCCGCTCGTCCGCCGCGCCGCTTGATCGCGGCGCGAAGCTGGTCCTTGCCCATCTTCGAGCGGCCGCTGATGCCCAGCCGGGCCGCCTCGCGGTTGAGCTGATCACGGGTCTTCGCCTGGCCCTTGCGGACCTTGTTCGCCTCCTTGCCGAGCGCTGTCTTCGTCCGCTTCGGCAGGTTCTTCAGCGTCTGCTTCTTGCGCGCGCCGGCCTGCGCCTTCTTGACGTTGCGCTTGGCCGCGCTCCGCTGCTTCTGGGTGGCCATCAGCGGCGCCTCCTCTTCTTGCCTTCGACCGCGCCGACCAGCTGGCGCTTGCTCATCTTCGACCGCCCCTCGACGCCGAGGTCCTTGGCCTCCTCGTAGAGCTGGTCATAGGTGCGGCCGCCGGGCCCTTGACCTGAGCGCAATCCGCCGCGCCGATGCGAGGAGATGTCCCGGCGCGAGGTCCTGGACGCCTGGCGGGTCTCACCGGCCCGCGCCCGCTCCTTGTTGACGGTGCGAGCGGCGATCTCCTCGGCGCGCTCCTCAGAGCGCCCCTCCTGCCGCTCGCTCTCCTTGACGTGCTCGTACATCCGCTCCCATTTGCTGCCCTTCGGGACGCCTCTCGGTGGCATCACAGCCTCCTTCTCGAGTCTCTCGGGCGTCGGTTACCCGGCGGTCACCGAGCGAACCATCGCTTCGGCAAGGGCGCCTAAAAGAGGCTCGTCTGGGCGGGCTCAGCCTGTTTGGCCTCGGCCGCCCGCTTCGCCCGTTGTGCGGCGAGCTCGTCGCGCCGGCGGTAACGGCGGTTTCCAGAGGGCTTCGTCGGGCGAACCAACGAGCCGATCCGCTTCCGCTCCGAGTTGGGGGCGTAGGCGCGGCCCTCGTACAGCCTTTCGTAGCGCGGGGTCAGATCGGGCCGCGCGGCGGAGAGCCAGGACATGAAGACCTCCTTCACCCCCGGGCGCAGATGGAGCGCGATGCCGTTGACGAAGGTAGCGCCCGCCTCCTCCGCGATGGAGACGATCTCGTCCACCAGCTCCGGGCGAGTCGTTGATGCCCGGCATCAGCGGAGCGACCAGCACGCCCGAAGGGATCCCCGCCTCGTTGAACTTCGCCACCGCCTCGAGCCGCTTGCGCGGGTGGGGCGTATGCGGCTCGGTCTCGCGCCAGATCTTCTCGTCGAGCGTCGGCACCGAGAAGTTGACGCTGACGTCAACGAGCTCGGCCAGCTCGACCAGAGCGTCGAGGTCGCGGAGCACGAGCGGCGACTTGGTCAGGATCGAGGTAGGGGTCTCGGTGTCGCGGAGGGCCTCGATCATCGGCGGCATGAGCTCGTATCGCCCCTCGGCCCACTGGTACGGATCGGTGTTGGTGCCGAACGCGACCAGCTCCCGCTTCCAGCTCGGTCGGTTTAGCTCAGCCCGCAGGAGCTCGGGGACGTTGACCTTGACGATGATCTGTCGCTCGAAGTCTCGGCCGGCGTCAAGATCCAGGTACGTGTGCGTGTTGCGGGCGAAGCAGTAAGTGCACGCATGTGCGCAGCCTCTAAAGGCGTTGACCGTCCAGTTGAACGGGAGGTAGTCGCCGGGCACCTTGTTGAGGGCGGACTTGGCTCGCACCTCGTGGAAGTTGATGCCGAGGGCCTCCGGAGCGTCGAATGTCCGGACCCGTTCGACGTCGAGACCGGGAAGGCTCCTTCCCTTCTCTCTATCGACCCTTTGTGAATCCCAGCGCATCTCTTTCCAGTCTTGCAATTCTCGGCGGGCTGACCGAACGTATGTTCGCATACCGCTCGGCTCGACTGCCTCGATTGAACGCCGGGTAGGACCGGGTTGTGAGCCAGCTCCCCCTCACCGGCGAGGAGACCAGCGGCGCGGAGGCGCTGATCCCCGAGCGGCCGACGCTGAAGTCGCTGCGAGAAGCGGCGGCGAGGTGCACCGCTTGTCCTCTCCACGAGAACGCGACCCAGACCGTCTTCGGCGAGGGGCTGAAGCGGGCCCGCCTGATGCTGATCGGCGAGCAGCCCGGCGAGCGCGAGGACATCGAGGGGCATCCATTCGTCGGACCCGCGGGCAAGGTGCTCGACAAGGCCCTGGAGGAAGCCAAGATCGAGCGCGGGGACGCCTACGTCACCAACGTCGTCAAGCACTTCAAGTGGAAGCCGCAGGGCAAGCGCCGCATCCACCAGACACCGAGGGCAGAGGAGATCAAGGCGTGCGCACCCTGGCTCGAGGCGGAGCTCGAGGTCGTCGACCCCGAGGTCCTCGTCTGCTTGGGCGCCACGGCGGTCAAGGCCGTGATCGGCTCCAAGGCGCGGGTGATGAAGAACCACGGCGAGTTCCTCGACTCGAAGCTCGGGAGGACGGCCGTGCCCACCCTGCACCCGTCCGCGATTCTGAGAGCAGATCCGGAGGACCGGGACGACGCGATGGCGTTGCTGGTCGGCGACCTGGGCCGGGTGCGCGAGCACCTCGACTCCTGATTCGTCCCCGACGGTCAGAATCAGAACTGCGTGGCGACCGAGCGACCGAAACTCCACCCCGCAGAGCACCGCGCCTATAGGGAGCTGTACGCGGTTTCCCGGCACCTGATCCATCGCTGGGCGCGACTTGGAACGCTGCTCGAACAGATTCCGGTCGGGGAGAGCCTTCAGCGCGGAGCGGCCCAGGCCCAGCGCCTGATCGAGGAGCTGAAGCCACGGACGGAGGCCTTCGGGCTCTACGGCAGTCCGATGGCACAGGGACTCGGGGCGGGACTCGCTGACCTGCGAACCGGGATTACGGACCGGGGCGCCGACACCGGGCTGGTCGTGCGGTTCGCCGTCCTCGATGCGGAGCATGTGACTACGCTGCTGCGCCAGCTGGCCGAGTTGGCGCGGGCGCGGGACGACCACGACCTGGCCGGCTTCTGTGAGGAATGGGCCGTGCGGTTCGAATCGCAGCTGGACGCCGTGCGCCAAGCGGCAATCGAGCTTGGATCCGATCCGGACCGGGTGGCCGCACCCGTCGTCGACTCCGTCGTAAACCGCGCGGCCCATGGGCTGGGTTGGACCTTCGGAGCCGTCGGCGAGGGAATCGACCGGCTCGCCGGGCTGCGACGGCGCCGCTAGGACAGCTCCGGGCGCCCCTCGAGCGAGGTCGAGGCCTCGGCGTGCAAGCGACGGGGAATACGCCCCGCCTGCCGGGCGGCCCAGCCGGCGCCGACCGCGGCGCGCATCGCCGTCGCCATCGCCGCGGGATCCTCGGCGCGCGAGACAGAGCTCGCGAGCAGCACGGCGTCGCAGCCCAGCTCCATCGCTAGCGCCGCATCCGAGGCCGTGCCGATCCCAGCGTCGAGGATGACCGGCACCCCAGAGCGCTCGGCGATGATCTGGATGTTGTACGGGTTGCGGATCCCCATCCCGGACCCGATCGGCGAGCCGAGCGGCATCACCGCGGCGCAGCCGGCCTCCTCCAGCCGGCGGGCGAGGATCGGGTCGTCGTTCGTGTACGGCAGAACGGTGAAGCCGTCGTCGACCAGGGTCTCGGCCGCCTCCACCAGCTCGACCGCGTCCGGGAGAAGTGTCCGGTCGTCCCCGATCACCTCGAGCTTCACCCAGTCGGTCTCGAAGGCCTCGCGGGCCAGCTTCGCGGTGCGCACCGCGTCGCGCGCCGTGAAGCACCCGGCGGTGTTCGGCAGTGCGAAGAGGCCGAGCCGGCGGATGACGTCGAGCACCGAGCCCTGCGCCTCCGGATCCACGCGCCGCAGCGCCACCGTGACGATCTCCGTCCCCGAGGCGATCAGCGCCTGCTCCATCTGCTCGAGGGAGCGAAAGCCGCCCGTCCCGACGATCAGCCGTGACCCCCAGCTGCGGTCCCCGAGCTCGAAGCCGTTCTCGGCGCCGCCCTGGATCGCGGCCAGGACCTCCACCTTCTGCCCTTCCCGAAGCAGCGTCCGGTCCCATTCGCTGCGGGGCACGACCTCACCGTCGAGCGCGACGGCCACGCCACGCTGCTCGCCGGCCGCGCCGGACGCCTCGACCGCCTCGCCGACCGCGGCCCCGTCAGGCAGGGCGACGACCTCGCCGTTCACCTCGACCCTCATGCGACCCTCAGCGGGGAGTCCGCGGACCGGCGCCGGCGAAGCGCCGCGGCGAGAATGGCTCGAGGTCGATCGGGGCCGCCTCGCCCGCGAGCAGCGCGGCGATGCAGTCCGCGGTCAGCAGGCGCCTGCAGGACGCCGTTCCGGAAGTGGCCCGTGGCGATCAGCAACCCCTCCACGTCCCCCACGCCGACGAGCGGCGCGTTGTCCGGCGAGCCCGGCCGCAAGCCGGCGGCGGCCTCGAGCAGCTCGAGCTCGGCGATCTCGGGGACGACGCGATATGCCTCGCGCAGCAGCTCGTGGACGCCGCCTGCCGTGACCGTGGTTTCGAAGCCGCGCTCCTCGACCGTGGCTCCGACGATCAGTCGTCCGTCGGACCTGGGCACCATGTACACACGCTCTCCGGCGACGATCCCGGTGCAGACCGGCTGATCGGCGGATCCGCGCAGGGTCAGGATCTCTCCCTTCACCGGCCGGATCGGGGGCACTCCATCGGGCAGCCACTGCGCCTGCCCGGACCAGGCCCCGGCGGAGAGCACCAGCTGAGCTCCTTCGAAGGCGCGGCCGGCGGCCGTTTCGACCCGCCATACGCCCGCCCGACGCTTGGCGGACACGACCTCGGCCCCCGAGTGCACCGCCACCCCACGCCCGTCGAGTGCAGCGAGCAGGGCGGCGACCACCTTCCTGGGATCCGCGGTCGCCTCACCGGGGACGTGGGCGCCACCGCGAACCGCCGTGGCCAGTCCCGGCTCAAGCCCGCGGCAGTCGCTGCCGCGCAGCCACTCCGACTCCAGACCGAGGCTTCGATGCAGCTCGTAGCGGCGGCGAAGCTCCTCCGCCTCATCGCGATCGAGCGCGACGTGAAGCGCGCCGGGCTGCGCGAATCCCGTCTGGAGCTCCGATCCCGCCTCGAGCTGCTCGGCGAAGCCCGGCCAGCGGTGCAGCGACTCGAGGTTGAACGCAAGCACCCGCTCCTCTCCCCAGGACGCCTCGCCGACCGGGGCGAGCATGCCGGCGGCCACGCCGCTCGCTCCCGCCGCGGGGCGGTCGCGCTCGAGCACGCAGACGTTGGCGCCGCGCTGCGAGGCCCGCCAGGCACAGGCGAGCCCGATCACGCCGCCGCCGACGAAGATCGCGTCGAATCCGATGTTGTTCTCGCTTGTCATGGCCGCTCGGTGGTATCTGGCGGCCGATGCGCTCCAACCTCCCTGCGCCGGCATTACCCGGATCAGGTTCGGACGGTCGGCGGCGCTTCAGCCGCCCTCTCAGCCCTTGGTGGGCTCCCGTTGCCCCTGCATCGTACCCCCGTGACCTGTGATCTACGCTGACGCTTGAAGTGACCGACGCCTCACCAGGCACGCGCCACCTCGCGCCTCCGGAGTCGATCGGAGCGCTGCGTCGCCAGCGGCTGCGGTGGGCGAGGCTCTATTTCGTCTGCGACGCCGTTCCGCACGGTCAGGATCCGGAGGCCCTGCTCAACGCGACCATGGCGGCGGGTACCGGAATGATCGAGCTCCGCGACCGCGAGCACCCGCGGTCGGTGATCGAGCGCTCCGGCCGGACCTACCGCCGGCTCGCGAACACCTTCGGCGCCCTCTTCATCGTCAACGACGATCCCTATCTCGCGATGGAGCTCGCCGCGGACGGCGTCCACGTGGGGCAGGACGACGTGGACCCCGGCGAGGCCCGCCGGATCATGGGCCCCAGCGCGATCATCGGTCTGTCCACGCACACCCGCGAGCAGATCGAGGCAGCGGGGAGCCAACCCGTCGACTACATCAGCGTCGGGCCGATCTGGGAGACGCCCACCAAGGAGGGGCGGCCGGCCACCGGCCTCGAGCTGATCGAAACGGCTGCCGAGATCGCCCCGTTCCCCTGGTTCGCGATCGGCGGCATCGATCCAGGCAACGTGGACCAGGTGGTCGCGGCCGGCGCGGAGCGGCTCTGCGTGGTTCGCGCGATCCGGGACGCCGGCGACCCGCGTGACGCGACGGCCGCGCTCTTCGATGCGGTGGATCCGGCCGCGCGCCGGGAGTCGGGCGAATGACCGGCGCACGAGACCGCAAGCGAGCCGAGAGGCAGAAGCGCAAGCGCCGCGCGGTGGAGCGCCCGGCCGTCCCCATGGAGGCAGAGACGGTTGCGACCGAGCCGAGCAACGGCGATCAGCCCCCGCCCGAGAGCTTCCAGGAGAAGATGTCCCGGCGCTACGAGGAGCGCAACGCGGAGGCGCGCTCAAAGCTCGAGCCACTCGAGCCCGGCGAACGGCCTCGCGCGGTCACCGTCGGCGCGATCGTCGCGGCCGTGCTCGCGGTGATCTTCACGGTCTCAGCGGTCCTCGCGATCGCGGGAGTGGACGCCGGCGACCGGGACATCAGGCCGCTTCCGATCGTGACCTTCGCAATCGTCTTCTGGGTGATGACCGTGGGCATGTGGCGCGCGCGCT
>CAVSLI010000010.1:0-137531 GCA_963728755.1 uncultured Solirubrobacterales bacterium | reverse complement strand
GACAGGCGATTGGTGTAGATCCGTCCTGGAGCGCCCCGCGAGTCCTATATGTCCACATCCACGGACGTTCTGGACACATCGGACGATGCATCCGGTACAAAAGTGGTACCGCGCGCAGGCGCAGAATCGCGGCTCGATTCGTCTATCGCTACGACCCGGCGCGGACGCGAGGTCGTGCAGCACGCGCGCTAAACCGAACGCGCCGCTTTCGTCCAAAGCAGCTATCTCATTAGCACGAGCTGACTAGCAGTCAGCGCACCGAGCTGAACGCTGCCCGGAGCTCCTCCGAGAACAGCTCCGGCTCCTCCCAGGCGGCGAAGTGGCCGCCCTTATCGACTTCGTTGAAGTAGGCGAGGTCGGGGTAGACCGTCTCGACCCAGCTGCGCGGAGCAGGGAAGATCTCGCCGGGAAATGTGGTGAAGCCGACCGCGACCGAGACCGCCGGAGGAGCCTCGCCAGCCGCAAGCGCTGCGGCCTGAGCCCGTCCGGTCTCCCAGTACCACCGAGCGGACGAGGCGCCGGTGCCCGTCAGCCAGTACAGCGTGAGGTTGTCGACGATGCTGTCCCGAGTGAGATTGCCCACTGCCTCGCCGTCGACGAACGCGCGCGAGATCTTGTAGTAGCTGTCTGTGTCGTGGTCGAGCAACCAGGCCGCCAGCCCGACGGGTGAATCCAGCAGGGAGTAGCCGATCGTCTGCGGCCGGGTGGACTGCTCCAGGAAGTAGCCGAAGCCGTCCGTCGTGAACGTGTTGACCGCGTCCTGCGCGGCGCGTTCCTGGTCGGACTCCGCCGGCAGTTGGTCCTTGAGAGGGATCGCCGCGATGAGCAAGTTGACATGGATGCCGAGCAGCCCCTCGGGTGCCTGGCGGCCCATCGCGTCCGTGACGGCGGCGCCCACGTCGCCCCCCTGGGCGACGTAGCGGGTGTAGCCGAGGCGGCGCATCAGCTCCGCCCAGGCGAGCCCAATGCGGCCGGACTCCCAGCCGAGCTCGGCCGGCTCGCCGGAGAACCCGTAGCCGGGCAGGGACGGCAGCACGAGGTGGAACGCGTCCTCCGCTTGCCCGCCGTGCGCGGTCGGGTCGGTGAGCGGGCCGATGGTCTCGAGCAGCTCGATCACCGAGCCGGGCCAGCCGTGCGTCATGACCAGCGGCAGCGCGTCCTCATGCGGGGAGCGCACGTGGATGAAGTGGATCTCGACCCCGTCGATCTCGGTCGTGAACTGCGGCAGCTCGTTCAGTCTCGCCTCGCACGCGCGCCAGTCGTAATCCATCGCCCAGTAGCGGGCGAGGGCCTGGATCGTCGCCAGTTGCACGCCCTGCGAGCGATCGTCGACGAGCTCCTTGGAGGGCCAGCGGGTGGCGGTTATGCGCCGGCGAAGCTCGTCGAGATCCTCCTGCGGGACCTCGATGCTGAAGGGTCGGATCGCTCCATCTTTGGCCGTGCCCGGATCGGCGGCGGTCTGCTTGCTCGAGGCTGAGGATTCCATCTGCGGCTCCTGACTTGCGATTTCCGGGGCCGGTGAAGGCCCTCGCTCGATTGCGGGGCGCAGACGGGGTCGAGGCACTCGGCGCCATCACGCCGGGTTAACCCTACTCGTTTGGTGGGGAACAGGTCAAGGGCCGCTGGGGGGCGCACCTCGCTGGTGAGAACTCAGCCGGGCGAAACCGTTGCTTTCCACGCAAAGCGTCGCTTCTCGTCCAAAGACCAGGGCCTTTCACGGACGCGACGGGTAGAGGAGACTTAGGGAGGTCCCAAACGAAGGAGCCTCACATGTCTGCCACGACCGAGCAGTCCACGGGTGCACCAGCGATTCGCACCTTCCAGGTCGACATTCCGAGTGAGGCCGTGGACGACCTCCGCCGCCGCGTCGCCGCCACGAACTGGCCCGAGAAGGAGACCGTCGCGGATCAGTCCCAGGGTGTGCCGCTCGAAATGACTCGGGAACTCGCACGCTATTGGGCGACGGATTACGACTGGCGCAAGTGCGAGGCGAAGCTGAACGACCTGCCGCACTTCGTCACCGAAATCGACGGGCTTGACATTCACTTCATTCACGTTCGATCGAAGCATGAAGGCGCCCTGCCGCTCGTCATCAACCACGGCTGGCCCGGCTCGATCATCGAGCAGCTGAAGATCATCGATCCGCTGACCGATCCCACGGCTCATGGCGCGAGCGCATCAGACGCCTTCGATGTGGTGATTCCGTCAATGCCCGGCTATGGGTTCTCAGGCAAGCCGACGGAGACCGGATGGGGTCCCGAGCGCATGGGCCGAGCTTGGGCCGAGCTGATGAAGCGACTCGGCTACGACCGCTATGTCGCTCAGGGCGGCGACTGGGGCGCGTTCGTCGTCGACCAGATGGGCCTGCAAGCCCCCGAGGGCCTGCTCGCCATCCACACCAACATGCCGTGCACCGTTCCAGCCGACGTGGACAAGGCTCTCAACGCTGGCGACCCGGCGCCCGAGGGACTCTCAACTGAGGAACAACGCGCCTACGAGCAGCTGGAGAGAACCTTCAAGCAGGTCGAGTACGCCAGGTACATGGCGGCGCGTCCGCAGACCCTGTATGGGATCGCCGACTCACCTGTCGGTCTTGCCGCCTGGCTGATCGACCACAACGATGCTGACGGCCAGCCCGCCGAGGCGGTGGTCGAGGCTCTCGATCGGACCACGAGCGACACGGGGGAGCTGACCCGTGACGAGGTCCTCGACAACATCACGCTCTATTGGCTGACGAAGACGGGCGTCTCCGCGTCGCGTCTCTATTGGGAGTACAAGGGCGGCTTCTTCAACGCCAAGGGCGTCTCCATCCCGGTTGCGGTGAGCGTCTTTCCCGCCGAGCAGTACGAGGCGCCCCGCAGCTGGGCCGAGTCGGCGTATCCCAAACTCATCCACTACAGCCGAGTCGAGAAGGGTGGACACTTCGCGGCGTGGGAGCAGCCACAGCTGTTCTCGGAAGAAGTCCGCGCGGGCTTCAGGTCATTGCGCTAGCTACGCTCGCGCTCCTGCTTTCCATGCAAAGCGGCGCTCGAAGTACGGGCGGGATGCGCCGCGGGACGCCGGGGACGCTGAGGACGGGTCCGCGGAAGTCGGTTCAGTCGGGGCGACTGGATTTGAACCAGCGACCTTTCGGCCCCCAGCCGAGCGGCGATCGGTGTCTATGTGTCCCGGAGCGTCCGTCGCGTCCTATGTGTCCAGGGTCGTGGACGATCTGGACAGATAGGACGGTGCATCGGGTACCAAAGCGGTACTACGGCGTAGGTGCAGACCGGGGGGCTCGATTCGTCTCTCGCTCTGACCCAGCGCGGATGCGAGGTCATGCAGCATCCGCGCTAAACCGAACCGCTGGCTTTCGTCCAAAGCACCGCGTCCGCGCGCGTGAGGCAGCGCTCTCCGAGATCATCGAACCCGCTGCGCTTCGACCCGCCGCCCTACGACCCTGCGCCTGACACCTAGCCCTCAGGCAGGCGCCTTCGCCGAGGCGATCATCTCGCGGACGTCAGCCGCCGGCTCCGAGTAGGCGTCGCCGAGGGCGGACTCGACCGCGCTCATGTACTCCTCGGTCCAGGCCGGGAAGTCGTAGTCGATCGTACGCAGGAACTCGAGAGACGCAGCGAGGCGATGTCGGCGATCGAGGGCGAATCGCCGCCGATGAACTTGCGGCCGTCCAGAAAGTGAGTGTGAATCGCCTCGAGCGGCCGCGCGATCGCGTCGGCCGCGTCCTGCGCCGACTTCGCCTTCACCTCGTCGTCGGCCTCCGACGTCGCGGTCTCACCCGGGTACTGCGGAAAGCCGAGAGTCGGATACGTCGCGCGAATGATCAGGGGGTAGAGCGTGCCGACCACGTAGAACATCGCGCTGTCCTGCATCGCACGCTCGGCCGGGTCCGTCGGATAGAACTGATCGAGCCCATCGCGGTTACAGAGGTACTGCATGATCGCGCAGCTCTCCCAGAGCGACCCCTTGGGCAGCCCCTCGTACTCGAGCGTCGGGGTGAGGTCGGCCGGGGACTTGGCGAGGAACTCGGGCGTGCCTTTGTTCCCCCACATCTCGACCTCTTCGAAGTCGTGCCCGCTCGCCCTCATCAGCACGCGTACGGGCAGGTTGTTGACGCTCACGGACAGGATGCTCAGCGTGTGGTCAGCCATGTGATCTCTCCTTGACCTTGTGGGGCTGCGTTGGCGACCGGTCCTCGGACGCGAGTCTCTCAGAATCCGCCGATCCCGGTTGGCGGCGCAAGCACGGCATGGGTGGTCGCGCTGCTGCGCTGCAAGTTCTTCCCGGCACTCAGAGCCCGCCGGCCAGCGCGATGGCCATCGCTCGCAGAGGGGGACCAACAGTCGTCCTGCTATTGGCGATGGGCGGGAAGCGGCTATCCCGGACGTGAGTCCTGCTTTCGTTCCGAAGCCAGACCCCCGCTAGGCTCGGTCAATGGGTACGCAGGACGAAGATTCACTCCGAGAGGCGGGAAGGCTGCCCAAAGGCCGACTCGCCCGGACGGCGCGTGTCGGCGGGCTCGTGACGGGGCAGGGCCTGCGCTGGGCCGGGATGCGAACCGCCAACCGCGCCCGGACGCCTGAGCGCGCGGCGGCGGCCCAGAAAGAGCGCACCGCGGCGCTGGTCGGGCAGCTCGTCGACCAGCTCGGGCAGATGCGTGGCGCGGCGATGAAGGTCGGTCAGATGATCTCGATGGTCGAGTTCGACGGCCTTCCCGAGGACGAGCGGGACGAGCTGCAACGGAGGCTCGCGGCGCTCCGCGACGACGTCGCGCCTGTGCGGTTCGCTGACCTCGAGAAGCTGATGCGCCAGGAGTTCGGCGGTCCGCTCGAGCGCGTGTTCCGCGACTTCGAAGAGCATGCGTTCGCAGCGGCATCGATCGGTCAGGTCCATCGCGCCACGACGATCGACGGCGATGACGTGGCCGTGAAGATCCAGTACCCCGGGGTGGCGGAGGCGGTCGACACGGATCTGCGCAACGCGATGATGCTGCTGCCTCTCGTGAAGCGGCTCGCCCCGGGCCTGGACGCGAAGGCGCTCGCCGCGGAGATGCGCGAGCGGATCGGCGAGGAGCTCGACTACGAGCTCGAGGCCCAGAACCAGCGCCGCGTCGGGCGGCTGCTGCGAGGACATCCGTTCATCCGTGTGCCGCGAATCGACACGAGCCTTTCGACCCGGCGCGTGCTCGTGTCCGAGTACGTCGAGGGGGAGCGCTTCGAGGCGGTCCGCCGAGCCGATGAGGTCCAGCGCGATCATTACGCCGAGATCGTCTTTCGGCTCTACTTCGGGTTGCTTTATCGCGACCGCATCGCGCTCGGGGACCCTCACCCCGGCAACTACCTACTGTGTCCCGACGGTCGGGTGTGCTTCCTCGACTTCGGCCTTGTGCGCGGCGTCGACGCCACGCGCCTGGCCGCCGAGCGGGCGATCGCTCTCGCCGTGCGGAATGGGGACGCGGAGGCCCTCAAGGCGGCACTGCGCGCGGGCGGCTATCTGCGGCGAGCCGCGCAGATGCCGTGGACGCCGATTTCGCGCTGAGGCTAATGAGAATGGCGATCAAGTGGTACGCGGTCCCGGCGAGCGCCGCTTTTCCCCCGTCGACCGCCGCGATCGCGATCGTGAACGGCCGGACCCGGAGGAGCGGGCCGCGATGAGGATCCAGGTGAACCAGTTCACGCTGCCAGCGGAGGCGATCCTGATCCGGCGGATGCACGGCATCGTCGCCGTGGTCCTAGGGCAGCTGCGCGCTGGCGCAGACTGGGGCGCGATCGCCGCGGAGTACCTGCACGGCGAGGCGCCCGCGACGCCGCTGGGGCAGGCCGAAGCCGAGTTCCTCGCCGGGCGCGGTCAACAGCAGGGGCCGCCTACTAGGCATCGCGCGGGCTCCTGCATTCATTTCGACAGAAGCATCCGGACCCGCCGCGGCAGCCTCGCTCCGCGGATACGAGGGCAACGCGACTTCGCCCAGACGACCAGGCGTCCGACGCGGAGCTTCAAAAGTCGGGGCGACTGGATTTGAACCAGCGACCTTCGGCCCCCAGCCGAGAGGATTGCGGTGTAGATCTGTCCGTGAGCGTACCCAGTGTCCCCAGCGTCCCCGGGATTGGACGATCTGGACACATCGGACGCAGCGGTCGGTACCAAAGCGGTACCACGCGGTCGTAGCGACGGACACTAGCGGTGGCCCGATTCGTTTCTCGCTACCACCGTCCGAGGATTCGCGGCAACGTCGTCCCACCGTGAAATGCCAGTGTCGGGCGAGATTCCACGCGGATGTCCCGAGTAGGGTGCCGCGTATGAGGGCATTGGTCACCGGCGGCGGCCGCGGCATTGGCGGGGATCGCTCGGGCGCTCGCCGGCGACGGCTGGGACGTCGTTGTCGGCGCGCGCAGCCGCGAGCAGGTGGAGGCCGTCGCTGACGAGATCGGCGGCGAGTCGGTGCAGGTGGACGTCGCCGACCGCCGCTCGGTCGAGCGCGCGTTCGCGGAGGCGGGCGACGTCGACCTGCTCGTCGCGAACGCGGGCGTCGACCAGGAGCACGCGCCGTCCTGGGAGATCGATCCCACGGAGTGGTGGCGTGTGTACGAGATCAACGTCCTCGGCGTCCATCTCTGCTGCCGAGCCGTGATCCCGGGGATGCTCGAGCGCGGCCGCGGCCGGATCGTGATCACGGCCAGCGGTGCGGCGTACCTTCCCGGGGGCGACCGCACCGCGTACCCGCCGAGCAAGGCTGCGGTCTGCCGGTACGGCGAAACGCTCGCGAACGAGCTCGCCGACCGCATCGCCGTGTTCTTCTTCAGTCCGGGGCTCGTGCGGACCGAGATGACCGAGGGCATGGGCTTGTTCCCGGAGGACGCGCCCTGGACGCCGCCCGAGCTCGCGCCCGAGCTCGTCGAAAGCTCGCGGCGGGCCGCTATGACTCCCTCGCGGGCCGCTACCTACACGCCGAGCATGACGACGTCGACGAGCTGCTCGCGCGGATCGACGAGGTGCGCGAGCGCGACCTCAATGCGATCCGCCTGCGCCGCGAAAGCACGTCCCTCGCATTCGGATAGCACGCACAACGCCTCGGGCGACAGCGCCCATGCAAAGCAGCAGTGAGCTAACAGCTCTTCGCCGAGAACTTCAGCACCGGGTGGAGCTAGATAGCCCCGTCGCACAGCAAGCTCCCAGGGAGCTTCTCGTCCAAAGCAGTAGTCGCCTAGTCCGACAGCCCGGCGGCTTCGAGAGCCTCGTCGCGGTCGAGGTAGACATGCTCGCTCACGATCAGGCCGTCGCGAAGACGGTAGACGCCCGTGAGGTCGCGCTGCACGACCTCGACGCCGCTTTGGGCGACCAATGCCGATCGCTCGGTAGAAGCTCACCACCACATCATTGGCTTCGCCTTCGAAAATGCGTTCGTAATCGAAGTGAACCTCTGCCGATGTCTCCCGTATCTCCGCAACCCAGCGCCGGATTGGGTTGTCGCCCTCGAAGGTCCTGCCGAACTCCGTGATCCCGGTCTCCACCACGACATCGTCGGCGTAGACGCTACGGATGGCCTCTAAATCTCCCGCGTTCCAGGCGTTGTTCGAGCGTCGGACGACCTCGACGTTCTCCTCCGAAATCGCCCACCCAGTATCCCTCGACGGAGTGCCGCTTTCCATGCAAAGCAGCACTCTTCGCGACGGTAATCCGCGATGTCGCGATCGCGTGGTACCGAAACCAAGCGCCGTCCGGAACCGGCGGGCTTTAGCACCGCTCTGGCCGCAAACGGGCAGTCCGAGGCAGCCTTGCTCCGCGTCGCGCAAGGGGGTTGTCACCGGGTCATGCTCAGGCAGATTTCCCCGATGGGCGATGAATTCACGCGAGAGCGTAGGTCTCTAGCTCCATGAGCGATAGAAAAGTGATTCTCAAAATGATCATGTCCCTCGACGGTTTCGTCACCAGCCCCGACGGGACCCATGAATGGATGTTCGAGTGGTTCAGCGACGACGGGAGGGAGTGGACCCTCTGCGCGCTCGAGGAGGCCGGCGTTCACGCGATGGGCCGCCGCAGCTACGAGCCATGGGCCCCCACTGGGCCGCGTCCGAGGGGCCGATCGCGACCGCGATGAACGAGAAGCCGAAGGCTGTCTTCTCACACACCCTGGAGAAGGCGGAGTGGGGACCCGCGGAGATCTTCGGCGGAGACCTGGGCGCGGCGATCGCGGATCTGAAGGCTCGGGACGACGAAGGGACGGTCCTGGTCCACGGAGGCCCCGACTTCGCCAAGTCGCTGACCCGCCTAGGCCTCGTCGACGAATACCAGCTGACGACGGTCCCGATTGCGATCGGCGCGGGCCGCAGCCCATTCGCCGAGCTGGAAGAGCACCTGAAGCTGGACGTCGTCGAAGAGGAGCGCTTCTCGAGCGGAGCCCTCGCGCAGATCCTGGTGCCGAAGTGATGAGCGACCGCTCGCAACAGGCGATGAAGCCGTCGACCGAGACGCTCATAGAGCAGATCAGCGTGGGCTTCACGGGCGCGTGATGCTATTGCTGGGCCATGGCCGGCAAGGCATCGGAGCGGTTTGTCTGGGCGGTCGACACTCTGGAGGTCCGCCCGGCCGACCGCCTGCTCGAGGTCGGCTGCGGCCACGGCGTCGCGGTCTCCCTGGTCTGCGAGAGGCTGACGACGGGAACGATCACCGCGATCGACCGCTCGCCCAAGATGATCGAGATGGCCACGCGGAGGAACCGCGAGCACGTCGACGCGGGCAGGGCTGTGCTCGAGGCCAACGCGCTGGAGGACGCGGACCTCGGCGATCGGCGCTTCGACAAGGTCTTCGCCTTCAACGTCGCTCCCTTCTGGCAGCAGCCGGAGGCGGCGCTCGGTGCCGTCGGCGAGCACCTCGCCCCGGATGGGGCCGTCTACATCTTCTGGGACGCGCGCCACTCCGCGCCGGAGCGAGCCCGGGACCTGGGGAACGAGCTGGCCGACCGGCTGCGCGAGGGCGGATTCTCTGTCGACAGGGTGCTGGTCGAGGACCTGCGCCCGGTCCCCGCGGTCTGCGTGATCGGGCGGCCCTAGGGCGAATGAACATTGGACCGCGACACCATCATTTGCACTTCTGCAATCGAGTGAGCCCGGTCCGCAGTAGCTGCCGGGTCTCGCGCGAAGCGACAGTGCCTCGCGGCCGGCGTCAACCTTCGAGCAGTCGCTTCAGGCTCTCCTGATGCCCGCCCGGCAGCGGGCCGGGCATCCGGGTATTCCGGAACGCCGGCGCCGTCGGACGCCCGCTAGGCCTCCGGGACGAACTCGTAGGTGAGGAAGACGAGGCCGTCGCCGATGGTCTTGGTAGCGACGAGGCGCAGGGGCTTCTTGTCGCTGGTCTCGTCGAAGAGGCGCGCGCCGGCCCCGAGCACGACCGGGAAGACGACCAGTCGCAGCTCGTCTACCAGGTCATGCTCGATCAGCGTGCGCCCGAGCTGATAGCTGGCAGGGACGACGATTTCTCCGTCGAGCTCCTGCTTCAGCTTCGAGACCTCCTCCACCACATCGCCGTTGAGGACCGTCGAGTTGTTCCACTCGGGATCTTCGAGCGTGGATGACACGACATACTTGGGCATGCTGTTCAACCTGTCGGCAAGCTCGCCACTCCGCGGTCGCCACCGCGCGCCGAAAAACTCGTAGCTTCTCCGGCCCAGCAGCCAGGCCTCGGCGCCCAGCGCCTCCGCGAGCGCGAGCTTGTTCCACTCTTCGAGGTCCTTGCCCCCGAACTCGACGAACCAGCCGCCGAGCCTGAAGCCCTCCTCACCGTCCGGGTCCTGGACGACTCCATCGAGCGAGACGTTCTGCGGGCCGCTCATCACGATCTTTCCCATTTCGGTTCTCCTTTTCGTTTCCGTGTTGTCCTTCTGCTTGACGAAACACCCGAGGCGACGGGAACTCAGCGATGAATTTGCGGCGCGATTGGTGTTGCGATCCCCCTCGGTGGCAGCGAGAGCGAAGAGGGTGTGCGAGGATCATGCGGTGACCGAGAGCACGCTCCGCCTCGCTCGTCTTGGGGACGACGACGCGTTCCGCGCGCTGACCGACCCCTACCGCCGCGAGCTGCACCTCCACTGCTACCGGATCCTGGGCTCGGTTCAGGACGCGGAGGACATGGTCCAGGAGACCCTGCTGGCAGCCTGGCGCGGACTTGAGCAATACGAGGAGCGCGACTCGCTGCGCGCCTGGCTATACCGCATCGCGACCAACCGCTGCCTGAACGCGCTCCGCGACAGCCACCGGCGCCCGCGCGAGGCCCCGGACCTCCCGTTCGAGCTCCCCGAGCCCACCCGCCGAGGGGAGCCGTTGTGGCTCGAGCCGTACCCCGACGCGCTGCTCGAGGGGCTCGCGGAGACCGCGCCCGGGCCGGAGGCGCGCTACGAGACGAAGGAAGCCGTGACCCTTGCGTTCGTCGCCGCCCTGCAGCACCTCCCACCCCGGCAACGGGCGGTCCTCGTGCTCCGCGATGTGCTCGGCTTCCACGCGGCGGAGGTGGCGGAGATGCTGGAAAGCAGCGAGGTTTCGGTCAACAGCGCCCTGCAACGCGCGCGAGGGACGCTCGAGATCCGTCTTCCAGCGGACCGCGTCCGCCCGCGCTACCGGGCTCGCCACGCGAGCGCGAACTTGCCGCTCGCTTCGCCGGCGCGGTCGAGAGCGGTGATGTCGACGGGATGGTCTCGCTGCTCACCGACGATGCCCTGCTCACGATGCCGCCCCTGCCGCTCGAGTACCGGGGGCACGAGGCGATCGCCGGCTTCCTCAGCTACCGCGAGGAGGCGCGCGGCACGCCGCTGCGTGCCATGCCGACCCGGGCGAATACCCAGCCGGCCCTCGCCTGCTACCTGCCGGATGCGGATGCCGGGATCGCCCGCCCTGCGGGCTGTTCGTGCTGACGCTCGATGCAGATGCGGTTGCGGCGATCACCTGGTTTGCCGACACCGCCCTCTTCGAGGACTTCGGGCTTCCACGGACGGTGCGCCCGTAGGCCGCGCTCAGACGCGCCGGCGGGGGCGGCAAGGCTTTCCCCACTGCTCGAACCTCACCGGACCGGCACTGCTGCACAGGTGATCGGCTTCACAGCGCATTTCTTGTTCGAACTCAACGCATGGACGGCAGCAAATCTCCCCCCAGGGGTCATGACCGCCGTCGGAAATGTGCCCCTATTGTGCCCTTGCTGCTAGTTCAAAAGTCGGAACGGGAGCTGACCTGAATCCGCGAACTAGCCGCTTTCCAGGGTTTGTTTAGTCGGGGCGACTGGATTTGAATATTTGAACCAGCGACCTTTCGGCCCCCAGCCGAATGCGCTACCAGACTGCGCCACGCCCCGAAGGCGTTCAGTGCGGCTCCGTGGAACCGCTATCTCAGCGCATCCTACGCCGAAGCGGGCGACCGGGATCGAACCGGCGACGGGAGCTTGGAAGGCTCCAGTGTTACCAACTACACCACGCCCGCACCGCGGCCGATTATAGGTTCGCTCCCGGGGCGTACTGGTGGGCTGGCGCGGTCGGGTTTGCGAAACTCACAGTCCGCGGGACGGTTCTACGGGCAAGGTCGCCCGCCTCACCTTCGACTGCTCAGCATGCAGCTGCTTTCACGGCCAAGACCCAAGCACGCCCGTACCCTGATCGCCGCCGCGATGGCGCTGCTCACGCTGGGCGCTGGCGCCCTGGCCGCGACCCAGGCGCGGGGCGCGATGACCGGCGCGAACGTCGTCTTCATCCTCACCGATGACATGACGTCCAGCGAACTGGCAGCGATGCCGAACGTCCAATCGCTGATCGCCGCGCAGGGCACCACCTTCAGCGAGGCCTACACCTCCTTCCCGCTCTGTTGTCCCTCCAGGGCGACCATGTTGAGCGGGCAGTACATGCACAACCACGGGGTGCGCGGCAACCTCCCGCCTAACGGAAGCTGGTTCAAGTTCCGCCCGCACGAGTCCAACGACCTGCCGGTGTGGCTGCAGGACGACGGCTACTACAACGTGCACATCGGCAAGTACATGAACGGCTATTCGATCGTGGACGGCACCCTGCCCGTCCCACCGGGCTGGAACGAGTGGTACGGGAAGGTCTCCGAGGACGCGCTCTACTTCGACTACAACCTGATCGAGAAGACCGCCCGCAGCGCGACGCCGCGGATCACTTTCTATGGCGACCAGCCGACCGACTACCAGACCGACGTCTTCGGTGACCGCGCCGTCGACTTCGTGCAGGACAGCGCGGTCTCGCATGAGCCGTTCTGGCTCAACCTCTGGTTCAACTCGCCACACGGGCCGTTCGATCCGGCCCCCCGCGACCTCTTCCGCCTCGCCGGCACGCCCCTCCCGCGGCTGCCCGGCTTCAACGAAAAGGACGTCAGCGACAAGCCCAAGTGGCTGCGCCGGCAGATCAAGCGACCGCTGCGAAAGAAGCAGATCAGGCTGATCGACGAGGAGCGGCGCCGCCAGCAGGAGCAGCTGCTCTCGGTGGATCAGTCGGTCGGGGAGCTGATTCAGACCCTCCAGACGAAGGGCATCCTCGACGACACATACGTCATCTTCGCCTCCGACAATGGTTTCTTCCGGGGAGAGCACCGGATCGCGAGCGGCAAGTACCTGCCCTACGACCCATCCGCGCGCGTGCCGCTCCTGATCCGGGGCCCGGGGATTCCACGGGGCGGGCTGAGCAACGAGCTCGTCTGGAACGGCGACATCGCGCAGACCATCGACCAGATCGCTTCGGGCTCCGAGAACCCGGCCGTGGATGGCCGCTCACTCCTACCGTACGCCGAGAACCCCGCCCTTCGCTCCACCCGACCCGTCCTGCTCGAGGGCGACACCGGTCCCGGCGGGACTGGCGCCGAGTCCGCCCATGCCAGCGCCGCGATGGCGAGGGCGGCGCGGGTGCACGTCGCCGGCCGCCGTGGGGTCAACAACCTCGAGCAGGAGCCGGACGCGATCAAGTCCGCGGCCAACAACACCAACACGGCTCCCGCCTTCCGCTCGATTCGCACCGACCGCTACGAGTACACGGTCTACGCCAACGGGCAGACTGAGCTCTACGACATGAAACGCGACCCGGCACAGCTGCGCTCGCTCGCGACCGACCGGCGCTACCGCTACGTCCGAAAGTGGCTCTTCGATCACCTCGCCGTGCTCTCGACGTGCGCCGGCGCCGCCTGCCGGGTCGACATCGGTCCCGATCCGCTCCCGCTGCCAAAGAGCGCGGTGCGCCCGAAGCGCAGGTAGAAGCCGGGTTCAGAGACCAAGCAGCAACCAGCGCCGGGCTAGGATTCGCCTGCCTGGGGCACTGGCCAAACTGGCTAAGGCACCGGTCTCCAAAACCGGCGATTCCAGGTTCGAGTCCTGGGTGCCCCGCTCATCTCCATTCCCTGGATCAGCTTCGGGCTGTGGACTTGTTCAGGGTGACGGCGGCGCGAACGAGAGTCTTCAGCGCCTTCTCGTCGATCTTCTCGCCCTCGTGGAGGTCGATGGCGCGCCTTGTGTTCCCGCCAAGGCTGGCGTTGAAGAGGCCCGAAGGATCCTCCAGAGCCGCCCCTTTGGCAAAGGTCATCTTCACGACGTCCTTGTATGTCTCGCCTGTGCAGATCAATCCGTCGTGCGACCAGACCGGTGTTCCGGGGTTCGTGGGTTTCACCCACTTCCACTCCTCGACGACTTCGGGATCGGCTTCCTTGACCAAGGTGCGGAGCCGGCTGAGCATCTGGCCCCGCCAGTCGCCTAGCTCCTTGATTCTCGCGTCGATCAGCTGAGAGGGAGACTTGCTTTTCTCCGACCCGCTCTCCTTCATGCCCGTTTCACTTCCTCAATCCCAAGGCTTGGATGAATGGGGGTCACCGCCACCGTGCCGACTCTACCTGGAGACCGGGCCCGCTTCCCCAGCCCGCCCGCCCCCGGCGGGCCCTTCTAGTCGCCCCGCCTCGTCGCGACCGCCTTCCGGGTAACGGCCCGCAGCTCCTCCATCGGAGTGCCCTTCTCGACGTAGCGGTCTGCCCCTCGCTCCAGCGTGGGCGGACCCATGCGATCCGCGGAGAAGCCCGAGAGCACGATGATCGCCAGGCCGGGATCGCTCTCGCGGATCGCGAGGATCGCCTCGAGCCCGTTCATGTCCGGCATCGAGAGATCGAGCAGCACCGCCGCGGGGTGGGTCTCGGCGATCCCCTCGAGTGCGCTGCGACCGTCCCCGGCCTCCCCCACCACTTCGAAGGCGGGGTCGTCCTCCATGCCGTACCTGACCAGCTCGCGGAGTTCCGGCACGTCATCGACCAGGTAAACCGAGATCGGCCCCCGCTCGGTCACGCTCCCCGGCCGGTTCCTGCCTTAGGACGAGGCATCGCTCCCCGCCAAGGTTCTCGCACCGGTTGAGACCTGCCAGACCATCTGACCTCCTCGAGTGAATGCGGCCGAGGACTGCCCCAGTCGCGCGAGGATTGTTCCAGACCCAGGTGGCCGAGCCTATATCGGTGGGTTCTCCCAGACGGGACCTAGAATCGAAAGGCCCAGCGGGCGTGCCGGAACTGGTAGACGGTCCAGGTTTAGGTCCTGGTGCTCGAAAGAGCGTGGGGGTTCGAGTCCCTCCGCCCGCACTGGCGTCCGCAAGTTACCTGTGGCGATTATTCAGCCGAGTCCATAGACTTGCTCGCCATGGAAGCGGGAGCGATCCGTCCCGGATACGAGCTCTGGCGTCCGAACAGGGAGAAGCCCGAGGCGAAGAGCGCTCGCGCTCTCGTCATCTTCCTGCTCCTGGTCACCGCCGCCCTTGCCTTCGTGATCATCGTGGGCGGCTGGACACGCCTCGAGGGCGTCAAGGCCCTGACGATCCTCTACGCGGCGCTCTACGTGCTCTTCGCCTTCCTGGTCGCGCGGTGGAACCGCGGCGTCCTCCCGGTGGCATCGGCCCTGGCCATCATTCTCGCGATCTTCGCCGGGATCGCCGCCCCCGCCTGGTTCGACCGAGCCAAGGACGGCCTGAGCGACCCCGCGCTGCCACCGGACCTGCTCGGCATCCTCTGCCTGCTGCTGGTTCCGCTCCAGGTGATCTTGATCGCCGTAGCGATGGTCGCCTTCAATCAGGACTGGCACGTCGAGGAGGAGCGGCCCATCGGCGACGAGATCCCGCCCGGCGACGAGCCCGAGGACAGGGACGAACCACGCGCCGCTCGCCGCAGCACACGCTCTAGTCGCAGTACTCGCACCTCGCGCAGCACCGCGACCCGCCGGCCTAGAAAAGCCTGAGCGGCGGTTCGATCAGCGCCGGGCCGTCCTGACGTACGTCGTTCACCGCATCCGAGACCTCGGTCACGGTGAGCTCGTCGGTGGGGGCCAGAAGCTCCAGGACGTCCTCCGGACTCGCCCCCGGATCGAGCCATGCCGCCTCCGCCTCTCGATCGAGGATCACGGGCATCCGGTCGTGGATCGGCGCGACCACCTCGCCCGGCTCGCAGGTGACGATGGCGCAGGAGTGAACGGCTGAGCCATTGCCACGCCGAGCGGCCGCCCAGAGGCCGGCGAACGCAAACGGCTCGCGCGAGGCCCGCGTGATCCAGACGGGCTTCTTGCCGGTCTCCTCCGCCCGCCACTCGTAGAAGCCGTCCGCCACGATCAGGCAGCGGTGGGTCAGAAAGGCGTCGCGGAACACCCGCGCCTCGGCCACCGTCTCCGCCCGAGCATTGATCAGCAGCCGGTCGAAGGAATCCGGATCCGCGTAGTGAGGGATCAACCCCCAGCGCAGGATCCCGGGCTCCCGCGTCCCTTCCCCGTCCAGGCGGATGGAGAGCACCGGGTCGGTCGGGGCGACGTTGTACCGCGGCTCCTGCTCGATCTCGGCCGACTCGGCCAACCCGAACCGAGACCGCAACAGCCGGGGATCGGGATCCGTGAGCGTGTAGCGCCCGCACATGCGGCGAGCGTAGAGGAGGTGCCGGAGGTGGGACTCGAACCCACACGTCCTTTCGGACACGGCATTTTGAGTGCCGCACGTCTGCCATTCCGTCACTCCGGCGCTCCAAGAACGATAGAAGCCGCCCCGCACGCCAACGCAGGAGCACCGCCACCGCGATAATCGCCGCCGGTGGACGATTCGGGACGCAAGGAGGTGATTCGCGAGCTCTGCTCGTTCGAGGGGCGGGGGCCCGGAACCGACGCGGAGCGGCGCGCCGCGAACACGCTCGCCGACCGCCTTCGGGGGATGGGCCGCCGCACCGAGATCGAGCCCTTCTTCGCTCACCCCCAATATGCCGTCGTCCACCTGATTCACGCGGTGCTCGGGATCGCCGGCAGCCTGCTGGCGACCGTCCAGCCCGCCGTCGGCTTTGCCCTCGTCCTGCTGGCCGCCGCCTCGACCTACCTCGACCTCAACACCCGCTTCTACCTGGCCCGCTCGCTTCTCTTCCGCCGGGTCTCCCAGAACGTCGTCTCCCCGGGCAATCGCCCTGCAGCACCTGCGCGTCTCATCCTCATGGCCCATTACGACGCGGGCCGAACCGGCTACGTCTTCTCCAAGGCCTCCAACCGGGTCCGTCGGCTCCCGGAGCGCACCCGCCTGGCACTCGGCCCGTTCAGGCTCTTCTTCTGGGTCGGCCTCGCGCCCCTACTCCCCATCCTCGGCGCCCGGATGGCCGGCCTCGACGCGACCTGGCTCAACGCGGTCCAGGCGATCCCGACCATCGTCTTGATCGTGGCCGCCTTCCTCCTCATCGACATCGCACTCTCGGAGATCGTTCCCGGCGCCTACGACAATGCTTCCGGTGTCGCCGCCGTCCTATCCGCGGCTGAGGAGCTCACGACTGACCCGCCGGAGAATCTCGACGTCTGGATCGTGCTGACCGGCGCCGAGGAGTCCCTCTGCGAGGGCAGCCGCGCCTTCGTCCGCTCCCGCCGGAAGCAGTTCGACCGCGACAGCACCTACTTCGTCAACGTCGACTCCGTCTCGTACGGCGGGGTCGCGTTCGAGGTCAGCCAGGGTGCGGTGATCAGCATCCCCCACGACCGAGAGCTCGTCGAGCTCGCCGAGACCCTTGCGACCGCCGGTGCTGCCGGCGGCGGCGCCCTGGCGATCCGCCACCCCCTGCTCGACGACGCGCTCCCACCACGGATCCGCCGCCTCCGCTCGATCACCCTCCGCACCACCGATGCGGGAGGAAACCTGGCTCCCTGGTACCACACCCACGACGACGTCCCCGAACGCGTCGACTCCGCCGCGCTCACCCGCACCACCGATTTCGTCGTTGCACTGGCGCGGCTGATCGAACGCGAGGCCAGCCGGCAGAGCGCTCCAGATGCCGCAGCGCTGACGGAGGCGCCGCGAGAGCCGCATGCGGCCACCTCGGACCGCGTGTAAGGATCAGGACGTGGAGGAGAGCACCGTCAAGGGGAAGTCGACCGAGTCCGAGATCCTCTGGGCGCCCTCGGCCGAGATGGTCGAGCGCTCTCCGCTGACCCGCTACATGCGCTGGCTCGCGGACACCCGCGAGCTTGACTTCGAGGACTACCACGCGCTCTGGCGCTGGTCGGTCGCCGAGATCGAGGAGTTCTGGCGGACGATCTGGGACCACTTCGAGGTGATCGCGTCGGGGGAGGACCAACGGGAGCTCGAGGACCCCTCTCCGGATGTCGTCCTGGAGGAGCGCGTGATGCCCGGCGCGCGGTGGTTCCCCAGCGTCCAGCTCAACTACGCCGAGCACATCTTCCGCGGCAAGGCCGATGACGAGGTCGCCCTGGTCTACGCCTCCGAGCTGCGCGAGCTCTCCGAACTGCGCTGGGGCGAGCTCCGCGATCGCGTCGCCGCGGTGCGCGAGGGCCTCCGCACCCTCGGGGTCACCCGCGGGGACCGGGTGGTGGCCTACCTCCCGAACGGCCCGGAGGCGGTGATCGCCTTCCTCGCCGCCGCCAGCCTCGGCGCCACCTGGTCGAGCTGCTCACCGGACTTCGGCCCCGGCAGCGTCGTCGACCGCTTCGCCCAGATCGAGCCGAAGGTCCTGCTCTGCGTCGACGGCTACCGCTACGGCGGCAAGGACTTCGACCGCATGGAGACGATCGCCGAGATCGCCTCCCAGATCCCAAGCCTCGAGCGCCTCATCGTCGTCCCCTACCTGAGCGCCTCTCCCGAGCTCGCGGTGCTGGAGGAGCGTCGGAAGGCCGCTCCCATGACCTGGGACCAGCTCCTCGATCTCGGTCAGGGAGTCGAGCTCACCTTCGACCGCGTCCCCTTCGACCACCCCCTCTGGGTCCTCTACTCCTCCGGCACCACCGGCCTCCCCAAGGCGATCGTCCACGGCCACGGAGGCATCCTGCTCGAGCAGCTCAAGAAGGGCTACCTGCACCTCGACGCCAAGACAGGCGACCGCGTCTTCTGGTTCACGACGACCGGCTGGATGATGTGGAACTTCCTGGTGGGCCTCATGCTCACCCCCGCGTCGATCGTCCTCTACGACGGCAACCCCGCCACCCCCGACATGGGCGTCCTCTGGGATCTCGCCGAGCGCACCGGCATGAGCTGCTTCGGCACCAGCGCCGCCTACATCGCCGCCTGCATGAAGGACGGGGTCGAGCCGAGCAGCGGCCGCGACCTCGACCGGCTGGTCTCGGTCGGCTCGACCGGCTCACCACTTTCGCCCGAGGGCTTCCAGTGGGTGTACGACCACGTCGGGCAGGACACCTGGCTGTTCTCCACGAGCGGCGGCACGGACCTCTGCACGGCCTTCGTCGGCGGCGTCCCGATCCTGCCCGTCTACCGCGGCGAGCTCCAGGCCCGCGCGCTCGGCGCGAAGGTCGAGGCCTTCGACGAGGACGGCAACGCCGTGATCGACGAGGTCGGCGAGCTGGTGATCACCGAGCCCATGCCCTCGATGCCCGTCTTCCTCTGGGGCGACGAGGACGGCTCTCGCTACCGGGCCAGCTACTTCGAGATGTATCCCGGCATCTGGCGCCACGGCGACTGGATCGAGATCACCTCGCGCGGCACCGCGATCATCTACGGCCGCTCCGACTCGACCATCAACCGCGCAGGGATCCGCATGGGCACGGCCGAGATCTATCGCGCGGTCTCGGCGATCCCCCAGGTCCTCGACGCCCTGGTCGTGGACGTCCCTCGTCAGGGCACCGAGGGCTGGATGCCCCTCTTCGTCGTCCTCGAGGACGGCACGGAGCTCGACGACGAGTTGACCGCAGAGATCAAGCGCCAGATCCGCGAGGAGTGCTCGCCCCGCCACGTGCCCAGTGACATCTTCCAGATCGAGGAGGTCCCTCGGACCCTCAGCGGGAAGATCCTCGAGGTCCCGGTGAAGCGGATCCTGATGGGCGAGGCCCCCGAGAAGGCCGCCAGCCGGGACTCGCTGGCCAACCCGTCCTCGCTCGACTACTTCACGCAGCTCGCCTCCACACTCTGACGTCCCGCTGATCCGCCCTGGGCCGTCCGCCGTATGGAGTGGTCATGGAGACCATGGAGATCCCGGACCGCGGCACTTGGAAGCGGGACCTGGCCCGGTACCTCGCGGCGGACGAGCGGCGCAGCCTGGGACAGATCGCCAGCGTGGTCCTCCCTTACCTCGCCGTCTGGATCGTGGCAGCCCTGATCCATCCGAGTCCACCGCTCGCGGTCGCCCTCGGCCTGGTCGCCACGGTCTTTCTGACCCGGATGTACTCCCTCTTCCACGACCTCACCCACAACTCGCTGTTCGCCTCGCGCCGGGCGAACAGCCGCTGGGGCCACCTGCTCGGTTACCTCCTCTTCACCCCCTACCGATGGTGGCAGCGTCAGCACGCAATCCACCACGCGCACACCGGTGACCTCGACCACCGCGGCATCGGCGAGATCAACACGATGACGCTCGCCGAATACGAGCGGGTCTCCCGCCTGCGCCGGCTCGGCTATCGCCTCTATCGCAACCCGCTGCTGATGATGCTGGTGGGCCCGAGCCTCGTCTTCCTGGTCGAGCGCCGCTTCCCGCAGAAGGGCATGACGACGCGGATCCTGCTCAGCGTCGTCGCCACGAACCTCGCCCTGATCGCCTGGGTGCTCGGCTGGGGCGCCCTCGTCGGCTGGGGGACGTTCCTGCTGATCCAGGGCACGACTCTGGTCGCCGGCGGCGCCATCGCCGCCTGGATGCTCTACATCCAGCACCAGTACGAGGACACCTATTACCAGTCGCCCGGATCGTGGAAGTTCGAGCTCGCCGCCCTCCAGGGCAGCTCCTATCTCCAGCTCCCCCGCCCCCTCGCCTGGATGGTCGGCAATGCGAACTACCACCACGTCCACCACCTGAGCGCCAAGATCCCGAACTACAACCTCCGGGCCGCGCACGAGTCCCATCCGATGTTCCGGCGGACGCCCGTCGTCACCCCGCGAACGAGCATCGAGGCATTCCGGCTGAAGCTCTGGGACACCGACAGCGAGTCCCTGGTCCCGTTTCCGGGTCGCCGCAGCCGCTCAGGCAGGCGTTACGGGATTCCGCCGGGCGGCGAAGCTGCGATCTTTGGTCGCCGCCAGGGCATAGCGTCGGACTAGCTCCGCACGCAGCTGGTCGGGCTCGATCACGGCGTCGACCACCAGCTCCGAGGCGAGATGCAGGATGTCGATGTCCTCGGAGTACTGCTCGCGCTTCTCCCTGACGAATCGCTCCCGCTCCTCGGGCTCCTCGATCGCCTGGATCTGGTTGAAGAACACCGCGTTGATGGCAGCCTCGGGCCCCATCACGGCGATCTGGGCCTGCGGGAAGGCCAGGCAAGAGTCCGGCTCGAAGGCCGGCCCCGCCATCGCGTAGAGCCCGGCCCCATAGGCCTTGCGGACGATCACCGAGATTTTCGGGACGGTCGCCTCCGAAACGGCGCTGATCATCTTCGCCCCGTGGCGGATGATCCCCTGCCGCTCGACCTCCTTGCCGATCATGAAGCCGGGCACGTCGGCCAGGAAGAGCAGCGGGACGTTGAAGGCGTTGCAGGTCATGATGAACCGAGCCGCCTTGTCCGCCGAGTCGACGAACAGGACCCCGCCCTTCACCTTCGGCTGGTTGGCGACGATCCCGATCGCCCGCCCGTCGAGGCGCGCGTAGCCCACGACGACCTCCTTCGCCCAGCGGTCGTGCACCTCGAGGAACGAGTCCGCGTCGACGACCGAGCGAATCAGCTCCTTGGCGTCGAAGGGGTCCTTCTCGTTGTCGGGCACGATCTCCGACGGCGAGGGACCGGACTCGGGCTCGGCGGGCGGAACGGCCGGCGGGTCCTCCCGCCAGTTGGCGGGCATGTAGGAGAGATAGCGACGGGCGAGATCGATCGCGTCCTCATCGGTTGAACTGAGGAAGTGGCCGCACCCCGAAACCGAGGTGTGCGTCCGGGCGCCACCCATCTCCTCGAGCGTGACCTTCTCACCGATCACCATCTCGGCCATCCGCGGCGAACCGAGGTACATCGACGCGTTGCCGTCGCGCATGATCACGACGTCGCAGAAGGCCGGAATGTAGGCGCCGCCTGCGGCGCTCGGCCCGAGCAGCAGGCAGACCTGCGGGACCTGCCCCGAGAGCCTGACCTGCGTGTGGAAGATGTGCCCCGCGCCGCGCCGGCCGGGGAACATCCGCACCTGGTCGGTGATCCGGGCGCCGGCCGAGTCGACCAGGTAGACGATCGGCACGCGGTGGGCGAGTGCCCGCTCCTGGACACGCAGGATCTTCTCGACGGTCTTCGGCCCCCACGATCCCGCCTTCACGGCGGGGTCGTTGGCCATCAGCGCGACCGGCCGGCCGCCGACGGTCCCCATCCCCGTGACGACGCCGTCCGCGCCGAGCCCTTCCTGCTCCCAGTTGGCAAGCAGGCCCTCCTCAGCGAGCGAGTCCTTATCGAGCAACCGCGCGACGCGGTCGCGCACCGGGAGCTTCTGCTGCTCCGCGACCTTCTTCCGATGCCGCTCGGGGCCGCCCTCCAGCGCCGCGTCGAGGGCCCCCCTGACGTCACTCACGAGTCCCTCAACTAGCTTCTCAGGTCCGCTTCGTGCTCGGCCCGAGGCTCCGGGGGATTCTCCCGCTCCACGGGGACGGCGTGCTCCTCGGTGTCCTGCGGCTCCGGGGCAACCTCGGTCTCCTCCACGACCCTGGTCTCGTCCGCAACCTCGGTTTCGGCCCCGCCATGATCCTCGGACTCGGGCTCGGGCCCGGGCTGCGAGCCGAGCTCGTCGAGGTCCTCAGAGCGGTGTTGCTCGACTGCCGTCCTCAGCTTGCCCGCCAGCTCCTCCGTGTCCGCAATCACGTCGTCGCGGCGGCGAATCAGGTCCTCGAACAGGGCCTGCATGTCCTCGCGGCGCTGATTCGCGTCCTCGACGATCCGGCGCGCCTGCTCCTGCGCCGTCTCGATCGCCTCGCGCGCCTGGCGATCGGCCGAGGCCCGCGCGTCGCTCGCGTACTCGTCCGCGTCGGTGCGGGTCTCGGTGGCCTGCAGATTCGCGCTGTTGATCGTGCCGCGAGCCTCCTCCTCGGCCTCGGCGCGGATCTGCTGCGCGCTCTCCTCGGCCTGGGCGAGAATTGCGCCGGTCCGCTGACCGACGCGCTCGAGCTCCTTCTTGACGGCGTCCGAGCGAGACTCGTCTCCGCCACCCGTCTCGAGCCAATCCGCGAGGCGTCCCAGGAACTTCTCGACCTCGTGCTTGTCGTACCCCCGCCGAGCGGAGGGGAAGGTGGCGTTCCGGATGCGGTCGAGACTGGTCTCGTCAACTCCCATATCCGAGTCCTCCTTGTTTGGCTAGCTCCCGGAATCGACCGGGACGGGCTTGTCGCCGGAGTAATCGTAGAACCCACGGCCTGACTTCCGGCCGAAGTCCCCGGCCGAGACCATCTTCATCAGCGTCTCCGGCGCCGCGAAGCGGTCCTCGCCGTACGCATCGGCCATCACATTCGCGATCGCCGCCAATGTGTCGAGCCCGACGAAGTCCGCAAGGGTGAGCGGCCCCATCGGATGGCTCGCGCCGGCCATCATCCCGGTGTCGATGTCGGAGATCGACCCGACGCCCTGCTCGTGGGCACGGATCGCGTCGAGCATGTACGGCACCAGCAAGCGGTTGACGATGAAGCCGCGATTGTCGCCGGCGGCCACCGTGGTCTTGCCGAGCTTCTCGCCGACCTCGAAGCCAAGGTCCACCGCGTCGTCCCCTGACTTCTCCGCGCGCACCACCTCCAGCAGTGGCATCACCTGGGGCGGGTTGAAGAAGTGCAGCCCGATCATCCGCTCCGGGCGCTTGGTCGCGTCGGCCTGCGTGAGCACTGGGAGGGACGAGGTGTTGGTGGCCAGGTAGGCGTCGTCCTTGACGATGCCGTCCAGCTCACCCCACATCTCGAGCTTGCGATCCAGGTCCTCGGTGATCGCCTCGATCACCAGGTCGGAGTCGGCGAGGTTCGCGTAGTCGAGGGTGGGCGTGATGCGACGCCGCACGGCATCGGCCTCTGACTGCTCCATCCTGCCCTTTTCCACGGCCCGGCCGAGCTGCTTCTCAATCTTGCCCATGCCCTTGTCGAGCGCCGCCTGATCGATCTCGCGCACGACGACTTCCCAACCCGCCTGTGCGCAGATCTGGGAGATCCCGTGGCCCATGAGCCCGCAGCCCACGACGCCGACCTTGCTGATCGCCATATTCGCTCGCTCCTGTTATGCGAGGGCGCGCGCCAGCGCGACCCGTTGATGAGTTGACTGACTGGCGGGCCGCAGCATACGTTCCTCTACGCTTCCCGGCTCCGCGGGGGCGCAACCGCCCGGGGGATCGCGGGTTTCACATCCGATGGGCACGGGGCGTTCACACAGACTGGGGTTCTCGCTTGCGGTGGCGGCCGTCGGGCTGCTCGCCTGGGCGATGGCCGGGGCCCTCGGCACGCCGTCGGCGCCGACCGCCGCGGCGACGGCCTCACCCATGTCGCGCGCGGCGGCTGCCTGCGATGCCAAGTGCCAGGCGGCGAACGAACGGCGCCAGCAGAACCAGGCCGCGCTTCGGCGGAAGAACGCTCGCCAGAAGCGCCCGAACGTGATCGTGATCGACACCGACGATCAGAACGTCTCGGACATGTTCGTGATGCGGAAGACGCTCAGCCTGCTCGGCGCCCACGGCACCACCTTCCGCAACAGCTACGTGTCCTTTCCCCTCTGCTGCCCATCCCGGGCCACCTTCCTGACCGGTCAGTACGCGCACAACCACGGCGTGTTCACCGACCAGCGCTTTACGGACCTGGACAGCTCGAACACACTCGCGGTCTGGCTCAGGCGCGCCAAGTACCGGACCGCGATGGTCGGGAAATATCTGAATGGCTACGGGGTCGTCGACCCCCGCGAGATTCCGCCGGGATGGAAGCAGTGGTTCGCGCTCACGGGCGGCACCGAGCAGAAGCGCTACGGCTACCAGCTCAACGAGAACGGCAAGGTCCGCCACTACGGCCACACCCCCGCCAACTACATCGACTACGTCCTCGGCGCCAAGGTCAACGGGCTGCTCAAGGCCTGGGCCCCGAGCCCGAAGCCGTTCTTCCTCTACTACAACCCGAACAACCCGCACGGCGAGAACGGCACGCCGCTCTGGTCGACGCGCGACCCGGAGCCCGCGCCGCAGTATCTGGGCCGGTTTGGTGACATCCAGGCGCCCCGCCCCCCGAACTTCAACGAGCCGAACGTCTCCGACAAGCCGAGGCAGATTCGCGACCTGCCGCGGCTCAGCGACCAGGCGATCGAAGACATCGACCGGCGCTACCGCGGCCGGCTCGAGAGCCTGCTCTCCGTGGACGATGAGGTGAAGAAGATCGTCGGGCTGGTCCGCAAGTACGGCGACAAGCGCAAGACCTTCATCGTCTTCACGTCCGACAACGGCCTCGAGCTCGGCGCACACCGGATCGAGTTCAAGGACTACCTCTACGAGGAGGGTGAGCGGGTCCCGCTGATCATCCGCGGCCCGGGAGTGCCCGAGAACACGACTCGCGACCAACTGGTCGCAAACATCGACCTCGCCCCCACGATCGCGGCCATCACCAAGGCACAGCCCGGACGCGTGATGGACGGGATCGACCTGCTACCGCTGACCCGCGATCCGAGTGTCGCGAACAACCGCTCCATCCTCTTCGAGAGCGTCGATCTCGACATCTATGGGATCCGGCGCGGCCCCTGGTCGTACAACATCTACTCCAACGGCGACGAGGAGCTCTACAACCTCGACGACGACCCCTACCAGCTGACCAGCGTGGACGCCGATCCGGGGCTCGCTTCGCTGAAGGCGTCGCTCAAGGCAGAGCTGGAGCGTCTGCGGACCTGCTCCGGCGCCACCTGTCGCTAGGTCGCGGACGCCTCCTCGAGCTTCCTCTGCATCGCCTCCGCCAGCGCGTTGACGCCGCTCATCGGCCGGACGTATACGGCCATCCGGTCGACGCGGCCCTCGGAGTCGAAGTGGAGGTAGTCGACCCCGTCCAGCTCCCGTTCGCCCACACGGGCGCTGAAGGCGAGGGCGGCCGCGTCACCCGTCTCCACCTGATCGGTGTAGCGGAAGTCCTCGAAGACCTGGACCACGGCGCCGAGCAGCATCGCCACGGCGTCGCGCCCCTCATACGGCTTGTAGACCACCGGGCTTCGGAAGACGACCTGTTCGGCGAAGAGCTGGTCGATCGCGGAGAAGTCCTTGGCCTCCGCCGCCGCGCGAAAGCGGTCGCTCTGCATACCGGCACCCTACCTGTGCCAGTCCACCGGCCCGGCGGTGAGCAGGTGCGCGCCGAGCGGGCGGCCGAGCACCTTCTGAGCCTCGCTGGAGGCGGCAATCAGCTTGGGCAGGTCGACTTCGGTTTCGACACCCATCTCGTCGAGCATCGAGACCAGGTCCTCGGTCGAGATGTTGCCGGTCGAACCCGGGGGCACCGGGCAGCCACCGAGCTCGCCGAAGGAGCTCTCGAAGGATGCGATGCCCTGCTCGAGGGCGGCGAGCACATTGGCGAGGCCCTGGCCCCGGGTGTTGTGGAAGTGGGCGGTGAGCTCGACGTTCGCCAGGCGCTCCCCGGCGGCGGCGAAGAACTCGCTGACCTGGCGCGGGTTGGCCATCCCGGTGGTGTCGCCGAAGGCGATCTCCTCGCAGCCGAAGCCCACGAGCCGCTCGGCGATCTCGAAGACGCTGGCAGCAGGAACCTCGCCCTCATAGGGGCAGCCGAAGCTGGTCGAGATCACGCCCTCGCAGCGCAGGCCGGCCTCCCGCGCGGCTCCGATCGTTCCCTCCAGATCGGCCAGCGATTCCGCGATCGGGCGGTTGAGGTTCTTGCGGTTGTGGGTCTCTGATGCCGAGAGGAAGAAGTTCGCCTCCTGGAAGCGGTCCCGGAACTGGAGGGCGTTTTCGAGCCCCTTCCGATTCGGAATCAGCACGGAATAGGCGACCCCCGGGACGGGCTCGAACCGGGTCAGGACCTCGGCAGCGTCCGCGAGCTGCGGGATCACATCGGGGCGGACGAACGACGTGAGCTCGATCCGTTTCAGGCACGCCTCGCCCAGCAGGCCGATGAGGCGGACCTTCTCCTCGGTGGGGATCACCTCGGGCTCGTTCTGGAACCCGTCGCGAGGGCCGACCTCCCGGATGCTGACGGACTGAGGCGGAACCTCGGCCATGCCTTTCAGCCTAGCCAGGCGGTCGTCTATCCCTGGTCGCCGGTGACGGACCCGACCTCGATCACGCGGCGCTCGTGGGTGCCGACGCCGACCGTGCGGTCGCCCTCCTTGACCTCGACGTCGAAGCGCAGCTTGCGCCCATCGACGACCTCTCGGAGCTTCGCGTGGGCCGTGCAGGTCTGGCCCTCGGCGGCGGCAGCGACGTGCTTGACGCAGACCTCGAATCCCACGGTCGCCTTGCCCTCCTCGAGGTGCTCCAAAGCGAGGATGGCCGCATTGCGCTCGATCATCCCGATCATGCCCGGCGTCGAGAGGACGCTGGCGCCGATCGTGCCGCCCACGTCGGTGAGCAACCGACCCTCGACGACGAACTCGTCGGCGCGCTCGATGCCCGGCTCCAGCATCAACGCTTCGCCTCCTCGGTTTCGCTTCCTGGGGCTACGCGAGTCACCCCACCATTCCCATCCCGCCCGAGACGCCGAGGCACTCGCCGGTGACGTAGGAGGCGTCGTCGGAGGCGAGAAACGCGACCGCCGCGGCCACCTCCTCCGGCTGCCCCAGCCGCCTCAGCTGCGTGCCGGCTTTCATCGTCTCGATCAGCTTCTCGCCGATCCCCCCGAGCTCCTTGGCCTGCATCAGCAGCGGCGTCTCGATCGGCCCGGGTGCGATCGCGTTCGCGTTGATACCGAAGCGGGCGCCCTCGCGGGCCGTCACCTTGGTGAACCCGATCACCCCGGCCTTGGCCGCCGAGTAGACGGCCGAGCCCTTGGAGCCCACCCGGCCGGCCTCCGAGGCGATGTTGACGATCCGCCCGTAGCCGGCCTCCTGCATCCCGGGCAATGCGGCGTGGGTGCAGTTGAGGACGCCCTTCAGGTTGACGGCGATCACCTTCTCCCACTGTTCCGGCGTCGTCTCGGCGAAGAACCCGAACTCGTCCGTGCCGGCGTTGTTGACCAGGATGTCGAGGGGCTTGCCGGCACCGTCGACCGCGGCCTGCGCCGATCCCAGGTCTGTCACGTCGAGCTCGATCGGCAAACCGGAGATCTCCCCCGCCACCTCGGTCGCGCCCTCGAGGTTCAGATCACCGATCGTCACCTCGGCCCCCTCGGCGGCGAGACGCCTTGCGATCGCGGCCCCGATGCCGCTGGCGCCGCCCGTGACCAGCGCCTTTTTCCCTTCCAACCTCATGGGCAAGGCCCAGCATATTTGCCGCCTCCTCCGCTTCGCGTCCGGGGGCGGCTGAGGGCTTGCATCGGTACCGTGCTCGCCGGTGGCAGAGCCAATTCCGATCATCGGCGGGACCGGGGCGCTGGGATACGGCCTCGCCCTGCGCTGGGCCCGCGCCGGCCAGGCGATCGTGATCGGCTCGCGTGAAGCCGGCCGGGCCGAGGAGGCCGCCGGACGGGTGCGGGCCGAGGTCGAGGGAGCCGAGATCGAGGGTCTCCAGAACGCCGAGGCCGCCACTCGGGGCCCGATCGTCTTCCTCACCGTCCCCTTCCGCGCCCAATCGGAGACCCTCACCAACCTGAAGGACTCGCTCTCCCCAGGGCAGCTGCTCGTCGACTGCACGGTGCCGAGCGCGGCGGCCGTGAGCGGCAAGGCGGCCAGGACGCTCGGCGTCTGGCAGGGCTCCGCGGCCCAGCAAGCGGAGGAGATGGTCCCCGACGGCGTCACCGTGATCTCCGCCCTGCACACCGTCAGCGCCAAGAGGCTCGCCGAGGGAGATCCGCTCGCCGAGGACATCCTGATCTGCGGAGACCGCAAGGCGGACAAGGCACGCGTGGCGAGACTGATCGAGCAGATCGAGGGGCTCCGAACCGTCAACGCCGGGACGCTCGAGATGGCCCGCATCGTCGAGACGTTGACCCCGATGCTGATCTCGATCAACGTCCGCTACAAGGCCGCCGCCGGCATCAGGATCACGGATCTGCCCGAGGGCGATCCCTGGGCGTGAGCGTCGAGCGCTGCGTGATCCTCGCAGGGGGCACCGGCGGGGCGAAGCTCGCGGCCGGCATACAGGACGTGCTCGGCTCCGGCCTTTCGGTGATCGCCAACACCGCCGACGACATCGAGATCGCCGGCGTAGACGTCTCCCCGGACCCCGACCTGATCACCTACTGGCTGAGCGGCGAGATCGACGAGCACCGCGGCTGGGGCATCAAGGGGGACACGTTCACGGTCTTCGACCGCCTCGTCAGGCTAGGCATCCCCGACTGGTTCCGGCTTTCGGACCGGGACCTCGCCACCTGCCTGTACCGCCGGGTTTTCGTTGTCGAGGGCGGGCGCCGCACCGACGCCCAGGCCCAGATCGCGCGGGCGCTGGGCGTGCGAGCCGCGGTCCTGCCGATGTGCGAAGAGCGAGTGCGGACCCGTGTCAGGACTGCGGAGGGATGGCGCGACCTCCAGCGGTACCTGGTTGCCGAGCACGCCGAGGCGCCGGTGGAGGGAATCGAGGTGGAGGGGATCGCGGACGCCTCGCCCACCCCCGAGGTCCTATCGGCCATCGCCGAGGCCGAGGCGATCGTGATCGGCCCATCCAACCCGGTGATCTCGATCGGCCCGATCGTCTCCATCGGGCCGCTCCGCAAGGCGATCGCGACGGCGGGCGCGCCCGTGGTGGCGGTGAGCCCCTACGTCGCCGGGCGGGTGGTGAAGGGCCCGACCGAGATCTTCATGCAGGCCATCGGCCGGCCCTCGACCGCCGCGGGCGTCGCAGCACTCTACGAGGGCCTGATCGACGGGATGGTCTGCGACCCCGAGGACCCCGATCCCGCTCCCGAGAACGTGCGAGTGCTCAGCCGCCCGACGGCGATGGAGGGACGTGACGGCCGGCGAGCCCTGGCGGAGCGAACCCTCGAGTTCGCCTCGACACTTCGCGGCGCGGCGATTGAAAAGCCGCATAATGGGGCATAAATCACGCTTCACTCGGTAGCCTGACCTCCGTGGGAACGGAAACCCACCAATTGCACACGACAGCGATCGTTCCAGTGAAGGGGCTCTCGTCGGCCAACGGGCGACTGGACGCACTCCTCGGGGAGGAGGAGCGAAGCCGCCTGGCCGAGGCCCTCTTCCTCGACCTGATCGTGAAGCTGCCCCGCAGCCGCCGCATCGATGACGTTCTCATCGTCACGTCCGACCCCTCGGTGGCCCGCCAGGCCGGCTGGTTGGGGCACAAGGTGCTGCTCCAGGAGAGCGACGAGGGCCACGCCGAAGCGGCGGCCGCTGGTGCGCTGGCCGCGATGGCGGCCGGGGCTCAGCGGGTGGCGATGCTCCCCGTCGACTGCCCGATGCTCGACCCCGACGAGCTCGACGCTCACCTCGGCCGCTCCCATCGGACGGCCCTGATCGTCCCTGATCGGCACGGAACGGGTACGAACGCCCTGATGCTCAACCCGCCGGACCTGTTTCTCCCCGCCTTCGGCCCGGACAGCTGCGCGAGGCACGTGACCAGGGCGCGGGCGACCGGCCAGAGCTTCGCACTGGAGGCGGTCGCGTCCCTGGCGATCGACCTCGACACACCTGAGGACTTCACGCTGCTGCGCGACCGGCTGCTACTCGACCCCCAGCCGGCCCCGCGAACCGCCAAGGTGCTCTGGCAGCTGGGCGACCGCGCTCAGCGGGCCGTCGCCTGAGCCCCACTTGTCCGCGCGCGAGCTGCGGATCCGGCCCCTAACCGGCATCCCGGAGCTGCGCCAGGGAGGCGACCTCGGCGGCATGATCGCCACCGCGGCTCAGCCGGCCGCCGCCGAGATCGTCGTGATCTCGCAGAAGGCCGTCTCCAAGGTCGAGGGACGCCTCCGCCGTCTGGCCGACGTGGATCCCGGCGAGCGCGCCAGGACGGTGGCCGAGCGGGTCGACAAGGACCCAGCGCTGGTCCAGCTCGTGCTCTCGGAGAGCAGGCGGATCGTCCGAGCCGCGCGGGGGATCCTGATCACGGAGACGAACGCCGGGTGGGTCTGTGCGAACGCCGGGATCGACTCCTCAAATCTCGACGAGGGCCTCGTTTCGTTGTTGCCCGAGGACGGTGACGCTTCCGCCCGGCGAATCCGCGGCGAGATCGCACAGGCGTCGGGCGCTGCCCCCGCCGTGGTGGTCGCGGACAGCTTCGGGCGCGCCTGGAGAGTCGGGCAGGCGGACGTCGCGATCGGCTGCGCCGGGCTTCCCCCCCTCGCGGACTGGCGGGGCAGGCGAGACCAGCACGGGCGGGAGCTCTCCGCGACGCACATCGCGCTCGCCGACGAGCTCGCCTCGGCCTCGGATCTCGTCCGAGACAAGGACTCCGGCGTGCCCGGGGCGATCGTCGCCGGCCTCGGGCACCTCGTGACGAAGGAGGATGGGCCGGGGGCGCGCGCCATCCCGCGGGCGCCCCACGACGACCTTTTCCGCTAGCTCAGGCGGGGGTCGTGTGCTTCGACCCGATCTTCTCCAGCGGAGGCGGCTTGGTGCCCTCCTCGGAGAACTCGGGCGGCTCGTAGACCCTGCCCGGCGTGGCGCCCATGGCGAGAACGCGCGCCGCCTCGTCGCCGGTGACCAGCTTGCGCTTCTCGGTGGCGCCGACACGCGCGAACACGCCGGGCTCGAGCTCGTACTCCTCGACACCGACCCGCAGCGTGACCCGGCCGGAGAGAGCTGTGTAGACCTCCTCCTGGTCGTCGTGCGTCTGGTCATGCTCGGGGTAGCGCTCGAAGTTCGGCGGCAGGTCGATCACGGCAATGCCGAACGACGTGATGCCCAGTCCCGCTCGCGCCCGCCGAAAGCCGCCGCCGAAGATCGCCTCGAACTCCTCGACGCGCTTGACGGTCACATCTGGCATCTGATCTGTTCCTCTCCCACTGCCTCTGTGAGGCTAACCGCCGACCTTCAGAACGGCGGTACCTCGAACCCTACCGTGACGCATGTCATCCAACGCGCCGTTCGCCTCGGCCAGCGGATAGACCTGGATCTCCGTCTGCACGGGGACCGCGGGGGCCAACGAGATGAATTCCTCGCCGTCCCGTCGCGTCAGGTTGGCCACCGAGCGGACCGAGTGCTCGTGCCAGAGGATTTCGTAGGGGAATGAGGGGATGTCACTCATGTGGATGCCGGCGCAGACGACCGTGCCGCCCGGCGCGAGAGCCTTGAGCGCCTGCGGGACCAACTCGCCCGCCGGAGCGAAGATGATCGCAGCGTCGAGATCCCGGGCCTCCGGGTCGCCGGCGGCTCCCGCCCACGCGGCTCCGAGGGAGCGGGCCTGCTCCTGCTTGTCGGCGTCTCCCTCGCGGGTCAGCGCGTAGACCTCCCAGCCACGATGCACGGCGACCTGGATGACCAGGTGAGCGGAGGACCCGAAGCCGTACATCCCGAGTCGCTCCCCCTCACCCGCCAGCCGCAGCGACCGGTAGCCGATCAGGCCCGAGCAGAGCAGGGGGGCCGCGTGCTCGTCGGTGTAGGAGTCAGGAATCGGGAAGCAGAATCGCTCATCCGCGACGGTGCGCTCCGCATAGCCCCCGTTGATGTCATAGCCGGTGAACTTGCCCTGGACGCAGAGGTTCTCCCGACCCGTTCGGCAGTAGCGACAGGTCTCGTCGACCCAGCCGAGCCACGGGACGCCGGCTCGGTCGCCCTCGGCGAACCGCGTCGCCCCTTCCCCGCTCCGGGCGACGCGGCCGACGATCATGTGCCCGGGAACAAGCGGCAGCTTCGGCTCGGTGAGCTCTCCGTCGAAGATGTGCAGGTCGGTCCTGCAGACGGCGCAGGCGGATACCTCGATCAGCACCTGCCCCGCGCCGGGCTCGGGATCGGGGAGCTCGCGCTCGGTGAGCGGCTCGCCCGGGCGATCCAGGACCATCGCCTTCACATCTCAGTAGGTCTCGACGATCTCGTAGAGCGTCGTCCGCTGGGCCGGTGTCCGGCCCGCCCGCCGGGCGGCGTCGATCAGCTGTTCGGGCTCGAGCCGGACACCGTGGTGGGAGCCCGCCATCCGGGAGATGTTCTCCTCCATCAGCGTGCCGCCGAGGTCGTTCACGCCCCAGCACAGGCTCTCCGTCGCCGCCTCGAGCCCCATCTTCACCCAGCTCGCCTGCAGATTCGGGATCGTCCTCCCCAGCGCGAGCCGGAAGGCGGCGGTGTGCTTGAGGTTGTCGGAGCGGGAGATTTCCTCGACGCCATGAGTGCGGCCGAGCAGTGTGTTGAAGGGGATGAAGCTCAACGGGACGAATTCGGTGATCCCGCCCGTCCGCTCCTGCAGGCCCCGGATCACCCGCATGTGACGCGCGAGCTCCCGGGGTTCCTCGATGTGGCCGAACATCACCGTCGAAGTCGAGTGCAGCCCCGCCCGGTGGGAGGCCTCGATGATCTCGATCCAGCGCGCCACCGGCAGCTTGTTCGGCGAGATTCGCTGGCGGACGCCGTCGTGGAGGACCTCGGCGGCCGTGCCCGGCGTCGAGCCGAGCCCGCACTCGATCAGGTACTCGAAGACCGATGCCGGCGAGCGCCCCGAGCGCTCGCACATGTAGTGGATCTCCATCGGCGAGTAGGCGTGCAGGTGGATCTGCGGGGCGCACTCCTTGGCCAGCCGCAGCCAGCGACCGTAGTCCTCGAGCGTGTAGTCCGGGATGTATCCCGCCCTGCATGCAGATCTCGGTCGCGCCGAACTCGATCGGCCTCCTGCACCCGGGCGGCGAAGTCCTCCTCCGTTCGACGTGGTAGGCGTCCGGGGAGCGCTTGCCCTGGCCGAAGCCGCAGAACGCGCAGCCGACCACGCAGACATTCGTGAAGTTGATGTTCCGGTTGACGACGAAGGTGGCCGTCTCCCCCGCCAGTTCGGCGCGCAGCTCGTCCGCCGCGATCCGCATCTCCTCGATCACCTCCGGCCGAGTCTCCGAGAAGAGTGCCGTCAGCTCCTCCTCCGCCGAGCTCCTCGCCCCGCCGACCCTTCTCGATCGCACGCGGCGCGACCTCCGCCGCCGGCGGCGATTCCTGGCGCCGGCCCGAGCCGCGGCGCGGGATGAAGCTCCAGTACTTGAGCTTCACCACGTCCGAGCACGCCCTGCTCCATCCATTCGGGATCGAGGTACTCCGGATAGGCACAGAGCCGCTCGGTGAGCGCATAACCGCGTGGCGCGAGCTCCTTGCGCACCTGGTGAGGGCTCGGGAAGGGCTCCTCGGGGCTGATGTGATCGCCGTTCGCGGAGAGCCCACCGAGGTCGGTCGCGCCCGCCTCGATCAGCTCCGGCCACCAATCGGCGAGGTTCGGTGGCACCTGGACCCCGACGTCCGGCATCAGACGTTTCGATTCTGCGATCAAGCCCTTCATGTCGTCGACCGAGACCGGGGTGGCCCAATCGGGCAGCGGAAGCTCGGATCCCACTGTGCTTCCGTTCTCCCAACGCTGCCTGGAGGCGGCATCCGCGAGGTCGGCGACCTCCGCGCCGTAGTAGCGCGGGTGGGGGACGAAGTTCTGGAGGATGACCTCCTGGATGTGCCCGTACTCCGCATGGAGGGCGGCGATCGCCTCGAGGGCGCCGACCCTCTCCTCCTCGGTCTCCCCGATCCCGACCAGGATCCCGGTGGTGAACGGGATCCGCAGCTCGCCCGCAAGCCGGATCGTCTCCAGCCGCCGCGCTGGATGCTTGGTCGACGAGCCCTGGTGGACGACCAGGTCGGGGTTGATCGACTCGAGCATCAGCCCCTGGGAGGCGGTCACCTCGCGGAGCCGCGCCAGGTCTTCGCGTGAGAGCACTCCCAGATTCGTGTGGGGCAGCAGGCCCCGCTCGATCCCCCGCTGGCACGCCCAGACGACGTAGGAGGTGAAGTCCTCGTGGCCCCAGTCCCGCAGGCGCGCCGCGACCTCCGGATTCACCTCCGGCCGCTCGCCGGTGAGAACGAGTAGCTCCTTGGCGTTGCGGCGCACCGCCTCGTCCAGGCGCCGCTCCACCTCATTCGGGTCGTGAATGTGTGGCCGATGCGTGGCGAAGGCGCAGTACTTGCAGTAGCACTGACACGTCCGCGAGAGCGAGAGCGTGTAGTTGCGCGAGAAGGTGATCCTGCGCATCGCAGGGTCAACCTAGCGCAGCCGCTATTTCGGCTCTATCGTGCCTAGCTTCCGGCGATGCCGCCCGGCGGTGGCGACGGTGGCCGCTCCTGTCGGAGCGGAGGCGCCTCGCCGGCTGGCGGAGCGGGACCGCGCGGCGCGACCGTGTCCGCCAGCTCCTGTGTGGGGCCGCTCGCGGGCTCGATCAGGAACTTGTAGAGGGCCGCGGCCAGCAGTCCACCGACCAGCGGGCCGAGGATGTAGGCCCAGGCGTCGGCGAAGTGGTTGCCGACCAGCGCTGGCCCGAACCAGCGGGCCGGGTTGAACGAGCCGCCGGTGAGCGGCCCGAGGACCATCACGCCCAGACCCAGTGCACCGCCGGCCGCGAGCGCGGCCCAGCGCCGCGTCTCCGGGTTGAGCGCGACGGTGAGGACCGTCATCACCAAGACGAAGGCACCGATGCCCTCCACGAGGAAACCCTGGAAGGCGCCGCCGAGCAGAGGACTGATCTTGGGCACTCCGTAGTCCGAGGCGCGGCCCTCATCGAGGAGGAACGCCTTGGTGAGCAGGGCGCCGAGTACGCCTCCCGAGAGCTGGGCGAGTATGTAGACGAGCCCGTCGATCGGGTCGATCCGGCGGATCGCGATGAAGGCCGCCGTTATGGCGGGGTTGAAGTGCCCGCCGCTCGCCACGCCGATGCTGATGATCAGCGCGAAGAGCACCAGGAAGTGGGTCAGTCCCACGACCGCGAAGTCGGAGCCGAACTGGGAGTTCTGGCCGGTCGCGACATAGAGGGCGACGACGCTGGTGATGAAGAAGACCAGGAGCAGCGTGCCGATCAGCTCGGCGATGTACGCGGCGAGACCTCGATCTTGCACTTGAAGCGACCTCCTCGTAGCTCTCAAAAAAATTGCCGACCGGACGTCAGCGCGGCGCGCAGTCTAACCGGAATCGAGGATGCGCCGAGACCCCCGGGCCGCACCTTTATCCGCCCCTAAGGAATAGGGTCAGCGCCGGATGAAATGGGTCGCCGCGCTGCTGGCGGCCGCCCTCCTCGGCACCGGCGTCACGGCCTGCGGAGGGGGCGGCGCTGAACCGGGCGCGCCGATGGGCGCGACCCTGGTCCTCGACTTCCAGCCGAACGCGGTCCACTCCGGGATCTACGCGGCACAGGCGAACGGCTACTTCCGCGACGAGGGCATCGACGTGAGGATCCAGGAGCCGTCGAGCACCGCCGACAGCGCCAAGCTGCTCGAGACCGGGCACGCGGACTTCGCGGTGATGGACATCAGCGACTTCGGGATCGCGCGTGAGCGGGGGCTCGACCTGGCAGCGATCGCCGCGATCGTGCAGCGCCCGCTCGCTTCGGTGATCGCACGGGACCGGGACGAGATCCGCACACCGGCCGACCTCGCGGGCAAGACCGTCGGCGTGACCGGCGTCCCCTCGGACGACGCCGTGCTCGACACGGTTCTGCGCTCGGGCGGGGTCGACCCCTCCGATGTCCACCGGGTGACGATCGGCTTCAACGCCGTCGCCGATCTCGCCGCTGAAAAGATCGACGCCGCCACCGCCTTCTGGAACGCCGAGGGAGTCCAGCTCGGGCGGATGGGTCTCTCGATCCGGGAGTTCATGGTGGATCAGCTCGGCGCACCCCGGTATCCGGAGCTCCTCGTGGTCACCAGAGGAGACGCGGTCGAGGGTGACACGGCCCGGGGGCTCGTGCGAGGGCTCTCACGCGGCTACGAGCTGCTGGGCGACGCCCCGGACCAAGCCCTTCAGGATCTCCTCGACGAGGTGCCCGGGCTCGATGCCGGCCTGCAGCGATCCGAGCTCGATGCCCTGACGCGAGCCGAGGCGTTCGCCCGAGGCGGCCAACCGGCGACGCCGGCGCTCGACCTCCGATCGATCCGGCAGTGGACCACCTGGGCGAAGGGCGTCGGGCTGCTCGACCAGGGCTAGGCGAGCGCCCGCTCGACCAGCTCCGGCAGCTCCCTGACCATTCGGCTCCGCGGCACCGCCATCGCGAGGCCGGCGGAGTCGGCGCGCCGCTTCGTCTCGGCATCGGTGTGCTGGTAGAAGCCGATCACCGGCACCCCCAGCCTCCCGAGCGCTTCCGGCGCGACCGCGTCGAGGTCGGCCACCACCAGGTCGACTCCATCGAGCTCGTCGGGAAGCTCGTCCTCCTGCTCGACCTGGTGGCCGCTGGCCTCGAGCGACGTCCGCACACGGCTCGCGAGCATCAAATCCGCCACCACGGCGACGATCCGGGCCATCAGCGTGTGTCGAAGCCGAGGCGGGTCATGGCTCAGGTAGCCCATTTGACCAAACCTCGGAAAACCTGGAGGTGCGACCTACAGGCTTCGCCGGCGGCGGAAGTCGCGGCGCACGCTCTCCGGCCGGCCCCACATCTGGACCACCTCGGCCCGTCCCTCCTGCGCGTCGCGGACCCGCATCTCGCCATGATCCCCTCGCGGTCGAGCTTGACCAGGACTCCCCTTACCGTCTCCGGTGCGGCGGCATGCCCGAACCGATGGGCGACGTTGATCCGCCAGTGCCATTCGGCGCGGGAGTACGGCTGCGCGTTCACCTGGGCGAGCATCACCGCGGCGTCCACGTAGCGGGTTTCATCTGCGATCCGCAGGTCCAGAGCCAGGTCGGTCCAGTCGTCCGGCAGCGTGTCGACGACCTCCTGGAAATCCTGGGCCAGTGCCACAACCCAAGCCTAGCTACGGGCCGCCGCTATCGGCTATCCGAAGAAGAGCTGCTGCAGCAGGAACACGTTGAGGGCGATGATCAGCGACGAGAGCACCGCCACCACCGCGGTCAGCCAGGGTGGGTTGCTGAGCGCTCCCATCAGCTCCCGGCGCCTTCCCAGAAGCACCAGGGGGACGAGCGCGAAGGGAATCCCGAAGGAGAGCACCACCTGGCTGCCCACCAGCGCGTCGGTCGGGTCGAGTCCGATCGCGAGCACGATCAACGCCGGGGCGAGGGTGATGGCCCGCCGCAGGAAGAGCGGGATCCTCCGGCGGATGAAGCCCTGCATCACGACCTGGCCGGACATCGTTCCGACCGAGGAGGAGGCGAAGCCCGAGGCCAGCAGAGCGATCCCGAAGACGGTCGCGGCCCCGGGGGACACCAGCTGCTTGAGACCGTCGAACGCCCCGTCGATGCTGTCGATTCCGACGAGCCCGCTCGAGTGGAAGAGGGCCGCGGCCATGATCATCATCGAGAGGTTGACCAACCCCGCCAGGGCCATCGCGATGACCACGTCGATCTTCTCGAAGCGCAGAATCTGACGTCGCTCCTTGGCGTTCCGGCCCACGATCCGGCGCTGGGTGAGCGCCGAGTGCAGATAGATCACGTGGGGCATCACGGTCGCGCCGATGATCCCGGTGGCCAGCAGGATGCTCTCGGTCCCCGCGAACCCGGGGGTGAAGAGATGTTTTGCGACCTCGCCGCCGTCCGGGTTGGAGTTGAGGATCTCGAAGCCGAAGGCGGCGACGACGACCCCGACCATGCCCGCGATCACCGCCTCCAGCCGCCGGAAACCCTTCTGCTGCAGCGCCAGGATCGCGAAGGCGCCCGCGCCGGCCAGCAGACCCGCCGGAAACAGCGGGATGCCGAACAGCAGGTTGAGCCCGAGAGCCGCTCCGACGATCTCGGCGACATCACAGGCCGCGGCCACGATCTCGGCCTGGATCCAGAGGCCGATCGAGGTCCGCCTGGAGAACGAGTCCCTGCAGGCCTCGGCCAGGTTCTTGCCCGTCGCGATTCCGAGCTTCGCCGACTGGGTCTGGACCACCATCGCGATCAGGTTCGCCGCCAGCACGACCCAGAGCAGCAGATACCCGAACTTGGCTCCGCCGGCGATGTTTGTGGCGAAGTTGCCCGGGTCGATGTAGGCAACGGCGGCGATGAAGGCGGGCCCGAGGAAGGGCCAGATCCGCGGGAAGCCCCGCGTCCGCCCCTCGAGAGAGGCGCGAGCGGCGCGGGCGACGGCCGCCTCACCGGGTAGCGCACCTTCAACCAGGCCGTTCGGCGTCCGCTCCGGGGCGGAGCTGGCGCCAGGGACCGGCTCGACCAGGCCGACCTCTTCCTCGGTGACCCTGAGGTCCGGCCTATTCATCGCTTGCCTCCCGGCGCACCCTCATGCTCTGGGCCAGCTGCGGACCGAGCCGATGCGTGCGGCCGGCGATCTCGACCACCAGCGGGCCCCCGAAGGGCTCGTGTGAGCGCACCAGCAACCGGTTCCCGGGCTGAATCCCGCGATCGGCCAGGTAGCGGAGCATCGATGAGTCGCTGTCGGAGACGCGGGCGAAGATGCCGCGCTCCCCCGGCTCGAGACCGGTGAGCGGCACCGAGTCCTCGGCCGTGAGCTCGAGGTCGCGGTCCGGGATCGGATCGCCGTGCGGATCGCGCACCGGCTGTCCCAGCTTGGCCGCGATCAGCTCCTCGAGCTCCTCGGAGATGTGGTGCTCGAGCACCTCCGCCTCCGAGTGGACCCGGTCCCACGGCATGCCGAGAACATCAGCGAGGAAGAGCTCGATGAGGCGGTGGTGGCGGATGACCTCGAGGGCGATCCGCTCGCCCTCGGGGGTCAGGCGCGCGCCGTGGTAGGGCTCGTACTCGACGACGCCCTCGTCTGCCAGCCGCTTCAGCATCCCGGACGCCGAGGCGGGCGTGACGCCGAGCCGGCCGGCGACCGCCTTCGTCCCCACGGGGGTCTCGCCCCTGCGCCTGCAGCTCGTAGAGCGCCTTGGCGTAGTTCTCCGCGCCCTCGTTCGTGCGCCGCTTCGGGTGCGCGTTGTGTGCCTGGCTGGCCATCGCGTGATTGATAGCAGATCCGAACTCATAAGTTAGCCATTCCTAACTTCTTGGCCACTCCCTACAATCGGTGCGTGGCCGAGATTGCGACGCCGGTGGAGCTGGACGGGCAGTACAGGGCGCTGCGCGAGGAAGCGGGTCATCTGCCGCGGGAGCGCTCCGCGCTGATCGTCCGGGGCCCGGACGGCGCCGACTACCTCCAGGGGCAGCTCACGAACGACATCGAAGCGCTCGAGCCGGAGCGGGGCTGCTACGCCGCGCTACTCGATCGCAAGGGCCACCTGCAGTCCGACATGCGAGTCCTGCGGCTGGAGGCCCCACAAGACGGCCCCTCCTCCGCTTCGCCTCCGGGGGAGCCTCGCATATGGCTCGATCTCGAGCCCGGTCCCGCGCCGACGGTACTCAAGCACCTGCGCACGTACAGCATCGGCCGCGAGGTCGAGGTCGAGGACGTGAGCGAGCGCTGGGCGATCACCTCGCTGATCGGGCCGCGCGCCGGCGAACTCGCCGGGTTCGAGGGCCTCGGGCCCGAGCACGCCCAGCGCTTCCGGGAGTGGGACGGCATCCACGTGCTGGCGGTTGCCACGGACGTCGGCCTCGACCTGATCACGCGGGCCGACGCCGGGACGGCCCTCGCCGGGCTCCTCGAGGCCGCCGGCGCAGCCCAGGTGGGCGAGCCGGCCGCCGAGATCATCCGAGTCGAGTCGGGTCGGCCGCGATTCGGGCTCGACATGGGACCCGAATCGATGCCCGCCGAGGCCGACATCACCGACCGGGCGGTGGACTTCGAGAAGGGCTGCTACATCGGCCAGGAGCCGGTGGCGCGACTGCATTACCGCGGCAAGCCGAACCGCACCCTGCGCGGGCTGCGCCTGAGCGCGCCGGTCGAGCACGGCGATCCGCTTCAGCTCGGCGACCGGGAGGTAGGCACGATCGGCACCGCCGGCCTCTCCCCCGCCCTCGGCCCGATCGCGCTCGCGATCGTCCGGCGCGAGGCCGCGGAGGGCGACCGGCTCGCGGTCGGGGGTGGCGACACGACGGCCGAGGTCGTCGGCCTGCCTTTCGCTGCGTAGGATTCGTGCCGCACCTGCCGCGGCGGGTCCCCCGCTTCGGCTAGATTCCTCCGCGCATGCTGCGGGAGAGGGGCAGAGTGCTGGTCTTCGCCGTCGCCCTCGTCACGGCGCTGGCGCTGGCCGGCTGCGGCCGCGACGACTTCAAGAACGACCCCCGGCCGCCGGTCCCCGCCGAGGTCTCGGTGAAGATCGCCAAGGATGGCGTGGCGATCTCACCCAAGGAGTTCGGCGCCGGCCTGGTCAATTTCACGATCGCCAACCTCACGAACCGACCCGGGAACGCTCGCCATCCACGGCCCGGTCAACGCCAGCAGCGACGAGATCCCGCCCACCGGCACGGGCACCATCAGGGTCGACATGAGGACCGGCAGCTACGAGGCGAGTGTGACCGGGATCGCGGCGGCGCCCTTCGGCTTCAAGGTCGGGCCCGAGCGGGCCTCGGGCCAGAACGACCTGTTGCTGCCCTAGGTCTCGACGAGGCCGTCATTTGTCCTCTTCCGCCACCTCGATCAGCGATTCGACGCGCTCGAGCCGCGCGCGAACCGCCTCGACCATCTCGTCCAGTGTTGCGCGCGCCTTGTCGGAGCTGGTCTTGATGCCGGTCAGGGTGGCGCGGATCGCCTGAGCCTGCTTGAGGCAGCTGACTGGCCTCCCCTGCGGCATCGCGCACCGCGGGGGCATCGACGTCAGGTCGCGTTCCCTGGCCATCGCGACGCGGGCGGCGGCGAGCCGATAAGCGACCTCCAAGGCGAGCCCGTCGGGCTCGTCCCGATCGACGGCCACGATCAGCTTGTTCCCCTCGTACTCGACCAGCGTCTCCCGCCCGGCGGGCACGCGATCCTCGCCCGCCACCACCAACACGGCGAATGAGGCGGCCCGCGCGTCCATCGCCTCGTTCAGCTCGCGCCAGGCGTCGTTCTTGGAGAGCCGCTTGTCCTTCGCCTCGAAGACGATCCGGCCGAAGGCCGGGCCGTTTGCGGCCCCCAGCTCGATCAGCGGTGTCGCCCTTCTTGCCGCCGCCCTCTGCCCCCTCGCCTCCGCGTGTGCGATGAGGCGTCGCCGCGGGTGGAGGCGATGCGCTCCAGTGCGCGGTCCACACGGTCCTCGAAGCTCCGGCCCTTGCGGGTCCCGGCCTCCTCGGCCTCGTCGAGCGCCTCCCGGCCCTGGTCGAGCCCGGCCAGCTCCGACGCCCGGTTGAGCAGGTCGTCGAGCTTCTCCTCGAGCTTCTGCGATCCCGGCTGTCCTGATCCTCCCTTCGCTCCTTGGCCCAGTTACGGAGGTTGGCCAGGATCGGCGCGAGCGGATTTCGCTCGTCCTCCGCCGAGAGCCGGCCGAGGAACTGCTCGTCCCGCTCCTCGAGCATGCGCTTGATCTGCGCCTGCACGGCGCCTTCCCGGTCCTCGCCGAAGGTGGCCGCTATTCGCTCCGAGAGCTCGTCGCTGTGCGCCTCGAGGGCGTGACCCAATGCTCCCGGGCCCTCCTCGCCGCCGAGGGCGCGCCGCAGCCCGTCCTCGATCCGTTCGACGGCCTCGCGATTGCGTCTCCTCGATGGTCTCGTTCGCGGCCCGGCTCAGCCGCTCGAACTCCGCGGCGGACGTAGTCGACCTCGATCGCCGTGTCCTCGCGGTCGAGCACCCTGGTGCCGATTTCGATGGCCCGGCGCACCGAGCGCGCCGGCTCCTCGCCGCTCTCCGCCCGCTCCCGGACCACGCGAGCGGTCTCCTGGTCCGTGATCGTCAGCCCCTCGATCACGATCCGATCCTCGACCACGCGGACCGAGCCGGGGCCTCCCGGGCTCGATCGGCAGCTGTGCTCTCCGAAGCTTCCATGGACTCATGAACGTAGTCGCGGACCCGGACAGGAACCTGACGGCAGTGGGTTGAACTACGATCCAGCCGTCCACCAACAGAGCACGGGTCGCTCTTGACGGAGCGCCCTCGCACAAACGCGGGAGTCACATTGGCCGTAGAGATCGCCGACGTATCGAAGCTCGATGTCCAGCCGGGCGAGCTGCCCGAGAAGATGGCAGCCTGGGTGATCCGCCCCGAGCGCGAGGGCGAGCCCAAAGACGCCTTCCAGGTCGAGGAGATCGAGGTCCCGGAGCCCGGGGCGTTCGAGGTGATCGTCCGCGTGATGGCCGCCGGCGTCAACTTCAACAACGTCTGGGCCGCGCTCGGCAAGCCCGTGTCGGTCTTCGGCTACGGCGACCACGAGGAGTGGGGCCACCACATCGGCGGCTCGGACGCCTCCGGGATCGTCTGGAAGGTCGGCGAGGGCGTGACCAAGTGGAAGCCGGGCGACGAGGTCGTCATCCACTGCAACCAGGCCTCCTACGAGGACGTCGAGGTCCACGGCCTCGACCCGCTCGCCGCCCCCAGCCAGGAGATCTGGGGCTATGAGACGACCTGGGGCTCCTTCGCGCAGTTCACCAAGGTGCAGGCGCAGCAGCTGCTGCCCCGCCCGCAGAACCTCTCCTGGGCCGAGAGTCCTCTGCCTATGGCCTCACCTACTTCACCGCCTATCGGATGCTGATCGACCAGTGCAAGCTGCAGGCTGGGCACAACGTGCTGATCTGGGGCGCCGCCGGCGGGCTCGGGGTGTTCGCCACGCAGCTGTGCGCGGCCTCGGGCGCCAACGCGGTTGGGATCGTCTCCTCCGATGAGAAGGGCGAGCTGGTCAAACGTCTTGGCGCGGTCGACTACATCAACCGCAACGACTTCGCCGGGATGATGCGGACGGACGAGAACCTCCAGGACCGGGAGGCCGAGAAGGGGCGCTTCAAGGAGTCCCGCGGCTTCGCCAAGAGGGTCAAGGAGATACTCGGCGACTCACCCGACATCGTCTTCGAGCACGTCGGTCAGGCGACCTTCCCCACCTCGGTCTTCGTGGTGAAGCCGTTCGGCAAGGTGGTGATCTGTGGCGCCACGTCCGGGTACACGCTCGACTTCGACGTGCGCTACCTCTGGATGCGCCAGAAGCAGATCATCGGCTCGCACTTCGCCAACGCGTACGAGTGCTGGCGCGCGAACGAGCTGATGGCGGAGGGCAAGATCCGACCGGTGCTCTGGCGGGTCATGGGCTTCGACGGCGTCGCCGAGGCCCACCAGCTCCTCCACGAGAACAAGCACCTCGGCAAGATCTCCATCCTCGTCGGAGCGACCAGCGAGGAGGAGGGCAAGGTGGAGGAGGGCCCGGGCGCGATCCGGGCCGAGGTCGGCGCGTGAGCACACCGGAGCCCGCCCAGGGCACCTGGGACCAGCCGAGCCCGCGCGAAGGCACGCTCGACGTCGTCTACATCGAGTGGCATGTCCACCCCTTCAGGGCGGAGCGCTGGTACGAGATCTGGGAGCCGGCCGCAGCCCGCGCGATGGCCTTCGGCGCCAAGGGCTGGTCCCTGACCCGAAACGTCGAGGATCCCCTCCACTTCCGCCAGGCGTCCCTCTGGGAAACCCGGGAGGACTTCGAGCGCTACTGGTACTCCGACGAGCTCTCGGCGCTCCGCGAGGAGGCCGTCGACTACTACAACAAGCCCCTCCTGCCGGTCTGGCACGTTCTGATCGCGGGCGAGTAACCGCCGGCAGCTACTTCGGAGTGCTCCCGGTGTTCCTTCATTGCCCGTGCGCCTGACCGCCTGCCGTCTATCGCTGCTCCTGACCTTGTCCCTGGCCCTCATCGCGGGGCTCTTCGCCGTCCCCACCTTGGCCCACGGCAAGGTGCGGGCTCAGGTGAACGGGGAGCTGCTCGTAGTCAATGGCGGAAAGGGAGCCGACGGCGTCAAGGTGGTCTGCCGCGCCGGCCAGGTGAAGGTGAACGGCAAGAATCCGCGCACCGGCGCGGTCGCCTGCGCGCGGATCTCCGAGGTCGACGCGCTCACCGGCGACGGAAACGACCGCGTCGATCTCTCCGGAGTGGGAAGCGCCCTCGGCTTCGGACAGCGCGACCTCCCCGGCGGGTTCGGCCATGGAACCGGCTGCGGCGCGGCGCTCGGCTCGGGCAACGACCGCCATGTCGGGGGAAGCACCTGCTTCAACCTGGTCCTGGCCGGGCGGGGCGATGACCGCACACGGGGAGGCACCCTGCGGGACCAGATCACCGGCGGCAGCGGCAACGACAGGATGACCAGCCTCGCCGGCCGCGACATCCTGATCGGCAACTCCGGGAACGACAAGCTGAACGCGGGGGCCGATGACGATCTGCTCAGCGGCAACGCCGGGGACGACCGTCTGCTCGGAGCCGCGGGCGCGGACCTTCTCGGAGGCGGCCCGGGGATGGACAGGCTCTTCGGCGGCCCGGGCCCGGATCAGCTGATCGGCGGTCCCGGCAAGGACCGCCTCGACGGCGGCCCCGGCAACAACACGCTCGTCCAGGACGCGCCGAAGAAATAGAGGTCGCAACCGGGCATCGGCTACTGACTAGCCGAAGGTGAACACGTAGGCCTGAACGCCGGAATCGAGGAACGTGATCTCGAAGGTCCGATCCGAATCGCTTCCGGGCTGACGGACCAGCTGGTAGAGCCGCTCCTCGGCGACCGTGCCGTTCCCCTCCTCGTCGACGTCGAGTCCGCTCGCGCTGTCCGGCCGCTCGCCATCGATCCGCACTCGAAAACGCACCGACCCTGCGCCCGCCTGCGCGCCCATGACCAGATTCACGTCCCGCGCATGGAAGCGGTGCACGATCCGCCCGCCGGGCTCGTTCAGCTCCGTCGGCTGTCCCCCTACGGTCCAATCGCCCGAGAGCGACCACTGGTTGAGATCGAGTCCGTCAGGCTCCTCGTAGAAGTGGCTGCGGTCGGGGACCAGGCCTCCGGGAGACGCAAAACCCGTCGCCCGGGCATGGCCCACATAGGTCTCCGGGGAACCGAGGCTCTCCCAGTCCGCGGGCGCATAGACCCCGCCGGCATCGGCCGACACCAGCCCGCCATCCGCCCCGGTGGCCCCGGCTTCGGTCAGCAGCCGCTGGATCACCCTCTCCGAGCGCTCGTAATCCTCCTCGCCGAAGCGGTGATGCCGGATCCGACCCTCGGCGTCCACGAAGTAGAGGGCGGGCCAATAGTTGTTGTCGAAGGCTCGCCAGACCGCGTAGTCGTTGTCGACGGCGATCGGATAGCCGACGCCCATCTCCTCGAGAGCGGAACGGATCTTCTCGACGTCATGCTCGAACTCGAACTCAGGCGTATGGGCGCCGATCACGACCAGCCCCTCCTCGCGATACCGCTCGTCCCAGGCGCGGACGTAGGGAACGGTGCGCAGCCAGTTGACGCAGGAGAAGGTGCAGAACTCGACCACCACGACCTTGCCGCGGAGCCCGGCCGGCGTCAGCGGCTCTGAGTTGAGCCATGCGTTCGCGCCGTCGAGGTCCGGAAGCTGGCCCTCGATGGGCAGTTCCGCCGCCGCTCCTCCGCCGGTCTCTCCCTGCATCAACTCGTCTGCGGCCTGGCCATCCGTCAGCTCGCCATGGGCGGGCCGGCGCCGACCGGCGCCTTCGCCGTCAGGTCCATCAGGGTGTTGAGGAAGGCCTCCGAGAAGGTCGGGAAGGGCTGGATCACGTCGTTCATGACCTCGAGCGGAATCCGGGCGCGGATCGCCACGGTCGCCTGCTGCAGCCACTCGCCGGCCTCCGGCCCGAGCGCGTGCGCCCCGGTAATGCGCTCCCCATCCGAGATCAGGGTCATGAATCCGGGCGGCTCGTCGTATTCCCGCGTGTAGGTCGCGGTACGCGACACCTCCGCCATCTGCACCGTCGCAGTATGCGGCCCCCCGGCCTCGCCGACGGAGGCGGCCTGAGGATCGGTGAAGACCACCCGCGGAACGGCCGAGTAGTCGGCCTCGCGAGAGCCGCCCAAGATGTTCTCCGCCACGATGCGTCCCTGGTACTTGCCGACGTAGGTCAGTGGCCAGATACCGGTCACATCCCCGATCGCCCAGATGTTCTCCCCGGCGCGCATGCGAGCGTCGACTTCGATCCCTCGCCTTCCGGGCTCGATCCCAACGGTCTCGAGCCCGATGCCGTCAACCCGCGGCCGCCTGCCGGTGGCAACGAGCAGGCGGTCACCTCGCAGCTCCTGGCCGTCGCCGAAGGAGAGGACGTACTCGTCGCCTTCCCTGGCGGCCCGTTCGACCATGCGGCCGAGGTGGAGCTCGATACCGTCGGCGCTGAGCGCTTCGCCGAGTCCCTCTCCGAGCGGCGCCGGCTCGTTGGGAAGCACATGGCTCATGCCCTCGACGAGGGCGACCTCTGCACCCATGCGCCGGATCGCCTGCCCCATCTCAACGCCGACCGGTCCCCCACCCAGGATCAGCAGCCGGCGAGGGACATCCTTCAGTGCCGTCGCGTCGCGATTCGTCCAGATGCCCTCGAGCTGTCGTAGACCGTCGACTGGCGGGATGAACGGGTCGGAACCGGTTGCGATCACGATGTGCTCCGCCGTCCTTTCCACATTTCCCACTGCCACCCTGTTGGGCCCGGCGATCCGAGCCTCCCCGCGCAACAGATCGATGCCCTCCCCCTCCAGCCACTTCACCTGGCCTGCGTCATCGTGGTCCGAGACCATGAAGTCGCGCCAGGCCAGGACAGACCGGACGTCGAGCTCGCGCGTGACGGCCTCGCGAGCGCCGGGGGCGGCGCGGGCTTCGGCGATCGCCTCGCCCGGGCGGAGCAGGGTCTTGGAGGGAATGCAGGCCCAATACGAGCACTCCCCTCCGACCAGCTCGCGCTCGGCGACGGCGACCTCGAGACCGCCCTCGGCGAGTCGGCCGGCACAGTGCTCGCCCGGGGACCCGCCGCCCATGATGATCACGTCGTAGTCGTGGCTCACTGATTCGACCCCTGCTCGGCCAGGACGCGGTCCATGTGCGCCCTTGCCTCCTTGTCCGCCTCCTCGGGAGTGCGCCCGTCCTCACGGGCGACGATGTAGGCGGCGTAGAACCCCGACCAGTGGTGTTTCGGAGCCTCCGCCTCGTACGGGCCGTGGTGCTCCTCGGCCTCCCGTAGCAGCTCGGTCAGCTTCTCTACGTCCATGTTCCGTCCTCTCGGGTCGCTGATCACCGTCCCGGCAGGCGCTCCTTGATCTCCTGAAGCTGCCACAGGTTGCCATCCGGGTCGCTGAACGAGGCGAAGGTCATGTAGGAACGACCCTCCGGGTCCGGGCCCGGAACCTGCCCCCCATCGAGGTGGTAGAGCCCGCTGACCTCGACACCGCGGGTGATCAGGTCCTCGCGCGCGGCATCGATGTCGTAGACGGCCAGCTCCGAGCCCTGAAATGAGCCGGGCTCGGCTGGGGTGAGGCCCTTCCCGAATACGATCGAGCAGCCGGAGCCGGGAGGCGTGAACTGGACCGCTCGAACGCCCTCGGCAGGCTCGAAGTCGATGTCCAGCTGCCAGCCCAGGCCCTTGTAGAACTCCTTCGCCCGATCGACATCGGAAACCGGCACCGTCACCACCTCGAGTCTCACCTCGCCGGGCTTCGGCGGTCCGGTTCCCGTCGCGCTCTCAGCGGTTGTGTCGGTGCTGCTCATCTTGACCTCCATAAGTCGGCATTCAGAGCAGCCGTCGGTGATCGGCGATCGCCCCTATGAAGCTGCTCCTCGATTGTGTCCGTGACCCCTATGTGTTCGCAACGAGGCTCGCCCTCGTTGGTGTCCGTCGGACCGGTGGCCGAGCGGGATGGCAAGTCACCTTCGGCTCGTCAGCGAGTCCAGCAACCGTTCCGAGGTCACCCTATGGGGCCTTCTCCAGTCGGTCAAGGGGAAATTCGATGGATGCGGCAGCTAGTGCTGCTCGAGCGGGGCCATCGTCAGCCCCGCCTCCTTGAGCTGCTCCCAGTAGAGCTCCGCCGGCTCGCGCGGTCCGGTCCAGACCGCCGCCTGGCCGCTGTTGTGGATCTTGTCCGCGAACCGGTAGGCGCGATCGAGGCTGACGCCGGGGATCACGCTGGAGAGCGTGTGGGCGACGTGGTCGAAGGTGTTGTGATCGTCGTTGAGGACGATCACGAGCCAGTTCCCTCCCAGCCCCTCATCGGGCCCGGCCGATTTGGGCCGCTCAACAGTGGTGGTGGCCACCGGGCCGAATTTAGAGGATCCGACCGGAGCGAGCGGGAAATTTGCGTCCCGGCTACCCGAATGGATTCGGGACCTGGACCGTGACGTTGTCGAAGCTGGCCGTGATCCCCGTACCGGCACCCGATCCCTTGGCACCGGTCGTGACCACCGTCTGCCGCCCGTCTGGCTGATCCGCACCCGAGTCCGTGGCGGAGACGACACCGTGGCCGTTGACCGTCCCGGTCACGCTGGTCGTCGTGCCGCCGCGTGAGAAGGCGCGAAGCGCAATCGCGTTCGGCTTGGAGCCGAGCTTGATGAACTTGCCACTTCCTGAGGCCTCGAGCTTCAGACCGGCCGCCCCCTTCGGGTCGCGGAGGTACTGCCACGTGTGCTTGTTCGGCAGCACCCGGAGTACGTATCCCGCGGTGTCGCTGCGGCGAACCCCCACGCCGACGAACGACTTGGCCTGGACTTTCTTGCTGCCGCCACCGACGGTGGTGGTGGCGACCATCCCCAGGTCGGCGTATTGATCGGACGAGTCGGCGACCACGGAGGAGCGGTAGATGCACGAATTGCCCTCCCTGACGGCGATCGACATCGCCCGGTTGCCGGCCCACTTCCGCTTGCACTTGTCGCCGAAGACCTTGTGGAAGGCGGAGACGTCGTCCTGGCCCTGGAAGGTGTAGGTGGCCACGGGGATCGGGGCCGCGTGCGCGGCCGCTCCGGCCGCGAGGGCCGCGCCGGCGACGATCAGGGCTGTCAGCTTGGTTCGCATCCGGGCGTGAGCGTAACCCCGAGGCTTCCGGGAGTCTGCAAGAACACCTTGCAATGCCGGTCGGAGCGGTCGCACGCCTGCAGCCGCACCCCCCGACTGGGCGTAGCCGAGAGGCGGGGACTTACCATTACGCCATGAGCGAGCACCGTCTGCCGGAGCGGGACCGGCCGTGGGTAATGCGGACCTACGCAGGTCATTCGGACGCCCGCCGCTCGAACGAGCTCTACCGCAAGAACCTCGCCAAGGGCCAGACCGGGCTCTCGGTCGCCTTCGACCTGCCCACCCAGACGGGCTACGACCCCGACGCCGAGCTCGCCCGCGGCGAGGTCGGCAAGGTCGGCGTCTCGATCGCCCACAAGGGCGACATGCACACCCTCTTCGACGGCATCCCGCTGGGCGAGATGAACACCTCGATGACGATCAATGCCACCGCCGCCTGGCTGCTCGCCCTCTACGCGACGGTCGCCGAGGAGAACGGCCTCGAGCGCTCCGCCCTCGCCGGGACCACCCAGAACGACATCATCAAGGAGTACCTCTCGCGAGGCACCTATGCGTTCCCGCCCGGGCCATCGATGCGACTGATCGCGGACACCGTCGCCTTCACGGTCAACGAGATTCCGAAGTGGAACCCGATCAACGTCTGCTCGTACCACCTGCAGGAGGCGGGAGCGACCCCGGTGCAGGAGATCGCCTACGCCCTGTCCACCGCGGTCGCCGTCCTCGACGAGGTCAAGGCCCGCGGGCAGGTCTCCGAGGAGGACTTCCCGAAGGTCTTCGGCCGCATCTCCTTCTTCGTCAACGCCGGCGTCCGCTTCATCGAGGAGCACGCCAAGCTGCGCGCAATGGGCCGGCTCTGGGAGGAGATCGGCCGCAACCGCTACGGCGTCAGCGATCCGAAATTCCTGCGGCTCCGCTATGGCGTCCAGGTCAACTCGCTCGGCCTGACCGAGTCCCAGCCCGAGAACAACGTGCCCCGGATCGTGCTCGAGGCGCTGGCCGTGACCCTCGGCCGTGACGCGCGCGCCCGGGCGATCCAGCTGCCCGCCTGGAACGAGGCGCTCGGGCTGCCACGCCCCTGGGACCAGCAGTGGAGCCTGCGAATCCAGCAGATCCTCGCCAACGAGACCGACCTGCTCGACTACCCCGACATCTTCGAGGGGTCCGTGGTGATGGACGGCCTGGTCGAGGAGCTTGCCCAGGGCGCCGAGGCCGAGATGAAGGAAGTCGCTGAGCGCGGCGGCGCCGTCGAGGCGGTGCCCTACATGAAGGCCCGGCTCGTCGAGTCCAACCGCGAGCGGATCGCCAAGATCGAGCGCGGCGAGATCGTGATGGTCGGCCAGAACAAGTTCACCGAGACGGAGGACTCGCCCCTCACGACAGGCGAGGACGGCGGCATCCTCACCCCCGATCGCGAGGTCGAGCGAGAGCGGATCGCCGCGCTCGAGGAGTGGCGCTCGCAGCGCGACCAGGCCGCCGCCGACAGGGCGCTCGAGCACCTCGCCGAGGCCGCCCGCGACGAGGCCGCGAACATCCTGCCGGCGACCGTGGAGGCCGCAAAGGCGGGCGCCACGACCGGCGAGTGGGCCGGCGTCCTGCGCGAGGTCTTCGGCGACTACCGCGCCCCGACCGGCGTCTCGGAGGCAGCCGGCGGGGCGGGGGTGAACGGCGATCTGCTCGGAGAGGTCCGCGAGCGTGTCAAGAAGGTATCCGAGGAGATCGGCCATCCGATCCGCATCCTGGTCGGCAAGCCCGGGCTCGACGGGCACTCGAACGGAGCCGAGCAGATCGCTGTCCGCGCCCGCGATGTGGGCATGGAGGTGATCTACCAGGGGATCCGCCTGACACCCGAGCAGATCGCGAACTCCGCCGTCCAGGAGGACGTCGACGTGGTCGGCCTCTCGATCCTCTCGGGCTCTCACCGCGAGCTCGTCCCCCGCGTGGTCGAGCTTCTGCGCGAGCAGGGCGCCGACATCCCGGTCGTGGTCGGCGGCATCATCCCGGCGGTCGACGCGGCGGCGATGCGAGAGGCGGGCGTGGCCGGCGTCTACACGCCGAAGGACTTCGAGATCAACCGGATCATGGGAGAGATCGCGGAGCTGGTGGCCGACCGCCACCGCGCCGCCCAACCAGCCTGAGGGGGGACCAATGAGACGCCTGCGGCAAGCGGATCCATTGGGAGGCCTGCGGCCCTGACGGCCACAAGGCTGGCGCCGGGGGCGGCGGGGCGCTTCAATAGGGAGAGATGAGCGAGCTCAACGGAGACCGCTCGGCGTGGCTGCGGTGCTACCGCTGCTGGGCACGGGATCTCGAGGTGCAGATGCACTACGACGCGATCCTGCGCATCGACCCGGAGAGCGGCGAGCCCGCGGAGCGCCTCGACGAGGTTCAGGAGGCGGTCGTACAGTGCCTCCGCTGCCTGCACGACCAGCCGCATTTGACGATTCAGGAGGACAGGGTCGTGCCGGTCGAGGACCGCTGGGAGCGGATGGTGGCCGGCACCCCCTGGGTCGCCTCGTGCACGGTCACGGTCGATCAGGACCAGGTCGAGAGCTGCTCCGGGCCCGAAGCCGCCGAATCGCTCACCTACGGCTCATTCGGCGAGGCGGGCACGCGCGAGTTCTTCACCCACGTCCGCTTCCACAAGCACGACGAGGAGCGGATCATCGTCCACCTGCTGGTCGAGCTCTATGCCCGCTCGGCCGAGGAGGCCACGGAGGTCCTCGAGGAGGCCTCGCGGGGCGTGCTCGAGATCACCTCGCTCGCCGAGGAGTCACGCCCGCCGGCGCACGCGCCGGACGAAGCCCACTAGCTCCGTCACCGATTTCGTATACACGAGAGAGGCTTGGGGCCGCCGCCCTACTACAACGTCCAGGAGCCCCTGCTGAGATCTACTGCCGGGGCGGCTTGTCTTCTTCGCCGCGCTTTCCCGGCTCCTTGACCGCGTCGGTTGCGGCCTTCGCCTTGTCCTTCAGGCTCCCCTTGCCGGTGGCGACGTCCTTGAGCTCCTCGGCGTCCTCCTTCAGGGCGTCCGTTCCACCGCGCTTGTCAACGAGCTTCTTCGCTTGATCGGCGAGTCGCCTCAGGTTGGCCATCTCGTCTCCTTTTTCTTGTTCAGCCGGGGTTCTTGCGCGGGACGAGCACCGCCCGCTTGAACTCTGCGACCAGTGTCCCATCTCTGGTTATAGGCACGTGTGTGCACCAGGACGACACCGCGGTCGGGCTTTGACTCCGAGGGACGTACCTCGAGGACCTCGGATTCGACGAAGAGGGTGTCACCGTGGAAGACGGGGTTCGGGTGCTTGAGCTCCTCGGTGGCGAGATTCGCGATCGCCTTGCCGGAGACGTCGTTGACGGTCATGCCGAAGATCAGTGCGTAGACGTACGGGCCGGCCACCACGTTCCTGCCCTGCTGGCTTTTTGAGGCGTAGACGTCGTTGATGTGCAGAGGGTGGTGGTTCATGGTCAGAAGGCAGAAGAGGTGGTCCTCCGCCTCCGTGACCGTCTTCGCGGGCCAGTGCTTGTAGACGGCACCGACCTCGAACTCCTCCAGGTAGCGGCCGTACTCGTGGGCGCCCGAGGCCTCCCGCTCGGACTGGTCGGTGGTCAGCTCGTGGTTCTCATCGCTCATCGAATCAATCGGTCTCCTTGAATCGTTTCGACTCCTCCCAGGTGCGGCGCGGGATGGTATCCCGGCGTCGGTTATCGGGGCGTCACCCCGCCGGCCGGCCGAGCACCTCGACCTCCACCGCCTCGAATCGTGCGATGTCCTGAATCTCGGCATCGATCGCAGCGCCAAGGCGCCTCCGCTCCGTTGCCGGGAGGCTGAGGGAGATCTCGAGCCGCCCATCCCCCCTGGTCGAGCGCCAGCCTCCGATCACGATGCCGTCCTCGACCACCACGGGACGGATCCAGCCGCCTCCTCCCTCCTTGACGTGCAGCTCGTGCTCGTCTGCGACTGAGAATCTGCGGTCCTTCCAACCGAGCAGGTAGGTGTCGAAGTTGCCCAGCATTCGCACCCGCCCCCTGCGAGGCAGCCGAGGCAGCCCGGCACGCGGCGCGAGCATTACGTCCTCACCCACACGCAGCTCCTCGACCTCGGAAGCGATCGCCTCGAGCCCGGAGCGCACCTCCCGCAGCCCCATGCCGGACCAGTAGGCGAAGTCACGATCCGTCGCGGGGGCGAAGGCCCGGAGATAGACGCGGGCGAGTTCGGCAAGCGCCCCTTTGCGGTCGACGCGGCGCTGCTTTCCCAGCCAGTCCTCCCGCCGGACGAGGCAGGTCTGCTTGCGGCGGTCGGGACCGAGGCAGGCGATGCCGGAGGTCACGGCGAGCCCGGTGATGTGCATGCCGGTCTGCGTGTTGAGCTTCACTCCGGCCCTCTCGACCCTCTCCCGGACCTCCGTCCTGGTCAGCGGCCCCTCCTCGGCCAGCGCGCGACCGATGACCTCCAGCGCCTTGTCCACTTCCCGCGCCGCCAATCCGAGCTCGCCCAACCGCCTGCGCTGCCAGCGCTCGATGTCCGGTTCGAACAGGGGCAGCCACCAATCGGCATCCTCGGTCGGGATCAGGTGGATCGTCATCCGCATCACCCAGGTGCGAAGCAGGGAGCGTTCCTCGGTGCGGGCCCGCCTGATGTCCTCGGCCGTCACACGCTTGCTTCGCGATCGGAAGCTGAGCGGCCCTGCGTAGACGTCCTGCGCCTGTGCACCGGCCATCGACCGCGCAATCTCGGCGGGATCGCCTGCCGAGAGGGGGCGGTGCAGCAGTTGGGAGGCGGCGCGGACCCTGGCCAGGTGGGCCGGATCGATCCTCCCGCTCACCTTCTCAGTGGACCTTCTTCGTGCGAACCCGCTGCTCGTGACGCTGGACCACCTGAGCGATCAGCTTCTGGATGTTCGTGTCGCCGCTCGGGCGGATGTGCCCGTTCTCCACGGCCTCGATGTAGTCGCGGACCTGCCCCTGAGTCGCCAGCTCATTGAAGTCCGAGCGAGGGATCGCCACGGTCACCCGGGCATCCTCCGTCGACGCCGCCTTCGTGATCTTCGGGCCGGGCACCTCGACGCGGAACATCTGCACGTCTCCCCTGCCCCGCAGCTCCAGCTCGAAGACCAGCTTGAGGGATGCCAGCGCCGGCACCTCGGCCTGGAAGCGCTCGATCGCAGTCTTGATCAGCTCCTGAGTGGACGCCACGTCACCAAGGTATTGGCTTACGGTCGCGGAAGAACCCGCCGGTCGGCCCGTCGTCGGGAAGGGTCGCCAGCCAGACGGCGGTGTCAGCTCCCTCATCGACCGACTTCGGAGCCGCCGAGCCACCCATGTCGGTCCGCACCCAGCCCGGGCACATCGTGTTGACCTTGAGCCAGCGCTCGTCGGAGGCGAGGGTGCGGGTAAGGGCATTGAGGCCCGCCTTCGAAACGCGGTAGGCCGCCCGCCCCCCGTTCATGTCGGAGAGCTGTCCCGCCCCGCTCGAGACGTTGACGATCCGCGGCTGCGAGCTATTCCTCAGCAGCGGCAGGAACGCCTCGATCATGCGCCAGGGGCCGAAGGTGTTGACCTCGAGCACCTCGTGGGCGCGCTCGAGGTCGTACTCGGCCGCTCCGACGGGATCGCCGTAGACGCCGGCGTTGTTGACGAGGGCATCGAGCTGGCCGACATCGGCTTCGATCCGCACGCGCGCGGCGTCGATCATCTCCTGGTGGGTGACGTCCAGCTCAATGGGCTCGATCCGGTCGGCCCGCTCGACATCGTCCTGCTTCCGGGCACCCGCGAAGACCAGGAAGCCGTGTTCGGCGGCGAGCTCGCGAGCGATCTCCGCACCTATCCCACGGCTCGCCCCGCTGACGAGCGCGACCCGACTCAAATCTTGTTTCGCTCGAGCAGCTTCTTGCCGATGACCATCCGCTGGATCTCGGAGGTACCCTCCCCGATCAACAGCAGCGGGGCGTCGCGGTAGAGCCGCTCGATCTCGTACTCCTTCGAGTAGCCGTAGCCGCCATGAATCCGGAATGACTCCTCGACGACCTCCTTGCCGGTTTCGGAGGCGAGCAGCTTGGCCATGCCGGCCTCGAGGTCGGAGCGCTCGCCGGCGTCCTTCATACGGGCGGCCTTGCGGGTGATCAGGCGTGCCGCCTCGACCTTGGTGACCATGTCGGCGAGCTTGAACTGGATCGCCTGGTGCTGGGCGATCGGCTTGCCGAAGGTCTTCCGCTCCTGGCTGTAGCGGAGCGCCAGCTCGAGCGCACGCTGGGCGATGCCGACTCCGCGAGCGGCGACGTTCACGCGGCCGACCTCGAGCGCGTCCATCATCTGGACGAAGCCCTTGCCGAGACCCCCCTCCTCGCCGCCGAGGATGCGCTCGGGCGGGCAGTTGTAGCCGTTGTAGACGAGCTCGGTCGAATCGACCCCCTTGTATCCCATCTTCTTGATCTTGGGCGGGATTTCGAGGCCGGCGAAGTCACCCTCGTTCTTCTCGGCCCAGGGCTCCTTCTCGGTGATGAAGCAGGTCATCCCCTTGTAGGGCGGGTCGGCCTTCGGATCGTTCTTCATCAGGACGAAGACGACGCTCGACCCGAGCCCGTTCGTGACCCACATCTTCTGGCCGTTCAGCTCCCAGTTGCCGTCCTCGCCCTTGGTGGCGGTGGACTTGATGCCCTGCACGTCGGAGCCGACCTCCGGCTCGGAGAGCGAGAAGGCGGCGCGGATCTCGCCCGTCGCCATCTTCGGCAGGAAGTGCTGCTTCTGCTCGTCCGTGCCGAACTTCACCAGCAGGTAGGAGCCGATGAAGTGTGTGTTGACCACCCCCGAGATCGAGATCCAGCCGCGCGAGAGCTCCTCGACGATCATCGCGTAGGTGGTCAGGTCGAGGCCCATCCCCCCGTACTCCTCGGGGATGGTCACGCCGAAGAGGCCGAGCTCCTTCATCTGCTCGACGATCCGCTCGGGGTACTTGTCCTCGTGGTCGTACTCCTCGGCGTTCGGGATGATCTCGTTGTCGGCGAAGTTCCGGACCATCTCGACGATGGCCTTCTGCTCGTCCGTCATCTCCTGGTAGGTCGCCTGCTCTTGCTCCGTCGCTACGGCCATGGCTCCTCTGAAGTCGTTTTGTTGAAGCCTCTCCCCGCGGCGAAGGATAGTGAGGGCGCGTTACCCTCGACGCCGGGTGAAGGAGTGACACCTGGCAATCCGCAGAGCGCCGTCGAATTGGCCGATTCGATCCGTCGAGGCGAGGTTTTCGCAGGGGTGACGGTTCTCGAGGGGCCCGAGGGCATCGAACAGATGGCAGAGGTCCTGCGGGAGACGGGTCATCCCGATTTCACGACCTTGATGGTCAGCGAATCGGCCGGTGCGCAGGAATTCAGCGGTGTGGAGGGCTTCAAGGAGGCGCTGAGCGACTGGATCAGCCCCTACGAGTCCTTTCGGCTTGAGGTCGACGGCGTGCTCAGCAATGAGGACAACCTGGTCTTCCTGGCTCGGCAGGTGGCGACGACCAGGCACGATGCCGTGGACGTCGCCACGGAGAGCGCCAGCGTCTGGCGCATCAGCGACGGCCTGGTGAGCCAGGTGACCTTCTACCTCGACAGGCAGATGGCCCTGAAGGCGGCCGGGGTCGACCCCGACCGCCAGCCAGGCGACTGACTACTCCTCTGCGAGCAGGCCGTAGAGCTTGCGTCGCGCGTCCTTGAGGATCTCCGCCGCCTTGGTCAGCTGCTCCTCGTTGTCCGTGCGTGCCAGTTGCTTCGCCGCTCCCATCAGCCGGAAGAGCTCCTTCCGAGCCTCGAAACGCGGCGAGTCCTCATCGCCCTGCTCCCAGGGCAGGCCTCCCTCGGTCCGCTCGGGAACGGCCTCGCGGCCGGCATCCGTGAGGGAGTAGACCTTGCGGCCATCGACCTCCTCGGCCGTGACCAGCCCCTCGTCCTCGAGCAGCTGGAGCGTCGGGTAGATCGAACCGGCGCTGGGCGTCCAGCGCCCGCCGGTGCGCTCCTCGAGCTCCTGGATCATCTCGTAGCCGTGCATGGGCCGGTCGTCGAGCAGCGCCAGGACGGCGCTGCGCACGTCGCCGCGCCGGACGCGGTGGCGTCCCCGGCCGTGGCGCCGGCCGCCGCTCATCTCGTGCCGCCCATATCCATGGCGGCTTCTCTGTCGGTGCATCCGTGTTCCTTTCGATCAGTCATGAACTAACACGATATATCGTAACGTATCGACCCGTCGGGCGTGACGCCCGGGGTCGCGGCCGCTACAGCTCCCAGGCGAAGCTGACCGAGCGCCAGCTGGGGCGCTCGCGCTCGTAGAAGCGATGGGCATCCGCGCGGGCCTCGGCGCTGTCGAGCTCGAGGTGGGTAGCGCCGCGCTGCCGGGCCCAATCCTTGGCGGCGTCGAGCAGGTCCTTACCCACCCCCTGCGAGCGGTGATCCGGGCTGACCGCGAGGTCCTCGACCCAACAGCGGGGACCGAAGCGCACCGAGTTCATGTCGAGGTAGGCGGTACAGAGGCCGAGCAGCTCGCCGCGGTGCTCGGCGACCAGGACGGCGGCAGAGGGATCCTCGATCGCGCTCGCGATCGCGGCCCGGGCTCGCTCGGCATCCCAGCGCGGCGGCACCGACCCAGGCAGGGCGAACAGCCACTCGTACATGCCGAGCACCCGCTCGACCTCCGCCGGCAGCGCCTCGCGCACGTTGGCCATGTCCGGAGGCTATCCACGGCACCTCCCCAGCATGGGTGTAGGTAGCGTTCCGGACATGAGAAACCCACGCGACTTCTTCCGGCCCCTGGCGATCGACGCCCCCGAACCACCCCGAGAGATCCCCTTCAAGCCCTCGCGGATGATCCATTTCTTCGACGCATCCAACGAGAAGATGCGCGCCAAGGTCCCCGACATGGCCAAGCAGGCGGACATCCTGCTCGGCAACCTCGAGGACGCCATCCCGGTCGATAAGAAGGTCCCCGCCCGCGAGGGCCTGATCGAGGTCGGCAAGCAGGTCGACTTCGGGGAGACCCAGCTCTGGACGCGGGTAAACGCCCTGGAGAGCCCCTGGGCCCTCGATGATCTGACGGAGCTGGTCACCGAGATCGGCGAGAAGCTCGAGGTGATCATGGTCCCCAAGGTCGAGGGGCCATGGGACATCCACTACGTCGACCGGCTGCTGGCCCAGCTCGAGGCGAAGGCGAAGCTGGAGCGGCCGCTGCTCATCCACGCGATCCTCGAGACCTCGCTCGGAGTGGTCAACCTGGAGGAGATCGCCACCGCCAGCCCGCGCATGCAGGGCATGAGCTTCGGGCCGGCCGACCTGGCCGCGTCGCGACGGATGAAGACGACCCGCGTCGGCGGCGGCCACCCGGGCTACCAGGTGGTCGAGGACCCCGACCCCGATAACCCGGAAGCCCCGCGCGCGACCGCCCAGCAGGATCCCTGGCACTACTCGATCGCGCGCATGGTCGACGCCTGCACCTCCGCCGGAATCCTGCCCTTCTACGGGCCCTACGGCGACATCAAGGACACCGAGGGCTGCGAGACCCAGTTTCGCGCCGCCTTCCTGCTCGGCTGCGTGGGCGCCTGGTCTCTGCACCCCGTTCAGATCGAGATCGCCAAGAAGGTGTTCAGCCCGCCGCCGGAGGAGGTCAAGTTCGCGAAGAAGGTGATCGAGGCGATTCCGGATGGCGCCGGCGTCCACATGATCGACGGCAAGATGCAGGACGACGCCACCTGGAAGCAGTGCAAGGTGATGGTGAACCTGGCGGAGATGCTGGCGAAGAAGGACCCCGAGCTCGCCGAGGCCTACGGGATGTCGGACGGCAAGCCGGCGGAGACCGAGAAGGCCGAGGCCTAGCCTCGGCGTGGGAGAGCCCTTCCAGTACAGACTCCGGGTCCGCTACAACGAATGCGACCCACAGGGCGTCGTCTTCAACGCCAACTACCTGACCTACTTCGACCTGGCGATGACCGAGCTCTGGCGCGAGCTCGGCGGCTACCAGGCGATGGTCGACGCGGGCGTCGACATGGTGGTGGCTGAGGCTCGGATCCTCTACCGGGCGGCGCTCCGCTTCGACGACGATTTCGACGCGCGGCTCGAGATCGCGCGCCTGGGCGATACCTCGATGACCACCGAAATCCTGCTCGCCCGCGACGGCGAGCTTGTCGCCGAGGGAGAGCTGCGCCACGTCTTCATCGAGTCAGCCGGCGGCGCGACCGCCCCTATCCCCGAGGCGATTCGGGCCGGGCTCGCCCGCTATCAGCAGACCGACGGCGCCTAGCGTCGGGCGGCCCGGCGAGCCAGCGCTCGATCGGGGGACACTCGTCCTACTGCCCCCTCGGCCGTGGGTCAGCTCAGGCGAGTGCCGGCGCCTCCGGGAGGCGCTCGAGCGCGGACGTGAGCTCGTCCTCGGGCATCTCGAGGTCTTCGAGCTCGCCCGCAAAGTAGGCGGCGTAGGCCGACATATCGAAGTGCCCGTGACCCGAGAGGTTGAAGAGGACCACCCGCTCCTCGCCGGCGTGCTTCGCGGCCTCGGCCTCGTCGAACACCGCCCGGATCGCGTGGGCCGGCTCCGGCCCCGGGATGATCCCCTCGCAGCGGGCGAAGCGCACCGCTGCGTCGAAGGCGGCAGTCTGGGCGATCGCCTTCGCCTCCACCAGCTCCTCCTTGACCAGCGCGGAGAGGCTCGGGGCATCGCCGTGATACCGCAGGCCACCGGAGTGGACCGGAGGCGGCACGAAGTCGTGTCCCAGCGTGTACATCGGCATCAGCGGGGTCATCCCGACGGTGTCGCCAAAGTCGTAGGCGTAGCGACCGCGGGTCAGGGTCGGGCAGGCCGCCGGCTCCGCGGCCACGAAGCGCGTCCCGGTCCCCTCGCGGAGCTTCCGGCGCAGGAACGGGTATGCGACCCCGGCGAAGTTCGAACCGCCGCCGACACAGCCGATCACCACGTCGGGCGCCTCTCCCGCGAGCTCCATCTGGGCAATGCACTCCTGCCCGATCACCGTCTGGTGCAGGCAGACGTGGTTGAGCACCGAGCCCAACGAGTAATTCGTGTCGTCGGAACCGGCGGCGACCTCGACGGCCTCCGAGATTGCGATCCCGAGGCTGCCCGATTCGTGCCGGGACTGTGAGCGGCCCGCCTCGGTCAGTCCGGACGGGCTGCGGTGGACCGTCGCGCCCCAGGTCTCGATCATCGCCTTGCGGTAGGGCTTCTGGTCGAAGGAGATCCCGACCATGAAGACCTCGCATTCGAGCCCGAAGAACTGACAGGCGAGCGCGAGGGCCGAGCCCCATTGCCCCGCCCCGGTCTCAGTCGCGAGCTTGCGAATCCCCGCCTCGCGGTTGTAGAACGCCTGGGCGACGGCGGTGTTCGGCTTGTGGGAACCGGCCGGAGAGACCCCTTCGTACTTGTAGTAGATGTGCGCGGGGGTTTCGAGCTCGCGCTCCAGGCGCCTGGCCCGGAACAGGGGCGTGGGCCGCCAGAGGCGGTAGATGTCGCGGACCTCCTCCGGGATCTCGATCTCCGGCTCGGTCGAGATCTCCTGCTCGATCAGCGCCATCGGGAAGATCGCGGAGAGGTCGTCGGGCCCGATCGGCTCGCCGGTGGCGGGGCTGAGCGGCGGCGGTGGCGGATCGCCGGGAAGGTCGGCCAGCAGGTTCACCCAGCTGGTCGGAATCTCCTTCTCGGAGAGCTCGAGCTTGACCGTCTCCCCCATCGCGCCGCGATTCTATGCGTCGAGGGCAGGCACCGATGGACGGATGTCCGAGGCGGGCGGGTCCACGCCTCTAAAGGAGCGACCCGACGGTGAGGATGTCTACCCGCCCTCCTACGAGCGCTCGCCCATGCGCTGCTTCAAGGCCTCGAGCTGCGACCGCAGCGCATCCGGAAGGCCATCGCCGAAGCGCGCCAGGTGCTCCTCGACCTGAGGGAGCTGCGCCTTGACGGCCTCCGGGTCCACCTCGAGCAGCAGCCGCATGTCGTCGGGACTCACGTTGGCGCCCTCGATGTCGATCTCGCCCTCGGCCGGGACGCCGCCGATCGGCGTGTCGACGGCCTCGCCCTTGCCCTCCGTGCGTCGGAAGATCCACTCGAGCACGCGGATGTTGTCGCCGAAGCCGGGCCAGACGAAGTTGCCCTCGTCGTCTTTGCGGAACCAGTTGACGAGAAAGACCTTGGGCAGCTTCGCCCCGTCACGCTCCGCAACCTTCAGCCAGTGTCCGAAGTAGTCGGCCATGTTGTAGCCGCAGAAGGGCAGCATCGCCATCGGATCGAAGCGCAGCTCGCCCACGGTGCCGTCGGCGGCCGCCGTCTTCTCGACCGACATCGTCGCGCCGAGGAAGACACCGTGCTCCCAGTCGAACGCCTCGGTGACGAGCGGGACGACCGTGGCCCGCCGGCCGCCGAAGAGGAAGGCGTCGATCGGCACACCCGCCGGGTCCTCCCACTCCTCGGCGATGCAGGGGCACTGCGCGGCCGGCGTCGTGAAGCGGGCGTTCGGGTGGGCGGCCGGCTCGTCCGACTCGGGGGTCCACTCGTTGCCCTTCCAGTCGATCGCGTGCTCCGGCGCCTCGCCGGTCATGCCCTCCCACCAGACGTCACCGTCATCGGTGCGGGCGCAGTTGGTGAAGATGGTGTTCTTCTCCACCGTCTCCATCGCGTTCGGGTTGGTCTTGTGGCCGGTGCCCGGCGCCACGCCGAAGAAGCCCGCCTCGGGGTTGACGGCGTAGAGTCGGCCGTCCTTCCCGAACTTCATCCAGGCGATGTCGTCGCCGACCGTCTCCACCGTCCAGCCCTCGAGCTTCGGAATCAGCATCGCGAGGTTGGTCTTGCCCGACGCCGAGGGGAAGGCGCCGCTCACGTACTTCACCTGCCCCTCGGGCGAGGTCAGCTTGAGGATCAGCATGTGCTCGGCGAGCCAGCCCTCGTCGCGGGCCATCACCGACGCGATCCGGAGCGCGAAGCACTTCTTGCCTAGCAGAGCATTGCCGCCGTAGCCCGAGCCGAAGGACCAGATCTCGCGGCTCTCGGGGTAATGAACGATGTACTTGGTGTCGTTGCAGGGCCAGGCAACGTCCTCCTGCCCCTCGTCGAGCGGCATGCCGACCGAGTGCAGGCACGGGACGAACTCGCCGTCCTCGCCGAGGACCTCGAGCGCGTCCGCGCCCATCCGGGTCATGATCCGCATCGAGGTCGCCACGTAGGCCGAGTCGGTGAGCTGGACGCCGATGTACGAGATCGGCGAGCCGAGCGGCCCCATGGAGAACGGCACCACGTACAGCGTTCGCCCGCGCATGCAGCCGCTGAAGAGCTCCTTCAGAACGCCACGCATCTCGGAAGGCTCACGCCAGTTGTTGGTCGGGCCAGCGTCTTCCTCACGCTCGGAGCAGATGAAGGTCCGATCCTCGACGCGGGCCACGTCCGAGGGGTTGGAGCGAGCGAGATAGGAGTTGGGGCGCTTCGCGTCAGAGAGCTTCTCGAAGGTTCCGGCTTCGACGAGCTGCTGGGCGAGGGCGTCGTACTCCTCCGCGGAGCCGTCACACCAATGGATCGCGTCGGGCTGGGTCAGCTCGGCGATTTCGTTCACCCAGGAAACGAGCTTGGCATGCGTCGTGGGTGCCTCTGTCGCGGCGCTTGTCTCACTCACTGGATGCGTTCAACTCCTTGATGGATTGAATTGATGACCCCCCCTGCCCTGCCAGGCGCGGGATGGTTTCACATCCTCCGGCCGTTCGGCAGCGCTGCCTTGTGAGGGGTGATACGGATCGTAGGGGGTGTCACGCGGGCCGTGGCACGACAAGGACCGGGCAGGAGGCATCTCGGATCACCCGCGAGGAGACGCTGCCGACCAGCAGGCGCATGACCGGGCCGAAGCCCCGCGAGCCGAGCACCAGGAGATCGACACCCATCTCGGCAGCCTCGAGCAGCTTGTCGACCGGATCGCCTCGCTCGAAGACCGGCTGTGCCCTCAGCTCGGGCGGAAGCTCGGCGACCGCCTCGTTGAGCTGCGTCTGGAAGTCCGGCCCCGCCTCGGCGCCCGCTGGTGCGACCGCGGCGGCGCCCATCCCGGACACCGGCGTCGCGACCGCGATCACCCGCAGGGACCCGCCGAACTTGGATGCCAGCCTGGCGGCCTCCTCGAGGGCGGCGTAGGACTCCGCCATTCCGTTGAATCCGACCGCCGCCACGCGCAGCCGGTCCCGGGAGTGGTCTGATTCCGCGTACCCCTTCGGCGCGATAACCAGGCGGCATTTGGCGCCGTGCAGCAGGTGCTCGGCGACGCTGCCGGGCGCCACGGATCCAAAGTGCGCGTGGTGGGTGGAGCCGAGGACGATCAGGTCGGCCTCGCCCCTCTCCGCCAGGGCCTGCAGGCCGTCGGCCGGGTTGCCCTTCTCGACGTTGATGACCCTGAGCTCCCCGCCGTCGCGCTCGACGATCCGCTCGGCGAGGACGCGCGCGTCCTCGCCGCGCTTCGTTTCGACGTAGCCGACGACTACCTGCGGATAGGTGGGCGGGGCATCTGCCATCGCATGTCGATTTTGTCGCGCCCCGTTCGTTGACTTCTTGAGGGCGGCGAAAGGCGCCGCCAATAGGAAGGAGCTTCGGATGAGCCGACTACGCCGGAACCGCTTCCGAGCTGAGGACCGCGTCGATCAGGCCCGGGAACTGGGCGTCGAGGTCCTCGCGCCGGAGCTCCGTCAGCTTGCTGGTCCCCTCTCTCTTCTGCCGGATGACCCCGGATTCCCTGAGGACCCGGAAATGATGGGTCATGGTCGACTTGGAGACCCCGAGCTTGATCGACCCGCACGGGCAGGGCTCATCGCTTCCGGCCAGCCGGCGCACGATCTCGAGCCGCTGCGGATCGCTGAGGGCGTGCAGCACGCCCGGCAGCTCGATTTCGTCCCTCTCCGGGTGATGGAGCTTCGTTGTGTGATCTATTCCCATAGTCCGATTGTACGACGGTGATCGTACTTTTGATACGATAGTCATCGTACTAACGAACCGGCAGGAAGGCAAGCAGATGGCAGACCACGACAGCATCCAGACGACTGCCGCGGCCGAGGGGGCGCACGAGATGGGCCATCGGGGTCCGACCGCCGCCCAGGTAGCCGCGGCCGTCGAGGCCGCCTACATCCTGGAGGCCGTCCGGAAGTGAACCCGGTCACGGCGGCAACGGGGGTCGTAAGACGGAACTCCAACGCGCTGCTCCTGATCGTCTGTCTCGGTCAGTTCATGACGATCCTCGATGTCTCGATCGTCAACGTCGCATTGCCGGCAATCCGTGACGATCTTGGCTTCTCCGCCACGGGTCTGCAGTGGGTCTTGAACGCCTACACGCTCACCTTCGCCGGCTTCCTCCTGCTCGGTGGGCGGGCCTCCGACCTGTTCGGACGCCGGCGCATGTTCTTCGCCGGCACCCTGCTCTTCTCCGGTGCGTCGCTGCTCTGTGCCGTCTCCCCCTCCCCCGCGCTCCTGATCGCGGCGCGCTCCCTCCAGGGCATCGGCGCGGCGATCCTCTCGCCAGCGACGCTCGCGATCATCACCACCTCCTTCGACGAGGGACCGTCGCGCAATCGCGCACTCGGCATCTGGGGCGCGATCGGCGCGGTGGGCGCGACCGCCGGGGTGCTGCTGGGAGGCATCCTCACAGAGGCCTTCAGCTGGCCTGCGATCTTCCTGATCAACGTCCCGATTGGGCTGGCGATCGTCCTGTTCAGCGGCAGCCTTGTTCCCGAGGGCCGCAGCGAGACCGAGCATCGGCACTTCGACCTGCCCGGAGCCGTGCTGGTCACCCTCGGGATGACGGCCCTCACTTACGGCATCGTCACCACCGACAGGCTCGGCTGGGGGTCGCTTGGAGTGCTCGGCCCGCTCGCTGCAGGGATCGTCCTGCTCGTCGGATTCACGCTCTACCAGGGAAGCCTGATGAGGCAGCCCACGCGGGTGCCGCTGATGCCCCTGAGCGTCTTTCGCATGCGGAGTCTGAGCGCAGCCAACCTGGTGATCTTCCTGCTCTACGCGGCGATCTTCGGGTTCTGGTTCTTCCTCTCGCTGTACATGCAGGGCACGCTCCACTACAGCGCGCTGCACACCGGGATTGCCTTCGTGCCGCTGACGGCCGCCGTTGCGGCCGGTGCGACCCTGGCACCCCGGCTGGCTCGGCGGATCGGTGCCCGGGTGACGCTCGCTGCCGGGATGGTCTCGGTGGCCGCCGGCGAGCTCCTGCTCACGGGCGTCACGCCCTCGGGGACGTACGTAAGCCACGTCCTTCCCGGTGGACTGTTCGGCGCCTTCGGGCTGGGCCTCTCCCTGGTGCCCGCCACCATCGTCGCGGTCCAGGGGGTGCCCCGGGCCCTCAGCGGACTCGCCTCGGGTGTCCTCAACACCTCACGCTTCATCGGTGCAGCCCTCGGGCTCGCCGTGCTCACCACGCTTGCCGTATCCCACACCCACTCCGAGGTCAGCTCCGGTACCACGGTCGCCAAGGCGACCACCGACGGCTTCCAGCTCCAGTTCGAGGTCGGCGCCGTCTTCTGCCTGTTGGGCGCGATCGCGGCCGTGGTGCTGCTGCGCCCGCAACGGACGCAGACGGCGCCCGAGAGCGTTCCGGGCGCGGAACGCGCGTAGCGCAGCGTCAGCAGCGGCGGCTTTGTACTGTTCTCGCCCGCCCCGCGGGCAACCATCATGCGCTTCTACGAATTCGAAAGCCGCCGCATAGTCGAACGGGCCGGGATCCCGGTCACCGAGTACGGCTTCTCCAAGACCGCCGCGGAGGCCCGCGAAGCCGCAGAGCGGATCGGCGGGCCGACGGTGGTCAAGTCCCAGGTCCTGACCGGCGGCCGCATGAAGGCGGGCGGTGTCAGGTTCGCCGACACGCCGGAGGAGGCCGAGGCGCACGCCGCCGAGATCCTCGAGCTCGAGATCAACGGCCATATGCCGGTCGGCGTCCTGGTTGACCCCAAGGCCGAGATCGAGCAGGAGTACTACGCGGCGGTCCTCTGGGACGGGCGCGCGAAGCGGCCGATGATGCTCTTCTCGGACATGGGCGGCATCGACATCGAGGAGGTCGCGGAGACGCATCCCGACCACGTCGGCCGCGGTCACCTCTCGAACCTCCACCCGATCCCCGACTTCCGCGCCAAGGAGGTCGTCGCGGCCGCCGGCGGCCTGACCGGGCGCGAGCTCACCCACGCCACGCCGGTGCTGGCCCGCCTCGCCCAGCTGCAGCGCGACTACGACATGACCCTGGCCGAGATCAACCCGCTCGCCCGGCTCTCCGACGGCTCGTTCGTGGCGCTCGACGCGCACATGGAGATGGAGGACGAGGCCGTCGGCCGCCACCAGAAGGTGCTTGCGGAGTTCGGTGTGGAGCTCGAAGAGCCGCGCGAGCTCTACGAGCCCTCCGAGTTCGAGCGCAACGTGAAGGCGATCGACGAGGCCGACCACCGCGGTGTGATCCAGGGCAAGGACCACGGCTTCGAGGGCAACCTCGGACTCGTGATCGGCGCGGGCGGCGGCTCGCTCACCCTTACCGACGCGGTCCGCAGCCAGGGCGGCAAGCCGGCGAACTATGCCGAGATCGGTGGCAATCCCTCCGTGGCCAAGTCCTGCGGCCTCGCCAAGGAGGTTCTGAAGAAGGACGGCGTCGAGAAGATCGCGGTGATGATGTCAATCGTCTCCAACACCCGGGTCGACATCGTCGCCCGCGGCGTGATCAAGGCCTGCCTCGAGCTCGGCAAGGACCCGGCCGAGACGATCACCGTCTTCCGCATCCCGGGCGCCTGGGAGGAGGAGGGCGCGAAGATCCTCGGCAAGTACGGCGTCCAGTTCAGGGACCGCTCGACCTCGATGTGGGAGGCGGCCGGCGAGGCCGTGGAGAAGATTCAGGGGGCGGCTGCCTGATGTCGATCCTTCTGAGCGAGGACTTCACCTTCATCGTCCAGGGCATCACCGGCCGCGAGGCGGTCAACCTGACCAAGGAGTGCCTGGACTACGGCTCAAAGGTCGTCGGGGGGGTCACCCCCGGCCGGAAGGGACGCGAGGTCCACGGCGTCCCGGTCTTCGACACGGTCGAGCAGGCGATGGTCGACCACGGCGGGCCGATCGACGGCTCCGTCGTCACCGTCCCCCCCGCCTTCACCAAGGACGCGGTCTTCGAGGCCATCGAGAATGGCATCAAACTGATCGTGATCGTCACGGAGCGAATCCCCCGCCGTGACGTCGCCCAGATGGTTGAGCTCGGCAACGAGCGCGGCGCCCGGATCATCGGGCCCAACTGTCTCGGCATCATCGCTCCGGGCGTCGCCAAGATGGGCGGCATCGGCGGCCCGGCCAAGGACGCCGCCAAGGCCTACGAGCCCGGTTCGATCGGCGTCATGTCTCGCTCCGGCGGCATGACCACCGAGATCTCCTCGACCCTGACCGCCGCCGGCCTCGGCGTCTCCACCGCCGTCTCCATCGGCGGCGACGCGATCATCGGCTCCACCTACGCCGAGCTCATGCCCCTCTTCGAGGGGGACGAACAGACGGAGGCGATCGTGATCTACACCGAGCCCGGCGGGCGAATGGAGGCCGAGCTCGTCGATTGGCGCCAGGAGAACGACTCGAGGCTGCCGATCATCGCCTTCATGGCCGGCAAGTTCATGGACGACGAGGAGATGCAAGGCATGAGCTTCGGCCACGCCGGCACGATCGTCGAGGGAGCTGAGGACTCGGCTACCCAGAAGATCGCCCGGCTCGAGGCCGCGGGCATTCCTGTGGTCGAGCGGATCGACGAGATCCCCGAGGCCGTCAAGGACAAGCTCGGAGTCAAGGTCTGATGGCCCAGCACCAGAAAGACACTGAATCAATGGAGGGCATCTTCATCGACGTCGAGGTCTCCGACGAGATCCGGGACGATCCCGAGATGGCGGCGAAGCTCGAGGAGGTCTGCCCCGTCGACATCTACGCCAACGACGACGGCAAGGTCACCATCGTCCGCGAGAACCTCGACGAGTGCGTGCTCTGCAACCTCTGCGTGGAGGCCGTCCCGCCCGGCGGCGTGGTCGTCAAGAAGCTCTACGACGGCACCGAGCTGCGCCGCTAATGCTGTGACGGCTTCGATCGTGGCCCGCGACCCGGGTACCGGCGAGCTCGGGGTGGGTGTATTCACCGCCTGGCCCGGGGTCGGCGCAGTTGTGCCGTTCGCCGAGCCCGGCGTCGGTGCGGTCGCGACCCAGTCGTTCGTCGAGGTGTCGTTCGGGCCGCGCGGCCTCGAGATGCTCCGTGAGGGCTCCGGCGCCGCCGAGGTCGTCGAGCGGCTGATCGCCTCCGATTCAAATCCGGCCACGCGCCAGCTGGGGCTGATGGCCGCGAGCGGCGACAGCGCCGGCTTCACCGGGGACTCCTGCGTCCCCCACGTGGGTGACGCGACCGGGGCTGCCTGCCGCTGTCAGGCGAACATGATGGCATCGAAGGGCGTGCCAGAGGCGATGGCCGAAGCCTTCGAGGCGGCGGACGGCGAGCTCGCCCTACGCCTCCTGGTCGCCCTCGAGGCGGGCGAGGGCGCCGGCGGCGATGCCCGTGGGCGGATGTCGGCCGCGCTCCTCGTGGTCCCGCCCGACGGCGAGGTCTGGCGCCGGAGCGTCGACCTGCGGGTCGACTACCACGAGGATCCGCTTGCGGAGCTTTCGCGCTCGCTCCGCTTTCACCGCGCCTTCGAGCTTCTGGACGTCGCCGAGGAACGGGCCGCCGCTGGTGACACCGAAGAGGCGATGCGGGCGGGCACCGAGGCGATGGGACTCTCGGAGGAGAACCCTCAGCTGCTGCTCTGGCTAGGTCTGGGCGCTGCGGAGGCCGACCTCGAGGTCGGCCTCAACCTCGTTCACCGCGCTCTGGAGCTGCAACCGTCGCTCGCCGATTTCCTGGCCCGGCTCCCTGACGACATCGCCCCCTCGGCCTCGAGGGTGCAGGCCCGGCTGGCGGGCTAGGCGGCTCCAAGTGACCCAGGCCGAGGACCTCGCCCGTACCCAGGCTCAGAGCTCGCTGCGCTCGTCAGGCGTCAGGCTCCGCGAGATCACCGGCGAGAGCGGCGGGGCGATGGAGCGACACGGCCTAGACGCGGAGCGCAATCTTCGCTCGTAGCGGTGTCGGCGGGCGCCCACCAGCGAGCTAGCACCGGGCACTCTGCAGCTCGCACCCGGCAGACTTGCCCCATGAACTTCGTAGAGGATGTGATGGAGGCGGTGCCGGCCTCGACGCTCGGGATCGTCGCGATCGACGCTTTCGGGGCCCGGCGCGAATGGCACTTCGGCGAGCTGATCGCCCGCAGCGCCGGGCTCTCGGGTGCGATGGCGGCCCGCGGGGTCGAGCGCGGCGATGCCGTCATGACCCTGGTGGGCAGCCGGATCGAGTGGGTGCTGGCAATGCTCGCCTGCTTCCGGATGGGGGCGGTGGCGATGCCCTGCAACCCGCAGCTGCGTCGCAAGGACCTCGAGGTCCGCGTCGGCGCGGCCGACCCGAAGCTCTGCATCGGCGAGGAGGACCTGCTCGGCGAGCTGCCGGACGGGGTCCAGGCGATGTCGATGGCCGACATCGCGGACGCCCTCGACGAGGACCGGCCGCAGGAGACGCCGGCCGACGCCGCCGAGCTCGATCCGGAGGACCCCGCGGTGATCATCTTCACTTCGGGCACGACCGGCGACCCGAGGGGCGTCACCTACCCGCAGCGCTACCTCCCCGGCCAGCACCTTCAGGCGGAGAACTGGATGGGAGCGGGCAAGGGCGAGCTCGCCTGGTGCACCGCCGCACCGGGCTGGTCGAAGTCCACGCGCAACGTCTTCATTGCGCCCTGGCTCCGCGGAGCGGCTGCACTGATCCATGACGCCCGGTTCGATCCCAAGGAGCGTCTCGCGGTTGTCGAGCGCGAGAGGGTCAACGTCCTCTGCCAGGCGCCCACCGAGTACCGGATCCTCAGCAAGCGGACCGAGCTTCGGCCGATCAGCTCGCTGCGCCGCATGACCTCCGCGGGCGAGCCGCTCAACCCGGATGTGATCCGCGCCTTCCGGGAGACGATGGGGATCGGCATCGGCGACGGCTACGGGCAGACCGAGACGGGGGCGATCAGCGGGATGCGCCCGGACGAGGACGACCCGGCGCGCGACGGGTCGATGGGCAGACCGCTGCCCGGGATCGACATCAGCGTGGTGGATGGAGAGCTGCTTGTGCGGCCGGAGACGGTGCCGAGCTTCTTCAGCCACTACCTGGGCGAAGAGCCCTTCGAGGGCAAGTGGTGGCCGACCCGCGACCACGTCAGCCAGGATGAGGACGGCTACCTCTGGTTCGAGGGCCGTGACGACGACATCATCATCACCGCCGGCTACCGGGTCGGCCCGTTCGAGGTCGAGTCCGCGCTGGTCTCCCACCCCGCGGTGGCCGAGGCGGCGGCCGTCCCGGCCCCGGACGAGGAGCGGGGCTCAGTCGTCCGGGCGATAGTCGTGCTCGCCGACGCCGAGCCCTCTGAGGAGCTCGCGGCCGAGCTCCAGGACCACGTCAAGAGCGTCACCGCCCCGTACAAGTACCCACGGATCGTCGAGTTCACGGACGAGCTGCCCAAGACCCCCAGCGGCAAGATCCGGCGCGCCGAGCTGCGGAGCACCGGATGAAGCATGCGCCGCGAGCCTGGCGCGAAGACTGGGCCGGATTCGCGGGCATCTTCATCGTCACCAACCTCGGGCTGCTCGCCGTCGGCGCAACGCTCGCGGTCCTCCCCCATTACGTCAAGGAAACCCTGGACGGCTCCGATCTGGAGGTCGGGATAGTTTCCGGCGCGTTCGCCTTCACAGGCATCGTCTGCCGCCCGATCGCCGGCAACCTCGCGGACACCCGTGGACGCAAGCCCACGGTGATCGTCGGCACCCTGCTGGCGGCCGTGGCGGGACTCCTCTACTTCGTCCCCGCGGGCATCCCCGGGCTGATCATCGCGCGCTTCTTCCTCGGCGCCGGCGAGGGGACGGTGTTCACTGCAGGGTCCGCCTGGAACGTCGACATGGCCCCCGAGGAACGACGGGGCCGGATGATCGGCCTCTACGGCCTCGCCATCTGGACGGGGCTGACGCTGGGGCCGCCGATCGGCGTCCTGCTCCAGGACGCGGGCGGCTTCCACCTGGTCTGGGCGTTCGCCGCGGGGGCGCCGCTGCTCGGAGCGGCGATCGCGTCGAGGTTGCCCGAGCACTACGAGCCGACCGAGGCGTCAGCCCGCGGGCCGTTCATCTCGCGGGAGGCGCTCGGCCCCGGAGTCACCTTTGCGCTCAGCGTCTTCGGCTTCGCCGCCGTCTCGGCGTTCATCGTGCTCAGCCTCGACGAGCGCGGCATCGGGCACGGGCCGGCCGTGTTCAGCGTCTTTGCCGCGACCGTGGTGGCTACCCGGCTGCTGGCGGGCGGCCTCCCGGACAGGATCGGCGCCGCACGCTGCGCCGTCGGCGCGGCCCTGATCGAGACGGTCGGGCTCGTGCTGCTCGGCGCCGCCAGCGATCTCGCTGTCGTGATCGCGGGCGCGATCGGGATGGGCGCCGCTTTCTCGCTGCTCTTCCCCTCCCTCTCACTGGTCGCCGTCAACCGGGTGGGGCCGGAGCGCCGCGGAAAGGCGATGGGGACCTTCACCGCAGCCTTCGACCTGGGCATGCTGGTCGGCTCACCCTTGGTCGGCGCGGCTGCCGCGATCGCCGGATACAGCGCCGCGTTCTACACTGCGGCGGTCGCGGCTCTCGCCTGCGCCGTCCTCTCCGCCGCCTTCATCGAATCGGCACAGCAGCTGCTCCCCGATGCTGCGAACCGGAGCCGATCCGAGAGCTCGGCCGTCTAGGGCCGAACCCCCGCTACGCTGCCGCTTCACGTGGCCCAGAAGGCGACACAGATCTCGGCAGGCGAGTCAACCCTCGACCGCAAGCTGATCAACAAGCTCACCGAGGAGCAGATGGCCCGCTTCCGCGAGCACACGCCGACCTCGGCCGAGTACTTCGACCGGGCGCGGAAGGTGATGCCGGGCGGCGTTCCCTCCTCCTTCCAGCTCAACGACCCGTGGCCGGTCTACATCGACCGGGGGCAGGGCGCGCTGGTCTGGGACGTCGACGGCTCCGAATACGTCGACTTCCACAACGGCTTCGGCGTCATGTGCGTGGGCCACGCGAATCCCGTGATCGGCGAGGCGGTCAAGGCCCGCCACGACCTGGGCACGCACTTTGCCGCCCCCACCAACGGCTCGATCGTCTCCGCCGAGAACCTCGTGGAGCGATTCGATCTCCCTCAGTGGCGCTTTACGAACTCGGGGACCGAGTCCACGATGGCGGCGATCCACCTCGCCCGCGGCGCGACCGACCGCGACCTGATCATCAAGATCGAGGGCTCCTACGACGGCCACCACGACGCGGTGATGGTCTCCTGCTATCCGGAGCTCGACGAGCTCGGCCCGCGCGAGAGCCCCAACCCGATTCCCTTCGGCGCGGGCTATCCGCAGTCGATCGTCGAGCTGACCGCGCCGGTCCCGTTCAACGACGACGACGTCCTCGAGGCGACCCTCGAGAAGCACGAGGGCAAGATCGCGGGCCTGATCATCGAGCCGGCGATGATGAACATCAACATCATCCCGCCGAAGGAGGGCTACCTCGAGCGAGTGCGCGAGCTCTGCACCGACCACGGCGTCCAGCTGATCTTCGACGAGGTGAAGACCGGCGCCACGATCTCCTACGGCGGCGCCACCCAGCGCTTCGGCGTCCAGCCGGACGTCATCTGCCTGGCGAAGGCGATCTGCGGCGGCTACCCCGGTGGCGCGATCGGGATGACCGCCGAGCTCGGCGAGGTCGTCGCCTCCGACAAGGTCCACCAGATCGGCACGTTCAACGGCAACCCGCTGGTGATGGCGGCAGCGGAGGCGACGCTCACCAAGGTGCTCACCCCGGGCGCCTACGAGAAGCTCGAGGCGACCAACGAGGAGCTCAAGGGGCGCTGCCAGGAGGTGATCGAGCGCCACGGCCTGCCGGCGTACACGCAGGGCCTCGGCGCCAAGGGCTGCGTGATCTTCGCCGGGGAGCCGATCTACGAGTACCGCGACTACCTCACCAAGGTCGACGGCGAGCTCTCCACCCTGGCTTGGCTATACCACATGAACCACGGCATCTTCATGACCCCCGGGGTCGAGGAGGAGTGGACACTCTCCATCGCCCACGAGGAGGAGCACATCGACCGCTACGTGGCAGCCTTCGAGGCCTTCGCCTCGGACGTTTCCGGCTCGTGAGCTCTAGATGACTCGCCTGACCAGATAGAGCGCGAGCAGCACCAGAATGATGATGATGAGGATCGTGATGATCGACATGCGTCATTCCCTCCTTCCTTGATCGGGGTCGCAACGACCCTGTTGTTGCCACCCCACCTACCCCCGTCCAACAGGGGGTAACCCCCCGCCCCGGCCGACGCTCTGGGACAGGGCAGGAAACAGCCAAGGAGGAAATCGGGCCGGCTAGCCTGAGGCGCCGTTCAGGTCGAGCGCCTCGCGAGCCGCCTTGACATCCTCGGTGAGGATCACCAGGCGGACGCCCGTGAAGATCGTGTAGGCGACGTCGATGTTGACGCCGGCCTCGGCAAGGTCGCGAGCGATCTCCCCCATCGCCCCGGGCTTGTCATGCAGGTCGACGATGACGGCCTCGCGCTCATCGGCGACGCTGATCCCGGCCTCTTCGAGCGCCCGCGTCGCCGCCGGTGCGTCCTCGACCAGGAGGTGGATGAACCCCTTGCCATCTCCGACCATCGCGCAGAGACCCGTGATGTTGACCCCCGCCCTGCCGGTCGCCTCCCCCAGGTCAGCCAGCTTCCCGGGCTGGTCGTCCATGATCACCGTCAGGTCCTTCATCGAGCCTCCACCGGTAGCTGCCGCCGCATCATATGCCGAGCCGCGGGGTCAAACGACGAGGGCCGGGTACTCTCGAATAGATGTCGAACCGGCTCGCCCAGGAAACCAGTCCCTATCTCCTGCAGCACAAGGAGAATCCCGTCGATTGGCGGCCCTGGGGGCCGGAGGCGTTGGAGCAGGCGGTGCGCGAGGAAAAGCCGATCCTGCTCTCGATCGGCTACTCGGCCTGCCACTGGTGCCACGTGATGGAGCGGGAGTCATTCGAGGACGCGGAGACCGCGGGCCTGATCAACGAGTCCTTCGTGCCGATCAAGGTCGACCGCGAGGAGCGCCCGGACGTCGACGACATCTACATGGAGGCCGTCCAGGGCATGACCGGCCAGGGCGGCTGGCCGCTGACCGTCTTCCTGGACCCCGAGGGCGTGCCCTTCTACGGCGGCACCTACTTCCCACCCGAGCCCCGCCAGGGGATGCCGAGCTTCAGGCAGGTGCTCGAAGCGACGGCGGGCGCCTACCGGAACCAGCGCGAGGAGCTGCGTGAGGCGTCCGCCCAGATTCGCGAGTCCCTTGGCGCTGTCGGCCGGGCCGAGCAGTCGCAGGAGCCGCTCGACGAGTCGATCCTCGCGCAGGCATTCTCCGGGCTCCAGGCGAACTTCGACCGTGCCAACGGCGGCTTCGGCGGCGCGCCCAAGTTCCCGCCGGCGAGCACCCTCGAGTTCCTGCTCGACCGCGACCGGAGCGAGCCTGTGCGGCTCACGCTCGACAAGATGATGTACGGGGGCATCTACGACCAGTTCGGGGGCGGGTTTCACCGCTACTCGGTTGACGCCACCTGGCTGGTGCCCCACTTCGAGAAGATGCTCTATGACAACGCGCTGCTGGCCCGCAGCTACCTGCATGGCTGGCAGGTGATGGGGGAGGAGCGCTGGCGGCGCGTCTGCGAGGAGACCCTCGACTGGGCGCTGCGCGAGATGCGCGGCCCCGAGGGCGGCTTCCACTCAGCGCTCGACGCCGACTCGGAGGGCGAGGAGGGACGCTTCTACGTCTGGGACGAGGAGGAAATGCGGACCGCCCTCACCGAGGCCGGCCTCTCGGGTGACGCGATCGAGCGGGTGCTCGGCTATTGGGGCGTGAGCCCGGCCGGCAACTTCGAGGGGCGCAACATCCTCCATGTCCCACTCGGCGCCAGCGCCCAACGGCCCGCCGAGCTCGAGGATGCCCGTGTGGCTCTTCTCGCCTGGCGGGACCGCCGGGTCCGCCCCGGCCTCGACGACAAGCGGATCTGCTCGTGGAACGCTCTGATGGTCGCCGCGCTCGCCGACGCCGGCGCGGCCACCGGCCGCGAGGATTACATCGACGCCGCCTCCGCCTGCGCGCGCTTCATCTGGGAGTCGATGCGCGACGATCAGGGACATCTGCGGCGCACCTGGAAGAACGGCGAGGCCCGGCTCAACGCCTACCTCGAGGACCACGCCTTTCTGGTCGAGGCGCTCCTGCGCCTCTATGAGGCAACGCTCGAGGTTCGCTGGTTCGACGCCGCGCGGGAGACGGCCGGTGCGATGATCGAGCGCTTCGCCGACGACGAGCGCGGCGGCTTCTTCACCACCTCCAACGACCACGAGGAACTGATCGCCCGCCGCAAGGACGTCGGCGACCATCCGATCCCATCCGGCAACTCATCCGCGGCCTATGCCCTGCTCCGGCTCGCGGCTCTGACCGGTGTGCGCGACTACGAGGAGCGGGCGATCGGCACGATGCGCCTCTTCGCACCGGCGGCCGCGCGTCACCCGGACGCCTTCAGTCATCTGCTCCAGGCGATCGACTTCCATCTCGCCCCCGTGCGGGAGGTCGCCTTGGTCGCGCCCTCGAACGGCGCCGACGGCTCCGCACGGCTCGACGAGCTGGCCACCGTCGTTCGCTCCGCCCACCGCCCGCACATAGTCCTCGCCGGCGGCCCGGAGGGATCGGAGCGCCCCGAGCTGCTGCGCGAGCGCCCGGCGGTGGAGGGCAAGCCGGCGGCCTACGTCTGCCAACGCTTCACCTGCAGGGCGCCGGTGACCGACCCGCAGGAGCTCGCCGCTCAGCTCGGCTAGGCGCCCCTAGGCGGCGCTCAACCTGAAGATGGAGAAGTGATGCAGATGGACAGGATCTCAACCGACACCGCGCCCGGCCCGGCCGACTGGTTCACCGGGAGCGTCTACCTCGACCAGATCGCCACTCCGGCCGGACCGTCGCGGCTCAGTGCGGCGAGTGTCCACTTCACACCGGGCGCCCGCACCGCATGGCACACACATCCTCGTGGGCAGACGATCCATGTCACGGAGGGCCTCGGGCTCTGCCAGCGCCGCGGGGGGCCGGTCGAGGTAATCCGCCCCGGCGACACCGTCCATTTCGAACCAGGCGAGGATCACTGGCACGGCGCTGCGCCAAACCGCTTCATGACCCATGTGGCCATGCAGGAGGCCGATGACTCCGGCAGCCCGGTGACCTGGGGCGAGCACGTCACCGACGAGGAGTACGGCGCCCCGACGGCCTAGAGAATCGGCAGGAAGTGCTCGATCTCGTAGGGCGTGACCTGCACGCGGTAGTCCTCCCACTCCTGCCGCTTGATCTCGATGAAGCGGTTGAAGGCGTGCTCGCCGAGAATCCGCAGGACCAGCTCTGACTCCGCGGCGAGCTCAATCGACTCGCCGAGTGTCTCGGGAAGCTGCTCGATGCCGCGCCGCTGTCGCTCCTCCGGGGTGAGGTGGTAGAGGTTCTGCTCCATTGGCTCGGGGAGCTCGTAGCCCTGCTCGATCCCCTCGAGGCCCGCGTGCAGCATCGCAGCGAAGCAGAGGTAGGGATTACAGGCCGGGTCCGGGCAGCGCAGCTCCGCCCGGGTGGCCTGCTCCTTGCCCGGGTGATAGAGCGGCACGCGGATCAGTGCCGAGCGGTTGCGCCGTGACCAGGACAGGTAGACCGGCGCCTCGTAGCCGGGCACGAGCCGCTTGTAGGAGTTCACCCACTGGGCGAAGAGCGGGGACATCTCTCTGGCGTGCTTGAGCTGACCCGCGATGAACGCCTTCGCGTTGTCCGAGAGGAAGTACTGGTCGTCGGCGTCGAAGAATGCGTTCTTGCCGTCCTTGGAGAGCGACTGGTGCACGTGCATCCCCGAGCCGTTCTCGCCCTGGAGCGGCTTCGGCATGAAGGTCGCGTGCCAGCCGTATTTCATCGCGTATTCCTTGACCGTGATCCGGTAGGTCATGCAGTCATCGGACATCGCGAGCGCGCCCTTGTAGCGCATGTCCACCTCGTGCTGTGACGGCCCGACCTCGTGGTGCGTGTACTCGACGTGAATGCCGAGCTGCTCAAGGGCGAGCACTGTCTCGCGGCGCACGTCGGAGCCGGCGTCGAGCGTGGTCAGGTCGAAGTAGCCCCCCTCGTCGAGCACCTCGGGAGCGCCGTCCTCGGGGTTGGCGGAGCGGAAGTAGAAGTATTCGAGCTCAGGGCCGATGAAGTAGTCGTCGAACCCCATCTCCTTGGCGCGCTCGAGCGCGCGGCGCATGATCCAGCGCGGGTCGCCCTCGTAGGGGTCGCCTCCGGGGACCCGGATGTCGCAGAACATGCGGGCCGTCCGATTCGTCTCCTCGACCCGCCAAGGGATCAAGCGGAGCGTGGTCGGATCGGGCATGGCGATCATGTCGGACTCCTCGATCGGGTTGAACCCGGTGATCGAGGAGCCGTCGAAGCCCATGCCCCCCTCGAACGCGTCATCGAGCTCAGCTGCGTGGATCGAGAAGCTCTTGAGCTGCCCGAGCAGGTCGGTGAACCAGAGGCGGACGAAACGGACGTCGTTCTCTTCGCAGTACGCGATCGCATCCTTGGCGTCGGTCGCGACCACGTCTTTGGTGCCGGTCGAAGCAGCCATTCGAGCCGAAAGTTATCGACAGGCGGCCGGCGGCGCCGCGTCAAGCGGGTCGCCGACGGGCATCGCAGGCGCATTGGCATCCAATCCGAGCCGGCGTCCGTACTAGAGAGCAGAAACCGGAATATGCCTGTAAACTTACGAGGCGTAAGTAACCAGCTAAAAGTAAAGTAAGCCCCTTGTAACGGCGGATCGAGGAAATGACCGTAAAGACAGACGTCAGTCGCTTCCACATCCACGATGAGCTAACCGCCCCGGACGGAAGCGCTCCCCTGATCAAGAGCATTCAGACGGCAGGCGGTGCCGTCTCCAAGTTCATCGGCGTACTCGCCGAGTCCCCCGCCGCCCTGCGCGGCTACACCCGCCTACGCACCGAGCTCCGCTCGAGCAAGCTCCCACGCGCCACTCGCGAACGCATCGGTCTCGCGGTTGCCGAGTGGCGGCATGACCCGTACACGCTGACGCAGTACGCCCGCACCGCGCGGGCCGCCGGGCTCGGCCTCGACGAGGTCGCCCGGGCGCGCAACTTCACCTCCTCGGACGAGAAGGAGGCGGCGTTGCTCACGCTGCTCCGCGAGACGCTCAACCCCTCCGAGCGCCCTCCCCACCACCTGGTCGAGGAAGCGCGTGAGGCGGGATGGAGCGACGAGGAGGTCCTCGACGCGGTCGCCGAGCTTGCCCTCGCCGAGTTCGAGAGCCTGTTCGCCTCCGTGGCGGCCCTGCCACAGGAGGGCGATCCGGCGGTTAGCCGGGACGTCGCGGCGTAGAAGCGCGCGCTAGACGGCTTCGCCATCAACGGCGGCCACAAACACCGCCGCCGGATCTACGCCCGCGGCTACGCCGCGGGCGGCGGCGTGACCGTCGCCTGAATCGGACCTGATCCGACCGTCAGGAAGCCGACGCGCTTCGCCGTCTTCTTGGTCAGGTCCCAGGCGTAGCCCTTGCGGAACGGACCCCGGTCGATCACCGTCGCCGCCACAATGCGGCCGGCGTAGCTGAAGGTCACCTGGGTGCCGCAGGGGAGCTTCCTGTGCGCGACGCCGATGGTGGTCGGCGTGAGCACCGTGCCACAGGCGGTGGGCTCGCCCCAGAATCCGGGGCCGTACCAGGTGGCCGCCTTGTAGACGGTCCAGCTTCCCGCCGCGGTCGCGGTGGGCGCCGGAGCCGGATCGGGCGAGGTGCCACCGGGCACACCGCCCGTCTGGGCGCCCGCGACCGGAACCCCGACCCAGAGCGCGACGACGGACGCGAGTCCGGCAACAGCACGAAGTGTTCGCTTGCTCGTCAGAGCTTCCTCTTTCGTTGCTTACGGGGTTAGCTGACGGGCTCGCGCTGAAAGATCGCGCTACGCGGCGGACTGCCCGCGATTCGCCCCAACATGTGGGTCCCCCGATCTCCGGCCCATTTCCGTTGGCGGAGATTCAGCGGAAGTGCGGGCGGCAGCTTAGCAGAGCTCCGCATGCCTTCCATATGCTCCGCCGGTGCCAGGAGCGCTCGTAACCGGAGCCGGACGCGGCCTGGGCCTCGAGATCGCCCGGCGTCTCGCGGGCCGGGGCTACGAGGTCGCCGTGACCGACGTCGACGAGGCGAATACGGCCTCCTCGGCCGAACAGCTCGGCGACCGGGCCTGGTCCCTACCGCTGGACGTCACGGACGCCGCGGCCGTCGGGGCCGCCGCCCAAGCGGTTGCGGAGCGCTCCGGCTCTCTTGACGTCTGGGTTAACAATGCGGGCATCCTCGTCACGGGACTCGCCTACGAGCACGACGTCGAGGTCTACCGGCGGCTGATCGAGGTCAACTACCTCGGCACCGTCAACGGAACTCTGGCGGCGATCGATCAGATGCGAGGCGCTCAAGGCGGTCACATCATCAATCTGATCTCGCTGGCCGGCCTTGCCGCCGCGACCGGCATCGTGGGCTACTCGGCCAGCAAGCACGCCGCGATCGCCTTCAGCCTCGGGACCGCCGCCGACCTGAGACGCGCCGGTCTCGGACGCATCCAGATCTCCTGCGTCTGCCCGGACGGGGTCTGGACGCCGATGATCAACGGCAGACTCGACGACCCGAACGATGCGCTCTCCTTCTCCGGCGTGATGCTGATGCCCGAGCAGGTCGCCGAGCGCGTCGAGCGCCTGCTCGACAAACCCAAGCCCGTGCTCGCCATTCCGGCATGGCGGGGACAGTTCGCGCGCTTCTTCGATCGCCACCCCAAGCTGTCGCTTCGACTCACCCCGCTGCTCATGCGCGACGCGCTGCGGCGCCAGCGGGCGTTCAGGAAGAAGGTCGAGTCGGGCAAGTGGCCTCCGAAATCCCCGTAAGGGGACCGCACGATCCCGGCACCCGCGCCGGCCGCTTTCACACCGCCCGCGGTCCGATGAGGCTCTCGGGCTGGCTGCGCTACCCCGCCACCCGGTGGCGGGCCAGGCGCGGCGAGGCGCCCGAGCGTCCGTGGATCGTCCCCGCCGCGATCGGGTGGCTGCGGAGGCGGATCCGGTCAGACTGGTCGATCCTCGAGCTCGGCGCCGGCCGCTCGACCCTCTGGTTCGCGCTGCGGGCCGGGGACGTGCTCAGCTTCGAGGACAACGAGTACTGGGCAGATCACACCCGCCAGAGGCTGAGGGATGCTGGGCTTGAGAACGTCGACCTCCGGGTCCGCCCCGTCGAGGAGCTTCCCGACGCCGTCGCCGCTCTCCCGGAGGCCGCCTTCGATCTCGTCGTCATGGACTTCCTCGAGTCGCCCGAGGTGTCCCGGGTCGACGCGTTGAGACCGGCGATGACGAAGGTGCGCCCGGGTGGCCACCTGCTCCTCGACGACTCGGATCGGCCTGGATATGCCGAGTCATACGAAATGCTCGCGGGCTGGAAGGAGCGCCGCTTCACCGGCATCAAGGACGAGTGGCCCGAGGCGTGCGAAACCACGATCTTCAGGCGACCCAAATAGAGGAGGCCCCTTGCGGGGCCTCCTCCTTAGCGAGTCGGTAAGCCGGATTCTGTCGGGGGCAGCCATCCATCTGTGCGGCCCACCTGGACCTCGCCGGGCCGGGTCGGAGGTCCTGCTTGGCCTTGCACCGGGCGGGGTTTGCCATGCGCGCCAACGTCACCGTGGCGCCGGTGCGCTCTTACCGCACCGTTTCACCCTTGCCTGTGCGCGGCTCACGTGCGGCCGCGCCATCGGCGGTCTGTTCTCTGTGGCACTTTCCCGCGGGTTTCCCCGGGTGGGCGTTACCCACCGCCGTGCCCTGTGGTGTCCGGACTTTCCTCGAAGACTCCTTTCGTTGTCTCCGCGACTGCCTGACTCGCAGGAGCAAGGGTAGCCCCAGAGGGCGGTTGCGCGGAACCGCCTCGCCCAGTTTCCAGGCGCGGGTGAGGTCGTCAGGAGAGCGAGGAGCCGCAGCTCGCACAACCACCGCGCTCCAGCTCTCCATGACAGACCGGGCACTCAGCCCGGCCGTGAGCCATCAAGGCCTCCCAGGCGTCGAGGATCTGATCCTCGAGCGTCACCTCGGACGGCTCGAACAGGCGGGCCCCCGCTTCGACAGCGAGAACGGTCACGAGACCCTCCTGAAGACTCCGACGACGCGGCCCAGCAGGCGCACGTCGCGGGTGCGAATCGGCTTCAGGCTCTTGTTCTCCGGCTGCAGCCGGACCTGATCCTTCTCACGGAAGAAGCGCTTGACGGTGGCCTCATCCCCCAACAGGGCGACCACGATCTCGCCGTCACGGGCGCGCTCCGTGGGGCGCACCACGACAAAGTCCCCTTCCAGGATGCCGGCGTCCTTCATGGACTCACCGCGCACCCGGAGGATGTAGTCGCCGTCCTCGCCTCCGACGACCTCTGGAACGTCGAGGTAGTCCTCGATGTTCTCCTCGGCCAGGATCGGCTCGCCGGCGGCGACCTGCCCGACCAGGGGCAATCCCGTGGGGCGCACCGCCTTCTTGGCCCGCTGGACCATCACCTCGAGCGCGCGAGGCTTGGACGGATCCCGCTTCAGCACGCCGAGGCTCTCGAGCTTGGAGAGGTGGGCGTGGACGGTCGAGGAAGAGTGGAGCCCCACGGCTTTCCCGATCTCACGAACCGTCGGCGGATAGCCGTGCTGCCGCAGATAGCTGCCGATGTAGTCGAAGATCTCCCGCTGGCGCTTCGTCAGGTCCTTGACGAGGTCCATGTCCCCTCCTCGGTCAGCCGCTCCGCTGGGCGGCGGTCGGTGTCGGGCGAACACATGTTCGGGAGAGTAGCGCCCCACACGGACGGTTTCAAGCAGCGTTCCGGCCCGAACGATCTCCTGCCGGCCCCGCCCGGCCACTCCGCCCGCGCCGACTATCATCGGCTGCCCTCAAGCGGCTGTGGCGGAACTGGTAGACGCGCAAGGTTGAGGGCCTTGTGGCCCGCAAGGGCCGTGGAGGTTCGACTCCTCTCAGCCGCATTGCGAACGCATCCAAACGGACTACGCTGTGTGGACTGCTCGGCGGGTTCTCATCATTCCCTCTGCCTCTCGCGCGGGTTCGGACTAGAGGGAATGAGAGAGGGCATCCATGCCCGAGATGCAGTATGAGGAGACCCATCCGCGCCTCGGAGAGATCTCCGCTCAGATCTCGACCGGCGCCGTCCAACTGCTCAGCGAGTACACAGGCCGAGGGCCGACGAAGGCTCACACCATCCTCAACAAGGACTCGGTGACGATCATCCTGAGGAACCTCCTCACGAAGGGGGAACGGAGTCTGGTAGCGGCGGACAAGGGAGACGAAGTGCTGCGCTCCCGCTACGCCTACCAGCAGGTGATGAGGGTCGACCTGTCAGAGCTCGTCGAGCGTGCAGTTGACCGCAAGGTGATCGCCTTCCTGAGCGCGAACCACCTCGACCCCGACGTCGCCGTCGAATTCTTTCTGCTCGAGTCCAGCGACGGCGAGCACCAATGGGACGGGTCCCCGACCTAAGCTCGACGGGGTGACGGTCCCGCTAGGCCCGGCGGTTGCCGCTGCCCAGAAACCCCCGAAGCGAGGCGAGCAGCTCCTCCGGCGCCTCCTCCGGGATGAAGTGGCCGGAGGGCAGCGGCCCTCCCTCGACCGAATCCGCCCATCCTCGCCAGACATCCAGCGAGTCGGAGAGCGCGGTCTCCTCTGACCCCCAGTGGACGAGCACTGGACAGTCGATCCTGCGCCCCGCCTCGCGGTCCTCGGCCTCCAGCTGCCGGTCGAGGTGGAAGGAGGCGCGGTAGTCGGCGCACATCCCGGGGATCGTCTCCGGGGTGAAGCCGCCCATGTAGTGCTTCCTCGCCTCCGCCGAGATCGCATCCGGCGAGGCCGGCCAGGACTCCAGGATGCTCCGCAGCACGTACTCGGCGCTCGCCGAGATCACCCGCTCGGCGAAGGGCGGAGGCTGGGCGAGGAAGTACCAGGGCCAGTACCCGAGCGAGACGCTCGTGGCCATCCGCTCGAACTGGTCGACGGTCGGGACGATGTTGAGCACGCCGAGGCGCTCGACCACGTCGGGGTGGTCGAGCGCCATCCTGTAGGCGACGCGGCCGCCGCGGTCATGGCCGACGACCGAGAAGCGCTCGAAGCCGAGCTGCGCCATCAGCTCGACCAGCTCGTCCGCCCGCTCGCGGTTCGAGTAGCCCTCGCCGAGCTCACCTCCGGGCTCGGAGCGGCTCTCGCCGTAGCCCTTCAGGTCGCAGACCACCGTCGTGTGACCCTCCGCCAGGCCGGGGGCGATCCGATGCCAGCAGTAGTGCGTCTCGGGAAATCCGTGGAGGAGCAGCAGGGGCGGCCCCTGACCGGCGACCCCCGGGCGGTAGCTCGTGGGCCCGACCTCGATCTGGCTGTACTCGAATCCCTCGATCACTATTGGGTCTCGCCTCCTCCGGCGCGGTTACGCCCGCCACAATCGAGCCATGCGGATCTCGGCGAGAGCCACGATCGCTCTGGGCTCGGCGGTGCTCGGGATCACCGCAGCCGGCCTGATCGCCTGCTCGAGCGACCCCGATGCGAAGCCTAAGCCCGGTGCCCAGGTGCTCGTCTTCTCCAGAACTGCTGGATTTCGGCACGATTCGATCCCCGCCGGGATCGCGGCTGTCAGGAGTCTCGGTCGAGCGAACGGCTTCGCGGTCGCCGCGACCGAGAGCGCCAAGGCCTTCACGCCCAAGCGCCTGCGCCGCTTCGAAGCGGTGGTCTTCCTAAGCACCTCGGGCGACGTGCTCACGTCACGGCAGCAGGGCGCCTTCCGCTCCTACGTCCGCCATGGCGGCGGCTGGGCCGGGATCCACTCGGCCGCGGACACGGAGTACGACTGGCCGTTCTACGGCGGGTTGCTCGGCGCCTACTTCCGGTCCCACCCCGCCGTCCAGCAGGCGACGATCGAGGTGGCCGACCGCTCCCACCCCTCGACCCGCCACCTCCCGGCCCGCTGGACCCGCACGGACGAGTGGTACGACTTCCGCTCCGATCCCCGCGGCACTGTGCACGTGCTGGCGACGCTCGACGAATCCACATACAGCGGCGGCGCGATGGGCGCCGATCACCCGATCGCCTGGTGCCACCGCTTCGAGGGCGGCCGCGCCTGGTACACGGCCGGCGGTCACACGGTCGGTTCCTACTCCGAGCCCGGCTTCCGGCGCCACCTGCTTGGCGGCATCCTCTGGGCGGCGGGGCTGGCTAAGGGGGGCTGCCGGGTCTAGTCCGGTGGGATGTTCTGGTTCCGCCGGAAGAGGTTGTCGGGGTCGTATTCGCGCTTCAGCGCCCGCAGGCGGTCGTACTTCGCCGGCCCATAGGCCTGGCGAATCCGATCCTGGCCCTCCTCCATCAGGAAGTTCACGTAGACGCTCGTGTGGAAGGGCTCGAGGGCCGACCAGAAATCGCGCGACCACTCCCTCTCCTGGTCGAATCCCTCCTCGTCCTCGGTGATCGCGGTGATGTTGAAGGTGTGTCCGGCTTGCCGGCCGTTGAAGGCGGTGTCGTCCTCCCCCACCTGCCGGATCGCACCCCCTTGCTGCCAGATCGGAAAGCTCGTCAGCGGCGAGCGGATCCGCATCGCGTGCTCGACCGCGATGTCGATCACCTCGTCAGTGAGCTCGGCGACATCGCAGGAGCGCATGTAGTACCAGCGCCCGTGCGGGAAGGTCGGGTCGAACATAGCCTGGTGCTGGAGGAAGGGCTTCGACTCGCACAGGTCTAGCACCGGCGAGCCGAACTCCCGCAGCGGGCGGATCACTTTCTCGCCGGCATCGATGTCCCCGGACCAACAGCAGGTGACGATGACGACGAGGCGGCCATGGAGCTCGGGCGGAACGAAGTCGACGGGTGGCGCCTTGCGATGGAAGACGATCGTCGTCAGCTCGTCGGGGGCTTCGGCGATCCAGTCGCGGTAGAAGCGAAGCACTTGCGGCGACTGCTCAATCGGCCAGAAGATCGGCCCCGCAAGCACCGTCGGACCGACCGGGTTGAGCCGAAACTCGAACTCGGTGACGACGCCGAAGTTGCCGCCGCCGCCCCGCAGCCCCCAAAAGAGGCCGGCATTCTCCCTCTCGCTGGCGGTGACGACCTCCCCGCCGGCGGTGACCACCGTCGCCGACACCAGCTGGTCGATGGTGAGCCCGTGCTTGCGCTGCAGCCAGCCCATTCCGCCTCCCAGGGTCAGCCCCGCCAGCCCGGTGTGGGTGATGAACCCGGCGGGGACGGCGAGGCCGTGCTCTTGGGTCGCCTGGTCGAGCTCTCCCAGCAGCACCCCCGCCTCGGCCTGAACCATGCCCGCCTCCGGGTCGACCCGGATCCGCTTCATCGGACTCAGGTCGATGACGATGCCGTCATCGCAGGTCGAGTGGCCCGGGAAGCTGTGCCCTCCGCCCCGGACCGCGACGGGCAGATCGGTATCCCTGGCGAGCCCGACGGCGGCAACCACGTCATCGGGGCCGCCGCAGCGCAAGATCACCGCCGGGGACCGGTCGATCGAACCGTTCCAGACCTTGCGCTGCTCGTCGTAGCTCGGGTCTCCTGGGCGGATCAACTCGCCGCGGAAGGATCCCGGGAGCGCTTTCAGCTCCATCTCCATCTCCTTCTCCCGGATAGCAAACCTAGCCGATCTCCGGGATCACGCGCTCCGCGAGCAGCTCGATCTGCCGGCGCTCCTCACCGAGCGGCCAGAGCTGGACCCACTCGCATCCCGCCTCGGCATAGTCGGAGAGGACCTGCGCGCAGTGCCCGGCGGATCCGATGCAGAGCCGGTCGAGCTCAGCGGGATCTCGCCGGAGCAGGGGAGCGATCACCTCATCCAGCATCCGCGACGCCTCTGCCCCGTCCTCGGTCACCCACATCCACATAGTGGCGAGTGCGTTAGGGAAGCCGTCGGGGTCGCGGCCGCGCTCGGCGAGCTCCTCGCCCAGCGAGGACTTGGCAGCGGCGAAGCGCTCCGGGCTCGTGTTGTAGGCCGAGGCAAGCCACCCATCCGCGAGGCGAGCCACCCGGCGGAGGCCGGCCCTGGAGCCCCAGCTTCCGATCCAGATCGGAACACCGTCCTCCCGGTAGGCCCGCGGGGCGAGCTCGGACTCGGGAAGCGCATAGAAGTGCGTCGCCGGAGCTTCCTCGCCACGCAGCAGGCTGCGCAGGACTGCGACGGACTCGTCGAAGCGGCTCCAGCGCTCGTCGAAGGAGAGGCCGACGGCGTCGTAATCGCGACTCGAGGAGCCGGGTCCCACCCCCGCGACCAGGCGGCCCTTGCTCAGGACGTCAAGCGCCGTGAGAGCCTTCGCCAGCGGGACCGGGCCACGGATGGCGGGCAGCGAGACGGTCGTCGCGAGGGTCATCTGGCCTGAGCGCTCGACCACCGCGGCCAGGGCGGTCAGCCCGTCGAGCCAGGGCGTGGCGAAGACAAGGTGGTCGTTGGCTGAGATCGCGTCCAGGCCGGACTCTCGCGCCGAATCGACCGCCTCCATCACCCGCCCGACTGACTGTCCCTCGTCGCGGAATTCCATCAGGGGAAGGTGGACCCCGATCTTCACGGAGGCGAGCCTACTCGCGCTCCGCGCGCCTCAGCTAGCGTCCGCCAGGGGTATGGACGGAGAGCTGCTCAAGGATCTGACGATCCCGTTGTTCACGGGCGCGATCGGCTACCTGACGAACTGGACCGGGGTCTGGATGCTCTTCTACCCGGTCCGCTTCGCGGGCTGGCGGCTGCCGGGCCTGAGCCGGCTGGCGCCCCTCCTCCCGGATTCAGCAGATCCCCGGGGTGATGCAGGGCGGCGTCGGCTGGCAGGGGATCATTCCCTCCCGCGCCGGTCCCGGGGCTGGCGCGAATCGCGGCCGCCGCCTACTGGCGGAGTGCGCGCTGGACAGCCAAGACATCGAAGGACGCCGGCTCGCGCGTGATCGAGGCCGCGACCAGCGGGCAGGACCCCGCGGAGCTCTTCCGCTCGACCGGGGCGGAGTTCCGCGACCGCACCCGTCGCGCGCTCGGCATCCAGGGACGGCCGGAGGAGCGCGTGGGGATGGATCCGGACGCCACTGAGGCGGAGCGCGAGGAGGCCCGCAAGTCGCTGCGCGAGCGCGGCGCCGAGCTCCTGCGCCGCTCGGCGGACGTCAATCTCGAGGAGGACTCCCATCCGGCCTACACGCGCATCCTGGAGGACCTGGCACCCGACGAGGCGCGGATCCTCCGCCTCCTCTACCAGGGCGGCCCGCAGCCCTCCATCGACGTGCGCTCGGGCGTCCTTCCGTTGCAGTCGACCTCCGAGCTGGTCGCGGCCGGCCTCAACATGATCGGCCCGGAGGCCGGCGCGCGCCACCTCGACGACGTGCCCGCCTACCTCAACAACCTCTTCCGGCTCGGGCTGATCTGGTTCTCCCGCGAGCGGCTGTCCGACCCGAGGGGCTACCAGGTGCTCGAGGCCCAGCCCGAGGTCGCCGAGGCGCTGGCATCCGCGGCCCACACACGCACGGTGCGGCGGAGCATCAACCTCACCCCTTTCGGGCGCGACTTCTGCGAGCTCTGCCTAGCCGGTGAGCCGGGTGAGCCAGACTCCGCTGAGGGCGGGGACGGGCCCGGCTGAGGGGATCCCCCGCACCGAGCCCTCCATCCCGATCCCCCGCTCCGGTCCGCCGACCGTGGCGAGGAGCGGATCGGCATCCGCGGCGCGCAGGCCGGCGGCATCGAGCGGGTCGGCCACCTGCACGGCGCCCTCCGCGAGCAGCCGGAAGCGCTGGTCAGGCAAGGGCGCAGCCACGAAGGCGACGCCGTCGAGCGCGGGCCCGAGGCTCAGCGGACTCCCCCACCAGCCCGCGAATCGCGAGAGCTCGAGCCGGGCGGGGCCCTCTGCCCCGGGCTGAAAGGCTCCGGTTCCCGACCCTCGGGCATTCTTGAGGAAGCGGGCGCCCTGCCCGCTCTGCGGCTCGAGAGCATGGGGCGAGACGATCCCGAGCCGCGGGTCGGCGAGGCGCCGGGGCAGGTCGCGCACCGGCTTGTCGAGTAGGAAGCGGACCTCATCCGGGCGCGGCGCGTCGACTGCGAACAGGTGCGGGAGCAGCGCGCGGCCGCGGCGGTCGCTCTGCCAGCGCCGCGAGTTGGCCAATACCGCCGCCGCGTTGAACGGCGTGCCGTCCTGGAAGCGCACGCCGAGGCGCAGGGTGACCGTCCAGGTGGTGCGATCGGCGGAGGGGCGTGCGCTCAGGGCCAGCCCGGGCTGCGTGCCGCTCAGCCCGTAGGGGCCGGTCAGCTTCTCGATCAGCGGCTCGTAGACCTGACGGGCGACGATCTGCCCGTTTCGCCCCTTGGCGGCCAATGGGTCCAGCCTCGTCGGGACGCTCGGCAGCGCATAGGTCAGGGTGCCGCCCCCGCCTGCCGGCGGCAGCTGGGAGCCGCGCTGGGTACCGCCTCCGTCGCCGCCGCCGCATCCGGTTAGGGCCGCCAGGGTGAGGAGCGCAAGCGCTGCGAGCGCGGCGGCGCGGAGCCGCCCAGCATCAGACGCGGTTGGCCGGCTTTCGCCGGCAACCGCTCGCATAGCTAGAGGTTGATGATGACGAGAGCGTTCAGCGCCCAGAGGACCCCGAAGAAGATGGTCCACCTGGTCAGGTTCCGCTCGACGAGCGAGCCGCCTCCGAAGGAGCTGCCGCCGCCGCCGATCCCGAACGCGCCGGAGAGTCCGGCGTCCTTGCCGGAGTGCAGGAGCACCAGAAAGATCAGGACCACCGAAATGATGACCTCGATCACGCTGAGCACGGTTGCCATGCGCGCCAGTGTAGAGATCAGGCCTTGTCCGGCGGGCGCAACCGGTCGATCCGCTTCAGGATGTCGATCGCCTCGGCGCGAAGCTCCCGGTCGCGCCGCTGGAAGTCCTCCTCGGTGAGCTTGCCTGCAGCCCGATCGGTCTCCGCGTCGCGGATCTCCCTGTACTTCGCCCGCTTGCGGGCCTCCAGATCGGCGAGCTCGGCGACCGATGGATCGTCCCTCTGCGCCGGGGCGCGATCGCGAAGTGGCGCCGTCACGAACCAGGCGACCAGCACGACGATGACCAGGGCGAGGACGAACTCCATAGCTAATCGGGTTGCTGCTCCGAATTAATCGGGTGCTGCTCCGCTTCGCGTCCGCTGCACCCTCTCACCAGGCTAGGTCGGCGGGGGACCTGCGGGCGCCTAGCTTGGCTCGGTGGCGGTCCCCAGCTCCCGGCCGAGCCTGGCCCGGTACGCCGCCTCGAGCCGGCGGCGGGACTCGAGCGCCGGCCAGCCCGCCATCACCGCGCCGGCCAGGGCGATCAGGGCGCCGATCCAGATCCAGCCGACGAGCGGGTTGACGATCACGCGGAAGTTGGCCGGCGGCGGCTGGTCGATGTAGTGCTGGACGAGGGCGAGGATCGCGAACTCCTGCGCCGCCGGGGGCAGGTTCGCGAGCTGGCGATTGCCCCGCTTGATGTCGGGATTGAGCACCGAGAGGTCCGGCTGGAACGCCGTCCAGAGATCTCCGCCGGCGCGGCTCCGCAGCCCCACCTCGCTGGTCGACTCCCCCATGAAGTAGCGCCCGATCGGCCCCGCGGTCGGGTCATTCGTCGGGTAGTAGTTGCGCGCCGGCGCGAGCGTCGCCACCTTCTTGCCGTCACGGATCACCGACAGGTGGGAGACGAAGGAGAGTCGCTCCGCCTTGGGATCTGAGGTCAGGTTGTCGTAGTGGATCGTGTAGTCGCCGACCTTCGCGGACTGCCCGACCTGCAGGTGCAAGTCGCGGTTGATCTGAAAGCTCGAGGAGGCCGCGATCCCGATCAGGGTAAGCGCGATCCCTGCGTGCACGACGTAGCCGCCGTAGCGGCGCCGGTTCCTCCCCAACGCCCGGGCGAGGGCGCGCGGCAGCGGCTCACCGGTGAGCGCCCGCCGGGTCGCCCCCGCCCGCCAGAACTCGCCCGCCAGTGCGACCACCGTGAAAGCCGCGAAGGCGAAGACGAAGAGCGCCCAGGGATGGCTGCTCGCGTCGCTCACCGCCAGCAGCACGACGAAGGTCGCGAGGGCCGCGAGGCCGGGCCAGAGCAGCAGGCGCCGCGCGGCGCCCCCGCTCAGCCTGCCCCACGCGAGCAGCGGGCCGATCCCGGTGAAGAGCACCAGCAACACGCCGATTGGGGTCACGTAGCGGTTGAACCAGGGCGCCGCGAGTGAGTGCCTCTCGCCGGTGAAGAACTCCGAGATCAGCGGGAAGAAAGTCCCCCAGAAGATCACCGCCGCCAGCCCGACCAGGAGCAGGTTGTTGACGAGGAAGATCGACTCGCGGGAAAGCGCCGACTCGATCCGCCGCTCGGGCCGAAGCTGGTCGAGCCTCGAAACGATGAGCACTGTCGAACCGATCGCGACCACGGCGATCAGACCGAGGAGCGGGCCGCCGACGGTCGAGGCACCGAAGGCGTGAATCGACTGCAGCACCCCCGACCGCACCAGGAACGTGCCGAGCAGGCAGAGGGAGAAGGTGCCCGCGATCAGGCTGACGTTCCAGACCTTCAGCATCCCCCGCTTCTCCTGGACCATCACCGAGTGCAGGAATGCGGTGCCGACGAGCCATGGCATGAGCGCCGCGTTCTCGACCGGATCCCAGCCCCAGTAGCCGCCCCAGCCGAGCTCCTCATATGACCAGCGCGACCCCAGCAGGAGCCCGATCCCGAGGAACGTCCAGGCGAGCAGGGCGAAGTTCCGGGTCGTCCTGATCCAGCTCGCATCGAGCCGCCGGGCGATCAGCGCCCCGACGCAGAAGGCGAACGGGATCGACCAGAAGACGTAGCCGGAGTACAGCATCGGCGGATGGACCGCCATGTAGGGATTGCGGAGCAGCGGAGTGAGCCCGGCTCCCTCGGGCGGCGCCGGGTCGAGGTGGGCGAAGGGCTGCGCCTTGAAGATCATCAGCCCTACGAAGAAGGCGCCGATCCCGGCCAGCACGGCGGTGGCCCAGGGGACGATCTCGCGGTGCCGATTGCGGGTCAGGAAGAGGACGGCGCTCGAGGCGAGCGAGAGCACCCAGGCCCAGAGCAACAGCGAGCCCTCCTGGCTCGACCACATCGCGGTCAGCTTGTAGAAGGTGGGCGTGGTCGTCGAGGAGTGGTCCGCGACCAGCGCGAAGCCGAAGTCGTCGCGGAGGAACGCCACCTCGATGATCACCACCGCGGCCGTCAGCAGCCCGGCCATCGCGTAGACCGCGCGTCGCGCGGACTCCACCCACCGGCGGTCCCCCGTGCGGCCGCCGTAGACGCCGGCGCCGGCCGCGTAGAGCGCGGCGACCAGCGCGGCAGCCAGCAATGCGGAGCCGAGGATGGTCAGCTTGACTGCCCCGGCGTGGTCGTAGTGAACTTCGACGGGCACTTCGTGATCAGGCTGTCGCGCTCGCCCACGAAGGTCCCGTCCTGGAGCTTGCCGGTGACGATCACCTCTCGCCCGTCCCGGAACGGATCCGGCACCGTGCCCGAGTATCTGACCGGGATCGGATCGGTTCCGTCGCGGTCGGAGATCCGGAAGTCGAGCTGGTCGCCGGCGTGCTGGATCGAGCCCGGGACGACCTTGCCGGTCAGCTCATAGGTCCCGCCCGGGTCGGACTGGAGCAGCTGCGAGGGCTGTTTCGCCTCGGTGGAAGCGCTGAACGACGTATAGACGAGGCCCGCCGCCAGCAGGACCGCCGCGGACAGCGCGATCACCAGCCGAATCTTTCGTTTGCGCGATGGATCCACTGCCACCCTGGATTATCGCAACGTGGCCTTAAGGGCCGCCAGATCGCCGCTAGGGTCCGGCGCGCCGTGGCAATTCTTGATCCAGTGCTGATCCTCTGCGGAGGCCGGGGCACTCGCCTGCGCGAGCACACCGAGTCGATCCCCAAGGCCCTGGTCGAGATCGGCGGCCTTCCGATTCTCTGGCACGTGATCTCGATCTACAGCTCCCAGGGGTTCACTCGGTTCCTGCTGCTCACGGGGTACAGGGGAGAGCTGATCAAGGACTGGGTCGGGCGGAGGTCCTGGCCCGCCGGGGTCCAGGTCGGATGCATGGATACCGGGCTCGAGACCCCGACCGGGGGTCGCATCAAGCTCGCCGCGGAGCGACTCGGTGGGCCGTTTTCCGCCACCTACGCGGATGGCGTCGCCGACATCGATCTGAGCGCCCTGGTCGAGTTCCATCGCGGGAGCGACGCGCTGGCAACCATGACGGTTGTTCGACCGCAGCTCCAGTTCGGCATCGCGGAGCTCGACGAGGACGATCGCATCCACCGCTTCCACGAGAAGCCGCGAGCCGAGAGCTGGGTCAACGGCGGCTTCTTCTGTTTCGAGCAGGGGGCGCTCGACTACCTCAGCGAGGAGAGCGTTCTCGAGCGCGAGCCCCTGGAAGGGATGGCGGCCGATGGACAGCTCCGCGCCTACCGCCATCAGGGCTTCTGGGACTGCATGGACACCTACAAGGACGCGGTGATGCTCAACGACCTCTGGGAGTCGGGCGACCCGCCCTGGCGAGTCTGGGCAGAGGAGCCGGCCCTGTGAGAGCGCTCGTCACGGGCGCCCGAGGCTTCGCGGCCTCGTGGCTCGCCAGGGCGCTGCTCGAGTCTGGCGCGGAGGTGACGTCAATCGACCGCGAGCGCACCTCGCCCACCGGGCTCGAGCTGCAGGGGATCGCCGGCGAGGTGAACGACGTCGTCGGGGACCTGCGTGACTACGACGCCGCCCTTGATCTCCTTCGTTCGAGCCGGATCGACGCCGTCTTTCACCTCGCGGCGCAGCCGATCGTCGGCGATGCGAACGCCTCCCCCGTCTCCACCTTCCAGACGAACATCGAGGGGACCTGGGTGCTGCTCGAGGCGTGCCGGGAGGCCGGCATCGAGCGGGTCGTGGTCGCCTCCTCTGACAAGGCGTACGGCCCGCACGACGACCTTCCCTACAGGGAGGACTCCGCCCTGCAGCCGATCTTTCCGTACGACGTCTCCAAGGCCGCCACGGACCTGATCGCCCGCAGCTATTGGCACACCTACGGGCTCCCGGTTGCCGTAACCCGCTTCGCCAATCTCTACGGCGGCGGTGATCGGAACTTCTCCCGCCTGATCCCGGAGACGGTCACCGCGGTACTCGACCGACGGCGCCCGGTCATCCGCTCCGACGGCTCGCCCGAGCGGGATTTCCTCTACGTCGAGGACGCCGCGCAGGCGTACCTGGCGGTCGCCGAGGCGCTCGAGAGCGATCGGGTCGCGGGCGAGGCCTTCAATGCGGGCTGGGGTAACCCCCATCCGGTTCGTGAGGTGATCGACCTGATCTGCGAGCTCGGCCCGACCGACGTCGAGCCCGACTACCAGGGCGGCGGGAACCCGAACGGCGAGATCGATCGCCAGTACCTCGACTCGGCCAAGATCCGCGAGCGGATCGGCTGGGAGCCTCAGGTCGAGCTGCGCGAGGGCCTGCGGCGAACATTGGAGTGGTACGCCGCCCATCCCGAGGTGCGACCGGTGGTCGCTGCCGGCTGAGTGCCGCTAAGTCTTCGCGGCCCCGCGACGACGGGCCCTTGCGGCGGGACGGCCGAGACCGAACTCGACCAGTCGCCCGAGGGGGCGGAACGGAAGCAGGGTGGCCGCGACGCTTCCTCCCAGCCGCGCGTAGTTGAACTTCTCGAGCAGGTCCGCGGCCTCACGGCGCTCACGAGCGCTGAGCTTGGACGGCCGGCCCTTCGACCTACGGGCCAGCTCGATCAGGCGCCGTCGCTCCTCGGGCTCGAGGCGCCGCCAGTGGCTGTGGGTGATCACTGCGATCTCTGCCAGCGCGACCACCCAGAGTCGCCTGGCCAGCCACCGGCTTCGCCTGGCGAACCTGCTGACCATGCGTCCCAAGAATCCCATCTGCCCCTGTTACCCCCCTTGCCGTCGATCGACGCACACGATCGAAAGCGGTGAGGTCGCCGAACTCAGCGGAGGGCATTGGGTGCCGCCCTGCGCGGGATACTGCGTGGGCGATGTCGGAGGAGAACGTCGATGCCCTCCGGGCCGCGTTCGGGATGTACGCCCGCGGAGACTTCAGCCCCATCGGGATGCTCGGCGACGAATTCGAGTTGGTGATCAGCCCCGAGGCGCCTGACGCCGGTACCTATCGCGGTGAGGAGGCGAGGCGCTGGTTGCGCGCCTGGGTGGCGTCCTTCGAAGGGATGACGATCGAAGCCACCGAGATCCTCGATGCCGGTGACAAGGTTTTCCTCGGGATGACTCAGCGGGGGCGTCCCCCCGGGAGCGCCGTGTCGGTCGAAGGACGTTGGTGGCAGGTTTCGACCTTTCGTGGGCGCGAAATCGTCAGGGTCGAGATGTTTCCTGATCGCGCCCAGGCCCTCGAAGCCGCCGGGTTGCGGGAGTAGGCCGGCTGCTCAGGCGGCGACCCAGGCCTTGGCCTCCTTCAGCTCGTCCATCTCGTAGACCGCGAGCTCTCCAGGCATCGCCCAGGCGAAGAGGTGCATGGCCTTGGCGATCCAGTCGACGCCCGTGACGACGGCGAGCCGCTTCCAAGCTGAGCGGTGCCTGATCTCGACCCCGAGCCCCGTCTTCACATCCTCGATCCACGCCCCGGCCTCCAAGCGGTCGAAGTCCGGGAGCACGAATAGGACCCTGGCCTCCCCGGAGTCGGTCGCCTCCTTCAGCGCCGGCTCCAGGACGTCCCGGTAGTCATCACGCGTGAGCTTCCCCGATGCACGCAAGCCGATGACGCCGGCGGGCATGTCGTCCATCCTCTCGATCATCTCTCCTCCTTTGCCGCTGGACCGCAGTCGCTCTCAATAGACAGGATGCCCGACGCCCTCGGTGCCGCCGGGCTGCGGGAGTAGCCCTCTACGACGGAGCTGCTTGGCTACCTTGCTCCAGATGAACGTCGCCGCGCCGATCCTCATTGCTTACGACGGCTCCGACACGGCGCGTCGGGCTGTCCACGAAGCCGCCGAGCTCTTCGGTTCACGCCGCGCACTTGTGGTTACGGTGTGGGAGCCGGGCCTGGCCTACGCGGTCAGCGCGATGACAACGGACCCCACGGGCCTGGGGCCCGAACCGGTGGATCCTGCAGCCGCACACGAGGTTGACGACGCGTCTCAGGCTCATGCCGATCGCGTCGCAGAGGATGGAGCCGCCCTGGCGAAGTCTCTCGGACTTGAAGCCGGGCCGCTCGCGGTGGCCGATCAGGGCAACGTGGCCGATGCGATTGTCGAGCTAGCCCGCAAACGAGGTGTGGCTGCCATCGTCGTCGGCTCCAGGGGACTGAGCGGGCTTCGGGCGAGGTTGGAGGGCAGTACCTCAAACGCAGTTGCGAAGAACGCCTCGTGCCCCGTCGTCCTGGTTCACGACGATTGAGACACCGAACGCGATCGAGCTCCACCTGTCTTCGAGTTTGCAGCGACGAGCTGCTCGCACGAACGCAACCAGCACTTTGGGCCTAGGGCTACTGGACCTGCTTGTCCTTGCCAGCACCACCCTTGAGGATGTCCTTGCCGGGACCGCCCTTCAGGGTGTCCTTGCCCTTCTGACCGTAGAGCTTGTCGTTGCCCTTGCCGCCCTTCAGGGTGTCCTTGCCCGCACCGCCGCAAATCAGATCGTTGCCGGCGAGGCCGGAGAGCTTGTCGTTCCCGCCCATGCCTACGACCACATCCTCACCGGGCGTGCCCTTGCGGACGTCGCTGCCGTTCGTGCCGACGATGGTCGCCGGCTTGCCCTTGCAGTTAGGCGGGTTGAAGGTGGCCGTCACGCCCTTGTCGTCGTCCATTGTCAGCACGCAGGCGCCGCTCCCCGCGCAGGCCCCGCCCCAACCAACGAAAGTGGACCCGCCCGTTGCCGCCGTGCTGAGCGTCAGGGAGGTTCCGTGCAAGTAGGTCTCCGTGCAGTCGCCGGGGCAGCTTATTCCGGGAGCGGTGACTGACCCGGTCCCGGAGCCGCCGACGTTGACCGTGAGGGTTCGCTGTGGAGGCTCCGGCGCCGACGACACGATCGGCTGCCAATCGGGGCGCCTGTCGGCGAAGGGGCCGTTGGTCAGGTTGGTCTGTCCCGAGCCATCGGCATTCATCACGTAGATCTCCGCCGGGCCGTCGCGGTGGCTTCGGAAGGCGATCCGCTGCCCGTCGGGAGAGAAGGCCGGCTCGCCGTCGAGCGCCGGATTGTCGGTGAGCCGCGTCTCCGCGCTGCCGCCGGCGTTCATGACGTAGATCTCCCCATTGCCGTCGCGGTCGGTTCGGAAGGCGATCCGGCCGCCGTCGGGGGAGAAGCTGGGCCGGGACTCGGACGCCGCGCTGTTGGTGAGGCGGGTCGGGCTCGAGCCAGTGGTGTTCATGGTGTAGATCTCGAAGTTGCCGTCGCGATCGCTCGCGAAGGCGATCTGCTTGCCGTCCGGGGAGAAGGTGGGCTGACCCTCGAACGAGGTGTTGTTGGTAAGCCGAGTCTCGCCGCTTCCGTCGGCTTTCATGACGTAGATCTCCATGTCGCCGTCGCGGTCGCTCATGAAGGCGATTCGTCCGTCAGGGGAGAAGGCGGGTTGGAATTCCCCCGCCGGATTGTTGGTGAGGCGAGTCTGGTTCGAGCCATCGGCGTTCATGACGTAGACCTCGCTATTTCCATCGCGCTCGCTGACGAAGGCGATCCTCCGGCCGTCTGCGGAGGAGGCGGCGTCGCGGTCTATCGCCAGCTCGTTGGTGAGGCGAGTCTGCCCCGAGCCATCGGCGTTCATGACGTAGATCTCGGTGTTGCCGTCGCGGGTGCTGTCGAAGGAGATCTTGCCCGGCTCGCCGGGGAAGGCGGCCTCGCTGCGGGCTGTGAGGGTGGCGAGGGCAAGGGTGACCGCAAGCAGGCTCAGCCCGGCGGCTATCCAGAGCCAGCGCCCACTGCCGACGTACCGCCGGTCGGCGATCAGCGCCACCACACCCACAAGCGATACGCGCAAGACCCGCCCCACGAGGCCAACCCTCGCACACCAGGCAGTTGCCCGCGCCGTCATCCCACAGCACCAATTTGGCTCCGGGGAAAGCACTTACCTGACAGAGGTCCTCGTCAGAAGCGGCGGACGGGTTTCGAACCCGCGACCTCGAGCTTGGGAAGCTCGCGCTCTACCTACTGAGCTACCGCCGCAGAGCCGACCATTTTAGGTCTCGTCTCTAGCCTTCGCCGTTGTGAGCTCGAAGTCATTCGCCGTCGTGATCGCGGTGATCGCCGTGGTCGGGTTGCTCGGATTCGGCCTGCTCAGCAAGGGCGAGGCCTCGCTCTCCGTCGGCGACCGGGCGCCGGACAAGGAACTGACGCGGCTGCGGGGACCCGGAACCGGCGAGATCGCCGACTATCGCGGCACTTGGGTCCTGGTCAACTTCTGGGCCTCGTGGTGTGAGCCCTGCAAGGCCGAGGCTCCGGAGCTCGAGAGCTTCCAGAACGCCCACGTCGCCGATGGCTTCACCGTTCTCGGCATCAACCTCGACGACACGACAGACGATGCGCTCAACTTCGTCAAGCGGTACGGGCTCACGTACCCGCAGCTCCGCGAGGGCGACGGCGGCGACCGTCGCGACGCCTACGGGATGACCGGCTTCCCCGAGTCCTTCCTGATCGATCCGCAGGGACACGTGGCTCTGATCCGGCGCGGTGCCGTCGACGAGAGCTACCTCGCCGACCAGGTTGCGCCACTGATCTCCTCACGCACGTGATCAGGCGGGTTGCCATCGCGATGGGGGTTGTCCTGCTGACGGCGTACGCGGTCACGGTTCCCGCGGCGGCGCAGGAGCCTCGCGCGTCGCTGCCCGACGTCGAGGACGAGGTGATGTGCACGATCTGCGGAACGCTCCTGGCCGAGTCGGACTCCCCGCAGGCGGAGCGCGAGCGCGCGTTGATCCGCAGGCTGATCGCCCAGGGCAAGGACAAGGAGCAGATCAAGGACGTGCTTGTGGCCCAGTACGGGGAGCGGGTCCTCGCCACCCCGAGCGGGCACGGCTTCGACCTATTCGCGTGGATCGTCCCCGCGCTCGCGATCGTGCTCGCGGCAGCGGCGGTCGGCTATGGCCTGCGGCGCGCACTTCGTGAGCGCCGCGCGCACCCCGCCGAGCCGGAGCCGCTCGACCCTGTTGAAGCCGCCCGGCTCGAGTCCGACATGAGCCGGCACGAGCTCTAACGAGACGCCCTCACATCCGCTCGGGCGCCGAGATCCCGAGCAGCCCGAGTGTGCGCGCGATCGTCCGCTTGGCGATCAGGCAGAGGCCGAGGCGGGACTCCTCGACGCCCCTTCCCTCAGCCCCGACCACCTGGCAGTCGCGGTAGAAGGCGTGGAAATCGCGGGCGGCCTCCATCCCGTAGGCGCAGAGGCGGTGCGGGGCACGCCGCGCCGCCGCTTCGGCGACCTCGTCCGGCAGCTCGCAGAGCCGCTTGATCAGCGCCCGCTCGGAGGGCTCGACCTCCGCGGCGGACGCGCTGAAGTCCGCTGACGCCGCCCGCTCCACGGCGCCCTCCCCCGCCTTTCGCAGGATGCTCGCGATCCGCGCGTGCGCGTACTGGACGTAGTAGACCGGGTTCTCGTTCGAGGTCTTTCGGGCGAGCTCCAGATCCAGATCGACGGTCGTGTCGTGGCTGCGCTGGAGCATGAAGAAGCGGGCCGCGTCCGCTCCGATGTCCTCGATCAGCTCATCGAGGGTGACGAACTCGCCGCGCCGCTTCGACATCTGGGCGCGCGCACCGCCCTCCACCACGTGGACGAGCTGCATGATCGGCGTCTCGAGGACGTCGGGGGCATAGCCGAGGGCCGCGAGGGCCGCGCGCAGCCGAGGCGGGTAGCCGTGGTGGTCCGCGCCGAGCACGTTGATCAGCCGGTCCGCGCCCCGCTCGAGCTTGTCGCGGTGGTAGGCGATGTCGGAGAGGAAGTAGGTCGCGTCGCCGTCGGAGCGGATCAGGACGCGGTCCTTGTCGTCGCCGAACTCCGTGGTGCGCAGCCAGGTGGCGCCCTCGTTCTCGTAAACGTGGCCCGCCTCCCGGAGCTCCGCCAGAGCCCTCTCCACGGCCCCCGACTCGTGCTGCGCGCGCTCCGAGGACCAGGTGTCGTAGACGACGTTGTAGCGGTGGAGGGTCTCCTCGATCTGCTCGGCCATCAACGACATCCCCCGCCGCGCCAGGGCGTCGAGGTCGTCGGGCCCGAGGCCCTCCTGATCGAGACGACTCGCCAGCTCGGCGACGTATTCGCCCGCGTAGCCGTCCTCGGGCACGGGCTCGCCCTTCATCCGCGCGGCGATCGACTCCGCGAACAGGTCGATCTGGCCCCCCCGGTCGTTCAGGTAGTACTCGCGCACCACGGGGTGCCCGGCGAACTCGAGCAGCCGGGCGACCGAGTCGCCGTAGGCCGCATGGCGCCCGCTCGCCGCCGTCACCGGGCCGGTCGGGTTGGCCGAGACGAACTCGACGTTGACCCGCTCCGTCACCTGGTCGGGGCCGGGCGGGCGGCCCAGCCCGTCGCCCTGCTCGGCGAGCTCGGTCGCGGCGCGCCGATACCAGGCGTCAGCGAGGAAGAGGTTGAGGAAGCCGGGCCCGGCGACCTCGACGCGCTCGACGGTCCCCTCCAGGGTCCTCCCGAGCTGCTCGGCGAGCCTCTCCGCCGTCCCCCGCGGCTGCTCCCCGAGCGCCGGCGCCAGCAGCATCGCCGCGTTGGTCGAGTAGTCGCCGAACTCGGGCTTCGGCGGCCGCTCGAGCGTCGGCTCGAAGCGGTTTGTGCGAGGGCGCTCCGCAGGCGAAGCCGAGGAGCGACCCGTTTGACGAGGGCCGTCGAGCAGCGAATCGGCTGCCGCCTCGACGGCGGAACGGAGCTCTGCGACCGGGTCTGCCATCGCCTGGAGCCTACGGATCGCCTACAGGTGGTACGGCTCGCCGGCCAGGATCTTGGTGGCGCGGAAGAGCTGCTCGAGCAGGACCACCCTGGCGAGCTGGTGGGCCATGGTCTGCGGCCCGAGCGAGACGCGCTCGTCCGCCAGCGCCATCGTCCGGGAGGAAAGCCCCTCGGGGCCGCCGATCAGGAAGCAGAGGTCCTGGGAGTCGATCCGCCGCTCCGAGAGCCAGCTCGCCCAGGCCTTCGAGCTCAGCCCCCGGCCGCCGCGATCGAGGGCGATGACGTGCGAGCGGCGCGGGATCCGACCCTCGATGTTGACCTCGTCACGCACCTCGATCACCTCGACCGGCTGGTGGCGCTGCAGCATCTTGCGGTAGTGGGCGTCGGCCTCGGCGAAGGCGGCTTTCACCTTGCCGACCGTCACAACCGTGACCTTCACGGTCGCTCGCCCTGCTCCCAGGCGAGGGCGGCCCCGATCCGGTCGATCGCGGGCGGATGGGTGCCGAACACGAACGTGAACGCATCCGGCGGGTCGGGGTCGGAGAGGTTGCGGTCTGCGAGCTGCTGCTGGAGCTCGATCATTCCCTTCGGGTCGTCGGTGAGCTGGAGGGCGAAGGTGTCGGCCCTCGCCTCGACCGCGCGGGAGAGCTGGTTCCCCGCGATCCCGATCACGAGCGACGTGGCGGCGATCGCGAGCGCGAACGCCGGCAAATAGCTCGGCTGTCCGGGCTCGGCGCCCCGCCGCCGGGCGACCGCCTCCGCCCATACCCGAGATGAACAGCAGGGACAGGGGCGTGATCAAGGCGACGAAGATCAGCCCGCGGCGGATGTCGGCGCCATGAACGTGGCCGAGCTCGTGGGCGACAACTGCGTTGCGCTCGCCGCGATTCAGGTCCTCGAGCAGCGTGTCGTAGAGCACCACACGCTTCGAGGAACCGATGCCGTTGACGTAGGCGTTGATCGCGGTGGTCCGGCGGCTGGCATCCACCTCGTAGACGTGGCCGACATCGACTCCCGCGCGGCGGGCGAGGTCGAGCACGTCGGTGCGAGCCTGACCGGGGGGCAGCTCCTTGAACTTGTTGAACAGTGGCGCGATCACCACCGGCGCCAGCCAGGTGATGATCGCCGCGCCCAGCACCACACCGACGCTGCCCGGGATCCACCAGCGACGTCCGAAGCGCCTGATCAGCCAGAGCGCGAAGGTCCCCACCAGTCCCGCCAACACCGCGCCGATGGCGGTCGCCTTTGTCCAGTCGCTCAGATAGCCGCCCAGGGATTGCGTCGAGAGCCCGACGTCCACGGAGCGCTCATGCGCCCAAATGCCGAACGGGATGGTGACGACCGCGACGACCACGGAGAGTCCCGCGGCGGCTGCCGCCCCGCCCAGGACCGGGCGCGCGCCGAGCCGCTCGAGCGCCCGGCGTGTCAGCCCCGGGCGACCGGTCGCCAGCAGGACGAGAACCGCGCCCTCGGCCACCAGGCTCCCGACCAGGATCAGGCGCTGGCCCGAGGCGTAGTCGCGCGCCTTGGTCAGCTCTTCCTGCGTGAAGTAGGCGCGCTCGTCCGCGTGCACGGGGTGCTCGATGTCCCGCGGCCGCAGGAGCCAGGCTGCGGCCTCGGCGACGACGACCGCCGCGACTGCCGTGACTCCAAGGCGAACCCAGTTTGGCGACGATCGGCCGGGCACCGGCCTACGATAGACCGCCCTTTCTGGCGCCCAGCCGTCATCGACCCCCCTCCACCCCCGTGCGAGTCGCCATCCTCACCGACATCCACAGCAACCTGCCGGCATTCCAGGCGGTGCTCGCCGCGATCGACGAGGCGGGGATCGAGCAGCGCTGGTGCCTGGGCGACCTCGTCGGCTACGGCGCCCAACCTGACGAGTGCTCGAAGCTCGTCTCAGAGCGCTGCGACCTCAGCCTGGTGGGGAACCACGACCTCGCGGTCACCGGCGAGATCGACACCGACGTCTTCTCGGCCTCAGCGGCCGCGGCAGTCGAGTGGACACGGGCGAATGCAGAGGACTCGACGATCGATTACCTGAAGGGGCTCGAGCCCAAGGACACCGAGCACGAGGTCGGCCTCTATCACGCCTCGCCGCGCGACCCCGTCTGGGAGTACGTGCTCGCCATCGATCAGGCGCGCGAGTGCATGGAGCACCAGTCGGCTCGGGTCAGCCTCATCGGTCACTCTCACGTCGCCCTCTGGTTCTCCGACGGCAACGGCCCGCCCGGGGCGGACGGAGGCGGCCAGGCCGAGGGCGGCAAGGAGATCGACCTCTCCGAGGGGCGCTGGCTGCTCAACCCGGGCAGCGTCGGCCAGCCGCGGGACGGCGATTCGCGCGCCGCCTGGCTCGAGCTCGACACCGATTCCTGGAAGGCGATCTATCACCGCACGAGCTACGACATCGACGTGGCGGCGGAGGCGATCCGAAAGGCCGGCCTTCCGGATCTGCTCGCCGACCGGCTCTACATCGGCCAGTGATGACGACACGAAGTGGCAAAAGCCCGCTGGCTAGTATCGCCGCGATGCCGAGCAAACCCCGGTCGATCCTCTTTGCGCTGGTCCTGGCCGCCTCAGCGGGGGTGGTCGGATGCGGCAACAGCGGTCCCGACCCGTCGATCCCGCCGGCGAACGCGCAGACGCTGCTCGCCAAGATCTCCGAGATCCGGGCGAACGTCGACGTGGGCAGCTGCCTGGTCGCCGCCGACAAGACGGATGACCTGCTCACCGACATCCAGGACCTTCCCTCGAGCGTGAACTCGGACGTCAAGCAGGCGCTCGACAGCGGCGCCAACAACCTGAAGCTGCTGCTCAGCGATCCGAGCAAGTGCCAGGGCAGAACCGAGACGACCACCAGCGAGACCACCACACCCTCGACGACCGAGGAGACGACGACGGAGCGCACGCAGCCCACTACGACGACCCGCACCCAGACCCGCACCCAGACGCAGCCGACCACGACCACTCAGACCCAGACCGCGCCGCCCGCCACGACGACGCCGGGTGCCTCGGGCGGCATCGGGCCGGGAGGACTATGAGCCCTCGCAGCCCCAAGGGGGAGCTGATCACCGATCGCTACCGGATCGAGGACCGCCTCGGCAGTGGCGGCATGTCGTCCGTCTTCCGCGCCACCGACACGATCCTCGAGCGGACGGTGGCCGTGAAGATCCTCGCCGAGCACCTCTCGGACGACGAGCGCTTCGTCGCGCGCTTCCGCCGCGAGGCACTCGCGGTCGCGAAGCTCGTCCACCCCAACATCGTCCAGGTCTACGACACGGGGATCGACTCCGGCCGCCACTACATCGTCATGGAGTACGTACGAGGCCGCTCCGGCGCGCAGCTGCTCCAGGCCGAGGGCAAGCTCGATCCTGAGACCACGGTCGAGATCGGCGTCCAGGCGTGCGCCGGGCTCGACTACGCGCACCGCCACGGGATCATCCACCGCGATGTCAAGCCGGGCAACCTGATGATCATCGGGGGGCCGGCCGGGGGCGGCGACATGACCGTGAAGCTCGCCGACTTCGGGATCGCGCGGGCGAGCGAGCAGTCCCGGATCACCCAGGTCGGCTCGGTGGTCGGGACCGCCGCCTATCTGGCGCCGGAGCAGGCCCGGGGCGACGAGGCGACGCCGACGTCAGACGTCTACGCGCTCGGCGTCGTGCTCTACCAGTTCCTCACCGGCCGGCTGCCCTACGAGGGTGCCTCCCTGGCCGAGCTCGCCGTCCGCCAGCAGTCCGAGCAGCCCCTGCATCCCAGCAACTACAGCGAGGCCGTACCCGAGGCGGTCGGGGATGCCGTCCTGGTCGCGCTCGAGTCCGACCCCTCGCGCAGGTTCGCGGCCGCCGGCGAGCTGGCCGACGCGCTGCGCCGCGGCCTCACCGGCGAGTCGCCCGCCGGCACCGCGGCGACCCGGATCCTCGGCGACGACGCGCCGACGGCGCCGACCCGCCACATGCCGCCCACCCGAACCCAGCGCCGCCCACAGCGCCGGCCCGTCCCGCCTCGCCAGCCCGCTCCCGTCCCGGAGCGGCGTCGCCGCAGCGCATCCAGCGTCGCGCGGAACGCGCTGATCGTGATCTCGATCCTGCTGCTGGCAGCGGCGGTCGCCGCGATCGTCGCCCTCGGCTCGAGCGGCGGCGGCAACAAGATCGACCTCGATCAGGTCGTCAAGCAGAACGTCAACGACCAGATCGACGCCCTCGGGCAGGTCGTCGAGGACAACACCAAGTAGCTCAGGCGGCCCACGGGGCGGTCCCGCCGACGACCGCCCGCGAGTAGTCAGCGAAGCGCCCGGCTGCGATCGCGCCCCTGGCGCCCGCCACGAGCCGCTCCATGTAGGTGAGGTTGTGGAGGGTGAGCAGGCGGGTGCCGGTCAGATCCTTGTTGCGCGCGAGGTAGTGCAGGTAGGCGCGTGTGTGGCGGGAACACCCCTCGCAGGGGCAGCCGTCGACGATCGGCGAGTCGTCGTCCGCATAGGCGGACTTGGTCAGATCGATGCGGAAGCGCCCCTCCGGGTCGGGGGCGAGCGCGGTCCCGTGCCTGGCGAGGCGGGTCGGGATCGCGCAGTCGAAGAGATCGATGCCCATCCCGATCCCGACCAGGATGTCGTCGACCTCGCCGATGCCAAGCAGGTGACGCGGGTTGTCGTCGGGCAGCAGCGGGACCGTGAAGCCGAGGACGGCGTGCATCTCCGCCTTCTCCCGCCCGAGCGTGCCGCCGATCGCGATCCCGTCGACGGCGGCCGCGGCGTTCCGCTCCGCGGACTCCCGGCGCAGGTCCTCGTGCACCCCGCCCTGGACGATCCCGAAGACCGCCTGGCGGGCGGGGCCCTCGCGCTCGTGCCAGGCCAGGCAGCGGTCGAGCCAGCGGTGGGTGCGCTCGGTGGAGCGTGCCGTGTACTCACGATCGGCGTGTGCCGGCGTGCACTCGTCGAAGGTCAGCGCGATGTCCGAGGCCAAGGCGGCCTGGATCCGCATCGACTCCTCCGGGCCGAGGAAGCGGTCCGAGCCGTCGAGCAGGGACTGGAACGCGACACCCTCCTCGGAGATCTCCACCTTCGCGCCCCCCGCCACGTTGCCGCGCCGTCCCTTGATCTCGTCCGCGACCCCGCCGTGGGCGAGCGAGAAGACCTGGAAGCCGCCCGAGTCGGTGATGACCGCCCGTTCCCAGCCCATGAAGCGGTGCAGGCCGCCGCGCGCCGCGATCCCCTCCTCGCCCGGAGACAGATGCAGATGGAAGGTGTTGCCGAGGACCATGTCGTAGCCGAGCCCCGCCACCTCGGCGGAGGAAAGCCCGCGGACGCTGCCCTTGGTCGCGAGCGGGAGGAACGCCGGCGTGGCCACCTTGCCGTGGCCGACATGAATCAGGCCCGTGCGGGCATCGCCGTCACGGGCCTGAATCTCGAAACTGAGCCTGTCCGAATCAGACCTGATCACGAGACCCGCAGGCTTCGCCCCGTCATCGCCGCCGGTTGCGGGATGCCGAGCAGGTCGAGGGCCGTCGGCGCGACGTCAGCGAGGATGCCGCCCTCTCGGACACCGATTCCGTCGATCGTGACGATCAGGGGCACCGGGTTGGTCGAATGGGCCGTGTTCGGCGAGCCGTCGGGCTCGAGCATCTGCTCGCAGTTGCCGTGGTCGGCCGTGACGATCACCGCGCCGCCCTCCTCGTGCACTGCACCGACCACCTCCCCGAGACGGGTGTCCGCCTCCTCCACGGCGGCCACCGCCGCCGGGATCACGCCCGTGTGGCCGACCATGTCGGGATTCGCGAAGTTGATGATCCCGAAGCGGTAGCCGTCCTCGCGCCAATGCTCACTGAAGGCCTTCGCCGCCGCCGCGGCGCTCATCTGCGGCTTGTGGTCGTAGGTGGGGACGTCGCGGGCTGAGTCGACCAGGTACCGCTCCTCCCCGCTCCACTCCTCCTCGCGCCCGCCGTTGAAGAAGTAGGTGACGTGCGCGTATTTCTCGGTCTCGGCCACGTGCAGCTGGCGCTCGCCCTCCTCGGCGATCACCTGGGCGAGCGTGGTCTCCGGCTCGCGGGGCGGGAAGACGACCGGGTAGGGCCAGCCGTGCTGGTACTCGGTCATCGTCGTCACCTCGAAGGGGCCGGCGCCGCCCCGGTCGAACTCATCGAAGTCCAGCTCGCCGAGCGCCCGGGTCAGCTGCCGGGCGCGGTCGGGACGGAAGTTGATGAAAATGAACGGCTCGTCCGGCTCGGCGCCGTCGTAGTCGCCGATCACCACCGGTTCGATGAACTCGTCGGTGACTCCACGCTCGTATGAGTCGCGGATCGCCTGAACGGCGCCCTCGGCGCGCGGGGCGCGCCCGTGGACGATCGCGTCGTAGGCCCGCTTGGTCCGCTCCCAGCGCCGGTCGCGATCCATCCCCCAGTAGCGCCCGGCGACCGTCCCGATCGATCCGACGTGGCGGAGCCAACGCTCCACCTCCTCGACGTACCCCGCGCCCGACTTCGGCGGGGTGTCGCGTCCGTCGGTGAAGGCGTGGAGCACCAGCTCCGACACCCCTTCCTCCCCGGCCAGCTCGATCACCGCCTCGATGTGCTCCCAACCGGAATGGACGCCGCCGTCGGAGATCAGGCCGATGGCGTGCAGGCGCCCGCGCCGTGACTCCCGTGCCGAGCCGCACGCCGCCCGCAGCGCCGGGTTCTCGAAGAAGCTGCCGTCGGCGATCGCATCGTCGATCCGGGCCAGGTCCTGCTTGACGACCGCGCCCGCGCCGAGGTTGAGGTGCCCGACCTCCGAATTGCCCATCTGTCCCTCGGGCAGGCCTACGTCTTGGCCCGAGGCGGACAGGGTGGTGTGCGGGTAGGTGGACCAGAGCTCGTCGAAGACCGGGGTGTTCGCCTGCGAGATCGCGTTGCCGGGGCCGTCCGTGGCGAGTCCCCAGCCATCGAGGACCACCAGCGCCAGCGAGGGGACTGGGATGCTCGTCGGGCCGGCCGGGAGCGGGCTCATTCGATCAGCCCGCAGCTTCGACGATCGCCGCGAAGTCGTCCGGATCGAGGCTGGCGCCCCCGACCAGGGCGCCGTCGACGTCCGGCTGCGAGATCAGCTCCGCGGCGTTGCCGGGCTTGACCGAGCCCCCGTAGAGGATCCGGATCGCCGCGGCGGCCGTGTCCGAGCGCGCATCGATCAGACCGCGGATCAGCGCGATCGCCTCCTGCGCCTGCTCGGGGGTGGCGGTGCGGCCCGTTCCGATCGCCCAGATCGGCTCGTAGGCGATCGCCACCTCGCTGAGCCGAGCGTCCGGGACCTCGGCAATATCGGCCTCGACCTGCCGGGTGAGGACCTCCTCGGTCTCGTCGGCGTCGCGCTGGGCCTCGTTCTCACCCACGCAGAGGATCGGCACCAGCCCGGCGCCGAGCGCCGCCGGCACCTTCCGCGCCAGCGCCTCGTCTGACTCCCCGAAGTACTGACGGCGCTCGGAGTGGCCGAGGATGACGCCGTCGACGCCCAGGTCGAGCAGCATCGGCGCCGAGACCTCGCCGGTGAAGGCGCCCTCGTCGGCCTCGTGCATGTTCTGGGCGGCGACCCGAACCGGGCTCTGGAAGCAGAGCTCGACGGCCGCCTTGAGGGAGGTGAAGGGCGGGCAGACGACCACCTCCGGTCCCGATTCGGAGACGCGGGGCAGGAACTGGCCGAGGAAGCGCTCGGTCTCCTCGGTGGTCTTGTGCATCTTCCAGTTGGCGGCCAGCAGCGCCGAGCGGTCAGGCATCCTGCAGCGCCTCCACTCCCGGCAGCGCCCGGCCCTCGATCAGCTCCAGCGAAGCGCCGCCGCCGGTCGAGAGCCAGTCCACGGCGTCCGCAAGCCCGAATCTCTGCAGCGCCGCCACGGAGTCGCCGCCGCCGACCACGGTGTGACCGGGCGCGGCGGCGACCGCCTCGGCGACGGCCCGGGTCCCGGGCGCGAACGGCTCGAGCTCGAAGGCGCCCATCGGGCCGTTCCAGAAGACGGTTCCGGCCCGCGCGATCCGCTTGCCGAAGTTCGCCGTCGTGTTGGTGCCGACGTCGAGGCCCATCCAGCCCTCGGGCACGTCGATCCCGTTCAGCTCGCGCGTCTCGGTGCCGGCATCGAATTCACGGCCGATGACGAGGTCCTCGGGCAGCTCGAGGATCGTGTCGCTGCCCCGAGCCTCCTCCAGCACTCGCCTGGCGGACTCCACTCCTTCCTCCTCCACGAGCGAGTTCCCCGTGTCACGGCCCTCGGCCTTGAAGAAGCTGAAGCACATCGCCCCGCCGATCAGGATCTCTTCCGCGAAGCCGAGGAAGCGGTCGATCACGCCGAGCTTGTCGGTCACCTTCGCGCCGCCGAGGACGATCACCAGGGGCCGCTGGGGGTCGTCGCGGACCGCCGTGAGCTCGACGACCTCGCGCTCGAGCAGCAGGCCGGCGTAGCCGCGGAGACGGTGGGCGACGCCCTCGGTGGAGGCGTGGGCCCGGTGGGCCGAGCCGAAGGCGTCGTTGACGAAGAGCTCGGCGAGGGCGGCGAGCGCCTCCGCAAGAGCGGGATCGTTCTTCGTCTCGCCCGGCTCGAAGCGGCTGTTCTCGAGGAGCAGCACCTCGCCGGGATCCAGGCCGGATGCGATCGCCGAGACCTCGTCGCCGACGACCGCCGGTGCCTGCCTCACCTCGGTCTCGAGCAGCTCGCCGAGGCGCTCGCCGACCGGCGCCATCGAGAGCTCCGGGTCGGGGCCCTTGGGGCGCCCGAGGTGCGAGACGATCACCACGCTGGCTCCGCGGTCGCGGAGCAGCTCGATGGTCGGCAGCGAGGCCCGGATGCGCGTGTCGTCCGTGACGACACCGTTCTCGAGCGGGACGTTCAGGTCCGCGCGCAGCAGTACCCGGCGACCGTCAACCTCAGCGTCTTCGACGCTCGCCTTGGTGAACGAGCGGGAAGCCGTGCGCTCAGGCACCGACCGTCGCCGGCTGCAGCACCTTCTCCGCCAGTTCGACGCAGCGGTTCGCGTAGCCCCACTCGTTGTCGTACCAGGAGAAGACCTTGACGAACCTGCCGTCGACGACCGTGGTCTGCTCGGCGTCGAAGACGGAGGAGTACGGGTCGGTGACGATGTCGGTCGAGACGATCGGGTCCTCGGTGTACTCGAGGATGCCGTTCAGCGGCCCATCCGCCGCCTCCCTGATCGCGCCGTTGATCTCCTCGGCGCTCGTCTCGCGCGCGACGTCGCAGACCAGGTCGACCAGTGATCCGGTGATCACCGGTGCCCGGACCGCCACCCCGTTGAGCTTGCCCTGGAGGTCGGGCAGGACAAGGCCGATCGCCTTGGCGGCGCCGGTGCTGGTCGGGATCAGGTTCACCGCCGCGGCGCGCGCCCTGCGGTAGTCCTTGTGCGGCATGTCCTGCAGGCGCTGGTCGGCCGTGTAGGCGTGGATCGTGGTCATCAGGCCACGCTCGATCCCGACGGTGTCGTTGAGCACCTTCGCCACCGGAGCCAGGCAGTTCGTTGTGCAGGAGGCGTTGGAAATGATGTTGTGCTTTTCCGGGTCATAGTCGGATTCGAAGTTGACGCCGAGCACGACGGTGATGTCGGGGTCCTTGGCGGGGGCGGAGATGATCACCTTCTTGGCACCCGCCTCGAGGTGCTTCGAGGCACCCTCGCGATCGGTGAACAGGCCCGTGGACTCGATCACCACCTCGACGCCCAGATCGCCCCAGGGGAGCTCCGCTGGGTCCCTCTCGTTCAGCACCTTGATCTCGGTCCCGTCTACCTTGATGCCGTCGCCCGAGACCTCGATCTCGCCCTGGAAGCGCCCCAGGACCGAGTCGTACTTGAGGAGGTGGGCGATCATCTCGGCGTCGATCAGGTCGTTGACCGCGACGAACTCGAGATCCGAACGGGCCGCGAGGGCCGCGCGGAAAAGGTTCCGGCCGATGCGCCCGAATCCGTTGATGGCCACCTTCACTGCCATTTGAAGTCCTCCTCAGGGGTCGGAGCTTTGCGTCTATCCAAGGTATCGAGCGGGGAGCCGCGGCGTGACGCGATCAGCGATCGTGCGACACGGAGACCTCGACCAGATAACCGTCGGGGTCGTTGAGGCGGCAGCAGTAGTTCCCTGGGCCGTAGGCTGGCGCGCTGCCCGGGTCGGCCACCGGGTCGCCTCCGTTCGCGCTTCCCGACTCGAACGACGCCTTGACGGCGGGGATGCTCTTCGCGGGGAAGGAGATCAGGCCGTATCCGGGCCGCGGCGAGTCCTCCTGCTCGATGTAGAACTCGGCCTTGATCAGCCCCCAGCTGACCGCGTTGGCCGGCGCGTCCTGCCGGCGCCAGCCGAGCGGGGCCAGGATCGAGTCGTAGAAGGCGCCACTGCGCTCGAGGTCGGAGACTTTTACGGCTGCGTAGTTCAGCATCGGCTGGAGGTCTCGGACGAGACATTCCCGGGAACGGCCACGTTATACATGGCCATCGCCGCCCGGCGTCAGCGCCGCGGCTCCCAGCGGAAGAACCGGACCGCGACGATCAACCCGAACAGGCCCCAGGCGGCCACCACTGCCAGGTCCCCGAGCTCGAAGCCCGAGCCTGTCGTGTTCGGGATCCCACGCGGTGAACATGGCCTCGAAGAAAGTGCCGGATCGGGAAGAGGTCGGCGAAGTCGAGGACGCCGTTCGGGCAGCTCGTCCTGCGGGATGAAGACCCCAGAGAGGAAGTAGAGCGGCAGGACCGTCGCGTTGGTGACGGCGGGGGCGGCATCCTCCGTCGGGATCACGGCGGCGAGCGCGAAGCCCAGACACGAGAAGGAGAACGCGCCGACGACCAGCGTCACGAGCAGCGCGGGCATCGTGTCCGTGGGGATCGTGACGCCGTAGACCACCGCCCCGATCACGCTGACCAGGACGACCATGATCACGGAGATCACCAGCGAGTTCCCCACCCGGCCCGCGACGAAGGCGGCGGGCGGAAGCGGCGTCCCCCGCACCCGCTTGAGCTGACCCGCCTCGCGCTCGGCGGGCAGATTGGTCGCGAGCTTCACGGTCGTCGCCGAGATCACCGCGAGAGTCAGGATCGCCGGGACGTAATAGGTCGCGCCCTTGACGTCGAGCCCCGAAATGTCGGCGTTCTTGAAGACGCTGGCGAGGATGAAGAGGAAGATCAGCGGCAGCAGCGCCGTGAAGAAGACGGCCGCCCGGTTGCGCCAGAAGATCTTCTGGTCGAAGCGGAACTGGTGCAGGACGAGGGCCACCCCGGTCATTCCGCCCTCTCCCCGGCTCCGTCGGCCTGCCGGGTGAGCTCCAGATAGACGTCCTCCAGGCTCGGGCGCCGGACCTGGAGATCGGGCAGCCCGACCCCTCGCTCGCTCGCCCAGACGGTCAGCTCGCGCAGCACCGGGACCGGGTCCTCGGCGCTCATCGAGACCGCGCCCGCGTCGATCCGGGCCCGAGCCCGCACCGGCTCCGGCAGATCGGGCGAGCGGACGCCCGCCGGGAGCCGGAAGCTGATCTCGGTGCGGGCCTCGCGGTCGCCGCCCACGTCCTCCGGCGAGCCTGTGGCGACGATTCGCCCGCCGAGATGATCGCGACGCGGTCCGCCAGCGCCTGCGCCTCGTCCATGTAGTGGGTGGTCAGGAAGACGGTCTTGCCGAGGTCGCGCAGTCCGCCGATCACCTCCCAGGCCTGGCGGCGCGCGGAGGGGTCGAAGCCGGTGGTCGGCTCGTCGAGGAAGAGCAGCTCGGGATCGCCGATCAGGGCGAGGGCGACGTCGAGGCGCCGCTGCTGCCCGCCCGAGAGGGTCGAGGTACGCGCGTCCGCCTTCTCGCCGAGGCCGACGAGACCGACCGTCTCGTCGATGTCGCGGGCGAGGAGTAGTAGCCGGCGTATTGCTCGACCGCTTCCCGCGGGGTCAGCTCCGGTACGAGCCGTGACTCCTGCAGGACGAAGCCGACGCGGTCTCGCCAGCCGCGGTCCGGCTCGCTGCGGGTCGAGGCCGAGCACGCTCACCTCGCCCGCGTTGCGGGTCCGGTAGCCCTCGAGAATCTCGACGGTGGTGGTCTTGCCCGCCCCGTTCGGGCCGAGGAAGGCGAAGATCTCACCGGCGCCGACCTCGAGATCGATCCCCCGCACCGCCTCCAGGCCGTCGTACGACTTGCGCAGGCCCTTGACGCTGATCACGGGCTCCGTCACCGGACGGATGTTATGGACGGTCACTCAACGAACAGGGCCGGGCGGCCGTGGGTTTGGGCGGCTAGCCAGCAGCCGCCTTCGGCTCCAGCTCCACGTCGCGGTGGACGACCTGGAGCTTGACGTCGTCCCGCCTGTCCAGCTCCCGCGCGATCCGGTCCGCGACGGTGACGGAGCGGTGTCGCCCGCCGGTGCAGCCGACCGCGATCGTCAGATGCTGCTTGCCCTCCGCGACATAGGCGGGCAGCAGGAAGTCGAGCAGCGGCATCAGCCGCCCGTAGAACTCGCCCGCCTGGGTGCCGGACTCGACGTACTCGCCGGACCGGCTCGATCGAGTCCGGTGAGCGGCCGCAGATCGTCGACGTAGTGGGGGTTGGGCAGGAAGCGGACGTCGAGGGTGAGGTCGGCGTCGAGCGGCGGCCCGTTCTTGAAGCCGAAGGTGAGGATTGTGAGGGCGAGCTGGTTCTCGCGCGTGTCGCGGCCGATCAGCTCGATGGCGATGCGGCGCCGCAGCGCTCCGCCGGTCAGCCCGCGACGTGTCGATCACGACGTCGGCCCGTTCGCGGAGCGGAGCGAGCCGGTCGCGTTCCTCCCGGATCCCGTCGACGATCCTGCCGCTGCGAGCCAGGGGGTGGCGCCGGCGGGTCTCCTTGTAGCGATGGAGCAGGGCCTCCTCGTCGGCCTCGAGGAAGACCAGCTTCAGGTCGAGCAGGGCGCTCGCCTGAAGCTCGCCGAGCACAGCGAGCAGGTCCTCGAAGTATTCGCCGCCGCGAACGTCCGTCACGACCGCGGCCTTCTCAACACCGCTCCCCTCGTGCTGGAAGAGCTCGCCGAGCCGCTCGATCATCCCGGGAGGGAGGTTGTCGACGCAGAAGTAGCCGCCGTCCTCGAATGCGGCGATCGCCTCCGACTTGCCGGCCCCCGAATAACCGGTGATCACTACGAGCTCGACCCGCTTCTCGGCTGGGACGGCGCCGTCCCCGTCCCTGGAGGGTCCGTCCGCCATCAGCCAGCCCTGTGAAGTTGCCGGTGGATCTCGCGAGCGAGCTTACCGGGCACCCCGGGCACCGCCTCGAGCTCCTCCCGGCTTGCCGTCAGCAGCCGGTCGGGCGAGCCGAAATGCCGCAGCAGCGCCCGCTTGCGCGCCGGCCCGACGCCCCGCACTCCGTCGAGGACGGACGCCGTCATCGCCTGGTCGCGGCGGCTGCGATGGAAGGTGATCGCGAAACGATGCGCCTCGTCACGGACCCGCTGCAGAAGCCGCAGCCCATCCGATCCCTTCTCGAGCAGGATCGGCGTCCTTCCGCCCGGGCACGAACACCTCCTCGATCCGCTTGGCGAGGCTGATCACCGCCACGCCGCGCTCGAGCAGCGGCTCCAGCGCGCTGAGGGCGGCCGAGAGCTGGCCCTTGCCGCCGTCGATCACGATCAGGTCGGGCAGCGCGGCGAAGCTCGCGTCGCGGTCCGAGTCGTGCGGCGAGATGTCCGCTTGCTGCAGGTAGCGACCCAGCCGCCTGGACAGGACCTCCTGCATGGCCGCGAAGTCATCCGGGCCTCCGCCGTTCTCCCCGAACTCGCCCCGGATGCCGAACTTGCGGTAGTCCGACTTCTTCGGCGCGGCGCCCTCGAAGACCACCATCGAGGCGACGGTGTGGGTCTCGCCGAGGTTCGAGATGTCGAAGCCCTCGATCCTGACCGGCACGCGCTCCAGCGCGAGCGCCTCCTGAAGCGCCGAGAGGGACTCGACCCTCTGCTGGCGCCGGTGCTCGCGCCTGAGCTTGTCCTGCGCGAGGGCCAGGTTCGCATTCTTCTCGGCAAGCTCCCGCAGACGGCGCAGATCGCCGCGCGAGGCCACCCGAACCTCGACCTGTGCATCGCGCTGGCTCGAGAGCGCCTCGGCGAGCACGTCGGTGCGGCCCCGCAGCTCGGGCCCGACGATGACGCGGCCCGGGACGGCCGGGGCGGCGCCGTAGTACTGGAGGAGGAACGTCTCCGCGACCTCGCCCGGCTCGCGATCGCCATCCGCCCCGTCCGCGTCCTCGCCCGCCAGGTAGAAGCCCTGGCGCTCGGCCAGGACCCCGTCACGGACTTGGAAGACCTGGGCGTTCGCGTCTCCGCCCTCCACCGCGACCCCGATGAGGTCGGCGCTGCCGAGGGCGCCGCCCGCGACCTGCTGCCGCTCCATCATCCCCCGGACCGCGTTGAGCCGGTCGCGGAAGAGCGCCGCGCGCTCGAAGTCCTGCGCCTCGGAGGCCTCCTGCATCTGCTCATCGAGGTCGCCGGCGATCTGCTTGTAGCGGCCGGAGAGGAAGCCGATGATCCGGTCGATGTTGCCCCGGTACTCCTCCTTGTCGATATAGCCGACGCAGGGGGCCTGGCAGCGCTTGATGTAGTAGTCGAGGCAGGGAACGCCCGAGCGGCGCCCCGGCTCGGCGCCCTCGCAGGTCCGGTACTGGAACAGCTTGCCGAGCAGGTCGAGGGTGTCCCGGACCCGCTTGGCGCTCGAAAATGGTCCGAAGTAGACGCGGTTCGGCCGATGCCGCTCCCGGGTGAAGTAGACGCGAGGGAACTCCTCGTCGAGGCTGACCCCGACATAGGGATATGACTTGTCGTCCCGCAGCCGGATGTTGAACCGCGGGCGGTAGCGCTTGATGAAGCTCTGCTCCGCGAGCAGGGCCTCCGCCTCCGTCTGCGTGACCAGGGTCTCGATCGACTCTGTCCGGCCGATCAGCTCGGCGGTGCCGCCGAGACCGGCTCCGCGGCCGGCGCCCTTGCCGGCGAAGTGGGACGCGACCCGCTTGCGGATCGAGTTCGCCTTGCCGACGTAGAGGGCGTCCCCCGCCTTGTCGCGGAAGACGTAGACGCCGGGCGCATCCGGGAGCTCCCGGCGCCGCTCGACCAGTTTCTTGCTGCTCTCTGCCACAAGTAGAAGGGTAGGCTCCGCGTCCCGCGCCCCAGGAGGCTGACCATGGCAAACACCGCAGAGACCGAAGTCCCGTTGCTCAGCGCAGATCCACCGGAGCTCGAGACGCTCGAGATCGAGATAAACGGCCCCGTGGGGACCCTGACACTGAACCGGCCGGAAGCCCTCAACGCGATGAGCCCTGAGCTGATCGGCGAGCTGACCATCGCGGCTGCCTGGCTGGCTGACCGAGCCCCGCTCCGGGCACTGATCGTGACCGGAGCGGGCGCGCCTTCTGCTCGGGCGGCGACGTCAACTGGTTCAAGCGAGGGGTCACCGATGAGAACGTCGACCTCCCCTCGGAGGTTCGGCGCGGCGCCGAGGCGCTCCACAACGCCATCGTCGACATTCGCCGGATCCCCTATCCGGTGATCGCGGCGATCAACGGCCCGGCCGCGGGGGCCGGGATGTCGCTGGCGCTGTCCGCGGACATCCGGATCGCCTCGGATCAGGCCTTCCTGGCGATCGCCTACGGCCGCATCGGCGCGGCGCCGGATGGCGGCATGACCTACTTCCTGCCGCGGGTGGTGGGACCGGCGAAGGCGCTCGAGCTGGCCCTCAACGATCCCAATCTCGACGCCGATGCCGCGCTGGAGGCGGGGTTGGTCAGCGAGGTCGTCCCGGCCGATGAGCTGCTCACGCGCGCCCGCGCGAAGGCGGAGAAGCTCGCCGCCAAGGCGCCCTACTACGTGCGGATGACCAAGCGCCTGCTGCACGAGAGCATCGAGCACTCCCTCACGGACCACCTGCAGCTCGAGCGGCACGGGATCGCCGACAGCATGGCGACCGAGGACCTGAAGCGCGGCGTGACGGCGTTCTTCGGGGGCGAGACCCCGGAGTTCCACGGCGACTGAGGAAACTCAACAGCCCTCGGGGCCGTACTAGAGTGGCCATACCTGGCGTCCAGCGAAAGGTGGCCTCGATGAGACGAGCTTCGACAGTGATGGCCGTGGCGGCGCTTGCCGTGCTCGGCCTCGCGGCCTGCGGGGGCGGCGGCGACAACAACAACGACACTACGGCGGCGGCGACCCCACCGGCGACGACGGCTACGACCGGCGGCGGGGTGGCGGGGGAGGCGGCTCGACGATCGACATCTCGACGCCCTCCGGCGGCGACCTGGCCTTCGACCAGAAGGACGTGACCGCCAAGGCGGGCAGCGACACGATCAGCTTCGACAACAAGCAGGCGCTGCAGCACGACGTCAAGGTCGAGGACTCGTCGGGTACTGAGATCGGCGGCACCGACCTGGTCTCGTCGGGGACCGCGACCGCGACGGTCGACCTGCAGCCCGGGACCTACACCTTCTTCTGCAGCGTGCCGGGCCACCGCGAGGCCGGCATGGAGGGGACGCTGACCGTCAAGTAGCGCGGGACCTTGCGCATTGCGCGCGGGTCCTGTCGCGGAATCTCACCGCGGATCGGGCTCTCACCGCGGATGAGATTCCGCGCCACCCGCGCGCCGCGCCCCCTCGCCGCTATTCGGGGAGCGCGCGGCCTACCGAATCGGCGACGCACGCCGGTTTCTCGGACCCCTCGACCTCGACCGTGAAGCGGGTGATGATCTGCCACCAGCCGCCGCCGACGTCCTCGACGTCTGTGACCTCGGCGGTGGTGCGGATCCGCGAGCCCGCCGGCACCGGGGCCGGAAACCGGACCCTGTTCCAGCCGTAGTTGACACCGAGCTTGAAGCCGCTCGAGCTGAGCAGCTCGAGCCGCATCCCGTCGATCATCGAAAGCGTGAGGTTGCCGTGGGCGACGGTGGTGCCGAACGGGCTCTCGTTCTTCGCACGCTCGGTATCGACGTGAATCCACTGATGGTCTCCGCTCAGGTCGGCGAAGGTGTTGATGTCCTCCTGGGTGACATCGCGCCACTCGCTCGGCCCGATCTGCTTGCCGAGCAGGGCCTTCAGCCCCTCGATTCCCTCGATCTGAACCGTCGCCATGGCCCAACCCTACTGATCGCCCAACGGCTATGAATAGGCCTCTGAGGGGCAGGACCGACACTCATCGTGCGATCGCGGCGACGGCCGGGATCGCGCTGATGATCGCCCTGGCCGCGTGCGGAGGTGGCGGCGGAGGCAATGGGCCCGGGTCGACGGAGCTGAACCTCGTGATTGGGAACTCCCTCCCGCTCAGCGGCACCTCGAAGACCCTCGGCGAGTCGGGGCAGAAAGCCTCGGAGCTCGCGCTCGTTCAAATCAAACAGGCGATCGAGTCGGAGGATGCCGATCACAACGTCCGGATCGTCAACGAGGACCAGGGCAGCGACCCGGACTCGGCCGCTGAATCCGCGAAGAAGCTCGTCAACGGCGACAGCGCAAGTTGCCTGACCGGGCCCTGGTCCTCCGAGACCGTGGCCCAGACTGCTCACGACGTCGCCATCCCGGCCAAGGTCCTCCAGATCTCGCCGGTGGCGACGGGCGACGACCTCGCCGAGCTCAGCGACCACGATCTGGTCGACAGCACCGCCCTGCCCGTCTCCGCCGAGGGCGACGCGCTCGCGAAGGCGATCGAGCAGGACCTCGGTGGAGCCCAGGGCCGCACGGTGAACGTTGCGGCGAGCACCGCCACCGACGCGAACACGATCACCCAGGACTTCATCGAGGCCTGGCAGGACAACGACGGCACCGTGGGCGGCCAGATCGTGCTCGCCCCGCCGCCGCTGAGCGGCTCCGGCGGCGGGAGCTCGTCGACATCGAGCAGCTCGTCGTCGACCTACTCCTCCCAGGCGTCGCAGCTCACCAGCAACAGCCCCGATGCGGTCCTGCTGGTCGACGATCCGGTCGGCTTCGCCCAGCTCGCGCCCTCCCTTTCGAGCAGCTTCGGCTGGGACGCCTCGACGGCGTGGGGCAACGACCAGCTCGTCTCGCCGGGCCTGGCCAAGGGAGTGGGGAGCGACGTCGTCGAGGGAATGCGGGCGCTCGCCCCCGGCGCCCCGACGGACGAGGAGGCTACGTCCGCCTTCATCGAAGCTTTCAGGTCCGCCGACCCGCGGAAGGTCAAGTTGGCGCCGTTCGCCGCCCAGGAGTTCGACGCCACGGTCCTCTGCTATCTCGCCGCGGTCACCGCGGGCTCGACGGACGGCCAGAAGATGGCCGACAAGCTGATCGACATCACTGCACCGGGCGGCATCGAGTATTCCTGGCAGCAGCTCCCGGATGCGATCAAGGCCCTCGAGGAGGGCAAGGACATCGACTACACCGGCGCCTCCGGCCCGCTCGACTTGGACGTGCACGGCAACCCGACGAAGGGCGTCTTCGACGTCTACCAGTACGCGTCGGGCGGCTTGAAGGCCGTCGGCGAGGTCGCGGTCGAGAAGCCGAACCCGGCGACTCCTTGATGCGGGGTGTTCCGCAGGCGAACCGAGGGCAACCCGTTTTATGCGATCAGCCGCACCTCCAGTGGCGGCGCCAGCAGCACGCCCGCACCATCGGCGAGCGCGAGGATGCGCGTCACGTAGGCTCGCGTCTCGGCGTAGGGGATGCAGGAGCAGGCCGCGACGGCGCCCGAGCCCGCGTTGTAGGCGGCGAGCGCCAGCGGGACGGAGTGGAAGTGCCGCAGCAGCTCCGACATCAGGTGTGCCTGGGCGTCGATCGAGGCGATCGGGTCGAACGGGTCTCGCAGCCCGTAGGAATGAGCGGTCGCTGGCATGAACTGGGCGATGCCGAGGGCTCCGGCCGGTGAAACGGCCCCCGGGTTGAAGCCCGACTCGGCCATCAGCTGGGCGGCCAACAGTCCCGGCGAGACGTTCCAGCGCGAGCCCGAGCGCAACAACGGCCCGCGGTACTGCGGCGGAACGAAGGCCGGCAGACCGGAGCTCCCCGCGAGATCGTCATCCCCGCCGCCTGAGGCGATCAGATTGCCGGCCTGCGAGCACGGCGGCGGGGCTGCTGCGAACCCGTAGTGCCAGGCCTCCCAGCTATATCTCTGGGCGAAGCCGAAGCGGCTGGCGTTCGCGGCGAGCCAGCCGTATCCGGAGGAGGGGCCGAGATCGAGCTCGGTCGCGCAGCGGTGCAGGGAATGCCCCGGCGGGGCGACCCAGCGGGGGTCGGGGTGACGCGCGAAGAGCTCCGCCTGCTCGGCGTCAGACCGAAAGCCGGAGACCACGACCAGGTCGATCCCGGCGCGTCTCGCCGCAGCGCTCATCCGGTCGAAGGCGGCGGCGACGTCGGGCCTCATGCCCTCGCCGTCCCGGTAGACGAGCGGGCCCGAGTACCCGCCGCCCTCAGCCATGGACGGCATCCCGGTCCACGAGCTCGCGGGCGCCGCGCCCTCGGCCACCGCGCTCGCCTCGACGCGGATCGGAGTCCGGTCGCCGAGACGCTCGCCGCCGGGAAGCTGCTCCGGATCGACCTCGCCGACGATCGTCGCCCGGGCGCGGAGCGGCGGGTTCGCGGCGGCGTCGGGAAAGAGGATCCGCAGGCGCCCGGGATCGACGTGGTTTCGGCTCGCGGCATCCTCCGCCGCCAGCCGTGCGCGGGAGAGGTACTGGCTCCGGGAGAGATGCCGGGGGTTCGGGGTCCCGTCCGGCAGCCTTGCGGAGGCGAGCAGTCGGGGCACGTCATCGCGCATGCTGCGGACTGCGGACACGGCTGCCAGATCCGCCGCGCGCTGCACTCGGCCGCGGCCCGTGGCGGCGCCCCCGATGGCCGTCAGCGCCAGGGCGGCGAGGATCAGGATCAGGCCCGCGCCGAGCAGCGCCGGCAGCGCCTGCCCGCGCCGAGCCCGGTGCGGCTCCCAGGGCTCGCGCCGCTTTGCCCCCAGGCCGAGCAGGCGCCTGGCGATGCGCCGGGCGGACTCGGACTGGCCACCGCCCGGGCGTGCTCCCGCGAGCGCGCGGCGGGTGGCGAGCGGCCCTGGGGCTCTCGTCGCGATCCGGGCGGGCAGCCCCCGCCGCTCGAGCTCGCCCGCCGCGAGGGCGGCCAGCGAGCGCTCCGCCGGCAGAGAGACGAGCAGGCAGCCACCCGCGATCCGCGGCTCTCCCGACTCGAGCGCAGGCACCCAGAGAGCTCCGGGCACGTGAACCACCACCAGCTCCGCCTCGGCGGCCGCGACCGCGCTGCGGTCGCGCCAAGCGCCTCCTCCGGATCCGGGAGCGGCAGGTGACAGAGGTGGCCGCGGGCCGAGCCGCGCAGTCCCTCCCGCCGCAGGGCCTCCTCGATCCGCCGGGCAGCGGGAGCGGCGAAGAGCGTCGGGTTGCGGCGCTGTGCGCCCTCCCCCACCTCCGCCAGCAGCGTTCCCGCTCCAGTCAAAATCGCGCCCTCTACTGCCACCGCCGCCGCCATTCCCAGGCTGGCCCGGCGCTGCGTGCCGCTCGCCAGGATCACCGGCATCATCCGCCGCTCCCGTGCGGCGGCCGCGACCAGGCCTCCGAGCTCACGGCGAGTGCGTCGGAGAGCGCGGGCAGCGGAGCCGGCGGCCTGACCTCGACCCGAACTCGGCCGGCCCCGGCACTGACCTCGGAGCGGGCCCGCGCCCATCCCGGCAGCGCATCGCGGGCCGCGGCCTTGGCATCCCGGCCCGCCACGCCCGCGAGTGCGCCAGCCTCCGCGGCGCCGTCCGCGATGGTCAGCGAGTAGCCGACCAGGAGCAGCTGCACGGCGAGGGCCGCGGCCAGCGCCAGCGCCGGTAGTGCTGCGATCAACTCGACCGAGGCCTGCCCGGCGGCGGGGCGTCTCTCAGCCGGCGCACGCATCAGTCACCCAAGGTCGAGGAGGCCGCGACAGTGGGGAGCTCGACGCCGGGCACGATTGCGGGGACGCGGACCCTGACCCGGACCCCGTCGTCAGAGCGGACCACCAGGCCGCCGCGGAGGGAGCCGGGTAGCGAGCGGCGTGCCGCCGCCTCCGGGTCGCCGCCGACCCGCTCGGCGCGCGCCCCGGCCCTCGCCGCCACTCCCGCGGACCAGAGTGCCCAGCCGGCGGCCACGGCCTGCCCGGCGAGGATCAGGCAGACCGCCAGCGCCGGCAGGATCGCGACGAACTCGACGGATGCCTGTCCGGAATCCGCACCTGTTCGAAGCGGCGCCATGGCGCCGAAGCTAGGTCGGCCCAAGTGACGCGATGCGCCTAGAGAGCTACGGGGGAGCCACGAATCAGGGCATAACGCGGATCAGTAAGTCGTCGCGCTCCGCCAGATCAGGACGATCGCGCCGACGCAGCCGGCCAGCAGCGCGATCCAGAGGAGGACTCCCCCGGTCCAGGACGAGAACTCGTCATAGGCGACGACCAGGAGCGCGATCCCCCCGACCGCCCCGAACAGGCCGGCCTTGCGCGCATCGGTGAGCGTCGCCAGCGTGAGCTGCTGCTCGCGGTAGAGCCGGTAGACGAACCAGGCGATCGCGGCGATGAAGATCAGTGTCAGGGCGGCCATCACCGCATCCGCCGCGGCTCCGCCCCCGGGCAGGAAGTCGACCGCGGCCGCCAGGGCGAGGATGATCGCGACGTTCCGGATCGTCTGGAGCACTGCTGCGATTCTAGGTCAGGTCCGCCGCGCCTCCGACGGCGCCGGCCCGGCTGAATAATTGCGATTGCAAACAAATCCGCACTGTGAAATCGTTGTCAACCACTTTCCTACGAATTTGCGGAGATCAGGGGAGCGCAAATTGAGATTCCGGGCCTTCGTCGTTAGCGTTTCGCCATATGTCTGAGGTCTCGACCCCGCCGGAAGCCGCCGGCGGAGCGGAGCTCCAGGCCACGGCGCTGCGCTTCGCCCGCCGGGTGCACCTCGGACAGCACCGCAAGCAGACCCACGAGCAGTTCGTCCAGCATCCGATCGCCGTCGCGGACCTGCTGATGCAGGCCGGCTACGACGGGCCGATGATCTCGGCCGCCTATCTGCACGACGTCGTCGAGCATGCCGACGTCGAGCTCGACGAGCTCCGTGAACGCTTCGGCCCCGAAGTCGCCGGGCTTGTCGACTCCCTCAGCGAGGACCCCGACATCGACGGCTACGGAGCCCGCAAGCGCGACCTGAGGCGACGGATCCTGGAGTCGGGCGGGGACTCGGTGGTCATCTACTCGGCGGACCGGGTGGCGAACATGCGCGATTGGCGCAAGGTCGCCCCCGAGGACCGGCCGGCGATCGGGGAGCGGCTCGGCACCACGCTGGAGGAGCGGATGCAGCTCTGGAGCGAGGACGTCGAGGAGCTGCACGGAGCCGATCCGCACACTCCCTTCCTGCCCGAGATGCAGTCCGAGCTCGAGGCGCTGCGGGCCGAAGCGCGGACCTGACGGCAGTCAGCGCGGAGGTAACTTAGCCCGTCGGATGATCGGGCCGGCGAACCAGAACCCGGCGAAAGCCACGGCCATCACGATCGTGCTGATGATCGCCGTCGTCCCCCCGAAGAGGAAGTCGCTGATCAGGGCGATCGCTCCGCACATCGAGACCGCCAGCAGGAACATGCCGATCAGGGAGAGGTTGTTCGAGATCGTGACGATGTACTCCTTCTGCTGCCGGCGGAAGAGGATCCGGTGGCCGACGGTGGGCGCGACCAGCAGAACGGTGGCGAGCGCGACGGCGATCAGCACCCCGAAGTAGAGCTTCTCCTGGAAGTCGCTCAGGTCGTCGAAACGGTTGGTGAACGGGACCGTGAGCAGGAAGGCGAACAGCACCTGGACGCCCGGCAGCGCCACCCGCAGCTCCTGCAAGCAGATCGGAGAGGTTGCGGTCGGCCCGCTCCTCCTCCGTCTCCTACGCGGCCGCTGTCGCGCGTCGCGCCTCACGTCGGCTCGGTCCGTGCCCTCGTTCATCGGCCTACTTCTGGGTCATCACGATGATGCCGAGGACGATCGCGGCGGCCACGACGAGCAGCGCGGCGACGGCGAGCCCGCCGGCGGCGGCGGCCGCCACCGGCCGGTCGCTCCGCGCCATGTCCGCGGAACGCGCCACTCCGAAGATCAGGATCGCGAAGACGGTGGTGACCCCAATGCCCGCGACGAGCGACACGAGGACCGTGTCCAGCAGTTCCTTGGTCTCGACGATGGTCGCCGGCATCGAGACTCCTACGCGGGCAGCGGTTCCTGCCGCAGCCTACGGGCGAATGCGAGCCCCGTGCCCGCGATTCCCAGGACGGTGATGATCACCGGCCCCGCCGCCCCGTTTCCGAATAGGCTGGCTGAATCCGTAGACCGCGCCGCCCATCGCGGCCGCGGCCGGGCAGGGTAAGGAGCCAGGCGACGACGATGTTGCCCGCGACGCCCCAGCGCACGGCGGAGAGCTTCTTGCCGGCGCCCGCGCCCATCACGCCGCCGCTGATCACCTGCGTGGTCGAGAGGGGGAAGCCGTAGTGAGAGGAGGCGAGGATCACGGCTGCGCCGGCGCCCTGAGCGGAGAACCCCTGCGCGGCGTCCATCTTGATGATCCGCGTGCCCATCGTCCGGATGATCCTCCAGCCGCCGAAATAGGTGCCGAGAGAGATCGCGCTCGCGGCGGCGATCACCACCCAGGTGGGTACGTCGGAGTCCGAGGAGAGGTTGCCGTTGGCGATCAGCGCGAGCGTGATCACACCCATCGTCTTCTGGGCGTCGTTGGTCCCGTGCGCCAGGGCGAGCAGGCCCCCCGAGAGCACCTGGCCGAGCCTGAACCCGCGATTCACCGGCCCCGGCCGCTCCCTGCCGACGATCCCGTAGATCGAGATTGATCGCGATCGACGCCGACGACGAACGCGACGACCGGCGCGATGACCGCCGGGATCAGCACCTTGCCGAGCACTCCGTCCCCGAGCACCGCGTCGGCACCCGACGCGGCGAACGCCGAGCCGACCACCCCGCCGATCAGAGCGTGCGAAGAGCTCGACGGAAGCCCGAGGTACCAGGTGGCGAGGTTCCACGCGATCGCCCCGACCAGGCCGGCGAAGACCACGGTCGGGGTGATCACGTCGGCGTCGACGACGTCCTTGGCGACCGTGGCCGCCACCGCCAGCGAGATGAACGCACCGACGAAATTGAAGATCGCCGCGTAGGCCGACGGCCATCCGCGGCGGCATCGCGTGAGTCGAGATCGAGGTCGCGACGACGTTCGCCGTGTCGTGAAAGCCGTTGGTGAAGTCGAAGAGCCAGCGCCGTCGCGACGACGATGACGAGGACGACGTCGTCGCTCACGCGTTCTTGATGACGATGCCCTCGACGATGGACGCCGAGGTCTCGGTCGCGTCGATCGCCCGCTCGAGCCTCAGGAATACGTCCCGCCAGCGGATCACGACCATCGGATCGATCCGGTCCGCGAACAGCGAGGCGATGGCGTCGCGGTAGATCCGATCGCCGTCGTTCTCAAGGCGGTGGATCTCTATCCAATAGTGGTCGAGGTCCTTGAAGCCGCGCAGGTTCTGGAGCAGGCCGTAGAGCTGCTCGCACGACTTGACCAGAACCTCGGCCAGCGCCTGAGCCTGGTCCATCGGCGCCTCGATGCGGTAGAGCCCCATGAAGTCCGCGACCTCCTCGATGTGGTCGACGATGTCGTCCATCTGCGTCGCGAGGCGTGTAGATGTCCTCGCGGTCGATCGGCGTGACGAACGTCGTGTTGAGCCGCTGGATGATGTCGTGGGTGATCCGGTCACCCTCCTGCTCGGCCTTCAGGATGTCCGTCGAAAGCCCGCCGTCGTCTGGCCACTGGTGGAGCAGGTCACGCAGGAGCTTCGCGGTCCGGAGCGTGTTCTGGCCGCCCTCTGCGAAGAGATCGAAGAAGGCGCGGTCCTTGGGAACGAGTGAGAACCGGGCCACGGAGCGGTGAACCTAGCAGGAGGTCCGCAAGCCAGCGAGCGGCTCAGACGGTGCTGGCGACCTCCTTGGCGCGCTCGGCATGGAGGCCGAGGAGCTCCGTCTGGAGATTGCGAGGACGGTCGCCGTCTGTGGTCAGGCGCGACCAGACCCCGTCGCTGCCAAGCTCCCATGAGTTGGTGTTGTCCGCGAAGGCCCGGTCGAGCACGTCGGCGAGCTGCCTCCGGTTCGTCTCATCTTCGACCGGTGAGAGCAGCTCGACGCGGTTGTAGAGGTTGCGGGGCATGAGATCGGCGGAGCCGATGAAGATGCGGGACTCGTCGGGCCGCTCGAACGAGAAGATCCTGGAGTGCTCGAGGAAGCGTCCGACGATCGAGACGACCCGGATGTTCTCCGAGATGCCGGGTACCCCCGGTCGCAGGGCGCAGATCCCCCGGACGTTGAGGTCCACCTGAACGCCCGCCTGCGAGGCCTCATACAGCGCCTGGATACAGGACGCATCGAGCAGTGAGTTCATCTTCATGCGGATGCGAGCTGGATGCTCCTCGGAGTGGGCCTCGATCGTCCGCTCGATCTCGCCGACGATTCCATCCTTGAGGTTGAAGGGCGCGACCAGCACCTTGCGGTACCCGCTGGGGCGCGCGTAACCGGTCAGATAGTTGAACATTTCCGCGATGTCGTCGCCGATCTTCTGATCGGCGGTGAAGAGGCCGAAGTCGGTGTAGATCCGGGCGGTCTTCGGGTTGTAGTTGCCGGTTCCGATGTGGACGTAGTTGCGGACCCCGTCCCCCTCCCGTCGTGCGACCAGGACGCACTTGACGTGGGTCTTCAGGCCCGGGATGCCGTAGACGACGTGCACACCCGCCTCCTCCAGGGCCCTCGCCCAGCGGATGTTGGCGCTCTCGTCGAAGCGCGCCTTGAGCTCCACCAGGCAGACGGCCTGCTTGCCTCGCTCCGAGGCCTCGATCAGCGCCGGGACCAGCGGCGAGTCAGCGCTCGTCCGGTAGACCGTCTGCTTGATCGCGAGGACGTTGGGGTCGTCGACCGCCTTGCGCACGAAACGCTCGACCGAGCTGGTGAATGAGTCGTAGGGGTGATGAACGAGGATGTCGCCCTGGCGCATGGCGGAGAAGACGTCGATCTCCCGATGGGTCCGGCTGCCCTGCTGGAACTGCGGGGGGGTGACCCCCTGCCAGGGCGGATACCGCAGCTCACGGAATCCTTCGAGGGAGTAGATGTCGGTGAGGTCGTCCAGGCCGATGAGCCCGGGCGTCTCGAAGACCTGCTGGGCGCCGATGTTCATCGCCTCGACGAGCTGGTCGAGCAGCCTCGGCTCCATGTCCGGAGAGATCTCAAGGCGAACGACCTCACCGAAGCGCCGCCGTCGGACCTCTTCCTCCACGGCCAGCAGCAGATCGTCGGCCTCGTCGGAGACGTCGTAGTCGGTGTCCCGGGTCACCCGGAAGAGCGAGTGGTGGACGATCTCCATGCCCGGGAAGAGGTCGTCGAGGTTCGCGGCGATGACCTCCTCCAGCGGGACGAAGGTCAGTCCGCCGTCGCCAATCGCGAGGAAGCGTCGCAGCAGCTCCTTCGGCACCTTGACTCGCGCTGCCACCTCCTCCCCCTTCTCGGGGTTGCGGAGCAGGACGCCGAGGCTGATCGAAAGGTTCGAGATGTACGGGAAGGGGCGGCCGCGGCCGATCACCAGTGGCGTGAGCGCCGGGAAGACCTGGCTTGTGAACAGGTGCTCGACCTCCTCGCGCTCCCTCGCGTTCGCCGCCGACAGCGAGATGATCCGGATGCCGTGCTCGGCGAGCGCCGGCTGAATCTCGTCCTCGAAGCAGTGGGTGAGGCGCTCGCGCAGCTCGATCGTCCGCTGGCGGATCAGCCTGAGCACGTCGGCGGGCACCAACGCGTCGGCGCCGCGGGCGTCGATCTTCCCCTCGACCTTGTCGTGTAGACCGGCGACCCGGACCATGAAGAACTCGTCCAGGTTGTCCTCGTAGATGGCGCAGAAGTTGACCCGCTCGAGCAGCGGGACGCGGGGGTCCTCGGCGAGCTGCAGGACCCGGTCGTTGAAGTCGAGCCAGGAGAGCTCGCGGTTGAAGTAGAGCGAGGGATCGCTGAGGTCCGGCACATCGGCCCTGGTGCGGACCGTCTCGGGCGTGACCGTCGCTCCTCCCTCCGCGGCCCGCCCGCTTGACTCAGTCGCCTGCTGGGCTAGCTCGTCGGTCACTCCCCCACCTTACCGGGGGTTATAAGCCGCCCTGACCAGTTTGATGCGGGCTGATCCGCGCTCTCGGTGACCCTGTCGTGGCCCTCGGCGAGGGGTAATCCGGTTACTGACTGGTGTCCGGCGCGTAATGAGGTCGTGAACGCCGTCCGGCGGCCCGCTCGCGGTCGAGCCGCGCCTGCTCCGCCTGAGCCTCCGCCTGCCGGGCAGCTCGTTCCGCCGCCTCGGCCCGTTGGCGGGCGCGCTCGGCGGCCTTCGCGGTTCGCCGAGCCTCGCGCGCCCGGTGCAGGTGGCCGTCGATGACGCGCTCCAGCTTCACCCAGGCGCCGGTCTGCTCCTGGCGCCTCCAGAAGTCGGCGAAGCGGTCCTGGAGCAGCTCCCGGCGGGCCCCGAGGTAGACGGCCAACACGTCCAGGCCGCGGTACGCGGTGCGATGCGGGGCCCTCGCCGCCAACCTGGGATCGAGGTCCGGCGCTCGGACGGCGCTCGCCTTGACAGCAGCCGCATCCCGCTGCTGGAGCCGCTTGAGATGGTTTCGCACCCGGGGAAGCATGACGTCGCAGTCGTGGATCTCGCCGAGGATGTCCTGGAGGTCCCGGGCGCGGCGGCGCGCCGTGTCCGCCGGCTTGCCGAAGACGAACCCGGTCACCTCGAGCACATAGCGCAGCCGCTTGGCCGCGATCCGCATGTCGTGCTGCGCCTTCGTCTTGCCATCCAGCGCGCGTGGCGCGAAAGACATCATCTCGTCGAGCCTCACCTGAACGATCCGGGCGGCGTTCTCTCCGAGCGAGTGCGCCGGGTCGAGCTTCTTGACCGGGCGTGCCTTCACGCCGTGACGCTCCGCGCGCCGTCGACAAGCACGTCCAGGCTCTCCCGCAGTGCCCTCAGGTGCGGTTGCTCCACCAGCGCCGCCAGCTCTCGGTTGGCCGCCTCCTGCTCATCGCGGAGGTGGTCGATCATCGAGCCGATTCCGCGGCGGTCGGGCGCGGGCATCTGCTCGCTGAACGCACCGAGTGTCGCGATCGCAACGTCACGGTCGCGGCGCTCGCCGAGGGCGTCCGCGAGCCGCTTCACCTCGCCGAGCGTCTCGCCGTAGTCGTTCGGTGGGAAGCAGGGCTCGAAGATCTCGAGAGCGGCGCGAAGTCGCCGCGTTGCCACCCGCATGTCGTGCACCCGCTCGATGTCGCCGGTGTCGAGGACGCCCTGGGCGTGCTCGGTGAGCTCGGTGGCGCGGACGGAGATGACCCTGGCGGCGGCCTCCGCGTAGGACTGATCGGCGCTCAGGTCGGGGATCGGCTTCGCCTTGGCCATCGTGCGACACCGTATCGCTGCGAATGTGGGCAGTCGAGCCCGTTTACTACGATCGGCTCGCGGGCCCTGCGGCCCTCCAGCAAGGGATGAGCTGGCGATGAGTTTCAATCCTCCTCCCAGTCGTATGGACCACAGGCCCTGAACGGGAACGATCTTGAGCACACATTCACGACTGGCGATCGAGGCGACCGGACTGACGGAAGTCATTCGGCGATACTCGCGCGGTCTGCGGCGTGGACCTCGCCGTTCGACGGGGCAGCGTCTACGGGATGCTCGGTCCGAATGGGGCCGGCAAGACCACCACGATCCGGATGCTGGCGACGCTGCTCCGCCCGGACGAGGGCGAGGCGCGGGTCCTCGGCCACGACGTCGTTCGCGAGGCGGATGAGGTGCGGCGGGTCGTCAGCCTGACGGGGCAGCTCGCCTCGGTGGATGAGGATCTCACGGCCGCGAGAACCTCATCCTGATCGGCAGGCTCCTCGGCTACGGGCGCGGCGAGGCAAAGGGGCGCGCCGACGATCTGCTCGAGGCGTTCGGGATCGCGGACGCCGCCGGGCGGCTCGTCAAGAGCTACTCGGGCGGCATGCGCAGGCGGCTCGACATCGCCGCGAGCCTGGTCGTCACCCCGGAGCTGATGTTCCTGGACGAGCCGACCACCGGCCTCGACCCTCGCTCCCGCAACCAGGTCTGGGACATCATCCGCGCGCTGGCCGGCGCCGGTACCACCGTGCTGCTCTGCACCCAGTACCTCGACGAGGCCGACCAGCTCGCCGATGGGATCGCTGTGATCGACCAGGGCACGGTGATCGCGGAGGGAACCCCGGCTCAGCTCAAGGCCTCCGTGGGCTCCGGGGCCCTCCGCATCCGGCTGCTCGATCCCGAGCAGCGGCCCGCCGCGGAGCCCGTAGTCGCAGGCATCCTCGGTGGGTGCGAAGTGCACTTCGAGGCGGATCCGGCCGCGCTGTCGGCACCGTGCGGCAGTGCGGACCAGGCGGCCGAGGTGGTCGGAGAGCTCTCGCGGCAGGGAATCGAGGTCGCGAACTTCTCGCTCGGTCAGCCCAGCCTGGACGAGGTCTTCCTCGCCCTCACCGGGCACACGGCCGAGAACCCCACCGACGGGAAGCGCGAAGTCAGGGAGGAGCAGGCGGCATGAGCACCCCCGAGACCCAGGCACCCCAGGCCCCCGCTCTGCAGGAGCCGGAGCTCCGCAAGGCGCTCTCCTCCTCGCGGCCGAAGCGGGCCAGCGCTCTCTCGGCGACCCTGACTTTCGGCTGGCGGGGGATGCTGAAGGTGAAGCACGTCCCGGAGCAGCTCATCGACGTGACCATCACGCCGGTGATGTTCACGCTGCTCTTCACCTACCTGTTCGGCGGAGCGATCGCCGGGTCCACCAGCGCCTACCGCGACTTCATCCTGCCCGGCGTCCTCGTCGTAGCCGTCCTCTTCACCACCGTCTACTCGGGGATCGCGATCAACACGGACGTCACCAAGGGGGTCGTGGACCGCTTCCGCTCGCTGCCGATCTGGCCCTCCGCCCCGCTTCTGGGTGCGCTGATCGGGGACATGGTGCGCTACCTGGTGGCGGCGACGGTGATCATCGTCCTCGGCCTGATCCTGGGGTTCCGTCCCGACAACGGCGTGCCGGGCGTTCTCGCCTCGGTGGCGCTGGTCGTCCTCTTCTCATTCGGCCTCTCCTGGGTGTTCACCAGCTTGGGCCTGGTGATGCGGTCGCCCCAGGCGACGATGAACGCCGGCTTCATGAGCATCTTCCCGCTCACCTTCCTGAGCAACGTCTACGTCGAGCCGGACACACTGCCGTCGGGCCTGGAGGCCTTCGTGAATGCCAACCCGATCTCGCACCTGACGAGCGCCTGTCGGGGGCTGATGGACGGATCCGTCGACGCCGAGAACCTGATCGTCGTGCTCGGGACCACCGCGCTGCTGACCGCCGTCTTCCTCCCCCTGACGACCTACCTGTACCGCCGCGCCTAGGCAGTCAGGCGGCGAGCTTCTCCTCGGAGCCGTCCTGGTTCCCGTTCAGCAGGGTGAGGATGATCCCCTCGCGCAGGCCGCCCTTGCCGATCTGCAGTGGCTGGCCGAGCATCTGGGAGAACTTCTCGAGCAGCAGCACCCCGGCGGGCAGCAGCTTGACCCGGCGGGGGTCGAGCTCGAAGCGCTTGGCGACCTCGATAGATCTCGTCGCTGGAGAGAACGCGCACCGCCCGCTCGAGCGTCTCGTACTCGAGCACCGCCCCGACCAGGGTCCGCAGCGAGGTCGCGCTGCCCCCCACCGCCACCGCCTGGTCGGGCTGCTCGAGCTCCGCCTTCTCGAAGAAGTCCGAGATGTGGTCGCGAAGGTCGCGGATCTCGGAGGCGGAGGGCGGGTCCGACTCGAGATGGTCTTCGGCGAGAGAGCCCGAGCCGACCTTGAACGACTTCACCTCGCTGACGCCGTCGGGGACCGTGCCGTAGATCACCTCGGATGATCCGCCACCGACGTCGACCACGGCGATCGTCCCCTCGACCGGGTGGCCGAGTGACTTGGTCGCGCCGATGAAGGCGAAGCGCCCCTCCTCCTCCTCCCCGAGCACGTCGACCTCGACCCCGGCGATCTCCTCGATCTCCTTGACGATCTTGTCGCGATTCTTCGCCTCCCGGATCGCCGCCGTGGCCACGGTCTTGATCACCTCGGCGCCCATCTCCTGGGCCAGCCGGACCTGGGTCTTCACCACGTCGGCGACCTCGGCGATCTTCTCGGCGGTGATCTTGCCGTTCTTCGAGGCGCCCTTCCCGATCCGGGTGTAGGCGCGCTGCTCCATCACCTTGCGAAGCTGCCCCTCCTCCGGCTCGGCGACGAGCAGGCGGGTGGTGTTCGAGCCGATATCGATCGCCCCGCAGAGCATCGATCCCGATTCTCTCAGGGCAAGCGGATCAGCGATCCATCTGAACCCGCAGCTTGCGTGGGCTATCCGTCGAGCGGCGCGCCGATCAGCGCGAGCCGGCGATTGAGCGCGCCGAGGGCGAACTCCGCGAGGGCTCCGTCCTCGACACCGAGCACGTCCCAGGCGCCCTCGCTCGGCGGCGAGATCGACTCGGCGACCGCGGGCAGCAGCTCCCTGATCTGACCGCGGATCACGTCCGCCATTGCCGGATCGGCCGCGACCGCCTCCCGCAGGAACCAGGTCCCGTAGGCGATGTGACGCTGCTCGTCGGCGGCGATCCGGCCGTAGCCCTCGGTGAAGCCGGGCAGCAGGTCGCGCTCGCGCAGGAAGTCGAGGATGAAGTGGGAGGCGGTCAGCCCCAGCGTCCCCTCGATCACCATGTGGTAGATCGTCACGAAGCGGACCTTGGCCTCGCGGTCGGCCGGATCGAGCCGCAGCCGGTCGTGGGCCTGGACCAGCGCCTGGTCGAAGACCTGCTCGAAGGCGTCGCCGAGCACCTCGCGAGCACGGGCGACGTGCGCGGCGATCGCCGCCGGGTCCGCGATCACCTCGTTCTGGAAGCGGGCGTAGAACTGCATGTGCCGGACCTCGTCGACGAGCTGGCTGGAGAGATAGCTGCCCTCCTCCTCATCGTCCTGCGCGAGGACGAGGCCGCAGAACTGAGTCGAGATCCTCTCCTCGGCCACCATCAGCGAGCTCAGAGCGAAGTAGAGAAGGTCGCGCTCCCCATCCTCCAGGCCGGCCCAGTCGGCGGGGTCGCGGCTCAGGTCAACGCCCTGGGACGCCCAGTGGGCGCGCTCCCAATCGAGGTAGAGCTGCTCGGGATCCTTGAGGATGAGCGTGTCCGCGGAGCTCATTCCGGGACTCGCGCCCGGATGATCGCCGAGCCGGCCTGCTCGTGCACCCGGTGAGTCTCGCGAATCTCGACCTCCTCGAAGCCCGCGGCCTCGAGCTCCCGCCCGGAACTCCTCCTCGGTCAGCGCACCGGCGATGCAGCCCGGTCCACTGCGCCATGTCGCGCACGGGTCTCCTCGTCCATGTCGGAGTCGGCGACGATGTCGGTGACGGCGAAGCGCCCGCCCGGCCGGAGCACCCGCGCCGCCTCCCGGAAGACGGCCGCGCTTGTCCGCCGAGAGGTTGATCACGCAGTTCGAGATGATCACGTCGACGGAATCGTCGGGGAGCGGGACGTCCTCGATCGTGCCCTTCAGGAACTCGACGTTCTCGAGCCGCGGCCTTCGCGCTGGTTGCGCCGCGCGAGGTCGAGCATCTCGTCGGTCATGTCGACGCCGTAGGCCTTGCCGCTCGGCCCGACCCGTCGCGCCGAGAGCAGAACGTCGATGCCCGCCACCGGAGCCGAGGTCGAGGACGGTCTCGCCCTCGTTGAGGTCGGCGACGGCCGTCGGGTTGCCGCAGCCGAGCGAGGCCAGCTTCGCCTCATCCGGCAGGTCTGAGCGCTCCTCGATCGAGTAGAGCTCGGAGCCGAACGTCTCGCCGCCACAGGCGTCGGGCACATCGGTGCCGCAGCCGCACGATCCACCCGCGTCCGGGGACGGGCCGCAGCATGCGACCCGTCCCTCCCCACGGAGCTCGCAGCGGCGGCGTAGCGCTCGCGCACCGCCTCGCGGACCTCGTCCTTGGTCCTCACCTGCTCAGCCATGCCGCTCAGCTCCTCCAGCTGCCTCGGGGTTGACGTAGTAGTAGGCCCACAGGCCCCGCCGCTCGGAGCCGACGATGCCGGCCTCGCGCAGCACCTTGAGGTGGTGGGAGACTGTCGGCTGCGAGAGGTCGAACAGCGGGACGAGCTCGCAGACGCAGACCTTGCCGGCGTGCTTGCGGAGGACGTCGACGAGCTGCATCCGGATCGGGTCGCCGAGCGCCTTGGCGACGTCGCTCATCCGCTCGGCCTGCTCGCGCTCGATGTCCGGATAGACGACCGGCTCGCAGCAGGGCTCGCCAGCGGGGCGCTTCTGCTTCGGGGCAAGCTCAGATCGACAGCCATCGATTCACATATATCGATTGAATTGATGATTGTCAACCTTGAGTTCAGTATGCCCGGCGCAAGCGAAGGGACCGCCGAGTCAGACGGTCAACGCAAACTGGATCGCGGGACCAGACGAAGGCAACGTGGGCGAAATGCCGTGCCGCAGCTGACGGGACGTTCCGGAGGTCCTCTTCGTCTGCGTCCACAACGCCGGTCGCAGCCAGATGGCCGCCGGGCTGCTGGAGCGGCGAGCGCACGGCCGGGTCCGGGTGATCTCCGCCGGCAGCGAGCCGGCCGACCAGCTCAATCCGGCCGTCGTCGAGGCGATGAAGGAGATCGGCATCGACATCTCCGCGGAGCGGCCCAAGAAGCTCGAGGACGGCATGGTCCGCGAGTCCGACGTCGTGATCACGATGGGCTGCGGCGACGCCTGCCCGATCTACCCGGGCAAGCGCTACGAGGACTGGGATCTCGAGGACCCGGCGGCAAGGATCTCGAGACCGTCCGCCGGATCCGCGACGAGATCCGCGGCCGGGTCGACGCTCTGATCGCCGACTCTCAGTCCCCGGCGACTGAACAGATGCGTGACCGCTCCCCTCCCTCGCCGCCTGCTCGCCGAGTTCCTCGGCTCGGCCTTCCTCGCCGCCGTCGTGATCGGCTCCGGCATCGCGGCCGGGAACCTCTCGCCCGGCGACGTCGGCCTCCAGCTCTTCGAGAACGCCGCGGCCACCGCGACGGGACTGTTCACGATCATCCTCATGTTCGGTCCCGTCTCCGGCGCCCACTTCAACCCGGTCGTCTCGCTCGTGGACGCGAGCTTCGGCGGCCTCCGCTGGCGGGAGGCCTTCGCCTACATCCCGGCCCAGGTCGTCGGGCTGCATCGCCGGGGCATCGTCGCGAACGGGATGTTCGCGCTGGCGGCGATCAGCATCTCGACAAGCACCGCGCCTCGGAGGCCCACCTATTCGCCGAGGTGATCGCGACGCTCGGGCTGCTGCTGGTGATCTTCGCTCTGGCGCGGACGCGGCGCGGATCGCTCGCGCCGGCGGCGGTCGGGCGCCTACATCGGCGCGGCCTACTTCTTCACGAGCTCGACCAGCTTCGCCAACCCGGCGATCAGCGTCGGCCGGATGTTCTCCGACACCTTCGCGGGAATCGCCCCGGCCTCCGTGCCCGGGCTTCGTCGTGGCGCAGCTCGTCGGCGGAGCGGTCGCCATCGGCGTGATCCGCGTGCTCTACCCGGACATCACGCCGGAGGAGGCCGCCGAGGTGATGGTGCCTCAGGAAGCGGAAACGGCGACGCGTTAGGTCGCGTGGAGCGGCGCCTGCCCGGGATGGGAGGCGTCCTCGAACTCCCGGAAGAGGCCGGTGACGACGAAGGCGACCTGCTCGCCGATGTCGACGGCGTTGTCGCCGATCCGCTCGAGTGCCCGGGCGACGAGCATCATCGTCATCGCCCACTCCCTGATGTCCTCGTCCTCCCCCACCTGGACCGCGATCTGGAAGCACTCCTTGTTGAGGTTGTCGATCAGGTCGTCCTGGCGGACCAGGTCCCGGGCCAGCTCGACGTCGCGGCCCTCGAAGGCCTTCTTCGCCTGGGAGAGCATCGAGCGCGCCTGCTTGCCCATCAGCAGAATCCTGTCGACCATCTCGGAGTGCTGCGGCGCGTCATAGCCGGTGAGCGGGATGACCTTCGAGATGTTCACGCACTGATCACCCATGCGCTCGATCGAGTGCATGACGTGCAGGAGCGCCGAGATCAGCCGCAGGTCGGTCGCCACCGGTGCCTGAGTGGCGAGCAGCGTGAGGATCGCCTGATGGACCTCGAGGTACCGCCCATCGATCCGGTCGTCGTCAGCGATGACCAGCTCGGCCAGCTCCGAGTCCTTGTGCTCGACCGCCTCCATGGTCCGATCGAGGGAGGAGATGACGAGGTCGATCGCCGAGAGAGCGCGCTCCTCGAGGCTGGCGAGCTCTTCCTGGTAGTGGAGGCGTACCTCCGGCATCAGCCGAACCTTCCGCTGACGTAGTCCTCGGTCTCCTTCTTGCCGGGGTTGGTGAACATGCTCTCGGTCGGCCCCATCTCGACCAGGCGCCCCGGCTCTCCGCTCGCCTCGAGGTTGAAGAAGGCGGTGGTGTCGCTCGCGCGCGCGGCCTGCTGCATGTTGTGGGTGACGATGACGATGGTGTAGCGCGTCTTGAGCTCCTTGATGAGGTCCTCGATCGCGAGCGTCGCGATCGGGTCGAGGGCGGAGCAGGGCTCGTCCATGAGCAGCACCTCCGGCTCGACCGCGATCGCCCGGGCGATGCAGAGGCGCTGCTGCTGGCCCCCGGAGAGGCCCGAGCCGGGACGGTCGAGGCGATCCTTGACCTCCTCCCAGAGGTGCGCGCTGCGCAGCGAGCGCTCGACGATCGCGTCCTTCTCCGACTTCTTGATCCCGCGCCGGTTGAGGGTGAGGCCGGCGGCGACGTTCTCGTAGACCGACATGGTCGGAAAGGGATTGGGCGCCTGGAAGACCATGCCGACCAGCCGCCGGACCTCCACCGGATCGACGTTCGATGCGTAGATGTCATGGCCGTCCAGGCTGATCTCCCCGGTGACGCTTGCACCCGGGGTGAGCTCGTGCATTCGGTTGAGCGACCGCAGCATCGTTGTCTTCCCGCAGCCGGACGAGCCGATCAGGGAGGTGACCTGGTTCGCCTCGATCGTCATCGTGACGTCCTGCACGGCGTGCAACTTGGCGTAGTAGAGATCGACGTCCTTTACTTCGAAGCGCTTCGCCACGCGCTCGACCCTAGCGGTCTCCTTCTTTCTGGAAGCGGCCGCCGCGGGGGTGACATCGGGCGTCACGGTGGGGAGGTTCTGGTCGATCCTCTGTTGTGCGGTCTCCGGCATGTCTCTCCTATCGCTGGTCAAAGTCTGTACTCAGTGGGCTAGCGCAGGTCGGTTCCGAAGCGGCGGTAGATCCAGCGGGCGATCAGGCTGAGCAGCATCACCAGCACGATCAGCGTGAGCGCCGCGGCCCACGCCTTGTCATAGGACGCCTGAACGTCCACCCCTGGGTCCTTGTACTCGCTGTAGGCGTAGACGGCGAGGTTCTGCATCCGGCCGTTGAAGGGGTCCGTGTTGACGGAGTCGATCACCCCGGTCGTGACGAGGAGGGGCGCTGTCTCGCCGATCACCCGCGCCACCGCCAGCATCACGCCGGTCACCAGTCCCGCCAGCGCCGTCGGCAGGACGATCCGCAGCACGACCTTCCACTTCGGGGTTCCCAGCGCGTAGGCGGCCTCGCGGAGATGGTCGGGGACGATCTTGAGGATCTCCTCCGATGTCCGGATCACGATCGGGATCATCAGGACCGTGAGCGCGACCGAGCCGATGATGCCCAAGCGGATCCCGGGTCCCAGGAAGATCGCGAAGAGGGCGTACGCGAACAGGCCGGCGACGATCGAGGGGATGCCGGTCATCACGTCCACGAAGAACGTGAGTGCCCTGCGCAGCCGGCCGGTCCCGTACTCGTTCAGGTAGACGGCGGCCATGATTCCGATCGGTACGGAGATCAGGGTGGCGACGCCGGTGATGACCAGGGTCCCGATGATCGCGTGCTCCGCGCCACCGCCGGACCCGATGACGCCGCGTGCGGAGTCCGTGAAGAACGCGCCGTCGAAGCGGGCGGCGCCCCGCTTGACCACCTCGTAGAGCAGGGAGATGAGCGGCGCTACGGCGATGCCGAAGCCGGCCGCGATCCCGAGGGTGACCAGGCGGTCCTTGGCCTCCCGCCGCCCCTCGGTGAGCCTCGACCAGATGTAGCCGGTCGGGAGCGCGAGCGCGAACGTGATGACGAAGAGCAGGACGAGCGTGAAACCGCCCGTGGCCA